>NZ_JACHLE010000001.1 GCF_014204415.1 Chryseobacterium defluvii | reverse complement strand
GTTAAGCTTGGAGACAGTCAGGTAGATCAATTGATTGAGAAACAGGAGATCAGGGTTTATCCCAACCCTGTACAGGATTACACCTACGTAGAAATCGGATATGAATTCAAGGAAGCGGATATATTGTTGTATGATATGAGTGGTAAACTCCTTCAACAAACCAGGACCAAGAACAAAGTAACCAGGATTAACACTCAAACATTAATCCAGGGAGCCTATCTGGTGAGCATCAAGACCGATACCAACCAATCAGTAAGTGCTAAGATTATTAAAAAGTAAAAACACAGAATAATGAAGAAACGAATGAATATAAATAATAAAATAACAGCATTCTTATTTTTTATATTAGCTGCTCCATTCTATTTTGGACAGACTAATATACCTGTCATAAAATCACCTCAAACCTATACTATCGAAAAATTTGGGAACATCCCGGTTAGTTTAAACACGGGAAGTGTTGCTTATGATGTTGATCTTTTTAGCTATGGGGATCTTTATGATGGCAATAACTATAATATAGGATTGCGGTATTATGGAACAGGATTTATACCTGCAAAAAAATCCAACTATGTTGGATTAGACTGGTCATTAGACATCGGTGGATCAATCAGCAGGGAAGTAAGAGGACTTCCCGATGATTTTTTTTCAGATTGGCCCCAATCATCAAATAAGTTATATGGACATTTAGAAGGGGTTAAAACATCCAATAAAACAAATAGTGACATCTATAATCAAAATTATAATATGCTCTCTAATGGAAATGGAGGAATAGGTATTAAAACAGGAGCCGATAGCTTTGAAATCGAACCGGATAAGTTTAATTTTAATTTTATGGGAAACAATGGATATTTCTTTATTGGAAATGATATGAAGCCCATTATTATTTCAGATAATAAAAATCTGAAAATTGATATTTCACAACTGTCTTCCAAGCAGCCTCTTCATCCGGTATTAACAAATGGTTCTAAATGTTTGACTAAACCCACTACAATAATAATCACAGATGAAAAAGGAATAAAGTATTATTTCGGAGGAAACTATGAAAATCTGGAAATTTCTTATAATTTATTATCAGAAAATGTATCAGAAAATGGTTTTACGATTACCTCCTGGAATTTATTCAAAATCGAATATCCTAATTCTAATATTTTAGAAATCAAATATCGTATTGCTGTGCCAAATACAGCTGACAGGAATTTTTGCAGATCTAATACTGGCAGCATTATGAATTTACAAGAACCTTTCTTATTAATGTTTGATCATAATGTTGTTTTTAAACAAGAAATTAATAGTACAAATAGTAATTATAATACCAGTAGCGGTAATTTATTATATGACGGAACCATTTATTGGGGAAATACCAGTTCGTCTTCCAATTCGGCTACAACAAGCTATTCAGCTACTAAAAAAAGCCTTCCCAGTTCAGTTCTCTTAAACGGTAAAACAATAGTAACATTTGATTTTGAGAGATATGATAAATATTTGACTTCTACAATTCCCTCTCTGAAACTGGAAAGTATTTCTTTTTATAATACCGCAGGAACAAAGGTTATTAAAGAAATTAATTTAGATTATTATCGTTACAAAGATTATTTTTTTCTGGACAAAATAAGAATGTTTAGAAAAGAACCCCTGTCGCTGGATTTTTTACAGGAATATAATTTTGATTATTATAATAAAAATACACTGCCTGATGAAAATACCGGGTTAATTGACTATTGGGGGTATTACAACAATAGGCCCAGAATGAATATGATTCCTAATTTTACGTTGAATAAAAATACGGGTGATTATACCATTACGGATAATACAAGAGATCCAGAACCTGCATTATGTTCGATGGCACTTCTTAAGACAATAATTTATCCCACCAAAGGAAAAAGTGAGTTTATTTATGAGCCTCATAAATACAATGATAAAATTGACAGAAATTCTGCCTCACAGTTTAAAAATATACTGGTACCGTATGAAGGGTCTGTAGGTGGAGGACGTATTAGTAAAATTATTAACTATTCTAATGACGGTAGCCAAATAGGAACCAAAGAATATAAATATATCAGTAATTACTCTCCATCTGGACCTAATATTAAATCAAGTGGAATTTTATCCAATTATTATCGTAATTTAATCTATGTAAAAACGCAAACTTCTTCTAGTACTTATGAAGAATTAAATGCCTATTCGGATAACTTTATCGAAACTGCTATGAATTCATTTCCCGTTCAATATTCTGAAGTTACAGAAATTGAAAATAATAAAGGATTCACAAAATATTATTTCACAGATTATAAAATGTATCCGGATAGCCCCGAATATAAATCAGTTGACAATAATTTGAGTGGTATTAATGTTAACTATTATCCGGCTAATATTGGAAATATAAACCTTCCGTATCGTTCAAATAATTATAAAAGAGGAAAATTATATAAGCAGGAAATATATGATCAGGATTTCACGAAATTGAAATCCTCAAATACTGAATTTATAGATATATCAGAGATTATTCCAACTAATTTTGTCACTTATGTGGCAGATAGATTAAGAACAAAATACTTCTTTAAGTTATTTGGCGGTTCATTCTCACCAAGCAAAACTATCAAAGATGATATTTTGAATAATAATTTAATAACATCCAAATCAGAATATTTTTACCAATCTGGTAACGGTTTAAATCTATCAAAGCTTAAAAATACAGATACTGATGGAAAAATTATAGAGACCACCTATCAATATGCCCATGAAAAAGGCAACCAGTTGATGATTGATAAGAACATGATCGGTATTCCGATGGAAACATTGACTACACAAACTATTGGAAGTACTACCAAAACCTTATCAAAAGTGGAAACGGTTTATCCTACATCCCTTCCTACTGTCACCACAGGAGGCTTGGTATTACCGACCTCTGTAATCTCCTATGACCTTCAAAACACCACCGCTTCTTCCACGGAAGTCATGTATGATAAATATGATAGTAAGGGTAACGTACAGCAGTACACGATGAAAGACGGGGTCGTTATAACGATTATCTGGGGCTATGATCAAACCCAGCCCATTGCTAAGATAGAGGGAGCTAAATTATCCGATATTCAGCAATCGCTCATAGATAGTATTGTCAGTACATCCAATACCGATGCCTCCCAGGGAACAAACAGCTCCGAGCAGGCCTTAGTTGCTGCTTTAGATGCATTCAGAAGCAATTCCACACTATCCGGCTATCAGATTACTACTTACACCTATGATCCACTTATCGGGGTAAAAAGCATCACCCCTCCATCAGGATTAAGGGAAGTATATATTTATGATATATTCAACAGACTCAAAGAGATCAGAGAAAACAGCCTTACCGGAAATATATTAAAAGAATTCAAATACAATTATAAACAATAAAAAATACAGATCATGAAGAAAATAACAATTTTACTCAGCATTCTATCAGCCTATTTTATTTCTGCACAGCTCTATACACCGGGTAATGCAGTCAATGCTACGACTACTCCTTTATCCAATAATGTAGGTATAGGAACCTATTCTCCCAACTCAACATTAGAAGTAGGAAATTCAAACGGAGCCAAACTGACCATTTCAACCAATGGCGGCAGTGCCATGTCAGCAAGCCCTCTTTATCCTATGCTGGAATTCGCCGGATACCTCAATTCCCCTAAAGCAAGAATATATTCCAGCGAAGAGTCCGGCAATACCAACGGCTCAAAATTCTCCATTGCCGTTAATGACGGAGCAGGCAGTACAAGCATTATTGAAAGATTTACCATTCTCAAGAACGGGAATACAGGAATAGGTGTTGCCACTCCGGCTTATACACTTGATGTTGCCGGTAATGCCCAGTTTCAGGATATTATAAGCGGTGGCTCCAACGCATGGATTTTCCAGACCCCTGATGATGGCAGTAAAACCCTTCGTCTGGCCTATGGCGGTGCAGGCGGTGCATGGGAATGGGGAAAAGCATTTGTTTTGTCAGGAGATACAGGAAACGCGTCCCTTCAGGGCAAGTTTGAGGCAAAAGAAGTCAAGGTGACCCATACCCCTACAGCAGATTTCGTATTTGAAGAAGATTACAATCTGCCCAAATTAGAAGATATAGAAAAACACATTAAGCAGAAAAAACACCTTCCGGAAATAGCCTCCGCAAAACAAATGGAAAAAGAAGGCGTGAACATAGGAGAATTTCAGATCCAGCTGTTACAAAAAATAGAAGAGCTTACCCTATACACCATAGAACAAAACAAGCAGTTAAAGAACCAGCAGGAAAGAATACAGCAGTTAGAAAAAGAAAACAAAGAGATCAAAAATCAGCACTCCGAAATCGAACAGCTCAAAAAGCTTATTTTAAAAGAAAAACATACTGCAAATTAATTTTAATATCATGGATAAAAAAATATATCTAAGCATATTATTGGTTTGGAGTATCCATCATTATGGGCAGATCGTCCTTAACTCCCCTCCTGCAGCTAATACCGAAGTATCAGATCCCCAAAGCATCCGTTTGCTTCCGGGTTTCAGCTTCAATTCTGCCAATGGAGGCTTTAGGGCTTATCTGGGAACTTCCACCACAGGAAACAATCCCTATACTCCCATCAGTGTCAACTACTCGACCAGTATAGCCAATACAGAGAACTATATCTATACAAGAGAATATCTGGTTCCCACCACCACCTCAGACGGCAGCCTTCAGCAGATACAGAATGTGCAGTTTTTTGATGGCCTGGGAAGACCAAAACAGTCAGTCAGCATTAAATCTACCCCATCCGGGAAAGACTTGGTGACCCATATTCCTTATGACGGATTTGGCAGACAGGCAGACAATTGGCTTCCTGTTCCCATGACCTCTCAGAACGGGAACATTCAGGGTGGTGTAGAAAATAGTGCCAATACCTATTACCAGTCCAATGGGATCAATGATTCCTATCCATATTCCCATAAAAACCTGGAAAACTCTCCCCTTGACAGGCTTCTGGGCCAGACAAACCCGGGAACAGACTGGCAGGGCAAACCCGTTGTATACGGATACGATGCCAATGCAGCGGGGGAAGTGAAAAAGTATATCACCACAACCATATGGGAGAGCGGAGCTACCAAATCCAATGTAAGCACAACAGGAAATTATGCAGCCGGCCAGCTCTATAAAAACTCTGTAAAAGATGAAGACGGTAATGAAAGCATAGAATTTAAGAACGGAAAAGGACAAACCATCCTGGTAAGAAAAATATTAAATCCCACTGAAAACGTTGATACCTATTACATCTATAATGAATATGATCAGCTGGCCTTTGTCATTCCTCCAAAAGCTTCAGTTACCTCAATATCTTCGACCCTGCTTGATAACCTTTGCTATCAATACAGGTATGACGGAAAAAATAGGCTGGTGGAGAAAAAACTTCCCGGAAAAGGCTGGGTGCAGATGGTCTACAATAAAAAAGACCAGATCATCCTTTCCCGTGATGCCAACCTTAAAAACGGGATCCCCAATTATATAGACAATGAAGCCTGGATCTTTACCAAATATGACCCGTTCGGAAGAGTAGTATATACAGGGATCTCACGGGATGCAGCATCAAGGCAGAGCATACAGAATCAGGTAGATAACCTGCCTGTAAACAATTCCTATGAAACACGGGGCGGAAGCCTGACCCTTAGCGGAATGACCATTGAATACAGCAATACCTCTTACCCCACAGCTCTTTCAAAACTTCTGAGCGTCAATTATTATGATACCTACCCACAGGGGTCGCCGGTCATACCCGCACAGGTACAGGGTCAGAATGTATTGTCACAGGACTCCCAGAATTCCCCGATCAGTACCAAAAGCCTGGCAACCGCTTCCTATGTGAAAAATATCGAAGACGACAGCTGGACGAAAAGCTATACCTGGTATGATACCAGAGGAAGAGCAGTTGGTGCCCATTCAATTAACCATTTAGGAGGCTATACTAAAACAGAAAGCTCCCTGAAGTTTTCAGGGAACCCCGATCATACCTATACTTATCATAAGAGAAGTGCTAACGATCCCGAAGTAAGCATTAAAGAAACCTTTGAGTATGACCATCAGGAAAGAGTGGTAAGACAATGGCATCAGGTCAATGGCGGAACTCAGGAGCTTTTGGCAGAAAACTTGTACAATGATCTGGGACAGCTCCAGACCAAGAATGTAGGAAATACCTCCGCCAGTCCGCTGCAAAGTGTAAAATACGCTTATAATATCAGAGGCTGGCTTACAAAAATAAATGACCCCGTTAACCTGGTGAATAAGCTCTTTGCCTACGAACTGAAATATAACAACCCTAATAGCCAATACAGCGGTACCGCTAAGTACAACGGAAATATATCCCAGGTATCCTGGACCTCCCAAACCGATGCCGTGTTAAGGAATTATTCCTATCAATACGATCCACTGAACAGGTTGAAAGAAGGCCGTTTCTGGGATGCCATGAATCTGGACAGAGGAGAATACTATGAGCAATTAACCTATGATCTGAACGGGAATATCAAGACCCTGCTCAGAAGAGGAAAACAGCTTCCGGGCTATACCGCCCCTGAAGTTATGGATGATCTGGAGTATTTCTATGGAAACAGTGAGCAGAGCAACATCTTATCCTACCTTAAAGAAAAAGGGACAGGGAATGCCTTGAGCGGATACCCACTGGCCTCAGGAATTACGGGAACAGCCATAGGCTATGATCTCAACGGAAATATGACCACCCAGCCGGATAAAGGAATTTCCATTACCTACAACTATCTGAATTTACCTAAGCAGGTTACAGCTTTACAGGGAAATACCACCTATACCTACAGGGCAGACGGCGTTAAGGTTAGAAAGATCTTAGGCTCTAAGACCACAGACTATTTAGGAGGCTTCCAGTATGAGAATAATGTACTAAAATTCATTCCGACAGCAGAAGGGTATTATAATTTTGAAAATAATAAGTATATTTACAATTATACAGACCATTTAGGAAATGTAAGGCTGAGCTATATGGGTGGTAGCTCGGGAACAGAGATCATTGAAGAGAATAATTATTATCCATTTGGGTTGAAGCATGAGGGATACAACCAACTTGCGGGGAATCCAGCATATCAGTATAAATATCAAGGGCAGGAATTACAGGAGACAGGCTGGTACAGTTTTAAATGGAGGAATTATATGCCTGATGTTGGAAGGTTTTTTAACATAGATCCACTTTCAGAAAAATATGAAGATTATACTCCATATCAATTTTCATCTAATCAACCTGTTCATGGAAGAGAAATAGAGGGGCTTGAAAATGCAAATGATTTAAATAAAAAGCAAGACGCTAGGTTAAGAGCTGTTTCTGATAAAAAAGTTCAAAACTATGCTGCAGAAGCAAAGAAAAACTTCAGTAATGTTTTTAATCATACGTTTTCGATTAAACCAAAACTTGGAGCTTTGGGAGGAGATGTGGGATTTACTTTGGGCCCACTAAAAGGGCATTTAGGAGGAGCTGTTGCTAAAGTTGAAGGATCTGTAAGTGTAAAAAAGCCCTCTGCTAACATTAAAGCTGAAGGATTAGCTGTAGAAGGATCTTTAGGACTAAAAAAGGCTAAAGTGGAGGGGAGTGCAGCCGCAATTTCACTGGAAGGAGAAGCAACTATTAAGGATGGTAAGCCTGCTTTTAATGGTAGTGCTGAAGGAGGGAAAGTTGAAGGAAAGATTACAAGCGGAGATATTTCTTTGGATTTATCAGATTTTAAAATAGGAGGTGAAATAAAAATATTCAAAGCAGTTCACGTAGGTGTGGAAATAAATGCAGGAGAAGCTATACAAGGGGCTGTAAATACTGCGGGAATGGTTGGGACATTTGTTCAAAACTATATTCAGGAGAAAATTAACGACGTAAAAGACAAGATAAAAAATAAATAAAAAATGAAACTAAATAACTTGAACCTAAATGTAAAAGAAATAGTAAATATTGTTAAAGGTTCTACTATTGGAATTTTAATACCCATGTTTATTATTGGCTTTATTTTTAATGCTTTAGGATGGACATCTTCTACGCTAAATGATGAAAAGGTTACTGGGTTAAAATCATTATTTGTATTTATTATTACATTTCCTTTGTATATTATATTGTTTTTTATAATACAATTTTGTTATATATATTTGGGCTTGAAAATATACAATTTTGTAATAAAATTGTTTAGAAAATAATGCCTTTACACATTGATGTGAATGTCTTCCTTTGTGTACAATAGATAAAAAGCCTCATATTTTGTGAGGTTTTTATATTTACAGAGTGGACGCGTTTTTTTTAAAGAAGTTTTTAAATCTTTGGCAGTGAATATTTTTTTTCATGAGTTGGAAATAGTTTGCTTGTTTTTATTTTCGAGTTGTTGTATCAGTCTGGTCTGTTCGAGTTCGGTTTTGTCTTCCAAAACAATTTTTTACGAATTAATTCCCTGCCATCTTTTTGAATGTCTTTGACTCTTCTCATACAACTTCGCATCACTCCATTTCGCATGACTGCAAGAAGGGATTCTATACCCTTTTTTATAAGTATAAACCTTTGTGAATTCCACATTGAAAAATACCAGTATAATGAAATAATTGATATAGATCATAATTGAGACAGTGGTTCTTGCAGCTTTACAAGGAGAAGGAGGTATTTAAATTTCTGCCGTAGATTGATCAAGTAAATAGTGTTATAGATACATTTAAAAAACGAATTTAAAAGTTATCCGTTCCAAATACAAAAATCCCGCTTTGGCTGTCTATTATGGAATTTTTAATAAAGTCAAGTGAATAGTTGATGAAAACAGCCAAAGTCCGGATTTATTTTTTGTACACAAACCTCCTTTATTGATCATTTTTCTGTATAAAAAGGTTTTGCAAAAAATGAAAATTTCAAATATTAGTCAATTTTTTAAAGGAAGCATAATATGGTCTATTATTCAGTTACACTTTCCCATTGTATGGGCTTCCCTTGTGGAGCTGCACCTCCTTTAGCTTGTGTAACAGGAACGATTTCCTGATTGATGTGATACACATAGGCTGCAATTTTCTCAGCATCCCTTCCCGTTATTGTTCCTTCCTTAATAAAAGGCCTCATCGTTGGGTTGTTGGGAGAGCCGTTTTCAAGCATCCAAAAAACATTTTTAAACAGGCTTTTTTCTTTGATGTTGATCCAGTACCCGTCCGTAAGATTGGGTCCGATGCCTCCTTTTCCTCCTTCTGCGTGACAGGTCACACAGTTAGTTTTGAAGAGTTGCTCTCCTTCTGCAATGTTATCGGCACTGTACTTTGCATTTTCCAGATCAATGGCAGGCGAATTCTTTTCAAATTCGGCTATGGAAGCCAGCATGGCTTTGGTTTCTGCCTCATATTCCGAGTCCGGATGGGCATAATCTGTGAATGCAAAAGCAATCATGTATACAGTACAGAATATACAACCGAACCAGAATAAGCCGATCCACCATTTCGGAAGAGAATTGTCAAGCTCGGTAATCCCATCAAAACCGTGATCGATGATAAGATCCTTTTCTTCAGTTGCAGGCTGCTTCTTAAAGGCAGAATTCCAGAGTTTCTGAAAATAAGGGACTTTTTTCTCCTCTAGGTATTGCTTTTTCTCATCATTTGTGAGCCTGTGGAAATTTTCATTTTCGACCAGGTCCCCGATGGAGTTCATGATGAGAAGCAATATCGTGGTAATTAATAATAATACCCAGAAGTAGGGAGAAGAGAAATAATTTCCATCCTGACTGAACATTTCAAATGCCATGATGGTCAGGCCTATGGTGACGATAATGTATACTGAAACCGGGGTTCTCGTTTTCATTTCATTTTGATTAAATGGTTATTCTGCGCTGGCAGTTTGGATGTTGGTTGTTTTGATATCTGTGCCCAGTCTTTGCAGGTAGGCGATCATTGCTACAATTTCTCTTTGTTCCAGTGGGACAAATGAATATCCTTTAACTGCTTTTTCTTTTTCCATCTGTTCTTTCACATCAGTGGCCTCTGCGTAAATTCTTTTCACAATAGCTCCGGATTGGCCGTTTGCCCATTGGTCCGCAGAGTCTATTTCAGCTTTGGTATATGGTACGTCAAATGAATTTTTCATCAGTTTCATTTTATCTGTCATTTTAGTACGGTCCAGCTTATTGGTGATCAGCCACGGAAAACGGGGCATGATGGAACCTGCAGAAGTAATCCTTGGATTGTACATATGCTTGAAGTGCCATGAATCCGGATTTCTGCCACCTTCTCTTTGTAAATCCGGCCCCGTTCTCTTAGATCCCCATAAAAATGGCCTGTCATATACAAACTCTCCGGCTTTTGAATACTGCCCGTTTTTACCCTCGAACCGTACTACTTCATCCCGGAAAGGTCTTATCATCTGGGAGTGGCAGGAATTACAGCCTTCACGGATATAAAGGTCTCTACCTTCCAATTCTAAAGGAGTATATGGTTTTACTGCTGTTATCTGTGGAAGATTGCTTTTTACCATAAGGGTGGGGATGATTTCCACAAGTCCTCCAATTGAAACAATTACGAAAGCCAGAATGGAAAGCAGTTTTGGAGTTCTTTCCAGCCAGAGATGTATGCCTTCCCCTTCTTTACGCTGGTTGCTGATATTAGCCAATGCAGGAGCTTCTGCGGGAACTTCCTTCTGGAATGAACCGGCCTTCACTGTTTTGTAAACATTGATCACCATTAAGATAGCTCCCGAAAGATAGAATAACCCTCCAAGGAATCTCATTTTGAAATAAGGAAGAATGGCGGTTACCGTATCCAGCCAGTTTTTCCATACCAGGGTTCCGTCCGGATTGAACTGCTTCCACATTAACCCCTGAGTGAATCCTGAAATATACATCGGAACAGCATAGAAGATGATCCCCAAAGTACCTAACCAGAAATGCCAGTTAGCTAATTTTACAGACCAAAGTTTAGTTCTCCACATCACGGGGATCAGATAATACACAATTCCGAACGCCATGAAACCATTCCATCCGAGAGCACCAATGTGTACATGCCCTATTACCCAATCGGTATAATGTCCGATCTTATTTAAAGATTTTGTTGCTAAAAGCGGTCCTTCAAATGTCGCCATGCCATAGCAGGTAACAGCCACTACGAAGAACTTTAAGATAGGATTTTCCCTTACTTTATCCCAGGCTCCCCTTAAAGTAAGAAGACCGTTTAGCATTCCTCCCCATGACGGAGCGATAAGCATGATCGAGAACCCTGTTCCAACTGCTTGAGCCCATGCAGGAAGCGAGGTATACTGAAGGTGGTGAGGACCAGCCCAAAGATATACGAAGATAAGCGACCAGAAGTGAATGATGGACAGTTTATAGGAGAATACCGGTCTGTCAGCAGCTTTCGGTAAGAAATAATACATCAAACCTAATACTGGTGTTGTTAATACGAAAGCTACTGCATTGTGTCCATACCACCATTGTACGATGGCATCTTTCACTCCTGCATATACAGAGTATGATTTCCATCCTGTGAAGGATAGGGGAACCTCAAGGTTATTGAAGATATGAAGCATTGCCACGGCGATCCAGGTTCCGATATAGAACCAGATGGCCACATACAGGTGTCTTACCCTTCTTTTGGCAATGGTGAGGAACATATTGATCCCGAAGATGATCCATGAGAATGCGATTAAGATATCGATTGGCCATTCATGCTCAGCATATTCCTTAGAAGTATTGATACCCATTAAGAATGTGATCACCACACTTATGATCATGATCTGCCATGTCCAGAAATGAAGCCAGGATAAGGTATCGCTGTACATTCTTGTTTTTAATAACCTTTGCATACTGTAATAAGCACCACAGAAGAATGAATTACATACAAAAGCGAAGATCACGGCACTCGTATGCAGCATCCTTATTCTCCCGAATCCCATCGCTCCCTGTGTATTGATAAGCCCCTGAATATTACCGCTTCTTAAACTCTGAATAGTAGTATCATCTGTTCCGAATAAGAACTCAGGAAGTTCAGGATAGAAAAGCATTAATGCCGCAGTGAGGCCCAAAAGAAACCCTATAAGCCCGAATATGATAGTAGCATACAAGAATGCTCTGACAATGGTATTGTCATAATTAAATTTTTGCGTCTCCATAATCCAATTGTGTTGTACGGATGACATTTGCCTTTCTTTTGATCCTGCCTTATGAATAATGTTCTAAGGCATAATCCGGTTATGAAACAAATATCATGTAATGTGTATAATCTTATGCCAAAGGTATTTATTAACTTTGTTAGAGGCTAGTAGATATCCTTCTAAACTATACCGAAAACTACTAAAACCAATATTATGAAAGTGTGTGGCCAAAATATCAGAAAAATCAGAAGAAGCAGGGATCTTACACAGGAGTATATGGCTTTTGAAATGGGAATCTCTCAAAAAGCTTATTCTGATATTGAGAACTCTAAGGTGAAGATCAGCCTGGAAACATTGAAGAAAATTTCTGATATTCTGGATGTGAAGCCTTCAGATATTTGCGGCATTGCCCATCAGTGCTCTGCAGATAACTATGAAGGAAAATACCATGAACTTATCAGCTATATGAAACAGAATAATATACCGATTCCGGATAATTATTTGGAGTGAATTTGCATGATGATATCCGGTAGCTATCAAGATTACAATTTCTGAAGAATTCATCAATTCTTTATTCCATCTGGTGGAAAACATTTATTGCTTTTCATTTTTTAATGAAATTTGTTTTTATGGGAAGTAAAAATTTTCCATAATAAAATTCACCCAGTTCTCAATTTTTTTTACCCATTTAAAGTAGGACTGATAGGCCCTTACGATAAATTTATTATGCATTAAATTCAATTCCTTTGTGCTTTTTTGTAGTCATATTTTTTTGACTTATTTTTTTTTAATTTTTTTTAAAATAGCTTTGCCAAAGACAAATATTGTTAGTGATGATCGGGGTTTATATAGTTGTTAGACTTCCTTGATTAATGAATTAAGAGGTTTTTAGGGCGCCTTGTTTAATTGTAAAATTATATGAAACAAAAATTAATTTATACTTTAATTTTTATCATCAGTTTCATTTCGTTTTCTGCTCAGAATGCAAAGGCTGTAATGGAAATCAATTATGAAATGAAACAGATATCGGATAGTACGAACAGGAAAAATGCTGCCGTGATGGAGTTTACCCTATTTTGTAATAAGGAGGAGTCTGTTTACTATAATAAAGATGCAAAAAACTTTTATGACGCATTAAATAAAAATACAGGTAACAAGAAAAACTGGACCATCAGCAATACAGCAGGGATGCCAAAATTTCCAAAAGTAAGAGGAAGTGTTCATAAGATCAGAGAAAAATTATCTGTCAGTCTTCCTGTTGCTAAAGATATCTATCAATTTGAAGAGCCTGAACTGAAATGGGAAGTATTGCAGGAAACTAAAGAAATTAAAGGATTTAAATGTCAGTTAGCAAAAACCATTACTGATACCCATGATACCTTTTACGCATGGTTTGCGAGAGACATACCCATTCAGGATGGACCGTTTAGGTTTAAAGGGCTTACCGGCTTGATCCTTGAAGTTTACAATAAGAATAAAACAATAGAGATTTATGCAACTGATATCAAAAAATCAGATGCAGTTATGGAACCTATTGATTATGGAAGAGCTATTGAATTAAAATCAAAAGGTCAGTTTTTGAAGATGAGATCTCATTATTTGCAGGACCCTACCGGTTTTAACAATCATAATATTCAGGTTACGGACCAGAACGGGAATGATCTGAATAAGAAGATTGATGAGAAAATAAAGAAGATCAATGTCTTCCTCGACTAGAATTAAAAAATATACACATTTTATACAACTTAATTTAAAAACCATGAAAAAACTATTTGTAGCAGGAGCTATAGCTTTGTCAGTCTTTTCTTTCGCTAAGGGAACAGACGCAAAAGAAGACACAACAATAAAGAAAGAAGTTTCTGCCGAAGTAAAGGAAAAACCAAATGAACAGAAGAAAGAGAAGGTTGCTTTATTAAAGCAGTGGTGGACAGTAACAATCGATACGCCTTGTGGTGAGGTCAATGTTTATTTTGCATCCAGTCATGCAGACGGGACACAGGAGTTTATTCAGGATCTGGCTTATGCGGTAAACTATTCTTATGATCATTGTGGCTATCCTGGCCCGGCGTTCGAGCTTAATTAATGATGTACTGTTTTTAATGGATAGGGCCTCTTATTGTAAGAGGCCCTATTTTTTTATCTTCTTTTGCCGTTTATTATCATATAAGAACTGATGAAAGTGTATATAAATAAAAAAACCATCCTTAAATAAGGACGGTTTGTAGACCCACAGGGATTCGAACCCCAGATGACTGAACCAAAATCAGTAGTGTTACCGCTACACCATGGGTCTTTGTTTGTTTCAGTGGTGCAAATTTAAAGCTTTTTTCTTTATCTACAAGAACTTTTTAAACTTTTTTTTAAATTTACTCCACTTTTTATTCAGGCTCATTATGCTTATAAACTTCAATAAACTCAATATTAATAATTTAGAATTTGAAACAGATTTTGAAAAAAAAATCAAAACATTTTTAGAAGAATGGTTTTCGGATTCTGGCAGCGTAAAGGTTCAGACTTCCGGTTCCACAGGAGCACCGAAGATATTAGATATTGAGAAAAAAAGAATGATCAATTCTGCGATAATGACCTGTGATTTCCTGGGATTAAAAGAAGGAGATACGGCCTTATTATGTCTTCCCGTAGAATATATTTCAGGAAAAATGATGATCGTTCGCTCTATCGAGAGGAAATTAAGATTAATGATCGCACAGCCTTCTTTAAAGCCACTTGAAAATCTGGATGAGGAAATAGATTTCTGTGCCATGACCCCGTTGCAGGTAGAAAATTCATTGGATAAAATCCATCTGGTCAGAAATCTCATTATTGGTGGTGCAGCAGTATCGGAAAATCTGAAAAAAAGAATTTCAGGGCAGACGACGTGCATTTATGAAACTTATGGAATGTCCGAAACACTTTCCCATATTGCATTAAAGCAGTTGGCCCCCCGGCAGGAAGATGATTTCACAGCCTTTAAGAATGTCTCTTTATCTGAGGATGAAAGGGGCTGTCTGAGAATTTTTTTCCCTGATGTGAATGCCGATGTCCTTCAGACTAATGATTTAGTTGACCTTAAAAATGATAACCGGTTCAGATTTTTAGGGAGAATAGACAATATAATCAATTCCGGGGGAGTCAAAATATTCCCGGAAATGCTGGAAGCTTCAATAAAAAAGGAAATCCCGAATGAAGCTGTGTTTTTAGGGGTAAAAGATGAGATTTTGGGTCAGAAATTGATATTGGTGATAGAAGGAGAGAGATCGGAGGAAATAATTGAAAAAATATCGGGAATCTCATTTGAAAAAAAAATTTATAAGCCAAAAGAAATTCTATTTATTGAAAGAATCCCGAGGACTCCCAACGGAAAAGTGAGCAGAAGAGAATTGCTCGGCCTTATTGATACAGAATTTTGAATTCATTAAAATGAAAAACTTCTCAAAAGAACTAAACTTTAAAACTTCCCGAAGCAGCGGGGCAGGAGGGCAAAACGTAAATAAAGTGGAAACCTCTGTTACTGTAATGTGGAATATTGCTGGCTCAGAATTTTTTAATGAAGATGAGAAAAATTTAATTCAGAACAAATTAAAGAACAGGATCAATGCCGAAGGTTTTTTGTTCCTGACTGTTTCCGAAAACAGGACACAACTGATGAATAAAAATAAGGCTATTGAAAAGATCCTGGATATCGTAAACAAAGCCCTGATTATTCCAAAGAAAAGGCTGGCTACCCAACCGTCAAAAACCCAGAAGCAGAACAGGCTGGATACCAAAAAGAAACTCTCGGAAAAAAAGGAAAACAGACGTTTCAAATTTTAATCCTCTTCTCAGATAAAATGGCTATTTTTGCCCAAAATTTTAAACCATGATAAGAAAACTATTATTTCTGGGAACATTTGCTGTTTCTATTACATTTTCTGCACAACAGAAATTTTCAATCATTCCGTCAGTTGGATATGCCTGGAGAACTGCTAAAACACCGTCCGGGATCTCTAATGAGACTAAAGAGTATATCAAAGGATTAAAAAGCGGAGTGAATTTTGATATCTCTGCTTATTACCATCTGAAAAGCAATATCGGACTTGGTCTGAAATATTCCAATTACAGTGCCTCAAGTGACGGAAGAATTACCGTTCAGGATCTGAATGGGCAACTGATGGCGGAAACAGTGAACACAAAAGATCATATTTCTTTCTTTGGACCTGCTTTTATGTATTCAAATTTTAATCAGGAAACAAAGCATAAGCTGTTTTATGATCTGGCATTAGGGGTCATTACTTATACCACAAAAACAGGGACGGTAAAAGGAACAGGCTCAAATTTAGGGATGGAAGCTAATATAGCTTATCAGTATGCAGTATCCAAAAACTTTTTCATCGGGCCTAAATTAGGATTTACGGCAGGGACACTTACTGAAATGAAATTTAATGGGACTACTGTAGAGTTCGGAGACGAAAAAGAGGGATTAAGCAGAGTTTCTTTAGGAGCAGCTGCCACATTCCGTTTTTAAATTTTATCTTTGCAAAAATCAAAAAATAATGAATAAACCGATTACTGAATTCATAGAAAAATATTATCTGCACTTTAATGCAGCAGCATTGGTAGATGCTTCCAAAGGATATGTTGCTCACCTGAAAGACGGCGGAAAAATGATGATCACCCTGGCTGGTGCAATGTCAACGGCAGAGCTTGGAAAAATTCTTGCTGAAATGATCCGTCAGGGGAAAGTAGACTTTATTTCCTGTACAGGGGCCAACCTGGAGGAGGACCTTATGAATCTGGTAGCGCATTCTCATTATGAAAGAGTACCTCATTACAGAGATCTTACTCCGCAGGAAGAATGGGATCTTTTAGAAAGAGGTTTAAACAGAGTAACTGATACCTGTATTCCTGAAGAAGAAGCCTTCAGAAGGTTACAGAAGCATATTGTTGATATCTGGAAAGACGCAGAAGCAAAGGGTGAAAGATACTTCCCGCATGAATATATGTATAAAATGATCCTTTCCGGAGTTTTGGAGCAATATTATGAGATTCCGAGAGAAAACTCATGGATGATCGCTGCGGCGGAGAAAAACCTTCCGATCGTAGTTCCGGGATGGGAAGATTCTACTATGGGAAATATTTTTGCTTCTTACTGCATCAAAGGAGAGCTGAAAGCAACCACCATGAAATCAGGAATTGAATACATGACCTATCTTGCAGACTGGTATACTAAAAACTGTGCCGGGAAAGGAGTGGGCTTTTTCCAGATCGGAGGGGGTATTGCAGGTGATTTCCCGATCTGTGTAGTACCGATGCTGTATCAGGATATGGAAATGCATGATATCCCGTTCTGGTCTTATTTCTGCCAGATCTCGGATTCTACGACTTCTTACGGATCCTATTCAGGGGCAGTTCCGAATGAGAAGATCACATGGGGTAAGCTGGATATCACTACACCGAAATTTATCGTTGAGAGTGATGCCACGATCTGTGCACCACTGATGTTCTCTTACATTTTGGAAAATGCTTAAAATATAAATTTATCGCAGGTTTAGCGAATTATACAAACGCTTCAGTGTTATTCTGAGGCGTTTTTTTATGGAACTTCGGATGGTTTTCGGAGATTTATAAAATTTAAATGTTCTTTATATCAAACATGATGAGAAATGAAAATAAAGCTATGCTTCACTTATAGATGTTCCAGATTTTCTGACGTTTTTTAGTTAGAATTAAAAATCTGCGTAATCTGCTAAATCAGCGATAGACTAATCCAAAGAATTAATCAGGACAAAATATCGGTAAGCCAGGATCCCTTTCTGAATTTTGGTTAATGTATTAGGATCTTTATTGCTGAGTTTTGGCAGCACTGCTTTATTGATAGTATTCAATAAGCGGAAGAAGGATTTTTTCATAACTTTATATTTTAATGAGAAAGATGCAAGTAGTTAAAGCAGAGTCCAAAAATGATGCAAAACATTTTGATATCTCTCCCTAAAAAGCTAACTTAGATGTATGGACGAAATTTTTAAACAGCAGGTATATGAAGTGACAAGGCTTATCCCGAAAGGCCGTGTTTCTACTTATGGTGCCATTGCAAAAGCGGTAGGATATCCCAATCATTCCCGTCATGTAGGGAAGGCTATGGGCGGATGCCCGAAAGATGTTCCCGCCCACCGTGTGATTTCTGGCTCCGGGACTTTATCAGTTCCGGAATTTCGGCCGAAACTGGAAGCAGAAGGGATTGTGATTGAAAATTTCAGGATCAAAAATTTTAAAAAGCTTTTCTGGGATCCTTTGGAAGAGTTATAAGGGTTATTTCTTACTTTTCAGGGATCTTATTTCCTCCTGAAGATCCTTTATTTCTTCTTTTAATAAAGAAATATACTCCTGAAGGTTTTCAACAATGGAAAAAGGAATAGAAGTATTGTTGTATTGATAGACACCCGATGCTGAACTGTCATTAAATACAGGATGATCATTATTGACAACAATTTGTGCCTCCTCATCCTCATATATTTCTTCCATGGGAATTTCCAGAAAATTAGCAATCTTTTCCCATTCCTCTTTAATGATCCTGACGTCGCCGCTTTCTTTTCTGCTATAATTGGATACATCTGTAGCAATCACATCGGCAATTTGCTGCTGCGTATATCCTTTCTTCTTTCTTATGGAGCGTAGTTTCTCTTTTTGCATGTCTGCGTTTTTACTAAATGTGCAGTTAAAAGTACAATTTGTACAATTAGTGTACAAGAAAATTACAATAAATATGCATTAAAATTCTATCTTTAGGGAATATTAGTTTTTATAGTTTTGGATTGTTAACACGTAAAAAACAAAACAAATGAAAAAAAAACTATTCATAGCAGGGGTATCCCTGTTCATGATCTTTCAGTCTTGCACTAATGAAGAATTATCTTCACAGAGCGATCCACAAATGATGAAAACAGAAATTAACAGCAGCTCAACTGCTGGGAGATCAGCTTCCGAATCCCATACATTAAAGGGGTTTGTAGCTAATCAGCTGGCTATTGATGCCGAAATCAAAACCCTTCTGGATGAAGAAGTGAATATTAATTATTCTGCGATCCAGGCTGGCTTAGGAAATGTGAAAACCAACGAAGAATTGGAACAGCTTTACAGAAATGCCAATGTGACCCATGCAGAAGAGCTGGTCTCCTTATATAAGGAACTGAGCTTGCATACGGAGGCATTTATAAAGAGCAATAAGGATTTCTATTCCTCGTATAATGAAGAAGACAGGGCAAGGCTCATCACTGCTGAAATCGATTCTCAAATCGGGTATCATGAAGAATCAGGAATAATGTCAAAAGCCAACTGTCATGCCAATTATGTAAAAGCATCTAACAGATGTATGAGGAATTACGCCATTACAATGAGCTTTGCAGCAGTCAGCGGATTTGTATCCTTTGGAGCCAGTACGGTTATTGGAGCTGCGGCAGCTACTGCGGTAATGATCGCCTGTAATTCGGATGCGGATGAAGATTATCATGATTGCGTTCATGCCGGAGGAACACCTTAAATCTAAATTATGAAATTCAATTATATATATATTGTCTTATTGGGGATACTATTTCTCGCACCGGTATTTATTAAAGGTGATCAGGCGTATTTAATCTTCCAGATTATTTATTTTATCACACTTGCCGTCTTTGCTTTTCTGGCCTGGAGGGGAAATAAGAAAAATGATCTGGTACTATATATTTTTTTACTGATATTGGGTGTGATTCAGGCGTTTGATAAAGAGGATAAATACTTTTTTGTCCAGATGGGACTTCTGGTTGTGCTGCTCATTTATGCTATGCTGGAGTGGCGTAAAAAAGATAACGAAAGTATAGAGTAGCACTCTGTAATATGGTTCAATAACATAAAGGCGGTCAACTGACCGCCTTTATTGTTATTTATTTTATAATTAATCAGCCTTTTAGATGCTCTTTAATTTTATTTTCAAGCTCTTCGGCAAGTTCAGGATTGTCTTTTAAAACATCTTTTACGGCATCACGTCCCTGGCCTAGTTTCGTATCTTCATAGCTGAACCATGAACCGCTTTTCTTCACAATTCCTAATTCTACAGCCTGATCAAGAATTTCCCCTGTTTTGGAAACCCCTTCTCCATACATAATGTCGAATTCAGCCTGTTTGAACGGCGGGGCTACTTTGTTTTTAACAATTTTCACTTTTACGCGGCTTCCGATAGCTTCATCTCCCTGCTTGATCGGTGCGCTTGCCTTTCTGATATCAATTCTTACCGATGCGTAGAACTTTAGAGCATTACCTCCGGTAGTTGTTTCAGGGTTTCCGAACATTACCCCAATCTTTTCTCTCAGCTGGTTGATGAAGATCACGGTACATTTTGTTCTGGAGATTGTAGCTGTCAGTTTTCTCAATGCCTGAGACATCAGCCTTGCATGAAGGCCCATTTTGGAATCTCCCATTTCGCCTTCGATCTCAGCTTTCGGGGTAAGTGCCGCTACGGAGTCAATAACCACAATGTCGATCGCTCCGGAACGGATAAGGTTATCGGCAATTTCCAGGGCCTGCTCCCCGTTATCCGGCTGGGAGATGATCAGGTTTTCCAGATCAATTCCAAGCTTTGAAGCATAGGTTCTGTCGAAAGCATGTTCCGCATCAATGAATGCTGCAATTCCTCCTGCTTTTTGAGCTTCGGCAATCGCGTGAAGTGTTAAAGTTGTTTTTCCTGAAGATTCAGGACCATAAATTTCAATGATCCTTCCTCTCGGATATCCTCCAACTCCTAATGCGATGTCTAATCCTAAAGATCCGGAAGGAATAACCTCAATGGTATGGTCTACGGAATCATCTCCCAAAGTCATTACCGTCCCTTTTCCGTAGGTTTTATCTAATTTGTCAAGCACCAGTGCGAGTGCTTTTTTCTTATCGTCAATGTTGCTCATCTCTGTTAAATAATTTTCTCAAAAATAAGGAAATTAAATATCAAAAACTAATATTATTAATTTGAAATTTAATGAAAATTAGACCCTTTTGTCACGTTCAAATAATCTTCCAGAACCTTTAAGTGCCTTTTATTTCCAGCCTTTATTCTGGCTTCCCGGCTTACTATTGTATTGTATATTGTATTGAAAAGCCTTTTGGTTTTAGGAAAACCGTTTTTGTTGGAGACATCGGGAATCTGCAGTCTTTTACAGGCATCATCGTCCAGTAAGAACCATGTGCAGCAGATGTGCAAATAGCGTAAATTTTTTCTCTGGAACTGAAATTTCAATATCGGGTTTTCCAATGATTCATTCAGCAGGGAATGAGCCAGTAAAACAGAATCCTGATCCGATGGAGGCTGAACAGAGGTCCATAAATAAAAGTATTCCGTGGCCTGTTTTTTGTTATCGGACAATAAAGCTTCGGGGATACCTAACAAATACCCAACATACTTCCAAAGGTGAAAAACGCCCTGCTCTTCCTGTACTGTGAAAGTATTTCCCAGTTTGAGCAGGCTATGAAGGAAAACCAGGCTAAATCCTATATAAGTGGCCATCATATCCCATGAATTAATAGGTTCGCCCCAGTTTTCAGAATCCCAGTTTTTATAATGTTTCTTAATGGAAAGCCTGGCGTAGGAGTGGATGAGGCGGGTTTTAATGGCAAATTCATATCCTTTGGCATGAATCTCCAGTGCATCATACCGGGTAGCGTTTACCCAAAAATCCAGTGTTTCAGAAAGACGCTTTACAGCTCCTTTTTTTAGAGCTTCCGTTGCGATCAGCGGTTTGTTGAGGTAAGCATAATCATAACCTCCGATCAGGCAATAGTCTCTTAAGGAAATCAGGGCATCCAGGCCGCTTCTCATGCAAAGTTCAGCTCCGTTTTTCAGCAGTTCCTTGTCCAGCCATTCAGGTTTTCTTTGTGTTTGGAAGAAAAGTTTTTTTATGCTTTCCGGAACATTGTCCTGCTCGGTAACTCCATTGCGGATGTAGTGTTCGATCTCTTTTGAAGCTTCATGGAATTTTTTAGTAAAATAAACCTCTTTTACCACTTCATCACCGGCATTATCTATGTGATCATAGTAATGGGCAAATTTCTCAAAATTATCAAAGCTGACTTCTGCTCCGGAAAGTTCGATAAGCTGTTTTCCGTTACCTTTTTCCCAAAAATTTTTAAAATGAGGTGAATCTTTAAACCGTGGCTGTAGAGTTATATGTTCCATGGAGGATAAAATTACAAGTTTTAGGCCGGAATCTGCTGGTGAGATTTATCAGTTTGGATTTAAATAAGCCCCCATTCAAAAGCTTTTTTCAAAAGTTCTTTGCTGTTCCTTGAATTGGTTTTCCGCAGAATATTTTTCCGATGGGTGCGAATAGTATGCTCAGACACGATCAGCAGCTGGGCGATCTCTGCTCCGGAATAGCCTTTGGCTATATGGGATAAGATTTCGGTTTCTCTTTTGGTAAGGCCTTCAGGAAGAGGGTGAGCAGGTAAGCAATTATCCAGTTTTACCTGGTGGAAATCATTTCTGGGGCCTATTCCGGAAACCAGGACGGTATAAGGGTTTTCTTTGGTAATATGATGGATATTTGTATGGATGTTGATGGATTGTATCAGATGCCCGTTTTCATCTTCCATGGTAGGAATAGCCTGATGATGAAATAATTCATAATTACCGTTGGCTGTTTTCATTCTGAAGCAATAGCTGGATTTCAGATATAATTGATGAGACAGACCTATTTCCAGCATTTTTTCAATAACGATCTGCTCGGCTTTCATTACAAAACCGATATCATCAGGATGAGTGAGATCAATAACTTCTTTTAAATTTTCCGGGTATTTTTTCAGTCCATGAAGTTTCAGGATATTCTCATGATGGTGGGAGAGGGTACTATTGGTAAGGTTCAATGCATAATAATAGAATTTCCCGATGGCGAACATCTCACCGATAATGCGTTCAATAGGAGGTTTATTCAATATTTCTCTGTCTTCCTTCGTCATACCGGGGTATGAATTCCAAACTTCAATTAGAGGATGCTTTTTCTCTGAATTTCCCATCGGATTTAGTTTTGAACTAAAAATAATTAAAATTTCCTGAGAAAATACTACAAAAGGGCGATTTTTTTATTTTAATAAAATTCCAAAATTTGTAGTAGCTAATAACTGTGAAAACTCAATTTATGAAATTTATTTTTACATGAATAGCTGTTTTATAGAAATAGGCTCAAAAAGCAAAATGTTATTCTAATTATTAGAAAGGAAATAGAATAAGTTTATAATTTTTTATTAGCTGTTTGAAATGATAAACTGAAAGCCTCTCAAACTTTGGGAGGCATTTTTTTACTTTTTTAAGGGAGATGTAAAAAACCTTCCGGAATTCCCGGAAGGTTTTATTATTCTGTTAATTGTTTGTTGCTTATTATAAAGAAGCAGCATGCACAAGCATATCAGCTAACTTATTAGAGTATCCCATTTCATTGTCATACCATGAAACAAGTTTTACAAAGTTAGGAGAAAGCATGATCCCCGCATCTTTGTCGAAAATAGAAGTTCTCTTATCTCCTACGAAATCCTGAGAAACCACAGCATCTTCAGTATACCCTAAAATACCTTTCAATTCTCCTTCAGAAGCCTTTTTAAGGGCAGCACAGATCTCTTCGTAAGAAGTAGCTTTCTCTAATCTTACCGTAAGGTCAACTACGGAAACATCCACTGTAGGTACTCTGAAAGACATACCAGTCAACTTTCCGTTTAATGAAGGAATTACTTTTCCTACTGCTTTAGCAGCACCTGTAGAAGAAGGGATGATATTGTTCAGGGCTGCTCTTCCTCCTCTCCAGTCTTTCATTGAAGGACCGTCTACCGTTTTTTGAGTAGCTGTAGTGGCGTGAACGGTTGTCATTAAACCTTCAACGATCCCGAAGTTATCATGAATAACTTTAGCTAAAGGAGCTAAACAGTTCGTAGTACAAGACGCATTTGACAAAATCTTGATATCATCTGTAAGTTCTGTGTGGTTTACTCCCATAACAAACATAGGAGTATCATCTTTAGAAGGAGCAGAAAGAATTACTTTTTTGGCACCGGCATTCAGGTGTCCTGCAGCACTTTCCTTATCTAAAAATAGACCTGTAGATTCTACGATGTACTCGGCACCTACTTCATTCCACTTCAGATTGTTGGGGTCTTTCTCAGCAGTTACTCTGATCTTTTTACCGTTTACCACAAGGTCGTTACCTTCTACAGATACCTCACCCGGGAAAATACCGTGTACAGAATCATATTTTAACATGTAAGCCATGTATTCTGCATTGATCAGGTCATTGATCCCTACAACTTCAATGTTATCTCTTTCAGTCATTGCTCTGAAAACAAGACGTCCGATTCTACCAAACCCGTTGATACCTACTTTAATTGTTGACATAATAGTTTGTTTTTGTTTATAAAAAATAAATTTAGATTGCTAAAATTTCTGAAATCAGTAAAAGGTCTTTATTGATCTCGTTATGTTTTTTAATGGCTTCTTCAATTGGGGTATATACCAAGGCGTTGGAACGCATTCCCGCCATTACATTGGTTTTTCCTTCCATCAGTCCTATTACGGCTCCATAACCCAGCCTGCTTGCCAGCACCCTGTCTGCACAGCTTGGAGAGCCACCTCTCTGAATGTGTCCTAAAATGGCCACACGGATGTCGTACTCCGGAAATTCTGCCTTGGTTTCTTTGGCAAGATCATATATATTCCCAAGTTTTTCTCCTTCTGCTACTACTACCACACTTGAAGCTTTTCCTGTTTTTTCCGCTTTTCTGAAATTGGCGAACAGGTCAGACATACTGTCTTTTTTTTCAGGGATCAGAATATCCAGGGCTCCGGTTGCGAGTCCGCTGTTTAAAGCAATGAATCCTGCGTCACGCCCCATTACTTCAACAAAGAAAACCCTGTTGTGGGAAGTTGCCGTGTCACGGATCTTGTCAATAGCTTCCATAGCGGTATTTAAGGCCGTATCATAGCCAATAGTATTATCAGTACCGAAAATATCATTGTCAATAGTTCCCGGAACACCAATTACCCTGATGCCGTATTCCTCATTAAAGATTTTTGCTCCCGTAAAAGTTCCGTCTCCGCCGATGCAAACCAAAGCATCGATTCCGTGCTTTACACAGTTATCATATGCTTTCTGACGTCCTTCTTTGGTTTTGAATTCCATGGATCTGGCAGATTTCAGAATAGTTCCGCCCTGATTGATTATATTTTTTACGGAACGGGGGCCCATTTTCAGGAAATCATCATGAATAAGGCCGTTATATCCCTCTCTTACTCCGTAACATTCTATTTTATAGTAATTTGCGGTTCTCACTACCGCTCTTAATGCTGCATTCATACCCGGAGCATCCCCCCCTGAAGTAAAAACTGCAATTTTCTTTACAGCACTTTCTTTCATCTAATAAAAATTTCGAACACAAATTTACAAAAACAAGTTCAGATAACGGCAGAACTTTATAATAGTTTTGAATATCAATGATTAAAAACGTCTAAAATTGGTAGGCTGAAAAATGTATCGTGCGGTTTTTGTTTCAATATCGCCCACATCCAAACTATACCAGGGAGTAATGCCCGGCTCAAAGGGATTAGAAATAATGTGAATTGATTGGGCCGGTGTAAACCCTTCTCCTAACAGGAACAACCTTTTACCTTCTTTATCTTTACATACCCCGGCAATAAAAACGACATGTCCGGGACTTCCGGGAGTAATCAGGATATCCCCGGTTTTTAAGTCCGTATTTTTAGTGACCGGTTTTGTTTCTTTATTCAGCGAAATGGTTCCTGCATAATTGAAGATCAGGTCTAAATAATTCCTGAAATTCCGGTAAGAATCCTCAAAATCTGCAGCTTTTCTTAGACTTACAGAATTACCGGTAACAAAAGCCCTGATTCCATTCTTATAATCATTCCACCTGACCAGGTCTCCACTGGTAAAATGAAAGCCGATCTCATCATACTTTTTAGTTTTATACAAATATTCGGCTCTTAGACGGATAACGGCATCTGCACATTGCTGCAGATCTTTATTTCCGGTATCAATATCAAAAACGGCTTCATGAAGAGTCTGTGTAGAAATCGGGGTTGTGTCATATTTTAAAATCCTGCTTCCGTAAGGTTTTAATTTGAAATTCTCAATAAAATATCCGAAAGAATCCGGCTTTTCTTCGATCCATTCATAACCTTCAGGAGCGGAAAATCTTTCCTTGACCGTATTTTTATCTTTGTTGATCTTTAAAACATTTTCTGTAATTGAATGTTCATATTGATCAGGTTTCGGTAAAAAGCGGGCGGAGTTTTTAGCTTTATTACAGCCTGAAATAATTGCTAAAACAAGTAAGCTGTAAAATATTTTTCTCATAAATGTTTTATTCGGATTTTAATCCAAAAATAATTTCAAAAATTGAGAAAAATCACTTTTTTTAAAGAAAGTTATCAACAGAATAACGCTTCAAAATCATTATATTTACGGTTCATTAAAGTTATACTATGAAATTGCGAATTTGCGATTGCATATGATATATAAAAAATAAACATATCCATATGAATCATCAACCAATTGAAGGTTTTTCCAAACTTACCAAACAGGGAAAAATCGACTGGCTCGTTAATGAATATCTTGAAGGAGATCAGGAATATCAAAATATATTAAAACAATACTGGAATGACAATGCTGAACTTCAGAAACTTCATGAAGAGTTTTCTGAAAATACGATTTCCAATTTTTATATGCCGTACGGGATTGCCCCGAATTTTCTGATCGACGGAAAATTACTGGCACTTCCCATGGCTGTAGAAGAAAGTTCTGTTGTCGCAGCAGCTTCTAAAGCAGCAAAATTCTGGATCGATAAAGGAGGGTTTAAAACCACCATTATCAATACTAAAAAATTAGGCCATACCCATTTTATATTCAATGTGGAATCCCACAAGCTTCAGCATTTCTTTAATTTTAAACTGAAGAAAAAATTATTTGAGGCTACGGAGGATATTACGGCCAACATGAGAAAGCGTGGCGGGGGCATCCTGAATATCAGGCTGATCGATAAGACGGCTGAAATGCCTCATTATTATCAGCTTAAAGCAAGTTTTGATACGGTAGATTCCATGGGGGCTAATTTTATCAACTCATGTCTTGAGCAATTCGGAAGGACGCTGAGAGAAGAGGTGGCAGCAGATGAAGACTTTACGCATGAAGAGAAAGAATCTTTGCAGATCGTGATGAATATCCTTTCCAATTTTACCCCGGATTGTATCGTAAGAGCTGAAGTTTCTTGCAATATGGAGGATCTGAAGGACGACAGCGGAATTTCTCCCGAAGAATTTGCCTGGAAGTTCAGGCAGGCAGTGAATATCGCAGAGATTGAACCTTTCCGCGCCACTACCCATAACAAAGGAGTGATGAACGGAGTAGATGCCGTGGTGATCGCTACCGGTAATGATTTCAGGGCTACGGAAGCCTGTGCCCATGCGTATGCTGCAAAGGATGGGCAATACAGATCTTTAACTCATTGTACAACGGATAACGGCATTTTCAGATTCTGGATTGATCTTCCGATCTCTGTAGGGGTTGTAGGCGGTTTAACTAATCTGCATCCACTGGTAAAATTTTCTCTGGCTTTGCTTGGGAAACCTTCTGCTCAGGAACTGATGAGCATTCTGGCGGTTTCCGGACTAGCTCAGAACTTTGCCGCCTTACGTTCTTTGGTAACAACAGGTATTCAGAAAGGCCATATGAAAATGCACTTGCTGAATATTCTGAACCAAATGAGAGCTACGGAAGAGGAGAAGCAATATTTTGTCAGTTATTTTAAGGATAAAACGGTGAGCCATCACGAGGTTATAAATGAATTTAACAGGTTGAGAAATAAATAAGATAACAAAGACCAATTGATGAAAAAAATATTTTTACTCCTTATTGCTATTATATTTAGTGCAAGCGGTTATGCTCAAACAGATAAGATCAATATCAAAAAGGAAATAAATCAGATTTACAGTAAATATGATGATAGCTGCCAAGTATATCATGATAAATTCTTAAAAAAATATGATAAGAGAAAATACAGGGAGAATTTAAATCTCAATGAAAAATACAATCAAGATTTTGCTCAATTCGAATCAAAAAGACAGGTTTTTCAGAAAACTAAAATAGAGAATTTAGAAAATCTTCTGGAAAATGTAGAAAAAGAAACTCCGATTATTGGAAGGAAATTTCCCATTTCTCCTAAAGATTCTACAGTGAATGTACAGAAATTGCAGAAAGATCCGAGGTATAAGAACTATGATATCATCAAATTAACCAAAGATGAAGAGAAAGACATGTATGTTGATATAGAAAATATTGCACTCATGAGAAAAGATTTTTCAAATTTTTTTGATACTTCATATTTTGTAGAAAGAGATGATATGTTGGAAGCGAAATTAACCTTTATTCTGGATACGGACGGATCTCTAAAAAAGATACAGGCTAAAGGGAATGATCAGGAATTTAATTTAGTATCAATTTTGTCATTGTATGCAATGAAAAAGAAATATCCTCCGGCACAATACAAAGGCGAAAATGTCTTAAGCCGGTTTGCATTGCCATTAAAAATGAAATTTGAATAAAATGAAAACAATTACTTTAATTTTGGGGGCTGTTTACGGTTTATTATCCGTAATTCTTGGAGCCTTCGGTGCGCATGCGTTTAAAAAAATATTATCCGTGGAAAAGCTGGAAAGCTTTGAAACAGGTGTGAGGTATCAGATGTACGCCGCATTCTTTCTTCTCATCGCGGGATATATCCTGAGATTTGAAACGGGCTCCGAAAAATGGATCTCCTGGCTGATGATCATAGGAACCATTTTGTTTTCCGTAAGTATCTATTTCCTGAGCTTCCAGGATTACTGGGGAGTGAACCTGAAATTCCTGGGCCCGATTACACCGCTTGGTGGACTACTGATGATCTTAAGCTGGGGAATGCTTATCCTTTATTTTGCCAAGAATAAATTGTAGGTATAAACCGTATAAGGTCTTTAATCCATTAAAAATTATGTTCATACGCGAAGTTAAATGAAGCTTTGAATGTTTTCGATATTTGCTAAATCGAACTTAAAATCTTCAGCAATCTTAATGGTTTGAAAAAAATGTTTTTAAAAATAGAAAGGCCCTTTTAATTTTTAAGTCAATAAACTTGAACTTCCGCGTCTTTTTAGTAAATTTGTCAACCTTTAAATTTTAAAATAAAATAATAAAAATAATATGAATCTTCACGAGTATCAATCAAAAGAGATTTTATCAAAGTACGGAGTAGCCATACAACGTGGTTTCGTAGCGAATAATGTAGACGAAGCCGTAGCAGCTGCTGAAAAACTGACTGCTGAAACCGGAGCTCAGGGCTGGGTAGTAAAAGCACAGATCCATGCAGGTGGACGTGGTAAAGGTGGTGGTGTAAAGTTTTCTCCAAATATGGATAAACTTAAAGAAAATGCACAAAACATCATCGGAATGCAGCTGATCACTCCGCAAACTTCTGCTGAAGGTAAAAAAGTACACTCTGTTTTGGTTGCTGAGGATGTATATTATCCGGGAGAATCTGAAACTAAAGAATTCTATGTGTCTATTCTTTTAGATAGAGCCGAAGGTAAAAATACAGTAGTATATTCTACAGAAGGTGGAATGGATATTGAGCATGTGGCTGAAGTTACTCCTCATTTGATCCACAAAGAGATCATTGATCCTGCTTTGGGATTACAGGGTTTCCAAGCTAGAAAAATTGCTTTCAACCTAGGTCTTGAAGGAAATGCTTTCAAAGAATTTACAAAATTCATCACGAGTCTATATAACGCTTATACAGGAATTGATGCTTCTTTATTTGAGATCAACCCGGTATTGAAAACTTCTGATAACAAAATTATCGCGGTAGACGCTAAAGTAACTTTAGATGACAACTCTTTATTCCGTCACAAGGATTTAGCTGAACTTAGAGATACGAGAGAAGAAGACCCGATGGATGTGGAAGCAGGTGAAGCAGGCCTTAACTTCGTGAAACTGGACGGAAATGTTGCCTGTATGGTGAACGGAGCCGGTCTTGCAATGGCAACCATGGATATCATCAAATTATCCGGTGGTAATCCTGCTAACTTCCTTGATGTGGGAGGTACAGCAGATGCCCAGAGAGTACAAACTGCTTTCGGGATCATTTTAAGAGATCCGAACGTAAAAGCGATCCTGATCAACATTTTCGGAGGTATCGTAAGATGCGACAGAGTGGCTCAGGGAGTTGTGGATGCTTACAAAGCTATGGGCAGCCTTCCGGTTCCGTTGATCGTAAGACTACAGGGAACCAATGCTGTTGAAGCTAAGAAGTTAATTGATGAGTCCGGCCTTCCGGTTCACTCTGCAATTACTTTAGAAGAGGCAGCCAACAAAGTAAAAGAAGTTTTAGCTTAAGACTAAGATTTTCATATAAAATTTAAAACCGTTTCATTTTTGGAACGGTTTTTTCTTTTTAACCACAAAAATGACAAAAGTTTTTATTTCAGACACTTTAAACACATAAGTTATTTTAAAGCTTAATAGGTTGAAAAAATCAAGATCACATGGAAAGACAATAAAGATTTTCAAAGACTTATGCGCTCTTCATTGCACATTTAATAAGTAGCTTATATAAACTAAAGTGCTATAAAAACTTTTGAGGTTAAATTTATTCTTAAATAATATGAGAAACCTGTGCATCCCAAATCCCTGCTCTGAAAACTGGGAACTGATGTCTCCTCGGGAAAAGGGGAGATTTTGTTCCGTTTGTAATAAATGTGTTATTGATTTCACTCAAAAACAACCTCAGGAAATTCAAGAGATCATTGAAGAAAAGCAAAGTGAAAATATCTGTGGAAGATTTTATAATCATCAGTTAAACAGGAAAAAGGATCAATCTGAGCAATTGAAAAACAAGTTCTTCAAGTATGTTCCATCTGGATTTCAAAGCTCCGGGATTCCTTTAGCAATATTCTCTTTCATTTTATTTTTGACAGGTTGTTCAAAACCTAAGGATGAAAGTTGCTATACAACAACTGGAGTGGTAGTTTCGGAAACAGATACATCTAATCCTCCAAATCATGATTATGTATTGGGAGAAATGAAAATAGAAGACGATTCTGTTGCTGCCATTCCAAAGGAAAAAGAGAATGTTGATCTAAAAACTAAGGATAAAAAATAACTACAATAAAAACCCACTTATGGAAGTGGGTTTGTTTTATTTATCCTGATTACCGGCTGTATTGTTCTCCTCGTTGGTGATGCTTATGCTGGTTGGGGTTTCAAGCTGAATGCCGTCATTATCAAGCCTTTGTTTAATCTTCATAAAGGCGTCGCTTTTTATATGAGTCATGTTACCTCCGATGGTGATCCAGAATTTCACCTGGATATTGAAAGCCCCCTGTTTCAGATCCGTAAGCAATACTTCTATGGCGTCCGGCCTGTCAGTATTTTCCATTTTCTTGATCTCTTCCAGAATTCCCTTTTGAGCCTTATTGATATCCTGATCTGCAGGAATTTCAAAATTTAAAATAATTCTTCTTTGAGGTGAAGCTGTAATATTGGAAAAAGGGGCACTGAAAATAACCTGATTGGGGATATACACCTTTTTCCCGTCATCAGTAATTATTTTTGTCGTAAGAAAGCCAATTTCCTGTACGGTTCCGGAATTTGAGCCTATGGTGACATAATCTCCCACTTTGAAAGCTTTGTCGATGCCGATAAGCATTCCTGAAAATATGCTGGATACAAGATCCTTTAATGCCACCCCGGCAATAACCCCGGCAACTCCCAGACTTCCGATAAATTTCCAAAGGAAGCCGCTGAAACCCATAATTTCCAGAGCAATGAACGTTCCCATCAGCATGATCAGGAACCTGAATATAGAAATTAAAGTAACTACAGACTCACTCTGTTTGCTTTTAGGAAAGAGATTGTGAAATAACTTTACTGCAACCTGGCTTAGATATTTACTCGTTATAAGGAAGAAAGAGAAAACCAAGACCCCTACAATTAATTTTGGGGTAAGTTCCGCAAATTTTACATACCAGTTTTCCAAAACTTTATAGACAAGATCAATATAGTTTAAACCATTTTTCTGCATCAACTTCTTTTATTTTAGGTTAAATATATAAAATTTTCTACAAAAATTTTGCCAGTTTCAAAAAGTCTACTAAATTTGTAGACTAATAAAAGGATAATACAATGTCAATAAAACTAGGAGATACGGCACCCAACTTTCAGGCAGTTTCCACTGCGGGGGATATAGATTTTTACAGTTACCTGGGAGATTCCTGGGGGATTTTGTTCTCACATCCTGCAGATTATACTCCGGTGTGTACCACCGAATTAGGGCTGACCTCAAAACTGAAATCCGAATTTGATAAAAGAGATACAAAAGTAATTGCACTGAGTGTGGATGAAGTAGAAGACCACCAAAACTGGATAAAAGATATCAATGAAACTCAGGGTACGAATGTGCAGTTTCCCATTATTGCAGATAAAGACAGAAAGATCTCGGAACTGTATGATTTTATTCATCCGAATGCTTCAGCAACGGCCACCGTCCGTTCACTGCTGATCATAGATCCTGAGAAAAAAGTAAGATTGATCATTACTTATCCGGCTTCAACCGGAAGGAATTTTGACGAGATCCTTCGGGTTTTGGATTCATTACAGTTGGTAGATTCATATAAAGTGGCCACTCCTGTTAACTGGAAATATGGGGAAGATGTAATCATACCACCCGCAATATCTACGGAAGACGCAAGGAAAATATTTCCAAAAGGTGTTTCAGAGATCAAGCCCTATCTGAGATATACCCCTCAGCCCAATACGTGATTTATTTGATTTTTTATAGTTTAGTTTTAATTTGTACGGAAAGCGCCCCGAAATATTTCGGGGCGCTTTCAATCTATATGAAGTGTAAGTGATTTTATTTTACTTCGCTGATCACCTGTTTAGCTTTTGAAGTCGGTAAATAAATACTGAAACCTACATTGAATGTAAGAGTAGAGGTTAGGCCCTCGTTGCCAAATCCGGTAACACCATTGTATTTTACAAGTCCTTCAAGTCCGATGTTAGGTGTGATGAAGTATGAATACCCTGGGCCTGCACCAAAGTCCAAACCTGTGGTAGAGTTCCCGTTTTCCACTGAAGAACCTCCTATACCCACGTTTCCTTCAAAGAACCATCTGCCGTGATTTAGTAAATTATCCACTCCTTTTTCTCCCGGAGATAGATAATAACGTCCTAAACCGCCTACAGCATAATCAAATCTTGTAGGGCTTCCATTGGTCACTTTGCTGATCCCTAAGTTTACATATCCTCCGACAGCTACATTATCCTTAATAAAGTAAGCGCCTTTTGGCTGTAAGGCAATATTATAACCGCCGCCTGTGTTTAATCCAAAATTACTGGTCACCAGGCTGCTTCCTACCAGCCAGTTGCCTTTTTGAATCTGGGCATTCATTGTTGAAGCTAATGCTGTGACTGCCATTAGTCCTGATAAAATTAGTTTTTTCATAATTTATAATTTTAATTTTGAATGTTTATCATCTGTAAAGCAGGTAAAAAACAATAAATGTGCCAGAATATTCATTGTTAGGTGAATTTTGATCAGGACGGGCGGAATGCTCAATGAAAGATATTCGATTATTTTTGCATTGTATTTAATAGTATTGGGGTGCTTAGATGAACAATAATATAATTGAAATCACCAGCCCGGCAATAGTAAATATCATTCCACGTTTGAAAGCTTTGGTTTTAGGATTGAACATCCAAAAGCTTGAAATCACGAAAAAAAACAGAGATACTCCAAAAAAAGCATTTAAAGGAGACAGAGGCTCTTTGGATTGAGATTTATGTAGCTTAGTCATCTTGTCCAGAACGAAAGGGAGCTCTTTTTTTGTATATTTTGCTTCTCCTGTAGCTGAATTGTAAACCCCCTGCTTAAAGTGCAGCATATTGCCTTCTGTTTTCTCCACTTCAAGACCTTTTATTTTTAATTCTTTGCCCAGTTCCTTTTCAGAGAGTTTTTTGTCAACAATCTTGTCGTATTTTTTCTCCTTTTTTAAGAAATCCGTATCCCTGTAGATGAGTAAAACACCGCTTACCGCATATACGGCCATAATTCCTGCAAGGAAATATCCCAGATACCGATGGGTGATTCTCATAAAGCTTCGGGTGTCTTTTATTTTATCCATATCAGTAGTTCGGTTTAAATTTCAAAAGTGGAAACTGCTAAAAAAGCAATTTCCACTTTATAGAAAAATTATTATTAGAGAGGTTTTTAAAGTTTATAGGTCAGTGTGAAATAATAATTTCTAGGGGTAATAGGATTTACCGAATAGTTTTCATGCACGTTGTAGTTAACAACATCGAGCAGGTTACCCACTCTTCCCTGAATTGAGAATTTCTTCCATTCATATCCAAGAGAAAGCGAAACGGTAGTGTAATCCTCCAGCTCAAACATCCTGCTTACTCCTTTTCTGCTGGTATTGGTAGATTTTGTATCATTCCAGCCGGCGATCCTGTCACCTATATAGTATACTCCTGCGCCCACTTTCAGGCCTTTGATATAATTCGTGAATGTATAGAAGACAGAGGCATTGGCTGTCGTTGCCGGAGTTCTTACCAGTCTTTGCTTTTCAATATACCCTTTTTCCGGGGTATCTAAATAAACAGAATTATTGTAGGAAACTCCTGCAATGATGGAAATATTTTCATTAGGATTACCTGTAATATCCAATTCCACACCCCGGCTTCTCATTTTTCCGGCAAATTCTTTCAGATTGGCGTCCGGGGTCTGGATCACTCCGCTGGCATCCTGATACCAGTAAGTCTGATAATAGTTATTATACAAGATCTGATATAAAGAAAGGTTAACGGCTAAAGCATTATTCCATAAGTTTTTCTTAGCCCCGATCTCATACTGATCAATAGTAGTTGGTCTGATCCCTTCTTTTGGTAAATTATTCACCCTGTTTAGAACCTGTGCACCGGTTCCTGATGTATCCAGGGTTCCGATTCCATCAGAAGTATAACCCGTATTTGTTGCGAAAGAGTTCGTATAAGTAGCAAAAACGGATAAATTATCATTTGGCATATAGATGATACCCACTTTAGGAGACAGAGCAACATCTGAAGTGGCTGTATTGGTTGGCAGAACTATATTGTCGCCCCTGAAGTTTACCTTTTCAGTTTCCCTGTTTTCTATATAAGACCATCTTAAACCTGCTATAACCTTAAATTCTTTGGTCAGGCTTAAAAAATCCTGTGCATATACCCCAATTCTTCGGGTTGGAATTCTGGTGCGTTCAAGTCTTGCAGATTGCGGTATGGCTCCACTGGCCCAGGTTGACGGATCATCAAGATAAAGAATGCCATTGCTGTTCCCATTGGTTCCATAAAGATAAGAGGTTCCATAGGTGGCTTTTTTAGGATCGGATATAGTAGGATCGTAATAAGTATAGGCATCAGCCAGCCCGTAATCCGCATCAGCACCAAATAAGACCTTATGATTGATTTTTCCGGTATTGAAGTCTCCATTCAGATTCACCTGTAATGAAGTATAATTTTGTTCATTGTAAGTTCTGTTGAGTGGTCTTTTCCAGTTTAGCCGGTTATTATTGTCATAACTCCATTGTACCCTTTCAGTGGAAAAATAGTCACGGGTATAGTTCTGATAAGATGCCACGGCATTTAAAATCCATCTCTCACTGAACTGGTGATTAAAAGTAATATTAGTAGACAACTGCTCTACATTTTGAAATTGCCAGTCAGTACCTACAAAGGCATTTCTGGGTAAGAAATTCTTATTCAGTATATAGCTGCCATCAGGATTGGTTACAGAACCGATCCCGAAATCCGGAGTAAAATCATTTTTAAGATAATCAGCTTCTACGATCAATTGAGACTTTTCTCCTAAGTTAAACAGGAAAGACGGATTGAAATAATACTTTTCAGACTGTACCACATCCCTGAAGCTTTCGGCATATTCATACGTTCCGTTAACCCTGAAAGCTACATTTTTAGAAAGAGGTCCGTAAATATCTACCGTAGGCTTATATGAATTCCAGCTTCCGCCATTTAACCCGATGCTTCCACCAAAATTAAATTTCGGTTTTTTAGTGATCATATTGATCACACCGCCGGCAGCCGTATTTCCATAAAGCATTGCATTAGCCCCTTTTAATACTTCAACTCTTTCCAAACCGCTCACTTCAGGGAATACTCCGCTGTTTATTCTGGCTCCGTTCTTGAAAATATTATCATTCCCTAAAATAAAACCACGGCCCCCGAAACTGTCCTGTGAATTTCCTCTTGAAGAAGTAACGTATATCCCGTTCACGTTTTGTAAAACATCACTCAACTGCTTTGCCTGCTGCTGTTCAATGATCTCATGAGTAACAATGGCAACCGGTTGCGGGGTTTCCATTACCGTAAGGTTGGACTTGGCAGAGGATAGCCTGGCCTTGTTGGGATTTCCTGTTTTGTAAAGGTTAACGTCCTCTATAGTCTGTATTCTAATGGTATCTGATTCGGTGTGCTTCAGTTGTGCACTTAGAGATATGGAAACCATTAAAAATCCTAGGGAAATGATTTGTCTTTTCATTATACTTTTATTTAGAGTGGATTTAAATAATGGCGCAAAAGTAGGTATTCATTTTATATTATTTAGAATAATTAAAAATAAATACTCTGATTTTTGTCATATTTATAATTAAGGATAGTATTTATTAGAACTATAGGGAAGGGTAATGAAAATTTTATAGATATATTTGTCTTAAAATACAGCATATGCAATTGGTAAAAGTAGGACTTTGTGCGTTTGGGATGAGTGGTAAAGTTTTTCATGCTCCTTTTCTGAAAGAGCATCCCGGCTTCTTTCTGTCGGCAGTAACCGAGAGAAGCAAAGAAGAATCCCGGGAGAAATATCCGGATGCTAAAATTTACCGTTCAGTAGAAGAGATGCTTCAAAATGCCGATATTGAAGTTGTAGTTGTGAATACTCCTGTTCAGACTCATTTCGAATATGCTAAAATGGCACTTGAGACCGGAAAGAATGTAATTGTTGAAAAACCCTTTACGGTCAATGTTCAGGAGGCTGAAGAATTGGTAGAACTGGCAGAAGAAAAGGGGCTCTTTCTTAGTGTCTATCAAAACAGGAGATTCGACCGCGATTTTCTACAGGTTGAAAAGGTTCTTAATGAGGGGATTTTGGGAACCATCAAGGAAACAGAGATCCGTTTTGACAGGTTCCGTACAGAACCCGGTGGAAAGCAGCATAAGGAAAATCCACAGCAGGCAGGTTCGGGATCACTTCATGACCTGGGAGCCCATTTGGTGGATCAGGCTGTACGGTTTTTTGGTTTTCCTGAAAAACTCTTCGCAGATGTATTTTCAATGAAAGGAAACGAATTTGCCAATGACTATTTTGAAATTCTTTTGTTTTACAAAGACAATCTGAGAGTAAGATTGAAATCTTCGGTTTTCAGCAAAGAAGCGCATTACGCTTATACCATACACGGGAATAAGGGGAGTTTTTTACAGGAAAGGTCGGATAATCAGGAGGCTGAGCTTGTTGCCGGAGCACTGCCGTTGTATGGCAAAGACTGGGCACTTCCTCTCAAGGATGCAGACGGAATCCTCAATTTTATCAATGAAAATACAGAAACGGAAAGGATTTTGACTTTAAGTGAGCCGGGAAATTATATGGACTATTATCAGCAGATCTATGAATATATTGTTTTCGGATATCCGCTGCCGTCTCCGGGAATGGAGGTTATGCAGAATATGAAGATCATTGATGCGGCGTTGGAAAGTGCCAAAGAGGGAAGGATCGTAAATTTGGTTTAGGATATTCGGATGCTTCGTAAACGGCGTTCGAAGACATTTAGTCCGTGCTCAGCATAACAAAAGTGAAATTATAGATTTTAATGAAGGATCTGTCAAAATTTATCGGTCATCAATTATCTTTTATCAATCATTTCTCGTCATGCTGAGCGGAGTCGAAGTACCAATATTTAATTCAAAATTAAGCCTCTCCTAAAATCTCCTGAAGCTCAAGCCATCTCATTTCATGATCTTCCAGTTTTCCCGAAACGGTTTCCAGTTCATCCGATAATTTTGCCACTTTTTCATAATCCGTTTCATTATTGAGCTGATCCAGGATCCTAGTGCGTTGTTCTTCCAGCTCAGGCATTTCCTTTTCAATGGTTTCCAGTTCCCTCTGTTCTTTAAAAGTAAGTTTTCGTTTTTTAGAACTAGTGGGTTCATCAGAAACAACGATGTTCTCTTTTACAGGTTCTGTTTTTGCTGCCGTGCTTTTTTCCAGAGCATCCTCACGGCTTTTTGCTTCACGGTATTCAGAGAAATTTCCTGTGAAATCTTTTATTTTTCCGCTTCCTTCAAAGGCTAAAATATGGTCTACAATCTTATCCATAAAGTAACGGTCATGGGAAACAATGATCAGTGAGCCCTGGAACTGCTGTAAAAAGCTTTCAAGAACGGTCAGGGTAGGAAGGTCCAGATCATTGGTAGGTTCATCAAAGATCAGGAAATTAGGGTTCTGATAAAGAATATGCAGCAAATGCAGCCTTCTCTTTTCTCCTCCGGATAGCTTTGAGATAGGAGAGTACTGGGTCTGGTCATCAAAAAGGAATAATCTTAAAAACTGTGATGCGGATAAGCTTTTTCCGTTAGCCAAAGGATAAAACTCGGCAATTTCTTTAATAAAATCGATTACTCTTTCATCCTCCTTGTATTGCAGTCCTTTCTGAGAAAAATACCCAAAAGATATCGTTTCACCGGTTTCAATTTCACCTTTATCGGCCTTTTCCAGCCCTTGAATGATATTCAGAAGTGTGGATTTTCCTGCCCCGTTTTTTCCTACGATCCCCACTTTTTCACCCCGCTGGAACTGATAACTGAAATCTTTCAATAAAAGCTTATCCCCGAAACTTTTATCAATATGCTTAAGTTCAAGAATTTTTTTGCCTAAACGCTTCATTTCAAAATCCAGCTCAAGCCCCTGTTGCCGGGTATCTGTTTTGGCTACTTTTTCGGTTTCGTAAAATGCATCGATCCTGCTTTTGGATTTGGTAGTTCTTGCTTTAGGCTGTCTGCGCATCCATTCCAGCTCTTTTCTGTAAAGGTTGTTTGCTTTATCTATGGTGGCGTTCAGGTTTTCCTCACGGATCATTTTATTTTCGAGGTAGGTGGCGTAAGAACCATTGTGAACATATAGATTCTGATCTTCCATTTCCCAGATCATGTCGCAGACGCTATCGAGGAAATACCTGTCGTGGGTTACCAGTAACAGGGTGATTTTGGCTTTATTTAAGTAATTTTCAAGCCATTCCACCATGTCCACATCCAGGTGGTTGGTGGGTTCGTCCATAATTAAAAGCGTGTGGCGGTGTTCTGCCCGGGTTTCCGTCAGCAGCTTGGCCAGTGCAACGCGTTTGATCTGGCCTCCGGAAAGGGTTCCCATTTTGGCCTGAAGGTCTGTGATCTTAAGCTGGGAAAGGATCTGCTTCATTTCATTCTCCAGATCCCATGCTTTATGGGCTTCCATTTCAGCCAAAGCTTTTTCAATGAAAGCATTATCTGTAGAAAGTAAAGACTGATGGTAGTTTTTCAATGCCTGAATAGGCTCCGAATCCAATGTCATCATAAACTCATCAATAGTAAGATCCGGGTTATAATCGATCTCCTGATCAAATAATACCACCTGAATATCCTTATTGATATTTACGGTTCCGCTGTCAGCGATTTCTTTTCCCATTAAAATTTTTAGGAGAGTGGATTTTCCGCTTCCGTTTTTGGCAACAATGGCAATTTTGTCACCTTCATTGATATGAAAAGAGACATTTTCGAACAAAACTTTGATGCCATAGGTTTTGGTAAGATTTTCGACAGAAACGTAATTCATTGGAATTTAATGGTTTGAATTTGAGTTTTGAATTGACGCGCAAAAATACGAAAATGTAATAAGATTGTTTTTATAAATGATACATACAATACCCCAAAATAAATTAACATGATAACAAAATTACGCTCTGTCCCAAAAGAAAGATATTGGGAATATTTTATCCTTGTTGCAAGGTTTTTATTAGCTTTTACTTTTTTCAGTTATGGTTTTGGTAAACTAACGGTAGGTCAGTTCGGGATTTCCCCTCAGGAAATGGCTACGCCTATTAAGGATCTTTCTTTATTCAGGGTGATGTGGTATTTATTCGGGCATGAGCCTTTCAATACAGTCGTGGGTATTTTGCAGCTTGTTACGGGAGTGCTTCTTCTTTTTGACAGGACTGCTATCTTAGGGGTTGTATTTTTTATTCCTGTGGCAGCTAATATTTTGTTAATGGATATCAGCTTTATGCCTGAAAGTCTGGCGGCAGGCTTTACCAAAAGATTTATGTTTTATTTTTTTCTGTGCTTTCTGATCTTGTGGAATGACAGAGACCGTATCAGGATCATCTGGAACACCATGATCAAAAAAAATCCGATGAAGCTCAGGTTTCCCATATTGCTTTACCTGCTTGTTCCGGTATTTGCTTTGGCACTGGAATTCTTACCCGCAATTCCTCAGATTATCTATGGTTTTATCACTGAACCGGTAAAGACTTTTGAACTTTTTCAGAAAATTTTCCATTCTTTATTTTAAGTCTGTACTATAAATTTATAATATGGAATTCAGAACAAAAACAAATGATCTTGTGATATATTTTTAATAATGAAGTATAAAAATTGTGTTTTTATACGTTTTGTAATATTTTTTAATGTAGATTTGGCATGCTTGTTATAAATAATTAAACTATGTTGCAATTTAATTTTCTGGCTATTTTTGTAGCCGCTTTAGTTCCCCTTGTCATAGGGTTCGTTTGGTATAATCCAAAATTTTTAGGAAGTGCCTGGATGAGAGAATCCGGGATGACGGAAGATAAAATGAAGGGAGCAAATGTAGGAATGATCTTCGTTTTCACGATCATCTTATCTTTTTTGATTGCTTTTTTCATGCAGTTTGTAACCATACACCAGTATGGAGCTTCAGGGATGATAGGTGGAGACGATGCTAATGCAAAACAGTCTTATTTTGAATTCATGAAAGATTACGGGATGGCATACCGCTCTTTCGGGCATGGTGCCTTGCATGGTTTCATTACTGCACTTTTCCTTGTTTTTCCCTTATTCACCATTAATTCCTTATTCGAAAGAAGGTCATGGAAATATATTTTTATTAATGTTGCTTACTGGGCAATCTCATTAACGATCATGGGAGGTATTGTTTGCGGTTGGTATGAAATGAATGGCTTTCATTGGGTAACACAGAAATAAATACTGATAATTTAAACAGATAAGGCTACATTTGTAGCCTTTTTTATGTTGTACAGAATAAAGATATATAACAGTGCTTCCAGCTTACCCTTAAATTGGAATACTGTCATCGGGGACCATAACATCATGCTGTCCAGAGAGTATTTTGATGCTTTAGAAAGGTCTGCACCGGATAATATGCGTTGCTGTTATGCCGCTTTTTTTGAAGATGAGAAATTAATAGGCGGAGCATTATTTCAGTATCTGGATTTTCAGTATCATTCGACTTTTCAAAAGAATCAGGTTTGGTGTAGTATGCGGAATTTTTTAGCAAGAAAATTCAGTGGAGATGTTATGATCCTGGGAAATAATATGCTGACCGGGCAAAACGGGTTTTATTTTGATCCGTCAAAAGCTACCAGGGAGCAGATCCTTGTTCTTTTAGATGATGCGGTGTATAAAATGCAAAAGGAGGTAAGGAAAACAGCATTGATCATCTATAAAGATTATCAGGCTGATTTTGTCAATCATTTTAAGGGAAGGAATTACCATTCTTATTTCAGATTTTCTGTTCAGCCCAATATGATTTTGAATTTAAAAGAAAGCTGGGTAGGTTTTAATGATTATCTGGATGCTTTTTCTACCAAATACAGGACCCGGGCAAAGTCAGCAAGGAAAAAATCAGAAGGAATTGAGAAGCAAGAGCTGCAGCTTGATGAGATCAGGAAATATCATAAAGAAATTAATATCCTGTATCAGAATGTGGCTGAAAATGCCCCTTTTAATACATTTTTCCTGGCCGAAAATCATTTTGAAAAGATGAAAGAGAACCTGGATCAGAATTTTAAAGTCTTCGGATATTTCCTGAATGGAAAGCTTACCGGTTTTTATACCTTGATCCTTAATAATGATGACATCGATACCTATTTTTTAGGATATAATAAAGAGTTGCAAAAGGAAAAGCAGTTGTATCTGAATATGCTTCTGGATATAGTACGATTTGGGATTGATCATCGTTTCAGGAGAATTATTTTCGGGAGAACAGCATTGGAAATCAAATCCACGATAGGTGCCGAACCTGTTGACATTTTCGGATTGATCAGACATAAAAACGGATTGTTGAATCGGTTTATGGACAGGATATTCCCGTCATTGAACCCAAAAACGGAATGGATACAAAGAAAGCCTTTTAAATGATTAATCCAAGGTCAGTCTTTTTAAAGACCACGAATTTCCATTGTAAATATTCAGGTCTACCTTAGTATTGATCCCGTGTACAATTCCGTTTTCAGTAAACTGCCAGAAGCTCCAGCGATCATCGGGGGTAGGGGACGGTACATCATTATAATTGGCCAGCCAGAGAGGGTAACCTTCAAATTCCCCTTTTAAATAATCATTGTAATAATGATAATAAGTATAAATGATAGGTTTCTCACCGTAAGTTTCCTCAATGATCTTACACCAGATCTTCAGGTCTTCAATTAATTTTTTATTGGTTTTTCTTTTCGGGATCTTTTCAATATCCAGAACGGGAGGCAGGTCGCCGCTCTCCAGTTTTACATTTTCCAGAAAATTATTGGCCTGCATCACCGGATCTTCATCGGCCCGGTAGAAATGATAGGCACCCCTGATCAGGTTGTGCTTTTTTGCCTGTTTCCAGAAATCATCAAAATGTTTGTCTGCGCTCCGGTTTCCCATGGTGGCTCGCATAACAACAAACTTTAAAGAGATGGTTTTGTTGCCTATGCTTAGGCTGTCCCATTTAATATCTTCTTTGTTTTGATAATGGGAGATATCAAGACCATAGGTTTTATCCAGGTTGGCAGAAAGTATCTTTTGAATTCTGAGTGCTTCCTTTTCAGAATTATGAAGTTTTTTATGGGTGAATTTATTGAAGTATAATGCGTAATAATAACTTATAGATTGTCTTAAATATAAGCCAGTTCCGATAAGGGCGATAATTAAAACTGCCAATACCACTTTCCGACGGAAAAAATAATTCTTCCGCCTGTTCTGATGGATGCTTCTGGCTGTTCCTTTGGAGTACTTTTTTTTCGTCATAAAGTTTTGCAAAACTAGCTTTTTAGGAACTAAAATGCTAAATAAATTCAGTAAATTTGTGTAATATGGAAACACGTGAAAAAATTATTATTATAGGAGGTGGTTTTGCCGGGTTACAGCTGGCAAAAACATTGAATAACAAGAATAAAAAGGTAATACTTCTCGATAGGGTTAACCACCATATGTTCCAGCCTCTTTTTTACCAGGTAGCGTGCGGAAGGATCGAACCTTCCAATATATCCTTCCCGTTCAGGAAAATCTTTCAGCGTTCAAGGAACACGCAGTTTCGGCTTACAGAGGTTAAGGAAATTGATCCCGTTCATAATAAAGTGATTACCGATGATGCAGAGTTTAGCTATGACAAGCTGGTGATTGCTACAGGATGTAAAACGAACTTCTTTGGCAACCGGGATCTTGAAGGACGGGCTTTCGGAATGAAAAATACCCAGGAAGCCATAAGCATCAGGAATCACGTTTTGATGACCTTTGAAAAGCTGATTATTGAAAAAAGCCGAAGTGATGATGGTAACTGGAATATTGTAATTGTAGGAAGCGGGCCTACCGGTGTGGAGCTGGCAGGGGCTTTCGCGGAAATGAAAAAAGAGATCCTGCCGAGGGATTATCCGTATATGAATTTTGACCATCTAAAAATAATCCTGGTAAGCTCTACAGAAAAACCTCTTGCCGTAATGAGTCCTGAAGCTCAGGAAAAATCCGAAAAATACCTCAAAGAGCTGGGTGTGACCTTTTTGAGTGGGGAATATGTAACGGATTATGACGGAGACAGGGTATATATGAAAAGCGGAAAAGGAATTCCTTCCAATAATGTGATCTGGGCAGCAGGAGTTACCGGAAATGTTGTAGATGGTTTTTCTGAAGAAAAATTAATGAAGAACCGGTATATTGTAGACCGGTATAATAAAGTAAAAGGATACGATAATATTTTTGCTGTGGGGGATATTGCCTATATGGAGACCCCGAAATATCCGCAGGGACATCCGCAGGTAGCCAACGTGGCGATCAATCAGGCCAAAAATCTGGGGAGAAACCTCCTGAAGAAAAGTATGGGTGAGTGGATGGAGTATGAATATGATGATAAAGGGTCTCTGGCCACTATCGGGAAACACCGGGCGGTTGTAGATCTTCCGTTCTTTAAATTTCAGGGCTTTCTGGCGTGGTATTTCTGGATGTTCTTACACCTGATGCTTATTCTGAGCGTAAGAAACAAGCTTGCCATTTTTTTCAATTGGATGTGGAGCTATTTTAATAAAGATTCATCTTTGCGATTGATTATTTTACCTAATAAGAAAAACGGAACATTACAATGAGAATTGATATAATAAGTGTATTGCCGGAGCTGATGGAAAGTCCGTTCAAAACCTCTATTTTAAAAAGAGCAATGGATAAGGGGCTGGCGGAAGTGCATTTTCACCACCTGAGAGACTGGGCGATCAACAAGCACAGACAGGTGGATGATGAACCCTATGGAGGTGGGGCGGGAATGGTTATGATGGTAGAACCGCTGGATCGCTGTATTTCTGAGCTCAAATCCCACAGAGATTATGATGAGGTGATCTATCTGACCCCGGACGGAGTTACTTTGAATCAAAAAATAGCAAATACCCTTTCCATAAAAAATAATCTGATCTTTTTATGCGGACATTATAAAGGAATTGACCAGAGAGTAAGGGAACTTCATATTACCAGAGAAATATCCATAGGGGATTATGTACTTACAGGCGGAGAATTGGCGGCATGTGTGCTGGCAGACAGTGTGATCAGGCTGATCCCGGGAGTTTTGAATGATGAGCAAAGTGCCCTGACGGACAGTTTTCAGGACGACCTTTTATCTCCCCCTATTTATACGAGACCGGAAAGTTATAAAGGATTGGAGGTACCTAAAGTATTACTAAGCGGAAATTTTGCACAAATTGAAGAATGGCGTCATGATGAGGCTGTAAGGATTACCAGAGAAAAGCGTCCCGATTTACTTTAAATTTTATTGAGACTATTTAATTAGGTCGTATTTTTTTTCTTCCCATTTTGGAGAATAATTTTTAAATAGAGAGTGATAATTGTGGTGTTTTAAGAAAAATATTAAAATTTGACTATTAAAATTTATTTTAATGTTTTTTTTTTAGATAATTTCATTTTTTATGTTTTATTTTTAATTTAAGGTTGATATATTGTATGCTGAAACTATTTAAAATATTAATTTCCTAAATGAATTTAACTATTATTGTTAATAAAACATGTATATATTGAATATAAAATTAACTTCAATATATTGTAAATAAACTAATCATATTAAAAAAAAAATAATAAATTTACATTCTGAAATTATAATGTGAATTTTAGTATAGAATTGTGTAATTAATGGAGCTGTTCAGTTTTTACAATGTTGAAAATTTATTTTTGCCGGATCCAAAACCAATTCATAAATTAGACCCTGCCATTTCGGGGCTGAGAAATTGGGATGAGAGAAAATATAAGAACAAGCTTTTTAAGATTTCACACGTTTTTCAATTGATGAAGGAGGAAAATGGAGTTCTGCCATTTATGATCGGGTTGTCCGAAGTATCCGGAAGGAAAGTTTTGGAAGAGCTGGTTAGCATGGAACCTTTTAATTCAGAGTATGGAATTATTCATTATAGTTCTATGGATGAAAGAAAGGTAGATGTTGCAATGTTATATGACAGGAATAAGATAGAAGTAATAAGTTCAGAAACTATTACCTTCTTTTTCGAGATCATAGATGAAAATATAGAAAATTACGATACAACTAGGGATATACTCTATTCAAAAGTAAAATATAAAGGGGAAATTATTAATGTCTTTATCGCCCATCTTCCCTCTAAGCGAGAAAAAGATGTTAATAAGCCAAAAAGAGCCTTTATACTCGAAGAAATTCGGGGTAAAATTTTGAATATTGTCAATGGAGATAAAGAACATGTTATCTTGTGTGGTGATTTCAACGAAAACCCAGATGATGAAAATTTAGTAAAAATTCTCTACGACGATAACCGCCGGAAGGTTTTAGAGAACCCTTTCCAGGAGTTGTTTTCTACAAGGAAATATTCTACTTTTCATTACAAATCTGGACTGCTGTTTGACCAAATTATATTATCAAGGTCGTTATTTGATAATATGCATTTGTCTTTTCAGAATGCTCAGGTATTTAATTCTGAAAAAATCAGCAGCCGGAACAGGAAATTCGAAGGCAGGCCTTTCAGAACTTATGCCGGTACCCGGTATTTGGGAGGTTACAGCGATCATTTTCCGGTTTTTGTAAAATTTAAAAGTTTATAGAAAATGTAAAAACATGAATAATTAAAAAAGTAGAAGATGAAAAATTCAAGTAACACTTACTATCATTTAGATTCGATTGACAAGGAGATTATCTATATGCTTATGGATAATGCCAAAACCTCTTTAGCTCACATCTCAAAGAACGTCGGAATTTCAACTACAGCTGTTCACCAGAGGATAAAGAAACTGGAACATGCAGGAGTTATAGAAAATTCAATTTCTTTTCTGAATCCGAAAAAGATAGGATATAAGGTCACGTCATACATTGGAGTATTTCTGGATCAGCCCAGCCATTACTCGGATGTGGTAAAATCATTGAAAGAGATCAACGAAGTAGTTGAAGCTCATTACACAACAGGAAATTATACTATTTTTCTGAAAGTTCTTTGTAAGGATAATGATCACCTGATGCAGATACTTAATAAACTTCAGAAATTAAAAGGAGTGACGAGAACAGAAACTTTCATATCTTTGGAGCAAGGCATTAACAGACAGCTGAAAGTATAAAACATCATGAATATTGCTCGATATCTGGATTCAACCTATTTGAAAACACCTTTACAATCAGGTCTTTCAGAAGGAGAAACTTTACAAAAAGATAAGGAACTTGCTCAGGAAGCTATTGAGAATGGTGTTTTTGCAGTAATGATCCGTCCGGATTATGTATCCGAAATTAAAAAGTATCTTCAGGAAAAAAAATCAGATGTTGCAGTAGGTACTGTTATAGGATTTCATGAAGGAACCTATACTGTTGATCAAAAACTGGCAGAAGCTTCAAAAGCAATTGAAGACGGAGCTGATGAGCTGGATTTTGTGATCAATTATCAGGCTTACCTCAAAGGAAATCTGGATACAGTGCAAGAAGAATTTGTGAAATGTACACAGCTATGTATGCAAAATGATAAGGTTGCCAAATGGATCATTGAAATTGCTGCCCTTGCCGATGAACAAATTGCTGATATTACCAAAAATATATCAGGATGGGCAGAAAAACATTTTTCAGAAAATGAATTGTCCCGTATTTTTGTGAAATCTTCAACTGGCTTTTTTGAAACTGTCGGTGGAAAACCTAACGGAGCAACATTTGAAGGTATAAAGATCATGTTGGATAATGCCGGGAAACTTCCCGTAAAAGCGGCAGGAGGAGTAAGAACTCCCGAAGATGCAGAAAAAATGGTCAATATGGGAGTTAAAAGAATAGGAACTTCCTCTGCATTAGCCTTGATCAAAAAACAGTCTTCTTCAGAAGAATATTAAAAACGATATGTAATCATAAAGAAAATAGCCATCAGATCTGATGGCTATTTTTATACTTGTTCCTGCTGATATTCGTTGTAAAATTCCTGGGTTTCGGTGATCAGGGCATCCATCTCTTGCAGCGTAAAAACTTCCAGGAATTTTTTCCTGAATTCCTTAAAATGCGGAACTCCCCGGAAATAATTGCTGTAATGCTGTCTCATTTCAATTAAGCCCAGTCTTTCCCCTTTCCATTCGGCACTCCATTCGGCATGCTGGCGAACTGCCAATAATCTGTCTGAGATAACCGGTTCCGGCAGATGCTCTCCGGTCTCAAAGAAATGCTTGATCTCATTAAAGATCCAAGGATATCCTATAGCCGCACGGCCGATCATAATACCGTCACACGCATACTTTTGTTTATACTTCAATGCTTTTTCAGGAGAATCTATATCTCCGTTCCCGAAGATCGGGATCTCAATATTGGGATTTTGCTTGATTCTGGATATATGTTCCCAATCCGCTTCACCTTTATACATCTGAGAACGTGTTCTGGCATGGATAGTTAAAGCTTTGATCCCTGTTTCCTGCAGACGTTCAGCTACTTCATCAATATTAATGGAATTGGTGTCCCATCCCAGACGGGTTTTCACCGTTACAGGTAAATGAGTAGAGCTTACAACAGCTTTCGTAAGGCGTACCATAAGATCAATATCCTTTAAAACTCCGGCTCCGGCCCCTTTGCAAACCACTTTTTTTACAGGACACCCGAAATTGATGTCTACCAGGTCAGGATTTACAGTCTCCACAATTCTTGCAGACATGGCCATCGCTTCCTCATCTCCACCAAAGATCTGGATCCCGACAGGTCGTTCATAATCGAAAATATCTAATTTTTTTCGGCTTTTGATCGCATCACGGATCAGCCCTTCAGAAGAAATAAATTCCGAATACATCAGATCTGCACCATGCATCTTGCACAGGCGCCTGAACGGAGGATCGCTTACATCTTCCATGGGAGCCAGCAAAAGCGGAAATTCCGGCAGTTCTATATTGCCTATTTTTATCATGGTGCAAATTTACGAATTTCTAAACTTTTGATCAGACTGATATTTTCTATTGTGGTTATCTGCTAAGAAATAAGCCTGAAATTTTCCACCTTTTTGCCATTCAGGTACTTTTGCCAGCGCTCAAGAATCGGTTTTTCAAGTTTAAATTCCCGGTATTCATCAGGGGACATTACCGGAATTCCTCTCATAATGGGATATACCCTGTTGCAGCAAGTACAGATGAGCAGCCCTTCAGTAATATTTTCCGTTACATCCTTTGAGATGATGGTTAATTCTAAATCCGATCTGTCGAACGGACAGCATAATTTTTCTATGGTTTTAATTCTCATTTTTACTTTTTTAATTGTTGTATGTAATTTCTAATTGCCTCAGCAGGGTTTTCCGAACCCATGATTCCGGATACGATGGCGATCCCGTCATAATCCAGTTCCTCCAGCAATGGCATATTGCCAGGAATGATTCCTCCGGCTAAGAAGACAGAGCCTTTAAAGACAGTTTTAGCCTGCTGTACCGTTTCAAAGTTTACCAACTCACAGCTGTTGGCCGTAGCAGAAGGAAACAGGGAGCAAAAAGAAATATAATCGAAATTATTTTCCGATGCCCACCGGATCTGGGATAAATGATTATTGCAGGTAAGCCCCGTAATAAAGGCCCTGTTAATCATCTTCCTTATGTCCTCATAATTTTCCGGAGCTTCATCAAAATGTACCCCATGCAAAGGCATCTTCGTTAAATATTTCCATTGATTGTTGATAAGGACAGGAATATCAAAAGGCCGGGCTATCTGACAAATTTTTAAAAGAAATCCTTCAACGGATTGCTCATCTTGAAAATGATCCCAAACTTGTATGGCAGAAATATTTTCTTTGACTATTACTTCTAATTTATTGAATAGCACGTCTTCATTCATCGATGGATCAATGATCAGATAAATGCCGGGTTGTATAGCAGGTGTTCTCATTATTTCCAGCCTTTGCGGTATGCATTAAAGAAAGCCTTCCAGTAAGGATCTTCTTTTCTATACATCAGATCATTTACTTTTTCTTCACTCACCAGTTTTATTCCCTGATCTTTTTCGGTGATCTTTCCGACTTCCGTACAAGGAATATTATTTTGAGCCAATCGGGAAATGATTTCCGGAGCTTTTTCTTTTTCACAGCTTATGATCATAGAACCTGCCCCAATGCAGTATCTTGGGTCTAAAGAAAACAGATGGCATACCGCGGACTGAACCTCACCCACCGGAAGCTTTCCATTATCAATAACGGCACCGTGGCCGGAGGCAGTAACCAATTCATAAATTGCCCCCAAGACACCACCCTCTGTCACATCATGCATCGCCGTAACTCCGGAATTGTCTTCCTGTGCGGCTATTAATGCGTCTTTCAAAGATGATGTCCGATAAAAAGAAGAACAGGCAGATTCATATAATTCTTTTCCTGTTTCGTTCTTTACCGTTTCAGGAAAGCTCATGGCTAAAATGGCTGTGGAAGATATGGCACATTCTTTTGTAACGAGAATGGAGTTACCCGGTTTTGCCAGCTTTGAGATCAGGATCTTATCTTTGGGAGCAATGGTAATAAAAGTTCCGCCTCCGGCAATTGTTGAGTTCTGACCTTCAATAAAACCTGTATGTCCGCCCGTAATGCTCACTCCGATGTCTTTACAGAATTTGTGAATGTAACTCCAATAGATCTTAAAATCATTTTCAGATAACCAGGTAGGAAGATTTAATATAAACTGGCCATACATGGGTGCAAAACCTGTTGTTGCCATATCATTGGCTATCAGATGAACGGAAAGCCATGCGGATTCTTCCAGGCCAAGAGATGGGATCAGTGATAAGGGATCACTGGTTAAAACCATCGCGTGCCCGTTAGGTAGGTCTACGACGGAAACATCTACCCCGAACTGTGGGCCTGTGCTTACCTCTTTTCTTTTTCTGCCGCATTTCTCCTGAATAAACCGTTCAACCACCGAGTGCCCGATTTTTCCTAATGGGTTGCTCATGACTCTACATCATTTAATTGGATATATAAACCGAAGAAATCCCCGATTGGAACATTCCATTGCTGTACCGGAAACCATTTCGGAAGTCCGGTGCAGGTCCACTCAATAGTATACTGTCTTCCCGCTAATGCTTTTTCAATGATTTCCGTGAGCATTTTTGGGGTGTAAAAAGTTGCGGTGACATAAAAAGGATTTTTTCCGAATAGCTGCTGAACCCTTCTTCTGGCCACTTTAGGAGAATTCCTGTTCATCATTCCCATGGCTATCCCATATCTGGCAACACGGGCTGCCTCCCTGATCACTTTTACAGGATCTTTATAGTATTCAAATGTGGTAATGAATGCCAGTGAGTCAAAAGTATGATCTTTGAAAGGCATGAAGTGTGAATCTGCCATCACCAGGTCGCCATCAAACAAATGAATAGCCTGGGAAAGCATAAGAGGGGAGATGTCTCCGCCTGTCGCTTCTATTCCTATATTTTTCCACCATCTCGTAAACCGGGTGGTGCCACAGCCGAATTCCAATAATGTTTTTACCCGTTTGTCTCCGGAAACAAGCTGTTCCATCACTTTTTTCTGCCAGATCTCGGCACGCTTGTACCGGCCTTCATACCATAATTCATAGGTGTCGGTATGCTCCCTGTTGAAGAACCATTCGGGTCTTCCCTGCCAGTTCTGCTGTTGTTGGGGGATAAGTTCTCCGGAAAATTTCTGTACTTTCATTTTTATATGCATTTATCAGATTATTCAATGTTGACCATAGGTATACAGCCCAACGAATAAAGCATAAAATGAAAGCATTTTAAGCGAACATCCCTACGTTGGCATTATCCAAATCAGGTCATCGGGTATGATCTCAGCCTTTCGGCACCCCGTGTATTAATTCATTACAAATATAAGAAAAATTTAGAAGCTGGCCTTCACCTGCATGCTGCCGATATTTATCGTCCTGTCCCCGGAATTCCTTCCTTCATAATTTAAATTCAGTTGCAGGAAAGAATTGATGGCCTGCTGGATGAACACGCTCCATACCTGGTTTTTTCCGGGTTTCAGACCGTCGAGCATCTGGTTCCCTACAATGCTGAAATTATTTCCAGTGAAATCGTTATTGATGAATGAAAAATTCCCCCTGATGGAAGTTTTTTTACGTTCCCATTGGATGGTTCCTGTGATATCAAACGCTTTAAGGCGTTCCTCTCCGTCTGTTCTTTGCTTCATACGATATGCGGAAGAAAGCTCCGCCTGAATGGCATCTGTGAACTTATAGGTGGCTTTTGGTTTGGTTTCAAAATTACTTAAGCGGTAATCCCTTGTCTGGAATAGTTGTGATGAGTTTTGAATATCATGAACAGAATTTTCCCAGTCTATCCTGAATTCTTTATTAAACCAGTATCCGACATTCAGGAAATGGGAAGTCTGTTCCCTTTCTTCATTACTGAAATTGGCATTGATAAGGTTGTCATTGGCAATGAACCGGTAATTCCCGTTCCATCCGGATTTTTCGGTAGGACTGAACTGTACAGAAGCTAAAATGTTCTGGTTTTTAAGGATCTGGTCTTCGTTTTTCTCAAAAGGATTGATGACCAGAACTTTATCTTTTTTGAAGAAGGAATTTTGTGAATTTAATGATATATTGAAATTCCATCGCTTTAAAAATGCATTTTCAGAATTGAAAACGATTGACGGGTTTACAAATAAGGCCAGTTGCAATTTATTTTTATTGGAAGGAAGATAGCGTACAGAGTTAGTATAAACTCTTATATACTGGGCCAGATCCGAATATTCTGCAATCTCAAATTCATCGATCTGCTGAATTCCGTCACCATTATAATCGGTCCATTTATAAACACCCAGTCCGTCCGTAACCTTAATGTACTGGAATTCTCTTTGGGCTTCCTGCCCGTTCCCTAATTCATAGAACGCCTGCAAACGCATCCCGTTTCGGAAAAGCTGCTGGTTATAAAGGATGTTTCCGACTACAAAATCATTATTCCTGTTCAGGTCTGCATCAGTATTCTGATAAAAGAACTTCCTGTAATGTACCAAGGCATTTAAAGTGGTTTTTTCAGTTTTGATGATCTGGCTTTCTGCCATGATCCCCAGGATATTATTCATATTCTGAAGCCTGTTGTCACGTACGGAGTCATTATCCCGCATATAAACCTTAGCCAGTAATTTGGTTCTGGTACTGTCACCGATCTTCTTTTGTACAAACACTTCTTTCCAGCTGAAACTGGTGACGTCCATCAATTGAGTGTCATTGTATTTCTTTTCATTGTGCTCCATACTTCCGCCAATGGCCCAGCTTCCTTTTTTACCAGTGTATTCCGTAGATGCTCCGCCCCGTATGAATTTAGTGTCCTGCAGGGTGGCTGTAGTACTCAGATAGGACAAGCTTCCTTTGGTAAAGAATTTGCCTGAGATCCATCCGAAATCCAGGTCATTTTTAATACCTTTATATGAATCACGCTCATCCAAATAATTAATACGGTAATTCAGGGTTGATTTATTGTTCCATTTATTCAGGAAGCTGAAAATAAACCTATTCTGTGTTTTCTGGCTGAATTCCTGAGCTAAGTTGAAATCTCTGGAGAATTCCACATCATTAATTCTGTCTAAAATATGGAATTGCTTATCTATATACTGGTATTCGAAGCTTGGAGTTCCTTTCCAGTTATTCTTTGCGAATGTTTTATTCCCGAAAATACGTCCCGCATAGCCTATATTTTGCTGGGAATCTTTGGAAGAGAATAAGTTGATGTCATAATTGCTTAAAGAGAAATCTGCCCCTATTTTACCTTCTTTGAGTAAAAATTCAGAATTGAAGGAGTAAACCTGTGCCTTTTGAGGCGAAGGAAGCTTTCTTACTGCTCTGTAATCTCCCATATTAGGGCCTGCATATTCAAAAACACGTCCGTTGTTTGTGGTTTGCGTCACCTTATAATCTCCCAGATTCGCACCGAAATAGGTATAGGAAACCTGGTAAAGCGTCTCGTTGGGATCAGTGGAGAATTCATAAAAATTTCCACCAGGCCCCTGAACCTGGCGGTACAATATTTTATTGACATCATATTCTGTGGCCACACCGGAAGGGGCATACATCAGATTGGGATCATTACCTGCCTCTGCAAGGATCTCTTCGTCCTCTTTGGAAAGATTAAGGGAAAGCGGAGCATTTTTATTATCATTCTCCATGAACCAGCTTAGCCCGAATCTTGATTTTTCTCTTTTATGTTCAAGCTTTCCTGTAAACAGGTATCTGGAATAGTTCCTGTTCGTATAGTTATAAGAGATCGTAATAAAGTTCTGCTGAAAAATAGGACGGAAGCTGGTAAACGTTACCTCTCCGGTATTGTAGTTGATCACATAATCCTGGTTTTCCCCGCGCTTCATCAGTATCCCGTCAATGAATACCTGTTCCGAACCTGAAATAAGCGTGATGAACTGCTCTCCGTTCTTCCCGGTAAGACGATAAGGTCCTTGGTTGCCTTCAACTCCCTGGAAACGCACCCTGTGGAATTCACTTCGGGCAACTCCCATCGAAACATCAACAAAAGTTTTGTTGTCTTTGCCAAACTCAGTTTGGAACTGGAGCCCCATGCTTCGTCTCTGATATTTGGAAAAGTAATTTTTAGCTTCAACCAGGTCCAGGTGTCCGGCTCTGAGGATAGATTTATCCTTGATGTTAAGCTGCATATAGATCTTGTCGAATTCTTCAAGGGTCTGGGTATATCCATCCGCCTGGATAGGAAGATTATGATCTGAAATACTGGCTAAAATGGTTACATCCTTAGAAAGCCTTCCGGAGATCTGAAGATCCATCGAGCTTTGTACAGATTGTCCTTGGTTATTACCAAAAGTGATCCCCCGTATAATGGAACCTTTTGAATTGAGTTCTCCTAAAAATCTTTTTTTGTCATTCTTAGCGAGTACGGCTTCATCTACAATGATCTTATTATTGGTTTTTACAAAATCAAGAGTGTCTTTTGCAAAAATATCCTGCTCAAGTCTTGAGATAAGGATACTGTCTTTTTTGAGTGCAAAAATGCTGTCTTTCTTTGCAAGAAACAGAGTGTCTTTTTTTATGGTGTCTTGGGGAAGGTTTGGATTTTTCCATGTGAATATCTGTGCATTACCCGAAAATATGCCCATAAAAAACAACACGAATATTAAAATATAATTCCGCAAGCCCTTTAAAATGATTGGTAAAAATAATTAAAAAATGTTAATAGTAAGGGTTTAAGCAATATTAACAAAAAATTAACCTAATTATTGTCTGAAACGAAAAAATACCTGTATTTTAGCAGTCCAAATTATTAATAAGTAAATTTAAAAAAATCATGAAAAAATTTTATTCGCTAATAGCTACAGCAATGTTTGCTATCACATCTTTTGCTCAGACTACTATTTATTCTGAGGATATGGGTACTGCTACTGCAACAACAGCAATTTCTGCCAATACTTTTCAAAACGGAAGCCCGATCACTTATTCCGGGACAGCAGATGTAAGAGCTACCAATGCTTCTTCTACAACTAATTACCCTGAAGCTTCTGCAGGAGCAAATGTAATGGTCAATGCTGCCAGTGAAACTTTTATCATTTCCGGTATTGATACAACCAATTATACAAGTATTCAGCTTTCTTTCGGCCAAAGAAAAGGAGCTACTGCTGCAAATAATGAACTGACTGTTGAAGTAAGCTCGGATGGAACTAACTGGACCGCCCTTTCTTATTCAAGACCGACAGGATCAGGAACCGCTACCTGGGCATATATCAGCCCGACAGGAACTATTCCTTCTACTGCAAACCTAAGTATCAGATTTACCGGGACAAACGGAACCGAATGGAGAATTGATGATGTGAAACTTGTGGGTACAAGTTCTACTTTAGCAGTGAATGATATCAAAAATAAAAAAGGAAGCTTCATCAGGAATACTTATGTTGATGCTGACGAGATTGTTTTCGGGTCTCAGGTAAAAGATGTTAAAATTTACAATATGTATGGTCAGATTGTAAAAACTTCTTCAAAAGAAGGGGCTAGTTTAAATGTTTCTGAATTGACAAGAGGAAACTATATTGTGACCGGAACCGTAAATGGGGAGGCAGTTTCTCAAAAAGTACTTAAAAAATAGTTTTTAATTATTTGTTAAATATTGACCGTCATTTTATAAAAATGACGGTTTTTTTGTAATTTTATAATATAAATTTTAAACTTTACATAATGAAAAGGATCTTTACAGTTTTAGGAATAGTGTCTGCTATTGCCTTTATGAATGCACAGACGACTGTGCTGACCGACAATTTCAGTGTCGCTGGCGCTCTGAATGCAAACGGGTGGACAACCCATAGTGGAACTGCAGGACAGATTTTATCTGATGGTAACACTGCCAATCTGGTGGCGGGAAACAATGAGGATGTTAATAAAGCATTTTCAGCAGTTTATAATGTTTCTCCCACAGGGATCAGTAAGGCTGATTACTCTGCTACGATTAATGTGGCCAGTGCAACGGGTCTAACTACATCCGGCGATTATTTCTTAATGTTTACGGTTTCATCGGGAGCTTCTCCGGGAAACTTCAATGCTAGGCTTTATATCAAAGGATCTGCTACAGGATATACCTTAGGAGTATTGAATAATGGGGCAGGAAGTCCGGCTCCGGCACCCACATATGGTACGGAAATCCCATACGGTACTCCTGCCAATATTCTGATGACTTATACTATTGATAACAATGCTTCTACCAATTCGGCGACTTTACAGATCAATTCCCAGCCTCTTTTGACCAATTCTTTAGGAACAGGAGCTTCAGGGGCAACATTAGGCGGAGTAGCTATAAGAGAAGCAGGAAATGCTACTTCAGGAACCGGCAATGTTTCCATTGATAATCTGGTGGCAAGAACGTATGCCCCTGTTCTGGCTGTAACCGATGTGAAAAATATAAAAGGAAGTTTTGTTAAGAATACTTTCGTGAATGATAATGAAATTACTTTCGGTGCTCAGGCTAAAGATGTGAAGGTTTACAATATGCTGGGGCAGGTGGTAAAAACATTGTCAGTAAAAGCAGATGAAACGATCAATGTTTCTGATCTGTCAGCAGGAAATTATATTGTTACAGGTACAGTAAATAATGTACCGGTGTCTCAAAAGATCCTGAAAGATTAATATATATTTTTAAAATATCCCCGGAAACAGTCATTCAAAGAATGGCTGTTTTTGTTTTATGAAATGTAACGCCTTTGCGAACTTAAAAACAGTCTTATTTAAAAAATCTTTGAGTACTTTGCAATAAAAATCATAGCAATTTTTAATACCATCCTCTTCTCGCCGCATTGATAATGGCTCCCAGGTTAAGGACCAGAGTATATCGTATACGCTTGGCATAGTCCTTAAACGAAGGCTCAAAGCCCAGAGAAGACTGAATAGGGAAGTACACCTCAAGGAAATCAGGAATTACCCTTACTTTTATACCGCTGTCCCAGATAAACTGGGTGGAAGAGTTCTTATTTTTATAAATCCCTGCATCTGCATATACATGGAATATTTTCCACACGCTTGAATCCACATTGAACGAGGTAATCCATTGATTAACGCTTCCCGGAATAAATGATTTGAAACCACCGTCTGCAAGGATAAACTGCTGGGATAGAAGCCCCCCGGTTGCACTTTCTCCCAAAAGGCTATAAGAAAAAGAATAGTTGGATACCCTTGAAATACCATAATTGAAGGTGTTATTTCGGGTATCATTCCTCATAAAATATCCCGCAAAGAGCCTTAAGCTTAATTTTTGTTTTGGGGCAAATTCCCATCTGTAAAGACCTTCAGCTGTAATTTTATTAAAATCTTCCATTCCTTGGGCGCTTATACTCAGGCTTTTTTCATGGATCATCTGGTTGTCCGTATATCCGTAGCCGACGCTCCACAAATTGTATTTGTCATAATCTCTGTTTGCGATCATTACCGGGCTCAGATCCCGCTCATAATAATTATAAGATATGCCGATCCCTCTGCTTACGGTACTTCTTGGGTTTTTTCTGAAACTTAAATTTGAAAAAATAGATGCTTTTCTGTAAGCAAGATCATAATCATAATGGAAATAAGAGCCGGAAACTCCAAACGTCAGGCTCCTGAAAATACTTTCAGCAGGAAGGAACGAGTACGAAACGGTTCCGGAGCCCGTAAGTTTTCCCGTACCCGAGCTATACATCGGGGTAATGGAATACAGGAATTTTTGATCAAATAAAGACTGGTTTTTAAAATTGATCCCGAAAAGGAACTTATCATAAGCATTACTGAAACGTATCCTTGGGTTTAGGTAGATTTCATTAAACTCAGGATTAGGAATGTCCTTGATCAGTTTTAATTTGATCTTCTTTGTATTAGAGAAAAACCCTTTTGCATATAGAAAATTATCGCGGTAATTGGCTTCCGGGAAAATATAATCGTCGTTTAAAGTAATCTTATAAGTATCAAGAGCCGGTATAGTAACCATCATGTCTCTTTCGCGTTCTTTGGTTTCTATCCAGTAACTGTTGGTTTCTCCTTCGCGGGTTTGGGTCTCCAGTTTTACAGGAATCGCATCATCCGTGTTCTTGGAAATGGTTATATTCAGGGAATCACCTTCCTTTTTGAATTTTCTTAACTTAAAATTGACCCTGTTCTTCTGAGTGAGAAAACCTGACAAATAATGGGTTGTTTTATCTTTTTCGGAAAGCTCCTGTAAAAAATCATCCGGATTGATCTGCTTATGGATATTCTTATCTACATAATCCTTTAATAAACTATCAAATCGTTCAACGCCTATTTTTTCTGCTGTATGATCGAATAATGTACCTGTTTCAAAGCTACTGATCGCCATATCGTTAAAATTGCTTAGAACTGCAAATTTTTCGTCGATCTTCTGATCAAGATTCTGTGACATGATGTACTGATAGGCAATTCCATAACGGTCTGATAGCTTAAGTTCTGAAGCATGGAACAGTTTTAAAGGCTTTACACCAAAAATTTTAGCTTCAGGCAAATGACCGAGAAGTTTGGTTTCATTATAGAATTTTTTCAGGTACTGAATTTCCAGATAAGACTTTAAACCGTTTTTGAACCAGTGGTGGTCCTGCTTATCGGCAATGATATTTTCATCCAGGATCTTTTTTGTAATAATTCCAAAATAGTCCAGATCTGTTTTCTCCGCATCTGTAAATAGCTGGAATTTGAATTTCCAGAATTTGATGTCATTGTTCCCGAAAAAATCTTCTTTTCCCCTGAACTTATCAGAAATGAAAAGTTTTTTGGGAATAAAGCCCGTTCTTTCCTTAATGAACTGTAAATGCAAAGGAAGATAAAATTCCAGATTCTGCTTTTCTTCAGGCTTTAAATTGTATCCGAATTTTATTTCCGTATCTATTTCCTGTGTTTTGACTTTTATGGAAGGATATTCATTCTGAGAGATCAGGAATTCAGGATCCGAATCCAGATATCCTTTAAAAGAATTCATCTGAACCTGTTGAAGGTTACTTTCAATAAAATAATTGACAGGAATATCGAAATTAACAGTCCAATGAGTATCAAAACTTACTGATTCTTCAATATCGTGATAGTTTCTTTTGGAAATATTGTCCGGATCAAAATGATCCGGAACAATAAAGAAATATTTTAATGCCGTACTTGTATCAGAGGTTCCGTATCCGGTAAATCCGCTGTCAGGCAGCTGTACCTGATACCGTATCGCCAGTTTAGTACTTTCACCGGGCTTTAATACCGTATTAAGGGGGATAAAGATATTTTCCTCTGAGATATCTATTATTGGAACAGGCTGATGGTCAGCTTGGGGAATATTTAAATTCAACAGTTTACCCAGCTGTTCCGGTTTGGCAAAATGCAGGTCATTATTTCTGTCTTCCAGTTTTCTGTACACCAGAGAGGTTCCTCTTTTTTTATAAGCGGAAACCCAGTTTAAAAGCTTTATGGTATGTAAATCTTTTTCCGAACGGTTGTAATACACCAATTCCTGGTTTACTTCCAGCGTCTTTTTATCCGAAGACAGTTTTGCTTCAATATAAATACTGTCTGTTTGTGCCGAAAGTTCCGCAGCACCCAAAAACAAAATAAGACAAATACTAATAACCTTTTTCAAAATCCTTGATCAAGCGTCAAATATAAACTTATTTTGAAAACATTCTGCAAGATTTCAGTCCTGAATCACTTTTTTTTCCAAAGAATCCAGGTAAGCCTTCCAGCCCTCATTTTTATAAGCGATAGCAGCTTCTTCAGCTTGATCCGCTTTATAAATTCCTCTTCCTACGATTATGAAATCTGTGTGAAGGTTTTTGAAAACATATTCAGGGGTGTTGTATTGCTGTCCTTTTCCGTCTCCTGAGTCCGCCAGATTTACTCCGGGAGTGAATAAAAGAATTTCTTCCGGAACCGGATTCTGGGAAACCCCGCCAATAACATTCGGATGGGATAGGGCAATTTTAAGGGCCTCTTCACGGTACTCATTGGTTGTTAAGGTTCCTTTGGAAGACATGCCTATAATGGCAACAACGCCTACATTTTTGAAGCAGTCCAATGATTCGAAACCACCGATCACCTGAGAGGTCACAAAATCTGCCCAATCTGTGATTTTGAAAACACCGCTGGTAAACTGAAGCTCCTGAGTATTCCCGATATCAGCAAATTTTCTGTCTTCCATTAACAGGAACTGATGTTTTGCGGCAAGGTCTTTTAGCGGAGTGATCGTTTTCTCATATTCAAAATCGGAGATGATATCAATATGGGTTTTTAAAGCAATAATATGCGGGCCTACTTTATCAGCCAGTTCTAATAATTCTTTAGTGGTTGTAACGTCTGCAGAGGCAATAAGATTGGACTGTTTTGCCAAGGCAAGTTCTAACAGCTTTTTAGAAACGGAGTGCTGTGCATTTTTCAGTTTTTGCTCATAAGAGCTTCTGGTTTTTTCTTCAAACTGAATATGGTTTCCCTGAAGAAAATCATGGATCCTTTTTACCTCTTCATCTGTCAACTCCCCGTTTTCCTGAAGAATGTCGCAAACCTCGGAAATATTGAAAAGGGTATGCACCCTGTATCCTTTGCTTTCCAGAAGCTGTTTTCCGCCCTGTTCCCTGTCAAGCACAACAACAATATCGGAAACCTTAATGTCTTCATGCTCAATTTCAGCAATGGTTTCCACCAGAGATTTTCCGGAAGTAATCACGTCCTCTACCAAAAGGCAGTTTTGACCTTTCTGGTAAATTCCTTCGATCATCTTTTTAGTGCCATAGCTTTTTGCTTCTTTTCGCTTAATGATCAGCGGGATATAGCTTTCCAGAGACATAGCTGTAGCCATGGGAAGAGCAGCATAAGGGACACCGCAGATCAGGTCGAAATTATCTAAAGGAAGCATTTCCAGTAAATAATTGGCAAGATTTTTTAAAATTTTAGGATCGGAAGCCAGAGGTCTCAGATCTACGTAGAAAGGGCTCTCAATACCGCTTTTTAAAGTAAACCTTCCGAACTTGATGATTCCCAGTTTGTAGCATTCTAAAAAGAATTCTTTTTTACTTTCCATTATTTTTTATTAGATGTTGCAAAGGTAATCATTTGGAATAAGGCTTAAAAATTTCTTATCTCTAAAAAAAGCCACCCCAATTACTGGAATGGCTTAAAGGATATTATCTGTAAATTATTCTACAATTTCAGCATCGATCACTTTTGTGCTGCCTGAACTGTATTTCTGCTCGGCTTCCCAAAGTAAGAATTTATCTACTTCTCTGATGAGTTTCGGGATGGCGAGAGAAAGAATGGCTAAATCATCCAGTACTCCTATTACCGGTACGGCAACTTCCGGAAGGAGATCGATAGGGGAGATCACGTACAAAAGGCCTAACAGCGGAAGGATAATATCAATGGATTTCATAGGATAGTTTCCTTTTTTCCACATTTTTACCATTCTGAAAATGTCAGGGATCTTTTTTACAAAACCTTTGTGGCTGATCGCCTCTTTAGCCAGATTTAATTTTGAATATTTCATTTTGTGTTTAGTTTTAAATATTTTTCCAACTCTACAAAATTCTCAAATTCTGTACCAAATAATTATAAATTTTAGTTAAAAAAAAGTTATTTAATAATATTATCGATAAACTTATGGGTGGATTCCGTGTTCCAGTCTCTGTAAGCATCTTCCTTAATGAGGATCCTGCCTGTTTTGTCTAAAAGGAAGGTAGTGGGAAATACCTTTGGAAGGAGCTTTTCAGAGATGGGGCTTTGGGCAATATACACGGGAACCGTATAATTATTTTCCTGCAGGAATTTTCTTACCGCAGATTCTTCATCCTTCATGGCGATAAGAACAAACTCTATCTTGCCTTTTTTAGTATCATACAATTTCTGAATACTTGGCCATTCTTTCCGGCATGGCGGGCACCATGTTCCCCAAAAATTCAGAAAAACAGGTTTTCCCCTGAAATTCTTAAGATTGGTACTCGGAACATTGATCCCCTGGAGATCGATGTCATAATCCTCTTCACTTATCGTAACGGCATTTTCAACTGCTGCGATCGGGAAGAACTGGTCTCTTAAATAATCCTTTACTCCAGGAACAAAGGCAATGATACCTATAATGATGACCAATACAATATAAATTATATTTTTTTTCATAAAAAAGGATTCTTTACAATAATTCTAAAATTTCCTGAATAGCATCTTTACCCTTGTTTTTTGCATAATAAAGCTGCAGATCATTATAAAACTGTTCCCTTGGATAAGCTTCAGGATCTGCTTTGAACTTCATTAACAATTCAGTACCGTATTTCGGACGCGGGCCCCATGAATTTTTAACATTCAGGTCTTTGTCTAAAATAATAACTTTCGGGATAGATTGGGTTCCGTTGGTCAAAAATTGATCGATAAGGCTGGTATCACTGTCTCTCAGGAAGATCTTTACTTCATTTTTCCCTTCGAAGAATTTTACCAAAGCCGGAACCGTTGCACTGGCATCTCCACACCATGCTTCAGAAATGATCAGGATTTTCCCGTCAAAATTTTTAGATAGAAGTTCATTTGTCTGATCTTCATCGGGACTATACTTTTTTAAAGTCCTGTCGATCCTTTGAAGTCCCAGTTCATAATACTGTTTATATTCTATATCCTTCGGATTATCAGGGTTTTCCAGTCTCTGTTTTGCAATTTCTATATATTCTTCGAAAGTAATTGCTTTCTCCCAGTAATTTTTCATTACCACTATCTTTGTTTAAAATTGATTTAAATTTCTTGTTTTGTTGATCAGGAACAGGTCGGCCAATACAAAAGCGGCAAGGTTTTCTACTATGGGAACCGCTCTTGGAAGTACACATGGGTCGTGTCTTCCTTTTCCTTCCACAATGACCAGATTCCCTTCTTTATCTACACTTTCCTGAGGCCTTAGAATAGTTGCCACAGGTTTGAAGGCCACTCTGAAATAAATATCCATTCCGTTGGATATCCCGCCCTGAATGCCGCCTGAAAGGTTTGATTTTGTAGTGAAATCCGTATTGAAAGCATCATTATGCTCTTTCCCTGTCATTTTTGCTCCGCAGAATCCGCTTCCATATTCAAAGCCTTTGCAGGCATTGATGTTGAGCATTGCTTTGGCCAGCTCGGCCTGTAATTTGGAAAAAACGGGTTCCCCGATTCCTATGGGAACATTCTTAATAACGCAGGTTATGGTTCCACCAATTGTGTTGCCTTCTTTTTTGATCTCCTTGATCCTGGCGATCATTTTTTCTGCCGTTTCAGCATCCGGACAGCGTACATCGTTGCTTTCCGTTTTTGAGAAATCCAGATCCTGATAAGGCTTCTCACAGAAGATCTCACCTACGGAAGACACATAAGCGTTGATTTCTATATTAGATAAAAGCTGCCTGGCCAATGCTCCGGCAACTACCCAGTTCATGGTTTCCCTGGCTGAAGATTTACCCCCGCCGCGGTGATCCCTTATCCCGAATTTCTGATCATAGGTGAAATCTGCATGGCTTGGACGATAAGCACCCGCAATATGGTCATAATCTTTTGATTTCTGATTTTCATTTTCAATCGTAAAGCCGATCGGTGTACCTGTGGTCTTTCCTTCAAAAATCCCTGAAAGAAATTTTACAGTGTCGCTTTCTTTTCTCTGTGTAACAATGGCTGACTGGCCGGGTTTTCTGCGATCCAGTTCGTACTGAACTTTATCCAGATCTATTTCCAGACCTGCAGGAAAATTATTAATGATACCACCATAAGCCGGGCCATGGCTTTCCCCAAATGTTGTAAGGCTGAGAAGATTACCTAAAGTATTGAACATGATACAAAATTACCGTTTTTTATCCAGAAAATAAAGTATTTGGATAGGTTCTATGGATGAGTGTTTTTGATAGTATGGATGAGGTTCCGGGCTTCCTTTTTTTCTTTTTCATCCATTGTTTTCCAGATGAATCCTTTCTTAATATCAGTTTCGTCGATAAGCTGGGGAAAAATACCCGCCTGTACATCATCAAAAATATAGCTTTCCGAAATGGCAGGAACTGGGGTGTCAAAATTGTAAGGATATTTTCTGGATATGTTGAATTTCAGGTTTCCGATTTTGTAAGCATTGAATTTGTTATACTCATACGAAGATGGAGTATAGATCTGCTTTTTTTGGAAGGAACCGATAAATTCTCCCAGCCTGAAACTTGGAACATATTGCCGTACAAGATCAGGAAAAGACAGGAATCCGATAAAAAATATACTGAATACAGAGAAAACAAATACTGCCCTTTTTCTGTTGAAATATTTCAGCAGTAGTATAAAGGATATTACAAAAAATACATCGATAAAAAATCTGTACTGGGCAGAAAAATATAATACCAGCGCACTTTTTATAAGTACTGAAAAGAAAATTAAAGAAATGATTTTATTTTTTTTGATCAATGCAAATACCGCGAATATGAGCAGACTCAAGATGAAAAAAATATTGATCCCGGATTTGATCCCATTAAGGAAAAGCCAGTTCTTGATGTATTCCCAGCCGGAGAACTGCTGAATTTCCTGATAGGAGTACTGCATATCATAGGTTTTCATAATGGCATATTGGGAAGATATTTTCAATACTTCAGGATTTGGTTTCCAGCTTACGTTAAGATCAATTACTGCTACCGGAAAAACAGGATATCCAAATGTCCAGATATTTTTAAAAAAGAATAGGATTATGATCAAGGTTCCCGGTATCAGTTTTTTGAAACCGGATCTCACGACAAGTATGCTGTACAGGAAGCATAGGATGGGAAGCCATATCATGGTGGGCTTTATCGCCATAACAAATGCTGAAAATCCGAAGAGTAGGGCAGTTTGCTTATTGCCAGAAATAATCTCATTTAAAATGACCATTGAGAAAACAATGGCAGGCAGATCCGGACTTGGTGATTGTGAGAATAGCAATAAAACAGGAAGGAAACACAGCTGGATCCAGCTTTTTCTTTCTATGATGTATGCTGAATAAATGATCAGTAAAATAGCATTGATCCTTAAAAAAGGGTCTGAAAAATTTGAAAATCCACTCTGAAAAATATGCCATAAGGATACCTGTCCGAGGGTAAGATCCAGATTGGAAATACCTTTGACGAGACCATATCCGGTGATCCATTGTATAGTGGGGACGTAGTACCCGAAATGATCCATTATATACGGGTAGAATGAACCTGAAAACAGGATGATCAGGGAAATAAAAGCAATGAGTAAGCTGTCTTTTTTTGAAAACCGGTAAAATTCCAGATAAAGTTTGTCCTTAAAAAAATAAATAAGCCCTAATGCAATCGTAGCAACCTCAATGCAGATATTAAGAGGGACAAAAAATGAAAGAATCATCCAGATAATGCTTATTCCGGCGATTCCCGATAAAATCTTTCCCGAAATACCATCAAATAGAGCCCCGGAAATATTTTCCACTATTTTTCCCCATCCTGCCAAAACAGGAATGATGAGGATGGAAGAAAATAATAATAAGACCATAAAAAAGATTGCCTAAAAATAAGCAATCTTTTATTCTTTTAAACTATAATTTTTATTTAGGCTGCACCCTTCCGTCTTTTCTGTCCTGTGCCCTACCGATCGTATAACCGGTTGCGCCTCCTACAACTCCTCCTACAACAGCACCAAGGCCTCTGTTTTTCTTACTGATAATCGCACCTGCTGCTGCACCTCCCACAGTACCGATTATGGTACCTTTTGCGGCTTTACTCATTCCTTTTTTCTGGGTGGTACCTTGTGATGTGCCGGTTCCGTTATTGGCATAAGTTCCGTTGCCTGAATTTGAACTGGTTTCTCTGTCTCTGTACACGGTTCTGGTTTCCCTTATTACCTGTGGCCTTGAATTGTTTTCAGCTACGGCTTTTGCCTTTTTGTTTTCTGCAATGCTGTCTGCTTTTCTTTGTGCCTCATACACAATTTTTTCTTTTTCAATAGCAAGTCTCTGTTTTTCAATTTCAAGTTGTCTTGCCTGGAATTCAAGCTTTTGCTGTTCAAGAGACTTTTCAGCTATACGGTCATCTTTCTTACAGGCCGTCACTAAAAATACTGACAAAAAACCTGCTAATACTATATTCTTCATAATTCAAATTTTTAATACTCCATAAGTCTAATGACTCTGACTTTACTATTATTTTTCAATTATGAAGCCAAGTTTATGTTAAGTAATGTTAAAAAGTCTGAAAAAATATTAAACCTTACTCTGCAAGGAAAAATGCAATATTATCCTGTATACATCTATTGATGTGAGGAATAAGTTTGGAAAGGAATTTGTATTTCACAATAATAAAGTTCTTTTTCTTTGTGGGTTTTAGCAATTAAGTGTTATTTATTCTTGTAGTTTAGAAATTTATAGTAAATTTAACACGCAAAAAATAAGCTTGGGAAATAGATAATCATTTGTTGAAAATATTATTTGTATATGATTGTCTGATTTCCTTGCCGGGAAATGTATTTTAAAAGAACAGAATAGTATAATTATACTACTAAGATATTCTGTTCAGATCATTCTGAATAGATTTTTTTTCATCATTTGTGTTTTTACGGCCTCCTGAAAAGGGGGCTTTTTTTATTTATATCAAAGAACATCTTATTTGGAAAAGAATTAAATATTCCTCACATCTTGACAAAAACTACAATTATATTGAATTTTATAAAGCTTAGCCTGAAACTAAAAAGCTAAGTCCTGATCTTCCCTGAAGAAGCATATATGTTTCCAAAAGCGTTAAGCGTATGACTCATGTACTTTCCTGGTCAAAATAAAATTTCCGGGCTGAAAGATAGCTGGATGGTATAAAGGGCACCAAAATGTAAAAAATATCTGAAATTAAGGATATAGCTTTCTAATAATAAATATTGATAAAATGCCTAAAGTACAAATAAGTTGGTAACGCAGTTACCACATACATAGACAACAGAGAATATCTCTGCTCTGGAGAAATATTTTTTTTAACACTAAGAGCCTGTTTAAATTTATTATTCTTGGAATTCAGCTTGTAATTCCGAAAGAATCTACATAGTATAGAGAAGCTTCCAGCATAGCAAACTGCCTGTTTAATTTAAAAGTAAAAAATAATACTAAAAATTAAATACAGAAATAAAATTTAAACAGGTTCTAAATATTTTCATAAATCTATATTTTGAATAAAATTCTGCAAATCATCTTCTTTATTTAAACCGATTTTTTGTTTCAATCGGTATTTTGTGACTTTAACGGTTTTAGGATCTGCTTTCAGTGCATTTGAAATTTGCTGGTTATCCAGATTCAGATAAATATAAGCGGCGTATCTCAAATCCAGATTTGTAAGTTTTGTTTTGGACAGCTCTTTAAGACGTTTAAAAAAAATAGGATGTACTTTCTGTATAATATCCTGCATGTTGCTAAAATCACTATCGGATAACCGCTCCTCTTTTAGAATTTTCTCAAGGTTTGTATCTCTTTTTTCCTTTACCTTCTCCTTTAGCTGTTGAATAAAAGAGTTTTTATGGTTTAATCGGAGAGATGTTGCCAAAGCCTGTTTTTGCAGTTGTTCCTGCTGCATAGATAAAAGTTCCTGTTCTATTTTAAGACGAACCTTTTCTTCTTTTTCAAGCTGAAGTACAAGTTGGGTTTCGTTTTTTTCTGCTTCAAGCAGGTTCGTTTTTTGTTTATTTAATTTTTGTTTAAAGCGTAATAAAAAGAATAAAAATATGATTCCCATAAGTAATAGCAGTGCAATGCCCAGATAAAGGAAATTTTGCCTTGTGTACATTTTATTTGTTTCTTCTAATTGCTTTATTTGCTGGTTTTTTTGTTCAGTCTGGTAAAAGATTTCGAGAGATTTTGTATTATTGGCAAAACGTTTTTCACTCTCTTCTTTGATAAGGCTTTTCGCTTCTCTCTCAAAATTGAGGGCTCTTTCATACTGATGTAAGCCTTCATATATGCGAGATAAATTATTCAAAATAACAAGTCTGTGGAGTGTAAAAGTGCTTTGATCGTCTTTTGATAACTGATAAGCCTTTTTATAGTACTCTTCTGCTAAACCAATATCATCTATATTTTCATAAGCCGATCCTATATTATTGTATATTAAGATTGTAATATCCCTGAAATTCTGATCATTTCCGATTAAAGATAAAGATCTGTTATAGAGTTCAAGGGATTTTTTGTAGCTGCCCGGCACCAAAGCATTTAGCAAACTTCCATAGTTGAGATAATATACGATGAGTGATCTTTTTTTAGCTTCGGTGTTTTTTATAATATCCGCATACTTATAAGAATTTTGATAACTGATATCAGCAGAGTCTAAATATTTCTTATTGCTTGTATTATTAAACTGGGTCTTATAGTAGTATCCCAGATTGCTGTAGGTGAAATTAATTAAAATATTGTTTTTAGATTTCAGGGCATAGTAATTTGCTTTAAAACAATCTGCTCTGGTATCCAGTTCCATCGGATTTTTGGATTTATACTTATATCTTAAAAAATACAGCTGCGTTAGAATAAAGTTTTCATTCGGGTATTTACTGAATGTATTAATGCTGTAATTAACAGCCTTTATAAACAGATCATTTTTATCCAGATTCTGATAATATCGGGCATATCCAAACTGTACATAGGCCATATCAACAGGGTTTTGAGTTGAAACTGCAATTTTTTTTGCATTTTCCAGTGCTTCTACTTTTTTATCTTCCTGATTATCGAAAAAAGAATAATAATCTGCCAGATAAATATATCCGATTACTTTTTCAGAGTCTTTATCTGAATTTAAAAATTGAGTATTTATGATCTCTTTTGCTTTTTCTTTATCCTTATTATACAAATAAGTATAAATCAACTGTTGATAACTATCAAAATCACTTTGAGATAAAAGTCTATTTGCGGCTAACAGCAAAATAAAAAAACAGAGAATTTTTTTCATAGAGTTAAGGCTTACCAATTTTGTATAAAAATATCGGGATTAATAACGAACCATATATTCTGGATGGGTAGGGCAAATATAAAACTATAAACACTTTCATATGACAGGTAAATATTTATTATGATAAATGATGGAAATAAATAATTGAAATTCAGTATTTTAAATAAATTCCGTTTACCTTTTGTATACCATGCCGGTGTTGCGGTTTACCTTTTGTAACCCAAAATATTCAATAAAATGTTCAATTTTCCACTAGGTTTGTCAACCTGATTTTAAATGAAAGTATCTAGGATTAATGAACTAATCATTGGGCTGAAATAAATACAAACAAATTTAAATTATTCTATAGAGATGAAAAAAAAATTAATTATTTTCCTTTATCTGTCATTTGGACTGGCACATTCTCAGCAGGGAGGTAATGTGGGTATAAGCAAAGATATTTCTTATTCCTCACCTGATGAGAAGGCCATACTGGATGTTCATTCTAAAAATGCCGGAGTTTTATTTCCTAGGCTTACCACTTCTGAAAGAAATGCCATCAACATTTCCGCACAAGATAATGGGTTATTAATCTACAATGTAGATGAAAAGTGTTTTAATTATTACAGCGCATTGGCTAATAACTGGAAAAAAATGTGCGGGGTAGATGATTCTTCGGGATCAAAAAAAGAGAATATATCGTCAGAATTTAATACAAAAACAAACAAACGATGAGAAAGATTTTATTTTTCAGCTTATTCATGTGTAGCTGTTTATTTTTTGCTCAAGTTGGAATAGGTACGTCCAGCCCAAATACTAAATCAATTCTGGATGTAGTTTCAACATCAAAGGGTGTTCTCCTGCCGAGGATGTCACAGGCCCAAAGAGATGCAATTTTGCCGGGAACTACTAACGCAGACAGAGATGGTCTTCTAATCTATAATACAGATACAGATTGTTACAATTACTGGAATATTACAGAGAATAAATGGATGTCATTATGTCAAAGCTCTTGTGATCCTTCAACTTTGGCCGATTATACAATTAATTGCGGACAGTTTCCGGCAGCAGATACTAATACCTATATCATAGGGCAAAATACTTCAGGTTCTATTATTTTTAACGTTAATGTTACAAAGACCGGTCCTTACCATATAGAAATTACAAATAACAACGGAATTGTTTATGCAGCAACAGGTACTTTTACCGCAACAGGCCTGCAACCAGTAACTTTATCAGGAGGAGGCACTCCAAACAGTTCACCTGTTAATTTTGTTATAAAGGCCAATGGTGTAACTTCTTCATGCAGCTATACAGTTACTACCCAACAGACATTCGGTTATCAGTATAATTGTTCCGGAGCATCCGTAAATCCGGGTATGACAGCCGGTGTTAGTGGCTCGGGGACCATTATGGTACCTGTAACAGTTACAGGTACAGGAAACATTCCTGCCATTAATCAGAACATTAATGGTGTTGCCTATACTTTTGCAGGAATAACTGGTGCAACCTCTTCTACGACAAGTATAACTATAAACTATAGTGGAACCCCAAACACAAATGATACGAATTTACCACTGACAGATTCAAGCTCAAACTGTAATATTGTCATTTTACATCCATATGGGAACGCTATTTATAGCTGCTCTGGTGCAACGCCTGCAGGGGTTTATAATGCCACTAAACAATTAGTAACCGACAGCAATTATATTAATTTGGATTTAACTATCGGTACTCCCGGCTATATCAATATTACCACAGAAGATAAGAATGGAATGTTGTTCACTTTTAATAACGGAGGAAATCCGATTACTACAACCGGACCCATTTCAGTTAAATTGCAGCCGGCTGATTCAGCAACGAAGCTGGTTGGCATTGGAATAAACTCAGAGGGGAGTACTCCTAATTCATCAGAAGAAATATCAAACGGAGCTAATGGGGCCAATGGTCAGACAGCAACTTATGTGATAAGAAATTCAATTACGAACAATAACTTATGTTCAGTGGAAATAGATGTTAAACCGCTTTGGATTGCAGGATCAGGGCTGGAGATGCAGGCAAGCGGGGATAATTCTTCAAATGGTTATTGGACAAAAAACGGATCCATATATGCAACAGAAGGTCTGATGGCTTCAAGAATGCCTAGCGATGGAAGAATACAGCTTGATTTTGCTAATATGAGAAACTGGGCTAATTACTTGACACTGTGGTACGTATTTGTTAAAAATATTTCAGGTTCTAACATTACTAATTATACATTCACGGCAAACAGTACGGCTGATAACAGTAAATATTCATATACGGGGACTAATCTGGCCAACGGAGCAAGATTAGGATCATTGGACCCATACCTTAATAGCTCAGGCGCTCCCGGTGCTGGTAGCTCTACCCGTGGAGCCCATGGAGCAGGACGAAATGGGCTGACTTTCTATGCGGAAGTGGGTAACGTAGGATGGAATATGAAAATAGGTAATTATTGGTATAAGTACAGATTAATCTGGAATTCTGTTGATGGAACAAATCAGCAATATGATGTACAAACAACTCCACATCTGATATTATATGGTATTTATGCCACTCAGCCTACGGGTATATTTGATTCAGGCGTCGATTTCAGTGCTTCAGGCTGGTCCCAGGGAAACAGGAACCCACAATCATACTGGCCTTAATCATTAATAATTAAAAGCATAATGTTAATATTATTATTGACATTATGCTTCTTTATTCTGTCTTAAGTTATGAATTTTTTAGATATTCACATAGGAGCTTTAATTGATATAAAAGTAAGGGAAAAGAAAATACATTTGGATCGTCTCTGTAAGTTTTTCAAGTGTACAGAGCAAAAGGTATCAGACATGTACAAAGCTAAAAGTTTAGATACCGAATGTCTTTTAAAATGGTGTAAATTGCTGGAATACGATTTTTTCAGGATTTACTCCCAGCATTTGATTTTATATTCCCCACCGGGTAACGCTAATTATAAGAGCTTTAAAAAGCCGGTTTCAAAGCTGCCTCAGTTTCGAAAAAACATTTATACTAAAGAAATAATCGATTTTCTTTTAGCTATGATCAGAACAGGTGAGAAAACAAAATCACAGGTAATAGCAGAATACGGAATTCCTAAAACAACATTATATAAATGGCTGGAAAAATACGCATAAGGCCCGATTACGTAAAAATATATACAGAAATCCTTCATAAAAATCACCCCGAAAAATTTGAAGAATGCAGATGTCTTTTAAAGAAGAAGATGTCCAATCTGGATATTATAAGACTGAATCAAAAAATTTTTGGCATATCAGATCAGGAAAGTGAAATATTCAGTAGAAAGCACAGGGCTTATGACAAGACTGCTATTCTACAGATCCTTGATTATCAGAAGATATATAAATTAAATAATAAACAACTGGCTGCCCATTTCAAACTAAGCAGAAATACCATAGCAAAATGGAAAGAATCTTTTTATAATTGATGCCTATTGTATATTTTGAAACAGATTCTTTATAAAATGAAACTTTTTTAAAAACATTATTTACTTGTGATAATTAAACATGAAGTAACATAAAGATTTATTTTACAATGCGTGATCAATAAACTGTATAAAGGCGTTTCGCTTATTTTTGAAAAACAGAATGTAAGCAGTGTGTAATGGGTAATTAATATATCTTTTAGGCAGTCTTTAGTAAATTATATAGTCATCAAAATGTATTATTCCATTAGTTTAAATCTTGTTATTATGCTCCGGCAGAAAGTGTGCACCTATTTTTCATCCTTAATTTTAGCATGCACTGCCGGGGTTATTTGTTGATTGAACGTTGGCAGGAGTATGAGAAGCAAAAAAACAGAAATCTCCGTTTTCTTAAAATTCAGTTTAAAATTTAAGGAAGTCCTGGCATAAAAAAACCTCCGAAAATCTATAATCAGATAGCCAGAGGTTTAATGAGGTACCTAGCGGATTCGAACCGCTGTAGATGGTGTTGCAGACCACTGCCTAGCCGCTCGGCCAAAGTACCATTTTTGAAGTGTGCAAATATAAAATTTTTTATTAATCAAACAAAGCTTTTTAAGCAATTTCTTTTGTTCCAAGGCTGTTTATTTCTTCTTTTAGCTGTTTCTTAGACTCATAATTCTTGATATTGACAACTCTTGTATCACTCCAGTTATCATGCCATCCATTTTCTCCAAAAAAAGAAAGAGCATCAAAAGGAACAAATCTTGAAATATTCCTGATAAAATATTCCAGTAAGGTCGGTTGGGATCCATCGGTACTAATTACTTTAGTTCCAGTTATATATTTACCGATTGTTCTTCCTTTGATAAAATATTCCATAAGAAAAACATAAAGAAAATATAGAAATGAGGTTATTAACAGATCCTGAATTTTGTTTATATCTGAAAGCTTATTAGCTATATTGAGAAAAAACTCAATATTAAAGAATTGGTAGGCAAGGGAAGAAAATAGCCCGAACAAAACAAATAAAGTGAAAACAACAATCCTGTCTATCACCAAATTAGCAAACCTTATACTTATCGGGCTTTTATTATATTCTACAATTTTCAAAACTTTTCTCATTTGTTTTTATGGTTTAATTAGTTTAAAATCCGTTGACGACCAGTTTTAAAGTAGCATTGGTATCAATAACGGCTGTAATGCCCGATTCATTTAAGAGGATTTGGGTGGGTTTTAAGTTGAAAACCCTGCCATTCATTTTTAAACCTTTATAATACTCTTTATTAAACGCTTCCTCTATGCTTTTCTTAGAAGTGTTTTCCAGATCCTGGGTAGGTATCCCGTATTCTTCCTCTATCATTTTTACAATTTTGCCTTTGAACAGGAGAGTGGCTGTTTTCTGTAAAATATTTGAAGTTTTCAGGTTGAATTTGGTATCGGACAGTACAATTTTCTTTTTGGTTTCGTCATACACCGGGATCCCTGAAATAAACGACCGGCCTTTTACATAGCCTTCGGTTTCCGCTTCGATCATGATCTTGTTTTCAACACCATATACCTTTATGTCCGTAACTTTTACTTTAGAACCTCTCATATCATATTCTTTATTCAGGAACATGTTTTTTGCAATCTGGGTCGCTTCGGTAAAAGGGATATTTGCTGTAGTCTGAAGAAGGAATTTATCAGCAAGGATTGGAATGAAATTAAAATTGGGCGCAATTTTTATCGGCTGGGATGCTTCCGGCTTTCTTCCGGTAAAGGTTTCAGAATAAACATCAATGCCAATGGAAGTGTCGATCTGGTTTCCATAGAATTTTAAAGGGGTGATGTTTACATTGGCGGGCGTTATTTTCAGCCAGGTATTGTATTCCTCAGAAATATGGAAGGGCTGTGAAAAAGCGTTCCATGCCAATACGGCATATTGCTGAAAATTGAGCTGGGCTGCCATCTGCTGGTCTATAGTCTTGCAGAATTTTTCCTGTTGCTCCTTTAAACTTTTCTCAACCATGGAAGTGATGGGGATTTTTATTTTTCCATAATCCAGAACGGGTTTGGTAACCCATTTGAATCCCATGGGCTGGGTGAGTGTCGTGATTGTCCAGTTATTCTTAAAGCTTAAAGCAGAGTTAAAATACATCACCGTTTCAAAAGTAGTGTCCTGATACGAATATACTCCGAGGGTTCCTACTCCTTTTTCCGCCCATATTTTTAACGGTACTTCAATCAAAAGGTTCTGATTGGTACCTCCTACCAGCCGTATCGGGCGGGTTTTCCATACTTTCACTTTAAACTGGTCATTGTTGTTATCCGTATAAGAATCATCCTGGTAGATCAGCTCTTTTACAGAAGAATTGACCATATTTCCGATTTCAGAAAGCGGAATGGTAACCGGCATTGTAATGCTGGATTTTATCTTGGGGAAATTATAAACCGCCAATTGATCATTCACCGTACTTTGCCCGAAAGTACTGATGAATGCTAACAGAAATAATATTTTAATGAATTTCAATTCTTTATGTTTTTAGGAAACGAAAATAAGAATATTTTAACTTTCCGGTTTAAAACCTTTTTCCAATTCGATACTTGCTCCTTTCATCTCACCCTGCATAGGCGGACTTGTTTTGGTGATGCGGATTTTAATATAATCGATTCGGGGAAATTTCTCATGAATTCTGGAAATGATCCTGCCAGCGACATGCTCCAATAATTTGGATATGATCTTCATTTCATGATGGAGAATTTCATTAATGTCGGCATAGCTTATCGTATCATTCAGGTCATCAGATTCCGATGCCTTCCACAGATCTGTATGAAGCTCCACATTCACAAGATAATAAGTACCAATAACGTTCTCTTCAGGCAAAACACCATGATAAGCGTATATTTTTACATCTTCCAGATAAATTTTACTCATGACCATAATATATATAACAAAAATAATCAAAAGATGAGCAATACGTTATACACTTGCTGAATAATCTTATACACCTATTAAATACTGCTAACTATAAGGTTTTTGTATCCTATCTTTGTTTTATACAATGAATAAAAGGTATCTGAAAAGATTATAGAGAGTAGAAGTAATAAACCAGATCAATATGAATACAATTAAAAAGCACTGTTTTAACAGTGCTTTTATTTATTTTATACTCTTTGAAAGTTCCAGCATTGCCTCAATCGGTTTCAATGCTTTTAAACGAAGTTCTTCGTCAATAAGGATTTCGGGGAGTTCATATTTCATACACAGATACATTTTTTCCATGGTATTGCGTTTCATGTAGAAGCATTCGGAGCAATTGCAGCTTTCATCAAAAACCAATGCGGGGATCAGTTCTTTATGCGGAGCCCGTTTTTTCATTTCGTGAAGAATTCCTTCTTCCGTGGCAATAATGAATTTCTGGCAGTCATCTTTTTCCACATAGTTCAACAGGGCAGAAGTGGAACCTATGAAATGCGCCAGTTTTAAAACCGCCTCCTCACTTTCAGGGTGTGCGATGAGCTTGGCATCAGGGTTATCTGCCATTTGCTGAGCGATCCTTTCCATAGAGAATGCCTCATGTACAATGCAGCTTCCGTCCCAAAGGATCATATCCCGTCCGGTTTTCTTCATCAGGTATCTTCCCAAGTTTTTATCCGGAGCAAAAATGATAGGCCTGTCTTTGGGTAGCGCTTCAATAATGGTCTCGGCATTGGAGCTGGTCACGATAATGTCGCTTTCAGCCTTCGTTTCTGCATTGCAATTGATATAAGTAGCTACTAAAGCATTAGGGTGCTGTTCGCGCATTTTTCTAAGCCCTTCTCCGCTGCATCCGTCAGCTAATGAACATCCTGCCATTGTATCGGGAAGAACAACTTTTTTTGAAGGATTCAGGATTTTAGCTGCTTCTGCCATGAAGTGTACCCCGCAGAATACGATCATATCCGCGTCTGTTTCTTTGGCCTGTCTTGCCAGTTGTAAAGAATCTCCCAGGAAATCAGCAATATCCTGAATTTCTCCCGGCTGGTAATAATGGGCTAAGATAACGGCATTTTTTTCTTTTTTGAGCTCCAGGATCGCTTTTACCAGTTCTTCTCCCTGTGGGATCGCAATATCTTTTATATCTAAAAAACCTCTGACCGGAATAGCGGATTTGGCTTTTTCTAATGTTTCGGTACTCATATCAAACTTATGTTTTTTAATTTATTAGTAATTAGAAGTTCGTGACTAGAAATTAGATTTTTGATGCTGATTCCATGAGTCGTGCATTTTCTAACTTCCATCTTCCCAACCTTAATTCCCGATAAAATTTTTTATTAAACTTTCTATTTCTTTCTTGGCGTCATCCAGATCCGTATTCACCACGATCTTATCAAATTCCCCGGCATAGGCCATTTCTTCTTCTGCTTTTGCAACACGTGTTTTTATAGTATCTGAATCATCCGTATTTCTTGTAATCAATCTTCGTTCCAATTCTTCAATGGAAGGCGGTTCAATGAAAATAGACAATGCTTTTTCCCCGAAATATTTTTTCAGGGAAATTCCGCCTTTTACATCTACATCAAAAATTACTGTTTTTCCCTGGGCCCATATTTTTTCGACCTCGGATTTTAGAGTTCCGTAATATTTATCGGTATATACTTCTTCATATTCCACAAAAGCACCTTCTGCAATTTTCTGCCTGAATTGATCAGGCGTTAAAAAGTGATAATCTACAGCATCCACTTCATTCCCTCTCGGCTGTCTCGTCGTACACGAAATGGAAAATTCAAGTTCCGGGAATCTTTCCAGAGAGTATTTTACCAATGTTGTTTTCCCACTTCCTGACGGTGCTGAGAATATGATAACTTTATTCATAGAGTTGTTGGTTGTTGGTTGATAGTTGTCAGTTTTCTTTCTTTCAACTGTCAACTAATAACTTTCAACTATTATAATACGTTAAGTGTTTGTTCTTTAATTTTTTCCAGATCATCCTTCATCATCACTACCAGCTTCTGGATCTCGGCATGATTGGCTTTTGATCCTAAAGTATTGATCTCCCTTCCGATCTCCTGAGAAATGAAACCCAGTTTTTTCCCGTTGAAGTCCTCATTATCCATCACTTCTTTATAGTATTTCAAATGCTGGGAAAGTCTTACCTTTTCTTCAGAAACGTCCAGCTTTTCCGTGAAATAGGCCATTTCCTGGTAGAAACGGGTTTCATCTACATTTTCAAACTCTTTCAGGGCCTTTTGATAACGTTCTTTTACACTTTGGATCCTTACCTCTTCAAAAGGGGCTACTGCAGCCAGATACTTTTCAATATTCAGGATATTTCGGTTCAGTTCTTCATGCAGAATTTTACCTTCTGTTTTTCTGAATTCTTCAAATCGGTCAACGGCTGTATTTACAATTTCGGCCAGGTTTTCCCATTCTCCTTCCGTAAGCTCGTCAGGTCTTGTGGTTACGGCCTCAGGAAGCCGTACCGCCATTTTGAGATATTCAAAGTCGGGTCCGTCGGAAGCAATACTGCGAAGCTCATTCATATAAGAATCAATCAGGCTTTTATTGATCTTTACATCATTGCTTTCCTCAAGATTCTCTAAATTTACGTAGCAGTCTACCTTTCCACGGATGATCCTGTCGTTAAGGATTTTTCTGATTTCAAATTCTTTTTCTTTGTAGCGTAAAGGGATTTTAATATTTAAATCAAAACTTTTGCTGTTCAGCGATTTAATATCAATACAAATCTTTTTACCTTCAAAAACACCTTCAGCTCTGCCGAAGCCGGTCATTGATAAAATCATAGTTTTTTATTGTCTTACAAAGATAAACATTTAAATTAGCACTGTGAAATCGTAATGAACTGGAAAATACTGTAATGGTTTTTCGGTGCAGCGGCAAAGCTGCCGCGCCGAAAAAGTCTCAACAAATAAATTTCATATCGGACTCGTTTTAAAAATGGGATGGTATGAAGAACACGGTCGTTGATTTATGATTACATTATAATCATTAAAAGAAAAATGTATAAGCGGCAGATGAAAAATTTGATTTCTGTAATAGGTCCCACCGGAATTGGAAAAACCAGACTGGCAATTGACCTGGCAAAATATTTCAGTACGGAAATTATTTCCTGTGATTCCCGGCAGTTTTTTAAAGAAATGAAAATAGGTACTGCGGCACCTTCCGAAGAAGAACTGGCGGCAATTCTGCATCATTTTATCGGAAATCTTTCTGTGGAAGACTACTATTCTATAGGACAATATGAAGAAGATGCATTAAAAAAGATCAATGAACTTTTCGAAAAACATGACACTGTCATCCTTGTGGGCGGAAGCATGATGTATGAAAAAGCAGTTATTGAAGGTTTAAATGAGCTACCGGAAGCGAATGCTGAAAATCAGGAAAAATTACAGGATATATTAGATTCTGACGGAATAGAGAAATTGCAGGAGATCCTGAAAATGCTTGATCCTGAATACTATGCAGTGGTAGACATCCATAATCACAGAAGGCTTTTAAGGGCGATCGATATTATCTGGCAGACCGACAGGAAATACTCTGAACAGATCTCAGTTGACCAGGGCTCCCGGGATTTTAATGTCATCAGGATCGGAATTGAAGCTCCGAGAGAGGAATTGTATGACAGGATCAACAGGAGAGTGGATGTCATGATGGAAAAAGGATTGCTGGAAGAAGCAAAAAGTCTGGAGGAATTTAAAGGTCTGACTGCTTTAAATACGGTAGGGTATACCGAATTATTTAAATATTTTGACGGAGAATGGGATTTGGATTTTGCCATTTCAGAGATCAAGAAAAACAGCCGGAGATATGCAAAACGTCAGCTGACCTGGTACAGAAAGGCGGATAATATTCACTATCTTCAGTTAGGGTACTCTCAAAAAGATTTTGACGATCTGACCCAATGGATTTATGAACAGTTTCAAAAATAAAGTTTCAATTTTTCTTAATACAACTTAATGACTTCAATATTCTTAACGGTTCAAAATAAAAATGCAGTCCCGAGAGACTGCATCTCAACAATATAATTTTAATTTACTACTTCCAACCGCCGCCTAAAGCCCTGTACAGATCAACTATACTGCTTAATCTCTGCCTTTTTACGGAGACAAGATTCAGCTCTGCCTGAAGAGAATTTGCCTGAGCAGTGATCACTTCAAGATAATTGGCCATTCCTCCTTTGTAAAGAAGCTGGGCACTTTTTATTCCTTCTTTTAAAGTCTGTACCTGTTCCGTTGCTTTTTGTTCCTGGACTTTTAAATTTTCATTGGAAACCAGAGCATCGGAAACTTCACCCATCGCATTCAAAACAGACTGGCGGAACGCCAATACGTTTTTCTCCCTTTGAATTTTAGCTATTTCCAGATCAGTTTTTAACTGTCTTTTCTGGAAAACAGGCTGGGTAATCCCCCCCAGAACAGACCCGAACAATGAAGCCGGGATCTGGAACCAGTTATCTACCTTGAAAGAGTTTACTCCTCCGGTTGCCGTGATCTTCAAAGATGGATACATATTGGCCTGGGCAATTCCTACTATCGCATTGGATTCTAATAAAACCAACTCCTGCTGACGAACATCCGGACGACGGCTTACCATTGCTGCAGGAAGCCCTGCTGAAATATTTTGTGGTAAAGAGGTATCGGACATTTCAATGGTTCTGTTTACTTTATTGGGAGCCTTGCCTACAAGAATACTCAATGCATTCTCCTGAATGGCAATATTCTGTTCCAGTTGGGAGATCAGAAGTTCAGTAGATTGCTTTTGTGCGGTTGCCTGCTGAACCCCGAGAGATGTTGTATCACCGCTTTCCCACATTTTTTTGGTAATGGATAAAGTATTGTTACTTAATTCCAGATTGGTTTTGGCGATCTCCAGCTGCCTGTCAAGCATCAGTAAGTTATAATACCCCTGGGCAATTGCGGCTACTACCTGTGTCTGGATGGCTTTTTTCGCTTCATAGGTTTGCAGATACTGCATTCTCGAAACTTCCTGCTGGTTTTTGATTTTCCCCCAGATGTCAGCTTCCCAGGCCAGATTGAAGGCTGCGTTGTAATCTTCAACATGGCTTTGTCCTAAAAATAAATTCAGGCTCTGCCCGTTCATGCTGTTTTTAGAAGGCCTCGAGATCTGTCCCGTAATCCCGAAATTTACATCAGGATATTGCAGATATTTTGCCTGTTTCAGTTTTTCCTGTGAAGAAGCAACCTGTTTTAATGCAATCTGAAGATCATAATTGTTGGAAATCCCTTTTTCAATCCATCCCTGTAAGATAGGGTCGCTGAAAAATTGCTTCCATTCCAGGTTTGCGATACTTGCTGTATCAGCAGTAGCCGTAAACCGGAATTCTTCGGGGAGCTGTAGGTCCGGCTCCGTGTAGGCCACTTTGGTCTTGCACGAAACCGCGAGCACAGCCAATATGAGTGTTAGAAAAATATTATTTATTATTTTCATAGCTTTTAATGGGCTTTTGTATATCATTTTTATGAATGAGTAGTGGCTAAAAATTCTTCTTCCTGTTGTTTTCTTTGAAGCCTTTTCTTTTTTCTGCTTGGCATTTTTTCATGCAGATACTGGAAAATCACGTACAATACCGGAATGATGAAGATTCCGAAGACAACTCCCGTAAACATTCCTCCAACGGTACTCCAGCCGATGGAGTGGTTTCCTTTTGCAGCCGCACCTTGTGTCCAGACCAACGGAAGCATACCGATGATAAAGGCGAACGAGGTCATCAGAATAGGCCTTAGACGTAGTCTTGAAGCCTGAAGAGCAGATTCTATCAATGTTTTACCTGCTTTTCTTCGCTGGACTGCAAACTCTACAATAAGAATGGCGTTCTTTGCCAGCAATCCGACCAGCATGATCAATCCTACCTGAACGTAGATATTATTATCAATTCCCGCCAATCCTGTAAAAGCAAATACTCCGAAAATTCCTGTCGGGACGGTTAAAATAATGGCAAATGGCAGGATATAGCTTTCATACTGTGCGGCTAATAAAAAGTACACAAACAAAATACTTAGAAGGAAGATGAAAGCGGTTTGGCCTCCTGTTTTGATCTCCTCACGGGTAATTCCTGTCCATTCATAGCCATATCCTCTCGGAAGAGATTGTTGGGCCACTTCTTCCACAGCTTTGATGGCATCCCCGGTACTGTAACCCGGTTTTGGAGTTCCGTTGATGGTTACTGCGTTAAATAAGTTGTTTCTGGTCACAGTTTCCGGCCCGAAGGTTCTTTTTAAGGACACCAGAGTTTTTACAGGAACCATTTCACCCAAATTGTTTTTAACAAAAATTCCTTCCAAAGAATTCACATCCGTACGATAAGGAATATCTGCCTGGGCCATGACCCTGTAATATTTCCCGAACCTGTTAAAATCTGAAACGAAGCTGCTGCCATAATAGATCTGCATGGTCTGCATTAAATCCGTAACCGAAACTCCCAGCTGGTTGGCCTTATCAGAATCCACTTCAATGGTATATTGAGGGTTTCCGGCTGCGTAAGTGGTAAAGGCGAACGCAATTTCCGGGCGTTTCATCAGTTCTCCGATAAATGCCTGGGTTGTTGTCCCTAATTGCTCGAAAGAACCATTGGTCTTATCCTGAAGCATGAATTCAAAACCTGATACGTTACCAAAACCCTGTACCGTAGGGAAGTTAAAGAAGAAGGCATTGGCGTCTTTTACCTGGCTTACTTTTCCTGTTAAGGCTGCTGCAATTTGATCAGGATCTTTCATATCTCCGCGCTCGTCATAGTCTTTCAGCTTAATGAAGCCGGCAGAGTAGGGGGAAGCATTGGCATTACTGATGAAGTTCAGACCATCTGCAACCCAGAGGTGATTGGTTGCTTTTTCACCGTTTACAATTTTATCAATTTGTTCTGTGGCTCTGTGAGTCCTTTCCAATGAGCTTCCCGGAGGGGTATTCACGGCATATAATACGAATCCCTGATCTTCTGTCGGAATAAATCCTGAAGGGGCTTTTTTAATTAAGAAAATGCTTGCCGCAGTAATAAGGGCTAAACCTCCGACTGCAACCCATTTATTCTTGATCAAAAATTTAAGACTGTAAATATATTTTCTGGTCATGGTATTGAAACTCGCATTAAAGGCGTTGAAAAACTTCGCACCGAAACCTTTTTTCTGCCCGTGCTCACCATGTTCTCCCTGAGGATCATTCAGGAAAAGGGCGCATAATGCAGGGCTTAATGTCAATGCATTAACAGCTGAGATCAAAATGGCAATGGCCAGCGTGAAGGCAAACTGTCTGTAAAATACTCCTGCCGGGCCCTGCATGAAACCAACCGGAACAAAAACCGCACACATCACGAGAGTAATGGAAATAATTGCTCCTGAAATTTCACTCATAGAATTCATGGTGGCTTGTTCTACCGGCATTCCGGAGTGTTCCATCTTTGAATGGACGGCTTCTACGACCACAATGGCATCATCCACCACAATCCCGATCGCGAGGACCAATGCAAACAGGGTAAGCATATTAATACTGAAACCAAAAAGCTGAAGGAAGAAGAACGTTCCTATAATAGCCACAGGTACTGCAATGGCAGGAATCAATGTAGATCTGAAATCCTGAAGGAAAATATATACTACAATAAACACCAGTATAAATGCAATAACCAGAGTCTCCACAACCTGATGGATGGAAGCATCAAGGAAGTCTTTGGAATTATACATGATGATCGGCTTCACTCCTTTAGGAAGGGTTTTTGAGAACTCATCAACCTGTTTTTCGATCTCCGTTAAGATTTCGTTTGCGTTGGAATCAGCAGTCTGCAATATGGCAAAACCGGATACCGGTTTTCCGTCAACCCTGTTGGCTGCTGTATAAGTGTAAGAACCGAATTCTACTCTTGCTACATCTTTTAATCTTAAAAATGAACCATCATTATTGGCTTTGATGGCAATATTTTCATAGTCTTCGTTTTTGTTTAGCTTGCCTTTATATTTAAGGATGTATTCGTATGTTTCTTTGCTTCCCTGCCCGAGACGTCCCGGAGCGGCTTCAAGGTTATGGTCTTTAATGGCATTCATTACTTCTTGCGGAGACAGATTATTGGCTGCCAGCCTATCCGGCTTTAACCAGATACGCATAGAATAATCCCTTGTCCCGAAAACCTGAGCCTGGGCAACACCCGGGATACGCTGTAATTGAGGGATGATGTTGATCTTCATATAATTCTGAAGGAAAAGCTCATCGTATTGTTTCGGGTCTTCGCTGTACAATCCCATGAACATGATAAAGCTGTTCTGGACTTTCTGGGTGGAAATTCCTGCCTGAACAACTTCCTGCGGGAGCTGGCTCATTGCTTTGGATACACGGTTCTGAACGTTTACCGCTGCGTTATCGGCATCAGAACCCTGCTTGAAGTATACACTAAGGGTCATGGTACCGTCGTTACTTGAGTTGGAAGTCATGTAGGTCATGTTCTCAACACCGTTTACGGCCTCTTCTATCGGAGTTGCGACAGAACGGGCTACAACTTCAGCATTGGCTCCGGGATAAAATGCCGTTACCTGAACACTCGGCGGCGCAATATCCGGGAACAGCGTGATCGGAAGATTGAAAACCGATAGTGCCCCCAATAGTAAGAGTATGATGGATATGACCGTTGACAATACCGGTCTTTCTATAAATTGTTTTAACATAAGGAGTTTATTTTTTTTAAGTATTTAAACTTTATTGATCCTGAATTTTAAAAACACATAAGTTTATTTAATTGTAAAAGCTGTGAATATTAAGTATGCCTGAGGTGAATATCAAAGATTTTCGAAACTTATATGCTGTTAGTTTTTAACTTACGATAACTAAAGTGTTTAAAAACTTGGTCAAGCTTAAACAATTTTTATAAATAGTTCATTACAATGGTTTTGCTTTCAGCAGGCTGTCAGAAGAAATAGCTTTCGGTTTGATAGCGGCTCCGTCTTTCAGGTTTCCTATTCCTGTGAAAACTATTTTTTCTCCGGGAACTAATCCTTCAGAAATAAAATAGTAACTGTCTGTCTTTCCTGATATCTTTATAGGCTTGCTGGTTACTTTCTGATCTTTTCCCACTACATATACATAGGTTTTATCCTGAATCTCAAAAGTAGATTCTTGTGGAATGACCACTGCATTGGACAATAGTTGCGGCATGCGGACCCTTCCGGTATTTCCCGTTCTCAAAGTTCCGTTAGCGTTCGGGAAGACAGCACGTACACTGATGGCTCCTGTAGTTTTATCGAATTGCCCGTCAACGATGCTCATCTTTCCTTTTTCAGGATACATGCTGTTGTCGGCGATCACCAATTCTACCATCGGCATATTCTTCAGTTTTTCTTCTAAGGTTGCGCCCTGATATTTGTTCTGGAAGGCGATAAAATCCAGTTCACTTAAAGAAAAATAAGCATAGATCTCGCTGATATCTGATAATAATGTCAATGGATTAGGATCTGTTCTGGAGATCAGGCTTCCTTTTTTATAAGGAATTCTTCCGATATAGCCGCTTACAGGGGCTGTAATAGTGGTAAACCCTACATTGATTCTTGCACCACCTACGGAAGCTTTTGCCTGTGATGCAGCTGCTACGGCGGCTGCGTAATTCGCTTTCGCTGTTTTTAATTGTACTTCAGAAACTACTTTTGCTTCTACTAACGGCTGAAGGCGGTCTACTTCCACCTTGGCCTTTTGAATATTGGCATTGGCAACCTGAAGATTGGCCTGTGCCATATTCATCTGTTCTCCGTATGCTCTTGAGTCAATTTTAAAAAGAGGTTGTCCGGCTCTTACATAGGCGCCTTCTTCCACGTATATTTTATCCAGATATCCGTCTACCTGCGACCTGATTTCCACATTGTTTTTTCCTTCCAATGCTGTTGGAAATTCCTGATAGGTCGTTGCCGGAGAGGATATCACGGTATAAACGGGAAGCTCCGGGGCAGGGGGTGCCTGGTTGCTGCCTTCGGCTGCTTTGCTGCAGCTTTGTAAAAGGATGATACCGGCAGCGATGAGTACGATGATCCTTATTTTTCCAGTTATTTTCATTTTACGTTTGATTTTTTTAATGATAAGTTTGAATTGAGTGATGTTGTTTTAAAATAAATCCTGTTAATTTTTCTAACAGTGTTAATAATTAGATCAAAAAAATTACAGAATTCTTAATGTCAGATCAGGTTGTCATTTCCATAATTAGAGTTGCTTTTTTAATATGAGTTATAGAGATAAAAGTATAATATATATGGTGTTAAATTTTCTAACAGTGTTAATGTTCGGAAACTAATTTTTCATTTTGTATGAGTAATTTTTAATAAGCTTGTAATAAAAAAATTAAATACTCGTGTTACTTTTCCTAACGCTGTTAATTTTTAATTCAAAAAAAATTTACAAAGACTTAACAAATGCCGAAACCGTTTCGTCCAAAGTCGTTTTGTTCATCGTGGAAGGAATATCCGTATTACGCATCATCATGATGGAAATCAGGCCATGTACAGCCGAAAATAAAGCATGTGACATGTGGCAGGCATTATCCGTATTTGAACCATTCTTTTTAATGATATCATACGTGCAGTAATAGATCATATCCTGAAAGGAAGAAAATTCCTTTTTCATCTGTCCTTTTCCGCTGCATTGCATTCCTAGTCCAAACATAAGCTGGTAATATTCCTTATTCTTAAAAGCAAACTTCCAGTATGCGTCTACGATGGCTGTAAGTTGCTCTTCAGGAGTGTTATGCTTTTTCTTAGCCTTGACCAGTTCCTTGCTCAGGAGGTTGAAACCATCCAGGGAAATTTCAAATAAAATGGCTTCCTTATTTTCAAAGTAATCATATACAACAGGGGCACTGTACTCTATAGCGTCGGCTATCTTCCGCATGGAAAGAGAAGCCCAACCCTCTGTTTTAGCCAAACTGAAAGCTGCCTGCAAAATATTTGCACGGATAGATTCTTTTTCTCTTTGACGGCGTTCATGTAAACCCATGATGTTTTTACTAACAGTGTTAGCAAAACTACAAAGTTTTAATTATACTATCCAAACAAAATTTTAATTTTAACATTTAACGCAACTTTATAAAAACCTCAATTGTTAATCATAAAAGAAGTTTTATCTTTGTCAGCAAAGAAAAATACAGGATATGAATACCCCATCCAATATGCTGGCATTAGGAACCAAAGCTCCTTTTTTTGAGCTTCCGAACCCTTCAAAGAGTAACGAAATACAGTCATTAGAGGAACTGAAAGGAGAAAAAGGAACATTGGTGATTTTTATGTGCAACCATTGTCCTTTTGTTCTTCATGTGATTGATAAGATCAATGAGCTTTACGAAGATTATCATGAAAAAGGGATAGAATTTATTGCAGTGAATACCAATGATGTTGAGAAATATCCGGCTGATTCTCCTGAAAAAATGATCGAATTCCAGATTGAAAGAAAATTTGATTTTCCTTATTTGTATGATGAAAGCCAGTCTGTAGCAAAGGCTTATGATGCAGCATGTACACCGGATTTTTATTTTTTTGATGAAAAGCTGGATCTTATTTACAGAGGGCAGATGGATGACTCAAGACCGGGGAATAATAAGGATGTGACGGGCGAAGACCTGATCATTGCTTTTGAAAATCTTCTGTTGGGTGAGCCGCAGGAGGAAATCCAGAGACCGAGTATGGGATGTAATATTAAGTGGAAGTAGTTTAAATTACTTTAGATAGATAGGCTGTTCTTTTTGGACAGCTTTTTTTGATTCTCCCGTAGATTTGGCAGATGTTTGTGTTGAAGAATCTGGGTAATCTACGAGGAATAAATTTTTCACATCACGAGTAACAGTTTTAATTTAAATATAGATACTTCGACTTTGCTCAGGGGTAGGGTGACAGGAAATGACTGATAGAAGGTATATATTGATGACTGATAAGTGTGTATGTGCCTTTTTCAATTAAAATCTATAATTTATAATTTCTGCCGTGTCATGCTGAGCGAAGTCGAATCATATCTGCATTAATTATTCTTTTAAAATTAACCATTAAGGCTGGATAAGCTGTTCAGAGCATCAAAAATATTCTTCGCTTACGCTTCGTTCAGAAATAACAAAGTAAAACCGGTTATAGCAAAAACAATGTCCAAATTATCTTACAGGACTTCTGAATTCCCCATATCCCATCAGTCCGTCATAGCTTCTTCCGAAAGGCGCATAATATAAGAATGCCTGATAGAGGTTATCAGTCTGCCAGAAGTTCCCGTTGATCTCCCCGAAATTTAATGTTCCATCAGAATTTTTTGTTGCCAGGATATAGTTATAAAACCCTTGTTTCATATAAATCTTTGCTACATACATTTTATTGGCGGTATCATATTGCATTTGGTATTCTTTGCCCGGCTTAAAGTCGTTAAATCCTCCCAGAATATAAATTTCTTTTTCCAAAGGATCTGATTCCAGCGAGAAATATACCCATGCATAATCTGCTTCCCTTTCTGCATTTCTTTCGATCCCCAGATCATTTCTCCTGTAGTACCAGGCACCGTTCACATCCGGCTGATACTGGTAGTTTAACGGATAAGCCCATACCGGATGCAGATAGGTATTATTGACCCCGTCTTTCACTTCTGTAGAGCGAACCATATCGGCAGCCATATCTATATTCTTATTGTCGAAATAATAAAACTCATTGTTTCCAGGGAATGTCAGATTCATCTGCTGGAAGAGCAGCTTATTTCCCAAAGTGGAGCTTGGTTTTATATTATTTACCGAAACATTCATGTTATTATTCTGTACGATATTCAGGCTCATGGAGTTTACGTTTGAAGACAGGTCTCCTCCTTTGGAAACGGCCTGCACTTCAACTCTCTGGTTGATGTCAGGGTTTTTAGCGTCCGCAATCCTGGAAATATTCAATGCTAAGATGGCAGTATCCTCAACTACATAAAATCTTCTCTTAAAAAGTGGTTTTTCGGCAGAATTCTTATAAACAATAAGCTCAAAATTTCCTGAGATCTTTGGCTGCATCTTCTCATTCGGGAAGGTCAGTGTATAATGGGTATAAGCCTGCAAAGTATTGAATGAATACTGAAACTGATCCAGAAGACCATTCAGGCTTCCATTGGCAAATTCCGTAAAGAAAAGATTGTCATCATTCCAGTTACGGTCATAATGTTTAATGGTATACCTGTAAATTTCACTGGAATTGGTGAGGTCATCAAAACTCAGTACCAGCCTCTCTCCAAACCGGATCACAGGGGTTTCATCATTGGTCTGGGGATTGAATAACTGAATGCTTTGAATGTTTTGCCCAAAGACCAATCCGCTTAAAAAAAGTAAAAATAATCGAAAGGTTTTCATTATAACGAAGATAGCGAAAAATCATCATTTTCTTAATAATATCGTATTTTTGAGGAAAAATATTTCAACGTATGCTTCAGATTCAAGGCTTCGTATTCAACTTTGCGAGCGAAAACACTTATATCATCTTCAATGAAAATAAAAATGCCTGGCTGATCGATCCGGGAAATATGAACGAACAGGAAACCAGGGCTATTGATGGTTTCATTACTGATAACGGGCTGAAGATTCAGAAAATACTCCTGACCCATGCCCATATTGACCATGTTTTTGGTTTACAGTGGGCGTTTGACCGATTTAAAGTTCCTGTAAGCATGCACAAAGAGGATGAGGAAGTATTGGATATGCTTCAGGCAAGCGGAATGCGATTCGGAATTAAAATAGATGCTGTGAAAGTAGATATTGAGTATGTTAATGAAGGGGATATCCTCGATCTGGATGGTGAAATGTTTAAGATCTACCATGTTCCGGGGCATTCTCCGGGAAGTGTGGTGTACCATAATGAATATCAGAAATTCATGGTCTCCGGTGATGTCCTCTTTGAAGGCAGCATAGGAAGAACAGATCTTTATAAAGGAAATTATGAACAGTTAATTGAAGGCATCAAAAGCAAACTTTTCATCCTGGATGGTGATACGCAAGTGTTCTCAGGGCATGGAAATCCTACCACGATAGGGTTTGAAAAGCAGTATAATCCGTTTTTTAAGTAGAATTGATATTATAAAAAAAATAAAACCGCCCAATTTTGAGCGGTTTTATCGATATGAAAAAACTAACTTTAGAAGTCCAGTGTAATTGATGCTCTTGCAGCTGCACCCATAATTGGCCTTGCCATGATGATACCATCTTTACCGGTAGCTCCCGATCTTGGGTCTCCTTCCGTTAATCCGATAGTATTAAAGATATTGGTAGCATCTACTGCAAATCTTATTTTTCCTAACTGATAAGACATTCCCGCTCCTACCTCTGTGAAAGAAGGAAGCTCCTGCTTATTGAAGTTATCTGCATAACGCATTCCGTAATAATTAAGGTTTACGTAAGTTCTCCATTCTTTTGTAATATTAACAGCCGGGCTGATCGTGAAATACAACTTAGGTATTCTTCTTACCGTATTTCCTTCAAGATCTTCTCCGCTTTGTCTCATTTCCTTGAAAGTAGGGTCCTGAATGGTTCCATTTAATGAAACTTCCAATAACCTGTTGAAGAATCTCCAGTTGGTCTCTAATTCCAATCCGTAATTTTTAGTACTTCCAAAAGCATTTTCAGACTGTCCGTTCGATAAGATATCTGTAAATGCAATATCATTTAATGCAGAGCTGAACAGGATGGCAGTAATATCAAAATTACTCTGATAATGCTTGAATCCTAATTCAAACTGATTGGTAACAGTTGGCTTTATCTTATCAAGATTCTCTGCGTTATCATAGTACGCCTCTTCGATCGGTGATCTGAAACCATGAGAGTATCTTGCAAAAGCCGCATTGTTTTGGTTGAATTTATAGTTTCCTGCTGCTGTTGCAGAAACCTTGTCCACATCATATCTCCAATAATAATATGGTCCGCTGGAAACAAGCATACTGTTATCTGCAGTAGTGGTATTGAAGCCGTTCAATCCGTTATAAGATCCTCCGTCTACAGATAGCCCTGAGTTGTCAAGATTCGACTGATTTCCCCAAGATGCTTTATCCTTAACACCCTTATAAGTATTGTTGTCATATCTGATCCCTCCATTCAAATTCAATTTATCATTAACCTGGAAATCAGCGTTAAAATAAAGAGCATTTACACTCCCCTGGATTTCTGAGTTTCTTACTAACCAAGAGATATCTGATACCCCGTTATACGTTCTGGAATAATTAGGATCCGTAGCATCCAGAGAAGTATCTACCAGGTTTAAGAGTCTTGTATGATCTTTTGTTTCTACCAATAAATTACTCCAGTTCCAGGACTGCGAAGATTTCCAAGCTGATTTATAGAAGCCTAAGGCCATTGATAAGTTATCAATTTTATAATCAAATCTCAGGTCATTGGCAAAATTGTTCATTTTTTTATCAATTGCCCAGAAGCCAACTTTTTGCACATACATCGGGTTAGCTACTTGTCCGTTATCCGCATAGGAATACTGATAGTTGTTTCCTAAGATCGGAGCTGCCATACCTGCGGAAGTTGTATAACCGTTTGCAAAATCTTTTGCTAAGGTCGGAGTTCCACTTGGGAAAATTGCCGTATAATTCAGGTCAATATTTGTGTATTTCATTTTATTGGAAACACTGAAATTCTCTCCTAAATCATACTTAAATTCACCGCCTAAGACATCTACATTCGGATTTACTCCATTTTCAAGATCCCTTTCAAAATATCCGCCTCCCACTTGTGGAACTCTTAATTTTGAGATATATCTTGAAGCATATGTTCCGTAATTGGCATCAAATCCCGGGAATTCCTTGATCTTATCTCCTTCCTGCATCAGAGGGATCGGAAGTAAGAATAAGTTTCTGTCGTTAAGCTTTTTATAGTATACTTTTGCAAAACCTTTATCAAAAACATACTTTAGATTAAGCTTGATCTGTCCGCCATTATTGGCTTTGTATCCGGGATTTCTTATCCCGTTATCCACTCTGTAAAAGCCTCCTACGTTCAGAAATAATTTGTCCTCAACCAACGCGCCTCCAAAGTTTCCATCAACCCTCATTAGTCCATAAGTACTGGTTTCCAGTTTGGTCATCCCTGTAAACTTATTGGAACCTTCTTTAGAAATAAAGTTGATAATACCTCCCGGAGCATTGGATGCAAAAATAGATCCTGAACCTCCTCTTAATGCTTCCAATCTTGCTGTAGTAGCGTCTACTCTGAAGAAAGCATCGGCATTGGCAAACTGCAAAGCCCCATCTTCAAAAACCGGAAGCCCGTCTTCCTGAACCTGTACATATTCATAAGCTCCGGCAGAAGGAATACCTCTTGCGAAAAGGTTGTTCCCCACTTCACCTCCTGATGTTTCTACTGCAAACCCCGGAACTTTCTGTAATAACGCTGCAGTACTTACAGGGTTTTGCTTTTGAATTTCTTTTGCACTGAATGTAGAAATCGCCGTACTGGATTCTATTTTCTTTTTAGGGTTTGCACTACCCGTGATTACTACCTGGTCGATAGCTGCCGTTCTGGTGGAATCCTGTGGAGTTTCCTGTGCATACGCCTGATTAAAATAAAGCGTAGCGATCCCGGTAAATAATAAGATCGATTTTCTTTTCATAGCCATATGATTTTTAAATTGTTTAGTTAGTTTTTAATTTTAAATAGACCCCGTTCGTCCACCCGAACCCATCCTGGTTAGGATATTCTCCTCCTCCGGCTATAGTTTCGGTATCCAGTGCATTGTATTTTTCCATCAGTTTTCCCGTGTTATCATATACCCTTTCCACATTAGAGCACCAGTTGTCTCTTATTTCATCGGCCAGACGGGTCAGTCCATAGTTTTTCATCGCTTTATACCCTATCCACTGATAAGGAGCCCACGCATTAGGCATATCCCATTGCTGTCCGGATTGCTTCGTTGTGGTTATTAACCCTCCCTTGTATAGAAATTTGTCTGTGATGTTTTCTGCAACAGCCAGAGCCTGTTCTGTACCTGCAAGACCAAGGAATAAAGGATAAAGAGCAGCAATATGTTCAGACGCCGTATGGTTGTGTTTTTTTGTGTGATAATCTTTATATAACCCGGAGTTTTCATCCCAGAAATACTTATCGATCATCTGTCTGCGGACTGCTGCTCTTTCAGTATAATAATGTTCTTTTTCTGTATCGTTCTGAAGTTGTGAAGATTTAGCCAGTGTTTTCTCCAGATGCCATAAAAGGCAGTTGAGGTCAACCTGGGCAAGATTCAAAGTTTCTATCGTCTGTATGGTCTCGCCGTCTGCAAACCATCTGCTGGAAAAATCCCATCCGGATTCGCAGGCACTTCTTATATTCCTGTAAAATTCTCCCAAAGTATCCTCACTGTCTTCTATATCTATCATATAGCTTTCAGGACGAGGTGCATTTTCAGCATCGTAATAACGGTTCAGAATATCACCGTCCCTGGTTTTTACCACTCTTTTAACAGCCGTGTCATTGTCCAGCCATTCTTCACCGTTCATCCAGAAATTATATTCCTTTTCCAGTGTATTGTAATATTTGATGTAAATTTTTTCATCATGGGTGCTTTCAAACAGCAGATCAAGCATCATAGAAAAGTATGGAGGCTGAGAACGGCTTAGGAAATGGGTTCTGCTTGCATTAGGAACAAATCCTACGCTCTGAATAAGATAGGAACAGTTCTCTATAATATTCTCCATCATCTCAATTCTTCCGGAAACCTGTAACCCGAGCATGATAAAATAGCTGTCCCAATAAAAGAATTCATTAAAGCGCCCTCCCGGAACTATATAAGGTTTGGGAAGTTTCAGAAGAGTTCCCTTTTCCTCGTATGCCGTGCGTGTAAGTTCATCCCAAAGTTTTTCTATATGCCGTTCTATTGGTAAATTTTCCTCTCTATGAATCGATATTTTTGCCCCTAAAAAATCAAAATTTGATAAAACAAAAGCTTTTAAATCAAAACCCTGCTCATGTTTTTCTTTTGCATACTTATCATTGATCTCGGAAACAGGAAACAATGGCACCGCGTCGGTCATCATTTTCTGATCCTCAAAAATCCGGGCTCTCTGAACATCCTCAAAAAGAGCCTGAATTTCATTAATATATAGCTGTTTGTTCATTATTTTTTAGAATTTATTGTTAATCTGCTCATAAAAATTGCTGAAACAAGAAGCAATGAGAGCGGGATCAATGAAAGATAAAAAGCATGCTGTCCGCTGAACTCCTGAAATACAAACCCGGTAATAATAGAACCGATCGTTCCGCCGATTGCAGAAAATACTACAATAAGGCCAGACATAGCACTATGCAGGTATTTAGGAATAGAAGACAGGATAATAGAATTGATGCTCGGATAGATCGGAGCAAGAAAACCGCCCATCAATGGAAACAGATACACGACGAGCGGCGCGTTTAACCAACCTGTATTTACGTCAATATGAATGTTATGAGTCAGAGGTAATACAAGCAGTATGCTGATGGCAAAGCCAATAATACAAAAAGAAACCACATAGATCCAGTTGAATTTTCTAGAGAAAAATCCTGATAAAAATCTCCCTAAAGCAAATGCTCCTGCCAGAACAGCTGCCGCCTGAATACTCATGGAAGTCGGCAATTTCAGGATCTCTTTATAAAATGTGGGTGTCCAGGTCTGGAAGCTTTGTTCTACCAAAACGAAAAGAAATGCACACAGAAGAAAGAATAAAACTTTTTTATAGCTAAGTAAGCTTATACTGTTTTTAACATCCCCTATAAGATCTGTCTTTTCGCTCTTTGCCTCTCTTTCATCCAGCTTAGAAAAGAAGAGAAATAAAAATGATGCCAGCGAAAGCCCTCCCAAAACCCAATATACATTCAGCCACTCCGTAGACTTAGGATTGTGGTCATCTATAAACAGACTGAAAAGAACATTTCCCATCAACACACCTACCATGAAAAATCCTTCCAGAAATCCCATAAAGCTTGAATGCTCTTTATCATTTTCAGTGACAAGGCCTATAGAGGTAAAAACCGATATTTTTATTAACGCAAAGGAAATCCCTACAATAGCAAATAATAACTTAAAAAACCAGAAATCATTTGAAAAAGGCATCACAAAACACATGCAGGTCACCAGAAACAAGGCGATAAGCATTGAATTCTTAATTCCTATCTTTGGTAAAAACGAGGCTAAAATGAATGAGCAGATAGCGATCGGAAGATCTTTAAAACCTTCCAGGACACTTGCTGCTGATTTCGAGATCCCGAAGTTCTGCTGTACCTGCAAAATAACGGTACCTACAGAATTCAGCAGGATGGCAAAAACAAAATAATTTAAGAATAAAACTATCTTTATATTGAAATTTTTCATTAAACTTATTTCTTGTTGGCTAAGATAGAAGCATTTGACTTAACATTAATTTAACACAATAAATCAATATTTGAACTATATTAATATAATTATTATTTTTAACGATTAAATACGATTAATTGAATGAAAGTTACTTTTGAAAGAGTAGTTCCGGATGAAAAAAGCTCTTTTCGCATGATACACAATAATTCTCCCATTTCTGAATTTAAATGGGCCTATCATTACCATCCCGAAATTGAACTGGTGTGTGTAGTTTCCGGCAGCGGGACCCGCCACGTAGGATATCATAAAAGCAATTATACAAATGGAGACCTCGTCCTGATCGGTTCCAATATTCCCCATTCCGGTTTCGGACTGAATTCCATAGATCCGCATGAAGAGATTGTACTCCAGTTTAGAGAGGAAATTTTACAGTTTCCCCAGCAGGAAGTGGAAGCAAGATCTATTAAGAACCTTCTGGAACTTTCAAAATACGGCATCCATTTTCATCATAAGATCAAAAAGGCAATGCTTCCAAAACTCAGGCACATGCAGGAATCCGAGGGGTACAGAAGATATCTTTTATTACTGGAAATTCTTTTTGAACTCTCAAAATGCAAAGACTATGAACTGCTGAATAATGAAATCATGCCCTATACGATCATCTCCAGAAATAAAACCCGCCTGGAAAATATTTTCACCTATGTCGAACATAATTATGACAAGGAGATCAATATAGATGATGTCGCAAAACTGGCCAACCTTACATTGCCCGCCTTTTGTAACTTCTTCAAAAAAGCAACCCAGATCACGTTCACGGAGTTTGTTAACCGTTACCGTATCAATAAGGCATGCCTGATGATGGCACAGGATAAGACCATTTCAGAAAGCAGCTACAGCTGCGGATTCAATAATGTAACGTATTTTAACAGAATGTTCAAAAAGTATACGGAAAAAACACCTTCAGAATTTATTAAAGACTATTCTCATAATAAAGTGAGTGTGTAGTTTTTAGGCAGAGATCAAATGAAAAATGCTTCGTGAACTACGTTCGTAAACTGAAAGTTTACGAACGTAGTTCACGAAGCATCCGTAATATTATTAGATAAAAATAAAACCTCCGGTTACCGGAGGTTTTAATATTTTCATTTGTTTTATCAGACTAAATAAAAATCATTCAGTTTTTCTTTACATAGAATCTTTACAACATTAATCCACCGGTCCTCATCATTCAGACATGGAATATAATGAAAATTCTCTCCACCGGCATGCAAAAACTGCTCTTTGCCTTCTTCGGAGATCTCTTCTAATGTTTCCAGACAATCCGAAACGAAGGCAGGGCAAACAACAGCCAGGTTCTTTACTCCCTTTTTAGGTATAGTTTCCAATGTCTCATCCGTATAAGGTTCGATCCATTTGTCTTTTCCTAATCTGGATTGGAAAGAAACAATGGTTTTCTCTTTTGGCAAACCGATTTTTGCAATAACGGCTTCTGTAGTTTTATAACATTGGTGGCGGTAGCAATAGGCATTATGGGCATCTACTTTGCTGTTGATGCAGTTGGCGTCATCAATTTTACAGGTATTCGAAGGGTCTGTTTTATAGATATGTCTTTCAGGGACACCATGATAAGAAAACTGTAGTACATCAAAATTTTCCGGGAGCTTTTCCTTAATGCTTTCAGCGAGGCAGTCGATATAAATATCCCTGTTATAAAACGGCTGTATGTAATTGATCTTTACACCCGGAAATTTTTTCTTTCTTACTTCTTCGGCCTTTTCAATCACGGTTTCCGTTGTACTCATGGCGTACTGGGGATACAGTGGGAAAAGAACAATCTCGGAAACTCCCTGATCAACCAGTTTTTGAATTCCTCTTTCAATACTGGGTTCAGCATACCTCATTCCGATCTCTACAGGAACGTCTACCAGTTTTTGGAGTTTTTTCTGAATTTTTTGTGTAATAATGATCAAAGGAGAGCCTTCATCCGTCCAGACAGTCTTATAAGCTTCCGCAGATTTTGCAGGTCTGGTTTTCAGAATTATCCCGCGAACCAGAAGGGCACGAAAGATCCAGCGGTAATCAATAACCCTTTCATCCATTAAAAACTCGTCAAGATATTCCTTTACGTCTTCTACATCTGTAGATTTTGGCGAACCAAGGTTAACTAATAAAATTCCTTTTTTAGAGTTTTGGGTTTCAGGTTCCCGGAATTGTTTCTCCAAGCTCTTTTGTTTTATATTGTACAATAACTATAAACTGCCAGCAATCAACTGTCAGCTAATTAACCATTAACGGCTTCCACGTTTTCTACTAAATCCGGTACAAATTGTTTTAAAATATTTTCGATCCCGTTCTTCAATGTGGCAGTAGAACTCGGACATCCCGAGCAGGCTCCCTGTAAAAGCATTTTTGCGGTCTTGGAAACTTCATCATATTCAATTAATGAAATTTTTCCGCCGTCATTTTCCACTGCAGGAGCAACATATTCATTTAATATATCGGAAATTTTTTGTTCATCATCGGTATAATCTCTGTTAATGATCTTTTCCACCGGATTTTCATGTTTTTGAGGCTCAAGATTAGAAATTACACCTCCATTTTGCAAATATTCAGCAATGAAACCACGAACAGCCATCATGATCTGATGCCATTCTACCGTATTATTTTTTGTAACTGCCACAAAATTATCAGAAATGAATACTTCCTGTGCAAAATCGAATTCATTAAAAACAGCCTGTGCCAAAGGAACTCCTTCTGCTTCATCTCTGGATTTTACCTCTACGAAACCTTCCATCAGCAGCTTGCTGGAAACAAACTTCATTACGTTAGGATTCGGGGTCATTTCCGCATAGATCTGGTACATTTCCTTTCTCTTCTGGAGATAAATTCTTGGATTGGCCAATAATTCATCTTCAATTACATTTTTAAGGTTTTCCGCTACATGTTCCCATTCTACAGTATCCTGCTTGGCAACTGCCACAAAATTGGCTGTAATGAAAATTCTTTCCACAAAAGGATAATTGAAAAGCTCCTGTGCAAGAGGAATTTCAGATATATCCGAATTTCTGTCCAACTCTAAAGATCCCGGAATCATGTTGTAATCCGTTACAAATTTCATCACTTTCGGGTTTTCGGTTGGCTCTATAATTATGGTATGCATTTTTTCGTTAAATTTGAGATACAAAAATACGCAATTAGAAATTAGAAGCCAGAGATTGGAAATTAGATTTTTGCTATCATCATGATTTAAGATTGTAAGACAGGCATTAAATTTTCAAATCGGCTCATTTTCAAATTTTCAAATTAAAATTATGGCACTTGTAAAAGAACTTTTAGGAAAGGCACCGCAGATCGGGGAAAATACTTTTTTAGCCGAAACAGCAACCGTGATCGGTGATGTGGTCATGGGAAAAGACTGCAGTATATGGTACAATGCAGTGATCAGGGGAGATGTTCACTATATTAAAATGGGAGATAAAGTAAACGTTCAGGATAATGCAATGCTGCATTGCACCTATCAGAAACATCCTTTAAATATTGGGAGTAACGTTTCCATTGGCCATAATGCAATTGTTCACGGGTGTACGATTAGGGATAATGTCCTCATCGGAATGGGAGCGATTGTAATGGATGACTGCCTTGTGGAAGAGAATTCCATTGTGGGAGCAGGTTCTGTAGTTACCCAGGGAACCCATATCAAATCGGGAGAAGTCTGGGGTGGTGTTCCTGCAAAAAAGATCAAAGACATTTCAACACAGCTGCTGGAAGGCGAGGTCAACAGGATTGCCAATAATTATGTGAAATACTCCTCATGGTATAAAGAAGAAATAACAAAATAAAAAAAGCTCCGTCTGATGTCAGACGGAGCTTTTTTATTCTTAGTGGCTACCCAAGGGTTTTAGTCATCTGTGAGTTTTATCAATTAATAGATTAAAACGGCTTTTTCATTCTCACATTTGACCGATGAAGGCGGGGTTGCCATCATACAGTCCGATGTGATATTATATTTTTTATTGTATTCAGCCATTTTGTTAGTGTAATCCTGTATCTTGGGCAAAATGCCGGATTCAAGCTTTTTAGGATAAGCAATATAAGAAACCGGTCCGCCGCAGGCTTTTGACCCTACGGGTGAAAATGTCCATTCAGCCGGATCAATACATTTTTCTCTGGCAATTTCCGATTCTATGGCGGCCTTTAGCTTATCAAGCTGGGCGTTGTCATATCTCTGGCTGCTCTCATCCACAGGCTTTTCCGAAATATCCTTTGGAAGGTTAGCATCCATATTGATTGCTGTTTTACAGGAAAGTAAGCTGGTTATAAAGATCAAAACCAGTACCGGAGCATGCAGGAATATTCTTTTCATAAAAATTTTTGTATTCTGGAATTTTCAAAATGTATGCCATTACAGGATTTTCAAATTCATTTCCGTAATTTTGGCGGTGATGAATGATCATTTTTTTGACTTAATAGAGCATACCAACAGAAGTGTTTTTCTTACGGGAAGGGCTGGGACCGGTAAAACCACTTTTCTTAACGATTTTGTAAAGAAAACCAGGAAAAAGCATATTGTAGTAGCACCTACAGGCATTGCTGCAATCAATGCTGGCGGGGTTACCATTCATTCAATGTTCGGATTGCCTTTAAGAACGTTTGTACCCACCACTGAAAGAATTGACGGAAGTCTGGCCATGAATATTGCCGACCTGATGCCTCATTTTAAATACAGGAAAGATAAACTCAAGCTTTTAAGAGAGGTCGAGATCGTCATCATTGATGAGGTGTCTATGCTGAGAGCCGATATTCTGGATATGATGGATTTTTCCCTGAGATTCATCAGAAGGAATAACCAGAGATTTGGCGGCGTGCAGATGTTGTTCATTGGGGATCTGTATCAGCTTCCGCCTGTGGTGCGGGATGAGCAGATCTTAAAGCAGTATTACCATTCTCCGTTTTTCTTTGATAGCCATGCCGTAAAAGAAATCCCGTTAATAACGATTGAACTGACTAAAGTCTACCGGCAGTCTGATGAAGAATTTTTAGAAATTTTAAATGCGATCCGTGACGGAGATGTTGCCCATATTGATTTTGACCACCTGAATGAAAGGTATGACCCCGGATTTGAGCCGGGAGGGGAATCCTATGTATATCTCTGTTCCCATAACAAAATGGCTGATGAGATCAACCAGGAAAAACTGGCCGGGATCAAAACCAGTGCTTCTATTTATGAGGCAAAGCTTTTTGGCGAGTTTAAAGAAAACCAGTTCCCTAATGACCAGTTTCTGGAATTAAAAGTAGGGGCGCAGATCATGTTCATCAGGAATGATACTTCTCCTGATAAAAAATATTTTAATGGAAAGCTGGGGGAAATTTCCGTTCTGGATGAAAACGAGATCCGGGTGATCCTGGATGGCAGCGAACGGGAGATTGTCGTCAAAAAAGAAGTCTGGGAACAAAAGAAATATTTTCTTGATGCTGAAAAGAATATCAAAGAAGAGACATTGGGAAGTTTTGAGCAATTCCCCATCAAGCTGGCTTGGGCGGTAACCATTCATAAAAGCCAGGGATTAACTTTCGATAAAGTTATCATTGATGCCGGAAAAAGCTTTACGGCAGGGCAGGTGTATGTGGCGCTTTCGCGTTGCAGAACATTGGAAGGGATCGTATTGAAATCTAAAATCACTCCTGAAGTGATCTTTAAAGATAGCAGGATCCTGCAGTTCCAGGGAAATACCTTTGCGAATGACCATGTGGAAACTATTTTGAATCAGGAGAAATATGATTACAGCATCCGGAAGGTGCTCCGTACAATAGATTGTATGTGGTTTTTGCAGGAAGTGGAAGACTGGAATGCATTATCCGTTACGACCAAAAGTATCGATCATTTAAAGGTGAATCAGTTATATCATCAATTAAAACAGGATGCCGCCAATCTGGGAAAGATTTTTGAAAAGCTCGAAAGGATATTGTTTCAGAAGGTCTCCAATTTTATCGATCAGAAAGAAGAATGGTCTGAGATTGAAAGTAAAGCCAAAGGAGCCGTTAATTTTTTCTTTAAGGAAATCAATGAAAAGATATTTAGCCCTTTAAAAGATTTTTATGCTGAAATAAAAGGGGCTAAAGGCTTAAAACACTATAATGAAGAATTCAGGAGATGGCTGGAAGATACTGAAGAATACCTGAACAGCTTAAAAAGTATTCATCTGCTGGATACCAAACTTCTGGATGAGAAAAATAATAAAGAAGTTAATCTGAAGATTGCCAAGGTTCCGTCACAGGTCCTTACTTTCCAGTTATTTGAGCAGGGGAAAACCATTGCGGAGATTGCCCTAGAAAGGGGATTGGTGAAGGAAACGGTGATCGGGCACCTGGCGAAATTTGCAGAACAGGGATTGCTGGATATTTCAAGGGTAATTACAGCGGATAAGATCAAAGTATTTGAAGAAGAATTTGATAAAAAACAATATCAGACCTTAACGGAATGGAAGAGTGCTTTACCAAATGATTTTGAGTTTAATGAGATCAGGATTCTTTTAAATCATTACAATTATAAGAAGGAAAAAAGAGAATAATATTTTGATTTAAATTTTAAGGAAACAATATCTGAACCACTTGAGAGTTTTCGTTAAAAGCAGTGTTAAAAGCTTTTTTCAATTCCTGAAATTCAAAAAGAATGGAATCCCGATGAAAAATATCTTCCATGTGGTAACCGTCCTCTTTAGAAATTTTATTTTTTAAAGATTCATCCTTAAGACGATCCATGATATCATGAGTAGAGATTTTTTCAAGTATATTAAATAAGATTTCTACTTCATCATTACTGAATATTTTTGTGTACTCATTAAATTCAACCCCCGATTCATACCTGCTCAGCTTATTGAAAATATTATTTTCGGATATTTTATTGAGGAGTGAATATAGAGGATTCCAGCTTTTTACAAAAGAGGGAAATGATTGAATGTATATTTTATTTTGATCCAAAAAAATTTCAATTTCAAAATCCGTATTTTTATTCTTTTCAATCTCTGAAATTATTTTCGGATTATTAATTACTTCATAGCTTACTATTATTCCCATGATTCAAATATAATAGTTTCAGATGCAAAAATGGAATGAAATTTAATGACATTTTCAATAGTTTTTGCTCACCTTATCAATCAGTCTTATCAATAATAAAAAGCCTCCCGATAGGTTTTTATAATTTAAATTTGTTTAAGGTTTTCAGCCTGCTAATTTAAAATTATGAAAAACTTTGAACTCTCTGTTCTGGATCTTGCTCCCGTGAAACAGGAAAAAAGCATCCATGATAGCTTCCAGGACAGTTTATCTTTGGCCAATTATGTTGAAGGATTAAATTATAAAAGATTCTGGCTTGCCGAGCATCATAATATGGCAAGTATTGCCAGTTCGGCGACCTCCGTGCTTATTGGATTTATTGCAAACGGAACGAAAACGATCAGGGTAGGTTCCGGAGGAATTATGCTCCCTAATCACAGCTCTTTGGTGATTGCCGAACAGTTCGGGACTTTGGAATCCCTTTTTCCGGGAAGAATTGATCTGGGGTTAGGAAGAGCACCCGGAACAGACGGTTTAACAGCACAGGCCTTAGGGAGGAATCCGGCAATGATCAATCAGCAGTTTCCAAGGCAGATCTTAGAATTGCAGACGTATTTCTCTAAAGAAAATTCCGGGGCTTTGGTTCGTGCCATACCGGGCGAAGGGCTGGATATTCCGTTATACATTTTGGGATCAAGCACAGACAGTGCATGGCTTGCTGCCGAACTGGGGCTTCCGTATGCTTTTGCAGGGCATTTTGCTCCTGAACAGATGGAAATGGCTCTCAATATTTACAGAGAGAACTTTGAACCTTCAAAGCAATTGGCTCAACCTTATATGATGGCCTGTGTCAACGGAATTGCCGCAGAGACCTCAGAGGAGGCACATCTGCTTTCCACTACCTTATTCCAGGCATTTATCAATATTATAAGGAATGACAGGAAACCTTTTGCCCCGCCTGTTGCTGATATGGATGAAATATGGTCGCCCATGGAAAAGGCTGCTGTTTTACAAAAATTAAGATATAGTTTCATTGGAAATCAATCTGAGATCGAAGAGAAGCTTAAAAACTTTCAGGAAAGATTTAATGTGGATGAGCTCATCATCAATTCTCATATTTATGATCATCGGAAAAGACTGGAATCTTACAGGATTTTCAGGGAGGCAGCCGACTCTTTATTCAAAGCGTAACAAACCGTTTATATTAATTGGCAGATGCCTGTTTTTATAAGTATCTTTGCACAAATTTAAAAAGTAAAAATGTCTGATATTAAATTAAATACTATTCCGGAGGCTATAGAAGACCTTAAAACCGGAAAAGTAATCATAGTGGTGGATGATGAAGACAGGGAAAATGAAGGAGACTTTCTTTGCGCTGCAGAGCTTACCACTCCTGAGATCATCAACTTTATGGCTGTTCACGGAAGGGGACTGATCTGTGTGCCGCTTCCTGAAAAAAGATGTGACGAACTAGGCTTGGATATCATGGTGAGCAGAAGCAGCGATCCTAAAGAAACTGCTTTTACAGTATCTGTAGACCTTTTGGGAAATGGTACCTCTACCGGAATTTCCGCAGGGGACAGGGCCAAAACCATTTTGGCACTGATGGACGAGAAATCAAAACCTACCGATTTCATGAGGCCCGGGCATATTTTCCCGCTTCGTGCAAGAAAAGGAGGTGTTTTGAAAAGAGCAGGCCATACCGAAGCTGCCATCGATCTTACTCATCTTGCCGGTTTAAAGGAAGGGGGAGTGATCTGTGAGATCATGAATGAAGACGGAAGCATGTCCCGCCTGCCCGAGCTCTATATTTTTGCCCAAAAGCACAATATAAAAATAGTTTCCATTGAAGACCTGATCCATTATCAGCTTAAAAAAGGAAATCTTATAGACAGACTGGAAGAAAGAAAAGTAAAGACCCACTACGGGGAATTTGATTTTTTTGCTTTCAGGGAAACTTCAAACGATCAGATCCATTTTGCATTAACCAAAGGAACCTGGACTGTAGATGAGCCTATCCTGGTAAGGGTACAGTCTTCTGATTCTTATTTTGATGTTTTAACGAGATTGAATAACGGTGAAAAACCTCTGTTGGAAAAAGTAACCGGAATGATTAATGAAGAAGGGAAAGGAGCTATTATTTTCATCAACAATGTTTCAAATTCTGAAAATACACTGAGAAAGCTACAGCAGTTCCTGAATTATCAGGATGGCCAGGAGCGGCACCCTACGTTGGCTTATAATTACAGGGATTACGGGATCGGGACACAGATCTTAAAGAATCTGGGGATCAATAAATTTAAAGTAATTACTCAAAATCCGAATATAAAACCACAGGTAGGAGGATATGATGTGGAGGTAACCGAAATGGTTCAATTATAAAAGTGAATAGGCAATGGTGAATTGTAAATTTTAATATGAGCAGTTCTTTTGATCATTGACTTTGACGAAATAAAAATGGCTTGATTTATCAAGCCATTTTTATTTCGTCAAAATTTCTGAAACCATTCAGAAAATCTTTACTGTTCATTCTTTTCTTTCCTTCCAATTGCAGCTCTAAAGGATGGTATATACCGTCTTTTGTATAGATTTTAAGATCGTTTTTTGAAATATCCAAAGTTCCCGGAGCTTTTCCATGATCTGAAATTTCAAATTTGCCTCCGAAGATCTTTAGCCCTTTTTCTTCTTCTCCTATTTTTAATGTGGTAAATGCCGCAGGGTAAGGAGACATTCCTAAAATAAACTGATGGACCGTTTTAGAGAGGGCATCCCAATTGATCCGGGTATCTTCCTTGAAAATCTTATAAGCATTCTTAGGATGTTCCACCTGAGGCTGTGGCCTTTCTTCAATAGAATTTTCAGATAATCCGTTAAGGGTTTTTACAACGAGTTTAGCTCCCATTTCCATTAACCGATCATGAAGGCTTCCGGCACTTTCGTCAGGCAAAATTTCCAGTGTTTCCTGTAGCAGGATATTTCCTTCATCTATTTTTTCATTAATGAAAAATGTGGTCGCTCCGGTTTTCTCTTCTCCGTTGATGATAGCATAATTGATTGGGGCCGCTCCTCTGTAATCCGGAAGCAGGGAAGCATGAAGATTAAAAGTGCCTATTTCAGGCATTTCAAAAAGAACCTTAGGCATCATCCGGAAAGCAACGACTACAAAAACATCTGCATTCAGCTTTCTTAATTCTTCGAGAAACTCAGGATTTCTTAATTTTTCGGGCTGAAAAACGGGAATATTATTTTCTGCCGCAAAAACTTTTACCGGAGATTGACTGATCTTTTGTCCGCGTCCGCTTGCTTTATCAGCAACAGTTACAACTCCTACGACTTCATGATGTGATTGATGAATGGCCTCCAGTGAAGTTTTTGCAAACTCAGGAGTGCCTAAAAAAACTACTTTCAATGATTTCATGATGCAAAGATAGAGGTCTTTTAATTATTAAAAGATTAAAAGATTAAAAGATTAAAAGATTAAAAGATTAAAAGATTAAAAGATTAAAAGATTAAAAGATTATATTGCTAATCATCATTTATCGATCAGGCCAGTGCGTATGTTCTGAAGTTCAGCATTCTTACTTTGCCGGAATCCAGAAGGAAGATAAGGTTTTCTAAAATATTCTCTTTCGGATGGTAGCTTAACTGTACGGAAAGTTCTTCAATAGTTGCCGGGTTTTTGGCCAGAAGATCAATGATCCGGGAAGAAATATTTTGCCCGAAAATAGATTGTTTATTTTTTTCGCAGACAGAGCACTGCCCGCAGTTCTTTGAATTTTTTTCCCCGAAGTAGGCAAGAATAAGTTTCATCTTGCAATAATCATTATTTTCAATATAAAACTTCATTTCTTCCCATTTCTGGATCTTGTTTTTCTGAATATGCTCAAAGAGCTTCCAGTAAATACCATTGACTGCCCTTTCATCCCTTGGTTTCAGGAATTTCACACTGGACAATGCTCCGTCTACATACTCGAGGTAATTCTTCTGTTGTAGTTCCCTGAGGCGCTCTTTGATCAAAGGTATACCAATCCCGATCTTATTGCTTACATTTTGCTCACTGAATATTACTTTATGGGTTGTGATTCCGGAAACTGTCCTCAGCAGAAGCTCTATGAAGTAGGCATCCTTTTGCGGAAGCTGGTCTATTTCATCAGCTTTAATAAGCAATTCTACCGAAGATAAGCTTTTATGATCATTAAAATAGATGATCTCCTGGTTATGCAGGAAATTCAAAACATTTTTAATCTTAGCTGCTGACTGCTTTGTGAAGTTCTGGATTCCTGTAATATTAAGCTGAAATACCTTTTCCGGCATTTCATATTCGGCCACCAGAAATACGGAATAGAGGTAGGTGATGATATTCAGGAATTCCGATTTGCCGGGAGTTTGATTTTTTAAAACCTGATCAAAATTCAATATTTCCTGCTTATTCCACAATAGAAATGCATGGCTGTCTTTCCCGTCTCTTCCGGACCTTCCTATTTCCTGGTAGTAGTTTTCCAGCGAAGAGGAAGGGGAGAAGTGAATCACAAGCCTCACATTATCCTTATCGATTCCCATCCCAAAAGCATTGGTTGCAACCAAAACATGGTTGTCACTATTTTTCCATAGATTTTGTTTGGTATTTTTTTCTTTTGTAGTCAGTCCTGCATGGAAGAAATCCACATTTTTTAATTGATTCCTGTGCAGGAAATCTGTCAACTGTTCCGCTTCTTTTCTTGTCCGGACGTATATGATCCCTGAACTTGAGCTATATTTCAATATATCGAAAACTCTTTGGAATTTATCTGAAACCTCGTCAGTAAAAATTTTAATATTGTCTCTCTTAAAACTTTTCTGAAAAACATTAGGGAGATTAAGTTCCAGTTTGGTTTTGATCTCTTCCATAACCTTTGGCGTAGCCGTAGCCGTTAAAGCAAGGCACGGAATACCCGGAGTATTTTTTCTGAACTCTTTTATGTTTTGGTAGCTGGGCCTGAAATCCTGTCCCCATTCAGAGATGCAGTGAGCTTCATCCACTGCAATGAAAGACAGCCGGATTTCTTCCATATTCCGGATAAACTGAATATTGTTTAATCTTTCCGGTGATACATATAATAGTTTTGTCAAGCCGTCTTTGCATCGGTTATAGATCACTTCCGAATCATATTCATCCAGTTCCGAAGACAGGTACTCTGCTTCAATACCTCTTAATTTCAGTTGGCTGACCTGATCTTTCATCAAGGCCAGCAATGGAGAGATAACGAGACATACTCCTTCTTTTAGCAGTGCCGGAAGTTGGTAGCATAAAGATTTTCCTGCTCCTGTGGGCAATAAAACCAGAGTGTCTTTTTCGTTTAATATAGAATCGATGATTTCTTCCTGAGCATCTCTGAAGCTGGTATATCCCCAGAAATGATCAAGAGTCTGGTATTTCAGTTTTTGAAAGTCCTGTGATGAAATCATAGGGTAAAAATAAGGAAAAGTATGATAACAAAAAAAGTCATGCATAGCATGACTTTTATATAATAAATAATAGGTTTATTATTTAGCTTCGAAGTAAACTCTTCTGTTTGCTCTGTTTTTCCATTCAGGACATTTAGTTGCAGGCTCACATTCAGGATATTTAAGATCTTTTTCTCCTCTACCTACAGCGTTAAGTTTACCGGACTGAACACCGTTCTGGATCAGATAATTTTTAACGTTGTTTGCTCTTCTTTCAGATAGTTTTTGGTTATAAGCATCAGAAGCTCTTGTATCTGTAGCTCCGATTACGTTATATTCTCCATTTGAAGAGTTGATATAATTAACTGCGTTGTTAAGGATTGGAGTATTAGAAGGTAAAATTCTATCTGAATTTAAATCAAATTCAATTCCTTCCAAAGTTCTAGTATCATCAGTTACAGGCCCCGCAATAGCTGCTGCTGCAGTAGGACATCCGTTGTTTTCAACAGGTCCCGGAACTGTAACACACTTATCATAAAGGTCAATTACTCCGTCTAAATCTGTATCAAGGGCAACTCCGGCACCATCAACTCTCGCTCCTGCAGGAGTATCAAGCTGTCTGTCCCAATCGTCACAAACTCCGTCATTATCAGCATCACCTTTCTTACATACTTCAATATCCTGGTTTTTGTTAGCCAAAACATCTAACTTGTAATAGATTTCCTGTAACGGGTCATGCCACATTAAGTGAGATTCGTGTTTTCCTAATTTTAAAGATAACCCTAAAGTAGCATTAAAGAAGTTGTCAGAAACCTGCTCTTCACGCTTGTTGATAGCACTGTATGCTTCGCCACCACCATCAAATTCATCATCTCCGGTCATTACATACATCAATCTACCTTCAAGATCAATTCTTCTGTTCACTTTATATTTCAAACCAGCTCCGGCCTGACCGAAGAATGAACCAATTTTGAAAGGCTTAACTTCTGTCATTAATCTTTGTGACGTCTGGTCTTTCTGGTATGCTCTGTAAGCCAGTGTTCCGATACCTGCATATCCGTGCAGTGCCCATCTGAAAGGAGAATGATTGTCAACTCTTCTTAAAAGGTTAGAAAAGTTGATATCCCCTAATAATGAGATCGCATCATACTGGGTTCTTGCTCCTACCTGTTGGTAACCTGTAGCATCAGCAGGCGCTGCTTCTTTGGTATTGAACCATCCCTGTCTTGTTTCTCCTCTGTCATACTGCAACTTTAATCCAAAAGCATGGGTAATGGCTTTATCAATACTTAAATATGCGGAATAACCAAAAAGGTTTTTACCGTTACCATTTTTTATAGATGTTAAATCAGCAGACTGAATGAAAGGTACACCCACCCCTGCTGAAATAGACCAATCGTTAAATCTTTTAGAGCTGTTTGTAAACGGGGAAACGTTAGCAGAGCCAGAAGAAAAAGTATTCGGATATTCTCCATTTGAAACTGCTGTTGAGTCTTGCGCATAACTAGCTGTAGGTATAGCTAAAGCTAATGCAACAATTGCTAAACTTAATTTCATAGTGTATTTTTTATTTAGTTAATTAAATGATTTTATTTCGCTTGGAAGTAAACTCTTCTGTTTGCTTCGTTTTTCCATTCCGGACATTTAGTTGCAGGATCGCACTCAGGATATTTCAAATCAGATTCTCCACGGCCCTCTGCAACCAGCATGCTTGAAGATACTCCTTTACCAGTTAAATATTTCACAACAGAGTTTGCTCTTTTTTGTGATAAATTTAAGTTGTAGGTTTCTGAACCTCTGGTATCTGTAGCCCCTATTACTGCATATTTACTGTTAGGATCTAAAGTTTTGATAATATCAGCTGCATGATTAAGCTTTTCAAAAGACTGAGGTCTTATTTTATCACTGTTCAATTCAAATTCAATGCCCTGGAAATCGTCATTGATTTTTTCTACTGTTGTTGCCGTATTTACCGGTGCAGGCTCCGGAGTAGTAGGACATCCGTTATTTTCAACAGGTCCGGGAACCGTAACACATTTATCATACAAGTCAATAACCCCGTCTAAATCCATATCCAATGCAACACCGGCACCGTCAACTCTTGCTCCTGCAGGAGTATCAAGTTGTCTGTCCCAATCATCACATACGCCGTCATTATCATTATCACCTCTCTCGCAAACCACTAGGTCTGTTGTAGCATTTTCAAGTAAGCTTGTTCTGTAATATGCCTCCTGTAATGGGTCATGCCAGGTTAAATGAGATAAATGCTTTCCTAATTTGAATGTTAAACCTAAGTTTACGGTCCAAAGATTATCTGATCGTCTGTCATTAATCATGTTATATTTGGAAACAGTGGAGTTTGGATCATAGTCACCAGGACCGGCCCATCCGCCACCATCAAATTCATCATCCCCGCTTATAACATACATAGTTCTTGCCTCAATGTCGACAAGTCTGCTTACTTTATATTTTAAACCAATACCTCCCTGATAAAAGAATGAACCAATATCAATTTTTTGATCAATAAAAAGAGGTACTCTTTGAGGGACAGTACTCCATCTATATTCATGGTTGTCATGTATAGAGGTATGGAAACTCTGGAGACCAATACCTGCGTAACCGTGTAATGCCCATCTGTATGGGGAATGGTTATCCACTCTTCGCAATAAGTTGGAAAAGTTAATATCTCCCATTAAGGCAATCTGGTCATACTTAGTTTTGGCAACTCCAACCCCGGCCATTTGTCCTGTTACGCCAGGCAATTGAGCTTTTTGGTTAGTTTCTCCTTTCTGATAAATAAGACTCAAACCAAAAGTATGTGATATCTGCTTGTCTAAACTGACGTAAGCGTTATATCCCCAATTGATTTTCTTATCATAAAAAGAGGTAAGATCAGAGTGAGTCATGAATGCTGCACCACCACCAACTGAAATGGCCCAATCCTTGAACCTTCTCGAGGCGTTGTTGAAAGGCTGAACATTGGCTGAGCCCGAGGAAAAAGTATTTGGGTATTCATTGGAAGAAGATACTGCAATACTGTCCTGAGCATAAGTGGCGATAGGCAACGTGGCCAATAATAATAAACCTAATTTCATACAATATGTTTTATGTTTTCCTAGATAAATTTTTTAATAATATTTTAGAAAATTCTCTGTCAAAAAGATGTTTTTTGTGAGGAACTTCTAATCTTTCTGATTTGAAATTTAATTCATTATATTTAACAATATCAATATCTATTATCCTGTCATTATAACTTCCGGATACTCTTGAATCATTAATTCTTCCCATCTCAAATTCAGTACTTTTAACAAAATCAAGCAGTTGAATAGGGGAGAGATCTGTCAATATTATTGTTGCAATATTACAAAAAATATTGGAACTGACAAATTCTACAGGTGGTGAATTTAAGAATTCACTTTTTTTTAATATTTCAATATTGCCGTTTTTAAGCTTCTCCAGAGCTAATTCAAGGTTTTTTTTGGGGTCTCCGAGATTACTGCCCAGTAACAAAATGACTTCTTGTTGCGACATATTTGGAAATGATTGATTTATGAAAATTTTTTTTAAGAATGTATTGGCAAATATAGTAGCAATTCTCATACTATGTGGTGTGTTTTTCTTCTTTTTTATTATCATGCTCGTAATGGGATCCATGGGCGGTGAGAAAGCTGTAGTAAAGAAGAATTCTGTATTAACCATTAATCTAAAAACCAATATAATTGACAGCCCGACTGAAGAACAAGGGGGCATGTTCAATATCAATGACAAGAATAAAAGTATTCTGATCTATGAAGCCGTTGAAGCTATAAATAAGGCAAAAACCGATGATAATATTAAAGGAATAAGCATAGAGGCCGATGATCTGAATGCCGGGATCACCCAGTTGGACGATCTGAGAAAGGCCCTTGAAGATTTTAAAAAGAGCGGGAAATTTGTTTATGCTTACGGGAATGCGGTTTCTCAGGGTGCTTATTATTTGGGATCTGTTGCAGATAAATACTATTTGAACCCTTCGGGGATGATCGAACTGAAAGGCCTGGCTACTGAAGTTGCTTTTTTTAAAGAATTTGCAGATAAATATGGAATCGGGATAGAAGTTATCCGTCATGGAAAATTTAAATCGGCGGTAGAACCTTTCCTTCGAAATGATATTTCCCCGGAGAATAAGGAACAGCTAAGTACTCTTTTAAATGATATATGGAAGAATACTTCAGGCAGTATTGCTTCTTCCAGAAAAATTGATACGGCACAGTTCAGAACTATTGTAGACAGTTTATATGGAATGATCCCTGAACAGACCCTGAAATACAGGCTTGCAGATAAGCTGATCCAGAAAACGGAATATGATGAGCTTATTAAATCAAAATTAAGTTTAAAAGAAAAGGATAAATTAAACAAGATCTCATTGGCAAAGTATATCAATTCTTATGCAGATGAAGATCAGTCAGGGGACAGGGTAGCGGTACTGTATGCTTCAGGTTCAATCAACAGGGGGAATGAATACAATGAAATTTACTCGGAGAAATATATTAAGTATATCAAAGACCTTCAGGAAAACGATAAAGTAAAGGCGGTGGTATTCAGGATCAACTCTCCCGGGGGAAGTGCCAACGCTTCTGATGAAATCCTGTTTGAATTGCAGCAACTGAAAAAGAAAAAGCCTTTAGTTGTTTCTTTTGGGGATTATGCGGCGTCAGGAGGATACTATATAGCCATGGCGGCAGATAAGATATATTCTGAACCGAATACACTTACCGGATCTATCGGTGTGTTTGGTGTGATCCCTTATTTTAAAGATATGGCCAATAAAAACGGGATCCGTTCAGATATTGTTGCTACCAATGCTAATTCACAGTATTATTCTTCATTGAATGGTGTCACTCCTTATGGTGTTAGCCTGATCACTAAAAGTGTGGAAGGAACTTATAAAAGATTTGTTCACTTTGTAATCCAAAACAGAAAGCAGACGTTTGAGCAGATCGACAATGTAGGCGGAGGACGAGTATGGAGCGGTACCCGTGCCAAGCAGATTGGTCTGGTGGATGAGCTTGGAAGTTTAAATGATGCCATTAAGTTTGCTGCGCAGAAGGCAGGACTTAAGACCTCTTATGATGTGGTATCTTATCCTAAAAGAATGTCTCCTTTCGAGCAGTTCTTTAATGATCTGAATGAAGAGGATATTTCGGCAAAGATCATCAAGAATAAAATAGGCAAAGCCAATTATGAAATTTTGGAACAGATTACAAATAAAAAACTGCAGTCTGACATTAAAATGGAAATGCCTTATCAGGTTAAAATTAACTAAATTATATATTGTACAAAAAGCCCGGATTTGAATTTTCAAATCCGGGCTTTTATTTTTTTCTGAATATCTAGCTCTTCTTCGTTGCCATTCCGTAGATCCAGAGAACAATCAGTGCTCCTCCAACGGCTAATAACATGCTTCGGAAATCAAAACTGTTCACTGCTCCCCAGCCAAGCAGACTTCCTACAAATCCGCCCACGAAAGCTCCTACGATTCCTAAAATGATGGTCATCAGCCAGCCACCTCCTTGGGTTCCCGGCATGATAAGTTTTGCAATTGCACCTGCGATTAGACCAAATATGATCCAGGTTAAAATTCCCATAGTCTTAAATTTTTAGTTGTTAATAATGAATGTGTTAGCTAATTTATAAAAAACATGATAAAAATCATCTCTTTTTGAAAAAAGAATCAACAAATTCTGTACCATTAAACAACTGCAAATCCTGCATCTTCTCTCCGACACCTATATATTTTACAGGGATCTGGAACTGATCAGAGATGCCTATTACCACACCTCCTTTTGCGGTGCCGTCCAACTTAGTGACGGCCAGGGCATTAACTTCGGTAGCTGCCGTAAACTGTTTTGCCTGCTCAAAGGCATTCTGGCCTGTAGAGCCGTCAAGAACCAGCAGGATCTCGTGAGGAGCATCAGGAATTACCTTTTGCATTACTCTTTTGATCTTGGAAAGCTCATTCATTAAGTTTACTTTATTATGAAGCCTTCCTGCAGTATCGATGATCACTACATCAGCATCCTGTGCCACAGCGCTCTGTACGGTATCAAAGGCAACCGAAGCAGGGTCTGAGCCCATATTCTGTTTTACGATAGGAACGCCCACTCTTTCGCTCCAGATCGTTAGCTGGTCTACAGCTGCAGCTCTGAAGGTATCTGCAGCACCCAAAATCACTTTTTTGCCTTCTGATTTAAACTGATGGGCAAGTTTACCGATGGTCGTGGTTTTTCCCACCCCATTTACACCTACTACCATAATCACGTAAGGCTTTTTAGTCGCATCAATATTTCCGGTTCCGGCATGAGGGTTTTCAAGGAGTAATCCTGAAATTTCCTCACGAAGGATTGTATCCAGCTCGCTTACATTTACATATTTGTCTCTGGCAACACGCTCTTCTATTCTTTCTATGATCTTAATGGTGGTTGATGCGCCCACATCGGATGCAATAAGTATTTCTTCCAGGTCATCCAATACTTCATCATCTACCTTGCTTTTGCCGACTACGGCTTTCGTCATTTTTTCGAAAAACCCCTGACTGGATTTTTCCAGTCCTTTGTCTAATGTTTCTTTCTCTTCTTTTTTGAAAATATTTTTAAACCAACTCATATAAGAATTCTGATTTTATGGGTGTTGTGTTGTCCATAACAAAGATAACAAAAAAACTACCCAAAATATGAGTAGTTTTTTATATTGTAAATAATAAGGTATAATTATTTTTTCAAATAACCGTCTACCTCATCTGCGTTCATTACTTTTTCTTCGAAAACGTAAGCTCCTGACTTAGAAGACTTTACCATTTTCACCACTTTGGTCATTTTTTTAGACTGACCGCTCTGTAGGGTTGCTACTACTTTCTTTGCCATGGTAAGTTATATTTATAAAATTACTTAATTTCTTTGTGAACAGTATATTTCTTAAGAACCGGATTGAACTTTTTAAGCTCTAATCTCTCTGTAGTGTTCTTTTTGTTTTTGGTAGTAATGTATCTTGACATTCCCGCCATACCGCTTTCTTTGTGTTCTGTACATTCAAGGATTACTTGAACTCTGTTTCCTTTTTTTGCCATGATTCAATTACTTTTTAATCAATCCGTTTCTTGTTGCTCTTTCTAAAGCCTCTTCGATTCCAATCTTGTTAATCACTCTCAATCCATGAGCTGAAACTTTTAACGTTACGTGCTTATCTTGCTCTGGAAGGTAAAACTTCTTCTCCAATAAGTTAATTTCAAAACGACGCTTCGTTTTGTTATTAGCGTGAGAAACGTTGTTACCAACCATTGCACGCTTTCCTGTTATTTGGCAAATTCTTGACATATCTCGATGTTCTTATTTGTATAATATTTGAGTGTGCAAAATAACGAAGAATTTTTTAGATAGACAAATATTTATATAATTATTTGAATAGAAAATGAGAGACAGAATACGGGGACTTTTAATAAAATCGTATAAATACTGATTACTGATGCCGGTTTGGCATTATGGTTTGTTTTTTATTTTAAGATCTTTTGGCTCAATGCTTAAATCAATTTCGTTGCACAAATTTTCGAGAGAGGTATAATCTATCATTCCGGAATTGTAGATCCTGATTAAAAAATAGTAAGCAGAATCAGTCAGGTTCTTTCGTGTTTCTTTAAGAAGGCTGCTTTCAATTTTTCTTGGAGGAGAGGGAATACCATTGGAAAATTCACATTTGCCCCCACAGATATGACAGTACTCATGAACAGGCTCATTATGATTGCTAATCCATTCTTTCTGGCAGTCAGACAGGGCTTTAAATCTCTTGTTATAGTTATCAATGGCTATAATGGATTCTTTAACTTCATTCATCCAAAAATTAATATTGCCATAATGCCCTGCAAGCTGATAATTAAAGGCATCTTTAAATTTCCGGAGCTGTTCCGAAATTAAATTTGCTTTTTCAATGGTATAAATCATAATTAAAAATAAAACCTTTAAATTATAAAACTTTTTTAATTACAAAGTTTTGAGCTTAAATATACTAAGAGCCTGTTTAAATTTTTAATTTCAATTTGACAGGTTTGTCATTTTGAGCGAAACGAAGTGAAGTCGAAAAATCTTAAATGTATGAATTTCAATAGATTCTTCATTCCATAATGCTTCGCAAAATTCCATTCAGAATGACAAAAAGAATTTCTAAATAAAATTTAAACAGGCTCTTAGTATATTTAAGCTCAAAATTTTTCATCAGGAAAAGTAAAAAAGTGTACATAAGAGATTTTCGGAGGTGAAAGTGTACTTATTATAATACTTCTTTAGATTATTTTAATAAACATAAGTGTTTAAGATGCTTTATTACCTGCCCGTCTCCTTCTGAACCATCCAATCAGGGAATAGAAAAGCAAAAATCCCAATGCAAAAATAGAAACTCTCGAAAGCAGGTCTCCCGCTCTTGTATAAAAGGTCTGTTGATCATACAGGTTAACTTTTGCAAGCAGAGTGGTTTGATCGCCATAGAAAGTGTCTTCCAGAATCTCCCCTTTCGCATCAATATGAGCAGAAATACCGCTGTTCGCAGAACGTGCAATTTCTCTCCGGGTCTCAATGGCTCTTAGTCTGGCATAGGAAAGTAATTGTTTATGGCCCTCCGTAACACCCCACCAGGAGTCGTTGGTCATGATGGCAAGGAAATTAGCTCCTTTTTTTACATAATCACCCGTGAATTCTCCATAAATGCTTTCATAACAGATGATGGGGGCAAGTTTTCCTTTGTTATAAGGGTTTGAAAAAGCCACACGTTCTTTATCTGTTCCCAGCGAAGCTACGGTTCCGCCCAGGTTAAGCATTGCATCTCCCAGTAAGGGCTTTAAAATGTCCATATAAGGGAAGATTTCAACACCTGGGACAAGCTTGCCTTTATGGTAAACTTCCACTTTCTGATCCGGAACGATCTGGACTGCCGAATTATAGCTCTCTACCCAAACCCGCGGGTTGATCTGGTAAGCTTCTTTAGGCACATTCTCACCATCAAGGTAATAACGGTGAGAAGAAATTCCTGTTGCAAAAACAGACCCGGGATGCCTGGAAAGGAAACCTTTGATATTGTTTAGAAGGAAGCTTTTCTCAAAAGCGGTTTCGGAAATAGATCCTCTTCCGGGAATAGCCGTTTCCGGGGCAATGTAATAATCTATTTTTCCTTTTGAGTTTTTTTCTGCAAGGTTGAGCAGGTCGTTCTCAATCGTTAAGCTGTCTTTCAGGTATTTTTCGTTATAGGGATCAAGTTCCGGCTGAAGCAGCAGGACATTCACCTGCCCGATAGGTTTTTCATCAAAACTATTGTACTTGATGATCGAAATGATCATAGGGAGAATAATCAGAAGAGCAGCAAGAGAAGTATTTTTTATAAGGTCTTTTCTTTTTCTTCCTGCTTCCCAGATCCTTAAGGTATAAAATATGAAGACATTAATTAATAAAATCCAGAAACTGCCGCCTGTTGCTCCTAAAGTATCATACCATTGAACCAGTTTCGGGTATTCTGAAAATACATTTCCTAAATTTAACCACGGCCATGTTAACTCCCAGGCCATATGGAATTTTTCAAAACTCATCCAGATGGCAATTAGAAATGCCAGTCCCCAGTAAGTTCCCTGTGCATTTTTGTACCAGTGATAACACTGAAAAACCAGAGAATACAGGAGGGAATTAACTAAAACCGGAAATACGACCGCCAGTAAAGAATGGCTTCCGTCCGGATTTTTAGAGCCATACAGCCACCCTGTGGTCACTATATTCCAGATGACAAAGCATAAGTAGGAAAGCCCGAAAATGATCCATCCTTTTCTTTTATAGGCTGAAAACCTGGATATGCCGTGCTCCATCATCAACAGGGGAACAAGGGCAAAAAATATGAAAAAAGGGACACCATAAGTAGGCCATGAAACAGACAGCAGCATTGCTGAAATGAGCGTAAGTAAAACGTATTTCATTAAATTAAATTAGCACATACAAATTTAATGTTTTTGAAATGAATAAATTTGCAGTCGATGTTAAAGAAATTTTACAAAGTTTTTATTGCTCCCTATACCCTGTATGTGCTCTACCTAATGTTCCTTGGTATGGGCAGGTATCAGTTTGAGGATAATATAGTACGGCTGGAACCTGTTTTTTCCACCATCAGGTTTATTGAAGGGACAATCTCCTGGAAGGATATTGTCGTGCTCATTTTGGGAAATGTCATTATGTTTATTCCTTTTGGCTTTCTGGGCTGGGCTTTTCCTAGATTAATTGAGCTGAAAAGCCTGGTCTTCACCTTCATGTCTGCAATCACCATAGCGGAAGGGCTTCAATATTTTACCAGAATGGGTGTTTTTGAAGTAGATGATATCATCCTGAACACTTTCGGGGTATACATCGGATGGCGGATCTGCAAGTGGATCGAACGAAAATTATCCGTTTAGTTCTTTAGCTCTTTTTTCGGCATTCAGGATCCCGCTTTTTAGGATATCTTTAAAGCTGTTTTCTTCAAAGGTTTTTAAGGCGGCTTCGGTAGTTCCGCCTTTGGAAGCTACATCTTTGATCAGCTCTTCAAGGTTTTTTTCGGAATTATTGATCAGGTGGTAGGCTCCCAGCATGGTCTGCTTCACGAAAAGTTTTGAAAGGTTTTCTTCAATTCCCATTTCTACGCCGGCTTTGATCATGGCATCGATGATATAATAGAAGTAGGCCGGTCCGCTTCCTGAAAGGGCAGTTACACCATCCAGCTGATCTTCGTCTTCCAGGTAAACGGATCTTCCGGTGCTGTTCAGTAATCTTTCGATGTTGATTAACTGGCTGAAAGAAATTCCTTCGGCGGAAGTATAGCCCGTAATTCCCATTCCGAGTAAAGTAGGGGAATTGGGCATGGCCCTTACGACAAGAGGATGATTCAGTAAGGTCTGGATTTTTTCAATCTTTATTCCGGCCATAATGGATAAGACCATCTGGTTTTCTTTGAGTGAAAATTGTATATTTTCTGCAACATACCGGAAATCCTGGGGCTTTACGGCAATGATGATCAGGTCGGCATCCAGTTCTCTAACCTCTTCAAAGATCGAAATCTCTGAATAAGGGAATTCTTCTTTTATTTTAGAGATCCTGGATTTGTTTCTTGTGATAAGGTGTAAATTTTCCGGCTTTATAAGCTCATATTTTAAAAAAGACTTCGAAAAGGACAAACCCATATTTCCTGCTCCCAGAATAGCTATTTTCATATTGTGCTTTTATTTGACTGTCTGTTATTTCAGGTATTTTCTGAAGATTAAAGTATAATTGTCGTTAAAGGTAACCATTTCTATCTTTTTGAGAGAAATTTTATGAGGCTTTTTACCGGTTTTTCCGGTAGGGTCATAATTATTAATGAATACAAACTTATCATCCACTTCCAGGATTTCACCTATTGAAAATCTTCCTTTTTTCTTTTTCGTGCTTTCTACAATGCAGTGGAAATTTTGTTTTTTTAATGATTTGAAAAGAGTTCCTGCATCCCGGAGAGAAATGTGGTGTATGATGTTCTGATCAAACTTAAGCAGGTGTTCCTCAGATAAGATCTTCTTCTGGGTTTTGTCATATGGGTTGCATCTGATGCTGAGAATACGCTCCTGTGGGATGATCTTTATGCCTGCCAGTGTAAAGTCGTAAGTCTCCTGTACCATCAGGTATTCGTCTGACATTTTAAGGATAAACCCGAAAATGCTTTGATCCGGGCTTTCCTCGGAAAGATAGATTTTGACAAAGTTGTTTTTATCAATATGTTTTTGAATCAGCTTATTAAACTCACTGTCAGATAAAGTTTTTGCCATATTGATAGATTTGATATGGCTAAAATAATCTATTTTTCAGTAAATTATACCATTTTTGCATTGAAAATGCCATAAAGGATTTCGGCGCGGCGGCAAAGCCGCCGCGCCGAAATCCTCAACAATCAAATTTTCATAAAAGTAATTTCAAAGGTAAAATGGTATTGTTTTATCTTAATAGTTCAAACATAAAAGTTTAAACAGCCTTAATATAAGGAATAAAAATCAGCAATAGGAAAAAGACATATTTATATAATGTTGACCTCCCTTTCCAGCTCTATCCCGAATTTTTCCTTTACAGAACTGATAATTTCAGTGGAAAAGTCAAAAATCTCCTTTCCGGTAGCGTTTCCGGTCGCATTGATGATCACCAGGGACTGTAATTGGTGAGAAGCCACATTTCCTATCTGTTTCCCTTTCCATCCGCATTGTTCTATAAGCCATCCTGCCGGAACTTTGACCCCATCGCCGTTGGGATATCCCTGGATATTTTCGAAATTTTGTTTTAATTCTTCAAACTGAGCCGAAGGAATCGTCGGATTCTTAAAAAAACTGCCTGCATTTCCAATTAATTTCGGATCCGGAAGTTTACTTTGCCTTATACTGATGACCGCTTCGGAAACATCCTGAATGGTAGGATTTTCGATGCCGGATTTTTCCAGCTCTGACCGGATCGCACCATATTCTGTTTTGATGATGTGGTTTTTTGTTGTAAACCTGAAAGTAACATTCAGAATGATATATTTTCCTTTGCCTTCCTGTTTAAAGACGGAATCCCTGTATCCGAAACGGCATTGCTCAAGGTTGAAGGTTTCTGTTTCCAGCGTTTCAATATTTAAAACTTCACAGTTTACGAATACATCCTTTATTTCCGTTCCGTACGCCCCTATATTCTGCATAGGAGAGGTGCCTACATTTCCCGGGATCAGGGAAAGGTTTTCAAGCCCGCCATAGTTTTTATTTAAACAGTATATAACGAAGTCGTGCCAGTTTTCTCCTGCTTCGGATGTTACCAGAATGTGGTTCTCATCTAAGGTTTTCTCGGTAATTCCCAACAAATTCAACTTAATGGCAAATCCGTCAAAATCCTTTGTTAGCAAAATATTGCTTCCACCGCCTAAAAATAGAAGTTGGAGTGTTTGAGTGTTTGAGAAGTTAATGGCTTCTTTTAACTCCTCAACGGAATTAACTTCTGTAAAATATTTTGCTTTAGCTTCCACACCAAAGGTATTGTAAGGCTTTAAAGAGAAATTTTCTTGCATGGGTTATTGGTATTCTTTTGGAATGATGGCTTCCAGCTGGTCTTTAAGTGCCTGCAGCTGTTTATAACGGATCGTATCGTAATAGGCATTCACATAGACATGGCCTTTCTTCGGGGTTCTGATCTGGAACGTTTCATCCACTCCGTCTGCAGACTGAATGCTCAGAGAACTCAGGATATGATCCAGGTCTTTGACATTAACTGAAGAAACAAGCTGTTTCCAAATTGCAGGCTTGATGGTTGAGCTCCATTCCTTGTGGGTTTTACTTGAAGTGCTTCCTTTTTCAAGATAAATGGAGTCTTTTGTGGCTTTAATGATCCTGTAATTTCCTAAGTGCCCACCAATTTGGGATAAACTTATGAATGTAATTTCGTCCGAATTTTCAGGGACGGGCTTTTCAGAAGATGCCTTTTCAGTACAGGAAAAAAATGTCAGCAATAAAAACGCTGAAAAAAATATTTTCAAGCTGTAATTTTTTATTGCTGACATTCTATATGGATTAAAGATTAAATTCCAGTTTATATTTTTCAAGGGCGTCTTTCAGGATTTCAACGCTTCTTCTAAGATCTTCTTCTTTCAGAACATAGGCTATCCTTACCTGTTTTTTGCCCAGATCAGGATTGCTGTAGAATCCGCCTGCAGGAGCTACCATGATGGTTTCGTTTTTATGGGTATATTTTTCCAGCAGCCATTGTGCGAATTTTTCTGTATCATCTACCGGAAGTTCGGCAACACAATAAAATGCTCCTTTCGGCTTTGGACAGATCACGCCCGGAATGGCATTTAACAGATCTACCAGAACATTTCTTCTGTGGGTGTATTCTTCTCTTACGGCTCTTATGTAGGCTCCATCGTTGTGATGTGCCGCAGTAGCTGCAATTTGCCCTAAAAGAACAGGGCTCAATCTGGCCTGTGCAAAAAGCATTGCGGCATCATGGATTTTTTTGGAGCGGGTGATCATGCATCCGATCCTTACCCCGCACATGGAATAACGTTTGGATTCCGAGTCGATAATAATGCAGTTCTCGCTGAGTTCAGGAAAGGCAAGCATGGAAACCTGCTGTTTGCCATCATAGACATATTCTCTGTACACTTCATCAGAAATCACCACAATATCATACTTCAAAGCAATTTCTGCAAGCTTCTGAAGCTCTTCACGGGTATAAAGGTATCCCGTAGGATTTCCCGGGTTGCATATAATAATGGCTCTGGTTTTATCAGTGATCTTTTTCTCAAATTCCTCGATTGCAGGAAGGGCAAAACCGGTATCAATAGTGGAAGGAATGGCCACAACATTCACATGGAATGTGCTGGTAAACCCGTTATAATTAGCATAGTATGGCTCAGGAATAATTACTTCATCTCCTTCATCACATAATGTGGATATGGCAAAATTCAACGCTTCTGAACCTCCGTTGGTCACAATGAAGTTATCAGGAGTAAGATCCGTAAAATCTAAAGAATGATAATAATCCGTAAGTGCTTTTCTATACTCTATATTTCCTTCCGAAAGAGCATATTCCAATACTTTTAAGTCTATATTCTTTAAAGCATTCAATGCTGTTTCCGGGGTTTCGATATCAGGCTGCCCGATATTTAAATGATATACTTTTGTTCCTTTCTGTTTTGCTTTTATGGCATAAGGAACCAGTTTTCTTACCGGAGATGGCGGCATGTGCTGTGCTCTGTTTGAGATATTCGGCATTATTCAAAAAATTTGTATGGCAAAAATAGGATTTAATTTTTCAATAATAAAATTAACGCTCAATAAGAAATTGTTCATTTTTTTAGAATATTGTTAGAATGAGCAATCTTAATGAACAAAAAGATTGAAATTAAGTTTTGTTTGATTAAAAATACTCTTTTTTATGGATCTTTTTTCTTATTTTTTCAGAATTAAAATATCAATACCGTGAAAAAAAATATTTTTTTTAGAGCATTATTTATTACTGCCCTTTTTGTAGTAACAGATATTATGGCTCAACAACATTTTCAAACAATGCCTGTTCAGTCAGGGTATACGGCTGATGTAATTGCTAACGGTACAGGCCCTTCCATAAATTCTACTACGGATAATTTTGATGGAACTTACTATAATCTTGTTGCAAAGGATTTTAAGCTTACATCAACAAGTACAGCTCTTACTTATGGATTACCGATAAATGGTATTATTTATCCGGGGCAATTTTCAACACAGGGATTAAGTTTCCAGCTTGGGGATTTAAGCGGAAATAATTCCTTAAGGCTCCATAGTAATGTTCCGGGCACAATAGGGAATAGTGGGACTTTGGTATTTACGAACCCCGTAGCGGCTGTTAAACTCTATATGCTTGCCTCCAGTGGACAGGCAACTTCTCATGTTACAATAACAGTTAATTTTACAGATAATACTACCCAGTCTTTTACCCAGCAACAGATTCCATCCTGGAATAGCTTGAATACGAATTATGCAATTCGGGGTATGGGAAGAATTAACAGGGATACTGATGAGTTACAGTACTTTCCGGAGGATCCAAAACTCTACTATACTATTCATAATATTGATGCAGCTAATTATACTAAACCTATTCAAAGTATTACTGTTAAGAAAACCAGCTATGATGGAGTGTCTAATATTTTTGCTTTTTCTGTAGACGCGTACACTGATTGTGTAGAACCTGCATTACATCCTGCAGGAATGGTGACATCAAACTCAGCTCAAATTTCATGGACAGTCCCTTCCGGGACCCAGGCAGTAAGTCACGACATTTACTATAGCACAAGTCCTACAGAACCTACTAGTAGCACTATTCCCAATTATTCAGGGATAATAGGAACGTCCTATACTCTTGAAAATTTATCGGCCATTACCAAGTATTATTATTGGGTGAGAACTAATTGTAATGGAATGATGAATCAGAGCCAGTGGTCGTTACAAAAGAATTTTACCACTTTGTGTGGTGTTACGGTTCCCCCATATACGAATGATTTTAATGATCATGGCAATCTTGTTTTTCCCGGAAAATGTTGGAATCGTGCCTTGTCAGGAGGAACTCCTGCTACAGGGCCTACAGGAACTGATGAAAGGTGGACCCAAAATCGTTTTCTTAATGTTTTTCCCCATAACTATGCTGCGCAAATCCTTTTTTTTCGTGGTAATAAGATCTCATGGCTGACGACACCACTTTTTGATCTTTCTACGGGTGGATATAAAGTGAAATTTAATTATGCAGGATCAAATAATACAACAATTTCTCCATCTCAGATGGGAGCTGATGATGTAGTTCATTTTATGGTTTCCAATGACGGTGGAAGTACATGGATAATATTAAAAACCTGGGATGCTAATAATAATCCTTTAAATCCTGTAAATGCTTATGCTCAATATACATATAATCTGGCAGCTTATACCAGCACAACCACCAGATTTGCTTTTTATGCCAGCTCTGGAATATTACAAAATACTGTTGATTATAAGTTTTTTGTAGATGATTTTGTCATTGAAAGTAATGCTCAACTAAGTAATTCGGAAGTGAGTACCCAATCAAAAGGCATAACAGTTCATCCTAATCCTTTTAAAGATATTTTATATTTGTCAGATATTAATATTAAAGAATTGAAAAAGATAACCATAGGAGATGTGTCAGGTAGAATTGTGAAAACAACAGAAGGTCCCATAAAAGAACTTGACTTAAGTACGGTGAATGCAGGTTTATATATAATTACTATTACTCTCAAAGATGGGTCTAAATCAATTATGAAAATTATTAAACAATAAATCTTGGGCTTAAAAGGAACGTAATGATATGAGGATTTAGTTGTTTTTTATTACTAATGCATATAAAATTTGTTAATTTGAACAATTATTAAAATTGAATTAAAATGCAAATCCCGGCAACCTCAGTAGAAGATTATATCTCAAAAATTCCTGAAGAAAGACAGGTAATTTTTCAGGAACTTTATGATACGATCAATAATAACCTGCCTAAAGGTTTTGAAGAAGGCATCAGCTACGGAATGGTAGGATGGGATGTCCCTCTGGAAACTTATCCTTCAGGATACCATTGTACACCAAATACACCCCTGCCTTTTATGGGGCTTGCTTCACAGAAGAATTTTATTTCACTGTATCATATGGGGATGTACACAAAACCGGAACTTCTTGAATGGTTTGTCTCCGAATTTCCTAAATATTCCAAAAGAAAGCTGGATATGGGGAAATCCTGCATCCGTTTTAAAAAAATAGATGAGATCCCCCTGGAGCTTATTACCGAACTGAGTAAAAAAATGACTGTTGATGAGTGGATCGAATGCTATGAGAAAAATCTTAAACGATAATTCTTTTACTAAACTTCTTACGGTACTTTTTCTTTTATACCTCATTTCAGGCTGTAAAGGACTTGCTGTCTCAGACCTGAAGAACGGAGATCTTCTTTTTGTGACTGCTAAAGAAACAGGACTTTCAGGTGCGATCAATAATGTGACCCAAAAGCAGGAAAACGCTTCCTTTGACCATATAGGAATTCTGGAAAAAGACAATAACGGTTTTTTTGTCCTGCATGCAGCTCCAAAAGGTGGTTCGCAAAAACAATCCTTAAAACAATTTGTTAAAGAGCAGTCTAGGGAAGGACAAAATATAATAGTATACCGCCTGAAACCGGAATACCGGAATATTATTCCTTCTGCAATAAAAAAAGCGGAATCGATGCTTGGAAAACCTTACAATTTCAATTATATCCTGGATGAAAACTCGTATTACTGTTCAGATTTTATTGAAAGAGCTTTTCGGAAAGATAATATTTTTAAGCTGGAGCCCATGACCTTCATCGATCCCAAAACGGGAAAAACAAATACATTCTGGGAAGAATTCTATAAAAAGAAAAATATAAAGGTTCCGGAAGGGGAACCCGGCTGTAATCCTAATGGTTTGGCAGGTTCTGATAAACTGGAGAGAATAAGAGAACTGTAAAGGGAAGTGTAAGCTTCTCTTTTTTTGTTAAAATTTAAAATTATTAGTCTATTAATTTTGTGGACTAATAATTTTTTATATTTTTGTTCAAGATTTAAATTTTTAACCCAAAAAGTTTAGTGATGATAACACCCAATCCAAATCTGCAGGTTTTGCATACCATAGCACAGCCTAAGAAAGAGTTGATATTAGAAATAGAATTGAATGGCAAAATGAAATTTGAACATTTGATGAGTACTGTCTACAACCAATTCGGGATTTGTCACAGGGTGTTGTCCGCTAACATAGAGTATACGGAAGGATGTAGTTTTGGCTCAGTTCAGTTATTGATTAGCGTAAATCCGGATGAATGGCGGCAGCTGGAACTTTACCTGAATAAAAATAAACTTTTAAGTACTACTGTGGAGTATACCTGCAGGAAGTATTCTTAGAGGAGATTCATATAGTTTTGATTACAAAAAGCGCTCAGTAAACTGAGCGCTTTTATATTTTTTATTGGTTAAATCGATTTAAATTCTTTCAATATCGGCACCGATGGCTTTCAGCCTTCCGTCAATATTTTCATACCCTCTGTCGATCTGCTCAATATTGTGAATGATAGACTTCCCTTCTGCAGACAGTGCTGCAATAAGAAGCGCATTCCCGGCCCTGATATCAGGAGAAACCATCGTGGTCCCCCTAAGCGGAGTTTCCTGGTTAAGGCCAATGACAGTTGCTCTGTGAGGATCACAAAGAATGATCTGAGCCCCCATGTCGATCAGCTTATCAACGAAGAATAATCTTGACTCAAACATTTTCTGATGTACCAGAAGGCTTCCTTTAGCCTGTGTGGCAACTACGAGAATAATGGACAACAGGTCAGGAGTGAAGCCCGGCCACGGAGCATCCGAAATAGTAAGGATAGACCCGTCAATAAACTTCTGGATCCTGTAATTTTCCTGAGCAGGAATATAAATATCATCGTTGCTCTGTTCAAGCTGGATTCCCAGTTTTCTGAAAGTGTTCGGGATAACGCCCAGCTGATTCCAGTTTACATTTTTAATGGTAATTTCGGACTTTGTCATGGCAGCAAGACCTATCCATGATCCGATCTCAACCATATCCGGAAGCATGGTATGCTCTGTGCCGCGAAGGTAATCTACGCCTTCAATGGTTAGGAGATTAGAGCCTATTCCGGAAATATTGGCACCCATCCTGTTCAACATTTTACAAAGCTGTTGAAGGTAAGGTTCGCATGCGGCATTATAGATCCTTGTCTTTCCTTTTGCCAAAGTAGCAGCCATTACGATATTGGCAGTTCCGGTTACGGAAGCCTCCTCCAAAAGGATGAATTTGCCTCTGAGTTCTGTTGCTTTCAAAGAATAGAAATATTCTTCCTCATCATAATTAAATTCAGCACCAAGTTCTACAAGGCCCTGGAAGTGGGTGTCTAGCCTTCTTCTTCCTATCTTGTCACCTCCGGGGGTCGGCATATACGCTTCACCATATCTGGCAAGCATAGGTCCCATAAGCATGATGGAGCCACGCAGCTTTGCGCCATCCTTTTTAAATTCGCTGGATTTTATATAGTCGAAGTTTACTTTATCCGCTTTGAAGGTATAATCCCCCTGTCCGTTTTTGGTCACATTTACCCCGAAATCTCCTAAAATTTCTATCAGTCTGTTGACATCATGGATGTCGGGAATATTTTTAATTCTTACTTCCTCGTCCGTTAATAAAACAGCACACAAGATCTGAAGGGCTTCATTTTTTGCCCCTTGTGGAGTAATTTCTCCATGCAGTCTTTTTCCTCCCCTTATTTGAAATGTTCCACTCATTTATTTTCTGTTTTTATGGTTGTGCCTTTTCTTGGACTGATTTTGATTTTTATTATTATTGTTGTTCTTGTTGCTTCGGTTATTGTTATTGTAATAGATTTTGCTTTTTTCCAGAGATTCTATCCCCGTCAGATCCAGCCTGTTTTCCGAAAGCTCTTTCAGGTGTCTGAAGATCACATCATCGGTAACATGTTCCTTATTATAAACATTATATGATTTCTTCATATTATTGGCAATAACTTCGATCAGGGCTTCTTTTTCATCACCTGAATCAAGCTCAATGGCTTTTTCTATAAGCTGAAGAATACTCTTTCCATAAAATTTGAAGTCTCCCTGAAGCTTAGGATATTCCATTTTTTTAGGTTTTTCCGCAAGCTGTTCCTTGGTAGGGAACGGATAAGGAGAATCCACATCCAGATTATGATCAGCCAAAATAAATAGATGATCCCAAAGTTTATGCTTATAATTTTCCTCATCGCGAAGCTGAGGGTTTCTCTGGCCCATAAAATCAATGATCGCCATTGCCATTTCGTTCCTTTCCTCCTGGGAGGGAAGTTCTTTGCAACGCTCAACCAATTGTTGAATAATTCTGCCGTATTCCGGCATATGAAGCTGAGTTTTTTGGGTATTGTATTCCATAGTATGCAAATATATGGATTAAAAGAAAAATTGTATGAAAATCTTTAAAGATTATGAATATTTAATGAAAATTTATAACAACGATTTCATAGGGTTTGTTACGGAATATTAAAATTATTTCACTTTAGTGTTGATTTATTTTAATAAAAGTGTAATTTCGTTAATTGTTTAATAATTAAAATGTTCTATATGAAAAAAACACATTACTTACTTTCCTTTCTGGTTTTAGGGCTTATCAATTCCTGTCAGACGAATGATGAAATCGTCGATAAGAGTCCTGAACAGCTGGAAGTTCACAGCAAGACTGTGAATGTGACCAATCATGATGGAAAGCCTTTCAGTACCGGAGGAGGATCTGTAAACTCAAAATTTGTTTCCGGACCGGGAGGCGGAGTATTGATGCAGGGGTTTTATTGGGATGTTCCTTCAGGAGGAACCTGGTGGAATACAGTCAAAGACAAAGTGACGGACTGGTCCAATGCCGGGATCGGGGCAATCTGGTTACCACCGGCATCAAAAGCACAGAATGGGGCTTACTCCATGGGTTACGATCCTACAGATTATTATGATTTCGGAGATTATAACCAGAATGGAAGTGTTGAAACCCGTTTCGGTTCAAGAACTGAGCTGGAAGCACTGATCACCAAAGCGCATGCCGAAAATATGCAGGTATATGCAGATATTGTTATTAATCATAACAGTGGCGGTCAATCCGAAGCTAATCCATATACCGGGACCAATACATGGACTAATTTTTCAGGAGTCGCTTCCGGGAAATTTTCAAGGAATTATAATGATTTCTATAAGAACTCTTATGGAAATAACGATGAGGGAGCTTTCGGAGGCTTTCCGGATCTGTGCCATGCCAATCCTTATGTACAGGGATGGCTTTGGGGAAGAGATGACTCTGTCGGAAAATATTATAAGAATGTAATGAAATTCGACGGATGGAGGTTTGACTATGTTAAAGGTTTTGGCCCGTGGGTAGTCAATTCATGGAACTCTAATGTGGGTGGATTTTCTGTAGGAGAATTATGGGATTCTAACGTAAATACGCTGGAATGGTGGGCGAATAATGCCAATAGTTCCGTTTTTGACTTTGCCGCCTATTATAAAATGGATGAAGCTTTTGATAACGGAAACCTGAATATCCTGAATGATGACATGATGTGGAAGCGAAATCCTTATAAAGCCGTAACATTCGTATCCAATCACGATACAGATATCATCTGGAACAAAATGCTTGCCTATGCCTATATCCTGACCCATGAGGGGTATCCTACCATATTCTATAGGGATTATGAAGAATGGTTAAATAAAGAAAGACTGAATAACCTGATCTGGATCCATAATAATAAAGCGACAGGTACCACATCAATTCTTTACACGGATAATGATGAATATGTCGCTAGAAGAAACGGATACAACGGAAATCCGGGACTTGTAGTATATATCAATAATTCCTCAAACTGGCAGGAAAGATGGATAGAAACAAACTGGAGCAGCCAGCAGATCAAAGATTTTACAGGCCATTCGTCATGGTATCCTACCACACAGGGAGACAAATGGGTGAAAATCCAATGTCCGCCGAATAGCTATTCGGTATGGTCATTAAACCAATAATTCTAATAAAAGAAGCTGTTTCAAATCTGAAGCAGCTTTTTCTTTTCTCTGAACTTTATTGAAGTGATTAATTAAATTATCCACAAAGTTTGTCATTCAGAGCAGAATGAAATGGAGCGTGAAATCTGAATATTTATTATCTTCTGCTTTTGAGATTCCTTCGGAAAGACAAACCTTAGGCTTTATTCATTATAGATTATTTTGAAGATTTATAAGAGTCTTGTCCATATAATTTTGCGTTTGCAAAAATCAAATCTAAATCTCAATAAATTTTTTCTTCTGATGCTGATCGGGAAGAAAACATTTCTGAGCAGTTATCTTCATCCTGTTTCTGGAAACCATATCATATACCTTATCACTTAAAGCAGGGAATAATAATTTGCCGAACCAGCTTAGAATCTTATAGGAACCCCCTAAAATATTAGCGATCCTCAGCACGGCACGGGATTTTATCAGGTAATACTGATGAGGTTTCCATAAATATAACGTGTTGAACTGTTTTCTTTCCAATCCCCGTTCAGATAAAAACTTTTGCCCGAAATCCGATTGTAGGGAAGCAAATAAAAACTGATCCTTCTTATCCCTCTCCAGAACCCATTGTACCCAGAAGTTACAGACTCCGCATTCCCCATCAAAAAAAATGATGTGCTTATTTTTCCAGTCTTCCTGCATGATTCAATTTTTTTTAAAATGCCATTGCTCTTTCAGTGTCTTCCTTTATCTTTTTAAAGTATTTGATCAGTTCCTGCTTTTGTTCAGGAGTCAGCCTAGCATCAGAATGCCCTACGATATATGACTCTAAAGGCATTTCGTCTTTCTTTATCATCTCTATACATTCTTGCAATTTGTGTGCCTGTCTTTTGGGCTCGTAGGTTGCAAAGATAGAAAAGTTAAGATGCTTTCTTCCTTCTTTAATATGGTTTTGCAGAAACCAGGAAGACGGAGCAATATCAGCATACCAGGGATATCTGGTCTCATTGGAATGACAGTCATAGCAGGAAGCGTTGATCATCTTTGCGATTTCTGGCGGAGTTTTCTTTATAGTTAAAAAATCCATCCCCTTGTTTACGGGAGGATTGGTCTTATCAATAGGAAAAAACTGGATGATGATGAAGGCTACTAAAAAGACAATTAATACTTTTTTCATGGGGCAACTAGATGTTTTTCGAATGATAAAAGTAATTAAATTTTCATGAAATAATAAATCCGATAATGAGAAGCTGAAATTTTAACTGGAATTATTATAAATAGAATGAGTTTTACGGAGTTTACTTAAGATTGATATAGAATTTAGTAACTTAATAGCATTGCTATACAAACTATCATTAAAATAAGGTTTGTTATAGTTTTTTACTATTTTAAGTATTAATATTAATAGATTGTATTTATTGAATAAGTGTTGTAAGTTTGTTCATCATACAGCTTTGGAATTATACATTAACCAACATAAAAATTTTAAACAACAATGGAAAAAGATTTGAATGACATCAGTAAATGCCCGTTTCATAATGGAACGATGAAACAAAACACAGCCGGTGGAGGTACCAAAAATCTGGATTGGTGGCCTGATCAGTTAAGGGTAGATATCTTGCGTCAGCACTCATCACTGTCAGATCCTATGGATCCGGATTTTAATTACGCTGAAGCTTTTAAGAGCCTGGATCTGGAAGGCCTGAAAAAAGACCTTCATGCATTAATGACAGATTCACAGGACTGGTGGCCTGCAGATTTCGGGCATTATGGTCCTTTATTTATCCGTATGGCCTGGCATAGTGCCGGAACGTATCGTGTGGGAGATGGAAGGGGAGGTGCCGGAGCGGGACAGCAGCGTTTTGCCCCGTTAAACAGTTGGCCGGATAATGTAAATTTAGACAAAGCCAGGAGGCTTTTGTGGCCGATTAAGCAAAAGTACGGGAATAAGATCTCCTGGGCAGATCTTTTGATTCTTACAGGAAATGTAGCCTTAGAATCTATGGGCTTTAAAACATTCGGATTTGCGGGTGGGCGTGCAGATGTATGGGAACCGGATATGGATATATATTGGGGAGCTGAGACCACCTGGCTGGGAGGAGATCTGCGTTATGCGCACGGCTCAGAAGGAGTGGAGAAAAGCACTGCAGTGCTTCCGTCTGATGATAAGGCAGATGGAGATATCCATTCCCGAAACCTTGAAAAACCTCTGGCGGCAGTACAGATGGGGCTTATTTATGTAAATCCTGAAGGACCGGATGGAAATCCGGATCCCATTGCAGCCGCAAAAGATATCCGTGATACCTTCGGGCGTATGGCCATGAATGATGAAGAAACTGTTGCATTGATCGCCGGAGGGCATACTTTTGGGAAAACACACGGGGCAGGCCCGGCCGACCATGTGGGAAAAGAACCTGAAGGAGCCTTGATAGAACAGCAGGGACTGGGATGGAGCAGCAATTATGGTGCGGGAAAAGGACATGATGCAATCTCCAGCGGACTGGAAGTCACATGGACCAAAACACCGACGCAATGGAGCAATAATTTTTTTGAAAACCTGTTTGAAAACGAATGGGAGCTTACCAAAAGTCCTGCAGGGGCACATCAATGGATCGCCAAAAATGCAGACAATACTATTCCTGATGCATTCGACCCTTCTAAAAAACTTAGGCCGACAATGCTGACAACAGACCTTTCTTTGAAAGAAGATCCTGCTTATGAAAAAATATCAAGACATTTTTATGAAAACCCGGATGCCTTTGCCGATGCCTTTGCCCGTGCATGGTTTAAGCTTACCCACAGAGATATGGGGCCACGCGCCCGTTACTTAGGACCCGATGTTCCCCAAGAAGAATTGATCTGGCAGGATCCTATTCCGGAAGTGGATCATAAGTTGGTAGATAATGCAGATATTGAAACTCTGAAAGCAAAAATCCTTAACTCAGGATTAAGTATATCTGAAATGGTTTCAACAGCCTGGGCTTCGGCTTCAACATTCAGGGGAAGTGACAAGCGGGGTGGAGCCAACGGAGCCAGAATCCGGCTGGCACCCCAAAAAGACTGGACAGTAAATAATCCATCCCAATTGCAAAAAGTGTTAGGTCTGCTGGAAAATATCCAAAAAGAATTTAACGAAGCACAAAGCGGGGATAAAAGAATATCGCTGGCAGATTTAATTGTGCTGGCAGGTAGCGTGGGTATTGAAAAATCAGCAAAAGATGCCGGGTATGAAATTAAAGTGCCTTTTGCACCGGGACGTATGGATGCTACTCAGGAGCAAACAGATATAGAATCGGTAGGATATCTGGAACCTGTTGCAGACGGTTTCCGTAACTATTTGAAAAAGAAGTATAGTGCATCAACAGAAGCGCTATTAATAGATAAAGCTCAGTTATTAACCCTTAGTGCACCTGAATTAACGGTATTGATAGGAGGTCTGAGAGTATTGGGTACCAATTTTGACAGTTCAGTACATGGAGTGTTTACCAAAAGACCGGGAGTTCTTACCAATGACTTCTTCGTAAACCTCCTGGATATGAATACCCAATGGAAAGCAATATCCGATGACAAGGAAGTATATGAGGGTTCTGACCGTAAAACAGGTGAAGTGAAATGGACAGCCACACGTGCCGATCTTGTATTCGGATCCAATTCGGAATTGAGAGCCATAGCTGAAGTCTATGCAAGCTCTGACGCTCATGAGAAATTGATCAGGGATTTTATTGCTGCATGGACAAAAGTGATGAATCTGGATAGATTTGATTTAAGATAATTTTATCTGAAAGTATTAAAAGGCAGTTATTTATGACTGCCTTCTTTATTGAACTTTTAACTTTTTGATCAAATATTTCATAAAAATGTTTGTTTTCTTAAAATAAAATATATTTTTGTTAAAAAAACAAACAAACACATGTTAAGAAAATTATTTCCTGTTTTATTATTAACAGGCTCTTTCTCTTTTGCTCAGGTAGGAGTAAATACCGATTCTCCACAAGCTACATTTGATGTAGTGGGATCCCCGGATGATGATTCAAAACCTGATGGGATTATTGCTCCCAGGATTAGCGGGAATCTGCTAAAAGAAAAAAATTATACCAATTCCCAGACTGGCGCATTAGTATATGTTACGTCTGCAGATTCTGCCCCCGAAGGACAAATGGAAGACGTAACCTCTCCTGGCTACTATTATTTCAATGGGGATGTTTCGGTGAATAAGTGGGTTAAGCTGATCAGTACAAGTACTTCCGCAACCCAGTCTGTCACTGTTCCTTACGATACCCCTAATTCTGGTTCTTTAACGCTTAATAATACCCATCATACTGTAAGGATTTATGGTGGGAATACAGAAATTGTTCTTCCGGATGCAGGCACATGCAAAGGAAGGATTTATATCCTTATAGGCAGTAACGGGATTTCATCAAAACCTATCTCAACTTTAGGAGGCAACGGGATTTATGATGATGTTACCAATGCTGGCGTTACCTCAATTACAGGAGGACAAAGATATCAGATCCAGAGTGATGGTATAGGCTGGATCGTTATCGGAAGATAAAAAAATAAAGAAATATTGATGTAATTTTATATCCAATGAAGTAACAGCATTTCATTGGATATTTTTATAAACAGAAAAAATAATATATGCATTCTATCTTACCATTTTTACTGGCCATGATAGTTGTGATCCTGCTGCTGGAAATGCTGGCTGCAAAATTAAGGATCGCCTATCCTATATTATTGGTCATAGCAGGATTAATGATAAGCTTTATTCCCGGTCTTCCGGTGGTAAAGATTGATCCTGATCTCATCTTTTTTATATTTTTACCTCCGTTGCTTTTTGAAGCGGCATGGTCCATTTCATTTAAAGAGATGAAAAAATGGTGGCGTATTATCGGAAGCTTTGCCTTCCTCGTGGTATTTTTTACGGCATTTTCCGTTGCTTTTATTACCAATTACTTTGTTCCAGGATTTACGATCGCTTTAGGGTTTTTGCTGGGCGGAATTGTTTCACCTCCGGATGCGGTAAGTACGGGTGCTATTACAAAGTTTGTGAAAATCCCGAATTCTACATCTACTATTCTGGAAGGAGAAAGTTTATTGAACGATGCTTCTTCCCTCATTATTTTCCGGTTTGCTTTGGTGGCCGTGGGTACAGGTCAGTTTATCTGGCAGGAAGCCACCATGAGTTTTTTGTGGATGGTAATAGGTGGTGCGGGAATAGGCTTGCTGCTCGGATGGCTCTTTGTGCAGGCACATAAACGTTTGCCTACGGATGCCCCCTCGGATATAATACTTACCCTCATTGAACCCTATTTTATGTATTGGATTGCAGAGAAAGTGCATAGCTCCGGGGTGCTGGCTGTAGTAGCCGGTGGTTTGTTTATGTCAACAAGGAGGCTGCTTTTTTTAAACAGTACAAGCCGGGTCAGAGGGTTTAGTGTATGGGAGAGTTTCGTATTTATTTTAAATGGTATTGTGTTTTTCATCATTGGGCTACAGCTTCCGGAGGTCGTAAGTGGCCTGCGTTCGGAAGGGATCTCATTAAATACGGCAATTGGCTATGGAGTATTGGTCACAGGGGTATTGATTGCGTCAAGAATGATCAGTTCCTATGCTGCCATGATAGCCACCATGATCTTTCGTCCCGGTGTGGTACCACATGCAAGATCGAACAGGAGAAGGTTTTTAATGCCATTGCTTCTGGGGTGGACCGGGATGCGTGGTGTTGTATCATTAGCTGCGGCACTGGCAATTCCGATAACTTTAAATGGTGAAGCCTTTCCTCATCGCAATCTGATTTTATTCATAACTTTTGTTGTAATACTTCTTACCCTGGTAGTACAGGGACTTACTTTACCCTATATCATCGGGCGGAGTAAATTATTTGACGCATTTTCAGAAGAACCTGAAAAAGAGGTAAAGAGGAAACTTAATGACGGATTGCGAAAGCATAGCTATCAGTTTTTAAAAAATAAATATGATAATGAATTGCATGATCATGCGGGTTTACAGAGAATGCTAAAACATTGGGAAGAAAAAATGGAAGCAGATGATGATGACTGGATGAATGAAAAAACAAAACTCATTTTTATCGAAATGCTGGATAGTCAGCGCAATTATCTTTCAGAGCTCAATAAAGACCCTTCCATCAATGAAGAATTTATACGTCAGCAATTATTCCGGATCGATCTCGAAGAAGAACGTCTAAAAATGATATGATCTTTAAAATATAAAAAAGACTGGTATATTAAGTATCAGTCTTTTTTATAGTATTTAAACCCTTCTCCCGTTCACAATTCACCAAACATTTTCAATGCTAAATAATAAAGCCCTATCTTTGCAAAAAATTGAGCTCCAAAAGTTGGAGAAACTCGTTAATAACTTGTCCTGAGCATAGCCGAGGGATTATTAAACATTTTTTATGTCGAATATTGTTGCGATCGTTGGGCGTCCCAACGTAGGAAAATCCACCCTGTTTAATCGTTTATTAGAGAAAAGAGAAGCCATTGTAGACTCTACAGCCGGTGTTACCAGAGACCGTCATTACGGAAAATCAGATTGGAACGGAGTAGAATTTACGGTGATTGATACCGGAGGATATGATGTAGGTACAGACGATATCTTCGAAGAAGAGATCCGTAAACAAGTACAATTGGCCGTGGATGAGGCTACCTCCATTATCTTTATGATGAATGTGGAAGAAGGGCTTACCGATACAGACCATGAGATCTATCAGCTTTTGAGAAGATCAAACAAACCGGTTTATATTGTCATCAATAAAGTAGATTCGGCAAAAGAAGAACTTCCTGCTACAGAATTTTACCAGTTAGGAATTGAAAAATACTATACACTTTCTTCCGCTACAGGTTCAGGAACAGGGGATCTTCTGGATGATATCGTTAATGAATTCCCGACTACAGATTATAAAGACCCCTTCGAAGGACTGCCTAAGATTACCATTGCCGGCCGTCCGAATGTAGGAAAATCAACCATGACGAATGCGCTTCTGGATGACGAAAGAAATATCGTAACTGATATTGCAGGGACCACTCGAGACAGCATTCAAAGCCTTTACAATAAATTCGGGCATGAATTCGTCTTGGTAGACACAGCCGGGATGCGTAAGAAATCCAAAGTGAATGAAGACTTAGAGTTCTATTCCGTAATGCGTTCCGTCCGTGCGATCGAAAACTCAGATGTAGTGATCATTATGGTAGATGCTACGCAGGGATGGGAGTCCCAGGATATGAATATCTTCGGAATTGCCCAGAAAAACAGAAAAGGGATCGTGATCCTGGTTAATAAATGGGACCTTATTGAAGATAAGAAAACCAATACGATGCGCGATTTCGAGAAAGCAATCAAAGATAAGATCGGGCAGTTTCAGGATATTCCGGTACTGTTTGTTTCCGCATTAACGAAGCAGAGGATCCTGAAAGCAGTAGATACGGCAATGGAAGTTTATGAAGCCCGTAAGAAAAAGATCAAAACTTCAAAATTAAATGAAGTAATGCTTCCGATCTTCGAAAACACTCCGCCTCCTGCAAATAAAGGGAAATATATTAAGATCAAATATTGTGTTCAGCTCCCTACGCCGTCACCACAGTTTGTATTCTTCTGTAACCTTCCGCAGTACGTAAAAGAACCTTATAAGAGATTTACTGAAAACCAGCTGAGAAAAGAGTTCGGGTTTACCGGAGTTCCGATCGAGGTATATTTCAGGCAAAAATAAAATTCCCCTTCCCTGAAGGGGTGGCTTTCAAACGAAGTTTGAAAGACGGGGTAGTTAAAAATAATAAAAAACACTCAAAATATCTATGATAACAGAACTTTCACAGCAGTTTTCACTTGTCAACTCCTGGATCAACGAACTTAGGAATATTGAAGTTCAGAATGACAGAATGAGATTCCGTAGAAATATGGAGCGTATCGGGGAAATTGCCGCTTTTGAGATCAGCAAAGATCTGGAACAGAAAGACATTGAAATTCAGACCCCATTAGATAAAATTCAGGTCAAGGAAATAGCCGTTCAGCCTGTTATCACTACTATTCTGAGAGCAGGAGTTCCACTGTTTCAGGGGATTCTGAATTATTTTGACAAAGCAGATTGCGGTTTTGTGGCGGCCTACAGAAAGCATGATGCCAATGACTACTTTTCCATCAAGCAGGATTATCTTACCTGTCCAAGCATTGAAGGAAGACCTTTGATCGTTGCAGATCCCATGTTGGCAACAGGGGCTTCTTTGATTGAAGCGATCAAAGATCTTTTGACGAACGGAAACCCTACTCAGCTCCATATAGTCACAGCTATAGCTTCAAAACAAGGCGTGGAAACCATTGAAAAAGCTTACCCGCAGGCAAAAATTTGGGTAGGAGCTATTGATGAGCAGTTAACATCCAAAGGATATATCACTCCGGGGTTAGGAGACGCCGGAGATTTAAGCTACGGAGAAAAACTTCAGAGATAATAATATGGAAGATTCCAGAAATCTTTCATCAGATCAGTTAATAATTTTGATCTTACTTTATCCATAGTGTGTTTCGTATCCGGAAGTACAGCCAGTTTTGCATTAGGAATATTCCTGTAAGCTTTGATACTTTCATCCAGAGTTACCATATTGTCTTTATCCCCGATCATGATCTGAACCGGGACGTCAATTCCTGAAAAACTGCTTTCGTTTAAAGGCGGATTTTTACCCAGAGAGATCATCATATCAGCAATAGCGGGAAGTAATTGTCTCCATTTTGCCCCATGTTGTAGCTCAAGTTGTTCCGCATACTTCGGAACTTTATCAAGAATAACATCCGGATTCAGCATTTTGCTTTCCTTTGCAGTCTGTTCTTCCGTCCAGTCAAACTTTGTTCCAAGGGTCATAACAGAATTTACCTTTTCAGGATGCTGTAAAGCATAGCAGAGAGCAACATAACCTCCCATGCTGTGTCCGAAAAAATAAACATCCTCTAAATTTTCCTCTTCAATATATTCTGCCAGTTCCTGAACATATTTCTCAATACTGATGCCCCCATCCGGAAGCCCGGTTGTCCCATGCCCTGAAAACATAGGGGTATGAATGGTGAAATATGGAGATAACTCTTTCAGATAAGATGAAAACAGGTCGCTGTGACCCAATGCCCCATGTAATAAAAGCAGATTTTTCATGAATAATTAAGTTTCCCGAAAATTAGGAAAAACATTTGAAACGAAAAAAGCTATGATCCTCAAACTTCATAACTCATAACTATGAACTCTAAACTCTAAACTAAAAACCCTACACATCCATCGCCATCACCAGCACGCTCACCCTGTTATTTCCTGATTTCAAAATCTCCCACGCAATGGTCGAAATTGTATTTCCGGTAGTAAATACATCATCGATCAGTAAAATATGCTGCTCAGAAATATTTTCAGTGATAGAAAACATGTTTTCAGTGCTCAGGCGGTGTTTCTTATCTTTCAAAGCCTGAGCTTTGGAGTAATGATTCCTTTTGATAAGATCATGCCTGAAAGGAATATCATAGGATTTGGACAAAGCCTCCGTGAACAGATGCAGCTGATTATAGCCTCTCTCTTTCTGTTTCTTCGGATGAAGCGGGACGCTCACCAGTAGATCCGGCTTCTGATGATTGAAGTCTAGCCGTTCAATAATCCATTTTGCAAGTATTTTTCCAACCTTTTCTCTGCTTCTGTATTTTAATTCATGAATGATTTTCCGACTCACACTCTCTTCCTCAAACTGCATCAAAGCATAAGCATTCTCGACAGGAAACAGCAGTTTGCACCTTTCTTTGATTTCATTTTCATCAGAATAGCTGAAATGGGTAAAATGGATCTGGCCGAAACAAAGATTGCAGACCAAGATATCTGCATCGATGATCCTGTTGCAGTGGATGCAACGGTCCGGGAAAAATAAATCTAAGATCATTAATGTGTTTTATAATGCTAATATAGTTTTTTAGCTGGAAATATAAATCTGGGTAATAAATATAAAAAACGAAAATCTGGATTTAATTCATTCATTAAATAACAAAAAACCGATCTTTCCCACAATTCATGCAGATACTAAAACCTAATCATCTGCCCAATCTGCAAAATCAGCGAGAGCAAAATATTCTAAATATGTAACCTCAACCGAAACCAGATTTTGATTTTTTAATTTAATAATCAAGATCACAATGATAATAACTCAAATTCTATCTTTCTGCATTCACTGTCCAGTCTCAATCTCCTTCCTGATCCTCTCAATAGAATTTTTCATATTCAGATTGAAATGCTCTTTTTCTAGGCGAACCGGTGGTGCCTGTCTCACTTCACAGTCGGCGATGCTGCAGGATTCACAGGTTACTCCTACGTTGATAGTCTTTAAAGACGGGGATTTTATGAAATTTATTTTTTTGATCGTCTGGGAATTCAATAGGATTCCAAGACAGTAGCTCCGGTTGCTCCCATCGGAAAAAGGATTTTTCTGTGAAGTTGAGATCACCAGATAACTTATTCCTTGATCTTTATAATGAGAGATCTGGGCATCCGTCAGAGTTTCATTATCCTTTAGGAGATGCAGGTTTTTAACGGCGATCCATCTTCTGCAGTAATGCTCATTGGTAGCATTGGCGTGGGGTGCCTGCTGGTGGTTAAGATGCAGCTCCTTTAATATCTGTATCTTGTCCGTATTCTTCTTTTTAACCAGGCAGAGATAAAACAGGTCTTTGATCCCTAATTCTGATGAAAGCACATTCGTTAGCCGATAATAGAATGTTTCCGGGGAATTCGTAAAACTGTTGATAAGATTTTCAAAATTTGCAGGTTCCCATTGGTGTTGAAGGAAAAACTCTGAAGCCTTCTCAATGATCTGTTCCTTTGAGGTCAGTAGAGCTCCTGCAAAATAGGAGGCGTAAAAATTATTCAGGATCTCTTCAAAACTTCCGAAATCCAGCCATGAATAGGTATTGGGGCGGTTTTTCAGTTCCAGGACGTTAAAGCCGATCTCTTTGGCAAGAATAAAAGTCTTCTGATCCTTTTCAAGCTTCTGATTAAGGAGCAGCAGTTTTTTTTCGGGAATAAATAAAGAGCGCAGGTTATCCAGGGCTCCGTACTTTTCAAAATCCTCAGATCGGATCACATAACCGAATCTTTCAGTAAGAATACTTTCTAAAGCCTCGGTTCTTATGTTTTTATTGATTTCCAGTTGATTTTCCCGTGCAAACAGAACAGCCTTTTCTTCAATTTCAGGAAAATAATTATCATACAGCTCCTGAAAAGACCGTAAGACCGCAAAATAAAACCTTTCCTTTCCTAAATTATAATTCTGTGAGATCTCGATCAGGGCATTGATGAAAGCAGTAACTTTTTTAGGAGCATCACTGATGATGCTGATCAGGTTATTTTTATTGATCCCGAACAGATCCAGAGGAATATCCTTAAAAAAATCCGATTGAAGGATCTCGTTAAATGGCGCCAGGCTTTTATCAAGTTTAGTGGAGACCAGATCATCAAAAGTACAGCTCAAAGCTTCGGAAAGCTGGATGATCTTATCATGTTTCGGGTATTTTTTTCCGTTTTCAATTTCATTGAGATAAGATTTTGATAAACCGGTCTTCACGGCAAGATCCTGCAGGGACCAGTTTTTCTTTTGTCTCTGCTGCTTCAGTTTCAGCCCGAAAACCGTTTTGATAAAATCACTTTCAGAATTCATGATCCAAATATAAATAATTGGATGCGATTATTCGCATAATAATTTTTAAAAATATTTAGCGAACGTTCGCTAATTGTGAAAATTTTTATTTATGTTTGTAATGTCAAATCGCAAAATCAACAGGTTATGGAAACTAAAACTCAATTGAAATTAAAAGCTCAGAACCCTTTTAAAGAGGTTTTCAATGCTGAAGTGATCGATTTTCTGGTCGAATTGCATCAGAATTTTAATAGTAAGAGACTGGAGTTGCTGGAGGAAAGAAAAAAAAGCCAGCAGGAATTTGATAAAGGTAATCTTCCCGGTTTTTTACCCGAAACGGAAAAGATCAGGAACGAAAATTGGGAGTGTGCACCGCTTCCTCCGGATCTTTTGGACAGAAGAGTAGAAATCACCGGGCCTGTTGACCGCAAAATGATCATTAATGCATTGAACTCGGGAGCTTTGACCTTCATGGCGGATTTTGAGGACAGCAATTCGCCAACATGGGAGAACTGTATGCAGGGACAGATTAACCTGTCAGATGCGATCACCCGAACCATTGATTTTACAAATGAACAAGGGAAATCTTACAGGCTTAATGAAAATACGGCTGTTCTTCTGGTTCGTCCCAGAGGCCTGCATTTGCCCGAAAAGCATATTGAAATTAATGGAGAAGAAGCTTCCGGCTCATTAATTGATTTTGGGATCTTTTTTTTCAGAAATGTCAAACAGCTTTTAGAAAACGGAAGCGGGCCTTACTTTTATCTTCCGAAACTGGAACATTACAAAGAAGCCCGCTGGTGGAATGAAGTCTTCGTTTTTGCACAGAACTATCTGGGAATTTCACAGGGAACGATTAAAGCTACGGTTTTGATTGAAACCATTACGGCGTCATTTCAGATTGATGAAATCCTGTATGAATTGAAGCAGCACAGTGCAGGACTGAATTGCGGGCGATGGGATTATATTTTTTCCTATATCAAAAAATTCAGGAACCTTCCGGGATTTATGGTTCCGGACAGGGATCAGGTAACGATGTCTTCCCCTTTTATGAGTGCCTATTCAAAAAGGGTAATTGAGATCTGCCATAAAAGAAACGTCCATGCAATTGGAGGAATGGCAGCGCAAATTCCCGTGAAAAATGATGAGGAAGCCAATAGAATTGCTTTTGAAAAAGTAAGAAACGATAAAGAGCGCGAAGTGAAAAACGGTCATGACGGAACCTGGGTGGCTCATCCTGCACTGGTTTCAGTAGCGAAGGAGATTTTCGATGTGCATATGCCGTCAAAAAATCAGATCGATAAAAAACTGGACTATCATATAAAAGAAAGCGAGCTGCTTGAAATTCCAAAAGGTGAAATCACTGAAAAAGGAGTCCGAAAGAACATCAATGTCGGAATTCTGTACATTGAAAGCTGGCTGACGGGAGTAGGAGCTGCTGCTATTTATAATCTGATGGAGGATGCCGCAACAGCTGAAATTTCAAGAACGCAGATCTGGCAGTGGCTGAAAAATGAAGCGGTTTTAAATGATGGCAGAACTTTAACCCGGGAAATGATCCTTCAATGGGAATTTGAAGAAATGGACAATATTGAAAAATATATTGGAGAGCAACGTTTCCAAAGTGGGAAATTCAATCTTGCGAAAGAGCTCTTCAATGAGTTGATCTTCTCAGAGAAATTTGAAGAATTCCTGACCTTAAAAGCTTATCCTTTTATTTAACGTGATAGAGCCTGAGAGTAGAGTGCTGGATAGCTGGGGGGTTGTGGGTAGAAAACCTAAATAAGCAAACTTTACCATGTAGCCCTTAAACCTAGATCCCTAATCCCTAAATCCTTTTACCTAACCCCTAAATTACATATTATGAAAACAAAACAAGAACAGATCCGGGCCATAGAACACGATTGGCTGACTAATCCAAGATGGAACGGAATAAAAAGACCGTATACCGCAGAAGACGTTTTGAAACTCCGTGGTTCTTATACCATAGATTATACCATTGCTACAGCGATGTCTAAAAAATTCTGGGAAAAGCTGAATACCCAGGATTATGTTGCCGGGCTTGGGGCCTTAACGGGAAATCAGGCGGTGCAGGAAGTGGATGCAGGTCTGGAAGCCATTTACCTTTCAGGATGGCAGGTTGCTGCAGATGCTAATTTGTCCGGGGAAATGTATCCTGACCAATCATTATATCCGGCCAATTCAGTGCCTTCTGTTGTGAAAAAGATCAATAATGCTTTATTGAGAGCAGATCAGATCCAGTCGGTCAACGGAGGCGGGGACAAAGAATATCTGGTTCCTATCATTGCGGATGCAGAAGCCGGATTCGGAGGGAATTTAAATGCCTTTGAACTGATGAAACAGATGATCGAAGCAGGAGCGGCGGCAGTACATTTTGAGGATCAACTATCTTCCGCGAAGAAATGCGGACATTTAGGTGGAAAAGTATTGGTTCCTACTCAGGAAGCCATCAATAAATTAATTGCAGCACGTTTAGCATCTGATGTAACAGGAGTTCCGAGTATCATTATTGCAAGAACAGATGCGGATGCCGCAGATCTTTTAACTTCAGATATCGATGACAGAGATAAAAAGTTTGTGACAGGAGAGAGAACTTCAGAAGGTTTTTATGTTGTGAAAAACGGAGTAGAGCAGGGAATTGACCGCGGTTTATCATATGCTCCTTATGCAGACCTGATCTGGATGGAAACATCCAACCCTGATCTGGAACAGGCTAAAAGATTTGCAGAAGGAATTCATGCTAAATTCCCGGGAAAAATGCTGGCATATAATTGTTCCCCTTCTTTTAACTGGGCAGCTAAACTGAGCGTGGAAGAGATGACAACTTTCCGTGAAGAGCTGGCAAAACTGGGATATAAATTCCAATTCATCACATTAGCCGGTTTCCATGCTTTGAATACAGCCATGTTTGAACTGGCCTTAGCTTATAAAGAAAAGGGAATGGCAGGATATTCCGAACTTCAGGAACGTGAGTTTGCCCTTCAGAAGGAAGGATTCAGGGCTGTAAAACACCAGTCTTTTGTGGGAACAGGATATTTTGATGAGGTGCAGAATGTGGTGACCAATGGTTCTTCAGCCACGGTAGCTATGAAGGATTCTACGGAAACTGCACAGTTTCATTAAATAATTCTCCATATTTCACTAAAATTTTTTTTGATTGTGAAGCCTTCTCAGTTTTGGGGAGGCTTTTTGATGAACTCAAACCAAATTCATTATCTTTGCCCCATGATACGTATTACAAAAATTTTTACATTTGAGACGGCGCATGTGTTATATAATTATGATGGAAAATGTAAGAATATGCATGGACATTCCTATAAATTGTTTGTAACCGTTAAAGGAAAGCCTGTCAATGATCTGGATCATCCTAAAAATGGGATGGTAGTGGATTTCGGAGATATTAAAAGTATCGTGAAATCTGAGATCGTGGATGTTTGGGATCATGCAGTACTTATTAATGCACTCTCACCACATAAAGAACTGGGAGAAGATCTGGAACAGAAAGGTCATAAAGTGATCTACTGTACCTTCCAGCCGACCTGTGAAAATATGCTGTATGCCATTGCTGCAAAAATAAGATCAAGGCTTCCGGAAGAGGTTTCGCTGGCTTATCTTAAGCTTCATGAGACGGAAAACTCTTATGGAGAGTGGTTCGCGGAGGATAATCAGTAATTTTGCCTAACTAAAAATCAAGAGGTGTTAAAGACGATCATCAATTTGGAACCTGGAAAAAAAGTGTATTTCGCTTCGGATCAGCATTTTGGTGCACCGGATCCTAAGGAAAGTAAAGTACGTGAAGAAAAGTTCATTCGCTGGATGGACGGCATAAAAGCAGATGCGCAGGTATTGTTTCTGATGGGTGACCTGTTTGATTTCTGGCATGAGTGGAAATACGTTATTCCCAAAGGATATGTACGTGTGCTTGGAAAAATTGCAGAGTTAAAAGATAGTGGGATCCATGTCTATTTTTTTGTAGGGAATCATGATCTGTGGATGAAGGATTACCTGGAAGAGGAAATAGGCTGCACGGTTTTTTATAAGAAGCAGTACTTTGAAATGGGCGGAAAACAGTTTCTGCTGGCTCACGGAGACGGGTTGGGACCGGGTGATAAAGGGTACAAAAGAATGAAGAAGCTTTTCACCAATCCCATTGCACAATGGGCCTTCAAATGGTTGCATCCCGATATTGCCATGAAGATCGCTTTATATATGTCCCAGAAAAATAAAATGATCTCCGGAGAAGAAGATAAAGCATTTTTGGGAGAAGATAAAGAATTCCTGATCATCTATTCCAAAGAAAAACTAAAGACTGAAAAAATAGATTATTTTATTTATGGGCATCGTCATCTTCCTATGGTTCTGGAATTGGAGGAGGGAGCTAAGTATATCAATCTTGGAGATTGGATCTCCTATTTTACTTATGGTGTTTTTCAGGAAGACTTTGAGTTGAAAACATTTGGAACAGATACAAAAAAATTACCCCTGTAAAGAGGTAATTCAAAGAATGACTGGTCATTCTGTTTTTAATCCATATTCCAAGGTTTTAACAGCAATAATTTGACCAAAATGAAAGTCTGAGATTAAAAAAGTATTAAAAAGCTATGCTATTCTTACTATCGTGTAAAATCAAGGACTAAAATAAATTGAAGAATTGGAGAATATATTCGACATACAGACAGAGAAGCAGTTTCTTGAGATGTCATTGAAAACATTTCGCTATCAATATGAAAATATTGAGATATACAGGAAGTTTGTGGATTTTCTTAAGATTGATCCGGAAGCTGTAGATGAACTTGTAAAAATTCCGTTTCTGCCTATAGAAATGTTCAAGAACCATACAATTCTGGATAAAAATGTGTCTGCAGATCTCTATTTCCAAAGTTCAGGAACCACACAAATGAATCTGTCCAGGCATTATATTGCAGACGAAGATATTTATAAAGAAAGTATCTGTAAAAGCTTTGAAAGGTTCATCGGAAAAACTGAAGGCTTTATTTTTTTAGGATTGCTGCCAAGCTATCTTGAAAGGCAGAACTCATCTTTGATCTATATGGTGGATTATCTGATGAACAAGTCCGGCAGGCCTGAAAACGGATATTTTCTTTACAATCATTCCGAATTATTTGATCTTTTAAATGATCTGAAAGATAGAAAAGTGATCCTTTTCGGGGTTTCCTTTGCGCTTTTGGACTTCCTGGACTATTGCCATTCTCAGCGAAGTGAGGAGTCTTTGGATTATTTAGAGAATTTAGTCATCATAGAAACCGGCGGAATGAAGGGCAGAAAAGAGGAAATGACGAAAGATGAGCTTCTCAAAATTTTGCAGAAAGGCTTCAAAACAGATAAGATCTATTCCGAATACTCCATGACGGAATTGCTATCACAAGCATACTCTCTCGGGAATAATGAGTATGACTGTCCCAATTGGATGCGGATCATGGTAAGAAATGCAGAAGATCCTTTTGCCTACGAAAAAGCCGGAAGAACAGGAGCTATAAATATTATTGATCTGGCTAATATTCATTCGTGTTCATTCATTGCAACACAGGATTTGGGGAAAATTCTTTCCAACGGAAGATTTCAGGTATTGGGAAGGATAGATCATTCTGATATACGCGGATGCAGTTTATTGGTAAGTTAGATAAGAGTTATAAGTTATGAATTATTAGTAATGAGTTAATAATTTTGCAACTATCAAGACGGACCTTGGCCTGCTTCAACGCAAGGTAAAGATCAAAAGAAAACATAAAGAAATTACCCTTATCCCTTTTAAATAAAGAAATTAAAATAAAAAAATCCTGTCGCCTGACAGGATTTTGTGTTATATCTTTTTTTGTTTTTAGTCTACAAGCTCAGAGTCTCTCTGAAGCAGGAACTTATAGATCAGTCCTCCAACGATACCTCCAAGAATAGGTGCAACCCAGAACAGCCAAAGCTGGGACATGGCGGCACCTCCCACGAAAACTGCCTGAGAAAGTGATCTCGCAGGATTTACGGAAGTATTGGTGATTGGAATAGAGATCAGGTGAATCAATGTTAAAGCCAGACCTATTGCAATTCCTGCAAATTTTCCGTTAGCCCATTTGTCGGTAGCTCCTAAAATAATAATAAGGAAAAAAGCGGTCAGTAAAAACTCGGCTAGGAATGCAGCTCCCATAGAATAGCTTCTGTTATTGTAGCCGGGCATGTCATAGAAATTGGTGGCAAAAGCTCCCGCTCCCTCGTCAGAAAAAGCCCCTGCGCCATTTAAAATAATATACAGGCAGCCTGCAGCAGCAATAGCACCGATACACTGGGCTACAATGTAAGGGATAAGATCCTTTGCAGAAAATCTTCCGCCGGCAAAAAGCCCGAATGAAACAGCTGGATTGAAGTGTCCGCCTGAAATGTGGCCTACCGCATAAGCCATAGTAAGAACCGTAAGACCAAAAGCTAAAGAAACGCCTACAAGTCCGATTCCGATGTCGGGAACTCCGGCAGCGAAAACAGCACTTCCGCATCCACCGAAAACAAGCCAAAATGTGCCGAAAAATTCAGCAAAAAGTTTTTTTATCATATTGTTTATTTTTAAATGTAAACCAAATTTAGAATTTAAATTTTAAATTAAAAAATTAAAATTCAATATATTTCAATTTTGAGTGAATGCCGGGATTTTGAATTAATGCGTTGGACAATAAGTTTTTCTAATAAAATATTTCTAATAAGTGTTTATAGAGTTGAATAATATAACAGAAATGTTTATTTTTCGTTTATAAATTTAAAACGTCTTTTAATGAGAAAGTTTCTGTGTCTGATTGTGGTGTTTTTTGTTTCCGGCATGTATTATTCCCAGGCCGCCCAAAAAGTACTGCCATGCTATGATCTTACTGAAGTACTAAAAGTAGAACCGACACCTCTTTATAAACCCCATCTGGATGCTTCAAAAAGCTTCGGGGTAAAATTGCTTAAAGACTCCAGAGCGGTTCAGAAATATATTAATACCGGAAAATTCCATAAAATAAAGAAGACGGGGAAAGGCTATCGTATTCAGAAACTGGATTACAGCCGGGCCTATCTGGTTTCCAAAGCAAAAATAACACTGGAAAAAATAGGAGCCAGATTCAGTAAAGAAACCAAAGGCCATACATTCACGGTTTCGTCCATAACAAGAACTCTTGAAGACCAGTGCAGGCTGAGGAAAGTGAATTCCAATGCCTCACTGGGGATAAGCTCTCATAATTACGGGAATTCCTTTGATATTTCCTATGTCCGATTCAATAATGTCTTAAAGTACAATCCTAAGATGGAAGCGGCTTTGGATAAGGTTCTGAAATATTATGCCAATGCAGGCAGGATTTATTACATCAAAGAAAAACAGCAAAGCTGTTATCATGTTACGGTAAGGAATTATTAACAGATATTCAATTATGGGTGATATATTTGCATAGAAAGTTTAGTTTTCCTAATTTTATGAAACTAAATTTAACCTTGAAAACATGACTACTTTTAACAGAGAACAGTATGAGCTGGCGGTTACTGAATGGGCCAGCAGTCTTAACAATTTTACAACACTAAAAACTTTACTTCCAACCAATTATGTTTTTGATCTTTCTTTGGATGAGATCACATGGCTGAAGAGCAAAAACCTGTACAAAGACTTTTGTATGGATATGGGAGTGTACGAAAACCGGGTGGTGCTCATCCTTTCTCCCCTGGGTGAAGATGGAAACCGGGTGCCTGTAGACGACTATCCGTATAGTGTTCTTATGGAAATGCAGGGAGATCTGAGCCTGGTAGAGACCCGGCAGTATGTAGTGATCAAAAATGCAGTTCTCTCTAACGATCTGAAGAAAATAGACGACGATGCGGATATGTATTTTCCTGTGGCCAATAAACCTATGCTGGAGCAGGATAAGGTGGTGAACGCCATAGAATCCTGGAGAAATGAAGGCGTAAACTGGCTGTATTATGAAACCCAGGAATTTGAAGGACGAAGAATATTCCAAAGATTCTACGTGCCTTCCGAAAACCTGACCCCACCAAAGCCGGGACTAAACAGAATGGTATGCTCATTCGGTTTAAAATTTTCGGATATCTATCAGAGAATGCTGGTCACCCTCATTTTCATTTCTTTCTATGATGATCTGAGTAATACAGGAAGTATCGAAACCATTTCAAATACGTATGACTGGTCACAGCCATGCCCTCCTTTTTGCCAACTATAGAATATAATAATGGATATTAGAATTATAATATACCTGAATAACTGCCTTCTGCTTTTAAGCCTTTTATTAGGTATAATTAAGTTCAAACTCCTCAGTAATAAAGAAAAATGGTATGTTTATTATATCATTTTTCTTTTCATTATTGAGGGTACGAATAAACTCTTCATTCTGTTTGAAATGAAGAATATATCTTTTTTATATCCGCTGTATATTGCCGGCGAATTTTTTATCCTGAGTTTTCTCTATATGAAAAAACATGGTTTATCCGGCTACTGGCTTATCCCTTTATCTATGGCTGCGGTATTCCTTATTTCGGCTCAGTATTTTGGGATGACAATCGATAATGATTATGCTAAAGTAATTTCCAATATGATCATTGTATGCTTTGCAGGCTATACCTTATTGCAGGAAATAAAGGGAAGCGAGACGGTCAATCGTTTTTTATTGGTGGATGCATGTATTTTCTTTTATTATTCCGTATCTGTTTTTACCTTTATAGTCCAGCATCAGCTGGCGGTGATCTCACAGCAGAATGCCACATTGATATGGGGGATCAATAACCTGCTGTCAAGTGTTGTATATGGAGCATTAATTTATAAACTTTTAAGATTAAAGAAGTAACATTAAATATCAATTTCATTATCCTGTTAATTGTTACCATAGCAATTATAGTATTTTTTATTCTGCTGGCTTACAGGACTTTCATCAGCAGGATCCTTAAGGAGAAGAATGCGCAGCATGAGGCAGAAGTGCTGCATCAGAAAAACCTGGTGCTGGAAAACATTAAGGCTCAGGAAGAAGAAAGAAAAAGAATTGCGGTGATGATCCATGATGATATTGGCAACAGGTTGAATATTATTTCGTTATGGCTTAACAATCTGGATACCCGGGGAGATGAACTCATTAAAAAGAATATCTCCGGCCAGATGTCTGCCCTTATTGATTCAGCCAGAAGTATCTCGCACTCATTATATCCCGTAAATCTTGAATCGGTAGGTTTGGTGCTGTATATTGAAGAATTGGTTGCCAATCTCTCCCAAAGGATCAATATCTCATTGAATGTAAGCCCGAAATACCGTAAGAAAAGCATTTTCGTGGAAGTACAGCTATACAGGATCATTCAGGAGTTTACAACCAATGTCCTCAAACATTCACAGGCAACAAAGGTGTGGATCTATATTAAAGATTATCCGGGAAATATGGCTGTGGTCATCTCTGATAACGGACAGAGCTTTGATTACGAGGCTGTGAAAAAAGGAATGGGAATTAAAAATATTGAATCCAGGATCAAATCTATGAATGCCACTCATAAATGGAAAAATATATTAAATAAAGGAAGCCGTTTAATTATACTAATACCAGCAAACAATGAATTCCCAAATCAGAATAGCATTAATTGATGATGAGCAGTTGATCCTGGAAGGAGTAAAAATGCTATTGTCAAATGAAAAAAACATTTCCGTATCCCTTACATCCAATAACGGCCCTCATTTCCTTGAAAGTTTAGAGCAGCTGCAGCCATCGGATTTCCCGGATATTGTATTGGTGGATGTTCAGATGCAGCCTATGAATGGCTTTGAGCTCGTAGAGATCCTTAAAGAAAAATACGCTGACTTAAAAATAATCATCCTTTCTTCCCATTACAAAACCAGCATTCTCGGATATATGGTAAAACTGGGAGTTTCGGCATTTCTTCCCAAGAACTCGGACAGGAAAACCTTTATAGACGCCATAACCATGGTTTATAAAAATGGAGTCTTCTTTACGTCAGAAGACCATCAGATGCTGCTTACCTACATGAACAGCTCATCCAAAAAGAAAACACTGTTCGAAATGGATGACGAACTATCCGAACGCGAAAAGGAAGTGGTGAAGCTCATCTGTCAGGAATATACCAATCATGAGATCGCAGAAAAACTCTTCATCAGCCCCAGGACCGTGGAAAGCCACCGGCAGAGGATTGTCGATAAAATAGGCGCAAAAAATACAGTAGGCATCGTGATTTATGCCATTATCAACAACATTCATCCGCTTGATAAAATATAGTTCCGTAGAAATACGGAATTTTTTATTTGGTAGCTTTTACTCTAGTTTTCCCATTCTTTTCCTTGTTACTTTGAAATGTTCATTGAATGAAACTTCAAATATCATATGGACAAGACGGAATCCGAAAATCCCGATATAAAAGAGTAGGAATACCGAAAAACTAATACAATGGCTGCTATTTTCACAATTGATTTTGACTTTGTATCAGGGACATAAAAATCCGGACTCCTTTAAAATTCTAATACCATGGAAAATAATAATACAGTCTCTGTCGGAATTTTTTTCGATGGAACCGGAAACAACGGGATCAATGCAACATCTCCACAAAAACCCCCGAAGAATAATGAAAGCTATTACAGTAGTACCACCAATATATACAGGCTGTATGGTCTGTTCAACGGGAATGAGAAGGCTTATATAGAAGGGATAGGAACCCTGACGGGGGCTGAAGATAGCAGCTTTGCTATGGCAACCTGTAAAAATCCGGTAGGATATACAGGCTATTCTTCAGATGATAAACTGGCTAAAGCCTATGCCTTCATCGAAGAAAAAATGAAAGATAAAAACAAGGAATATCAGTTCTACATATATGGATTCAGCAGGGGAGCCATGCTGGCAAGGAATTTCTGCTATGAGCTGCTAAAAGCCGATTCAAAAATAACCGGGAATATAAAAGTGAAATTCTTAGGGGTGTATGATACCGTAGAATCTACGCCTTTTAATAATTACAATATAAAATTATTGCCCGGAGTTGAAAATGCCCTTCATCTTTGTGCCGTTAATGAATGCCGTTATTTCTTTCCGTTGACAGGTATATTTGAGGATTCTGCCGGTATGGAAGACACAAAATCCGATACCGGGAAATCTGTCTGGAAAGAGATCTTTATTCCCGGAGCCCATGCTGATGTAGGTGGGGGATATCTGGAAGGGCCACAGTCTGTATATGTTTCGGCTAATTACAGGCGGAATTCAGAAGCGGAAGCTTATATTAATAATGTAAGAAATACCAAACAGGATTCCGAAGGAAACAAGATATGGAATGACCTTTTGGAAGGTTTCAAGATCGACTCGGGAACCTTCTTTTCACAGGCCTATGTAGCAAGAAAGCTCGTGTACAATGATCTTTCTAAAGTGTATGGTAAATTAATGCTTAGAGAAACCAATGCCATAACACCTGTTTTCAGTACCCATTTCAATGCTTCCGATTTTGAGATCAATCCACAGCAGCATCCGTTTTTGATCACATTTTCAGCTGAGCTGGAAAAATATGCCGAAGACCTTTCACCAGATCTGAAGCCGGTTTACAATTATGGAAACTTTGTGGTGTATACTCATATCTCAGCCAATTTCGGACTTTATAAAGTGGCTTTATTGCAAAGGTCAGAAAGAGAAATAGATATTGAAATGATCAACAACGGGCTGAACGTTCCGGGCAATGCTGTCATCAACAATATAGACGCTGCATATCCGGGATTTCAGACAAAGACTCACCTTTTAGAAGACAATTCGGTTACAGATTATACCTATGGAAGCAATATTCCGAACAATGATATCTGGAGCCGGTCAATACTGATCAAGTAGTTTTTATGCAAGTTAGTTACTTTTTTCAGTTTTAAATTTAGGTAGGGCTGCCCGCAGGGCAGCCCTTTTATTGATGTTCTGTTTTGCCATTACGTAGAAATACCGTATTTGAAAATTGAGCATTTTTACTCTATTTTCTGATGTTTTTTCATTGTTACTTTGAAGTGATCATTCAAGCATACGAAGCTTCAAAAAACGAAAAACTTAACTAAAACTATTCAACCCCTTATTTAAAAAAAACTACCATGGAAACATTTGAATTACCAACCATTACTTCAGGAGAATCATTAGCAACTGAAATCTGTGAAAGCCTTCAGCAGGAATTTAATATTGACATCAAGGGCCTTCTTACCACACCGGGACTTTCCGATAAAGAAAGAATTAAATTAGCAGCTTCCCATCTGGTAGAAAATATATTTCTGAAAGCACATGCAGAACAACGGGAAGATTATGATCTGTTAAGCAGCAATAATTTATCAGATATTGTTGCCCAGGCGATTGAAACAGAACCCAATATTTCTTATTCCCAGAAAGATGCCCTTGCACTCACCCGGCTTCAGGGAGACGAATTGAAAAACTATGTCTACAATCTGGCGAAAAGATTCGAAATGATGTCTAAATCAAAAAGTCCGGGTCAGCTGGTCGCAGAACTGGCAGGAAGTGCATTAATGTCAGTAGGAGTTGCAATGGGAAAAGAAGTGATTAAAAACCTGATTGCCAAACAGGCGCTGAAAACAGCTATGCTTAACGGTATAAAATCAATAGGAATGGGGACCATCATGGTAACTGTAGCATTGGTTTTAGTAGGATTATTATATTATCTGTTAGTAGATAACCCTAAAAAGATCCTTGGCCTTGTGGTGAATAATACCGATGAGAATTTTGTGGTTCACAATTATACCAGATCGGATGGGGATCTTTGTATGGTTCATGGGCAAATGGTGAATTTTATGGAAGACCTTTCAGATGGTATTGAAGGACCTAAGGTTCAGCTGAAAGAAAGACTTAATTTCGGAGAAGGAGATGAAGAAAATATGGTTTTTGCGGGAATTTATTTTGCAGATCGTAATGTAGGCTTCAGAGGTTCTGAAGGATTAGCTTTATTCAGCTCAAAATCTAATGATAATTTCAAATTTGCACACATGTTTGCCGTGCCTTATACCAACGATAACCGTACCAATATGAGACTGCTGAATGCAAGGCCGGGAAATTTAGAAACATTATTCAGAGAGCTGTACAATCCGAATAAGCAAAGAGTTGACTTCGTAGAAAACGGGTACAGGCTGGTTTCCACCGTCAATCATGCAAGAGGTGGTGTTGTAGCCTGCATCGCTTTCATCGGGAAAGTTTGATAACACAATACAATTATATTTCACAGAGTCGCTTTTTTAAGGGGCTCTTTTTCTTTACATTAAATTCCTTTATTTTACGTACTTTTGCCCCCGGAAATATTCATTACACATTATTAATAATTCATTTTAAAAATGCTTTCGGTTCAGGGTTTAGGATTACATCATTCAGGAAATTATTTGTTTCAAAACGTAAATTTCACCATTAAAAAGGATGATAAGGTAGGTTTGGTAGGTAAAAACGGAGCAGGGAAATCCACTCTGTTGAAGATGCTTTCAGGAGAAATTACTTTCTATGAAGGCAATGTAGTGCCGGAGGGAAATATCACCATTGGTTTCTTAAAGCAGGATCTTGACTTCGTGAAAGGCAGAACTGTCTGGGATGAGACTATGCAGGCTTTTGAACAGATCAATGCCTGGAAAAGTGAGCTTGAGGAAGTAAACCATCAGATGACCGTAAGAACAGATTACGAAAGTGATTCCTATACCGATCTGATCAATAAGATGACCGAGTTGAACGACCTTCTGATGAATCACGATGCCTATAACCTGGAAGGAGATATGGAGAAAGTCCTTTTCGGGCTCGGTTTTAAGGCTGATGATTTTCAGAAAATTACCGATGAATTTTCCGGAGGATGGAGAATGAGGATCGAACTGGCAAAGCTGCTCCTTCAAAAGAATGATATCATGCTTCTGGATGAGCCTACCAACCACTTGGATATGGAGTCCATCATCTGGCTGGAAAACTTCCTGAAGGATTATCCCGGGGCCATCATATTGGTAAGCCACGATAAGCAGTTCATGACGGCAGTTTGCAACAGAACGTTTGATATCAACAATAAAAAAGTTGACGACTATAAAGCCAATTATTCCAAATACCTGGTGATGCGTGAAGAACGTCGTGAAAAACTTATTCAGTCCAAAAAGAATCAGGATGCCGAGATCAAGCAGATGGAAGATAACATTAATAAGTTCCGTGCAAGTGCTACCAAAGCATCTTTTGCACAATCACTTATTAAAAAGCTGGAAAAAATAGAACGCATTGAAGTGGATAATGAAGACGTTTCCAAATTCAACATCCGTTTCGTTCAGTCGGTTGTACCCGGGAAAGTGATCTTTGAAGCTGAAAATCTTGGGAAAGCTTATGGCAGCAAGAAAGTTTTTGATGATGTGGATTTTATTATTCAGAGAGGCGACAGGATTGCATTATTGGGACAAAACGGACAAGGTAAAACGACTTTAGCTAAAATCCTTTCCGGAGAAATAAAAGATTATTCAGGAGCCTGGAATCTGGGACATAATGTTAATATCGGGTATTTCGCTCAGAACCAAGAAGAAGTGCTCACTCCGAATAAGACCGTTTTGGAAGAAGCAGAAGACTCTGCTACCGAAGAAACCAGACCGAGAGTAAGGGATCTTTTAGGATCTTTCCTGTTTCAGGGAGAAGCGGTCAATAAAAAAACAAAAGTTCTTTCAGGAGGAGAAAGAAACCGTCTGGCACTCTGTAAACTGTTGCTGCGTCCTTTCAATACCCTGATCATGGACGAACCTACAAACCACCTGGATATCCAGTCCAAGGAGATCATCAAGCTTGCCTTACAGAAATTTGAAGGTACACTTATCGTGATCTCGCACGACAGGGAATTCCTTCAGGGGCTTTGTGATAAAATTTTTGAATTCCGCGACGGAAAGATGAAAGAGTTCCTTGGAAATATCGATGAGTACTTAGAATACAGGCAAAAAGAAAGCATCCGGGAGATTTCTATTGAAAAAGCAAAACTGCACGGTGAAGAAACTAAAGTAGAAACTAAGCCAGCTTCCAAACCCGAAGATAAACCATCAACTGTCAACCAACAACCGCCAACTATTCTCAGCAAAGAGCAGAAAAATATTCAGAATAAAATTAAAAAAGTGGAGGAAAAGATCGCTGAGCTTGAGACTCAGATTGAAAATATGGAAGCCACTTTTACCAAAGAAAACCCCTCCGATGAAACTTTGGAAAAATACAACAAAGCTAAAGAAGAATTGGAACTTTCATTACAGGAGTGGGAATATTTAGGCTCTCAGTTAGACTAAATGATTATTGTAAAAACTCAGGGCAGATAAAGATCTGATGATATTAAAAAAATTAAGAAACAGTTACCTTTCCAACATCCTGTGGTGGATGATGCTTTTTTGTTTTTTTAATATCAGTGCCGATACCAAAAACCCGATCCCGGACTATATTCCTGTAAATTCTTCATTTAATGATCAGGAAAGTATTGTTGAGCTTGTCGTAGAAAAAGGATTGGGGTATGCTGATGCTATCCCGGAAGACGGCGACTCTGATACGGAGGAACATAACTGTAAGAGTTCGACACATATAGACCTTTTCGTTCCCTTCTATTTTAAGGGAAAAGTAGCCTCTGACGTCATTATTTTGAAGGGCAGGGGTGTTTTCAGCCATTACCAATGGGCATTTTCGGACAGATATTACCAGATCCATACCCCGCCTCCCGAAGCCTGATTTATTTTTTTAGAAATTTCAATTGATCCTGGTCTTTTTCTTAAGACTTCAGGAAAACTACGTATAATCCTATAAAAGATAAAAAAATGTATATAAAAAATATAGGGGTGGCTATCCTTATTATATTGCCGTCCTACCTGTTTTCTCAAAATACCAATACAGTCAAAGACAGCCTGTACATAGAAGAAATGGAAGATGCAGGCCAACTCCCTAAAGTACTTCATGCAGAACCTTTGTATATCGACCTGATCCGGGATCTCGGAGCAAGAAAAGGAGAAAAAGAATGGAATGTCGGGTTAGGGCTTACTGACAATGGCGATTATGACAGGTATACTGCATTGGTGGAATACGAATGGGCTCCTGTTGACCGTCTCGGTTTAGAAGTGGAACTACCGTTTTCCATTTATTATCCTACCAATAATGAAAATAAGAATACCCCGGGAAGCAGGCTCAACAGCATCAAAATGGCGACTCAATACTCTTTTTATGTATCCGAAAAACATAAAACCAGTATGGCACTGGGATACATTCAGGAATTTGAGCTCACAGACTTTAATAAGTATGGTAAAGGAAGGCTTTTTACCGGGAATGTCTACAATCCGTTTTTTGTTGCTGCCAAAAGATGGTATAATAACTTTCACACCCTTTTATATACCGGGCCTGCGTTCATGCATCATTTCAAAGACAATTCCATCCATACCAGTTGGCAGATTAATACCAATTTTCATTATATGATCACCGGAACAAGGAATTTTCTGGGCGTGGAATTTAATAAAACCGTTGAAAAAGGTGATTTTGACATGACAATACGCCCGCAGATGAGAGTAGGTATTGCGGATAATGTGCTCGTTGGCATCGTAGCAGGGATCCCGATCAAAAGGGAAAATGAAAGGTTCAGTTCCTTCATCCGCCTCATTTATGAACCCGGTCATAAGAAAAAGTAACAATAAAGGCTGCTGTATGTATAGATATTTGAAACTATCCGAATCCTGTTCAGAATATTTTATATGATTATGAACAGATATAAATCCTGTTTAGACTTTTGTTTTTGATAAGTTTAAACATGTTCATTTTTAAATTGAATATTAAAAATACAGCAGCCTTATTTAAAAATTAAATTATTTTCATACTTTTGAATGATGATTTTTAAAGAAAGCAGATCTGTAAAGGTTTTCATCTCCAGGCTTTTGTTTGGAGCGTATTTCCTTGCGCTGTTTTCACAAAGTTTCCATCATCACGATTCCTTTGATTATTTCAAGGCCGGGAACTTCAAAAAATCAGAAAATAGCATTTCAAAAACTCTTATTAAAGAAAAAGCAGGCGATTGTTTGGCCTGTCACTTTCTGGCAAACGGACATACACTGGTTCCTGAAGAATTCAGTTTTACTTTTGAAGCCTATACCCATGAAGTAAAGCAGATCATAGCCATTCAGGAAGAAATATGGTCTCAAACCAGATTTACTTTTCAGCTTCGGGGTCCTCCCGCAATTTCATAACTGACAGAATTTTTGGTTTAAAGTTTAATGTTTTGAGTTTAGGGTTTCCTGCCTTGGACACTTTACGTTAATACATTGTACATTTTACCTTTTACCTTTTACCTTGTACATGAAACCTTTCAATAAATTTTTACGATTAAAAAAAATGTACTTTCTGAGTACACCATTATCTATTACAATGAAATTGATATATAGCTTATTGCTGATCCTTTGTGGATTAGCACTTACAAACGCACAAAAAACCTACACTGTAGAAGGGACCGTACAGGATTTTCACGATAAGACCCTGCTGGACAATGCAGAAGTGAAAATAGGAGATCTTACGGTAAGAACAAACAAAAAAGGGGAATTTTCATTCCACAAAATTCCCCAAGGAACATATACACTGATTGTGAAGCATCCTGAATGCAATGATTATACTGAAAATATAGAAATTCGTCAGGATCTTCATTTGACAGTTACTATGGAACATCATATAGAGGACATAGAAGCCGTAACCATACACGGAAGCCATAAAAGCAATGGTTCACTAATTGTCAAAACCCTTGACAGATCGGAAATAGAGAAAAATTCAACAGAGAATTTAGGGAATCTGCTCTCTAAAATATCGGGAGTTACAGCCTTAAAGACGGGGAACAATATCACAAAACCTGTTATTCACGGCTTGTATGGAAGCCGTGTTTCTATCCTGAACAATGGGGTGAAAATGGCAGAGCAGGAATGGGGAGTAGAGCATGCCCCGAACGTGGATGTCAATGATTTTGAGCATATAGATGTAGTGAAAGGAGCCTCCGCACTGAAGTACGGAAACGAAGGAGTGGGCGGAGTAGTGGTACTGGAACCTTCTGTCCTGCCAAAAAAAGACACCCTGATGGGCAACATAAAACTTTCGGGGATTTCTAATGGAAGAGGAGGCGAAATTTCAGCTAATATGGCCAAAGCCTGGGAAAACCAATGGTTTGTAAGAGCAGGCGGAAGCTATAAAAAGCTGGGTGACCTGTATATTCCTCATCATACCCTTCAGAATACCGGAGCTGAGGTGAATTCTTTTAATTTTTCCTTTGGAAACCATAGCTTTATGCAGGGTTTCGATGTATCATATAGCAGAATAAACCAGGAATTCGGGATCTATAAAGGTGCCCATCTTGGAAGTACGCTGGATTATTATAATGCCATGACTTTCGGGCAGGCATATTTCCTGGATGATTTCAGTTATGATATCACCAATCCGAAACAGGAAGTAAGCCATCATATTGCCAAAATTTCGGCATACAAACGTTTTGCGGATTTCGGGAAACTGACGTTCCAATATAGTTTTCAGCTGAATCGCCGTAAAGAATTTGACATCAGGAGAGGAGAGCTCAATGATCTCCCGTCTATGGATCTGAGGCTCATTACTCACTCTGCAAGCCTTACCCACTTTATCGAAAGAGGAAACTGGAGTTTGGAAAGCGGTATTTCAGCAGCTTTTCAGGATAATTATCCGAATCCGGACACAAAAGCGAGACGTCTGATCCCGGATTATTACCGGTATGACGCAGGCGCGTTTTCCGTATTTAAATACCGTTTCAATTCGAAATTCAATGCAGAAGCGGGGGTGAGGTATGATTTCAGCAGGTATGATGCCTATAAATATTATGATGAAAACGAATGGAATGACCAATATGCTGACATTTTCCCGGAGTTTTATATTCAAAAAAACGACAGCAGGGTTTTAACACGTCCTATTCTGGATTATCATAATTTTTCAGCAAATATCGGTTTGGATTATAAGCCAATTAATAATTTTGAGATCAAGTTCAACCTGTCCAGGGCAGACCGGACACCAAATCCTGCTGAACTGTTTGCAGACGGGCTTCATCATTCCGCAGCAGTAATGGAAAAGGGTGATCTTACAATAAAGAAAGAAGAAATTTATAATGCCAATCTTTCATTATCTGCGCATCTCAACGTTCTGAAAGGATTGCATATTGAAGCCAATCCTTATATCATGTTTTCTGACAGCTTTATCAATCAGGTTCCTGTCGGTATACAGTCTACCAACAGGGGAGTGTTTCCAGTATGGAGCTATCAGCAAATCAAGGCCCGGATCTATGGAATTGATGCCGATGCAGAGCTTAAGATCCATGAAAACTTAAAGTTGAATACGGGTTTCAGTGCATTGAGAGGGGATGACCTGTCCCATAATGAGCCTCTTATCTTAATGATGCCGGCCAGCCTGAGAAACGCTCTTGAATTTAAGCTTAAAGAGCCTGGAAACTTTTATGTGAGCCTCGAAAATGTGAATGTGTTTAAGCAAAACCGTTATCCGGTAAGAAATCAGAATGTTGATTTTATTCAGGATAATGAACTGGTAACAAGGGAGATCGATTTCAGTTCTACTCCTGCTGCATACTCCATTTTTAATGCGTCTATGGGAGCAGACCTGTTCAAAAACCTGAACCTGAATTTCAGGATCAACAATATTTTTAATAAAGAGTACAGGGAATATCTTAACAGGCTGAGATATTATATGCCGGAATCAGGCAGGAACTTTGTCGTTACTCTTAAATACAATTTCTAAGTATTAATAATTTCAAATTTAAATCAACATGAAAAAAATATTCAATATACTATTCGTTCTTTTTGCCGCCGTTTTATTATTCTCCTGCAGAGACGGGAATGATGATATCCCTGAAGATATCCATGAGCATGAAGAGATAGAAAAGCTGGAAGTGAAAGTGGTAGATAAAAATGATGCTGCCAATATTCAGACCATCAACTATATCGGGGGAATTGCGGACAAAAAAATTATCCTGGAAAATGGTAAAACATATCTGGTAAGCCTGGATTTTCAGGTGAAGCATGACGACCATTACCACAGTGCCAATGATGAGATAGAAGAAGAAAAAGATGAGCATTTCATTACCTATAACTTTGCAGGTGTCAACGTAAATGTAATAAGAACTGCAGATGATATTGTAAGAACCGATGGTAAGAAAATAGGCCTTAAAACAGAATGGACAGTAGCATCGGCCCCTTCTTCCGCCAAAGTAAATATCAAACTGATCCATGGGCCCTCTTCTGTAAATGATAATTTTCCTTCTTCTGCCAATCAGTTGGGAAGCGTGACCGGGGGAGAAAGTGATGTGGATGCCCTGATTGATATTCAATAATCAGTTTCCAAATATCAAATAAAAACCATTGAATTTTTCAGTGGTTTTTTATTTAACATTATTTAGCTTTTAAGTTGATTTTAAGTGAGCTATTTTCATAAAAATTTCATATTTTTGCAACCTAAAATTTTAATCAATAATGAAGGTTACCGCACAAAACCATGATGACGTAAGTGCATTGCTTACAGTAACATTGGAAAAATCTGACTACAAAGAAAAAGTAGAAAAGCAGTTGATTAATTATGCTAAAAATGCGCAAGTTCCTGGTTTCAGAAAAGGGAAAGTGCCTTTAAGTATGGTTAGAAAACAATATGAAGCAGGAATTGCATTCGAAGAGATCAACAAACAGGTTTCTGATGCTTTGAATAACTATGTGAACGAAAACAAATTAAGATTAGTTGGTCAGCCTGTTCCTCAGCCTGTTAATGATTTTGATCATAATGCAGACCAGTTGGAAGTTGCTTTTGAAGTAGGATATGAGCCTGAATTCACAATAGATTTAGCTAAATATGAAGCCCCTCACTACAAAGTGGAAGCTTCTGAAAAAGAAATAGGAAAAAGCATTGAGAATATGCAGAAGCGTTTCGCTGAGCAGGTTCCTCAGGACAAAATCACTAAAGACTCTTACGTAGCTTTGGAAATTACCCAGGTAGTGGAAGAAGATGCAGAAGGAGAGCACCACCATCATCCAAAAAATGTTACCATTACTGCTGAGAACAAAGAAGCTTTCAAACTGGTAAAATCTTTGAAAATGGACGGGGCTGTAAAAGTTTCAAAAGAAACTCTTGAAGGCGACGAAGAACTGGCTAAAGAATTAGGCTTCAGCAAGCCGGAAGTAGAGCACTTGCACCATGCTGAGGTAGAAGTTAAAGTAAAAGATTTCTACTCTTTAAATCTGGCTGAACTGAATCAGGACCTATTCGACAAAGTATATGGAGAAGGAAATATCAGTTCTGAAGATGAGCTTAAAGAAAAAGTAAAATCTGAATTGGATGAATACTTCCAGCAGAATGCAGATGTACACTTTGTAAATAAAGTATTGGAGCAGGTTTCTGAAAAAGAAGAAGTGAAGCTTCCTGAGCCTTTCCTTGTTAAATGGTTAATGTTCTCTAACCAGAACATCCGTTCCGAAGAGCAGGCAAAAGAGATCCTTGAGGCTGAGAAAAACCAGTTGAAATACCAGATCATCGAAGGTAAACTAATGACTGATAACGAGATCAAGTTAGATTACGCTGATGTTTTAGGACAAGCTGAACAATTAGTTAGAAATCAGTTGGCGATCTACGGAATTCATCACTTAGGAGATGAGGAGATCCAGAAGTATGCTGTGGAGATGCTGAAAGACCAGGAGCAGGTAAGACAAATCTCTTCCGAGGTGGCAATGACCAAGCTGAAAGATGTGATCCTTGAAAAAGCATCCAAAAAAGAAACTAAAATCTCTCATGATGAGTTTTTAGAAGAACTTAAGAAATAAGGTATTTTTATATAGATCAGGTAAGCCACCAAAATTTTGGTGGCTTACTTTTTTGTGGCATTTAGTTTGTCATGCCATAAGCGTCTCCATCTAAATGGTAGGCATTACTTTGGGATAGCAAGCGGGATTGTTGCGTTTAAACAATAAAAATAATATTACTGAAAACTTATAACTGCTATGCTGGAAATATCATTTTTTCTATTATAAAATTTTATTGTATCTTTCTTATACTTAAAATTTTACTATATGATAAGGATATTACTTTTTACAAGATCACAAAAAAGGGGTGCTCAGATTCATTTACCTTCAAAAAAAAGAAGGGTACTCACTACTTACATGCTTAGCGGGATTTTGATGTTATCCGGTATTATTACACCGAAGGCACAAACTTCAGAAATAGTACCTAATATAACGACAAGCGGAAGTTTTTTAGGGCCTTATGCAAATACCACGAGAACTTATCAAATGATTATTGATGATTCCCAACTTACTGCTCTCTCCGGAAAATATCTTACCTCCATTGCATTCAGGCTCCCGGCCAGTGCTTCTGCATCATGGCCTGCTACTGATGCTACCTTTCCCAGTTACGAGATCTATCTGAGCGATGGAGTAGATCCTGCGAACAGGCAGCTCAATTTTGCAGCGAATGTAGTGGGAACACAGACACAGGTAAGATCCGGAAGCCTGATGATACCTGCAGGTTCGCTTACTACGGGCACCGACCCAAATGCGTTCAGCTATGTTTTGACATTTAATACACCCTGGCAATACAATGGGACTAACCTCGTTATAGAAATACGTCATACGGGAAGTAATCTTACTTCTTCCTCTATACATGCTGCCACAACAAGTGCTTCAGGATACGGAAGCCTCTTTACTGCATGCTGGCAGGGTACGGGCAATGTACTGCAGGGGAATTTCGCCTTTTTACAGATCAATTCAGTAGATGCGCTGGGGGTGAAGTCTGTGGAAATTGATCTGGAATCTTCTGTTTATCCAAATCCTGCGAAAGAATTTTTAAATATAAAGTCTGCCAGAAGTATGGCGGAATTCCATATTTTCAATACATCAGGCCGGAAAATATTCTCACAAAAAAATAATGCAGAAACTCCGCAGCTGAATGTTTCAGGTTTGCCAAAAGGAAATTATATCCTGCAGATGATTGATAAAGACGGCAATTCCCAATCCGTAAAATTTATTAAAGAATAAAATACAAAAACAGGATAGTCATATTGGAGAATTAGAAAAAGCAGTATCTGCTTTTTTGAAAAACATAAGCTGGTTTATTTCAAACATCTTTTTCTTAAGCTAAAAAACTTTATCTTTACTCCCTAAATAATATTAAAATGAGAAAAATAATCCTTCCTTTTATATTTGCAGTGATGATATCTGTACCGGTTTCAGCACAGCAAACAACTGCTGCTCCTGCAAAGACAGAAGCTGTGAAATCCAAACTGACACCTAAGGAAGTAATTGATAACTATCTTAAAGCTTTGGGCGGAAAAGATAAATTGGAAGCGGTGAAATCTACCATCACTGAAAATACAGTTTCCGTACAGGGTATGGAAGTTGCCATGTCTACTAAAAAGATGGGAAATAAATTCAGATCCGAGCAGTCGGTAATGGGGCAGACAATGACCCAGCTATTTGATGGTGAAAAGGGATATTTTGATCAGATGGGGCAAAAAATGGATATCCCTGCAGATAAAGTTGCCGAGCTTAAGAAAAGCAAAGTGATTGATGCATTAGACTATGATCCTGCTAATTTTCAAACAGTGAATATTGAAAAAATTGACGGCAAGGATTATAATGTGTTATCTTCAGATAAAGGAAAATACTATTTCGATGCTTCTACCGGGTTATTGTATAAATCTGCTTCAGGAGAGGGGACAGCTGTAATCAAGAGCTATATGACCGTAGACGGATTAAAATTCCCTTCAGAAATAGAAGCGGAAGGAAACGGACAGCAGGTAACGATCAAAACTACAAAAATTGTTCTCAATTCAGGAGTTACCGATGCCGATTTTAAATAAATACAGAACTTTTCAAATACTATGAAGCCGGGCTATGTCCGGCTTTTTTGTTGAATTAACAAATTTAGCTCAAATTCGACTTAAATTTAACTCAAATTTAACTAAAAAGCGAATAATTTCATTTCTTACCGTAGTGAATAATTGATAATTTTGATTCCGAAAATAAAATTAATTGCATGAGAAAAATTCTTTCATCATTTGCGTTGATATTTTTAGTATCCGTAAATGGCTTCGCACAGAATATCCCTTCAGATCCTTCTGTACGAATGGGTACACTTTCTAACGGAATGAAGTACTACATCAAAAAAAATGTAAAGCCTGAAAAAAAAGTAGAAATGCGTCTTGCTATAGATGCGGGTTCTATTTTAGAAGATGACAACCAACAAGGGTTAGCTCACTTCATGGAGCATATGAATTTCAACGGAACTAAAAACTTTCCCGGAAACAAATTGGTGGATGCTTTGGAATCCATAGGAATTAAATTCGGGCAACACCTTAATGCATATACCAGTTTTGATGAAACGGTTTACATGCTTCCTGTTCCTTTAGACAAGCCAGGTAATTTAGATACCGGTCTGAAAGTAATGGAAGACTGGGCTTTCAATGCACTTCTTACCGATGAGGAAATTAACAAAGAAAGAGGAGTGGTTTTGGAAGAACTTCGTTTAGGATTAGGTCCGGATAAAAGAATGATGGACAAATGGTTGCCAAAAATGATGTACAATTCTCTTTATGCGAAAAGGCTTCCGATCGGGAAAAAAGAAATTTTGGAAAATTTTAAACCAGATGTGTTAAGAAAATTCCACAAAGATTGGTATCGCCCGGATCTGATGGCGTTGGTTGTGGTAGGAGATATTAATGTAGATGAAATCGAACAAAAAGTTAAAGCTAATTTTGGAAAATATAAAAATTCAGCCTCTTCAAGAAAGCGAAATGTTTTTGATATTCCCAATCACAAAGAAACATTGGTTTCTATTGAAAATGATCCTGATGCTACAGGCTCAAGCGTTCAATTTGTGATGAAAGATACTGAAAACTACACTCCGGATATAACTGTGGCGGATTTCAATAAAAGTATTTTAGACAACGTTGTTTCAACCATGATTAATAATCGCTACAATGATATGGTGGAATCCAATAATCCGCCATTCACTTTTGGCTATGTTTATCACGGTGGATCCTGGGGAAGAACCAAAGAAGCATTCCAGGGGTATGCAATGACGAAAGAAGGAGGTCAATTGGATGCTTTAAAAGTTCTTTTGGAAGAGGTAGAACGAGCCAATAAATTTGGGTTTACTGCTTCGGAATTGGAAAGAGCAAAAACTGAATTGCTATCCCAATATGAAGAATCTTATAACAACAGAGATAAAACCGAAAGCGGAAGATTGATAGGTGAATATGTAAGAAATTTCTTGGAAAAGGAATCTATTCCGGGTATTACCTGGGAGTACGAACAATACAAAAAAGAGCTTCCGAATATTACTTTGGAACAAACCAACAATGTTTTGAAAAACTATGTAAAAGAGGATAGCAGGGTTATTGTAATTACCGGACCCAAAAAAGAAACAATAAAATATCCTACCGAAGCTGATGTATTAAAGGTCTTCTCTGACTTGAAAGTGGCGAAAATAGAACCTTATCAGGAAAAGAAAGCCATTAAAAGTTTGGTACAGCCATTCAAATCAACCGGAAGTATTGTTAAAACAGAAACAGACAGCAAATTAGGAACTACAAGCCTTACTTTAAGTAACGGAGCAAAGGTTACTTACAAAAAAACAGATTTTAAAGATGATGAAATTATGTTTTCTGCAAGAAGTTTAGGCGGAACTTCTCTTCTTTCTGACGCTGATGTTTTGAAAACACAACACGCTTTTGCTGCTTTAGCTGAAGCAGGTGTTAACGGGCTTACCCAAAATGATGTAACCAGATATTTAGCAGGAAAGCAAGTTTCTGTAAACCCGGGGATCAGCAATTTATTCGAAGGATTTACAGGAAGATCTACCAAAAAAGATTTTGCAACCATGATGGAGCTTATTTATTCTTATTTCACAGGTTTAAATAATGATCCGGCAAGTTTCAATGCTTTTAGAACCAAACAATCGGCTTTCTTAGACAATATGCTTTCAAATCCTCAGTTCTATTTCATGAACGAGCATATGAAATATATGAACCAAAAAAACCCAAGATTCACCAATATTATTCCTTTAAAAGAAGATTGGGACCAAACGGATTATAATAAAGCATACAATATCTATAAAGAAAAATTTGCTAATGCCGGTAACTTCCATTTTTATTTTGTAGGAAATATTGAAGAAGAAGCTTTTAAACAATTGGTAAGCCAGTATATTGCAAGTTTGCCGACAAAAGGAACAAATACTACATTTAAAGATGTTGGATACAGACAATTAAAAGGTGAAATCAACAGAACCTACAAAAAAGGAAAAGACCCAAAAAGTATGGTTCAGATTACCTACTCTGGTGAGGCTCCATATAATGAAAAAGAGGATCTTGCATTAAGAGCTTTAGGAGGAGTAGTAAAAATTAAATTAACAGAGCAATTGAGAGAAGAAGCAGGAGGCGTTTATACTACAAGCGCTAATGGTAGTATGGGTAGAATTCCTTATTCGTCTTATTCTTTCAGTATGCAATTTCCTTGTGGCCCTGAAAATGCGGATAAATTGACTAAGATAGCACTAGGTGAATTGGATAAAATCATTAAAAAAGGACCAGAGCAAAAGGATTTAGATAAATATAAAGAGGGAGAACTTAATGATTATAAAACCAGACTAAAAGAAAATAATTACTGGCTTAACCAAATCTCTCAACCTCAATTGGACGGAAGAGATAAATATACGTTCTTGAATTTGGAATCCGCTTTTGCTAGTCTTACTACCGCAGATTTACAGAATGCTGCGAAAAAATATTTGACCAAAGATAAAGTAGTTGCGACTTTAATGCCGGAAGACGGCTGGGAAAATGCTAAAAAAGAAGAAGCAAAACCAGCAACAGCAGGAGCTGTATTAACGAAATAAAGGTAATTATTCCAAATAAAAAACCGCAGAGTATTCTGCGGTTTTTATTTTATGTAAAGTTCTCAAACTCTTACATTCTTAAACTCAATTAAGAGCCGTATTCTTTTTTCCATTCATCAGCAGCATCACTCAATACCGAGTAAAAATCTTCCCCGTACTTTCTGATAAGAGGGGTTTTCAGAAATTTATATACAGGAACCTGCAGTTCTTTTCCCAGGGCGCATGCATCACTGCAAACAGACCATTCGTGGTAATTCAGAGCCGTAAAGGCAGAATATTCCGTAATACGGATAGGGTAAAGATGGCAGGAGATGGGTTTCTGCCAGTCGACAGCACCGTCTTCGTAAGCCTTTTCTATCCCGCATTTGGTGATTCCGTGTTCATCAAACGTTACGTAGGCACATTCACGGTCTTCCACCATTGGGGTCACGTACATCCCGTCAGAAGGGTCGGTTGTCCATGTTCCCTGCTCTTCAAGGGCTTTTATCCCTTCTTTGGTAAGGTAAGGCTTTATATCATCAAAGATGCGGTCTAAAATTTCAAGCTCATTCTTATCTAAAGGAGCACCTACATCTCCTTCCACACAACATGCCCCTTTACATTTTGTAAGGTTGCAGACAAACTCCTCGGAAAATATCTCCTCGGAGATCAATTTATCATCTATCTGAATCATAATCTTTTAAAATAATTGAAAATAAGTACCTGCTTTAAAGGTAACCAAACTCATAATAATCAGCCATAAGCAGGCCTCCTGCATCCAGTATTTAGGCAGAAACCTTAGCATCCTGCTCAATATGATGCTTGCGGGGAATGCCAGAAGCAGCAGATACTGATAGCTTTTATTCATATAAAGAATAATAGTGACCAGCTGAGCGAGGGAAAATACCAGCAGAAAAGTATATTTATACCTGCTTACAGGACTCTTTTTATTATAATTGCTGAAATGGTCATAAACAGCATAAATAAGCATCAACAGGATCGGGATCAAAGGAAAAAGGCTGGTGTAATCCGTCACAAACCTCATTTTTCCGAACGGAAAATAATCCGTATTCCAAGACGTAAACCTGAAGAAAAACATAATGGAAAAATAACTGAGTGCTATTAAAATTACTCCCAGCAGAAACCTGAAAAGATTGAGCCCGATCCTTTCCGAAGTCGCTACAACATGGATGATCACAAATACGGCCATAGGCCATGTGGTAGGAAGAAAAATAAAATTTAATGCGACAATGGATCCTACCAAAACGTAGGATTTTTTACGGAGATCCTCATCGGTACTGGTCAACAGCATTAAAATGAACGAATTGGTAAGGAGTGCCACAGCAATTCCGATATCTAAACTACCGGGATACAGCCCGAAAATAAAAAAGGTGTATAAAAATAACGGCAGATGAGTCTGATAATTAAGCGCTATCGTATGAAAACAAAAATAAGCCAAAGCAATCCCCAGGAATGTAATTCCGGCAATGATTGCTTCATAAGTATTGAAATTCAGTATGTTAAATATTATTACTATTAAAAGAAGGAAACCAATATAAACCGGGATTGAAAAAATATTGCTTTCTTTTGAAAGTAATTTAAACATTTTTTATAAATTTGTGCAAAGTTAATTTAAAAAAGGAAAATAATGACGTCTTTCTGGTTATTCTTAAGTAAAGTTTTCAAATGGTCTTTCGGTTTTTTCGAGCTTTTGGGAAACACATTAAACTGGATTTTATTTATCGTTTGCTGTGTATTGTTTACTTACTGGTGTTATGTATTGGTGGTTACACTGGGTGGCGATAAAGACAAAGACTATCATTCTCCTACAGAAGGAAAAAATCCTTACTACGATCCTAGGATCTATAAAAAAGAAGGTTAATTAATTGGTTATATAGTAAAAAACCGATCAAACAATTTGTCTGATCGGTTTTTTTATTGATGATTAAAATTTAATTTACTGTATCAGTCATGGATCGGAAGTACCAGGACCGGGACCGGAGAGCTTTTCGTTAACCCTTTGGTCAGACTTCCTACAAATACATCATAGATTCCGCTTCTTCCATGAGAGCCCATGACAATGTAATCGGCATTTTTAGCTTTGGCATATTCCAGAATAATATCTTTGGCAATGCCTTGTTTTAAAAGGTGTTCACAATCTACATCCTGGGCAATGATCCTTTGTTCGATCTTATTCAGCTGGACCAGCTCTTCCCTGATCTCGTTTTCTTCCACCTCCGGGAAATACTGGAATCCCATATCCCCGATGGCAAAACCAATATCCGAAGGAGCAACATGAATAAGAAAGATCTTCCCATTGACCTGTTTTGCAAATCTGATGGCGCCGTCTATAAGCGGTTCTGTCTTGTCCCCAAAATCTACGGGTAATACAATATTGATCATAACCTTTAATTTTGTTATTTAAAGATATGAAAAAATTGTCAGATTTTATGTTAAATTAATTATAATATTCTGATATCAAGAACTTTCTCATGATCAAGAAAAGCTTCCAGAATATCATTCTCTTCCACTTTTCCAACCCCCTTCGGAGTCCCCGTAAAAATAAGGTCACCCACGCGTAACGTGAAATATTGAGAGACAAAAGCAATGATATCATCAAAGGTGAAGATCATATCTTTCGTATTCCCGTCCTGAACGATATCCTTATTTTTTAATAACGAAAATGTCAGGTTATGGAGATCGTAATTTTCTTTTTTAAAGAAGCTTCCCACTACGGCAGAACCGTCAAAACCTTTGGCCAGTTCCCAAGGCAGGCTTTTGGATTTAAGTTCATTTTGAAGATCTCTTGCCGTGAAATCAATTCCCAGTCCTATTTCGTCGTAATGCTTATGGGCTGAATTTTTCTGAATGTATTTTCCGCCTTTTGATACCTTTACAACAACTTCCAGTTCATAGTGGACATCATTGGAAAATTCAGGAATATAAAAATCATTTCCTTTTAAAACCGCAGTATCGGGTTTCATAAAAATAACAGGACTTTCCGGGATCTCATTCCCTAATTCTTTAGCATGCTCGCTGTAGTTTCTTCCTATGCAGATGATCTTCATAATCTAATTCTTAATATAATATGGATTGCTTTGTCGTTCTGATGAGCAGAGAATTTCTCTTAATATTCTTAATCATTAAAATTTCAGCTGAGATTCTTCATTCCGCTCTGCTTTATTCATAATGACAAGCCTGAATATAATTTTTAATGGGTAAAGCCATTCCCGCAATGATAGCAGACAAATTTATGGCTGGTTAAAATAGAAATTCCAAAAAAGCTGGTCGCACTGTCGTCCCTGTAGATGTGGTTGGAGCCGCATTTCGGGCAGACAAAATCAAATTCAGGATTATGGATCGTATGCTCAGCTTCCAGAGAAAACTCTTCATTGTCTTTATAATCCTGCAATACCTGTTTTGCTTTTTCCATATCTTCTTCAAAGACCTGGAGCTGGATTCCGCCCACCGCCTGAGAAAGCAGCCAGTCTGATTGAATAAGCTGTTCATTGGCAATAAAACTATTGATGCCGCTTTCTGCAAGGATCTGTTTATCCCTGTTGGCTTCAATGGCATTTTCATAAAACTTGAAACGGACCAGATTCGACATATCTTAAAATAATTTTCCGGATAACTGAATTTTTGTAAAAACTTTCTTGGTATACAGCGGGAATTCGGCATTTTGCAGCCATCCGAAATACCCCAGATCCTTCTGGAAAACCGCCTTTACGCCCTGTCCTTTATACTTCCCGAAGTTGAAAACTTCCTCCATTTTTTCATTAAAGCCTATAAAACCTGCCAGATCCGCATTTTTATTATAGAAGGTATATTCACTTAATGCCGCTACTTCATTTGGGATATCATCATATTTGCCCACCTGCGCATCCAGAACCTCAAAAGTAGCCATTACATCTGCCTCTGCAGAATGGGCATTTTCAAGAGTTTTTCCACAGTAGAACTGATAGGCAGCCCCGAGATTCCTAGGCTCTTTCTTATGGAAAATCGTCTGTGCATCAACCAATTTGAATTTGCTCAAATCAAAATCAATTTCGGCACGCAGAAGCTCTTCGGCTAAAACAGGAACATCAAACCTGTTCGAATTAAAACCGCCAAGATCAGCTCCTGAGATCATTTCCATGACCTTTGGGGCAATAGTTTTGAAGGTAGGGGCGTCTTTTATATCCTCATCATAAATGCCGTGGATCTGGCTTGATTCCATAGGAATCGGCATTTCAGGGTTTACACGCCATGTTTTGCTTTCCCTGGACGCATCAGGATTTACTTTTAAAATGCAGATCTCAACGATCCTGTCCTTTCCGATATTGGTACCGGTGGTTTCCAGATCAAAAATACAGAGAGGTTTATGGAGTTTTAAATTCATTTTTTTGTTAATTATAAGGGGTATTAGTTATAAGTTAAGAGTTATGAATTATGAGTTATTGGAAGTGCAGATCGGACTTATAACTTTTAACTCATAATTCATAACTCATGTAAGTTGTTTTTGAAATATTAAGGATATTAAAATATAATAAATGATCACCATCGGAATTCCGACAGTTTTAAAAATAATTAAAATAATAATGGAACCTATTAATAAGGCCAGTTTGGGATAATTGTCCTGCAGTTTCATGGATTTGAACTTCATTGCGATCATTTTTATAGGGCTGATCAGGAACCATGAAGAGATGATGGTCAAAACAATTAACAGGCCGGCATTGTTGAACAGAAATTCAAAACTCCGGTTTTCTTTGAAAGCATAATACAAACCAAAGATCAGGATCGTGTTGGAGGGTGTATTCAGGCCTTTAAAATAATATTTCTGTTCCTCATCCAGGTTAAAGATAGCCAGCCTTAAACAGGAAAAAAGAGTGATGAGTAAACCAAAATATTTGATCTCAAGAGGAAGACTCAAGCCTGAAAATTCATTGCCAAAAGGTTCAAGGACCTTATATATCGTTAATCCCGGAACAAAACCAAAGCTCACCATATCCGCCAAAGAATCCAGCTGAGCTCCCAGATTGGAATTGGCTTTCAGGGCCCTTGCCACGAACCCGTCAAAAAAATCCAGAACCAGTGAAAGGATAATGCATACCGCCGTAATCTGATAATCTCCCAGAATAAGATGGATCGCCCCTATACATCCGGAAAATAAGTTACCCAGAGTGATGGCATTGGCAAGATTATTTTTAATAAAATTCATGACAACAAAAGTAAAGAATAGAATTTACATTTCAGGATTACTTATATTTGCTTTATGAAAAATTTAAGCTTATTTGAGAAAATCATTTCCGTGATTCTCTTACTGACGGTGATCTATGCCATTTATGTCTTCTTTACCGACAGCTCATATTTTGATACCCTTGTGGAAGAAGACGGTTTTTATGAGAATCTTACCTCGGCTTTTTTATTTCTTACCAGTTTTACCCTTTTATTCAAATTCTTTAAATATCAGAAATATTACGGGGCATTATGGAAAGTAGGTGTTTTGCTGATGGCTTTGGGAATGTTTTTTGGCGGAGGGGAAGAGATCTCATGGGGACAAAGGATCTTTAATGTTCAGTCCTCAGAATTTTTCAAAGAAAATAACGCACAGCAGGAAACCAATCTTCATAATATGGTGGTAGGGGATGTAAAACTGAATAAGCTCATATTTTCTAACCTGATGTCTATCTGTTTCGGGATCTACTTTTTAGTATTGCCTATTCTGTGGAACAGGTCTGCAAAAATGAAAAAACTGATCGATACGTTTGGGATATCTGTTGCAAGGCCTGTACATATCTATATTTTCATTATTATTACGGCATTGATACTGGCACCTATCGATCACTCCAGAAAATGGGAGATATGGGAATATGCTTTTGCCCTTATTATGTTCCTGATCGTTTACAACCCGCTGAATATGAAAGAGATTTTTTCTGGAGAAAAAAATAGTTAATTAGAATGTTCAGTTAATCAATAAAAATGAATTAAGAATCTGTTTAAATATTATTTCTACCTTTAATTTTTAGTATTATTTTTTTACTATTAAATTAAACATACAGTTTGTCATGCTGAAAGCATCTCTACACAGTGTAGATTCCTTTGGAATGACAAGCTGAATTCCACAACAAAAATAAGAGGAATAATCTAAGTGTATTTTATTGCATGACCCTGTAAACATAATGAATTTTCCTTTCGGAGTAGTTCTTGGACTTCGTTCCTTCTTCATTATCATCAAAGGTATCCACGTATGTTAACTTCCAGCCCAGCTTTTCAAGATTCTTGATAAATTCCGGCTGATTGGTATTCATGGCTACATAAAACACCTTTTCTTTGGGGAATGTTTTCGGGTCTTCCGTTTTTATTTCAGGCATGATGTCCAGATACCTGAACCATACCTCAGGAGAATATTCCGAATAGCTGTATAATTTTGTCCCTTCCTTCTGTATCTGATCCTTAATAAGGGTCAGGCTTTTAAAATTCTGATTATTACTGAGCATCTTATCCAAAACAGGAATCCCAAACAATCCGGTTGCCGCCATAAGGAAAACCACCGAGTAAAATGCCTTCTCAAAGCTTCTCTTTTTGTAAATAAAATAAAGCAGTCCCACTGATGCCATAAGAGCAGATATTGAAAACAAAACTGTATAAATGCTGATGCTTTCCAAAGGGAGAAAATAAACTCCTGCAGCGATGGCAAATGCCACAACAGCAAGAACGGTAAAGATTGTTTTGTTGAGATTCAGTTCCCATCTCTTTAATTCAATACTCTGAAACAGATAATATAAGTAATATCCCGTTGTAGCAGCTAAAGGAACCATCATCGGGAACAGATAGCGTTCTTTTTTAGAGGGAATTAAAGAAAGCAGGATCAGTGAGAATAAAGTCCAGTAAAAGAACAGCATATAGATCTTAGGTTGGTCTGTTCTCTTTTTGATCATCGGGAAAATAAGCCCGATAACACTGTACAGGATCCATACACCTGTTTGAACCGGAAAACTCAGATATCTTGTGAATGGCTTTACATCTCTGTTTCCTCTTGCCGTTGCCTCCTTTTCCATAATAGCCAGGAAAGTGTCAGGATCTGCCGTATAAATATAGATATACCATGAGAATCCGACCAGAATGGTTACAATGGCACACAAGATAATACCTCGTATTTCTTTCCATTTCGGCCATCCGAAAACGATCACATATCCTATATAAAGCGGGATTAATAAAACATAAGGCCCGGTAGGCCCCTTGCTTAATACCGAAAATCCGAATAAAACCCCGGCGAACAGATAATTGGGAATAGTCTTGATATCCTTTAAAGCCAAAATAAAATAATAGATCCCGATCACCATGAAGCTGTAGCTGTAAATATCCCAGTTAGCCCTTCTGCCCACATAAATAACCAGGAAATTGGTCACCAGAACCATCGAAGAAATAAATGCAAGACGTGTATTACTGGAAAGAAAATTAACGATCTTATAAAAATAAATGACCAGAAGAAAAGTAGATAGAGCAGCCGGAAACCTTAAAGCCCCGATATTCCGGAAGCTGAAAATTTCCCCCATCCAGGCGCTCAGCCAGGTAGGAAGAGGCGGCTTTTCATATCGTGGAAGGCCATTCATTGTTGTAAATATCCAATGCCCTTCATCCGCCATTTCCCTGGCCGAAACAAAATTCCGGGCTTCCATGATATCTACGTACAATTTGCCGAGATGGGCAAAAAGCAATATGGCACCTACGACGAGCAGTAAATAATACAAGGACCTTTGCTGGGTTTTCATACGATCATATTTTTGCAAAGATATTTAAAAGCTTTATTGAACCTTTAAATATCTTTATGGTAATCTGAAATTTCAGTTATCTTTGCAAATATTTTTAATCTATGAATCCAGACAGGTTTTATTCGGTAGTCGTTCCGCTTTATAATGAAGAAGAAAATGCTCCTTTGCTTATTTCTGCCATTGAAAGCGTTCTCAAAAATTATCGTTACGAACTTATTTTGGTTGATGATTTTTCAACCGATAAAACGGTAAAAGTCATTAAAGATATAGCCGCTCCCCATGTGGTTCTCATAGAACTGAAAAAAAACTATGGACAGAGCTCAGCGTTAATGGCAGGGATAGATTACGCAACAGGGGATTATATCATTACAATGGACGGGGATATGCAGAATGACCCTACTGATATTCCGATGATGGTGGATAAGCTGGATGAAGACGGATATGATCTTGTGATCGGGAAACGCCAGAAAAGACAGGACAATCTTTTAAGAACCTTTCCTTCTAAAGTGGCCAACTTTATTATCAGAAGGACCACCAAGCTCAATGTAAAAGACCACGGTTGCGCATTGAAGGTTTTCACCAATGAAACGGCCAAGAATCTCGATTTATATGGCGAATCTCACAGGTTCATTACACTTCATGCCCATATCAACGGAGCAAGAATTGCCGAAGTTCCGGTAAAACACCATGCAAGGCAGTTCGGGGTTTCAAAATACGGGATCGGAAGGACCACCAAAGTGATCAACGATCTTATCCTTTTGCTTTTTAATCAAAAATACCTGCAGAAACCTATTTACCTGTTTGGGAATATCGGGATTGTGGCATTTGCCTTAGGAATGCTGATCAATGCTTACCTTTTAATCGTAAAAATTTTAGGATATTCCATAGGGGGAAGGCCTTTGCTTATTTTAGGAATTCTTCTGGTTTTTGTAGGGATTCAGCTTTTTACCACGGGAATCATTATAGACCTGCTGATGAAAACATATTATGAATCCCAGAAAAAACGCCCGTTCAACATCCGGAAAATTTCTACTTTTTGAAAAGATTCAGAAAAATAGCGATAACTTCCCTTAAAATAGGTGTCAGCCTGCTATTGCTGTATTTTGTGTTCAGGAAAGTACCCTTTTCAGAAGTCTGGGAACTTATTAAGACCAGCAAATATCATTATCTGGTTATTGCTTTCATTGCATTTGTTGTTTCTCAGGTGATTTCATCCCAAAGACTTTTGCTATACTTTCATGCCAATCATTTTCTTATCCATAAGATCGATAACCTGAAGTTGTATCTGATAGGGATGTTCTACAATTTTTTCATTCCCGGCGGGATAGGCGGGGATGCCTACAAAGTGTATATCCTCAATAAACAGTTTCAATGGAGTGCTAAAAAGCTGACAAAATCTGTGTTCTGTGACAGGCTTTCCGGCCTGCTGGCGATTACCGTATTAATAGAAATATTAGCATATCCTTTACTTCCCGGGTATTACAAATTAATGATCATCCCGGCAGTCATCATTACTATAATGGTTGCCAGAATATTCTTTATGAAATTCTTTCCGGAGTTCAAAAGAATATTTTACAGTACCTTGCTGTATTCTTTGGGAGTACAGGTCTGCCAGCTGCTTTCGATCTATTTTATTTTAAGGTCATTTGCACAGATCGAAGAAGTCTGGATCTATTGCATTGTATTTCTCATCAGTGCGGTGTTGAGTGTGATTTCTTTTTCGGGAATAGGGGTGAGGGAGTGGTTATTTATGAAAGCGGCCCAATATTTTACATTCAATGCGGATGTTTCTGTATCTACAGCCATGATTTTTTCTTTTATTACGGCAATTGTTGCTTTGATCGGGATTGGCTTCCAACTAAGGAAATTTTCAGTTCGGCTTCAAAATTCTTAGTTTAACAGGTGTTTAATTTTGAAATTTGGTATGTGTATTGTTATATATGCCTTGGATAATAAAAATTTTTGTTTGTTTAAAATTAATTTATATTTTTAGCAAAAGATAGACAACGAAAATATTTTATTGAAAATTAAACTATAAGAAATATGAAAAAATTATTATTAACATTCGTGCTTTCGTTATTCAGTGTAATGTCTTTTGCACAAATTGAAGGTAAATGGAGAACCATAGATGATGAAACCGGGAAACCTAAATCTATTGTTGAGATTTTTAAGAAACCAGATGGTAAATACTATGGGAAAATTAACCAGCTTTTGATAAAGCCGGAAAATAACAATTGTGTAAAATGCAAGGATGACCGTAAAAATAAACCCTTGTTAGGACTGGAAATTATCAGGGGATTATCCAAAGACGGAAATGAATTTGGGGGAGGTACAATAACCAATCCGAAAGATGGGAAAACCTATAAAACAGAAATTGTAAGAGATGGGAATACCCTGAAAGTGAAAGCACTTATCTTAGGAATTGCGGTTAAAACCCAGACGTGGCATAAAGTAGATTAATTGATTTAAAAAAAATAAATCAGATAAATAAGGCATCTCCCTACAGGAGATGTCCTTTTTATTATGTCAATAATAAAAAATCACTATTTTTGTACTCTAATTTTTCAAAAAAATATGGCAGAATATACTTTTCGTGAGGTAATTGCACAGGCAATGAGCGAGGAAATGCGTAAAGACGAATCCATTTATTTAATGGGAGAGGAAGTTGCAGAATATAACGGTGCATATAAAGCCTCAAAAGGAATGCTGGATGAATTTGGCCCTAAAAGAGTGATCGATACCCCGATTGCGGAATTAGGTTTTACCGGAATTTCGGTAGGAGCAGCAATGAACGGGAACAGGCCGATCGTAGAATTTATGACCTTCAACTTCTCTTTGGTGGGGATTGACCAGATTATCAATAATGCAGCAAAGATCCGTCAGATGAGTGGCGGGCAATGGAACTGCCCGATCGTATTCCGTGGCCCTACTGCCTCTGCAGGGCAATTGGGGGCTACCCATTCCCAGGCTTTTGAAAACTGGTTTGCCAACTGCCCGGGGCTTAAAGTAGTGGTTCCTTCCAACCCTTATGATGCCAAAGGATTATTAAAAACTGCTATTCAGGATAATGATCCGGTGATCTTCATGGAATCTGAGCAGATGTATGGAGACAAAATGGAAATTCCGGAAGAAGAATATTATATTCCTATCGGAAAAGCAGATATTAAAAAAGAAGGTAAAGATGTTACTTTGGTTTCTTTCGGTAAAATTATGAAGTTGGCTATTCAGGCTGCTGAAGATTTAGCGAAAGAAGGGATCTCTGTAGAAGTTATCGATTTGAGAACAGTTCGTCCTTTAGACTTTGATACTATTTTAGCGTCCGTTAAGAAAACAAACAGACTGGTTATTTTGGAAGAAGCATGGCCGTTTGCTTCCATCTCTTCTGAAATTACCTATATGGTACAGCAGAAAGCTTTCGATTATCTGGATGCCCCTATTAAGAGGATTACTACTCCGGATGCCCCTGCGCCATACTCTGCTGCATTATTTGCAGAATGGTTCCCTAAACTTGAAAAAGTGAAAGAGGAGATCAAAAAAGCGATGTATGTAAAATAATTATAGAAAAAAACTTCCGAAAGGGAGTTTTTTCATTTATTATATTCATGAAGAAAAATGCTGAGGGATGTAAATTTCATTTAAATTTGCGCTTTTAAAATTAAAATTGCTGATATGGCAGAAGTTACAGAAGGTGGTCACCACTTTGATCTTAAGAAGCTCTCATTTGTAGGAGTCATTGTATCCTTAGGTATTGTATTTGGTGATATCGGAACATCTCCTCTTTACGTAATGAAGGCGATTGTTAACGCCCGGAAAGACGGAGCTTCAATGCCATTTGATGAGTATATTGAAGGCGCTTTGTCCTGTATTATCTGGACATTGACTCTCCAAACCACCATTAAATATGTTATTATTGCTTTAAGGGCAGATAACAAAGGGGAAGGCGGGATCCTGGCACTTTATTCACTGGTAAAGAAGCTCAAGAAAAAATGGCTCTATGTGGTTGCCATTATCGGGGCATCAACCCTGGTGGCAGATAGCGTAATTACCCCTTCCTTAACTGTAATGTCAGCTATTGAAGGCCTCAAAATCTATAATCCGGAAACCCCCGTAGTTATTATCACTCTGGTCATTTTATTTGTGATCTTTGTGGTGCAGCAATTCGGGACAGCTTCCATTGGTAAATTCTTTGGTCCTATCATGGTCACGTGGTTCCTGGTTTTGGGTGCTTTTGGGTCCATCCATATTTTTGATCATATCGAGATTTTAAAAGCTTTCAACCCGATGTATGCTTACAATCTGATTACGCATTCATCAAGTGCAATTGTGATCATGGGGGCGGTTTTCCTTTGTACGACCGGAGCAGAGGCTCTGTATTCCGATCTTGGACACTGTGGTGCAAAAAACATCAGAGTGAGCTGGATCTTCGTAAAAATAATGCTTATCCTCAATTATCTGGGACAGGGAGCATGGTTGCTAGATAACTATCAGCAGGTATTCACCGGGGTCAATCCTTTCTTTGGGATTATGCCGCAATGGGCTGTTTTGCCGGGAGTGATTTTAGCAACGGCAGCGGCTATTATTGCCAGTCAGGCCGTAATTACGGGATCATTCACTATGTTTTCCGAAGCAATGTCCATTTCATTCTGGCCTAACCAGCATATTGAATATCCGTCCGGGATCAAAGGACAGATGTATATTCCAAGGATCAACTGGGGGTTAATGGCATTTTGCTTTGTAGTCGTTGTATTCTTCCAGAAATCTGAGCATATGGAAGCTGCTTATGGTTTAACGATCACCATCACGATGTTGATGACCACCATATTGCTGCTATTCTGGCTGAGCAGAACAAGGGTAAGCAAATTTTTCATAATAGGTTTCGGGGCTGTGTATCTGTTCCTGGAGTCAGGGTTCTTCTATGCTAATGTGATCAAATTTATTGACGGAGGATGGCTAACTATGGTTCTGGGTGGATTTATAGCGATCTGCATGTATGCATGGTATAACGGAAGACTCATAAAAGCCAACTTTATCCAGTTTGTGAAGATCGAAAAGTATGTATCTATCATTAAAGACATGAAGCTGGATGAAACCATCCCTAAATATGCAACAAATCTTGCCTATTTAAGCCGTGCAAAAAGAAATGATGAAGTAGAGTCCAAAATAATTTATTCCATCATCAAAAAACAGCCGAAAAGGGCAGATCATTACTTTATTTTAAGCATTGTGAACCAGGAAGATCCGTATACATTCAAATATACGGTCGACGAGATCTTGCCGGGCACGATCTATAAGATCAACTTCTTACTAGGATTTAAAGTAGACCGCAGGATCAATGACTATTTTAATATCGTTTTAAAAGATCTGATGGCTGACGGAACGATACCTTCAAGAAGCAGCCACCCGTCTCTAAGGGCCCATAACATTCCACCGGATCTGAAATATGTGATTATAGATAACACCTATATCAACGATATCCTTCTCACGGTGAAGCAAAAGATCACCCTTAATATTTACAACTTTGTAAAGTATATCGGAAGCGATGATTTCAAGGCATGGGGCGTCAGTTCGCATAACGTGGAAGTTGAATCCGCACCTATTACCGAGCTTACAGTGTATGATACCAAGATTGAGCAGGCAGGATTTACCCGACATTATTCATAATAAAGTTTAAATAAAAATCAATAAATTTGTAGATAATTTTATTGATGGACACGATACAAAAAGAAAAAAATATTGCTTTAATCAAGGATGTTCTGAGAAACTACTTATTGGAAAAAGGTTTCAGGAACACCCCTGAACGATATACCATATTGGAAGAGATCTATAATATGGATCATCACTTCAATGTGGATGATCTCTACCTTCTGATGATGCAGAAAAAATACCATGTATCTAAAGCAACGATTTATAATACCATAGAAATTTTCCTTGATGCAGGCCTGATCCGTAAGCATCAGTTCGGTGAAAAGACCCTGACGTCCTCTTCCTACGAAAAGTCTTATTTTGATAAGCAGCATGACCATCTGGTGATCTACAAAAAAGATTCGGACAAGGAAATTGAAGAGATCATCGAATTTTGTGATCCCAGGATCCAGGGAATAAAAGAAGCCATTGAAGATGCATTTGGCGTAAAAATTGATTCTCATTCGCTGTACTTTTATGGCACCAAGAATGACTGATCAATGAGACTGTTTTTTTTTCTAGTGGTTTTTATTTCCACGATTACTTATGCACAGGACAGGCAAAAGCCTGCACAAAGAGATCCTTATTTACAGAATCCTGTAAAAAACCAGCCGCAGCAGGTAAAACCTGAAGACAAGGTTCATATTATCAATGCCGATTTTATAAAGAAGAATCCTGAGAAATATGACGGGAACAGGCATCTTGAGGGCAATGTGAAAATTGAGCATCAGGGTTCTGTTCTTACAGCCGATGAGGTTGTGATCTATGATGAGGAGAATTTTGTGAAGGCTATTGGCAATGCCAGGCTCCAGAATGCAGATGGTTCCGTGATTACCGCAGCAGAAATGGAATATGACGGGAATACTCAGAAAGGGGTTGCCAGAAAAAATGTGGTGCTTACCGATCCCAAAGGGACAGTGATCCGGACAGAGACCATGTACTATGACAGGATTTCAAATCAGGCATACTTTAATATGGGAGGTACTATCAATGATGGTAAGAGTACGACTTATGCCAAATCTGCAACGTATTTCCTGACTACCCGTACCATAGACCTTAGCGGAAATGTAAAGATCGAAGACCGTGATTATACTCTGGAAGGAATCAATGTAGTGCAGAACCAGAATACCAATATTGTAGATATTAGCGGCCCGACTACCATTACCAATAAAAAAAATCCTAAGAATCGTATTTTTACAGAAAAGGGTAAGTATAATATGAATACTAAGGAATCCTTTTTGTATAAAAATTCCAGGATTTTCTATAATGACAAGATCCTTACCGGAGACGAAATGTATTATAATCAGCTCTCGGGATTTGGAAAGGCTACAGGGAATGTAACCCTGGATGACCCGAAAGAAAGGCGGTATATCAAAGGAGGATATGGCGAGATATTTGAGAAGAATGACTCTGCTATGATCACCAAAAACCCGTATGCCGTAAAAATCCTTGAAAAAGATTCCATATACTTTGCTTCTGAAAAAATCATTTCGTACCAAAAACCCGATGCTAAAGACGCTGCTGTTAAGAAAAGTTTCCTGAGGGCTTTCCGAAAAGGAAGGTTTTATAAATCGAATGCCCAGGGAAGAGCGGACTCACTGGCATTCAATGAAACGGATGGTATCCTTCATATGTACACAAAACCGATACTTTGGAGTGGTGAAAAGCAGGTGACAGGAGATAAAATAGAAGCCTATTTTAATACGGAAACCGAAAATATAGATTCCCTGAAAGTAATAGGGAATGCTTTTGCCATAAGTAAGGTAGATTCATTAACCCTTAAAGACGAGTTCAATCAGGTCAAAGGGAAGCTCATGACCGTTTATTACCAGAATAATGATATAAAGGAGGCAAAAGTGATAGGGAATGCCCAATCCATAGTATATGTGGATGACGTTAACCAGCAGACAAAGGAAAAAGAGCGGATCGGGATTACCTTATCTTCCTGTGGCATTATAGGGGCATTATTTGAAGAGAAGGCATTACAAATCATATCATGCAGTATCGGGGCTACTTCAGATACCTATCCGATGAGCATGATAGAACCTTCAGGAAGAAAATTCCCTGACTTTAACTGGAATACAAAGGACAGGATCAGGAAATGGCAGGATATCCTGGTAGATACACCTGATTATGAAGAAATAAAATACGAAATGGATAATAAGCTTTATGACCAGGCCCAGGAGGCTATTGAGAAAGAAAAAGCTAAAGAAGAAGCCCAAAAGCCGAAAAGGGTTAGAAAGTAATATCCTTAAAAAAAATTACGATTATTGTAGATATTAAAACAATTCACCGTTTTTCAAAAATTGGTGAATTGTTTTTTTATTTTCTGGTTCTAAACATGAGATATCTGTTTTAATTTCTGATTTTTTCAATTGAAAATTATATAATTATTCACAGTTTATTGAATAATTATATTTATTATAATTCGATTTACGTTAATTATTATTTAGTATATTTTGTTTTCGGATGATATATTTTCATTTTTATATGTTTAGCATTGTAAAATACATATGTTTTGTTTTATAATATTTTGTATATTTAAGCATTCAGATTGTACTCAAAAAACTAACAAAGATGAAAGCGAAAATTATTTGCTTAATCTTTATGGTCTTTGGCCTAAAGATAAGTGCACAAGTTGGGATTTCAAAAGAAGCCTCTTTTCAACCCGATATCAGAACGCAGCTGCATGTAAAACAGGACAATTCAGCTGCCCGAATGCCAAGAGCCAACTTGGCCTCACAATTGCCAGCCTCCGCTGTCGGAACCACAGGGAATGGTACACAGGGTTCCGTAATCTTTAATCGCGAAACAGGAAGTATTGTTCAAAATGACGGGACGGTATGGAAGATCTCGGATCCGATTGTCACGACCATGAAGAACAATAAAATGGCACGTTTTATAAGAAACGGAGTTGTCACCACTACCTGCCAGAATTGTAACTTTCCTAACTGTCTGTTTGCTGTCGACAGGACCTGTGCTGCTGTTGATGTCCCCTTTACTTCAAACAGTCCGGCTTTCAATGATATTTTTAGTGATGTGGCTTTGGTGAGTACCCCCAGTAATATGATCAATATTAAGACAAGGGGATTATATAAAATATCCTTTAAGAGTGGGGCGGTTGAGGTGTCAGAAGCTTTTTGCCTATCAGCCTCCACCAACTTGTATTCAAGACTCAATTTAGAGCTTAGTTCTGATAATGGTGCTACGTGGGCACCTATTAATAACAGTTCCAGCAGCTCGAATGGCGGCCTTTTATCCGTAGCGACCTTAGCCCCCGGATCTATTGATGTGGGGCAGTCTTTAGCCTTTACTTATGTAGGGGTCTTTAATGCAGGTGACAGGTTGAGGTTAAGGTTTTATGGTAATCAGGTGATGCTGGCAGGAGGGTGCCTGGGAAGCAATATGTATTTTTCCATGAATACTACGGGAAACGGTATCTCTGAGATAATTGTTGAAAAAATAAATATGCAGTAAAATGAAAAAGATACTATTTTTAATAATAATGATATTTCAGTGCTACTGTTTCGGACAAATAACTATCGGAAGTGCTGATAATAGTAATAAGAATATCGTAAAAGTGATAGACGGAACAAAAGGAGTAATACTTCCGTTTGCAAATGCCTATACAGCGTTTCCGAGATATAATGCGTCTGCAAATGATATATTTGATGATTACCCCAATCTTATTGGAGGGCTTATTTATAGTAAAAATGATGATCAGTATTATAAGTATGACGGCTATGCATGGAATCCCGCGAGACAGATACAGGGTATTTTCCAGACCAGAACTTCAAGGTTGGGGGTTTCAACAGGAATTACTATTCCGTGTATATCCTTTGGGATAGGTTTTTGTTTCGCAACAAATACTCCTACCTATCTTGCCCCAGATGACAGAAGCCAGGTGCTTGTAGATAATCTTCTCATTAAAAATGCCAGTTCGGTGACTGTTAAGACAGCAGGATTATATGATATAGGAGTTGCTTTGGGATTTACCGGAGGTACTATCGGGTTTCAGGCAGGGATCACGGAATTTAAACTGACCCTGCAGGTAAAATATACTACGGCTTCCGCATGGGAAACTGTAGTTTCCAAAACAAACTACTCTATTATTTTTGTAATCGATACACAAGGAAATAAAACATCCAGTTTCTCACAAACCATTTCTTTACCGGCGGGAGCTGAAATAAGAGTAGTCCCGGGAATAAGCTCAACTGCCGTTTCAGGAGGAGCTCTTGCAGCTTACGGTACAGATACCAGTACAATTTACTCATACGTTGCCGCCCGTTTAATCAAAGCTTATTAAACCATGAAAAAATTTATATACTGCATCCCTTTACTCATCATGAGTATTTGCAGTGCACAAGTGAATTTTACCAGCATTTCAAACCCTGACTCCAATGCCAGTGGAAATGATCAGGTAATGATGTATATTACCAATGCTAATGAAGCTTCCGGTGTAAAAGGTTTCGGGCTTCCTGCAGTGGATGCTGCTGTCAATTTGCCTTTCACAGGTGTAAATGCCCCGGTTACAAGGATAGAGGCACTCAGAGGAATGTTGTTGTTTGTAAAAAGCACAGGTCAGGTCATGGTTTTTGACGGATTGGTTTGGAGCAAAGCATTTGAAATAGAGTCAGATAATATATCAAGATTTCAGATCAATGCTGTCTCCACTACTTCGGGAGCTGTATTATTACCCATAAATTCCCTGATAGACAAACCTAATTTTCTGGCAGATCCATTAAGATTAAAAACCAATATAGCAACAAGCGGAGTAAATCTTAACAGATTGTATATCCGGCAGACAGGTTTGTACAGGATTAATTTAAACCTGAATTTTACAGGTCCTGCAGGATCATTTAGTAACAGGTTGGGTGCCAGTCTGTATGTTAATGACGTTCAGAGATTCCAGCTTTTGGAAAATACAGTGAACTTTGATGGTACCAACAGAAAGATCAACCTTGATTTTTCTGTATATGCAGTACAGGGGCAGTATATAACTCTGGAAGCGATCTCAGAAATCGGAGGTACAACATCCTATAACGTTACCAGTAACAGTTATGTAACAGTAGAGAAAGTTTTGTAATAAATAAAAACTATATTAATATTTTTTTGATTTGGTGATCACCCTTGCTATTTATGTTAAGGGTGATTTTTTTATTCTATCGGGATAATTTCGGCATTTAATGAATGTTTTTTAGCTTTGCTGAAATTTTTACGAAAATGGAGATGCAAAAAGATTTTTTTATATATCAGGCACAGACTACAAAATTTGCAGCAGGTTTTGAAGTTGAAAAGGCGGAAGGAAGCTATATTTTCGGGACAGATGGCAGAAAATACCTGGATTTTGTGGCCGGAGTGTCTGCCAATACCTTAGGTCATTCTCATCCTAAAGTAGTTCAGGCGATCAAGGAGCAGGCAGATCGATATCTTCACGTTATGGTCTATGGGGAATATGCCCAGGAAAAGCCGGTGGCATTGTGCAGATTACTGGCAGAGGCAACTCCGCCCCCTTTGGAAGTTACCTATCTGGTCAACAGTGGAGCAGAGGCTATTGACGGAAGCTTGAAACTCGCGAAAAGATATACCGGAAGAGAGGAGATCGTTTCTTTTAAAAACTCTTATCACGGCAATACCCATGGTGCATTGAGTGTTTCCGGAAATGAAACCCATAAAAGAGAATTCCGTCCGTTACTTCCAATGGTAAATTTCATTGAATTCAATAACGAGAATGATCTTGATAAGATTACCGATAAAACAGCGGGTGTCATTATGGAAACCATTCAGGGGGCTGCAGGATTTCTGGTTCCGGATGATGGATATGTAAAGAAACTGAAGAAAAGATGCGAAGATATGGGAGCTCTTCTCATATTGGATGAGATACAGCCGGGATTCGGAAGAACAGGTAAGCTGTTCTCTTTTGAACATTTTGAGATCGTTCCGGATATTTTGGTAATGGGCAAAGGGATGGGAGGCGGAGTTCCGGTGGGCGCTTTCATGAGCTCAAAAAAAATTATGGAAGCACTGTCTCATTCGCCTAAGCTTGGGCATATTACTACCTTTGGAGGAAATCCGTTGATCGCAGCAGCAAGCCATGCCACCCTGAAAGAGGTCCTGGAGAGCGGACTGATGGATCAGGTGGAAGAAAAAGAAAATCTGTTCAGGGAGCTTTTGGTGCATCCAAAGATCAGGAATATTAACGGAAAAGGCCTGATGCTCGCGGTTAATTTAGGATCCCCTGAATATACATTGGATGTAGCCGGGCAATGTATGGAAAAAGGCCTGGTCGTTTTCTGGCAGCTGTACAGGAATGAGTATTTGAGGATATCTCCGCCCCTCACTATAAGCAAGTATGAGATCCGGCAAGGCTGTCAGATTATATTGGATGTATTAAACAAAAATTAAAATGCCCCATTGAGGCTTTTATACTCTGAAATATGTTTACAGTAACCTGCTTTTTGGGTTAAAAAATAAAAGATTTAAATATATTTTCCATCACGTTCCGGGTTGAAAAAGTGATTAAACACCTATTTAAAAATCATTGATAAATATCATGCTTATTATATAAAAAAGTAAACACATTTTTGTGTAATAAAAAAATTAATTTATATATTGCGGGACGATAAAACAAAGAATATATGGCGAAACATAAAGTCCATTACGAGTTTCCAATGCATTGTCTTTCAGAAATTTTGTATGAATATCTGGCTACTGCAGAGGGACTATCCGAATGGTTTGCAGATGATGTGGTAGAGAAGGGGGATGATTTCTATTTTAGTTGGGGCGGGGGACCTGCCGAAAAAGCAACTTTAATCAGATATAAGCCTGAAGGTTTTGTACGTTTCAGATGGGAAGAAGATGAAGGAACCAAGAACTTCTTTGAGATGACTATTGTTATCGACGATATTACGGAAGACCTGGCCCTGAATATTACAGATTTTTGTGAACAGGGAGATGAAGAAGAAAATGCAATGTACTGGGAAAACCTTATAGAAAATCTCAGGATAAAACTAGGTGCAGCTTAATAAAAGCTGTCGTATTAAATAGTAAACTGATGAACGATTTATCGTTCATTATTTTTTTATCAACAAATCAGATCAGAAATTGGAAAAACAATATTTTACTTCAGAAGAATTAAATGTAAAAAACAGGGCATTCCTGTTTGGGGATGCTGTGAAAGTTTCCTTCTTCATAAGGAATGCAAAGCTTATCATGGATGAAGAATGCTATTTTTTCCTGATGGCCTCCATGAGAAAGCTGAGAATGAATATTCCTTTAGCATATACTTTGGAATTCTTCCAGACCCTTTTTCAAAAAGATACTATTGAAGGAAAAGGCATAACCAATGGGATCATCAATTTTCAGGTATTCAGGAATTCGGATGAGATCACGCTGGCAAAATCATCCGTATCCTATTTTTATGAAATTACCGAGACAAATGATGTTCTTTCGGTTTATCAAAGACCGTTGGAACTGGATCTCATTAAAGAGATCAATGTGAATAACAATCTGCTGAGCAACATCAGGGTACATTGCCCCGAAAATATTTATGGCGGGATCTATGCGCAGGAGAATGACCTGGATGATGTTATCCTTCTTAATCCCAATAAAAGGATTGCCCGCTCTGCCTCCGGGAATCTTCTTTTTCTGGAAGGAAATGTGATCAAGATCCCAAAACAATCAGAAGGAGCCTACATATCTCCTTTGATGGAAAATTTCGTTACTTTTTTACATAAGAATAACCTTGCTGATATACAGGAACACGAGATCATCGCATTTGAATCTCAGAAAGCAGAAGAGATTTTAATGATCTCTGATGAAAAAGGCATATTTTCTGTAGGTAAGATAAGAAACAAGACTTTCGGAAATTCCCGTTTTTCAGAATGGGTAGAAAGCTGGAAGCAAAGTTTTTAAAATTGACAAACCCGGTAAACAACAAAGTCCCAAAAGTCCTTTACCGGGTTTTATTCTGAGTAGATCAGAAATTGTATTATTTATATTTTTAGTATTCGTTGAAAAACTCTACGAATTTTTGTGCAATTTCTTTTTGTCCTTTTTTGCTGGTCAGGTATTCCCTGTCTTTTGTATTATTAATGTAGCCCAGCTCTACCAAAACGGCCGGTGCTTTGGTTTCTCTTAATATATGCAGATTGCGTTCTGTAATATTGCACTTTCCAAGCTTATTGGTGATCTGTCCGGCGATCTTTTTAGATTCTTCAGAAGACTGAACGAAGATCTCGTGTCCCTGTTTCGTGGTTTCTTTTTCAGGAGTCCTGTTTACATGCAGTGAGATCACCATTACGGGGCTTAAATCGTTGATTCTGTTGGTACGGTCTGTAAGGCTTTTGAATTCGTCTGAATCCCTGGTCAGGATCACTTCATATTTTTCCTGGGTTTCATTGATCTCATGAATCTGCTCGGCAATATCAAGAACGATTTGTTTTTCGGAATGATCACTGTAAACAGCTCCTAAGTCATTACCGCCATGTCCGGCATCAATTACAATGTATTCCTTTTTGATCGGGGTGAAAGATAAAAATGCTGTTGAAAAGAGAGATAAAGCAAATAATTTGAATCCTTTCATTTCACTGATTTTAGTTTATCAAATAACGGGAAATCTTTTTAAAAAATTGGTTAAAACAATCTTAAAGTTTGTTAATTTTATAATTCTCCTTTATATGATGAATGAAGCCTTTTAATTCAGAGAAATATCTTCCGGGGAATTAGCCCAGAGCAGATATTCACCACCCAGATTCTGCATGATGGATTTCCAGAGAGTCTGATCATTAGGCAGGGTGTAGTCCAGATTATAAATATCCACTACTGTCCACATCTTTTTCTGAATTTCATTATCAAGCTGTCCGGCAGACCATCCGGAATATCCCGAAAAGATCTTCACGTCGGCAATGTTAAGATCATTACTGAGAACCGAATTGATGATACTTTCAATATCTTCTGTCAGGTAGAATTCTTCAGTGATATCAGTATAGATATCCGTTACTTTTTTACCCTTTACAATAAAGAAAACCTTATCATTCTCCACAGGGCCACCGTCATAGACGTCAATTTTGAATTCAAAGAAATTTTTGAACCTGCTGCTCATCTGATTATTTTTCTTGTTCAATATCAATCCGAATGCGCCCCCTTCATTATGATCAATCACGAGGACTACCGACCTGGAAAAAATATCGCCGGAAATATCAGGGGTGGAGATTAATATTTTACCTTTGTATGAGTAATTCATACTCAAAATTAATAAAAAATAATTATGGAAAACCTTCATGATAAAAGAAAAATATATCAGAAATCCCAACTTGTTGAAAGTGAGATAAAACAAAATCCTATAGAGCAGTTCAGGGACTGGTTTTTGGATGCCAATGAAGATCCTGCGGTCTCTGAAGCCAATGCAATGGCGATTTCAACAGTAGAAGAAGACGGTTGTCCAAGAACAAGAATGGTGCTTCTGAAAGCCTATACACATGCAGGATTTATTTTTTATACCAATTATGACAGTAAAAAAGGAAAAGCAATAGAAAATAATCATAAAGCCTGCCTGCACTTTTTTTGGCCGAGCCTTGAGAGGCAGGTCATTATCAAGGCAAAATTGGAAAAAGTAGCTGAGAACCTAAGTGACGGATATTTTCACTCAAGACCGAAAGGAAGCCAGTTGGGGGCAGCCGCTTCACCTCAGAGCCAGATCATTCCCAATAAAGAATTTCTGGAAGAAAGATTGAAGAAACTGGAAAAAGAGTACGAAAACAGTGAAGTTCCGAGGCCTGAAAACTGGGGCGGATATATCGCAAAGCCTTATGAAATTGAATTCTGGCAGGGAAGGCCCAATAGGCTCCATGACAGGATTGTTTACGAGCTGGATGGTCTTGACTGGAAGATTTCCCGTCTGGCTCCGTAATAAATTGATTGGTTGAGATGCTTCGAATAATATAAAGGTTCTTTAAATATATAAAACATAAAAAAACCTCATCTAAGGATGAGGTTTAAATTTTTTTTAATCTGAATGATTATTTCTTCTTAGCACCAGAAACTGCATTAGATAGATCAGCTCCAGCCTTGAATTTAGCAACTTTTTTAGCAGCGATTTTGATCGGTTTTTTAGTTGCAGGGTTGATACCTTGTCTTGCAGCTCTCTCAGCTACTGAGAAAGTACCGAAACCTACTAAAGAAACTTTTCCGTCTTTTTTCTTTAATGTAGAAGTTACATTAGAAATGAATGATTCTAAAGCAGCTTTAGCTGCAACTTTAGTGATACCTGCATCCTTTGCGATTGCGTCGATTAATTCAGACTTGTTCATAATTTTTAATATTAAAGTTAGTTTGTAATTATAGCAAATATAATACAATTTTCTAATTGTGCAATTTTTATATTAAAATTTGTATAATTTTTGTAATTTTTAATGAAAACAGTTGAAATATGATAATTTCAGTTTTCACGAAAAATCTACGTTACCCGCCACTAAAATCATGCCAAATGCTTATGTGTATTGAGTTTGATGAAATTTGGTGATTATTTTTCACATTTGTTAAATCCTGAATTTTAACATAAAGTATTAATGCTTTTGACGATATGGTTGTAGATTTTTTAAATAAAGCTTGAAAAAATTACGGTTAATAAAATTAAATATCTGGATATCTGGCAGTTTTAAAATTGTTTAAAAATCTGTTTTATTGATTTTTATTAATAAATTTGCAGCATGTTAATAGAAGTTTTTAAGTCTAAAATTCACAGGGTAAGAGTGACAGCCTCGGACCTTAATTATATTGGAAGCATCACGATAGATGAAGATCTTATTGAAGCTGCAGGTTTGGTAGTAGGTGAAAGAGTTTATATCGTGAATGTGAACAATGGAGAACGTTTTGATACATACGTTATAAAAGGAAAAAGAAAATCCGGAGAAGTATGTCTGAACGGGCCTGCTGCCAGAAAAGTGCAGAAAGATGATATCATCATTATTATAGCCTATGCACAGATGACTCCTGAGGAAGCTAAAAACTTCCAGCCGAAAATCGTTTTTCCGGACGAAAAAACTAATCTTCTTACCTGATTCATGGAAAACAAATCACCTAATCCCTTAAAATCAGTAATTACCATTGTAATTTCGCTTGCTTTTGCAGGCTTTTTTTTATGGATCGCACTCAAAGGGCTGGACTTTAAAGTAATACAGAAATCCCTTGCCAGAGCCAACTATATGTGGGTCTTATTGGCCTCTGTTTTTGGAATTTTAGCCTATTGGTTCCGTGCAGTACGCTGGAACCTTCTGCTGGAGCCCATGGGGCATAAAATATCCAGCTCCAATTCTTTGTGGTCTATTTCCTTTGGATATCTGATGAACCTTACCATTCCCCGAAGCGGAGAAGTAGCAAGAGCCACAGCATTATATGGAGTGGAAAAAGTACCGGTGGACAAATCCTTTGGAACCATCATCCTGGAAAGAGTGGTGGATCTGATCTGTATGCTGGCTTTTCTTGGATTGACCATCATATTCAAGTATGACGCCATCATTTCATTCTACAAATTTGTTACGGAACAGAAAGCTAGGAAACAAAAATTTGAGCCTAACTTCATGGAAAGGCAGCTTATAAAATTGGGAGTCAGTGATTTTGATTCGTTTTATTATTACTTTAAGATTTCTGTTGTTATCCTGATAATAGTAGGATTAATAGCTTTTTATAAATATAAGAAAGAAAAGCTGATCAATTTTGGAAAAGGGATCTTGCAGGGTCTGACCTCCATATTTAAACTGAAAGAGAAGGTAAAATTCATTTTGTATACAATTGGGATCTGGATCAGTTATTATTTTGCAGCATATCTGGTGTGTTTTGCACTCCCTGAAACCTCAGACTTTACCATAGCCGATGGATTTTTCATTATTGTTGTTGGTACATTGGGAATGATGATCCCGGCAAGCGGTGGGATCGGAGCATTTAACCTTGCTATGAAATATGGCTTTATGGCTCTGTTCATTTCCGTGGGAAAAAGTGCGGAACAGGGTGGTGAAATGGGTCTCACTTATTCATTCATCTCTTTGCCGTTACAAATTGTTATCATGCTTGTTATGGGGCTGATCTCCATACCTATGCTGGCAAAAGAAAGGAATAAAGTAGCTGCCGGCAAAAATTTTCAGCATTAATTTTATAAAATTGATATAACTATAAAAGGGGCCTGGTTTTAGCCGGGCCCCTTTATTATGGATATCTGACGATGGTTTGATTATGGTAAACCGTAACACCTGTATTATTTTTTAAAATAAATTTGGTCAATTCATAAATCAAATTTATCTTCAAGGCAAAAATAAACTTAATAACATTATGGCGATTAATTTACAGAAAGGGCAGAAAATTGATTTAGGGCTTACTAAAATGACAATTGGATTAGGATGGGACCCGAATGACGGAACGGGATATGACTTTGACCTGGATGCTTCGGCGATTATGATTGATTCTGACAGAAAACTGGTGAGTGAGGAGTATTTTGTTTTTTATAATAACCTGAATTCTCCGGATGGGGCACTGAACCATACAGGTGATGACCCGAGCGGAAAAAACAGCGATGGTGATGATGATGAAGCCATTGTAGTGGATCTGGACAAAGTAGACCCGAGGGTAGAGGAGATCCTATTTGTGGTAACCATTGAAGATTTTGAAAGAAGAAAGCAAAACTTCGGACAGGTGAGAAACTCCTATATCAGGGTTGTTGATAACTCTTCTCATCAGGAAATTGCAAAATATGAACTGGATGAGGATTTCTCCATTGAAACGGGAGTAGAGTTCGGAAGGCTGTACAGAAAAAATGGAAGCTGGAAATTTGAAGCATCAGGAATAGGATACAGAGCCGATTTATCATTCTTCCTTGAAAAATACTATAAAGGACAAATCATTAAATAATTATAAATAACATTAAAAATAAACTATATAGCTATGGCAATCAATTTACAAAAAGGTCAGACTATTGATTTAAGAAAAAATGATCGTGGAGAAAGTGTTTATGACCTTTCCAAAGTAACCATCGGTCTGGGATGGGACGTAAGAAAACAAGGTGGTGGGTTTTTAGGAAAACTGTTCAGTAAAGAAGCAGAATATGACCTGGACGCCATTGCTTTTCTTTTGGATGACAACGGGAAAGTAGCGGATCTGGGAAGAACGGTTCAGACCAATGATGGAAGACAGATGGGGCTTTATCAGGGAGATGTTATTTATTTTAACTCAATGCAGCATCCGAGCGGGAATGTATGGCTAACGGGTGATAACAGAACAGGAGCCGGAGACGGGGATGATGAGCAGATCATCGTAAAGCTGGATCAGCTGGACCAGAAATACCAGAAAATACTATTCCTTGTTACCATATACCTTGGCAGAAAAAACAACCAGCATTTCGGAATGATCGAAAACGCATTTATCAGAGCCGTGGATGCACGCGGAAACGAAATTACAAAATACAGCCTTTCGGGGGATGCCAGTATGAACGGTATGTGTTCAATGGTTTTTGCGGAAGCGTACCGTCATAATGGAGACTGGAAATTCCGTGCATTGGGAGAGCCGCATCATACGGATAACTTCGTTGATATTTTAAAACAGTATGTATATACCCGATAAATGAGACGGTTACCTGTTTATTTATTACTGGATACTTCGGGGTCTATGACCGGCGAACCCATTGAGGCAGTGAAAAATGGTGTCCAGATGATGCTGCATTCTCTAAGGCAGATGCCTCAGGCATTGGAAACCGCTTATATCAGTATCATTACTTTTGATACAGATGCCAGGCAGGTGATTCCCCTGACCGATCTGGCAAGCTTTCAGATGGTGGATGTTAAAGCTTCGGGAGTTACGTCTTTCGGGGCTGCACTTTCTTTATTGGCAGATAAAGTTCAGACTGAAGTTACCAAGACCACTACAGAACAGAAAGGAGACTGGAAGCCTATGACCTTCATCATGACAGACGGTGTTCCTACAGATGACTGGCAGTCTGGTATGAATAAATTAAAATCCGTATATAAAGGATTTATCATCGGATGTGCAGTGGGAGGCGATGCCGATCATTCTATTTTGAAGCAGATCACCAATGAGGTGGTAAGTCTGCAAAATTCGGATTCTGAAAGCATTGCCCAGTTCTTTAAGTGGGTTACGGCTTCCATTTCCACTACCTCTACCAAACTCGAAGAATCCGGGAAAGAGGTGTTTGGCTTAGACCAGCTTCCTCCTCCGCCTTCAGAACTAACATTCGTTTCATAATGAGTAGAAGATTATTAGCCTATTTTTTACTGGATACGTCAGGATCAATGAACGGAGAACCCATTCAGGCACTGAATAACGGGTTTAACGGACTGATCAGCATGCTTCGTGCAGATCCCCAGGCAATGGATACCCTGCATCTGAGCGTAATTACCTTTGACAGGGATGTTAAAAACATAATTCCCCTGATCGATCTGGCGAGCTTTCATCCGATGGAGATCACATGCCCGGACAGTGGCCCTACCCACACCGGAGCTGCCTTGGAAATGGTCTCGGGACTTGTTCAGGGAGAACTGGTGAAAGGTTCAGCTGACAGAAAAGGAGACTGGAGGCCGCTACTGTTCATATTTACAGACGGGAAGCCTTCGGATATCCAGAAGTATAAGGAAATGGTTCCAGTGATCAAAAACCTGGAATTTGGGATCATTGTAGGATGCGCAGCAGGCCCTAAAGCTGATGAACAGTCTTTAAGGGAGCTGACGGACCATGTAGTGAAATTAGACACTACTGACGCTGTTACTCTTTCATCATTCTTCAAATGGGTAAGCTCTTCCATTACAATGGGAGGTAAAACCCAAGGGACGGGAGAAAGTATGATGCTGCCGCCACCGCCTTCTGAGCTTAATATCATTGTCTAATAACCTTGTCTTTAAAAATTAAACCATGAGAAGACTGCCTATTTATTTTCTTGTCGATATCTCCGAATCTATGGTAGGGGAACCTATTGAGCAGGTGCAGGAAGGTATCGCAACTATCATTAAAGAACTGAAGAAAGATCCCTATTCACTGGAAACAGTCTGGATCTCCATTATAGGCTTTGCAGGAGAAGCGGAAGTCATCACTCCTTTGCAGGATATTATCAGTTTTTATCCTCCGAAAATCCCTATCGGGAGCGGAACGTCTTTGTCAAAAGGACTTTACAAGACAATGGACTGTATTGACAGGGATATTGTAAAAACAACCTATGAAAGAAAAGGAGACTGGAAACCTATTGTTTTTCTCTTCACAGACGGTGTTCCTACAGATGATGCTACGGCAGCCATTGAAAGATGGAATACAAACTATCACGGAAAGTCCAATACAATAGCCATATCTATTGGGGATAATACCAATCATAAACTGTTAGGCTCTTTGTCTGACAATGTTTTACTGTTTAATAATTCCAATGAAAATTCTTATAAAGAGTTCTTCAAATGGGTTACGGATTCCATTAAAACAACCAGCCAGAGCGTAAGTGAAACCAATAAAGAAGGAATCAATCTCTCCAAAATAGATCCCATTATCCTTGAAAAAGTAGATCCGGAAACCCAGCAGAGATTTCCTGATAATAATTTCGTTGTCCTGAATGCAAAATGTTCGGAAACAAAGAAGCTTTACCTGATGAAATTTAAGAAAGCGCTGACCAATTCCGGTATCGAAGGGATGTCAACACGGTATTACAGGCTGGATGGGGCTTATAAAATAGATGAAAGTTCCTATTTCAGGCTTTCTTCATCACAAAAAAATAACTTAAGGATCTCTATTGAAGAATTGCAGGGAAGTACTTCCTGTCCTCACTGTTCCAATCCTATTGCTTTGGCAACCTGCTCATGCGGAGGTATCCATTGCCTGAAGGGAGAGGGACACAGCACATGCCCATGGTGCGGAACCTCAGATTATTATGGGTTTTCAAGCGAAGGATTTGATATTAACAGGACTTTAGGCTGAGAATGGAGGGAGATATCAGGCAGATCCTGAAGGATCATCATATACTGGAAGGAAAAATTACGGATAAGATCGTTTCAAAACTTATCGGTAATGCCAGTGTGATCAGGAATCTGCATTCCATTGCTGAAGCCAAACAAAAAATTATGCAAGAAGCAATCATTTATAAAGAAAAAGAAGAATTCAAAGAAGCTCATCTTGTGATGAAAAATGCCAATTCGAAACAATACTATGAATATAGTTTTGAGATGGAAAAGTTTCCGAATATCCGGATAAAAAGTATCGAAAATCTGGAAATTACCGGCCTTGAATTCGAAAATAATACCATCAAAGGCACGCCGGTCACCAGCAATGCCTTTAACCTTGAGATCCGGTTTTTTCATATCGGCGATGAGGGAAATACAGACAGTAAGACCGTACAGTTATTTGTAAATGCAGACCCGAAAGACTTATGGAAAAATATTCCCAGTCCGGAAGATGCTGTTTTCTATAAACCTGAAGAAGCTAAATTTAAAGATGCTTTTTTAGATAAGAAAATTGTGGTAGCCTCCAAAAGAGGACGCTCACATGCCCATGAAGGAACGTTCAGGGATGATGATTTTGCAGTCAGTGAGCTTCCTGCAGAATGGAGCATCATTTCGGTCTCAGATGGAGCCGGTTCTGCAAAAATGGCGAGACGCGGGTCTCAGCTGGCCACAGAATCTATTAATGGGTTCTTTAAAAACGAAGAAATCTTAAACGAGATTGAAAAAAATATTGGACTTATTTATCCTGATAGATCAGAAACTAATGATGAGACTAATGACATCAGGACTGAAGCCAGACAAAATGTGATCAGGTCCCTATATAAAGGGATTCTGCATACTTATAATGTATTGAATGAGGCAGCAGCAGAGAACGCTTTCTCCATAAAAGATCTGCATTCTACTTTAATTTTTGCTCTGGTTAAAAAATTCGATTTCGGATATGTCATTCTGACCTTCGGGGTTGGGGACTGTCCGATTAACTTGATCACTTCTGACAAGAAAGAAGTAAAATTGCTGAATAAGATGGATGTGGGCGAATTCGGAGGCGGAACCCGTTTTATTACCATGAAAGAAATTTTCAACGATACCATTACTTCCCGTTTCGGGATAGTTTGTGTGGAAGATTTTTCACGCCTTGTCCTGATGACGGATGGTATTTATGATCCTAAATTCGTAACAGAAAATAAGCTGGAAGATATGGAAAGCTGGAATGCTTTTTTTCAGGATTTAGATGGCAACAATGATGACAGAGCTAAAGTGGATTTTGAAAATGATGAAGATATTGATACGCAGCTGCTGCAATGGACTGACTTTTGGAGCCGGGGCAATCATGACGACAGAACCTTAGCTATAATATATTGATGATGAAAAAAACAGTTAAAGTTCCTTCCGTTTTAGACGCATCCAAAACCTACGAATATGTAGACGAAAGCCCGGTGCAGGGTGGAGTAAAGGATGTGTACTTCTCTCCCAACAGGGATTATGTGGTGGCATTCTACCGCACCCCTTTGGAAGTGGACCAGAAAGAAAGGATCAAGCGGATCGTTTCCACTTACTTGGACAACATACAGAATGGAAATGCCTCAGAGTACTTCATAGATGAGATATTCAGATGGCCTTATGATATTGTTCAGAAGGATAAGCTGACCGGTATTGTGGTCCCTGTTTATCATAAAAAGTTTTTCTTTGCCAAAGGATACGTAGGCTCAGATACGATCATGGGCGGGGATAAAGTAGGCAAATGGTTTACTTCCCCTATGTTCAGGAATCAGCATTATCCTTTAAGGCTGGACAGATCCGAATTGGGAGACTGGCTCAGCTATTTCCAGATCGCCATCAATATAAGCAGGGGAGTCAAGAAACTTCACCAGATGGGTTTGGCACATTCAGACCTTTCTTATAATAATATTCTGGTGGATCCGGTTACTAAATCTGCCTGTATCATCGATATAGACGGATTGGTAGTTCCTAAACTTTTTCATCCGGAAGTTATCGGGACAGCCGATTTTATTGCTCCCGAGGTTTTAAGAACTAAACATTTGAATATTAAAGACCCTGACAGGAAGCTTCCTAACCAGAAAACCGATCTTCATGCTTTGGCAGTGCTGATCTATATGTACCTGCTGAGACGCCATCCTTTGAGAGGAGGAAAGATCTGGGATCTGGATTCTGAAAAGGATGAGCTTTTATCTATGGGTGAAAAGGCAATTTTTGTAGAGCATCCCACGGATACTACCAATTATGTAAAGCCCGATCATCTTAAAAAATGGGATGCCTTTTGGGGGGATCCGAAGAAAGTTCCTTATACTATTACAGGCCCTTATCTATCCGAATTGTTCAGGAAGGCTTTTATAGACGGGCTTCACGACCCAATCAGGCGCCCGATCGCCAACGAATGGGAAACCGCTCTTTTGAAAACGGTAGATCTGATACAACCCTGCCATAATAAGGACTGTGCAGAAAAATGGTATGTTTTTGACAACAGCAATCAGCCTAGATGTCCTTTCTGTGGTACTCCGCATCAGGGGACACTACCGGTGCTGGACCTGTACTTTAAGTTTAAGGATGATGTCTGGAAGCCGGAGAATCACAGGATCATGGTGTACCACAATCAATATTTGTTCAAATGGCACGTTTCCAAAAAGGTGATCAGGAATGAGAACCTGACAGCAGAAGATAAAAGGCCTGTAGGATATTTTACATTCCATCAGGGGAAATGGGTTTTGGTGAATCAAAGCCTGCCAAGTATGAAAGATGTTACGGAACAAAAGGAAATCCCGCCCAATTCAATGGTGGAGCTTACGGATGGCAAAAAGATCCTGCTATCTGATGAAGAGGGGGGAAGGCTTATTTATGTGACTTTAGCCAATCAATAAGGCAAAATCAACAAAATCAGAGGCTGTCTCACTTTTTTCTTTTCAGTCAATTTTGACAGAGAAAAAATAACTCGGTGTATTATCTAAACATTAGGCTTTATTTGTCAAAAGGTGCAAGATTTTGAATTGCCGGATCAAAAACAGTTTCTTTGATGGCTGTATTAATTAATTTTCTCACTATTGTCAGTGGATGTTCAGGAAATTCAGCATCATATTGTTCCTGTTCAGATTTATTCATTGGAGTTCCTCCTTTAAAATCCTGATCATACGGATCTTCGAACCAGTTTTGAAGTCTGTTGTCTTCAAAAGTTACCTCACCGCTATTAAGAAATCTATCTAAAATAAAGGCATCTCTTATCCCAGTAGTTCCTACTTCAACAGCCTGGGCTTTGATAACAAAACTGTAGTTTTCAAAAGGGATGGTTACTGAAGCAAGATAGCTCATTCCTCTTTCCGGCTGAGGAATTTTAAAAATAGTTTTTACACTTGGGATATTGTGGAGATTGAAAATGGAGATCTCGATAATTCCACCTCCTGAATCAGCAATTGATTGTCGATGGAAATTTCTCAATACATAAATATCTTTAAAAGTAGGTAAATCAGGCGGGATATTGAAAAAATAAAGAGATATCAAAGCACTTTGTTCAGGATTTACCCAAACAATCTGAGAGTCATTTTGCTCTACTATATTCCATCCAAAATTAGGAACAGAAACAGAATTTATAGTAATTTCCATTTTCTTTTCCGCTTTCGTTTCTTTTTTCCTGAAGAAATTGAACATAATGTATTTGTGTTTATAGATTGTCTAAATGTAGAAATATTTTTAGCAAAGAAAAATCCTTTAGAACTAAGTCTAAAGGACTTTATGATATTATTTTACCCAAACGCCCTCTTCAGCAGACTCTCCACTTTCGGTTCACTTCCCCTGAAGCTTTTATAAAGTTCCATAGGATCTTTAGTACCGCCAGAAGAAAGAAGCACTTTATATTTTGTAGCAATGTCAGGATTGAAGATCCCGTTCTCTTTAAAATATTGGAAAGCATCTGCATCCAGTACTTCCGCCCATTTATAGGAATAATATCCTGCAGAATACCCGCCCTGGAAAATATGGGAAAAACTCGGGCTCATTGCTGTTTCCGGATTACCTGGGTAAAGCTGTGTTGCTTTGGTGTACTTATCTTCAAACTCCTTGACACTCTCACCTTCTAATTCTCCCACTTTCGTATGATAATTCATATCAAGAAGCCCGAAACCTAATTGCCTCAATGTTTGGTAACCTTCCATAAAATTCTTGGACTGCTCTATCTTTTCTATCTTCTCATCTGGAAGGATTTCTCCGGTCTTATAATGTTTTGCAAAAGTTTTCAGGAATTCCGGCTCATAACAGAAATTTTCAAGAAATTGAGATGGTAATTCCACAAAATCCCATTTTACGGAAGTTCCGGAAAGGCTGGGATACTGGGTATTCGCAAGCATACCATGAAGCGCATGCCCGAATTCGTGGAATAAAGTCGTTACCTCCTGAAAAGTCAGTAAACTTGGAGTATCTTTTGTAGGTTTGCTGAAATTGCAGACAATGGAAATATGAGGCCTGGAGTTTAACCCGTCTTTTTTGTACTGGCTTTTATAACTTGTCATCCAGGCTCCTGCTCTTTTACCTTTTCTAGGAAAATAATCCACATAAAGCAGGGATTTATACTCCCCATTTTCTTTTACTTCATATACTTTCACCTCTTCGTGGTATTTCGGAATGTCATTTCTTTCCTCAAAAGTTAACCCGAAAAGCTGCTGTGCCAACCCGAAAACAGCCTCCTGTACCTGGTTCAACGGGAAATAGGGTTTCAGTTCCTCATCATTCAGGTCAAATTTTTGTTTACGAAGCTTTTCTGCATAAAAAGCATGGTCATGGCCTTGCATTTCATCAATTCCGTCTGCTTTGGCCAGAGATTTCAGCTCTTCGATCTCTTTATCGGCATAAGGTTTGGCTTTGGTCAAAAGCTCATTCAGAAAATCAAGGACTTTCAGAGGGGATTTGGCCATTCTCTCCTCCAGAACAAAGTCAGCATAATTGTCATACCCTACAAGTTCGGCTTTTTGCTGTTTTAAACGGAGAATTTCTTTGATGAGGTTTTGGTTATCAAATTCACCGCCGTCAAAAGATTTTTTACCATTAGCCAAGGCCAGTTCTTTTCTCAGCTCACGGTTTTCGGCATAGGTCATCACTGGGATATAGCTTGGATATTGTAATGTAACAACCCAGCCGTCCAGATTTCTTTCTTTGGCTTCCTCAGCATATTGCTCAAGAATGGCTTCCGGAATACCTGCAAGTTCTTTTTTATCGGTAATATGTTTAAAATAGGCGTTGGTTGAAGCAAGAACATTTTGTCCGAACTGTAAAGATTTTAAAGACAGTTCCATATTGATCGTCTTTAATTTTTCTTTGTCCTCATCGTTTAATAAGGCACCGCTTCTTACAAAGCCTTTATAGGTCTCGTTCAAAAGCATTTGCTGTTCTTCATTCAGATCGTACTGATCCTTTTCATCATATACGTTTTTTATTTTAGTAAACAAAGCTCCGTTTTGTGAAATTTTTGATGAATACTCCGTTAAAATGGGAGAAACTTCCTGTGCGAGCTTCTGAAGTTCATCACTGGTTTCTGCAGAATTCAGATTGAAAAAAATATTGGAAACCACATCCAGCTGTTCACCTGCATAAGCCAGCGATTCGATCACATTGGAGAAAGTCGGTTTTTCAGGATTGTTAACAATGGTATTGATCTCTTCTTCGGAACGTTGGATCAACTCTTTAAAAGCAGGAAGGTAATCTTCGTTTTTAATATTGCTGAATGGTGCTGAATGGTATGGTGTATTGAATTTCTCGGTTAAAATATTCATGTTATATTTTTTAGGAATGTAAATTTAATTATTTAGTTCAATTCAGAATGAGAATGCCCAAAAATAATGCCTTAATGAAAACTGTGACAAAATGCCCTCCTCTTTTTTCGAATAAACTTGTCATATGGAAAGTGATTGTATTACAGGAATCGTTAATTTTGGTTAACATTAAAATATTGAAACTATGAAAACATTTTTGAAAATTTTAGGATTCCTTATCCTTCTTATTATTGCTTATGCTGTTATTGCTATGCTGGCTTTCAGTAAAGACTATCATTTTGAAAAATCCGTTGTGATCAATGCTCCGAAAGAAAAAGTATGGCAGCATGTAGGTACTCTAAAGGCTTTTAATGAATGGAACCCATTTGCTAAAGCTGACAAAAACATACAGATCACTTATTCCGGAACGGGCGGGCAGGTAGGTGAATCTTATCACTGGAAGGGAAATGATGAAGTAGGAGAGGGTGAACAAACCGTAACGGAAGTAATACCGAATGAAAAACTGAGCAGCAAACTGCATTTTATCAAGCCTTGGGAAGGAGAAGCAAAAGGCAGCTTTATTTTAACACCTGAAGGAAACGGAACTAAAGTAACCTGGACCATGGACAACGAACTAACGACCATGATGAAGCTTATGAAGCCAATGATGGATAGCCAGATGGGCAAAATGTTTGGCCAGGGACTGGATAACCTGAAAAAAAATGCAGAAAAGTAAAAATATCAGCCTTGTAAATTTACGAGGCTTTTTTATTTAAAAAATCTTATCTTTATGTAAAGATAAGATTTATGGAGAAGATTGTATTTGAGAAAACAGACATAAGAAATTATGTAAAAACAATAATTGCTGAAAAGATCCAAAAGCTGAAAAAATTTATAGAATTTACTTTAGAAGCAAGCAGGGATATCAAAAAGACTCCGAAGTATGACAGTATGCGGGAAGAAATGCAGGAGGAGATCTACCAGATGCAGAGACAGCTAGGTGCTTTGAATGATCTTCAGCGCAATATGTCAAAAGTTTTAAATACTGCTACGGAAACGATTCAGCTGGGATCTTTGGTAATCACCAATAAAGCCCGTTTTTATATTTCGGTTTCCCTGGGAGAGTTCTTTTTTGAAGGCGACCGTTTTTATGCCATCTCTCCCGAAAGCCCGATGGCGAAAAAAATGATGGGAATGAAATCAGGAGATGCTTTCACGCTAAATAATATTCATCAGGAGATATTGGAGGTTTTATAGAGATTAGGAGGTTTCTGTTAAACTTCTATTGAGCCATCAACTATTAACTGCCAACTCTCAACTTTTTCATAATTTTGTATCTATGAATAAAGCAGAAGTTTTAAAAGAGATCATAAAACAAAGAAGAAGTATCTTTCCCAAAGATTATTCTGAAAATGAAATTCCACAGGCAATCCTTGACGAGATATTGAGCTCGGCAGCCTTTGCTCCTAATCATAAACGGACAAAACCGTGGCGTTTCAAAATCTTCAAAGGAGAAGAAAAAGCAAAGCTGGCTTCCGAAATGCAGACCATCTATAAAGCAACCCAACCCGAACAGCTCTTTCTGGAAAAGAAATATAATGATATTGGCTTTAAGATCAATAAGGCGGATATCGTGGTTTCCATTGTGGTCAATTTCAGCGGGATGGTGCCGGAATGGGAAGAAATTGCAGCCGTAGCTATGGCTGTTCAGAACATGTATCTCACCTGTACAGCAAATGGAGTAGGCTGTTACTGGAGCTCCCCGAAAATTGTAGAACATCTGAAAGATTCTTTACAGATTGAAGAAAACCAGAAATGCCTGGGACTTTTCTATATGGGGCAATTAGATTAATATACCAATTTATCAGTTTACCAATATAACAATGCGAATTTCAATTGTTACATTGCTATATTTTTACATTGTTATATTGAATTTTTTCTATATCTTTGCACACTTAAATATTTAACCGGGACGAGTTTCCCTAAAATTCAAACATTATGTCAGTAAAAATCAGATTACAAAGACACGGTAAAAAAGGAAAACCTTTCTTCCACATCGTGGTTGCAGATTCCAGAGCAAGAAGAGATGGTAGATTCATCGAAAAACTTGGAACTTACAACCCAATTACTAACCCGGCAACTATAGAACTGAACGTTGATTCTGCTGTAAAGTGGTTAAACAACGGTGCTCAGCCTACTGATACTGCAAGAGCGATCCTTTCTTACAAAGGGGCACTTTACAAAAAACACTTACAAGGTGGTGTTGCTAAAGGAGCTTTTGATGAAGCTGAAGCTGAGAAAAGATTCAATGCATGGTTAGAAACCAAAGAAGCAAAAGTTCAGGGTAAAGTAGATGGTTTAGTTAAATCTAAAGAAGATGCTAAGAAAGCTGCTTTAGAAGCTGAAGCTAAAGTAAACGAAGCCAGAATTGCTGCTGCAGCACAGGCTGAAGCTGATGCTAAAGCTGCCGAAGAGGCTGCTAATGCACCTGCTGAAGAAGTTGTTGCTGAAGCTGAAACTACTACGGAAGCTACAGAAGGAGAAGCTCCTGCTGCTGAAACTGAAGAAAACACTGAAGCTTAAGAACCGACCTGTATGCGTAAAGAAGATTGTTACTTTTTAGGTAAAATCACACGCAGACACGGTCTTTCGGGTAATGTGATCCTGAAACTGGATACAGATCAGCCCAAGCTTTACAATAAATTGGAATCAATATTCGTTGAAATCAACGGATTATTGGTTCCTTTTTTTATTGAAAAATCATCATGGAGCAAATTAGACGCTCTGAATATTTCCTTTAAAAATTCCTCCGAGGCATTGGTAGATCAGTCTTTAGGTAAGAATGTCTACTTACCGCTTTCTACTTTACCGCCGCTTTCCGGGAAACAGTTTTACTATCATGAAGTAATCGGTTTCAATATCCTTGATGAAGAGAATAATAATTGTGGAGCTATAATGTCTGTAAACGACCAGACTGCACAGAATTATTTTATTACGGATCTGGATGGAAAAGAAATCGTGATCCCTATCATTAAAGACTGGATCCATGAAGTAAACAGGGAAGAGAAATACATCAAAATGCAGTTACCTGAAGGGCTGATGGATGTTTTTTTAGTCCCATCTAAAAAAGACGAATAGCTTATACTTTCAGCTTTTCTGCTAAAGCGTCTATCTGATCATACATTTTATTGAAAAATATTTTCCGGTCACGGTTTCCGGATGCATTCAACGATTTTGAATTTCTGATCTGATGCTCAAAATAGGTAAAAGTATCATTACACGTTACCTCATCATTAGTCATTATATACCCGAACATATTGAACGGAACAAAAAAAGAAGACTGATGCTCATTTTTAAATAAGATACTATTGCTTAGGATAACCAGATCGTTCACATAAATCTGAAAATTGGGATTTTGAGATGTTTTAACTTCAAGGTCATGCAGTATTTTCTTTAATTCTTCTAAAATATTTACTATATCCGGATACTTTAAAAGTCCTATTTCAGAATAAAAAGAAACCTGTCTCAGAATACTCATGATGGTTGTATCATTCCATACTTCTGTTACATCCTGACTCTCATACAGCTCTTTAAGCAGTTCGTTTTTTGAGGAATAATAGGGAAGATTGAAATCATTAAAAGAGCATAAAAACTTATCCTCATTCAACAAATTCATCCATACATAAAATTTAAACCGTGAAAGAATTGTATTTGAAATGGTATAGAAAAAGGGAAGGTCTTTGGCAGAATAAAAGACCTTAGAATGATTTACATTTTGAAAAACATTCAGAATTTTAAGCGAATTTTCAAAATAATTTAAAAGATCCTCAGTTGTTTTTACAGGTTGGGTTCTCTTTACTACCAATTGATTTTCAGCTTCCAAAAACCGATCTAAGGAGATCTGATAATGTTTTGCCAGTTCCAAAGCCTCTTCAAAACTGAACTTTGCTTTCAGGGAAGTCCTTCTGTGTGCTGCATCATAGCTTATATTCAAAATATTGGCGATTTCGTCGTTCAATGATTTCTCCCCGATCTTTTTGCGGATCTGCCTGAGTAGAGTTTCCTGATGCATACTTTTGCGATTTTCACAAATCTAGTGATTTTTTTAATTCTTTTTCACATTCAATTTTGTGTTTTCTGCAGATAATTTTGAAACAGAATTTTAAAATAATGAGCTATGAAAACAAAAATTTTTTTAATACTGAGTCTTTTATTTACTGGGCTGGTTTACGGGCAGGATAGTTTACAGGTTGTCCATCAAAAAGCAAGATTAGTTGCTTTCACACCGTTGAGATCTGACATTGAAAAAGTTAATGGCCTGACTGTAGGATTGGGTTTTGATCCAAAATATACTTTGAATGGTCAGCCCTATTTTCAAAAGGTAAACGGGCTTAATCTGGATATAAATCCACTGGGGTTTTTAATGTGGATGTTTTACGATCCTTCAAAAAGTGCCTGCAAAGAACCCTATTTACAGATGAACGGGATCAATATTTCCACTTCGGGGTATTTCCGTGGCATCAATCATAACGGAGCCGGTTTTTCATTGTATAACTATGGAAATACCATGAATGGAGTTATAGTTTCCGTTATTGTTACGGATATAGAAAAAGGAAGAGGGATTTTAATTTCCGGATTGGGTATTTCGGCAAAAGAACTGAAAGGATTAAGCATTTCCGCCTTTAATGATGCTAATAACTTAAGTGGAATGCAACTAGGCTTTCATAATCATACAACAACAGGAAAAGGCTTACAGATCGGAATTATAAATAAATCAGAAAGGCTTAAAGGGCTGCAGATCGGCTTTTGGAACAAAAACGGAAAGCGGACTTTACCTTTTATTAATTTTTAGATCATGAAATCAGGTATAATTTTAATGCTGTTTTGTATAAGTTTATCAGCACAGGATACGGAAACAGGAAAAAAATGGAAAAGCTCTCTTGTTGAAACAGGCAGTTATATTACTTTCTCCGATTATAAAATGCGACAGAATGCGGGTTTTTTTGCGGGATACTGGTATAGATACCCTTTTGATGGAACTGAAACACATCTGGAGATCGGAGGAAGCTTTGGGTATAGCAAAAGCCTTTATAATTTCGAATATGGTAAAAAGGGACAGTTTTATCCGATACATTCGGAAGAGTTTATAGTAAATCTCGGAGTACGGATGGTCAAAGAATATTCATGGAAAAACTATAAAATAGAATGGGTTAGTGAGCTTAGTTTACATAATCTTTTCTTTAATGACAAAGGTATTCCCAATGACGAGCCTGTAAGAGATGGAGATGATAAGACTATCTATATTGATACTCATACAGAAAGTGTGGCTTCATTGAAAATAGGTCAGGGAATACGCTTCTGGAAAAATAATATAGGAATTGGAGTTCAGGCTTCATATATGCCATATCGCCTTTGGTATAAAGAAACAGTGCCTGTGAGATTTAATTCCGTTTCGATAGAAGCAGGTGTGAATTTTAAGTTTTAGGTTAAATAGCTGATGCAGCATTTCAAAAAGACAGCGTAATCTTAAAAATTGTGCTGTTTTTTTGTAACTTTGCGGACATTAATTTTTAGACAAAAATTTATCAACAACAAATGAAAAAGCAGACAATTAAGGAAATCCTGCAGGATTACAAAAAAGTATTACATCATGACATTACTGTTTACGGATGGGTAAGAGCATTCCGTTCAAATCGCTTCATTGCACTTAATGATGGTTCTACGATTAATAATTTGCAGATCGTTGTTGATTTCGAAAATTTTGATGAGGAGATCATTAATAAGATCAGTACGGCTGCCTCTTTGAAAGTGGTGGGAGAAGTTGTGGAAAGCCAGGGAGCCGGGCAGACTGTTGAAATTATTGCTAAAAAGATCATCATTTTAGGAGATAATTTTACGGAAGAAAGAGATAAGACCATTCTTCAGCCTAAAAAGCATTCACTGGAAGTTTTAAGAGAACAGGCACATTTAAGATTCAGGACCAATTTATTCGGGGCAGTATTCAGAGTGCGTCATGCAGTAAGTTTTGCCATTCATTCATTCTTTAACCAAAACCAGTTCTTTTATATCAATACACCTGTCATTACGGGGGCAGATGCAGAAGGAGCAGGAGAGATGTTCGGGGTAACCAATTTTGATCTGGACAATATTCCGAAAACAGAAGAAGGAGAAATAGATTTTGCACAGGATTTCTTTGGTAAAAAAACCAATTTAACGGTTTCCGGGCAGCTTGAAGGTGAAACGGCAGCAATGGGATTAGGAAGGATTTATACCTTCGGGCCTACCTTCCGTGCTGAAAACTCGAATACGACCCGTCACCTGGCTGAATTCTGGATGATAGAACCGGAAGTGGCTTTCAATAACCTGGAAGACAATATTGATCTGGCAGAAAACTTCCTGAAATATGTGATCCAATATGTTCTGGATAACTGCAAAGAGGATCTGGATTTTCTGGATAAGCGCTTTGCAGAAGAGCAAAAAGCAAAACCGGAAAAAGAAAGGGCAAAAGAAGGCCTTATTGAAAAACTTCAGAATGTGATCGCAAAGCGTTTCAAAAGAGTAAGCTATACAGAGGCTATTGAGATCTTATTGAATTCTAAGGAAAACAAAAAAGGAAAATTCCAGTATCCGGTAGAGAAGTGGGGTACAGACCTTCAGTCTGAACATGAAAGATACCTTGTGGAAAAACATTTCGAAAGTCCGGTAGTGCTGTTCGATTACCCGAAAGAGATCAAGGCGTTCTATATGAAGCTGAATGATGACAATAAAACAGTTGCGGCAATGGATGTTCTTTTCCCTGGGATCGGGGAGATCATTGGTGGCTCCGAAAGAGAGGCCAGATTGGATGTGTTAAAACAAAAAATGGCAGAAATGCATGTAGATGAGCACGAATTGTGGTGGTATCTGGATACCCGGAAATTCGGTTCTGTTCCACATGCCGGGTTCGGATTAGGACTGGAAAGACTGGTTCTTTTCGTAACAGGAATGACGAACATCAGGGATGTAATTCCTTTCCCGAGAACTCCTAAAAATGCTGAATTCTAAATAATAAAAAAGCCTTAAATCTTAGTTTAAGGCTTTTTTGTTTATTTTCTGATAGTTTACTATGTGAAAATTAGAGTACAAAAATCATGCTAAAACTGTTTTTTCTCGAATATATTTATTAAATTCGTATATATGTTATGTTAAAAACATAAGTACTAATATGCTGAAACAACACTTACAACTCAAATTAGGACAGAAGCTGGCGCCTCAGCAGATTCAGTTGATGAAGCTTATCCAGCTTCATACACTGGAATTTGAAGAGGAATTGGAAAGAGAATTAGAGGAAAACCCTGCTTTGGAAATTGTAAAGGAAGACTCTAAGGAAGACGAATATTCTTCTTTGGAAGAAGCTTATCAGGATGAAGGCACAGAAAGCATTGAAACTGATTTTGATGTCAATGAATACATATATGACGATGAGCCAAGCTATAAGACCGCGTCAAGTAACTACTCTCCGGATGATGAAGAATTTGATAATGAAAGCCTGCTGACGGAAGGACAATCTCTTTATGATTACCTGATGGAGCAGATTCATCTTATCAATATTAGTGATGAGGATTTAAAGATCGCCGAATACGTTATCGGAAATCTGGATACTGACGGATATTTGAGAAGGGAAATCAAATCCATTGTTGATGACCTGGCTTTTTCTCAGGGGATCTATACGACCAGAGAAAAGGTGGAGGATGTTCTGGAAAACTATGTTCAGAAATTAGATCCGGCCGGAGTGGGGGCAAGAGGGCTTCAGGAATGCCTGTTGCTGCAGATTGAGAAAAAGGTAAGCTCTGATAAAGCGGTTTCATTAGCTGCAAATATCCTGAGACATCAGTTTGATGCCCTAACCAATAAGCATTATAACAAGATCATTCAAAAGTATGATATAGAAGAAGATGATCTTAAAGATGCCTTAGATGAAATATCGAAACTATCTCCAAAAGTGGGCGGTAATTTTGATACCCAAACGATTACCATTAACCAGGAGATCATTCCGGATTTTGTTATTCAGGTGAAGGACGGGCAGGTAATTCCTTTGTTGAATAGTAAAAATGCACCTACCTTAAGGGTTTCTGAAGAATATAAAGATATTCTGACTACTTATTCGCACGATAAGAATTCATCTGAACACAAGCAGGCTGCTCTATTTATAAAACAGAAATTAGATGCTGCCAAATGGTATATTGATGCTATTAATCAGCGTCAGAATACATTGCTTCAAACCATCACGGCTATTGTAAAGTTCCAGAAGGATTATTTCATCACCGGAGACGAAAAGTCTTTAAAACCTATGATCTTAAAAGATGTAGCGGATATTACAGGCTTCGATATTTCTACGATCTCAAGGGTGGTGAAAAGTAAATATGCAGATACCCCGAACGGTATAGTCTATCTTAAAGACCTATTCTCTGACAGCTTAACCAACGATGACGGTGAAGAGGTTTCCACAAAAGAGATCAAAACCCATCTTCAGGAAGTCATCGGCAAAGAAAATAAAAGAAAACCTCTTACGGATGATGCTTTGGTAGTGATCCTGAAAGAACAGGGATATAACATTGCCAGAAGAACAATCGCCAAGTACAGGGAACAGCTTAATATTCCCGTGGCCAGATTAAGAAAAGAACTTTAATAAAAAAACACAGCAAAAAGCTGTGTTTTTTATTTATATACATATTCGGATATTTAAAGTTCCTGGGAATCGATCTCTTTAAGCTGTTTAAGGTTTTTATCCAGCTTTCTCATAATAATGCCATAGACAAGCCTGTAATACACCCAGATTAAAAGGACACTCAATCCAGTGCTTACCACCATTAACAAAAGAAAACGGGTAAGGTTTGAGTTAGTCAATTCAATATTCTGAATATTGAGAACATAGAATACAAAGGCTGTCAGGATAGAGGTACAGGCAATTAATAAGACAATATTGGTCAGGATAAAGGCATTGACCGTTTTTTTGAATCTTATGATGTTCAAGATAAATTTTTTAAGATTTTCTTCAATATGTATTCGTTTGTAATTTTGGTAAAACCTATAGACAAAATAAGCGGTAACAGCTAAGCTTATGATTTTTAAAAATAAATAAACATTATCAAAAGCAGTTTCTAATTCAGTGGTTTTCCTTACACCCAGTTTTTCCAGAACTTTCATAAAACTTTCCGATTCCGTGCTTTGCAGGATATAAAACAATCCCAGGGCAGTAAAAAACAAAAATTCGAAAACACTGATCCAGAATATATACTTCACATAATTACGTGACTTTTTATTCAGCATCTGAAGGATTTCAGTGTTGTTATATTTCTCCTGAACAGGCTGTTCCTGCCATGTTTTCTTAAAACTGTCTAAATCAAATTCAGGCATATTTTTCCATCTGTTCTTTAAGGGTTTTCTTTAATCTGTTCATTTTCACACGTGCATTTACTTCAGTTATCCCAAGGTTTTCTGCAATATCTTTGTAAGGCAGATCATCCAGATACATCATTACAATTGCCCTTTCTACTGTGGGTAATGTTTTAATTACTGTGTACAGAAGAGAGATCTGCTGCTGCTTGTCATCATCATCTTCTACGAAATCCCTGTGGTTGATGTCCAGCTCGTTCGTAGGAAGGCTCTTGCTTTTTTTTCTGAAAAGGGTAATGGCAGTATTAAGGGCTACACGGTACATCCATGTGGAAATCTTTGAATTTCCTTTAAAGGAATCGTAACTTCTCCAGAGCTGTAGAACAATTTCCTGGAAAAGATCTTCCTCATCTTCCAGAGAATTGGTATAAAGACGCGACACTTTGATAATCAGGCCCTGATTATCCTTGATAAGCTGTGCAAATTCTTTTTCCCTGGAAACTAATGTCGGATGCATAATAATTGTACGAAGATAATAATAAATAGTCAATTGTGAATGAGAGAATGGTCAATTATAATTTTTGCGAAATCGTGAAATAGCAAAATCGCAGAACTGCAAAATCATAAATTTGTTTTCGTTTTGGCTGTTTAGCCTTTTCACAGTTTTGCAATTCTGCGATTCTACCTTTTACTATTCATAAAACTCATAACCCATAACTTGCAACTTATAACTAATTCGTATCTTTGCCCTACGAGAAAGTCGGCTTGTTGATCTCTGTTTCGGCAGAGGTAGGAAAGTCCGGACACCACAGAGCAGCAAAGCGGATAACATCCGTCACCCGTGAGGGTAGGACAAGTGCAACAGAAAGCAGGTACAGTTCGGCTGTAGTGAAACCAGGTAAACTCTTTGCGGTGCAATGATAAGTATATCGGTTCTTTTCAGTAATGAAAATAGGAGCTGCTCGCTCTGAAAGCCGAGGGGTAATCAGCTCAAGTTTTGCAGTAATGTAAGACGCAGATAAATAACAGGCGCTTCCTTTTTGGAAGTACAAAATCCGGCTTATAGATTTTCTCGTAATTTTTTTAAGGAAAACGGAATCCGTTGAAATACATTTCCTGGAAATTATAATTCACTTCCTCTTTAGAACGGATATATAAAACAGACAGATAACTTTTATTTCCCCAGCATTTTATAGTATAAGATTCGCCTTCTGCATTTTCGCCATATTCTAATATGCCCTTTACATCAGGATATTTTTCCATAGTATGTCCTTTACCAATATCTGTGGTTTTAGTTAATTGAAAAAAGTTCATATTTAAATACTGTAAATAATTTTCAAGAACCGGTTCAATATTATCAGCAGGATTAAAAAGTTTAACCACCAAAGCACCATAAGTTACATTATTAAAATTTACTTCTGTTGTGTAAATAGTGCTTTTATCCTCCGAAACAGAAGTTTCCCATTTGGGTTCACCAGGTAGATACAAAGATGTACCGGAATCTGCCACATTGTATTTTACAAATCTCGGAACCTGAGCATGATAAAAAGTAAAAGAAAATAAAAGCAGTAATAAAATACTCCGGATTAATTTTTTCATGATCATTCTGCTTCTAGTTGTTTTTTAGCTTCCTGCAGGCCCTGCCTGTCTTTTTCGGAAAGCTGGGGATATTTCAGATCCATTTTCTCTAAAGTATCAATGATGATCTGGATAGCGGCTACTCTCGCAAACCATTTATCATCTGCCGGTAATACATACCACGGGGCATAGTCTTTAGATGTCTCATTGATCGCTTCTTCGTAAGCTTCCATATATTGGTCGAACAAAGCCCTTTCAGGCAGATCTCCCACAGAAAATTTCCAGTTCTTCTCCTGTTCATTGATCCGGTCCAGCAATCTTTTTTTCTGTTCTTTTTTTGAAACATTTAAAAATATTTTTACAATCGTGGTTCCGTTTTGGGAGAGGTGTTTTTCAAAATTCCGGATGCTTTCATATCTGTTTTCCCAGAATTTATTATCAAAATCCTTTATGGAATCCCATGTTTTTTCGCTCAGGTTATATTCAGGATGTACTTTACATACCAAAACGCTTTCATAATGGGAACGGTTAAAGATCCCGATCATCCCTTTCTGGGGTAAAGCCAGATAATGCCTCCATAAAAAATCATGGGAATATTCTTTGGAGCTTGGGGCCTTAAAGCTTGTAACGCTACATCCCTGAGGATTTACCCCTCCGAAGACATGTTCTATGAGACTGTCTTTTCCTGCCGCATCCATTGCCTGAAGTACCACAAGAAGAGATTGGCTTCCATCGGCATATAATTTTTCCTGAAGTTCGCGGAGCTTTTCTTTTTCTTTGATCAATAAATGCTCTCCTTCTTCTTTCGTAAGTTTTCCGTTATACTCTGTTGAGGTTTTTTGTATTGAGAATTTTCCGCTCACCTGAAAGTCATCTGAAAAATTAATATCCATAACTTGTATTTTAAAATAATCTGTTTTTATTTCTAAATTTAACTTAAAGTCTTACCTATGGAATCTGATATCCGGCATCTGACTCAATATAAATGTAATAAAAAAACCGGCTCCACGAGAGACGGTTTCTTATTTTTTTCAAAAAAGTAAAGTTTATTTTTTGGCAGCTGCTTTTTTAGCTTGTTTTGCCGCTTTTTTCTCTGCTTTTGCTTTTGCTTTCAGTTCTGCAGGTGTCAATGGCTTAGGCTCAGGTGCATTCGGGTCTACATTTCCTTTAATATAGATTACGCTTCTGTTGTTGGCCGGATCATTAGAATATACTTCGATCATTTTATTGAACGCTCCGTTGATAGCAGTGTTATATCCAACTTTAATTTTAGCAGATTTCTTTGGCATGATAGGAGCCGTACTGAACTCTGGTGTTGTACATCCGCAAGATGGCTTTACATTGGAAATGATCAAAGGTTTGTCCCCTGTGTTAGTTACTGTAAAAAATCTTGTCCCATCAGAACTCGGCTTGATAGTACCATAATCATAAGTAGTTTTATCAAAAGTGATGGTCTGTGCAGATGCAATGGCAAATGTCCCGAATAATGCAATCCCTGCAATTAATTTTTTCATATTCTTGAATGTTAATATGTTTGTTAGATAAATTTTGAGGAACAAAGTTAAAAATTATTTTAATTCATACTTAAAATATTTTTCTTTAAGCTATTTTTGCAAATTGTAAGCCAAAGAATTAGAATTTATGCAGATTTCAGAAAAATACAATCCACAGGAGACAGAACAGAAATGGTATAGCTACTGGCTGGAAAATAAGTATTTCCATTCAGAACCGAATGACAAACCTCCATATACTGTAGTAATTCCTCCACCGAATGTGACGGGGATCTTACATATGGGGCATATGCTGAATAATACCATTCAGGATGTTCTGGTCCGCCGTGCAAGAATGCAGGGCTTTAACGCCTGCTGGGTTCCGGGAACAGACCACGCTTCCATTGCTACAGAAGCTAAAGTAGTTGCCAAACTGAAATCTGAAGGAATCAATAAATCAGATATTACCCGTGAGGAATTTTTAAAGCATGCCTGGGAGTGGACTGATAAATATGGAGGAACCATTCTGGAGCAGTTAAAGAAATTAGGGTGCTCCTGCGATTGGGACAGGACCCGTTTCACTATGGAAGACAAACTTTCCCAGCAGGTTATTAAAAGTTTTGTTGACCTCTATAATAAAGGTCTGATCTACCGTGGCTACAGAATGGTTAACTGGGATCCGGAAGCAAAGACCAATATTTCTGACGAAGAAGTAATATTTAAAGAACAGAATGGGAAACTATATTTCCTTAAATATAAAATTGAGGGTTCAGAAGACTTTCTTTCCGTAGCCACCACGCGTCCTGAAACCATTTTTGGGGATACGGCAGTCTGCATCAATCCGAATGACGAAAGATATGCCCATCTGAAAGGTAAAAATGTAATCGTACCGATCGTAAACAGAATGGTTCCGATCATTGAGGATGAATATGTGGATATAGAATTCGGAACTGGGGCATTGAAGATCACTCCGGCGCACGATACCAATGACTATGAGATAGGGCAGAAGCATCAGTTGAAAATGATTGATGCTTTGGATGATGATGCCAATCTTAATGAGCATGGATTACATTATGCCGGGAAAAACAGATTCGAAGTTAGAAAACTGATTGCAAAAGAGCTGGAAGAAAAAGACCTGCTGCTGAAAGCAGAAGATTATGTAAATAAAGTGGGAACTTCTGAAAGGACCGGTGCGGTGATAGAGCCTAAAGTATCCGTTCAGTGGTTCTTAAAAATGTCGGAAATTGCTAAGCCTGCTTTGGATGCGGTAATGAATGACGAGATCAGATTCCATCCTGAAAAGTTTAAAAATACTTATAAGCATTGGATGGAAAACATCCGTGACTGGAATATTTCCCGTCAATTGTGGTGGGGACAGCAGATTCCTGCCTACTATTATGGGGATGGAGATGAAGATTTCGTAGTTGCGGAAACAAGAGAAGAAGCTTTGGCTTTGGCTAAAGAAAAAACAGGTAACCAACAATTATCAGCCGACCACCTGAAGCAGGATGAAGATGCTTTAGATACATGGTTCTCATCATGGTTATGGCCAATGTCTGTATTTGATGGGCTGCTCGATCCTGAAAATAAAGATATTCAGTCCTATTATCCTACATCGGACCTGGTAACAGGCCCGGATATCATTTTCTTCTGGGTAGCCAGAATGATCATGGCAGGACTGGAATACAGAAAAAAGGTTCCTTTCAAAAATGTTTATTTCACAGGGATTGTAAGAGATAAGCAAAGAAGAAAAATGTCCAAGTCTTTAGGGAATTCGCCAGATCCGCTAGAATTGATGGATAAATACGGAGCAGATGGGGTTCGTGTAGGGATTCTTTTGAGTTCAACAGCCGGAAATGACCTTCTTTTTGATGAAGACTTAATGCTTCAGGGAAGAAATTTCATGACAAAGATCTGGAGTGCTTTTAGGCTGATCAATATGTGGAATCATGAAGACAAACCGGCGAATTCAACAGAAATTCAGATCATAGAATGGTTTGAGAACAAATTAAATAAAACGATTGTTGAAATTAATGAACAATTTGAAAGATTCAGAATTTCAGATGCGTTACATTTGATATATAAATTAATCTGGGACGATTTCTGTTCTTGGTATTTAGAAGCCATCAAACCAAATTACGGTGAAGGAATTTCTAAAGAGGTTTATGATAGAACCATTATTTTCTTTGAAGAATTAATGAAACTTTTACATCCATTTATGCCCTTCTTGTCAGAAGAAGTTTGGCAATTGATCTCTAAAAGAAAAGTGGATGAAGCTTTAGTTATTGCTCAGCAGAAAAAAGTAGATTTCATATCAGGGGCAAGTTCTAATTTAATCGCCCATTTTGATTTTGCCAAAGAAATTATTTCCGGCGTTCGGAATTATCGACAAACAAAAGGCATTTCACCAAAAGAATCGGTGCATATATTTACAAACGAAACTCACTTTGTTAATAAAGATTTAATCTTAAAGCTAGGAAATATCTCTGAAATCCATTTTGGTGAAAAAACGGATAAGCCTAGTTTTACTTTCTTGGTAGGTGCTATAGAAATCTCAATTCCACTAAGTGAAAATTTAGATTTAGAAGAAGAAAAACAAAAAACCGAAGAAGAACTAAAGTATTTAAGAGGGTTTTTGATTTCTGTTGAAAAGAAATTATCAAATGAAAAATTTATGTCAGGTGCACCATTATTAGTCGTTGATAATGAATTGAAAAAACAGAAAGATGCCCAGGATAAAATAGCTATTTTGGAAGAAAAGCTGAAATCGTTGAATTAAAAAATGACACACATAGAAAATATAAAAAAGCTGTTCTCAAAAGACTTTGTGGAAAGTCCGTTGCTTGAGAGCTTTGAAGTCGGGAAAATCTATCTTTCCAGTGGAAAACTGGTGGCCTGCGATCCTTTGATCACTAATGATATGTTGCCGTTTTCTATAGAATTTCCCAAAGGCAGCTTTTCTGTTATGCTCCACAAAGAAAAAGAGAGCAACTGTGTAGCTTATGCCGAAATTATTTTTGGCAATTCAGAGATTATCGGGTGGAAGTTGGCAACTACAGTGGGCCAGAATATAAAAGATCTTGCCGAAGGTGAAGTTTTCGGCTATCCTGTGGAAAGCGGTATGGGCTGCTATATGGATGTAGATACCCAAAACAGCCTGAACGATCTGGAAAAAAAATTGTATCATAGTAAAGGAGTAGATTTTATGGGGATCTATGAAGAATTTTTCCATGAATATTTCTTTGATGAAAAAGGAGCTATTGATCAATATGCATTTTTAAAGCCTGCAAAAGAGCACCCTGGAACTATTTTTGCTTTCGAAACAGGATATGGAGAAGGTTTTTATGCAAGCTATATTGCCTATGATAAAAATAACTTACCAGTAAAAATAATTACGGAATTTATTGAAATTAGTTAATTAAAGTTAATTATTTTTGCAACCATATTCCCTTTTTTAAATTTGACCCAACTAATTATTAAAACACAATGAATTTCTCATCTGAACAACCCCGAATTATTGTTGTAGGCAGTTCTTCCATTGATCTGATCCTAGAAACCGACAAAATCCCCTCCACGAATGAAACTGTTTTAGCACGCGGTTCGGAAAGCTATTTTGGAGGAAAAGGTGCTAATCAGGCAGTTGGAGCCTCCAGATTGGGAGCAAGTGTGTATTTTATTGGCTGCGTAGGTATGGATCCGCTGGGGCAGCAGATTATGAGGAATCTGGTGAGTGAGAATGTAAATGTAGGATTTGTATATGAAACGGACAGGGAAGCTACAGGTACAGCCTATGTAACTGCTGCAGACGGAAATGCCATGATTGTGGTTGTTCCGGCTGCCAACAAATGTTTAAGTACCGAACATATTGATGCAGCTGATCGGTATTTCCAGACCGTTGATCTGGTTCTTGTCCAGTTAGAAGTATCGATAGATGTTGTAGAGTATGCTGTGAAAAAAGCAAAGAAATATGGCAAAAAAGTAGGGCTATATGCCTCTCCGGCGATAAGGCTGAGTGAGGAGATCCTGAATCTTGTAGATTTTGTGGTGGCAAAAAGCGGTGAGTTGTACACCATTTTTGGAGAAGATCAGAGAGAAGAAGTTCTTAAAAAATACTTTAATAAGGTTTTTGTAAGAGATGATACCAATTCTACCATTTATTTTGACGGGACAGAAATGAAGTATTACAGGAATGATAAAGACAGAACCGTCTATAAAATGGGAATGGGAGATGCTTTTACTTCAGGATTTGCAGTTGCATTATGCCATGGCAATTCCATTGAAGAATGCGTAAAATTTGGAAACGAAGTATCAGCAAGAGTTTCCGTGAAAAAAGGATCGCAGAGTGGCCTTCCGAGTATATCAGATTTCTTTTCTTAAGCTATTTGTTACATATCGAAAATTGAAAAGTTAACATAAAAATATAAGTAAAATTTCCACTTTTATAGTGGATTTTTCTTTTTTAAAATATGGAGGAACTCGTTCTCACTACGCAAGATAATATTTCTATCACAGCACATCTTTTTCTGCCGGAGAAAAATGACCATAAAATTCTGCTGATCAATTCTGCAACAGGGGTGAAGCAGCAGGTGTATTTTTCTTTTGCACAGTATTTTGCCCGGCAGGGATTTACCGTGATCACTTATGACTACCGGGGGATTGGGCTCTCAAAACCTGCTCATATGAAAGGCTTTGACGCTTCCATGAGGATATGGGGTTCCCGGGATTACAAAACCCTCACAAAATATATCAGGACCCGTTTTCCGGTATATAAAAAATATTGCCTGGGACATTCGGTAGGAGCTTTAATTTTAGGAATGAATGAAGATTCTGAGATCTTTGAAGAATTTATTTTTGTAGGAACACAGAATGCTTTTGTAGGAAACCTGAAATTAAAAACAAAAATTGAAGCCTATCTTGGATTTGGAATTGTACAGCCAGTAACTACCGGGTTATTAGGGTATTTCCCTGCTCACTGGTTTGGATTGGGAGAAAGTCTTCCAAAAAATTGCGCTTATGATTGGAGAACCTTAATTTTGAATAAAAAATCTACCAATAGATTGTTGGACAAAATAGACGATCACTCTAAAAAACTCACTCAGAAAGTATTTGTAATTCGTGCGGAAGATGATGTATGGCTAACCGAAAAAGGTGTTAAAAGTCTATTGAACGACACTTATCCTAACCTGAGGCCAACCTACAGATTGGTTAAAGTTTCAGAATCCGAAAAAAAAGAAATAGGACATGTCAATTTTTTTAGAAGTTATAATGAAAAACTTTGGAACGTTATCTTAAATGTTATAAAATAGCAGTCAATAACAAAATTCCCCTCCCTTGGAGGGGTGGCAAAATTTGAAAAATTTTGACGGGGTGGTTAATTATATATGCATCCACTTTTAAATAAAAATAAATGAAGAATATAATAGACAATACAGTCGTATTTGTAAAAGAGAAGTTGGAAGGAGCCGAAGCAGGGCATGACTGGTTTCATATCGAGAGAGTATGGAAACTCTCTAAAAAGATAGCAGAAACAGAAAGCTGTAATGAGGAAGTTGTGGAACTCTCAGCGCTGCTCCATGATATTGCAGATCCTAAATTTCATAACGGAGATGAAACTTTGGCACTGAAGATCTCCCGTGAGTTTCTGGAAAGCCAGGATGCTTCAGAGGAAATTATTGATCAGGTGCTGTTTGTTATCAGAAATATTTCATTTAAAAACAGAGGCGAAGTTCCGGAGCACCAGCCGTTAGAGCTTAAAATTGTTCAGGATGCGGATCGTTTGGATGCGATAGGAGCCATTGGGGTGGCCAGAACATTTAATTTCGGAGGGTTTAAAAATAACCTGATGTATCACCCGGATATAAAGCCTAAGCTCGATATGTCTAAGGAAGAATATAAGAAATCTGACGGCACTACTGTAAACCATTTCTATGAAAAACTATTATTGCTTAAAGACCTTATGAACACGGAAAAAGGCAAAAAAATAGCCGGGGAAAGGCATGTGTTTATGCAGCATTTCCTCGACCAGTTTTATAAAGAATGGAACTGTGAGATCTAGAAGATATTATATCCTAATATCAAAGACAGATATTTGATTTCTGCAGTTTGTGCTGTAGTATCTTCAACAATAGAAAACCATGATGAATAAATAATTGGAATAGTTTTTATCTAAACATTATCAAAAGAATTAAGCGACAAAATAGTCGTAAAACTTTTTCAGACATAAAAGTTTATAGTAAGATTCTTTTAAGGAATATCATAAGTACATCTTCGTCTTTGAAAGTTTTTAATTTTCTTCTGATGTAAACTTTTTATATCATACTATGAGCTGAAGTGTCATGAAGTGTTTTATCAATAAGAAACTTTTGAAGCTAAAGGTTTAAGTAGACTTCATGATTAAAAATAAATAATTCCCTCAAATATAGATAAAAAAGTATCTTTGCAACCTATGATGTTTATCATTTTTATTATTTTCCTCTCATTACTTCTTTCCTTGTTTTTATCCAAAGTGAGATCGGGAAAAGGTGCCGAATGGGCAAAATTATTTCGGATAGCGTGCGTTATTTTTTCAGCTTCCTTTTTTACCTATTGGTTTATTAAAAAAAGTGCCGTAGGGGTAGTTAATGATTCTGTAGCATTGCAGGTGATCAATAAGCTTCCCCAGCCACTGGATTTTTATGTCATCAATATAAATGATGCTTCTGTAAATGAAGGCCTGGAGGTGCAGCATATCGGAAAGATCCGACCCGAACATTACAGAATTGAATACCTTAAAATGGATAAATCTGATGAATACTGGATTGCAGGGTATCTGGGAAAGAAAAATATGGTGTATTTTTCGCAGCATTCCGTACCTAACAAAAATATTGACCAGATCGTGGAAGTTCAGAATTATATTAATCAAAGTGTAAAGCTTTCGGATAAAGCCAAAAAGCAGATTGAAGTTTATAGCTATGAAAATATCAAGCTCGGGATTTGGGTAACTTTGGATTTTCTGTTGCTGTTTCTTAATCTGGTATTGCTGCTGAGAAGAAAAAAATAGGACCATCAGAAAGACGGCCCTTTTATATTAAATCCTCTATTGCTTCAGCTTAAAATAATGTTCCGGTTCCTCCCGGTGCCATTTCAGGGATATGCAGGTCGGTTTTCCATTCCTCGTTCATTTTTTCGATGAAATGAGCCGATAACAGGGGTGAAGCCTTTTCTATATTCTGGTGTACAAAGAAGTACAGATTTTGCAGCCCTTCCTTTTTCCATTTTGTTAAACGTTCCATCCAGTCATCCAGCCTTTCATAGTCACTTTCCGCATTGGCTCCCACATAGCGGATGAAAGCGTGGGGAGTAGTAAGGCGCATATGCAGCATATCCCTTCTTCCTGCAGTGTCTACAATAATATTGGTAATACCATTGGATTCAAAAAGGTCACAGATGGTATTGAAAATATTTTCATCCGTAAACCATTCCGTATTTCTGAGCTCAATGGCCAGGGGAACTTCCTTCGGCCAGTCTTTTACGAACTTCTCCAGGCGGTCATAATCTTTTGGTTTAAAATTATCATGAAGCTGAAGAAATACCATGCCTAATTTTTCATCAAAATTAATGACAGAAGTAGTGAACTGGGTCACAGGCTCCGTTACATCTATCAGTCTCCGGAAGTGGGAAACCGTATTGGTGATCTTAGGGAAGAATTTGAAATGGTCTGGTGTTTTTTCTTTCCATGTGCTTACCTGCTCCGGGGTAGGCATTCCGTAAAATGTGGCATTTAATTCAATAGAATTGAACTGTGTGGCATAATAGGTCAGCTCGTCCTTGGTTCCCTTAGGATAAAATCCTTTAAGATCTGTTTTGTTCCATTTTGCACAGCCAATGGAAATATTGTCCAGCCCTTTTTTATTCCGGCTCAAAATATCCCGAGTACTTGGGTGGTCTTTAGGTAATGAAAAATCTATTTTTGAAGGATCTTCTACTTGTCCGAATTTCATACTATGAAGTTTTAGAAATTAATAAATGCATAACAAATATAAAACAAAACCATAGAATTTCTATGGCTTTGCTTATTAAATACCGGGATAATATGATAAGAATATTATTTTACAGTAGGTGTGATCATTTTATTTGAAACCACAGCATACACACATCCTGTCGATTTAAGGTTAACAGTGATGGTGGCCGGCACAGACCTGTAGGCAGTATCACCATAAGGCTCAATGATTTTCCCGTTGGAATCCTTCACGGTCCTTCCTTTTACAGAATAGGTCATTGTTGCACTCCCTGTAAAACCGCTTGAAGGAGTAAAAGTTACGATACCTGTGGTTGTATTGAAAGTCCATGTTCCCTGCGGGGTCACTTTTTTACGGTATAGGGTCAGATCTGTATCACCGGTTTTGGTAAAGCTGAATGTATTATAATCAATATTATTTTTGCTTCCCGTAGGTGGAGTCGTGATGCTGATAGCTCCTTTATACGCAATATCATTATCGAGGACGGAAATATAAACGGGTTGGTTTTTACAGGTTGATGCCACATCATTGTTCGTTACAGCAGAATAAGGCAGTGTCAATTTTACATTTCTGATGATTTGCTGCTGGTATGCCGCACCCGTGGCTGCTGCAAAACCTAATTTCAACACCGCCGGAACCGTAGCATTTAACGTTTGTGCAGTTGTCCCGCCCTCTGTATCCGAATTATCGTAATCTGTGGATGCCGGGTTGGCATTTTCCGTATAGGGGACAGACGTTTTATAATGGTAGTAATTGATGACGTTAACCGGAGCTCCGTTGACTGCAGTCTGAATATCCACTTTAATGTCAAAACCGTCCGTAGTAGTTGAGGTAACGAAATGCGGGATCAGATCCAGATATACTTTCCGGTACTCACCGCTTCCGTTTCTGAGGCTAAAGTTTGAAGTTAGCGGGGCTGTAAGATTGGCATACGTTCTGTCAGCCTGCAAGATCCTGCCTACTGTTCCCGTGTTACTTGAGGTAGATCGGGTAACCAGTACCGGATAGCCTGTGTAGCCGGCGCCTAATCCTATGGAACTGTTGATATTGGCCCCTCTTGCCCCTCTCAGGGTGACATGGCTGGTTGCAGTACTCCATGAACCGGCAATTCCGTTTATCCTTGATTCTCCTTGAAAACGCTTGCTTTTAAAATTCCCGAACTCATCCAGTGCAATTCCCAGATAGGCGCCGGTTAAACCTGGTTTTCTCTGGGTAGAATACATTTCTTTGGTTCTGTTATAGGAATATCCTAAACCTGCTCCGGGTGAGCCAATTATTGGGCTGGTTACGGCACCGTCATATAAGAAAAAAGAGAGTCCGTCACCGTAAGAACCACTGAATGGAGCCCCTCCTTTCATTTCATATTCAAACTCTACATGCAATCCGTTTACGGAAGTAAAGGTTCTGCCATTAATAAATAACCCTCCGAACTGCGAAGTGGAAGCCGGGGTCAACTGTACTCCCGTAGCGGTATGGGATGCATTCCCCTGAATGACAAGCTCTGAAGCAGAGGAGGCATTCATCAATGAGCTGGAATAGGCATAAAATCCATAGATACTTGCTATTTCGGTACTGTCCGTCTGGGCGTAAGAAAAATTGGCAAGCAAAGTGAAGAGAAGGCTTATCAGAGATAGCCCTTTATAAGTGTTTTTCATGCTGCTTACTTATTTTACGACAAAAACGATGTTGATGAATGAAGCCGGAGTGGCGTTCGAAAGGACATCATAGTTTAATACTCCTGCATCACTGATGCTGTTGATTCTGAATACCGAAGAGTCATATCCGGTTACATAATAGTACAGATCCGATGAATTGGGAAAAAACGGTATGGCAGCCGGAGCTGAAGTGCTTCTTGCATTGGAAGGAACGTTAGCAAACTGGTTTTTGTAAAGCGTATACAGATCCTTTGTCTGCCCCGAAGCTATTACCGATGTATCAAAGACTACGCTTGGCATATAGAAAAACTTTGCAACATAAGGCGAAAGACACGACCAGTTAGGGGCCGTCGGAGTTCCTATATTCTGACTGATACATTTTCTGTTGGTATCAAAAATAACCAATCCCGTTGCAGGTTTTGCTACAGAGGCCGGATTGCTTACTCTTGGAAGCAATACTCCTTTGGTTGTGCTTGAAACATCTAATACAGAACTTGCATCCGGAGTAGATGTGTTTATGCCTACCTGTGCGTTCCCGATGCTATAAGTGAGCATCAGAATAAAAAAAATAATCTTATTCATCCCGAAATAATTTTTGTTTGTGTTTATGTGCGTGTGGATAATTAGCAAAAATCTTGCCAAAATTTAAATAAGGGTTTCATTTAATATATTTATGTATTTTTAATTGATAATAATATTTCGTTTCTGTTGTTAATTTTTTAAATTTCATTTTAATTGTAACTCAATATTTAGTGAAACTTTATTTATGATTAATGTTCAGAAATAGGTGTGTTTTTAGGGAAGTAATTCCTTGCGGATGTGCTTTTTTCGGAAAATAGGGATGAGTATATTTCAATCATTTTTATTATTAGTTGAATATTCGGGAATTTATATTTTTTATAAATTAAACGGCCGAACAATTATCTAAAATAAAAACCATGGAAATTTCCATGGTTTAGTGATTAAATATTAGTATTAATTTTTTATTATTTTTTTTGATATTTCTGTTTTTCCGGTTATTATCTTCATCATATAAATGCCGTTCGGATAAGAAGAGAGGTCAATTTTAACAAGATTCTGATTGAATATACGTTCTAATATCAATCTTCCCTGTTGGTCAAATAGCTGTATGTTTTTAATAATATCCGAAGATTTTACCTGAACGGAGTCTTTTGCCGGGTTGGGGAAAATATCAATTTCGTTCTCTTTTGATACACTATTTGTACTTAGGACGTTTTCGCAATTAGAAGTGAAGATAATATCAGGATAGGTATTTTGTAAATCGGATAATTGCGAAGAGTCTACACACATTGCCAGATTAGCATTGTTATTAGAAAAAATAGTATTTTCTATTGAGCCATTTTGGATGTTGGCATAAGTGAGATTAGCATTGTATTCAAGGGTCAGATAAGATAGGGCGATACAATTTGATGCATTTAGCTCAGTTAGCTTTGTATGTGTGATGCTTAAATCTTCAAGAGCAGTACACTGTTTTATATTCAAACTATTGAGTTCCGGGAAATAAATCGAAGGACTTATGGGAGAAGTACCCAGGTTTAAGGTTGGTAAGCTTGAGCAGTTCTGTAGGTTTAAGCTCTTTAAATCATAATTTCCTCCAATTTGAAGATCAGTTAATGCTGTACAGTTTTGGGCATTAATCTGCTGCAGATCAAAATGAAGGTCGGGTGATGTGGCATTTATCAAAATGATGTCAGTTTTCAGAGTAGTAAGGTTAGGTAAATTATTTGCGTTTACGGCAGTCATATATCCGCAAGAATTTGTAATGTCTATTTTTTCCAAAGTAGTTGCTGTGGAGAAGTTGATATCGTTCGTGATAGGCTGATTAAATGCTTTTAATTTTTTGAGCTTAGGAAGACCGGCTAAATTTAAATAAGTCAGATTTCCGAAAGTTATTCCAGGAGTTGCATAATAGCCGAGTTTATTATAATAAGAGCAGTCAAGTTCCTCCAGATTTATAAGGCCGGCACTGGAAAAATTAATAGAAGTAGGATTGAGCCCTACTATCTTTTTTAAAGAAGTACACCCGTTAAGGTTGACAGATGTAAAATAATTTCGGACAAAAGTGCCAATATTCGTTTCCGCAACAATTTCCTGTAAATTGATACAGTTATTTGCTATTAACTCCAAATCGTGTACCATCCCTGTGTCTCCTAATACGGAGATACTGGTTAAAGTATTTAAATTAGGAACAGAAATCTTTTCCAGCAATGCACATGAATTGAATGTCAACACACCAATATTCGAATTTTCAATATATAATTCCTGAAGTCCGGCAGAATCAACAACAGCATTGCTGTTAATTTGTGAACAGTTTTTTATTGTTAAGCTGTTTTCTGGTGAGGTCCAGGGAAGCATTGTTGCCTGATAAGCAATTACATCACTTATATTTTGAATACCGGAACAATTATCGAATAAAAGATTTATTGGAGCAGGATTGGTCACTATACTGGATGAAGTAAAACCATAATAAACAGGCATTCCTTGTACCTTTCTGATTTTACTGTTATTTATAAAACCAATATTTGCAGCTTTTGTATCCCAGAAATACAGTTCTTCTAGGTTGGGGAAAAGTAATGCATCTGAAATCCCATCTGGCAAATGGCTATTATAATAAGCTGTGTTTACATTGTTAGGATCATATAAATTTCCGTCGGGATCAATATACATCTGGTTGGGATCCTGCTTTATTGTTAAAGCTGTTATCTGTGCTGCTTCTGAAACCTGGATATCTCCATCTCCGTTTGTGTCAATCGCAATAAAGTTCCCGCTGGAATCTTTCGCAATCTGATTATTGGTATTTGAACTTAATAGTAAAGCTTTAAATTTTGAATCTGTAAAATTAAGATTTTGAGAATAAGCCATAGAAGATAAGCTTATACTTAGAGTAAGTAAAATTTTATTCATTGTTATTGTGTTTTTCCATTTAATCAAATCAAATGATCTGATATTTTTTGCAAACTTAATAAATTATTTTTTCATGCTTTTTAATTTTTAATAAATTGTATGTAAATGATATTAAAAAAACTTAATTGTTTTAATTCATCTGTAAAAAAATACAAGTATATTTTAATTGACAAGCGTCTTATAAATTTTCTGAACCATAGGATATAATTATATGTTTTTTGATACTAGCCTATGGTTGATAATATGAAAACTGAATAAAGGTTACTACCGAAATTAAATTTTAATGAAAACTTAAAATAGTAGAAGACACACTCTTAAGAGTGTGTCTTTTTGAAATATATTGATGTTTATTATTTGTATTCTAAGCCTCGCAGCTGGAACATGATACGAAATTAACCATAAGTTCCTTGGAAACAGAGGAACTTCTCTGATAATATAATGTTTTAACGCCCTTTTTCCATGCTTCTATATAGAGATAATTAACATCCTTTACAGGCATGGTTGACGGGATCTGCAAGTTTAGAGACTGTGCCTGGTCAATATACTGCTGTCTCTGTGCAGCCTGAGAAATGATTTCCATAGGGGATATCTCTTTGAATGTCTTGAATACTGCTTTTTCTTCGTCAGTCAGTTCATTCAGATGTTGAACAGAGCCGTGATTCAGCATGATCGTTCTCCAGGTTTCTTCATTATCCAAGCCTTTTTCTTCGAGTAATTTAGCTAAATACTTATTCTTACGCATGAAGTTTCCTTTCGCCAAACCTGCCTTGTAATAGTTGGATGCGAATGGCTCGATCCCAGGAGAAGTTTGCCCTAAGATAGCCGAACTGGAAGTAGTGGGCGCAATAGCCATTGTTGTAGTGTTCCTAAGTCCATATCCTTTTAATATTTCAGGTTCTCCATAAATATTGGCTAATTCTCTTGATGCCTGCTCTGCCTGTTCTTTAATGTGCCTGAAAGCTCTTGCATTGAATTGCGTGGCCTCGAAGCTTTCGAACGGGATCATGTTCTTCTGCAAATAAGAATGGTATCCTAAAACACCCAGTCCAAGCGCTCTGTGGCGCATTGCGAAGTTTCTTGCTCCCTGCAGGTAATAGTTTCCTTCCGTTTTATCAATAAATTCAGATAAAACAGCATCTAGGAAATAGATGGCCAGTTTTACGGCATTGGTGTCTTTCCACTCATCATACAGTTCTAAATTCATAGAAGACAGGCAGCAGATGAATGACTCTTCCATAGAAGAAGGAAGCATGATCTCGGAACAAAGATTACTAGCATTTACAGGTAATCCCAGATCCTTATAAACCTGTGGCTTATTCCTGTTAACATTATCTGTAAAGAAGATGTACGGAAGGCCCTTTTGCTGACGGCTTTCCAGTACTCTTGCCCAGGTTTTACGCTTATCCATATCCCCGTCGATCATATCCTGCATCCAGTAATCCGGAACACAAATGCCCGTAAATAAGTTTTGGATAGGGCTTCCGATATCTTTTATAGATAAAAATTCTTCAATATCCCCGTGGTCAATATCCAGATAAGCGGCAAAAGCCCCCCTTCTTACACCGCCCTGTGAAACCACATCCATAGCAGTATCAAAGAGCTTCATGAAAGAAACGGCTCCCGAAGATTTTCCGTTATCCGTTACGGCGGTACCTCTGTTACGAAGTTCCCCGAAATATCCTGAAGTTCCGCCTCCGATCTTCGTCTGCATGATCACTTCGCCCATTTTGTGGGTAATTCCTTCAATACTGTCAGGGATATGAACATTAAAACAAGAGATAGGAAGCCCTCTTTGGGTTCCCATATTTGCCCATACAGGGGAAGAGAAACTGATCCATCCTTTTGTGATCATTTCTTTGAAAGCCGGCTGAAGCTCAGGCTTATATAACCTCTTTGCTGCTGCGGTCGTAATCCTGTCGATGGCTCCGTCCACTGTTTCTCCTTTCAGCAGGTAGCCACGGTTCAGCATCTGCTCAGACTCTTCATTGAGCCACCATATATGTGTGCTTTGTTCTTCCATAGTTGTTTATATTTTCGAATCCCTGAATATTATCTTATCCGGGAATTTTGTTGCTATAGTGATTGTAAAATTTCCACTTTGTGCGAACCGTTCAGTCCGCTTTCGTCCCTTAATCTCTGAAACTCCTTAAAAGAGGGTACATTCAAAACCTCGTGCTGAATTTCTTCATTCATGTAATTGGAATAATGTAAAAATGTAATCCCGTCTTCTTTTACATATACCTTATATTCAAATGTGGAGGGATCCAGTTTTTTGAAATCATCCAGAAACTTCTGAATATTGACTTTATTTTCTGAAACAAAATCAGGGTTTACGGTATAAGTTACTACTACATTAATCATGTTATCTTTTTTATCCTCCGGCTGGTTTGTTATTTTGAAGGATCTCTTAACTTTCTTAGATTTCTCAATTGCTTCTTAATGTTTTAAATTTTAACCATTAAAAATTTTGGTTAAGTTTTTAAGGATATTAAGTTTAAACTTTGTTTTAAAAGAGATGCTTCAGCAAGCTCAGCATGACACATCGCTAATACTATCTGCTTTGACGCTCGCTTCGCTCGCGTCCTCAACTCAATTAAAACAGATCGTTCGCCGTAATACTCTTATCGTGCTTCGTATAATCCACCGGTCTTTTAGCAAAGAAATCATCCAGAGAATTTGCAAAAACCTCTTCCTCGAACCAAACCATCGGCCTGTATTGTTCAGGAGAAACATTGTAGCGTGTATTCATGTTGATCTTCTTCAGGCTGTCATCAACACGATACTTCATGAAGTTTAGCAAGTCTTCTTTTGAGAAAACGCTTAATTCTCCCAGTTCGAAGATCCAGTCCAAGATTTCGCCTTCCAGTTCTACAGACTGATCTACCAGAGTGTAGATATCCTCAATGTCAGAATCAGTCAATAAGCCGGGTTGTTCTTCACGGATCTTATTGATCAGGTAAATTCCCGCATTCGCGTGGATCTGTTCATCTACGGAAGTCCATGCAATGATATTAGAAACATTTTTCATATATCCCTTAAATCTTGTGAAAGAAAGGATGATAGCAAACTGTGAGAAAAGCGATACATTCTCGATCAGGATGCTGAATAATAAAAGAGAAGAAACATACTCTTTAGGAGTTGCAGAATTCGCATGCTTAAGAACATTTGACAGGAAATCGATCCTCTTTTTTACCGCAGGAATTTCCACTACATTCAGGAACTCTTCGTTATATCCTAATACTTCCAGTAAACGGGAATAGGCCTCAGAGTGACGGAATTCACATTCTGCAAAAGTGGCTCCCAGTCCATTGAATTCAGGCTTCGGAAGGTGATTGTATAAATTCCCCCAAAATGTCTTCACGGATACTTCGATCTGCGCAATGGCCAAAAGTGCATTTTTTACGGCATGTTTCTCATGCGGTTCCAGTTGTGAATGAAAATCCTGAACGTCTGCAGTAAAATCCACTTCAGAATGTACCCAGAATGATTTGTTGATGGCTTCTACAAACTGAAGGACCTCAGGGTATTCAAATGGCTTGTAACTTACTCTCTTATCAAAAATTCCCATACTAAAAATGTCTTTAAAATTAAATAATTAGATCTATGTGGATAAAGTTCAAAAAACAATTAACAATCTGATTTGTTGAAACTTAAGCTTAAAAGTTTTTCACAAGAAAAGTGTTTTTATTTTTTGTTGCGTGCAAGCACAAAGTTAGAAAACCCGAACTGATTTTGAAAGGGCTAAACACTAATTGGCTGAGTTTTAACAGCAAAAGTTTTCCACATTTACATGAAACTTGCTCTGATATGGGCCTGAATACAATTATTATGGAAAAATGCATATAATTGAGGAGTTATGGTTAAACGGTATATCGTAAAATATTATAAATAGAGGATTATATAATTAAACATTAATTTAATTAAAGAAATTTTTATTCCCCGTAACAAAACGGACATACTTTCTACTTATTGGATATATAATACAGACATCACTTAATGTTAATAATTCAGGATTTACATAAGTCATACGATACCGGGAAAAGTAAGCTGCACGTTCTCAAGGGAATTAATCTCAATATTGATGAAGGCGAGTTTGTTTCCATCATGGGAAGTTCGGGGTCCGGAAAATCAACTCTTCTTAATATTATCGGTATTCTGGATGAAAAGGATTCCGGGATCTATGAATTGGACAATGTGCCGATCGAGCATTTGTCTGAAGTAAAAGCAGCAGAGTATAGAAGCCAGTTTCTGGGTTTTATTTTCCAGTCTTTTAACCTGATAGGATATAAAACTGCTTTGGAAAATGTGGCACTCCCATTATATTATCAGAATGTGCCGAGAAAAGAGCGCAACCAGAAAGCAATGGAATATCTGGAAAAAGTAGGGCTTGCCCAATGGGCGGGGCATCTTCCGAATGAGCTTTCCGGAGGCCAGAAACAAAGGGTAGCTATTGCAAGAGCGCTGATCACAAATCCTAAGATCGTTCTTGCGGATGAGCCTACCGGAGCATTAGACTCCAAAACAACCCATGATATCATGAAACTCCTTCAACAGATCAATAATGAAGGAAAAACTATCATTGTCGTGACCCACGAGCCTGATGTGGCAGCACAAACAAAAAGGAATGTCGTTTTGAAAGACGGGATTATAGAAAGTGATGAATTTATAAAGCAGGTGGTTTTGTAAGAATTTGAGAATTTGAAAATGAAATCATTTGAAAATTTAGGGAGGTTTTAATCTTTGAATTTTTTCAATCTTTTAATATTTAATATTAGAAAACTATGTTTGACCTTGATCGTTGGCAGGAAATATTCAGTTCTATCCGCAGTAATGTATTGCGGACGGTGCTTTCAGGGTTTACGGTAGCTTTGGGTTTATTCATTTTTATTGTTCTTTTCGGGATCGGTAAAGGATTGCAGAATGCTTTTACGGCAGGTTTCGCAAGAGATGCCCAGAATCTGATCTCTATATTTACGGGAAGAACTACCATCGCATATAATGGTCTTCAAAGTGACAGGGATGTCAGTATGAACAATGAAGACTATGACTTCCTGGTGAATCTGGATAAAGAAAAAGTAGGCTATTCTACCCCGAGATACCAATCCGGTTTACTCGTAAAGTATGGAAAAGAAAGTGGCAGCTATCAGATTAATGGCGCTGGTCCTGAAGAAAAATTCATCGAGAACAGAAAACTGCTCGAAGGACGTTACCTTACCCCAACTGATCTGGAAAGAAAGCAGAATGTGGCAGTGATAGGGAGAATGGTACAGAGGGATCTGATCAAGAACGGAAGCCCGATAGGAAAAGACTTGAATATCAACGGAACCATGTTTAAAGTTGTGGGAGTGTTTTCGGATGACGGGGGTGACTGGGATGAAAGACATATCACAATTCCTATCACCACCCTGCAGCAAATGAAAAAGGGTTCTGATACGGTAAGTACGGTATATATTGCCTATAACGAAAAACTGACCCCGCAGGAGGCCATAAAATATGGGGATGAGCTGAAAAACAGATTAAAATCCAGAAAAAATGTCTCGCCGGATGATGAAAACGGAGTCCGTGTATGGAACAATGCCCAGAATATGAATGAAACCTTTATGTTTTTGGCTGTTATTACTGCCATTGTATCATTCATTGGTCTTGGGACTCTGTTGGCGGGGATTATCGGGATCAGTAATATTATGGTGTATATTGTAAAAGAAAGAACCCAGGAGATAGGAGTAAGAAAGGCTATAGGAGCTAAACCGAAAAGTATTGTAGCCCTTATCGTTCAGGAAAGTGTTCTGATTACGGTTGTTTCAGGATTCGTAGGAGTAGGACTGGGCGTATTGGCACTCAGTTTAATAGGAGACAGCCTGGAAGAATTTTTTATAAAAGACCCTAATGTGGGTTGGGGAGCTATTTTTGCTGCTTTCATAGCTTTGGTCTGTTCCGGGCTGATCGCAGGGTTTGTTCCGGCTTACAGGGCTTCGAAAATTAAACCGATAGAAGCATTAAGAGTAGAATAAATTTGAAAATGTGGTAATGAGAGAATTTGAAAATTGAGTTAATAATTAACGATCAATTATCATTTATAACTTATAATTTAAGAGAAGTGAACATCATATTTAAAAAAGATACCTGGCAGGAAATTTATTATTCATTAAGGAATAATAAGCTTCGGACATTCCTTACCATGATAGGCGTAGGCTGGGGGATGTTCCTTTATGTAAGTCTGCTTGGAGCTGCCAAAGGAATGGAGAACGGTTTTGATAAGCTGTTTTCCGGTTTTGCTACGAATTCCATTTTCCTTTGGGCTCAGAATACCTCCATTCCGTATGAAGGATTTCCAAAAGGAAGGCAGATGGACCTGCATTTGAGCGATATGGAGCTTCTGAAACGGAAAATCCCGGAAATAGATTACATTTCTCCTCAGAATTCCAGAGGAAACTTCGGGAGCCCGGGAGAGCAGATGTCCAGGAACGGAAAATCTGCAACCTATACCCTGAACGGAGATTACCCTATAGGAAACAAGATTTCGGAGAAAAAACTGATCTTCGGAAGATATCTGAATGATGCGGATATTTCAATGAATAAAAATGTAGCCGTGATCGGAGAAGAAGTATATAAAAACTTCTTTGATTCCAAAAAGAATGAAAACCCGATCGGTAAATCAATCAATATAAAAGGAATTTTCTTTAATGTGATCGGAGTTTTCAGGGTGAAAAAAGGAGGCGGAATGGAAAGTGATCAGACCGTTTTTATTCCTCTTTCCACATTTACCAAAATGTATAATAACGGAGACAAGGTAGGATTCTTTGCAGTGGTAGGGAAACCTACTGCAGATCTGAATGTAGTGGAGGATAAAGTAAAGGCTGAGCTTAAAACCAAAAATAAAGTTTCACCGGAAGATACCAATGCCTTCGGAACTTTCAACCTCGGAAAAGAATTCGGAAAGCTGACCGGATTTTTAAGCGGAATGCAGCTTCTCACCATTATTGTGGGAACGTTGACCATCCTTGCGGGCGTAATTGCCATTTCAAACATTTTATTGATCACCGTAAAAGAAAGAACCAAAGAAATCGGTATCAGAAGGGCTCTGGGGGCAAAACCCGCAGAAGTAAGGAACCAGATCCTGCTGGAAAGTGTGGTGATCACCCTCTCTTCCGGATTGCTCGGATTTATTTTTGGGATTTTTGTCCTGATGATCCTGAGTGCAGCGACACAGAATCAGGACTCGTTCCCGTTTTACAATCCTACGGTCAACTACGGGAATGTTTTTGCGGCGATGTCAGTAATGGTGCTGTTGGGGCTTATTATCGGGATGATCCCGGCACAAAGGGCGGTGAAGATACGCCCGATCGAGGCATTAAGGACAGAGTAAAAGTTATAAGTTTTGAGTTGATGATTATGAGTTTTAATTTTTAAATCATTCAATACTTCAATCATTTAAATAAAAAAATAAACTAGATATATGAAAAAGAAATTCACTTGGAAAAAGGCCGTTTACATACTCTTGGGGCTTTTATTTGTAGTGGCATTATTCTCAGGGGTCGGATATCTTATCAAGTCCAATTCTAAAGAAAGTGAAGCTTTCCTTACCCGGAAACCTACCATTCAGAATATGGATGATAAGGTGATGGCCACAGGAAAAATCATTCCTAAAGAAGAAATTGAGATTAAGCCCAATATTGCAGGGATCATTGATAAGATTCTGGTAGATGAAGGAGATAAGGTAACCGCAGGACAGCTGATCGCTACTGTAAAGATCATCCCGAATGTTGCCGAAGTAAACAATGCCCAGCAGGATGTTCAGAATGCCCAGCTTCAGATCAGCAATGCCAGGATGAATGTGGATAATATGCAGAAGCAGTTTGCCATGCAGCAAAAACTATACAGTCAGGGAGTGATCTCCAAACAGGAGTACCTGAACTCCCAGCAACAATTGTTCTCAACGCAACAGGCCGTTAAAAATGCAGGACAGCAATTAGTGACAGCACAAAAAAGGTTACAGATCGTAAAAACAGGAGCAACTCCTGAATTACAGGGTTTAGCAACCACCCAGATCCGTTCCAAGGCTTCGGGAACCGTTCTTGAAGTGCCTGTAAAAGTAGGAAGCCAAGTGATTGAGGCCAACTCTTTCAATGCAGGAACTACTATTTGTTCTATCGCCGACCTTAATTCATTGATTTTCCAGGGTGAGATAGATGAAGCCCAGGCAGGGAAATTGAAGCAGGGAATGGATATGAATATCGTGATCGGTGCTTTACAGAACAAAACTTTCCCGGGAAAGCTGACCATGATCGCGCCTAAAGGAAAAGATAATAACGGGACCATAAAATTCCCTGTGGAAGGGAATGTTTATAACCCGAATAATGAATACATCAGAGCAGGATTCTCCGCTAACGGGGAAATTGTGCTGACTTCCCAGAAAAACGCTTTGCTGCTGGATGAGTCTCTTGTCCAGTATGAGAAAAGCAACGGAAAAGATAAGCCTTTTGTTGAAGTAAAACAGCAGGATGGGAAATTTAAAAAAGTATATGTGAAATTAGGAGCCAGTGACGGGATCAATGTACAGATCCTTCCGGGATCGGGAATTACCAAAGACTCCGAAGTGAAAGTATGGAATCCATCTGATAAAGATAAGGAAGAGCTCAAAGAAAAGAAAAAATAATAAACTAAAACTATAATTAATCTGGATCCCGGGAGTTTGTTTTCCCGGGATTTTTTATTGAATTATATTTTAAAAATACACTTGTATCATTTAGAAGGAATCTTAACACTTTATTAACTCTCTTATATTGCGATTTTTTTTGAAAGATTCTATACTTTCGTTACAGATAAAAAATCTATATGAAGTCAGTATCCAAATTTCTGTTTCTATTATCAGTCCTGTTTATTTTAAGCTGTAATTCTCAGAAATCCGCTGCGGGAGATGGCAAAATCCTGTATCAGTCAGATGACCTTATCATTACACAGCTTTCAAAGAATGTTTACCAGCATATTTCCTATTTTAATTCCGAAACATTCGGGAAAGTTCCCTGCAACGGAATGATTGTAAAAGACGGGAATGAGACCGTAATTTTTGATACTCCGGTAGATGATAAGAGTTCCGGGGAATTGATTTCATGGATTAAAAATAACCTGCATTCTAAAATAAATGCGGTTATTCCGACCCATTTTCATGAAGACTGTGTAGGAGGACTGAAAGAATTCAGTAAGAATAAGATTCCGTCCTATGCCAGCAACAAAACGATCGGTTTTGCCAAGGAAAAAGGCTTCAATGTACCGGATCACGGCTTCGACGATGCTTTGACACTCAATGTAGGAAAGCAAAAGGTATATGCCACATTTTACGGAGAAGGACATACGAAAGATAATGTGGTAGGATATTTTCCTGTTGAGAATGCGATGTTTGGCGGATGCCTGATCAAAGAGGCCGGAGCTTCCAAAGGAAACCTTGAAGATGCCAATGTAAATGCATGGCCGGCAACCGTGGAAAAGGTGAAAAAAGCCTATCCGGAAGCTAAGATCATTATTCCGGGGCATGGTAAGACCGGAGGAACGGAACTTCTGGATTATACGATAAAACTATTCAGAGAATAAGTAAAATTATGAACAGCCTGAGCAATACCCGGAAATAAATCCGTTGAAATTAACGGACCTGTAACCTTCCGGCAGCTTAACCTCTATCTCATTGGGAAGGCATTCAATTTTTCCGCACTGTAAGCATCTGAAATGAAAATGATTGTGCTTGTGGGCTTTTTCAGAACAATTCATACAAACGGCAAAATAATATTTTCCGTCATCGCTCAATATTTTATGAATTATGCCGTCTTCACAGAAACTGTTTAAAACCCTGTAAATGGTAGCCCTGTCTACCGTTTCACCCAATTCTTTCTGCAGAACTTCCTGACTGATTGCCGATCTTGTGTTTTTTAAAGAGTCTAAGATCAGCTGTTTTGCTTTTGTATTCCTTTTGGCCATATGCAAAGATAAAAATTATTATTGCGATATTGTCGCATTAGTGAGAATTTGTTTTAACTTTGTCCATCATATAAAATAAGTAATAGGCAATGAATAATGAGTAATACGGGAAATTGACTCATTCATTATTGACAATTCATTGTAAACAAAAATATTCAGTTATGGAAAGCAAGAACTTTGAGGTAATTATAATAGGAGGGAGTTATGCAGGCCTTTCAGCAGGAATGGCACTGGGAAGATCTTTAAGGAGTGTTTTAATCATTGACAGTGGGCTGCCTTGTAACAGGCAAACACCTCACTCACATAATTTTTTGACTCATGACGGTAAGACTCCAGAGGAAATAAGTACATTGGCCAGAGAGCAGGTTGAGAAATATGATACCGTACAATTTCATAGTGGAACAGTCTTGAAAGCTCTGAAACATTCCGGAGGCTTTGAAGTGATAACACGGTCAGATGAAAAGTTCTATGCCAGAAAGCTGATCATAGCAACCGGGATCAAAGACCTGAAACCTGACATTCCGGGATTTGATGAATGCTGGGGAATTTCTGTTCTGCATTGCCCGTATTGTCATGGTTATGAAGTGAAAAATGAAGTGACAGGAATTATGGACAACGGAGATATTGCTTTCGATTTCTCAAAGCTCATTTTTAATATGACCAAAAAATTAACCCTGCTGACCAATGGAAAATCTACCCTGACTGATGAACAGATTAAAAAACTGAACCAAAATAACATTCATATTGAAGAAGGTGAAATTGAAAGGATCGAACATCAGGAAGGGCGGATCCAACAAGTAGTTTTTAAAAGCGGAGAAGAGCTTCAGTTGAAAGTTTTATATGCTAAAATACCTTTCCTGCAAAATTTAAATGTTTCGGAAGATCTGGGTTGTGAAATGACGGAGCATGGCTTTATAAAAGTTGATCCCATGCAGAAAACGAATGTTCCGGGAGTTTTTGCGTGTGGTGATAATGTGACGATGATGAGGTCTGTAGCCAATGCGGTATCCCAAGGGAATTTTACCGGTGCTATGGTAAATAAAGAGCTTGCGGAGGAGGATTTTTAAGAGGATGTATATTTTTATAATTTCTGTAAAAATTATCCTGTCATGCTGTAAGCATCTCTGCAGGGTATGAATTCCTTTCAGATACACTGCAAAAAATAAAATTGATAAATTTTAGAAAGACCCTTACTTTTCCTGATTTTAATTCCAAAATCATATTTCCCTATGCTGAAACCTGGATGAAAATTCCGTACATTTGGGGTGAAAATCTCAAAACTTATAATTAGATGGATATTATTTTTGACCTTATTGAAAAAGAAAGACAAAGACAGACCCATGGATTGGAGCTTATAGCATCAGAAAACTTTGTTTCTGAGAACGTAATGAAAGCAATGGGAAGTGTATTGACTAACAAATATGCAGAAGGATACCCCGGAAAAAGGTATTACGGAGGATGTGAAGTAGTAGATGAGGTTGAAACTTTAGCAATCAACAGGGCAAAAGAGCTTTTCGGGGTTGAATATGTAAATGTTCAGCCGCATTCCGGTTCTCAGGCCAATGCAGCTATTTATCTTGCGGTTTTAAAGCCCGGAGATAAAATTATGGGTATGGATCTGTCTATGGGAGGACATTTGACTCATGGTTCGGCCGTTAACTTCTCCGGAATTCAGTATGAAGTGGTTTCTTACGGAGTAGAAAGAGAGACCGGACTTATTGATTATAATCAGATGAGAGAAGTTGCCCTCAGAGAAAGACCAAAAATGATGATCGCAGGTTTCTCAGCTTATTCTAGAGACCTGGATTATGCAAAATACAGAGAGATCGCTGATGAGATCGGGGCAACCCTTTGGGCTGATATTGCTCATCCTGCCGGTCTGGTTGCAAAAGGATTATTGAATTCTCCATTCGAGCACTGCCATGTGGTGACCACTACTACCCATAAAACGTTAAGGGGGCCAAGAGGAGGAATGATCATGATGGGGAAAGATTTTGAAAATGCCTATGGCCACAAAACTCCGAAAGGAGAGATCAAAATGATGAGCCAGGTATTGGATGGAGCAGTTTTCCCGGGAATTCAGGGAGGTCCGTTGGAACACGTTATTGCAGGTAAAGCAATAGCTTTCGGTGAAGCTTTAGACAGTCAGTTCGGAACTTATGCAAAGCAAGTGAGATCCAATGCTCAGGCTTTGGCAAAAGCAATGATCGACAGGGGTTTCAATATCGTAAGCGGCGGGACGGATAATCATTTGATGCTGGTAGACCTCAGAAATAAAGGGGTAAATGGGAAAGAAACGGAAAAAGCACTGGTATTGGCAGATATAACATGTAATAAAAATATGGTTCCTTTTGATGATAAATCACCGTTCACAACATCCGGGATCAGACTGGGGACAGCAGCAATTACAACGAGAGGCCTGAAGGAGCAGGATATGGATACTATTGCAGGATTGATCTCCGAAGTGGTAGATAACATAAAAAATGAAGAAGTTCTTGCTTCCGTAAGAAAGAAGGTTAATGAACTGATGGAAGGCAAGGCTTTATTTAACTATTAATACGGATCAAAATTAATATAGAAAGAATGGGCTGGTGCTCATTCTTTTTTTATACGATGGAAAAGAAATCTTTCACTTTTGAGGAGATCAGGCAAAAACTGGTCAACTATTGTGTCTACCAAGACCGTTGCCATGCTGAAGTAGAGCAGAAAATGAAGGAATTCATACTGATCCCGGAAGCTAAGGAGGAAATCATTTTATATCTCCTGAAAGAAAATTATTTGAATGAAGAACGATTTACCAGGAGCTACATAAGAGGAAAGTTTTACATGAAACACTGGGGCCGGAACAAGATCCGTATTTACCTGAAGCAAAAACATGTTTCGGAAAAACTGATCAACAAATGTTTCGATGAAATAGACGAACGCGATTATGAGAAGACCCTGAAAAAAAAATTCGAAGACTATTACGCTAAGCAGAAAGGACTAAAAGAGTACCAGAAAAAATCCAAAACCATCAAGTATTTGATAAGTAAAGGTTTTGAATATGAAAAAATAAATGATATTTTTGAATAAACATAAATAGAGATTGAAGGAACAGAAAATCTGGCTTTCACCTCCGCATATGGGAGGAAGTGAGTTAAAATATATACAGAATGCATTTGATACCAACTGGATTTCTCAATATGGTTCCAATATAGATGAATTTGAGGAATGCCTGGAGAACTATCTGGGGAATAATTCTTTTGTAACGGCTTTGTCATCTGGTACAGCCGCTATCCATTTAGCATTGAAACTGTTGAATGTTGAAGAAGGAGACATTGTCATTTGCCAGTCATTTACGTTTGTGGCCACAGCCAATCCTATCCTGTATTTAAAAGCAGTTCCCGTATTTGTAGACAGTGAGGCCGATACCTGGAATATGTGCCCCAATGCTCTGGAGGATGCCATTAAATCTTCCCTTCAAAAAGGCAAAAAGCCCAAGGCTATCATTACGGTTTCATTATACGGAATGCCTTTTAAGGCTGATGAGATACTCGAAATTTCCAGAAAATATGAGGTCCCTGTTATTGAGGACAGTGCGGAAGCATTAGGAAGCAGGTATAAAGGACAGCTCAGCGGTACCTTTGGAGACCTGTCGGTGATTAGTTTTAACGGGAACAAGATCATTACCACGTCCGGAGGCGGGATTCTGGTCTCAAAAAATGAGGATTATAAAAACAGGGCACTTTTCCTTGCGACCCAGGCGAAAGAGAACAAAGAGTATTACAGCCATTCCGAACAGGGATACAATTACCGGATAAGCAATATTTTAGCCGGCATCGGAATCGGACAGATGGAAATTTTAAATGAAAGAATTGACCAAAAAAGACAAAACCATGATTTTTACCGGGAAAAGATAGCTCAAATTGAAAATATTGAACTTTTCTCTGAACCTGATGATGATTTTTATTCCAATTATTGGTTAAATACGATTCTGATAAAAAAAGAGAGTGGTACTTCAAAGGAAGAGGTGAGGAAAAAGTTTTCAGAAAATAATATAGAAACCAGATACTTGTGGAAGCCAATGCATCTGCAGCCATTATATTGCGCATATGATTTTTTTGGAAATGATCTTTCTGGTACGCTTTTTGACAATGGTTTGTGCCTCCCATCAGGAACCAATTTAACTGAGGGTTGCAAAGATAGGATTGCAAAGGTTCTGGAAAATCTATGGTAGGGCATTAATTTGTTTTAAATTTAAAGTATAGATAAAATTTTATTTTAATTTTGCATGATTATAGCAACACTGTTTTTTTTATAAAGTAAGACTTAATAGCATATTAAACATGAACACAAATAAAGACAATGTACAATTCTCTTAGAAGAAAAATATTTGGAGGAGATAACGTTGTCAATCTCTCGGATGTAAGATATCTTCCCAGATGGATAATACTTGTAATAGATATTATTATTCTGGTTATATCCTTATTCCTTTCTACCTATATTATCGAGAAGATCACCCAGAAGGAATTTATTTATCATAAGGATAAAAGTGTAGTCTTTGCTTTTATTATTCTGATCAATACTGTGTTTATGTACATTTTCAAGACATATGCAGGAATTATAAGGCATTCAACATTTATCGATCTTTTTAAACTGTTGATCTCCTGTTTCTTTACAATGATGGTAGTAGGCGCTATAAATATTACTTACTTCTGGATCACAGGCGGGAAATTCATACTTACTCCATATCTTATCCTATACTTTATCGTTTCCTTTATGGGATTGTTTCTTTTTAGGCTTTATGTGAAAGAATTCTTTCATATAGTAAGGGAATATAGGAGAAGTACCTTAAAGAAAAGGATCTTGGTTTTGGGAATAGACGAGCAGTCTATAGCTATCGCAAGAGCCATTTTAGATAACCCGAGCCTGCCTTATCAGGTCGTAGGTTTCCTTACCCAGAGAACCGACTCAAAAAGAGCTTCTTTATTGGGAAAACCCATCTATGAGAAGAAAAAAATTGAAGATAATACAAAAGAAGACCTTATTGTTGACGGAGTATTGATTATAAAAGAAATGATGTCTAAAGATGAAATGAACTCATGGGTGAATTTGTTTTTAGAAAAAGACCTGCATATTTTCAAGGCCCCGTCCGTACAGAAATTAAGGGACAGCGATTTGGGAGGTTCTATCAGAAATCTTCAGATCGAAGATTTACTGAACAGAAAGCCTATTAAGATTGAGAATGAGGAGGTAAAAAGCAGGCATTTCAATAAAGCTGTTCTCGTAACAGGCGGAGCAGGTTCTATTGGAAGCGAGATCGTAAGACAGGTAGCCCAGTTCGATCCCTCTCTGATTGTTGTACTGGATCAGGCAGAAACACCGTTGTATGATATTGAGCTTGAAATGAAGGAGAAGTTCCCTCATATCAGATTCAAATTTGTGTTGGCAGATGTTTCGAACAAGCATAGGATAGAACCCCTATTCCAAACACATAATTTTTCAATGGTATATCATGCTGCAGCTTATAAGCATGTTCCGTTGGTAGAGGAGAATCCGCATGAGGCCATACTGGTCAATGTTTTGGGTTCCAAAAATATTGCCACCCTGTCCAGTAAATATAATGTGAACAGGTTTGTCATGGTTTCTACAGATAAAGCCGTGAATCCTACTAATGTAATGGGGGCGTCCAAGCGTGCTGCAGAATTGTTTGTACAGTCATTACAGAATGTAGATGGAAATACTACTAAATTTATAACTACAAGGTTTGGGAATGTATTAGGATCAAATGGTTCGGTCATTCCTCATTTTAAAAGACAGATTGAAGCAGGAGGTCCGATTACCATTACTCATCCGGATATTGTAAGGTACTTCATGACTATTCCTGAAGCCTGTGAATTGGTTTTACAGGCAGGAACCATGGGGAAAGGAGGTGAGATTTTTGTTTTTGATATGGGAGAGCCCGTAAAAATATTGGATCTGGCCACCAGAATGATAAAACTGTCAGGATTTGAGCCTAATATAGATATTAAAATTATCTATACGGGGTTAAGGCCGGGTGAGAAGCTGTACGAAGAGCTGTTAAGTGATAATGCGAAGACACTTCCTACCCATAATGATAAGATTATGATCTCCAAAGATCCGAGTATGGAGTTTTTTGAAATAGAATCCCTGGTGAATCTTATTACTAAAGCATCGATAAGAAGGGATAAGGTAGAGATCGTAAGGATCCTGAAAACGATTGTTCCTGAATTCAGGAGCAATAACTCTGTCTATGAGATATTAGATAAATAGAAAAATAGAAACGTATATTTGCACAACTTAAAAATATGAAGAGTAAAATACTGGCAATATTACTTGTATTCTTATTGGTTTCATGTAAAACCAATCAAAATGCTCAAAATGATCTGAACTATATGCAGAATATAGAACAGGCAGCCATAGAAGCATCATCAAGAAATTCAAATTCTACGATACAGGTGGGGGATCAATTGGTTATTCTGATTACAGCAAAAGATATGGATGTTGTAAAGCCATTTAACCAAAACTATTCTTCGTCAGAAATCGTACAGCCCAATACAATGGCCGGAGGCAATACGCCTTCACAGGGAACTACTACCATTTCCGGACCAACATATACGGTGGATACTGAAGGAGATATAGATTTTCCGGTATTAGGAAAGCTAAGTACTACCGGAAAGTCATTAGTAGAGTTTAAAAACGAACTGAGAGACAGAATGACCCGTTATATAATTAATCCTACAGTAAACGTCAGACTGGCCAATTTTAAAATTACGGTTTTAGGAGAAGTTAACAGACAGGGAGACTATACCATCACCAACGGGCAGGCCACCATATTTAATGCGCTTGGTCTGGCAGGCGATCTCACCATGTACGGAAAAAGAGACAATGTATTAATAGTGAGGACTGAGGACGGTAAGGTTACGCATGGGCGAATCAATCTGCAGGATGCCAATCTGATTAATTCTCCTTATTATAATTTAAAGCAGGGTGATGCCATAATGGTGTACTCCAATAATACAAAAGATACTCTGGCAAAACAAAACCCGAATACCGGTCTGTATTTAACGGCCATATCAATAGCAGTTACTGCTGTAGCAGTAGTGATAGGCTTATTCACGAAATAAAAAGATTAATGGAAAACAGATACCACTCTTCACCATCTTCTGAAGCAGGAAATAATAATTCAAACAATATTATTCTCAGCGAGATCATAAAACCATATGTCCGAAAATGGCCTTGGTTTATTATCAGTGCCATATTATCCTTAATAATAGGCTTTATTGCCCTGAAATTTATGACTCCTATATATGAAGTGCAAACAACCATCCTTATAAAAGACTCCAAAGGGGCTTCTCCGGCGACGGGAAGTGATTTGGGAATATTGCCGGACCTGTCAGGTTTTGGAGGGCTGAGAACAAATAGTATTGCCAATGAAATAGAGATTCTTAAATCCAAGAAGCTGATCAGGGAAGTAGTGATTGCAAAAAATCTTCAGGCCAGTATTGTTGCAAAAACCAGAGTAAAAAGTACAGAGCTTTATAAAGAAACCTCTCCTATAGAAGTCAATGTGATCAATGAAAAACCAGATAATCCGAATGGCCTCTTCAAATTAGAGATAAAAGGAGAAAAACTGGTAATTACCTCAGAGAAACTTGCCAAAGAAATTGTAACTACCTATGGGAAAACAATAAACTTACCGGTAGCCAATATCATCATTACAAAAAACAAGAGCTACAATCCGGCTAAGACCAAAGGAATAGATGTTAATAACCTTGACCTGTATATTTCATCCATAGAAGCGAGAACAAACAGTATACAGGGAGCCGTAAATGTAGGCCTGGTTAATAAAGACGCAACATTACTCAGGTTATTGATGATCTATCCGCAGATATCAAAAGCTCAGGATGTCCTGAATGCTTTGGTTGTTGCTTATAATAACGATGCGATTCTTGATAAAAATTCAGAATCCAAAAAAACCCTGGATTTTATAGAGGAAAGAATTAAAAAGCTTTCTGTTGAATTAGGCCAGGTAGAAGACCAGAAAGCCGATTTTAAATCGAAAAATAATCTTACGGATCTCGAAACCGAAGCCAAAATAAGCCTTGAAAGCTCTGCAGCAGCCAGAAACAAGCAGCTCGATATTGATGCCCAGTTGGAATTGACCAATGCACTGATCGGTTTCGTATCAAGACAGGGGCAGTTTCAGGTTTTGCCGGCTAATGTAGGTCTGAATAACCCGGAAGCTATTTCAGGGATCACTGCATACAATCAATTAATCCTTCATAGAAACAGATTACTGGAATCTGCCACCACAGAAAACCCTGCGGTAGTAGATGTTACCAAGCAGATTAACACCATGCGTACATCTATTGTGCAAAACCTGCAAAGAAACAGAGAGGGGCTGGAGCTGGCCAGAAACGAATATTTAGGCGAGCAGAATAAGATCTCAAATAAAGTATCTAAGCTGCCTTCCATTGAAAAAATGTTCAGAGGTATAGAAAGACAGCAGCAGATCAAAGAAAATTTATACTTACTCTTGCTTCAGAAGAGAGAAGAAACGGCAATTGCACAATCCATTACGGCACCTAAAGCCAGGGTGATAGATACGGCATATGCTTCCGGAATACCAGTGTCTCCCAAACCAAGAATGGTACTTCTGGCAGCACTTGTTATAGGGCTTATCATTCCGTTTGCAATCATCTATCTTAAGGAACTATTCAATAATAAGATTGTTACTAAGCATGATCTGGAAAAGCTTGTTCACGCCCCGGTTATTGCTGAATTGCCGAGCCTTGAAAACGGAGATTCTGATATCGTTAAACTCAACGATATTACCCCTATGGCGGAAGCGTTCAGGATCCTTATTACCAATATGAATTTTATGCTTCCTAAAAGCAGCTCCGGTAATAATGCCAAAGACGGAAAGGTTGTTTTTGTAACCTCCACGGTAAAAGGAGAAGGAAAGACCTTTGCATCAGTTAATCTGGCTTTAACACTGGCTACACCAAGCAAAAAAATTCTGATCATAGGTTCAGATATCAGAAACCCTCAGCTACAGCGTTATAATCCTTCCAGAAAAGGCTTGGAAGGTCTTACAGAATACCTTTACTCGGATCAGACCAAATTAGAAGATATCATTCATATATCTTCATTCAATCCTCATTTGGATGTTATTTATTCTGGGATGATTCCTCCTAACCCGGCAGAACTATTGTCTAACGGCCGTTACGAGAAGCTTTTAAGCGAATTAAAACCTAAATATGATTATATAGTTCTGGATACAGCACCGTTGTTGCTGGTAACAGATACATTCCTTATATCAGATCTGGCAGATATTACCCTTTATGTTTCAAGATCGAAATATACTGAAAAAGCATTGCTGGAATTTGCCAATAGCAATATCGATCAGAATAAGATCAAAAATGTAGGATTTGTACTAAATGATGTAAGCAGGGAAAATTTAGGCTATAGCAATAAATATGGCTACGGATACAATAATGCAAGAGAACAAAAATGGTTAGAAAAAATTAAAAATAAACTTACTTAAATGAAATATACAATAGCAGTTATTGGACAAGGATATGTGGGGCTTCCCTTAGCATTAGAATTTGCTAAACACTTTCCGGTATATGGATTTGACATTAATCCGCAGAGGATTGAAGAACTGAACTCAGGAAAAGATCATACACTGGAAGCAGACTTGGATTTATTGTCGAATGTAATTAATGAAGCTAAGCAAAGCAACTTTGCAAAAGGATATAAGGCATCAGCCTCATTGGAGGAGATCAGTAATGCCAATGTTTTTATTGTTACCGTACCTACACCTATTGACAGATTTAACTCACCTGATCTCATCCCTTTGCTGAAAGCAAGTGAAATGCTGGGAAAAGTGATTAAAAAAGGAGATATCATAATATACGAATCTACAGTTTATCCGGGATGTACGGAAGAAGAATGCGTTCCGATTCTGGAGAAGGTTTCAGGATTGGTATTTAATGAAGATTTCTTTGTAGGATATTCACCTGAAAGAATTGTTCCGGGAGATAAAGTAAATACTTTAACGACCATTAAAAAAGTGACTTCAGGATCTACACCTGAAATTGCAGAAGTAGTAGATAACCTGTATAAAACAATTATCACTGCCGGAACCCATAAAGCTTCGAACCTGAAAGTGGCAGAAGCTTCCAAAGCCATTGAAAATGCCCAGAGAGATGTCAACATTTCTTTTGTGAATGAGTTGGCACTCATTTTTGACAGAGTAGGAATAGATACCAATGAAGTACTGGAAGCAGCAGGAACCAAGTTTAATTTCCTGAAATATAAGCCGGGACTGGTTGGAGGACACTGCATTTCAGTAGATCCGTATTACCTGGCCCATAAAGCTACCCAATTAGGATACCATCCACAGGTTATTCTTAGCGGAAGACGTGTGAATGATATGATGGCGCAGTTCATTGCGGGAAAAGTGGTTAAACTGATGATCCAGAAAGGAATGCAGATCAAAGGTGAAAAAGCCCTGATTCTGGGAGTTACTTTCAAAGAAAACTGTCCGGATGTGAGAAATACAAAAGTAGTGGAAATTTACTCTGAGCTGAAACAGTTCGGTTTAGAGGTTAACCTTTATGATCCCTGGGCAAATAAAGAAGAAGTGAATGAAGAATATGGCGTTCAGTTACTTTCCGACTCTCCGGATCTGTCACAATATTCAGTGATCGTGCTGGCTGTTGCCCATGACGAATTTAAAGAATATGATTTCAAAACGCTGAATGACGGGAAAAGAGTGATCTATGATGTGAAGGGGCTTATTGACAAAGAATTTGTAGACGCCAGATTATAATTTATAAGATATGATACCTATAGTAAAACCATATTTGCCTCCTCGTGAAGATCTTATCCCAGAAGTAGAGAAGATTCTGTACAGCGGATATATAGCAGAAGGAGAACCTGTATATGAATTTGAGAGAAAATTTGCAGACTTTCTGGATAATAAGAATGTACTGGCCCTTCATTCGGGGACAGATGCACTTCATATAGCATTATTATTGGCAGGAGTAGGATTTGGGGATGAGGTAATAAGTACCCCTATGACGGCCGAACCTACCAATGTTGCCATTACTATGGTAGGTGGTAAAGTGGTATGGGGTGATGTAGATCCTAATTCAGGGCTGCTGTCACCAGAGTCTGTGAGATCACTTATTACAGAAAAGACCAAAGCCATTCTCCTCGTTCATTATGCAGGAATGGTCTGCGATATGGATGAATTCAACAAAATTTCACAGGAATTTAATATTCCCATTATAGAAGATGCAGCTCATGCTTTAGGAAGCAAATATAACGGACAATACGTGGGGTCAAACTCTCCGTATACTATTTTTTCACTTCAGGCTATAAAGCATATGACCACGGTTGACGGAGGTTTTCTGACCTTTAAAGGATCGGATCAGCTTCCAAGAGCCAAAAAGATGAGATGGTTCGGATTAGATAAAGGGAAAAGCAGGCTGGAGAATGATATTACCGAAACAGGTTACAAATATGCCATGAACAATGTGAATGCTACTATTGGCCTGGTGCAGATGAAGTATCTGGAAGAAGTATTAGGAAAATACATAGGAAACGGTAAATTTTATGATGAAGCTCTAAAAGGTATAGAGGGTATTGAACTGGTAAATTATAATAAAAATACCGAACCTTCATACTGGTTATATACCATGAAGGTAGACCGCAGAGATGATTTTATAGCTTTGATGACCGAGAATGATATTTCAGCATCACCATTACATCATAGAAATGACCTGCACAGTATCTTTGCAGAATCTAAAAGAGAATTGCCGGGAATGGATCACTTTTATGAAAAACTGGTTCACATTCCTTGCGGATGGTGGGTTTCCGATGAAGATCGGGAGAGAATAGCAGATACCATAAAAAAAGGCTGGTAATTATGATTCCTTTATTTAAACCCTATATGCCGGAAGGTATTTCAGACGGGGTCAATGAGATTTTGTATTCCGGGCAGCTGGCTTTCGGAAAATGGGGAAAGCTTTTTGAGCAGAAACTTACAGAATTTATAGGAACAGAATCCCTGCTTATCGTAAATTCATATTCCTCGGCATTAAATATTGCCTTAGATACTTTGAATATTTCAGCAGGAGACGAGATCATTATGTCTCCTATGTGTTGTTTACAGTCTACACAACCCCTTTCTGCAAAAGGCTTAAAAATCATGTGGGCAGATATTGATCCTGAAACCGGTACTTTAGACCCGGAAAGTGTAAAACAGAAAATATCTAAAAATACCAAGGCTATATTTCACAATATGCATCTGGGATATGCGGGCTATATTGATGAGATCAATGAAATTGCCAGGCAGCATGGTATCTTTACCATTGATGATTGTGTAGATGGTATGGGGCAGGAATATAAAGGAAATAAAGTAGGGAATTGTGGCAGTGATGCTACCGTTATTTCTTTTCATGCCGTAAGGCTTCCCAATGCAATGGAGGCTGGAGCTATTGTTTTTAAAGATCCGGAATATGTGGAAAAAGCTAAGATCAAAAGAGACTTGGGATTAGAAAGACCATTATTCAGGGATGCCAAAGGAGAGATCAGCGAAAAGTATGATGTTACCATACAGGGATACGGAGCGACCGCTAATGAGGTAAGCTCATATATAGGCCTGAAGCAGATGGAAATTCTTCCTGAACTCTTCGCAAAACAGAGGGAAAATGCAAGGAAATGGTCAGAGTATCTGAAAAATGAAAATCTGCCATGTACTCCTATAAAAAATGTAGCCGATTCCAATCCTATATATTGGGTATTCGGGATGTTTACGGAGAAAAAAGAAGAGATGATGGATTATTTTCGGGATAAAGGTTTTTGGGCTTCTACAGTGCACCTGAATAATAACAGATACTCTTTATTTGGCGAATATACAGATTTGCCGGGGGTGAATGAATTCTACTCTAAATTCTTAGCCCTTCCTTCGGGATGGTGGGTTAAGCTATAGTTTTTTACTATAATCAAAAAGCATTAATATTAATGGACAATAATCAAATCCACGAAACAGCACAGATCCATCCAAATGTAAAAATAGGAGCATTTAACAGGATCGGGAAAAATGTAGTAATTGAGATACTTGGGAATGATCCGAATGCGAAAATTACCATTGGAGATAATAATATTATCAATGATAATACAAGGATATTTGTACATAGCAAGTTAAGTATCGGAGACTGGAATGTATTTCATAACGATATGCTGATGATGGCTGAAAAAGAAATGGAAATAGGCCATAATTGTTGGTTTGGACAAAATACGATACTGGATGCTACCGGAGGTTTGCATATTGGCAATGGTGTAAGGGTAGGAATGTATTCCCAAATCTGGACACATGTGGCAAGTGGTGAACAGATCGAAGGATGTACACTTTATGCCATGAGAAAGACCGTTATTGAAGATGATGTATGGTTGGTGGGCAGTTGTGTTGTTGGTTCAGGAATTACTTTAGGAAAAAAAAGTACCGCTTTGATCAATTCTGTTCTTACAAAAGATACAGAGCCTGGAAGAGCTTATGCAGGCAGCCCTGCCAAATTAATGGAGAAAGCTAATTTTTATATTGAAAAGACAATCAGTGAAAAATTTGAAATGCTGAATGGCTGGCTTGAAGATTTTGTTAAGCTAAATCCGGCAGTCAGTATAAACAAAAATACTTCCGAAACGGTTTTAGAGGAAGGAAATGATCGCGTTATTTTTACAACAAATGAAAAGGATAATAGTGATAAGGGAGTTTTCTTCTTAACTAATAAAACATTCAACAAATCAAATTCGGCTTTAGAAAGAAAGGTATATAAATATCTTTACAATAATAAAGCCAGGTTTTTACCCAATTAATCTATTTGAAACGGCCAGCCTGTGTAATGATGAAGTATTGACAGAAGAAAGAATTCATTGGAACATATTGGGTAAGTCATCAAAAGCTATATAATGAAACACAATATGTTTAGGAATATTTTGGCCAATTTTTTAGGACGATTCTGGAGCATTGTTTCCAATTTCCTGTTCATACCGCTCTACATTAAGTTTCTGGGCTTTGAGAGCTACTCCATCGTTAGTTTTACACTGGTGATAGCTGGAATAATGGCTATTTTCGATTCCGGACTTACAGCTACCTTATCAAGAGGATTTGCGAGAAATGACCATGACCATGAGTATAAAGTGCGCACCTTTGTAACGCTGGAATCTATTTATCTGATTATTGTAAGTATCATCATCATAGTGGTTGTTCTATTGGCCCCCACCATTGCAAAAGACTGGCTTCATACGTCAGGCAATGACAATATGGCGAAGTTTATTATGATAATCAGCTTTGATTTCGGATTTCAGATGTTGCTTCGTTTTTATATGGGGGGATTACTGGGTTTCGAAAAGCAGGTGGAGGCCAATTTGCTGCAAATGTTTTGGGGAATTATAAGGAATGGAGTCGTCGTACTAATTATTTTGTTTAACCCCAGCCTTTATATTTTCTTTTTGTGGCAGTCTCTATCTACCATCATATTTACATTGCTATTCAGATTTTCTGTTGCAAAAGCCTTATATGGCGGTTACTTTAAAACATTTAACTTCAAAATAGAAAAACCTGTTATTAAGGATGTATGGAAATTTGCTGGAGGAATGCTACTTATTTCGCTTGTAGCAGCGGTCAATACCCAACTGGATAAATTGACGATCAGTAAACTATTGCCAATAGAACAATTGGGATACTATACCCTTGCCGTTTCTTTGGCTACAAGTGTTGCTGTTCTCGTCAATCCGATTGCTACGGCTATATTACCTCGATTCACGGCATTATTTTCTTCCGGTAGTAGATCCGAAGCTTTATCATTATTTAAAATAACCAATCTTTATACCTCTGTCATCATCTCTTGCGTGGTAGGGATGATGGCCGTATTTGCAAAAGAAATCATATGGATATGGACAGGGGACCATACTATTGCAGAAAAAAGTGCGGACGTTTTAATATATATGGTAATAGCTTACTCCATGTTGGCATTTTCCGTATTACCTTATAATATAGCCATTGCCAATGGTTATACCAAAATAAATAATTATCTGGGAATAGCCAGTATTTTCATTGCAATCCCGGGATATTGGATGGTTACTGAACGATGGGGAGTTTACGGTGTGGCAGTGGTTTTTGCAGCTGTACAAATTATTTCAACAATCGTTTATTTGTATTTTATAAATAAAAAGTTCTTACATATAAAGCCTTTTGCAGTGTTTTGTATTAAGGATTTATTGTTGCCATTAATTTTGGCAGGATGTATAACATTTGTTTCACATTACTTCCTTGCCAGGTATTTTTTTGGCAGCAGGATCTTTTCCTTTTTATTACTATCGGTAATAGGATTATTCTCATTGCTGGTCAATTTCCTGATCTTCATTCCGCAGAATGAAAAGATAAATCTGAAAAAGATCGTTTTTAATCATAAACTTTTTAAAAAATGACAGTAGATACTACATTCCCTATATTAAGTATTATTGTTCCTACCAAGAACAGGCATTATTATCTCGAATATCTGGTCAATTATTTTCATGATTTGGATTGCAGGGAAGTGCAGCTCGTGATTCAGGATAATAGTGATGATAATGAAGCTCAGAAAAAATTTTTCAACAGTCTTCAGAACCTAAATGATGACAGAATTATTTATAATTATGTGAAAGAAAGTATTTCGGTAATAGATAATTCAGATCTTGCCCTATCCCAGGCAACAGGGGAGTATGTGACATTCATTGGAGATGATGATATTTTCAGTAAATACATTATAGATCTGGTAAAAGAGATCAGATCGAAAAATATAGATTCAGTATTGCCTCTTAAAGGTTCATATTCTTGGCCGGATATCAAATCCAGACTATACGGGAACAAGCTTTCAGGTAAATTTACACAGACCTCGGTTTCAGGTAAAATTACTGAGATCAAGCCTCGTGAAGAAATGGATAAGCTTCTGAAATGTGGAGGAACGGATATACTAGACCTTCCTAGGGTTTACCATGGAATTGTTAAACTATCAGTACTTAAGGAAATTAAAGAAAGTACAGGATCTTTTTTTCCTGGGCCCAGCCCGGATATGGCTAATGCTGTTGCATTGGGGATCAATGTAAGAAACCATATTCTGATAGATATCCCTTATGTTATTTCCGGACACTCAAAATCCAGTGGTGGTGGAATGGGCGCAAGCGGTAGGCATATTGGGGAAATTTCAAACTTCAAGCATCTTCCGAAAGATACGGCAGATAACTGGTCAAAGGAAGTACCCTTCTATTGGTCCGGCTATACCATCTATGCAGAATCTATGCTGCAGGCACTCAAAAGACTTCGAAAAAAAGACCTGTTAAAAAAAATTAATTATAATTATCTTTATGCGATGTGTCTGGTTTTTGATACCCCCTATAAAGATCGTATCAAATCTACCATTGCAAAAGAAAGTGAAAGCAATCCGGATATATCCGGATTTAAAATTAAGTTGTATTATTTTCAGGCTTGGAAAGACAGGATCATCTTTCATTTAAGAAAGAACTTACGCTATATACTTCCGGAATCCAAAGAAACCGGGGTCTATGAATTATCCGATACTTTTGAAGTCGCAGAACTGAATGATGAACAGATTTTAGAGTTTTACAATAAAAACGGGAAACAATATTTAAATAATAACCTTCCGAAATTCTAATCGTATATTAAGTTGGCAACGCATAAAATAAATATTTTTTTAAGTACCCTCAGCTTTATCCTGTGTATCATAGGATACCAGTTGGTAACAACTATATTTCTGCCTTCATCCTCGGATTTTGAGAATATTTCCAGGGCAATTACCGTGCCTTACCGTGCTTTAGCACTTGCTATCATGTTGGCGGTTATTTATATCAATATCAGAAATATATCAGATTTCAAATCATTACCGTTGGTCGTGCTGATCATTTATTGGCTTGCCCTTATTGTAAGGATATTCTCAGACAACTTTTTGAGGACGGATTATTTCATTGAAGGTACTTCCCAGCTTTGGCTGTACATTTTCGGAATATGTATGGCTGCTTTAGTTTCCACCATCAAAAGTTTTAAATATATCGATTTAAACAAAGCATTTTATGCTGTTTATATATCCGTAATTATCATTCTGACAATAACACTGTTCTCCAATCAGGCCCTCATCAGTAATACAGACAATGAGTACAGAGCCGATGCCAACGTCGCTCTGAATACCATTTCATATGGTAATCTCGGGGTAATGGGAATGTATATGTCACTGTTCATGCTTTTCAAAGAAAAACATAAGCTGTTGTTGAAAATAGGGATTATATTGGTTTTCATATTATCCGTTTACAGTTTATTGCGTTCAGGAAGCCGTGGGCCTATACTTTCCTTTTTAGTGGTGGTTTTTTTCTGGTTTTTTTCAAAGGGAAAGAATATTATGACAGGGATTGGTATTTCAGTTATATTATTATTGGTCATTTACCTTCTGCAGGATCCCATATTGTCATTAATGGGAGATATCTCTCCGGTTATTGAGATCAGGCTGAGAGAAACCATCAGCGGAAGTGGCCCGGATGAAAGAAGCTTATTGCATGAGGAGGCCCTCAAAGTGTTCTATGAACACCCGTTTATAGGCGATCAGTTTGCTATTTTCAATAAGAATGGAGAATATGCCTATGCCCATAATATTATACTGGATTCATTAATTGCCCTGGGAATTGTGGGGGGAATGATGATGGTTTATATACTGTGGTCAGCTTTGAAGTGCTGTTATAAAAATATTCATGATGATCATCCTCACTTCTGGATCAGTCTCATCTTAATTCAGTTAATTTCTTCCAGTATGGTTTCAGGAGCATTTTATCAGGATCAGACCCTTACCATGTTACTGGTTTATCATTTTATTTTATATAAGAAAAGTTTTATCGGATGGAAGTAGCCATAATTACGAATGTGATCACTACCTACCGTGAGGGATTTTACGACAGGCTTTTGAATAAAGAAGGTGTGAAGGTCACTGTTTATTGTCAGGATAACATTCCTGGAGTTAATGTAAAATCCATTCACAAAAAATATGGAGAAAAAGTACATCTGGTAAAATGCATGTCCTTGAAAAACGAGAAACTGGCCTTCCAGTTTTTGCCTGTCGGGAAAATAAAAAAGGCTGATGTTATTTTCCTTGATGGGAATCCTAGAATTTTCTCAAATATATTACTGGGGATTATATTGTCTTTTACCGGAAAAAAAATGGTAATTTGGACGATGGCACATTCCTTTGGGGCAAACAAGTATACAGAATGGCTGAGATTGAAATGGACATCCCTGTTTAAGAATATTTTTGTCTATACGGACAAAGAAGTAAATATGCTTAGGGCCAAAGGATTTTCGAAGCAGAATATACTGGGAATGAATAATGGGCTGGATCAGAAAAAGATTGATGCAGGGATCCAAAACTGGCCACCCGAAAAACTGGATCAGTGGAAAAAAGACAGAGGTCTGGATAACAAAACCCTTGTTCTTTCCATTGCAAGGTTGGTGTCCAAAAATAAATTTGAGCAGATGATTGAGGCTTTACCGGAAATTGCTGCAAAGGTACCGGATATTTGCTGGTGCCTGGTAGGTTCGGGAGAAGAGGAAGGACATTTAAAATCCCTTGCAAAAAAACTGGATGTTGAAAAATATATTTATTTTGCAGGCCAGATCTATGAAGAAGATAAATTGGCACCATTTTTTCTAAACACAAAGCTGTTTATACATCCTGCATCCGTAGGGCTAAGTATCATTCATGCTTTCGGGTACGGATTGCCAATTGTAGTGAACCCGAATGAAGCCATGCATGGCCCGGAATACGGAGCTTTTGTCAATGATGAGACAGGGAAGAATTTTAAAGAGGACGATGCTTCGGATCTGGCGAAAAAGGTGATAGAACTTTTAGATTCCCCGGAAAACCTCAACGAAATGAGCCGGAATGTAAAAAAAATAGCAAGAGAAAGCTATAATGTGGATGTTATGGTGGAAAGATTTTTGAAGATGGCAAAAAGCAGTCTTCATTAGCATAAAAAATAAAACAAAAAACAAATGAATATGATAACCAGATTAAAAACAAAGGTAAATGCTTTCCTGGGAAAGATCACATACCTGAAAAAAAATATATCGATTGACCATCAATGGTTCGGGAATCAGTATGGCGGCTTTTATATAGCATCCGGCAAGCTGAATAAAGACTCTGTGGTATACTCTTTCGGAATAGGAGAAGATATTTCCTTTGATAAGGCCGTTATTGAAAAATTTGGCTGCAAAGTATTTGCTTTTGATCCTACGCCCAAATCGATAAAATGGGTCAAAAACAATACGGATGTCCCTACAGAATTCAATTTTTTCCCTTTTGGGATAGATGACAGAAGCGGAGATGTTGAATTTATGCTGCCTAAAAATGAAAGTTATGTTTCAGGAAGCGCCATCAAACAGAAGAATGTGAATGAGCAAAGAGTGGTAAAAGTTCCCATGAAATGCCTTTCCGATATTGTTCAGGACCTGGGCCATACCTCTGTTGATCTCCTTAAAATGGATATTGAAGGATCGGAATATAAGATCATAGAAAACATTCTTAATACCCCAGTAGAAATAAAACAGCTTTTAATAGAGATCCACGAAAGATTTTTTGAAGATGGAAAAGACAGGACCCGAAAGCTACTCTCCTTATTGGAAGAGCATGGATACAAACTATTCGGAGTATCCGACAGCATGGAAGAACTATCCTTTATTAAAGTGAAATAATTAAAATACCAAGAGAACATTTACAGGTAAAATCTGAAATAAAAAATGAAAATCCTATTTATAGCACCTGTTCCGCCTCCTGTTAACGGGCAAAGCAAAGCTTCAAAAGTTTTGCTGGATGCTCTCATAGACAAGCATGAGGTAGAGATTGTGAACCTGAGTAAATCCAGTCTTAAAAACGGTGCTAACTCCTTCGGAAGGCTTTTTGAGATCATTGGGATTTTAAAAGAGGTGAACAGGAAAAAAAGTAACAACGATATCATTTATATCTCTTTAGCAGAGTCTTTTGCCGGAAATATGAGAGATCTGGCCATATACAACCTTTGCAAAAAAGATCTTCATAAAACATTCATACACATGCTTGGAGGAGCAGGAATGAAAGAAATACTTTCCAATGAAGGCTGGCAAAAGAACATCAATTCAGGATTCATGAAAAAGCTTGCCGGAGTAATAGTAGAAGGACCTGTGAATTATGAAACATTCAAAAAAGCCGTTCCGGAAGAAAAAATACACATAGTTCCCAATTTTGCCGAGGATTTCCTATTTGTCACAGACGAAGAGATAAAAGGGAAATTTGAAAATTTAGAACCGATTCAATTGCTTTATCTGAGTAACTTAATACCCGGGAAGGGATATGATGAACTTGCGGATGCTTATTTGTCGCTTTCACCGGAAGAACAGGCCCAGATAAAGATAAGCTTTGTCGGAGGGTTTGAAAGTGAGGAAAGTGAAAAGAAATTCCTGAAGAAAATAGATGGTAACACAGGATTTAAATATCTGGGGAAATTTATCGATGGTGAGGAAAAACGAAAACTATATTGCCAAAGCCATGTTTTTTGCCTGCCTACCTATTATCCGTTCGAAGGTCAGCCTATAAGCATTTTGGAAGGTTATGCCACTGGGTGTGTGGTTATTACAAGCAATCATAGTGGGATACCCTATATCTTTAAGGATAAGGTAAACGGATTAATGGTTGAGAAAAAATCTGTAACCTCTTTAAACAACGCTTTGAAAGGGCTTATTTCTGAGAAAGAAAACCTTATGAAAATTGCTATTCATAACAGAAATGAAGCTTTAGAAAAATATAGGACCGGTATTTATCAGGACAAGATCTTGAAGCTGTTTTCAGATCAGTATGAGAAAGACCGTTCAACTTCTTGATAATTTATAAAAGAGAAATAGAAATGAAAACCGTTTTTGTCAACCTGCTTTTTTGTTTACTCATAAGTACTTCCTGCAATTCTCAGAAAAATAAAAATGAAAAGAACGAATTGGCGGCAATCCCGAAAGAAAACGTCAAAGTCCTTTATCAGTTGGGAGTTCTGAGCAATGATACCAAAAAGCAGTTCAATACCTATGGATTTGAAGAAATTAATTTCGTTGATGAAAGCTGCTTTTTTTCAAAAGAAAAATTTGTCGTAGATGCAGTGAAGCTGAGACAAAAGATAAAAGAGATTTTTCCGGATGCAGGTAAGGCTGGATATGCCTATATCAATCTGGAGTCACCTTATATAGAGATGATAAGGGACAAAGAAGCGGGAGACCCGGAGTTTAAAAAAGCTTTAGCCTACTTCATACAGATCGTCAGGATCTGCAAAGAAGAAAGGCCTATGATAAAGTGGGGGTTTTATGCCGTTCCGTTCACTACTTTTTGGGAAATATATACAGGATATTTTAGGAAAAATGACAAAATATCAGCTTTGTTAAAAGAAGTGGATGTTTTTTATCCTTCCATGTATATGTTTTATGACGAGGATGTAGATATGATCAAAAGCATAGGTAATGATAATTATCTTGAAAAGAATACAGAAAATGCGATCTCTCTTTCAATAAAATATAAGAAGCCTGTTTTCCCTTTTATTTTGCACAGGTACCATCCCAGTAATGCCAAAGTGGGATGGAAGCAGATGGATGACCTTAAATGGAAGAATTATATTTCGGGGATCAGCTCAGCAGAAGTCAATAAAAAGCATGTGGATGGGATAGTTTGGTGGGGTGCCGATGATTTTTTTTACGGAAGAACAGATGCCCCTAATATAACCAATGAATATAAAGGAGGTAAAAAAGAATATATAGAATTTAACAGCAGAAAGCTGTCAAAAAAAGCTACCCAGATCATTCAGAACTGGAATAAGAAATAATTAAAGAACATATTAAAAATAGCATTTGTATATTTGCAAAATTATATGAACACAACAGAAAGACCATACCAGATTTGTACTAAAACAATTATGGATACTACGGATCCTAATATTGTTTTTAATGAAAAAGGTGAAAGTGATTACTATACCAATTTTAAAGAAAATATAGAACCTAACTGGCATACAGATGAAAGAGGCTACGACGAGCTGATGAAAATTGCCGACAGGATCAAAAAAACATCAAAAAATAAAGATTTTGACTGCATCATTGGGTTAAGCGGTGGACTTGACAGTTCCTATGCAGCCTATGTAGCTAAGGAGATCATGGGGATCAGACCTTTGATCTTTCATGTAGATGCAGGATGGAATACGGATAAAGCAGTAGGAAACATCGAAAAGCTTATCAATGGTTTAGATTTGGATCTGTATACAGAAGTGATCAACTGGGAAGAAATGAAAGACCTTCAGGTTGCATTTTTGAAATCTCAGATCTCGGATCAGGATTTGCCACAGGATTATGCCTTCTTCTCCGCCCTGTACAAATTTGCCAGAAAGCACAAGATCAACTATGTACTTACAGGCGGAAATTTTTCCACAGAATGCTGTAGAGAACCGGAAGAATGGGGTGGTTTCCCGGGTATCGACGTTACATTGGTTAAAGATATCCATAAAAAATTTGGGAAGAAAGAGCTGAAAACCTTCCCGTTGGTAGACATATTATCCTATAAAATCTATTACAAATATATTTACGGGATGGAGGTTTTTAAACCATTGAACCTTGTACCTTATGTAAAAAAAGATGCAGAAAACCTTTTGATGGAGAAATTTGGATGGGAACCCTTCCAGCATAAGCATCACGAATCCAGGTTTACCAGATTCTATGAAGATTACTGGTTGCCAAGGAAATTTGGTTATCAGAAAAGAAAAGCACACTTCTCATCATTGGTCTTAACAGGACAGATGACCCGCGAAGAAGCATTGGACAGGGTTTCAAGACCGGAGCTGTCCGAAGAATTCCTTCAGAAAGAGTTTGAGTATGTGGCCAATAAACTGGATCTTACAACAGAAGAATTACAGCAGATCTTTGAAGGGGAAAACAAAACCTACAAAGACTATAAAAATAAAATGGGTATCATTAAGCTTGGAGCCCAGGCGATGCAGAAGTTAGGATTGGAAAAGAGATTATTCAGATGATAACAATTATAGATTACGGGGTAGGGAATATCAATGCCTTTGTGAATGTTTACAAAAGAGTAGATGTTCCCGTAAAAATAGCCAGAGCAAAAGAAGACCTGGAAGATGCACAAAAGCTGATCCTTCCCGGTGTCGGGCATTTTGATCACGCAATGACCCAGCTGAATAACTCAGGAATGAGAGATAAACTGGACGATCTGGTATTGGATAAAAAAATACCCGTTATCGGTATTTGTGTGGGAATGCAGATGATGGCTAATAATAGCGATGAAGGAAAGCTTCACGGGTTGAAGTGGATAGATGCCACCGTGAAGAAATTTGATGAAGCAAAAATCAATCAGGTAACAAGACTTCCCCATATGGGATGGAATGATGTGAAGCCGGTGAAAGACATTGAACTGTTCAAAGGGCTGGAAAATGATTCCATTTTCTATTTCCTTCATACCTATTACTTCCATTGCAATAATGCTGAAGATATAATGGCTGTAACGGAATATGGCGGGGAGTTTGCTTCTGCTGCCCATCATGAAAATAAGTATGGAATACAGTTCCACCCGGAAAAAAGTCACCATTATGGTGAGATCTTATTACACAATTTTGCAAAACTTTAAGAGTCAATGTTAAGGCCAAGAATTATACCCAGTCTTTTGATCCAGGATAACGGACTTGTAAAAACAGTCAACTTCAAAAATCCCAAATATGTGGGAGACCCCATCAATGCTGTAAAGATCTTTAATGAAAAAGAAGTGGACGAGCTTGCCATTTTCGATATTGATGCTACTGCAAAAGGTCTGGAACCGAATTACAGCCTGATAGAAAGAATTGCCAACCAATCCAGAATGCCCCTTTGTTATGGAGGAGGTGTTAAAACCGTAGAACAGGCCCAAAGGATCTTTGGCTTGGGTATCGAAAAAATAGCCCTTTCTTCCGCGGTGCTTCAAAATCCGGGTCTTATTACCCAGATTGCGGAAAGAGTAGGCTCTCAAAGTGTGATTGTGGTTTTAGATATAAAAAAGAAAATGTTTGGCGGATATGACGTATATACCCATAACGGAAAAAAATCTACCGGGATCAATCCATTCAAATTTGTAGAAGAAGCCCAAAAGCTGGGAGCCGGTGAGATTATCATCAATTCCATAGACCAGGACGGGGTGATGAAAGGATTTGATATGGGGCTGATCGATAAAATAAGAGAAAGAATATCCCTTCCGCTTACCGTTTTAGGCGGAGCCGGTTCTTTAAATGATATTAAACAGGTGATCGATAAACATGGAATAATAGGAGTGGCCGCAGGAAGCCTGTTTGTTTTTAAAGGCGTATATAAAGCCGTATTAATCAATTATCCTAACAAGGATGAGAAAAAAGAATTATTTTAAACTATGCAGATAAAAAATAAAACACTCTTAATTACAGGAGGTACAGGGTCCTTTGGGACGGCAGTATTAAGAAAGTTTATCAATACAGACCATTTTAAGGAGATCCGTATTTTTTCCCGTGACGAAAAAAAGCAGGACGATATGAGAAACCAGTTTAAAAATGATAAACTGAAATTTTATATCGGAGACGTAAGAGATTACAACAGCATCGAACCTGCCATGAGAGGAGTGGATTTTGTTTTTCATGCTGCGGCACTGAAACAAGTTCCTTCCTGTGAATTTTTTCCGATGCAGGCTGTGAAAACAAACGTGGAGGGTACGCAGAATGTTATTGATGCTGCGGCCAGAAACCATGTGAAAAAAGTGATCTGCTTAAGTACCGATAAAGCGGCATATCCCATCAATGCTATGGGAATTTCCAAGGCTATGATGGAAAAAGTAGCCGTAGCCGCGTCCAGAAATGTGGAAAATACAGTGGTTTGCCTTACAAGATACGGGAATGTAATGGCTTCCAGAGGATCCGTGATTCCTTTATTTGTTAAGCAGATCAAAAATGGAGATCCCATTACCATCACAGATCCGAATATGACCCGTTTTTTAATGTCATTGGAGGAAGCTGTAGATCTGGTATTGTTTGCATTTGAACATGGAAATCCGGGAGATTTGTTTGTAAATAAGGCGCCGGCAGGTACTATAGGCGATCTGGCACAGGCTTTAAAAGAGATGCTTAAGGCTGATAATCCTGTGAAAGTGATAGGAACACGCCACGGAGAAAAACTATATGAAACCCTGTGTACCCGTGAAGAAATGCTGAAAGCGGAAGATATGGGTGACTTCTACAGGATACCTGCAGACAACAGAGATCTGAATTATGCACAATATTTTTCCGAAGGAGTGGAAGATATATCCAAAATAGAAGACTACCATTCCCATAACACTCAGCAGCAGGATGTAGAAGGCATGAAAAAACTTTTATTAAAGCTTCCTCTGATAAGAAAAGAAGTTTTAGGAGAAGATGTAATGCAATACCCGGATTAATGAAAGAGCCTAAGCTTATCCCCGGAAAATTATTTTCAGATAGCAGAGGAAAAGTTATTTTCAATAACGATTTCGATGCTTCTGAGGCCAAAAGGATATACTTTATCGAGAATATCGATACAGATTTTATACGGGGCTGGCAGGGGCATAAGATTGAGCAGAGATGGTATATGGCTACCGAAGGAGCATTTAATATTAATTTAATTGAAATCGATAATTGGGAAAAGCCGGGGCAGGACTGTAAAAGGTTGAATTTTGAGATTAATGCTCAAAACTTTGATGTACTGCACATTCCTCCGGGATATATAAGTTCCATCCAGGCTATTGAAGATAATTCTAAACTCATGGTCATGTCAGATTACCGGCTTCATGAAATAGATGATGAATATAAATTTCCAATAGATTATTTTGTAATTTAATTATGATTGCAATTGGCATTACAGGGAATAATGGTTTCATAGGTTCGCACCTTACCAATACCTTAAGATTACAGCCCGAACGCTATACAATAATAAACTTTGAAAAGCATTTTTTTGATGACAAAGAATTGCTGGACAACTTTGTAGGACAGTGTGATGCTATTGTTCATCTGGCTGCTTTAAACAGACATGACGATCCGGAGGTGATTTATACCAAAAATATAGAACTTGTCAATATTCTTGCAGACTCTTTGGAAAGAACAAATTCAAAGGCACATGTTATCTTTTCATCCTCATCCCAGGAAGAAAGAGATAATTTATATGGAAAATCAAAAAAACAGGGCCGCGAAATTTTAGCAGACCGTACCCTTAAAAATGGCGGAAAATTTACAGGGCTTGTTATTCCTAATGTTTTCGGGCCTTTCGGGAAACCCAATTATAATTCCTTTATTGCTACTTTTTGTCACAAACTTACTCATGGAGAAACTCCCGTAATTGACAATGACGGAGAGATAAAACTTATTTATGTATCAGAGCTTGCCCGGGAAATTATTGCCCGGATTGAGGAAAAAGAAACCAAAGAACTCTATCATGTACCTTATACATCCGTAAAAAAGGTTTCAGAGATCCTGGAAAAACTTAAGAATTACAAAGACGCTTATTTTGAGAAAGGAGAGATTCCTGAAATTAAAGATACTTTTGAACTTAATTTATTCAATACTTTCAGAAGCTACTTTGATCTTAAAACTCATTATCCGGTAAAGCTTAATGAATGTAAAGATGAAAGAGGGGCCTTTGTAGAGATCATAAGATTAGGAGTTGGAGGACAGTGCTCATTTTCAACCACCGTTTCCGGGATCACGAGAGGAAACCATTTTCATACAAGAAAAATAGAAAGATTTACGGTGATCAAAGGAAAAGCATTGATACAACTGAGAAAAATAGATACGGCCGAGGTATTGGATTTTTATCTGGATGGTAATGAGCCAGCCTATGTAGATATGCCGATTTGGTATACCCATAATATCAAAAATATAGGACAAGAAGACTTATATACCATTTTCTGGATTAATGAACCCTTTAATCCGGATGATGCAGACACCTACTTCGTAAAAGTCTGATGTAATATGGAAAAAACTACCCATATAAAAACGTTGGCTCCTGCCAGTCCGGAAACCTTTTTTTTGGTTCTTGCGTTATTCGGGTATATTATTTCCTATTTTGATCCCTTTTCCTCAGAACGGTTGTCCCACACGATGAATATCCTGATCAGAGGAACTGTTTTTTTTTCAGCCCTATATTTTCTGGTAAAAAATATCGATTTGGTGAAAAAAAGGAAATGGATGATCATCACTTTCCTTTTATTTTATGGACTTTATCTATTAAAAGCTGAATATACCTTCAGGAATTACACTTTCCTTCCGGATACCCTTGAAAAACTGAAAAAGACATTTTATTATTACAGTCTGGTCATCATTCCGGTTCCTGTAATAAGCATGATAAGCCTGGATTATGGAAAAGTAAACTTCGAACTTTTTTACAAATATGTCTTTTGGTTTCTTACCATTATTTTAGGGCTTAATTTTTTGTACTCCATGTTCTTTATGGAATTTTTGAAAAGCGGCGGCGGCGCATTCCGGGCTTACTATATATTGGTAGGGCATTATGGGCTAAGCCTTGTAGTAATGTGTGTGTACAGTTTTTTCATCCTTAAAAAATGGAACATTTCACACGGGATTGCGCTCTTTCTAGGCTTATTTCCTATCTGTATTTCAGCAGCCCGCAGCCCGCTTTTAGCATTTCTTGCCATAGCGTTGTTGCTGATTATTCTTAAAAATAATAGAAAATATTGGATCGCTTTCTGCCTTTTGGTCATTATGACTGTTCTTCTGTTGTTCATCGCCTATACCTACGGTATTGGTCAGGATATGATATTTTTAAAAAGGATTAATGCTGCGCTTTTCGAAGGCAATGCCTCAGGAAGGTCTTATTTTTTTGATAAAGGTCTGGATGAGTTTTTTGCAAATCCGGTGTTGGGAGGAAGAATTTTATTCGAAAGCGGGATGTATTCTCATAATATGTTCATTGATATCCTTATGGCAACAGGATTAGTGGGAATGCTTCTTTTTATCGCTTATTTCCAATTCGTTATCAGAAGTTTTGTAAAAATTGCCAGGAATATTTATAAATATAAAGAAGCAGGTATTTTAACTTTGTTTTTTTTACAGTACTTCGTTTTGGTGCAAACTTCAGGAAATATTTATTTATCTTTTGAATTTTGGTATTTTAGCGGAGCATTAATAGGTTTAGGTTATATAAAATATAATAATGAAAAAATTAAAAGTAATGACAGTCGTGGGAACACGGCCGGAGATCATTAGATTATCAAGAGTATTATCTGCTTTGGATGCTTCCGAAGCGGTAGAGCATATCATTGTACATACAGGACAGAATTATGATTATGAGCTTAACCAGATCTTTTTTGAAGATTTAGGTCTGCGTAAGCCGGATCATTTTCTGGAAGCAGCCGGAAAAACGGCTACAGAAACTGTTGGAAATATATTAATAAAAATAGACCCTCTTTTGGAAGAATTAAAACCGGATGCCTTTTTGGTTTTAGGAGATACGAATTCCTGCTTATGTGCAATTCCTGCCAAGAAAAAACAAATTCCTATTTTCCATATGGAGGCCGGAAACAGATGCTTCGATCAGCGTGTTCCCGAAGAAACCAACAGGAAAATTGTAGACCATGTGGCAGATGTGAACTTAACCTATTCAAGCATTGCCCGCGAATACCTGCTGAGAGAAGGCCTTCCTGCCGACAGGATCATTAAAACCGGTTCTCCGATGTTTGAAGTGCTGACTCATTACTTACCTCAGATCGAAAGTTCAGACGTATTACAAAGGTTGAATCTGGAAGAAGGAAAATATTTTGTAGTTTCTTCCCACAGAGAAGAAAATATTAACTCTGAGAAGAACTTTAGAGGATTGATAGACAGCCTTAATGCCATTGCTGAGAAATTCGGATACCCGATCATTGTTTCCACTCACCCTAGAACAAGGAATATGATCGATAAAATGAAGGTGGAAGTAAGGCCGGAGATCCAGTTCCTTAAACCCCTTGGTTTTCATGACTATAATGCCTTACAGATGAGAAGCTATGCAGTTTTGTCCGATTCAGGGACTATTTCTGAAGAATCTTCTATTCTTAATTTCAGGGCGCTTAATATCAGGGAAGCTCACGAAAGACCGGAATCTATGGAAGAAGCTTCCGTAATGATGGTAGGTCTGTCACCTGAAAGAATTTTACAGGGTCTGGTTCAGCTTCAGCAGCAGAAAACGGGAAAAGAAGAACGAAATTACAGGCCGGTAGCAGATTATTCAATGCCCAATGTTTCCGAAAAAATGGTAAGGATCATCCTGAGTTATACGGATTATATTAACAGAGTAGTTTGGAGTAAGAAGTAATGAAAATACTCATTGTAACTCAATATTTTTATCCTGAAAATTTCAAGAGCAATGATATGGCCTTTGAACTTAAAAAAAGAGGCCATGAGGTTACTGTTTTAACAGGGATTCCCAATTATCCCGAAGGAAAAATATATGAAGGCTACAGTTTTTCCAAAAACAGGAACCAGGTCATTGAAGGAGTTGAAATTATAAGAGCCCTTCTCCTGCCCAGAGGTAAGGGTGGGGGAGTAAGACTTTTCCTTAACTATTTCAGTTGGGCCTTTTTTGCTTCATTAAAAGCACGGACTTTATCTGTACGTAAAAAATTTGATGCGGTGATCGTTCATGAACCGTCTCCGATTACCCAGTTCTATCCGGCTTTGGCCGTAAAGAAAATACATAAAACCCCGATTTATTTCTGGGTCATGGATCTGTGGCCGGAAAGCCTTGAAATTGCAGGCGGAGTAAAGAATAAATTCGTTTTGAATTTTTTCACTAAAATGGTTCAGAAATTTTATAAAGAATCTGAAAAAATTCTTATTACCTCAAAAGGTTTTAGAAAATCAATTGTAGAAAAAGGAGATTTTGATCATAAAATTGAATATTTTCCTAATTGGGCAGAAGACACGATCTCATCGGGTGACCTGAACTTTCCTGTCCCGGAACTCCCGGAAGGTTTTAAAGTGATGTTTGCAGGAAATATAGGTGAGGCACAGGATATGGAAAGCATTATGGAGGCAGCTTTGAAACTTAAATCCAATAAAGATATCCAATTCATTCTGGTGGGTGACGGAAGAAAAATGTCTTATGTTCAGAACTTCATTAAAGAGAATAATCTCGAAGACACCGTATATACCGTAGGACGATTCCCGGTAGAGGCAATGGCATCCTTCTTTAATGTGGCTGATATATTATTGGTAAGTCTCAAAGACGATCCCATCTTCAACCTTACCGTACCCGCAAAAGTTCAGGCCTATATGAGCTCCGGCAAGCCTATCATGGCTATGCTAAATGGTGAAGGGGCCGAAAATATAAAAGAAGCAAAATGCGGGTTTGCAGTTCCTGCGGGCAATAGTGAAAAACTGGCTCAGGAAATAGAGAATGCCTTCTTTAAAAGCATGGAAGAACTGGAAACTATGGGGATGAATGGGAAAAAATTCTATGAAAAACACTATAAAATGGAGGAATGCATCTCCAATCTTGAAAAAATAATTGCTCAAAAATGAATATTGTAATTACCGGGGCTTCAGGATTTGTAGGAAGCAATCTTTCCGGGCATCTGAAAAGTGAGGGGCATCATATAGAAAGCCTTTCCTTAAGAAAAAACTGGGAATTAAATAGAAAGGCAGATGCAGTTATTCATCTTGCAGGTAAAGCTCACGATACAGCGAATACTTCGGCTGAAGAAGAATATTTTGCGGTGAATACAGATCTGACCAAAAAATTATTTGATGAATTCCTGGATTCCGAAACTGAAGATTTTATATACTTTAGCAGTGTAAAAGCTGCTGCGGATTCCGTGGAGGGAGTTTTGGATGAAGAACATTCATCTGATCCTCAGACCCCTTATGGGAAATCGAAGTTGCTGGCAGAACAATATTTGCTGTCAAAACCCCTTCCTGGTGGTAAAAGGCTTTTCATTATCCGTCCCTGTATGATCCATGGGCCGGGAAACAAAGGAAACCTGAACCTTCTCTATAAAGTGGTGGAAAAAGGTCTTCCCTGGCCTCTTGCCTCATTCGAGAACAAACGTTCGTTTTTAAGTATAGATAATCTTAATTTTTTAATATCGGAGATCCTTAAAAATAAAGATATTCGATCCGGAATTTATAATTTTGCGGATGATGAATTTATTTCTACCAATGAGCTGATTAAAATAATCGGGGAAGCTTCCGGTAAAAAAAGTAAATTGTGGAAAATATCTTCCGGGTTGATCACTTTTGCAGCCAGAACAGGAGATAAGATTAAATTGCCTTTGAATTCGGAAAGATTAAAAAAACTCACGGAAAGCTATATGGTTTCTAATAAAAAGATCAAAAACGGATTGGGTATACAAAAACTTCCTATATCAGCAAAAGAAGGATTAATGAAAACTATTAAAAGCTTTCAGTCTAGATAATGGAATATATAGCGGTAATAATTATTTTATTCATTTCAATAGTATTGTATTTCAGGGTTGCCGATAAATATAATATTATTGATAGGCCCAATCACAGAAGTGCTCATACCCAGATCACCTTAAGGGGTGGGGGAATTATTTTTCCCATCGCATTTATTGTTTTCTGCTTATTTCATGTTAGGGATGCGGTGGACCATTACTGGCCTTTTGGATTGGGTCTGCTGGCTATTTGTGCCATTAGTTTTATAGATGATATCAGAAACCTGTCTAATAAGATAAGGCTGTCTGTTCATTTTGTATCGGTAATCCTGTTACTGTACTTTACGGATGCTTTTAATCTGATGCCTTTTTGGGTATGGCCTGTTATGTTTGTACTGATCATCGGAACGCTCAATGCATATAACTTTATGGATGGCATTAATGGGATGACCGGGCTGTACAGTCTGGTTACGCTCTCTTCATTATTATATATCAATAAAGAAGTAATAATGTTTACTGATGAAGCCTTCATCATTTATCCTCTTCTGGCCTGCCTGGTATTTTTGTTTTTTAATTTCAGAAAGAAAGCAAAATGTTTTGCAGGAGATGTAGGAAGCATGGGAATTGCTTTTTGGGTAATAGCCCTTATTACTTTATTAATTATGAAAACCCAGGATTACAAATATATTTTATTATTATCTATTTATGGTATGGAAGTGGTCCTTACAATCATTGAAAGAATAATACTCCGGGAAAATATTTTTGAGGCTCATAGAAGACACTTGTATCAGCTTTTTGCCAATGAGAAGAAAGTTTCACATCTGGTAATAAGTTTTATGTACGCCTTCTTCCAGTCCATTATCAATATTTTTCTGATCTGTTCAGAACTTCCGCTCTGGATGCTTATATTGATTATCTTTATCCCTGCCGGAGGAGTCTATCTGGGATTAAAATGGAGCTTAAAAAAACAGTATGGCCTGTAACTATAATATCTGAGAAATTTTAAACTATGAAGATCAAAGAAACCCCGCTTAAAGACTGTTATATTATAGAACCTTCAATTTTTGAGGACGACAGAGGTTATTTTTACGAAAAATTTAATGAGAAAAAATTTGAAGAACTTACAGGGCTGAATGGCCATTTCGTACAGGATAATATTTCAAAATCATCTTTTGGTGTTTTAAGAGGGCTGCATTTGCAGAAGGGAGAGCAAGCCCAAGCCAAACTGGTTTCCTGCCTTGAGGGAAAAGTCTGGGATGTTGCCGTTGATCTGAGAGAAGATTCACCTACTTTTGGACAATGGTTCGGACTTGAGCTTACCGGTGAAAATAAACTTCAGTTGTATATACCGAGAGGTTTCGGGCATGGTTTTTCGGTGTTGAGTGAAACTGCTGTGTTTGCCTATAAATGTGATAACTTCTATAATAAGGAATCCGAAGGAAGTGTGAAATTCAATGATCCTGAACTCAATATAGACTGGAAAGTAAAAGAAGAGGACATGATCTTATCAGATAAGGACCAGACTGCTCCAGGCTTTAAAGAAAAGAACTTTTAAATATATTTTTGAAAACCACTTGATTAGGTGGTTTTTATTTTTTTAACCCTTACTCTTCAATATTTTGTATCTTTGCAGACTCAAAATCAAAAAGATGCGTACAAAGTCTACAGGGAAGAAAAAAATAAATATCGTAACACTTGGCTGCTCCAAAAATGTATATGATTCGGAAGTTCTGATGGGCCAGCTTAAAGCGAATGGTAAGGAAGTGGTGCACGAAGACAGAGGCGATATAGTAGTAATTAACACCTGTGGATTTATAGATAATGCCAAAGAAGAATCCATTAATACCATTCTTGACTATGTTGAAGCCAAAAGCAGGGGAGAGGTAGAAAAAGTTTTTGTTACAGGATGTCTTTCCGAAAGATACAAGCCGGATCTGATAAAGGAAATTCCCGATGTAGACCAATATTTCGGAACAAGGGACCTTCCGATCCTCTTAAAGCATCTTGGAGCGGATTACAAGCACGAGCTTGTAGGAGAAAGATTAACCACAACCCCCAAGCATTATGCTTACCTGAAAATATCCGAAGGCTGCGACAGGCCGTGTTCTTTCTGCGCAATCCCTTTAATGAGAGGCGGGCATGTTTCTACCCCGATAGAGAAATTGGTTACCGAAACCCAAAAGCTGGCAAAAGCAGGAACCAAAGAACTGATCCTGATCGCTCAGGACCTTACGTATTACGGATTGGATATCTACAAAAAACGGGCACTCGGAGATTTGCTGAAAGAGCTCGTTAAGGTAGAAGGAATTGAATGGATTCGTCTTCACTATGCTTTCCCAAGCGGATTTCCGGAAGATGTACTGGATATTATCCGGGAAGAACCTAAAGTTTGCAACTATATAGATATCCCTCTTCAGCATATCAATTCCGAATTACTGAAATCAATGAAAAGAGGGACCTCCCATGAGAAAACAGACGCCCTTCTGGCAAAATTCAGGGAGAAAGTTCCGGATATGGCCATCAGGACTACCTTAATAGTAGGATATCCGGGTGAGACCGAAGAAAGATTTCACGAACTGAAAGACTGGGTAAAAGAGCAGAAGTTTGACAGGCTCGGATGCTTTACCTATTCTCATGAAGAAAATACTTCGGCCTATGTACTGGAAGATAATATTCCTCAGGAAGTAAAAGAAGCCAGGGTAGAAGAGATCATGGAACTGCAGTCTCAGATCTCGTGGGAGAAAAACCAGAAGAAAGTGGGCAAAGTGTACAAATGTATTTTTGATAGAAAAGAAGGTAATTATTTTATCGGAAGAACAGAATATGATTCGCCGGATGTAGATAATACGGTTTTGGTCCCGGCTGATGATACCTATATCTCAATTGGGGAATTTGCGGATGTAAAGATCACTTCTGCAGAAGAATTTGATCTTTATGGTGTACTTCTTTAATCAGATAAAAATTAATTTGAATTTTTTTTCAATAACTATTAAAGGAATAACTCATATTTTTTTAATAAAAAATTAATACACTATAAATTTATTTAAATCGTTGATAATCAGAATTTTGAATATTTCACTGTAAAAATATATGTATTTTTTTTATTTTAAAAGCATATTTTTGAAAATTATATCTTAAATTTGCAATATAAATGTGTATTTATCTAAAAAGCATTGTTAAAAATCAGTTACTTAAATAAACAGTATTGGTTAAATAATTAAATTTTGGATAATGTTTGAAAGCACAAGTTGGGATAAAACACCCAGCCTGATGAAAGAAAATTATTGATGAAAATGTAATTAAAAAAAATCTATTTTAAAAACTTATGAAAAAATTTTTATTCACAGCGACTATGCTCGTTTCCTTCACGGCGCTTTCTCATGCCCAGCAGAGAGGTGTGGGTATTAATACAACTACACCGGCCGCTACATTAGATGTCGTTGCAAACAATGCAGATCCTGGTATGCCGGATGCGGTTTTAGTTCCTAGAATGACTGCTGCAGAATTGGGTGCCAAGAATAGTGCATATAATGCTGAACAAAACGGAGCTTTGGTATTCGTTCTTAGCGGAACCGGTACGGCAGGTACCCGAACAGAAAATGTTACAGGTACAGGATTTTATTACTATAACAGCGGTACTACCAGATGGGTTCCCGTAGGTGGTGGATCTGCCACTGATACTAGTATCTATACCGGAAACGGTACTTTAACAAGTGTAAGAACAGTTGATCAGGCAAATAATAATCTGACTTTTACTACAGGTACGGCCAGAACTATTATTAACGGTACCTTTGAAACTCAGGGGGCTGTATACTCTAAGACTCGTTCTGTAGTTGGTGATTTGGTAGCAGGCACATGGCAGGCTAATGATTATAATATTGTATTAACCGGAACTACAAATAACATTTCCTTACCGGATGCTACGACTAATTCAGGAAGAGTAATTTCTTTGACAAATCAGACAGGAGGTACCAGAACTTTTGTTACAGGTGCTGGTAATGTTGCATTCAGACCTTTGAATGTAGCTACAATACAAGGAGGTAGAGGATTACTGATGGTAAGTGATGGATCAGTTTGGCAGATAATTGGAGGATACAATTAAAATTTAATTTAATAATAAAAAAAATAAATGAATATATGAAAAAGATTTTATTTTCCCTTATAGTTGGTTTGTCAGCAACTTCTGTTCATGCACAAATTAACATTCCTTCTGTTCCTCAAGAGATTATAACAGGTGAGAATGCATTTTTGGATGCTTCTCCTTACTCTGCTGGCAATGGTTGGGGACCTTCAGAATCCAAAGGTTTGGTTTTTCCGGAAACAGATTTAGCACAGTTTCAGTTTAAGACTGATGGAATTTCGCCTATATCATTTTCCAATGCATTCAATGGAATGATTGTATATAATACTGGAACAGGTACCACAGCTGACCCTGCGTTGAATACTCAAACAGCGAACTTAGAACCTGGTTTTTACTATTTTTATAACCCTACCGGGTCATCTACTTTAAGTGTAGCTGACGGGGTGTGGATGCCATTAGGAGCCTCATCTACAGTAGATATAAAAACTACAGAGACTGTTACCAATATTTCAGTTGCTGGAGCTCAGGTATATGCTAGAAAAGGTAATTTCCAAACAAACGGAACAAGTACATCTCCTATTTCATATAATCCTGATGGACCTATTACTATTCCTAATACGGCTACTGACGGGTTATATCGGGTGACGATCTTTAATCCTAATGGTAGCGGTGTGTATTCTACAACTGTATATTCATATGATACTGCAACCGGAGCCTTGATTACGGGATCTCCTAATATTTCTGTAGTACTTCCTTCAGGTGATTACCCTTATACTGTAGAATATTTTAAATAATAAGATTATATCTTTATCAATAATTAATTATTAAGCCAATGAATTTCATTGGCTTTTTTATTTGCTTTAAAATTAATTCTCTGATGCTTTTTAAATAGATTGGCAGATATAATAAAAAATATAAGAACAAAGAATTTATAGTCGTTCTTTTGTAATTTCTAAGAATCGGTAATTCCTGATAGGTGAGTTTGAAATAATCTTATCCTTAAAAATCTATGTATGCTTTTCTTATTTAATTGCAGAAGCATATATTTGTAATTGTATTGATTTTCATGGTGTTATAAAAAATAGAAAACTTAAATTATGCAATAATTAGTTAATTCTGTTAACTTTTTTATATGTTTTTTAACGTTTTTTAACAGTGTGCTCTAAATAGCCTGTTAATAGAAGGTTACAGAAGGTGTTAACTTAAAATTTGGTTTTCGTTAACGTTTTTTAACGTTTAGACTGGGGAGTTCAGAAGTTTCACAATACATTTGCTCCGTCAAAACCAATAAAATTCAAAATGATGAAAAGATTCATTCTCGTAATCATAATGATGATTTCAACCCTTGGTATTTATTCTTTCAGTAATAATACCACAGATGCGAAAAAAACAAGTTATGCATCGTACTACCACGATAAGTTTAATGGTAGAAAAACAGCCAGCGGAGAGATCTTTGATAATACAAAGCTTACCGCAGCCAACAGAACGCTCCCATTTGGGACAAGAATTAAGGTGACCAACCTGAATAATGGAAAAGAGGTGATAGTGAAGATAAATGACAGAGGACCTTTTCATTCATCAAGAGCATTAGATATTTCTAAAGCTGCGTTCAACGAAATCGGGAACACCAGTCATGGTACCATCCCGGTGGAATATGAAATTGTCGATTAAATTTATGATTTTAAATTAAAGCCTGCTGACTCAGCAGGCTTTTTGTTTTATCATAATTACAAAAGGTTTAAACACTTTTGTTTTTGAAAATCTTTGATCTTTATCTTATGTGAACTTCTTATTCTCCTTAATATTAGCACTAATATGCTTATAATGCGTTTCAAAAAACTTTTGTGACTTTTGCGGTTTAAAAACTAAAGATCAATTTCCAATAAAGCCGGGCAATGATCAGAATGCAGTGCTTCCTTCAAAATAACAGCCCTGGAAAGCTTTTCTTTTAAAGAATAAGAAGCAAAATTGTAATCCAGTCTCCAGCCCTTATTTTTAGCTCTTGAATTCTGGCGGTAGCTCCACCATGTATAATGATCCGGTTCATTATTGAAAAACCTGAAACTGTCGATCAGTTCACATTCCTCAATAAAATTGGTCATCCATTCCCTTTCCATTGGCAGGAATCCCGAAACGTTCTTTAAGCGAACAGGATCATGAATATCAATAGCCTGGTGGCAGATATTGAAGTCCCCGGAAATTATAAGGTTAGGGATCGTTTTCTTTAAACTCCTGATGTATTCCAGAAAATCATGGCAGAACTGCATTTTAAAATCTAACCTGTCAATATTGGACGCAGAAGGGACATAGACTGAAATTACAGAATAGCCATTAAAATCTGCACGGATGATCCTTCCTTCATTGTCATAGCTCTCAATTCCGCAGCCGTATTCGACATGATCGGGCTTTATTTTTGAGGCAATCCCAACCCCGCTGTAGCCCTTTCTTAAAGCAGAATGCCAATAGCTGTGATATCCCAGCTTTTCAAGGCTTTCAATATCGATCTGGTCGTTTCCTGCTTTACTTTCCTGAATGCAGACCACATCAGGGTCTGCCGTAGTGAGCCAGCCTAAAAAATCTTTGGTAAATGCGGCTCTGATTCCATTTACATTATAAGTAATAAGTTTCATACTCCAAAAATATTAAAAAACAGGCGGAAAAAATCATCGATTTTTTCCGCCTAAACCCAAATTAAATAAACTATGAAAAAAACTACTTGGGTTCTAAAATGCTTATAGGAATGATACATTCTTCCAATGAAATCCCCCCATGCTGATAAGTTTCTTTATAGTAGTTTACAAAGTGATTATAATTCTTGGGATAAGCCAGGAAAATATTGCTCTTGGCAAAAATATATTTGGAGCTTAAATTTCCTTTAGGTAAAAACAGCTTTTCCGGAGCGGTAATAGCCCACACATCACTGTCATCATATGTTAAACTCTTACCAGTCTTATAACGGATGTTTGTAGAAGTTTCCCTGTCTCCGACCACTTTGCTTGGCTTTTTTACATAGATTGTCCCGTGGTCAGTTGTGATCACCAGTTTGTAGCCGCTTTCAGCAGCAGCTTTTATGATCTTCATTAAAGATGAGTTTTCAAACCAGTTCAACGTTAGAGATCTGAATGTTTTATCGTCACGGATCAGCTGATCTACAATATGATTATCCGTTTTTGCGTGAGAAAGAATATCAATGAAATTGTAAACAATTACCAAAAGATCATTATTTTTATGCTGGTTAAAATCATCGTAGATCTTTTTTTCAAAATCAGCATTCAATACCTTTAAATATTTCATGGATTTTGAACCCAGGCCTATCCTTTTCATCTGATCTTCCAGAAAATCACGTTCATATTCATTCTTGTTACCTTCCTCATTATCATTGAACCATTTTTCAGGGAAACGTTTTTCGATCTCGGACGGCATCAGGCCGGCAAAGAAAGAGTTCCTTGCATATTGGGTAGCTGTAGGAAGAATACTGTAGTAATAATCCTCCGAAATCTTATTGTAATGCTTGGTGAATAAAGGCTCGATCACCTTCCACTGATCATAGCGAAGGTTATCAATCATCAGCAAAAGAACTTTTTCTTTTTCCACCTCAGGCTTCACTTTTTCTTTGAAAAGTGTATGGCTCATGACTGGTTTTTCAGAATCGTGCAGCCAGTCTTCATAATTATTTTCTATGAATTTAGCGAATTGGATGTTAGCCTCCTCCTTCTGAGACTGCAAAAGATCTGCAAATTCGTTATCTGCCACTTTATCGAACTTGATCTCCCAATTCAGGATCTTCTTATAATATTCAGCCCAATCCTGATAAGTTCTCAGGTAAGACAGCTCCATAGAAAGGTTTCTGAATTCCTGCTGATACTGTAAAATGGTTTTTTGTTCAACAAGGTCATCCTGCTGGAGGTTTTTCTTTAATGATAATAAGATCTGATTAGGATTTACAGGTTTTAGAATATAGTCAGCGATCTGAGAACCGATGGCTTCCTCCATAATGTGTTCCTCCTCACTTTTGGTCACCATTACTATTTTCAGGGAATTATCCTTCTCTTTGATCATGGGAATGGCTTCCAATCCGGAAATTCCGGGCATGTTTTCATCAATGAGTGTCAAGGCAAACTTCTCTGAATCTATAAGTTCTAACGCTTCATTCACGTTGTTAACAGGGGTTACCTGATAACCTTTTTTCTCTAAGAATACGATATGAGGTTTAAGTAAATCTATTTCATCATCTATCCATAATATCTTTTCCGACATAATTTATTTTTTTACATGGTTATTGCATCAAATTGTTGACCAAATCTTTATAAAAACTGCCAAAATGAGCAGTTAAAAAGTTAAATATTAGTTAAACGGAAAGTAAGGAAAAATATTTTCATCCGCTCTAAGAATTAATTTCCTGTCCGGATATATTCCAAGGCCCTTTCCAGAACTTCATCCTTTCCTTTCTTTATCCCTTTTATGGTAGGTCTTATAAGAATATCGGGAATAATCCCTATTCTCTGGGTCTTTCTTTGATCCGGGTAATAGGCTCCAAGACCGGTAAAGCTTGTCTCCAGACCGGCAATTTTAAAACGGATGATATCTCCGTTAGCTCCCGAGGTATTGCTTCCTATGATCTTTGCATTTGGGTGCTGTTTAAGCATCATGGCAGTGGTTTCAGCCTGGCTCTGGGTATTCTCATCTACCAGAACTACTACCTTTCCTTTATAATATTCTGTATTTTTTCTTCCGATGCTGTTTTTTCTGATGTAAAATTTACTTAAATAATTCGTTTCAGGAAAAATAAACTGGTAGTAAATCGTATTTTCAGGGAGTAATAGCCTGCTTAATGGAAGAATGGTTTGTTTAGGATAATTTCTGAGATCAAAGATAATGGCTTCGGTTGTTCTCAAATTCCGGTACATTTCGTCCAAATCTTTCCTTTCAATGATTCCCATGTTCACATAACCTGTTTTTTTCGCTTCGTCCAGGAATTTCCATTTTTCAGCAGTTGCGGGCTTTTCGTAAATAATATCTTTAAGAAGGTAGGTTTTTACAGTCAGAGCCATATTCCTGCCATCTCTTTCAATCCTGATAGTGATGGAGTCACTATTGGAAAATAAAAAAAGATTCCTCACTTTCTTGATCTTCCCCCAGGAATTGGATGCCGGGATATACTTTCCGAAGCTGTTGACCATTTGCGGAATAGTTTTCCCGTTTACATCATAAATGATATCGCCGGGTTCCAGAAGGGTTTCTTCATGGAATTTATTGGAATTGATTTTTGTTACGATGAGCTTTCCTTCAGCATAGCCATATTCTACAGGAATTTTTCTTCTTCCATATTGGTTGAAGCTGATAAGTGGTGAAAACAGATAGGCATGAGAATCATCAGTTTTAGTTACCAGTTCCGCCAGAGTCAGGTGATAACCTTCATCATTGCTGATCGCATTGAACTTCGGGATCATCTCTTGCAAAACATCATTCCAGTTCTGATCCGTCTCATATTTATAAGGAAAAAAATATTCCACATAATTCCAGTATCGGAACAGCTCCAAAAGAACAATCTGCCGGGAAATGAATTTTGAGCCGTAAGAATTCTCATTCCTGAAAAATACTTTCCTGCCACCTTTCCCAAAATAATGATTGTCTTCAATGTTTCGGTTGTCCTGAATATAGCTAAGTTTTTGAATGACGGCTTCAGAAAAAATATTCCGGTCATGAATCCAGTTGAAATCAAAATTTTTAAGGAAATAGGTTTTTTGTTCTTGCTTTTTACATTCTTTGCATGCACCTACTTTTCCAAGACTATTGATCCATTGCAAATAAAGTTCGTTCAATTGGGTTTTATCATTTACTTTTTCCAGTTCATCTATCTTTTGGAAAAGCTGTTGGTCCCAGTCAAAAGCCCCTTTTGCCACCTGCGGATGATAATACTTTAAAAATCCCCAGACCTTGCATAGCGATTCCAGCTTTTGAGCTTCAGAGACGGTTTGTGCAGGAATACCGATACTTAAAAATAATATGACTAAAAAAGAGAAACTTCTCATGAATAATTACCGGGGTTTATGATCATATTCAAAGATAAAGCAATTGTTGCTTTAATTTCAGCCACAAAAGGCACAAAAATTTTTCCGGACATTTATTTAAGCTATTATTACGGAGAGTTTGTCATTCCGCAGGAATCTTAAATATTTCCGTAGAGATGCTTTGACTACGTCGAACCTAAAGGTTTCAGCATGACAAATAGAATACAATAGCCTTTATGTTTTCAAATATTTGTGTCTTTTGTGATTGAAGTCCTATTATGGTTATCATAATATCATTAATCAAAATTAAACAAAAGCTAAAGTTAAATTTCCCTAACTTTGTTTACCAATACTGACCTTTCCATGCAGAACAAGCTAAAAATCATCAATGATCCCGTTCACGGATTTATCAAAATTCCATATGAAATTTTATTCGATGTTATTGAGCATCCTTATTTTCAGAGATTGAGGCGGATTTCCCAGACCGGACTTTTGAATCTGATTTTTCCCGGAGCAACCCATACAAGATTCCATCATGCTTTGGGAGCAACGCATTTGATGTTTACAGCACTGGAAACCCTAAAGCTGAAAGGTGTTGAAGTTTCAAAGGAAGAAGAAAAAGGGGCAATGCTGGCTATTTTGATGCATGATATCGGTCACGGGCCATTCTCTCACGCGTTGGAAAGTATGCTGATGGACGATTGGCATCATGAAAACCTTTCTTTGTTGCTCATGAACAGGCTGAATGAAACATTTGACGGGCAGTTGTCAACCGCTATTGAAATGTTTCAGGGCAAATATCACAGGAAATTCTTTAATCAGCTTATTTCGTCCCAGTTGGATGTTGACAGGCTGGATTATCTGAAGCGGGACAGTTTCTTTACAGGAGTTTCGGAGGGGAATATTAATACCCAGAGGATTATCTCTATGATGAATGTGTGCGAAGAAGGAGAGCTGGTGATCGATGCGAAAGGTATTTATTCCATTGAAAACTTTTTGACCGCCAGAATGTTCATGTACTGGCAGGTATATTATCATAAAACATCTGCTTTGGCGGAATTTCTTTTGGTCAGGATTTTAGAAAGAGCCAAATATCTGGTCTCTCAGGGTATTGACCTGCCGGCAACAGAAAATCTGAAATATTTCTTGTACCGTGAGAAAAGTTCTGCAACCGATGAAGATGTTCAGAGATTTACACAAATGGATGATAATGATGTGATCCAGGCGATGAAATCATGGCAGAATTCTGACGATTTTATTCTTTCTTATTGGTGTACATGCATCATTCAGAGAAACCTTCCTAAAACGATTATTTCATCCCATCCTTTTGAACCGGAATTCATTGAAGAAAAAATAAAAAATACCAATGAATTTTTCGGAATCGATAATGGTAATGAACTGGTACACGAAATTAAACGGAAACTATTGCCTTACAACACAGATAAGCAGCCTATTTATCTATTGCAGAAAGACGGTAAGAAGATCAGGATGGATGAGTCGGAAGATCAGCTTTTATCAGGATTGATGGTGAATATGACTACACGATACATTCTTACCTTTCCCAGAGAGTTCTCTAAAATAAATTCTTAAAGAATAATAAAATTGATGTCTGTAAACTAAAAAATGTTTGCGAATTATAGAATTTCTTATCTTTGCAGAATATGGAATTTACAGCTTCGCAAATTGCAAGTTTTATTAACGGCAGAATAATAGGTGACGAAGAGGCACTTATTACTGGAGTTTCACCAATTGAGAATGGAGAAACCGGTCATCTTTCTTTTATAGCTCAGGATCGATTCTCACATTTTCTGGATACTTCCAGATGTTCCGTCCTTATTGTTTCGGAAAAACTTTTGGTAAAAGACACTTATAATCCTACCATTATTGCGGTAAAGGATGCCTATCTTTCTTTTCAGGTCCTTATGAATCTCTATCAGGAAATGCAGGGGAGAAGAGAAGGGATTGAAGATGGCTCCTCCATCCATCCTACTGCTATGATTGGTGATAAAGCCTATATAGGGGCATTCACTTATGTTTCCGAAAAGGCAAAAATTGGTGAGGGTACACAGATCTATCCGCACGTATATATAGGCAAGGGAGTGAAGGTTGGCAAAAACTGTAAAATAGACAGTGGTGCCAGGATCTATGATTATTGTATTATCGGAGACAATTGTGTTATCCATTCCAACACGGTAGTGGGAGGAGACGGTTTCGGGTTTCAGCCGACTGCTGACGGATTTAAAAAAATTCCCCAATTAGGAAATGTAATTATCGAAGATGATGTTGAAATAGGCTCCAACTGTAGTATAGACCGTGCAACCATCGGATCTACAATTATAGGGAAGGGAACCAAAATAGATAACCTGATCCAGATCGCCCATAACGTTAAAATAGGACAAAACAATGTGATCGCCGCACAGGCCGGAATTGCAGGTTCTACCACGATCGGAAACTGGAACCAGATCGGCGGGCAGGTCGGTATTGTAGGACATATCAATATAGGAGATCAGGTTAAAATTCAGGCTCAGAGTGGTGTGAACAATAATGTGGAAGATAAGGAAGTATTATACGGTTCTCCTGCGATATCAGCATCTGACTTCCGAAGAAATTATGTACATTTCAGGAATTTCACAGAAATCGTAAGTAGAATAAATAATCTTGAGAATAACTCAAAAGATAAAACTAATGAGTGATATGCAAAAAACACTTCAGGAAGAAGTAACGCTTTCTGGAATCGGCCTTCATACGGGCAAAGAAGTAAAGCTTACCATTAAGCCTGCAAAAGAAAATACAGGCTTTGTGTTTGTAAGAACAGACTTGGAGGGCAATCCTCAGGTTGAAGCGGATGTTAATTATGTGGTAGCAACAGAAAGAGGGACGACATTAGAAAAATTAGGAGTAAAAATTACTACCTGTGAGCATCTTTTGGCAGCATTGGTAGGTTGTGATATAGATAATGCCATATTGGAGATGGATGCTTCCGAACCTCCCATTTTAGATGGATCATCAAAATTCTTTGTTGAAGCCATCGAAAGTGTTGGAGTGGTGGATCAGAATATTGCCAGAGAATATCTGGTGGTGAAGGAAGTACTTAGCTATACCGATCCGGCTACCGGTTCGGAAATTACGATAATCCCTTCGGATACCTACGAAATTACAACCATGGTAGATTTTGGAACCAAAGTTTTAGGTACCCAGAATGCTACCCTTAAAAATATTTCAGAGTTCAAAGAAGAAATCTCTTCTGCAAGAACATTCAGCTTTTTACATGAATTGGAAATGCTTTTGGATCATGGATTGATCAAAGGCGGCGATATTTCCAATGCCATTGTATATGTGGATAAGGATTTAACGCCGGATACCACGGAAAAATTAAAGAAAGCATTTGGCAAAGACCATGTAGCGATCAGGCCTAACGGAATTCTTGATAATCTTAACCTAAACTATCCGAACGAAGCCGCAAGACACAAATTACTGGATGTAATCGGTGATCTGGCTTTAGCGGGAGTAAAGATCAAAGGTAAAGTGATTGCCAACAAACCGGGGCACTATGTAAACACCCAGTTTGCAAAGAAGCTGAACCGCCAATGGAAATTACAGAAAAAGAAAAATGTTCCTGATTTTGACCTGACGAAGGAACCTGTATTCGACATCAACGGCATCATGCGCCTTATGCCGCACAGGCCGCCATTCTTATTGATCGATAAAATCCTTGAATTGTCAGATTCCCATGTGGTAGGATTGAAAAATGTAACCATGAACGAACCGTTCTTTGTGGGACATTTCCCAAAAGAACCGGTAATGCCGGGAGTTCTGCAGGTAGAAGCTTTGGCGCAGACAGGAGGTATTCTGGTTTTGGCAAGTGTTCCGGATCCGGAAAATTACTCTACTTACTTTATTAAAATAGATAAAGTGAAATTCAAAAGAAAAGTAGTTCCTGGAGATACCATTATCTTCAAGATTGAATTGATAGAGCCTATCAGAAGAGGTATTGTACACATGCAGGGGTATGGGTATGTAGGTGATTCAATAGCGGTGGAAGCCGAGTTAATGGCACAAGTTGCAAAAAATAAAGTTGACTAAATGATTCATCAATTAGCTGCCGTAGATAAACGTGCGAAAATCAGCAAAAACGTTATTGTAGAACCTTTTACTACAATTGCAGGCGATGTGGAAATTGGAGAAGGAACCTGGATCGGACCCAATGTAACCATCATGGATGGAGCAAGAATAGGAAAAAACTGCAGGATTTTTCCGGGAACGGTCATTTCTGCCATTCCGCAGGACCTGAAGTTTGATGGTGAGGATACTCAAGTGATCATTGGTGATGAAACGACGATCAGGGAATGTGTAACCGTAAACAGGGGAACAAAAGCCTTGGGATATACTAAAATTGGTAAAAATTGCCTCATCATGGCTACTTCCCATATTGCTCACGATTGCGTTATCGGAGACCATGTTATTATTGTTAACGGTTGCGGTATTGCCGGGCATGTGGAAATAGGAGATTATACCGTAATGGGAGGTCTTAGTGCCGTTCACCAGTTCGGAAAGATCGGGAAGCACGTGATGATCTCAGGAGGTACGCTGGTAAGAAAAGATATTCCGCCGTATGTGAAGGTAGCAAGGGAACCGATGTCTTATGCAGGGATTAACTCCGTAGGATTAAGAAGAAGAGGTTTTACCAATGAAAAGATATTTGAGATCCAGAAGATATACAGAGCAATTTTTCAGATGAAAATGAACGTTTCCCAAGCAATCAACTACATCGAGAAGGAAATGCTTCCTACAGCTGAAAGGGATGAGATCCTCCAGTTTATCCAGAACTCTCCGAGAGGTATTGTAAAAGGGTACGGAACAGGAAAAGAATAATTGACAAAAAAGTAAAAAGGTAAAAAGGCTGATTTGCAATTTCGCGATTTTACCAATAAATAAAGCAATAATTAAAAAGAGAATATACATTAATGGCAACAAGTAACGATATCAGAAAAGGGCTTTGCATCGAATACAGCAATGATATTTATAAAGTAATCGAGTTTCTTCACGTAAAACCGGGTAAAGGGCCTGCTTTCGTAAGAACAAAATTAAAATCAGTGACCAACGGGAAAGTGATTGACAATACATTCTCTGCAGGTCATAAAATTGATGAAGTAAAAGTGATCACGAGAAAATATCAGTACCTTTATGATGATGAGAACGGATTTCATTTCATGAATAATGAGGACTTCTCTCAATTATATATCAATAAGGAGATGATCGAGAATGCCCAGTTTATGAAGGCTGGTGAAGAAGTGACGATCATTTTAAAAGAAGCTGACGAAACCCCGCTTTCTGCAGAACTTCCACAATCTGTATATCTGGATGTTATAGAAGCTGATCCGGGAGTAAAAGGGAATACGGCTACCAACGCTCTTAAAAATGCGATCGTTGAAACAGGAGCAAGAGTAATGGTTCCTTTGTTCATTGAACCAGGAGACAAGATCAAGGTAAATACTGAAGATGGTAGCTACCTGGAAAGAGTAAAATAATAAATACAGTCGGAAGCTGGAAGCAAGAAGTCTTCCAGCTTCTGTCTTTTAACTTCCAACTTAAATTATGAGATTCCATTCTCCGCAAAAACTTAAAACCATTGCTGATCTTATCGGGGCAAAATTTGTCGGCTCTGAAGATTTTGAAGTATTGGGAACCAATGAGATCCATAGGGTGAAACAGGGAGAGATTGTTTTCGTTAACCATCCCAAATACTATGATAAAGCACTGAATTCCGCAGCTACGATTATTTTAATCGATAAAGAAGTAGAATGTCCGGAAGGAAAGGCGCTTTTGGTTTCCGATGATCCTTTTAGGGATTTTAATAAGATCAATACCCATTTTACAAGAATATATAACTTCACGGAAGAGCTTCACGATGTAGAAATAGGAGAAGGGACCAGGATACACCGTTCAGCCGTGATCGGCAATAATGTAAGGATTGGGAAGAATACCCTTATTTTTCCGAATGTCGTTATTGGGGACAGAACTGTCATTGGCGATAATGTTATCATCCAGTCAGGAACTGTTTTAGGTGGCGACGCCTTCTATTACCGAAAGCTGAACGGAAACTTTGATCGCCTGATCTCGGTAGGAAATGTTGTGATTGAAAACAATGTGGAGATCGGTAACAACTGTACAATAGACAGGGGAGTTACAGATTCTACTATTATTGGAGAAGGATCTGTTCTGGACAATCAGATCCAGATAGGGCACGATACCGTTATCGGGAAAAAGTGCCTGATCGCTTCACAGGTGGGAATTGCCGGCTGCTGTGTCATAGGAGATGAGGTGACGTTATGGGGACAGGTGGGTATCGCCTCAGGCAATACAATTGAAGGCGGAACCGTATTGTTGGGAAAAACGGGAGTCAACCGGGACCTGGAAAAAGGAACCTATATAGGGATGTTTGCAGAAGATTTTAAAACCTATCTGAAAAAAGAAGTGAAGCTGAGAAATCTCAAATAAACAAATTGGAAGGTTTTATCCAGAATCAAAGAAAAATAAGTAAATTTGTGAGCATTAATAAAATAAATTAAAACAACAATAAAATGTCAATTTTAGTAAACAAAGATTCTAAAGTAATTGTACAAGGATTTACAGGGAACGAAGGTACTTTCCATGCAGGCCAGATGATTGAATACGGAACAAACGTAGTAGGAGGTGTTACTCCCGGAAAAGGAGGCAGCGAACACTTAGGAAAGCCTGTCTTTAATACTGTGGCTGATGCTGTTGAAAAAGCAGGAGCTAATGTAAGTATCATTTTCGTACCCCCTGCATTTGCTGCAGATGCTATTATGGAAGCTGCGGAAGCAGGTATCGGGGTGATCGTATGTATTACTGAAGGTATTCCGGTAGCAGATATGGTAAAAGTAAAATCTTATATTGCTGACAGAGACTGCAGATTGATCGGCCCTAACTGTCCTGGAATCATTACTTCTGATGAAGCTAAAATTGGGATTATGCCAGGTTTCGTTTTCAAAAAAGGGAAAGTAGGTATCGTTTCCAAGTCAGGTACTTTAACTTACGAAGCTGCTGATCAGGTTGTAAAAGCTGGTTTTGGTGTTTCTACTGCTATCGGTATTGGTGGTGACCCTATCATCGGGACAACTACAAGAGAAGCTTTGGAATTGTTTATTAACGATCCTGAAACTGATGCTGTAGTAATGATCGGAGAGATTGGTGGTGGATTAGAAGCTGAGGCAGCAAGATGGTATAAAGCAAGCGGATCTACTAAGCCGGTTGTAGGTTTCATCGCGGGTCAGACAGCTCCAAAAGGAAGAACAATGGGACATGCAGGGGCTATTGTAGGAGGTGCGGAAGATACGGCTCAGGCAAAAATGGAGATCATGAGAGAGAATGGTATCAATGTTGTTGATTCTCCTGCTGACATAGGTGAAACTGTGGCAAAAGTTCTAGCATAATTTAAAAATGACGATATGAAAAAAATTTTATTAGCCTCGGCTTTACTTTTTTCTGCACTATCATTCGCACAAATAGATCTTAGCAGTACAAGGTTTGGTGTTACGGCAGGAGGTAACTATTCCAGAGTAAGAAATGCACACAACCCTTCCGGGCCAAGATTTACGTTTCAGGGTGGTGTATTGGCTTTGATCCCGATGGGCAAAGACAATCAGTTTTACCTTCAGCCTGAAGTCCTGTATTACGGAGCCGGAGAAACAGGGAAGGATAAAGATGCTAAAGGAAGAGACGGTTATGATGCGGTATATGGCAATAATTACCTGAGTGTACCCATTTATTTCAAAGGATACTTTTCAGAAGCTGAATCAGAATTCTTTGGAATGATAGGTCCGAGATTTAATTTCCTCTTGAACCAAAATGTGAAGAATGCACCTGTAGGAAGGCCATATTATGATCCGGATGTTACAGATCCGAAGCTTCCGGGAGTTAGCGGAAAAGCGAGTGGCTTTAATTTTGCAATAGGACTGGGAGTAGGATACAGTTATAAGAGACAATTGGAAGTGGCTCTGAAGTATGACCTTGGGATCACCAATACCTATCCGGATCTGGCAAAAGAACCCGGAGGTACTTCCAAAGGAAAATCTGAGCAGGTAATCAGTTTAGGCGTAAGCTATATCTTTGAATAAGAGTGTTTTTTAAACTATAAGTAAAAAACCGGGAATAAAATTTCCCGGTTTTTTATTTTATCCTTTGATCCATCGCCAAAGCTCTTTTAAAGTAGCTTTATTACCGTACATTAAAATACCTACCCGGTAAATTTTTCCGGCCAGAAATATCATAAATACGGTAGTTCCCAGTAATAATGTAATGGACAGTGCAATCTGCCATGCCGGGACTCCGAAAGGAATTCGGGCGATCATAGCCACAGGTGAGGTAAACGGAATCATTGATAACCAGAAGCCCAGCGGCCCGTCAGGATTGTTCATTAAAGAAAAACTTCCGTACATTCCTAAAGTCAGTGGTAAAATAGCAAACAATGTGAATTGCTGTGTCTCGGTTTCATTATCTACGGCAGAACCTATGGCTGCATAAATGGAACTGTAAAAAATATACCCCAGAAGGAAAAATATGATAAATACGAAAATGATCAGCGGGAAATTCAGTTCTAGCAGGCTATGGGAAACCTGAGTGGCAATCTGCGTTATATCCATCTTACCCATCATTTCTTCATTTCCGCCCGGAATATTCTTTTGAATGGAAGAGAAACCTGTGTTTAAGACCAAAGCACCTATGACAGACATGGTGATCCATATAATGAACTGGGTCAGGGCAACCAGGGTAACTCCCAGGATTTTTCCCATCATCAGTTCAAACGGTTTTACCGATGAAATGATAATTTCAACCACCCGGTTGTTTTTTTCTTCCAGAACGCTTCTCATCACCCTTACTCCATAGATAATAATGAACATGAATGTTACATACATCAGCACCATGCTCAGGCCTGTTTTTATACCAAAACTGAGATCAGAGTCTTCCTTATTGCCTTCGGATACATTGATGGTCTTTAAGGTAAAGCTTTTATCAAGATTGTCCAGCTGGGTTTCTGCGATACCCAGTTGCTTGATCTTTTCCTTTTTGATCACATTGGTAATATCTGAAACGATACGCTGTTTGGTATCAAAACCTATCTTTGAGTTCACAACCAGCCTTGCGTTTTTTTCCAACCCGTCATAGTTTTGGTTATCAAGTTCAGGAAGAATAAGAATACCGTCCAAAGACTCATTGTTCTTTAAATTATTGATCTTGGATTTCTCATCAGCTGTAGAGATAAACACATAATTGAGCTTCTCATCAGATTTTAACTGGTCTTTAAAAAGCCCGCTTTTGTCTACTACTTCAATAATGCTGTGGGATTCATTGGCTTTGAACATCAGCCCGATCACCGCACCAAAGGCGATGATCATGATAGGTGCCAGTAAAGTCAATATAATGAAGGATCTTTTCTTAACCTGAGTAAGAAACTCCCTTTTTGTAATTAAAAAAATATTATTCATAGTTAAGAATGATTACTTACGGCATTGATAAACACTTCATTCATGCTCGGAATTCTCTCGTCGAATGATCTCACTTTTCCCACATGCACCAGATCCAGAAGGATATTGTTCTGGTCGCTTTCATTTTTCAGGTCAAAGGAAACCAGGTTATTTTCATTGGTGAAATTGAAGATCTCATACTTATTTCTGAAATTTTCAAGATGATCACTGCTAACTTCGGAAAGAGTAACCCCAAAAATATTCTTCTTGAATTTTTCCCTTACATCGAAAACCCTTCCGTCAATAATCTTTTTAGAATTATTGATCAATGCCACATAATCACACATTTCTTCCACGCTCTCCATCCTGTGGGTAGAGAGTATGATCGTGGTTCCGTTATTTTTAAGGTCAATGATCTGGTCTTTGATCAGATTGGCGTTTACCGGGTCAAAACCTGAAAAAGGCTCATCGAGGATTAAAAGGTGAGGCCTGTGAAGAACGGTAACCACAAACTGGATCTTTTGAGCCATCCCTTTTGACAGTTCTGAAAGCTTTTTCTTCCACCATTGATCGATGTTCAGTTTTTCAAACCATTTTTTAGCTTCATTCAGGGCATCATTTTTACTCATTCCTTTCAGTTCTCCAAAATAAAGGATCTGGTCCCCGACACTCATATTTTTATACAAACCTCTTTCTTCAGGCATATAGCCGATATCTTTAATATGGCTGGGATTGAGCTTGTCTCCATTGATGAAGACATTTCCTGAGTCAGCCTGGGTAATTTGATTGATGATACGGATGAATGAAGTCTTTCCCGCACCGTTAGGCCCTAAAAGACCGTAAATACTCCCTTTCGGGACATGTATGCTGAAATCATCCAATGCTGTTTTTTTTCCCGCATTGTAGGTTTTCGTAATATGTTCAGCTTTTAGCATTCAATTATTTTTCTGTAGTTAGTATAAAAATATTCCGAAAGTTACGGAATAATTAAAATTGAATGGATCTAAAAGAAAAAATCCTGATGATTATCAGGATTTTATTTATTGTTTTACTATCTGGGTAACTTTTTGTGTGTTATCGCTTAAAATATAGCGGATAAGATATTTTCCGGGTTTCAGTTTTTCAATATTGATCTCACCGGAATTTTTATTTACTGCGTAATTAGCCACCTGTGTTCCTAGGATGGAATAAAAAATTACATTTTTTATTTTCAGAGAAGAATCTTTAGCTTTTACCACAAGAAAATCTTTGGCAGGATTCGGATATGCTACCAAAACACCGTCATCAGACTTTTGTGAGATGGAACCCGGTTCTCTTAATTGGGCTTTTAAATTACTGGAAAACCCAGCAATGCCTCCTAAAAGTATAAATAAAAGTAAAAGTTTTTTCATCAAAATATAATTTCTCAAGTATATTACAAACAAAAGTAAACAATTCTATATTCACATGCAATAGTTTTTTATAGAAGTTGTAGTAAATTTGCATAAACTTATTATTCAAAAAGTATTCCAAAAATGATACATTCAAGAAACAGAAGGCTGAGAGTAAATGAATCAATCAGAAGTATGGTAAGAGAAAGCATTCTTACCACTCATGATTTTGTAATGCCGATCTTCGTAATGGAGGGGGAAAACAAACAGGAGCCCATCGCGTCGATGCCGGGAATTTTCAGGAGGAGCATAGATTTAACGGTGAAAGAATGTAAGGAATTATTTTCTTTAGGCATAAAATCTGTCAATTTGTATATGAAAGTATCGGATCATTTAAAAGACAATACAGGCAAAGAAGCATGGAACAAAGACGGCCTGATGCAGAATACCATCAAAGCGATAAAAGATGCCGTTCCTGAAATGATCGTAATGCCGGATGTTGCTTTAGATCCCTATTCAATCTATGGCCATGACGGAATTATCGAAAACGGGAAGATCATCAATGATGCCACCAATGATGCTTTGGCAAGAATGTCCGTATCCCATGCGGAAGCGGGAGCTGATATCGTAGCGCCGAGTGATATGATGGACGGAAGAGTATTGGTGATTCGTGAAGCTTTAGAAGAAAACGGATTTACGGATGTAGGTATCCTGAGCTATTCGGCGAAATATGCAAGCTCTTTTTATGGGCCGTTCAGAAGTGCCCTGGACAGTGCCCCGAAAGACAGTATAGATATTCCGAAGGACAAGAAAACGTACCAGATGGATTTCCATAATTCCCGCGAAGCTTTGAATGAAGTTTTTAAAGATATAGAAGAAGGAGCAGATATCATTATGATCAAACCGGGGCTTCCTTATCTCGATATCGTGGCGAAAGTTCGTGAAGCTATTGACCTTCCGATCGCTGTGTACAATGTAAGCGGAGAATATGCAATGGTAAAAGCAGCTGCCCAGAACGGATGGCTTGATAATGATAAAACCATCATCGAAAGCTTAACATGCTTCAAGAGAGCCGGTGCAGATATGATCTTCACCTACTTTGCAAAAGAAGCGGCAATGTTACTGAATAATTAAAAGAGTTGAGAGTTATAAGTTATGAATTATGAGTCATTAAAACCTGCTTTTCTTTAAATAATGAGCATCAAACTTATAACTCTCAACTCATAACTTATAACTTCTTACATGATATTAAAATCTTTTCCTTTTGTAAATTTGGCTGCAAAAGGAGCCTGATTACCGGAATATTTTAAGATAAAATGTTTTTTGGTGTCTGTATCTGCCTTAGCATCCACCTCTACATTGGTGGTCTGAAAGCTTACATCTATACCAACACTGGATTCTTTTTCCAGAAAAATTTCCACGCTTTCAGCATAGAATAAAGAAGTACTTAAATAATTAAATTTAATATTCTTGCGGTACGTCTTGGATTTGTTTTGGGTGAAAGAAGAATAACTTTTTAAAATTTCAATTCCGGGAGAGTCAATATTCGTAATGCGGGATTTGGTTACCCCGTTTACTTTCACCGAAAAATCTTTGGCGTTTTTTATATTTCCCGTAACTCCTATATTGAATAAAGAAGGAAGAGAAAGCCCGTATTCTATCATGCTGTCTTTGGTAAACTCAAAGTCGGGAACCAAAGCAGGGTATTTGGGATTAGTGATCAATTTATTTTTGACTGTATTTAGTTCGTCACCGGAAAATAAATATCCGATAAGATTATTGCCGGTTGTTCTCCAGTTCCTTCCGTTCCATTCAAAGATTTCGCAAAGTAAAGTATCGGCAGAGGAATGAGGAAGCAGATCCATATCCTGCCATTTGAAAATCTCCTTTGCATAAGGCCTTCTGTCAACAATATTGATCCCAAGATCCAATGCCAGCAGCTCTGTCAATTCTTTATTGCTTTCCATAATAAATCTGATTGTTGATTGGTCTTATAAATGTATGGAAATAAATCAGAAATTGGATGTTAAATCTTACAACCAGCCTTTTTTACCGTACACATAAGTATCATCAAACTGCTTATCACTCATGAACAGGTATAAAATTCCTTCAATAAAGGGGATGATCGTGGCAAAACCAAATGTTACGATATTAAGAACGATCTGAATAATCCCTTCTTTGGTATAGCCAAGGTAAAATTTATTTAAAGCAAAACATCCTACAAGAATTCCCAATAAAGCTGCAGGGATTTTCTTCTCCGAACGGTAAGGAGCATTGGTTTGCTGGTTGAAATTGTTTTCTGTTTTGGAGTATCCGTAATTTTCCATGTTTATATTTATTGGTTAAATGATTTCTTTTGAGATAAGTCGTTGAATATTATAAGTAGTTACATATAATTTAAAATATAAACAAGTTTATATTTGGGATAAACAAAGTTTATATTTTTGATATATTTGCTTCATGATTTTACGAGGAGAAAACCTGATTAAGGAATACGGTCCTAAAAAAGTGGTAAAAGGCGTTTCTGTAGAAGTTCAGCAGGGAGAAATTGTAGGTTTGCTTGGCCCTAACGGAGCCGGGAAAACCACATCGTTTTATATGATCGTGGGTTTGGTGAAGCCGACTTCCGGAAAAATTTTCCTGGATAAACAGGAAATTACGACTGATGCCATGTACAGGAGAGCGCAGAAGGGTATCGGTTATCTGGCTCAGGAAGCATCTATTTTCAGGAAACTTTCTGTGGAAGAAAATATTATGGGAGTATTGCAGCTGACCAGGCTCTCAAAACGTGAGCAGCAGATCAAGTGTGATGAGCTTATTGAAGAATTTTCCCTACAGCACGTTCGTAAAAACAGAGGAGATCTTCTTTCGGGAGGAGAGAGACGTAGAACGGAAATCGCAAGATGCCTTGCTACCAGCCCAAACTTTATCCTTTTGGATGAGCCCTTTGCCGGAGTTGACCCTATTGCCGTTGAGGATATCCAGAAGATCGTAAGAAGTCTTGTAGATAAAAATATCGGTATCTTAATTACGGATCATAACGTTCAGCAAACGCTGGCCATTACTAACAAAACATACATTATGTTTGAAGGAAGGATCTTAAAAGAAGGCCTTCCGGAAGATCTGGCCAATGATCCGCAGGTAAGAGAAGCTTATCTTGGTGAAAACTTCGTGTATCAGAGCATTCTGGATAAGCCAAAAAAGAAAAGTTATGCTTATAATATCTGGGCCGGGAACTTTGACTCAAAATCCCAGCTTCAGAACTTTGTCAATGACAATTTTCAGCAGTTCGATGATCTGAGGCTGATGTATGGTTTTGAAGATATCAGCTTTGCCTCGCTGGCAAATTCTGAAATTGAACATATTTTTACAGATGTGGTAGATAAGAATGCCAATAATGCATTTGTATTCCAGAAGAAAGAAATTACCTCACAGTATACGGCAGAACAGGCGGAGGCAGAATCTAAGGTGGCAGGCAGGCCTGAACTGCACTACCTCACAACCTATTTTTATGAAGGATAACTTCTGTTTTATAAGACGGAATCAATTTATTGATTGAAAAATAGAATAAAGCGTACCTTTTGTTTCAGAACGGTACGTTTTTTAGTTAAATAATTTTCATGGCAAAACCTTTTAACCGGACAGTTACTTTATTTGGAATTTATAAACAGCTTATTCCATTTATAAGGCCTTATCGTTTAATGATCTATGGAACCCTGTTCCTTACTTTTTTAGGCGCTCTTGCCGCACAGGTGAACCCTGTAGTATTGAAATATACGGTGGATGAGGTAACGAAACTGACCCATCTTCCGGATCCAATGTCAGAAGGCATCCATATCCTGGTCGTAATTTCCATTATTTTACTCGGAAAAGAACTGCTGAATATTTTCATCAATTTCGGGCAGAAATTCTATGGTGAAAAAATTAGGATCAATGTAAGCTCTGTTCTTGCACAATCGGCAATTGACAAGATCCTGACCTACAGAGTTGCTTATTTCAACGATGAAAACCACGAGTCGGGAAAGCTCCAGATAAGGATCGACAGGGGAATTGAAAGCCTCACCCGGCTGGTACAGAATTTTTTCATTGATATTTTACCTCTTTTTTCCAATGCCATCATTGCCCTTGTGATCATGTATATGCAGAATGTATATGTAGGTGCGGTTTCCACGGTCATTGTTCCGATTTATTTTTATATCAGTTCGTTACAGGCTAAAAAACTGGGCGGAGTGCGCCGGCAGCTGAGAAATCAGAGGGAGCAGAAAACTTCGGGGCTTTTGAACCTGATCAATTCCATTATGGTGATCAAAAGCTTTGTCCGTGAAAAATTTGAAGGTAAAAAACAGTACGATCTTCAGATGCAGCTGATGGAAAGCCAGATGTTCACAAGAAAAACCAATTTTATCTACGACGGGTTAAAAACTTTTATCGAACAGTTTGGAGTAGTTTTAATCATTCTTTTGACGGTTTACCTTGTTCTTGACAAGCAGATGACTATAGGAGCCATTATGCTTCATATTATGCTTTTCAACAACGTTTCTGCTCCGATCCGCCAACTGCATCGCATTTATGATGATATGAATGATGCCATGATCTATGCGGAAGGATATTTTGATATTTTAAATGCTGATAATGAGAAAGAATCCAACGGTACTTTTGTAGAAGATGAGATCAAAGGGAATTTTGAATTAAAGAATGTCAATTTCACTTATCCTAACGGGACTCAGGCACTGCATGACGTCTCCATGACTATTGAAAACGGGAAAACCACTGCTTTGGTAGGGCTGAGCGGAGCCGGAAAATCTACAGTGATTAATCTTTTATGCAAATTTTACCTGCCCGATTCCGGGGAGATTTTACTGGATAACGTTAATCTGAATGATTATAACAATACTTTCTTGCGGGATGACCTGGGATTGGTGCTTCAGAAAAACCATATTTTTCAGGGAAGTATTGAAGACAATATCCGCTACGGAAATATGAATGCTTCTTTTGAAGAAATTCAGGAAGCTGCTAAAAAAGCTTATCTGCATGATCAGATCCTGGATCTTCCGGATCAGTACCGGCATGATGCGACCCAGTTATCGGGCGGCCAGCAGCAGAGGATAGCCATTGCAAGGCTGTTCCTGAAAAACCCGCCGGTTATTTTTCTGGATGAGCCTACGGCAAGCCTGGATGCGATCGCTACGGAACAGATCAAAAATTCACTGGATGCCATTAAAAAAGGCAGAACCGTCATTATTATTTCACATTCCTTATCCCAGATTCTGGACTCTGACAGGATCTATGTGATGAAAAAGGGAAGGGTAGTTGAGAACGGGACTCATGATGAACTGGTTCAGATGAACGGTACTTATCGTGAGATTTTTGATGCCTCGGCAAGAAGTCTTAACTTAGAACGATTGGTTAAAACGTATAAAGAAGATTAATGAACGATCATTATCTGAAGAAACTCGACAGGGTAACGGCTATTCTCACACAACTGCAGTCAAAACCGATTGTAAGGGCTCAGGATCTGGCAGAAAAATTCGATGTGAGTATCAGGACCATTTACCGCGATGTAAAAACACTGGAAAATGCCGGAATTCCTATTGTAGGAGAGGCCGGAAGTGGATATTCCCTGATGGACGGCTACAAACTTCCCCCGGTAATGTTCACCAAAGAAGAGGTGTTGAGCTTTATCACAGCTGAAAAGCTGATGCAGAGATTTTCCCATCAGAGTCTGGGAACACACTACCAGACTGCGATGGAGAAGGTGCGTTCCGTTTTGAAGTATTCTGACAGAAATCTGATCCAGCATATTGAAAAACAGATTGCGGTTTTTAATTATCGGCCTAAGACGGAAGATTCCGTCAAAAATATAATTCCGACGATCCTGGAAAGTATCGCGGAAAAAAACCAGCTGAGCATAGAATATAAAACAGTGGATTCCATAGTTTCTCAAAGAACAATTGAAGCGGTGGGGGTTTTCTTTGAATTCAATTACTGGTATATTATGGCTTTTTGCACACTCAGGAAAGATTTCAGGCAATTCCGGGTCGACAGGATCCTGCAGATCTCTAAAACCCAAAATCCTTTTTCACAGGAATATGGGCAGATTAATGATTACAGAAGAAACCCTGAAGGAAACCGTATGAAGGTAAGGCTGCTGGTTGACAAAAAAATAATAGGACATCTTAGTAACTCAAAAAAATATTATGGGTTAACTGAAGAAATTGAGACTGATAAAGGGTTTGAGCTCACTTTTGAAACAGAGTGGATTGATGAAGGTTTTCCCCGCTGGCTGATCACTTTTGCAGATTATGCAACGGTATTGGAACCTGAAAGCCTTCGTACAAAGCTCAATGATCTGTTAATTAAAATATCTGCCAAACATACATGAAACCCGGTAATCACCGGGTTTTGAAATGAATATCATTAAGCAGAAAGCATAATCGGGGAGAAAAGCAGAAAAGCGAAAACATTTGTCAAATTTAATTATGGATATACATAATGTTTTCCGCAATTCTGCTATTCCATCTTTCTGCTTATGCTATTTAGCGATTGATTCTGTATGTTCAGTCTGATCAGGGCTTTCAATCTTAACAAAGGCATCAGTGAGGCTAGAATCTCTCCCAAAAAAAAGGTGGTTCAATTCCCAAAGCTCTCAGATAAACATATCCTTGTCCACGGTGATGAATTTCATTATCTACAAAATAAAGGATATTTTCATACACCGGGAATTCGTACTGCCCGAACAGGTTGAAAGTTTCCTGAAAACGTTCTTCGGAGATCTGGCTGAAATAATGATTGATGGTTTCAGTTTCCTCATCCCATTTCTTTAAGAGTTCTTCTTTTGTCTTCGGAGCAAAGCCTTCTTCATTGTAGGCTTCCGTATTTTTTTCCACAATCCCTTTCAAAGCTGGTCCTCCAATGCTGATGAGTTCTACTGCCAGTTTTGCAAATGGCCTCATACCTCCTACCGAAAACTCGAACAGGTCTTTTTCAGGAAATGCTTCGATCACCCTTCTGGTCAGGTTTCTGTGTCCCTGCCAGTGATTTAGTAATTGTTCAGAAGTCATGAACTGTTTGGTGGCTGTTGCTGTAGTTGTCATAATTTTTTGTTTTTATTTGTTAATGTTAAGACAAAGGTAATAGGAGATTATGACAACAGTTTGTCAGTAGGTTTTTACAAAGAAAAATATTTATTTTTACTTTAAAATATCAGGAAGAGTTTTCCGTTAAATAGGAAAATGTATCTATAATAATTGACCAGGAATTCCTCAGACATGAAAAAATATATCCTGCCTACTATGACAGCTTTTTTACTGACGGCATGTAATAAAATTGAAGAAAAAATAGACCAGACCGTTCAGAAAACCACAGAAAAGGTTCAGCAAAAGGCTCAGGAAGCAGTGGAAGAGACCGTAAAGAAAACGGTCAATGAATCCATTAATTCCATTACCAATTCCAAAGATGTTCCGTTTAGTCAGGTATTTCCAAACGCAGATAAGATCGTGAGTCAGGAAACAAAAGGAAAAAAGTTTACATTTCCCAACGGTACAGAAAATTATATCTTCAAATATAAAGCGGATAAAACAGCCTTAATCCCTTTTTTAGAGGGACAGACCACAACAGACGAAAACCGTTCGGATAAAACGGCCCGCAAAATCAACGGACAAAGTATTATCGATAAGATCGGTTTTATCGAAAAGTTTCTTCCGGAAAACACTATTGATGCCAGGATCTTGGAAGATATTAAAAATGATAAGAATATTGAATATTATAAACTGAAAAGATTTCCGAATAGCAGTACGATCATCTATAATCCGAAAGATCAGACCGTACTGCAATATGTTGAGGTAGATAAATAATTTGAAAGTGGCCGGTTTTGATCGGTCATTTTTGTGTAAAAATATAAATTATGAGGTGTTCTGGGTCTGATTTTGATCCATTAAAAATCAGGAATACATTTTACTTTTTACATTGTACAAAATGAAGTAATTTAGTCCTATGAAAATTTACACGAAAACAGGAGATAAAGGACAGACGGCTTTATATGGCGGAACAAGGGTTTCTAAAGCCAGTGCAAGAGTTGACAGCTATGGAAATATAGATGAGCTTAATTCATTCATAGGAATTGCCAAAAGCCATATCGATGATGCAGAGGTTTTACAGCAGCTGAAAAAAATACAGTTTGATCTGTTTACTGTAGGCTCGGAAGCCGCAACACCGGTAGATAAGTTAATGCTGGCCAACGGAAAATCCCGTCTTACACTGATGATTTCCGAAACAGAGATCGAAGAACTGGAGCATTGGATGGATGCTTTTGACGAAAAGCTTGAGCCACTTCAATATTTTATCCTTCCGGGAGGTGGAAAATCAGCAACTTTCCTGCATGCGGCAAGAACCATCTGCAGAAGAGCAGAACGTTCTCTGGTTTTCCTGAACGAATCGGAAGAAGTACGCCCCGAGCTCATCAAGTATCTGAACAGGCTTTCAGATTATCTTTTTGTTCTGGCAAGATATGTTTCGAAATTGAACGGCGAATCGGAAGAATACTGGAATCCGAATGAAAGATAGGGCATTACTTTTCATCAACGGAGAAGCCCCGAAATCTTTTCCCGGGCTTGGAAATTATAGGCTGATCGCCTGCACGGACGGGGCTTTTCATTATCTGAAAAACCTTGGCTTTCCTTTGGAGAAATTAGACTTCATTTCCGGGGATTTTGATTCCCATTCCGGGGTGGATGAAAATATTTATGAAGAGAAATTTATCCATACTCCTGATCAGGACAAAACGGATTTTCACAAAGCATTGGAGATTATTTCGGAAAAAGGATATCATGATGTGGATGTTCTGGGAGGCAGTGGAGGAGAGCAGGACCATTTTTTAGGAAACCTTACCGTTGCTTATTCCTTTAAAGAGCAATTAAATATCCGGTTTTATGATGAATTTTCAGAATACTATTTTGTTCCGAAAAGTTTTACTTTAAAAGGAGTAAAAGACAAAATGATCTCCTTATATCCGTTCCCGGTTGTTGAAAATATTACAACCAACGGGCTTAACTGGCCTTTGACGAATGGAAACCTGAGTATTACGGAAAGACTGGGGACAAGAAACTTTGCCGTTGAAGATGAAGTTTCCATTGAATATGAGAAAGGGGATCTTCTGATCTTTGTTGGTGGAAATTATCTTTAATTTTTTTCATGGAGAAGGATAAGATCTTTGAATTTTTCAATCAGGAATTCCCCTTTAATCAAGAAGGACTGGAGGAATTTGCAGGATCGTTTACGATGATGCACTATAAAAAAGGGGATGTTATATTAAAACAGGGCAAAACGGAAAACGAGCTTCGGTTTCTGGATAATGGTGTGATCAGAGAATATTACGCCATAGATGACAGGGAGAAAAACATTAATTTTATTACTGCCAGTGATTTTATTACAGATTTCAATTCGTTTATCAATAATACCCCGACTAAAAAATACCAGCAATGTTTGTCGGATGTTACTTTAAGAATTTTACCCGAACCAAGCTTCAAATCGTTTACCGAAAAATACGGCTGTGGCAAATTTTTCATTGAGACGATATTCCAGAGAATAGTGGCCAGAAAAGAGAAAGAAGAATTTAACCAGTTCATTAACACCGCAGAGCAGCTATACTATGATATATTAAAAGAAAATCCGGACTGGATACAGCTTATCCCACAGTACCACATTGCTTCTTACCTGGGTATTACCCCTGAGACTTTAAGCAGGATCCGTAAACGCGGAACATGATTTATTGATTCCGGTCAATCAGGAAACAGGGAGGATTTTCGGAACTTTACGTTTTAAAATAATACGAAAATGAAGATACATCACATAAGAAATGCCACGATGGTGATAGAAACCGGGGATAAAGTAATCCTGATTGATCCAATGTTAAGTAAAAAGGGGAAAGCTGGGCCTACATTCACGTTGTTCAGATTTAAGCCTCAGCGAAATCCTGTTATCGACCTGCCTGATAATGCTTATGAAATTATCAATAAAACCACTCATTGTCTGATTACACACCTGCATCCTGATCACCTTGATAAAGAAGCTGAAAGATTTCTGAAAGCCAAAAATATTCCCGTTATCTGTAGCGTGAAGGACAAAGAAATTTTACAGAAAAGAGGGCTGAATGTAATACAGACGGTAGATTATTGGAAAGAAACAGCTTTTCTGGGAGGAAAAATCCAGGGAATTCCTGCGAGGCATGGCTACGGATTTATTGCCGGGCCAATGGGAAATGTAATGGGATATTATATCGAATTCCCCGATGAAAAATCGGTTTACCTGAGTTCAGATACCATCTATACGGAGGCTGTAGACAAAGTCCTTTTAGAATTTAAGCCCGGTATTTCTGTTTTAGCCTGCGGATCTGCACAGCTGGATGTTTTCCAGCCCCTGTTGATGAATATGGAAGACATTATAAAGTTCATCAGAAAAGCCCCCGGAAAAGTAATTGCCAATCATCTGGAAGCAGTGAATCATTGTCCGGTAAAAAGAGACCGGCTATTTCAGGATCTGAAAAAAGAAGGTCTTTCAGATAAAACCTTTATTCCGGAAGATGGCGAAAGTATGACAATATAGAACAGGCAGGAATGAGTGCATAAGGAAACTTTGAGATACACATAAATTTTAAGAAAAATTAAATTAAAAAACCAAACTTTTTTAGCAATTTTGCATCCTTAATTCACTTGTCGAAAAATGAAAATAAAATACTCGGAACTTATTGACCAGACATTGTATTTTCCTACGGAAGAATTTAATGTGTCTGAGAACAATTTGTTGTTTCACGACATTCCACTCATGGAAGTTGTTGAAAAGTTTGGGACCCCTTTGAAGGTAAGTTACCTCCCGAAAATTTCTCAAAATATTCAGAAAGCAAAAAGCTGGTTTAAAGAAGCCTTTGAAAAAACAGGGTACAAGAATAATTATACCTACTGCTACTGTACAAAGTCGAGTCATTTCAATTTCGTAATTGAAGAAGCCCTGAGGAATGATATATCCATCGAAACATCTTCCGCTTATGATATGGATATCGTAAAATCCCTTTACAGAAAAGGAAAAGTGGATAAAAACATAGAAGTGATCTGTAACGGTTTCAAGACAGATGATTATCTGGCCAAGATCTCAGAGATGATCAACAGCGGCTTTGAGAATATTACCCCGATCTTAGATAATTACCGTGAGCTTGATAAACTTACGGAAAGCATTGATACCACGTTCGATATCGGGATCAGGATCGCTTCCGAGGAAGAGCCGAAATTCGAATTTTATACCTCAAGACTGGGGATAGGATATAAAGACATTATCCCGTATTACAGCCAGAAAATTGCAGAACATCCGAATGCCAGGCTGAAGATGCTTCATTTCTTCATTAATACCGGGATCAAAGACACGGCGTACTATTGGAACGAATTATACAAATGTCTCCGCGTATATGCCCGTTTGAAAAAAATTGCCCCGGAAGTGGATTCACTGAACATAGGTGGCGGTTTCCCTATCAAAACCTCTTTGAATTTCGATTACGATTATCAGTATATGATAGAAGAGATCGTTTCCCAGATCAAAAAATTCTGTGAAGAAGAAGGAGTGGAAGAACCTAATATTTATACGGAATTCGGAAGCTTTACCGTGGGAGAAAGCGGGGCCAACCTTTACAAGATCATCTCCCAGAAACGCCAGAATGACAGGGAAAAATGGAATATGATCGATTCTTCTTTCATGACTACACTTCCTGACACTTGGGCTATTTCAAGGCACTTTATCATGCTTCCGCTTAACCGTTGGGACGATACGTATGAAAGGGTATTCCTGGGTGGCCTTACCTGTGATTCAGATGATTATTATAATTCTGAGCAGCATACCAATGCCATTTATCTGCCTGTTTTCAGTGATACAAAACCTCTGTACATCGGTTTCTTCCATACGGGAGCTTATCAGGAAACAATTGGAGGTTACGGAGGGGTGCATCACTGCCTGATGCCTCAGCCAAGACACATTCTGATCCAGAAAGATGAAAACGGGGAATTCCAGTATGAGATTTTCCGTGAAAAACAGGAACCGGAAGACATATTGAAGTTATTAGGTTATAATCAATAAGTACATAATTGTCATTCCGACGAAAGTAGGAATGACAAATAGTGAGATAAAATAAAAGTCATCAATGCGATGGCTTTTTTATTTAAAATAACCGGAGATTTTATCCAGTTCCAGTTCAGAATAATCAGAAACCACAATATTAGCCAGAGCATAGTCCTGCTTTTTTGAATGTAAACTCTTATAGGCTGCACAGAAGATATTCGCTTTATGCGCAGCTAAGATCCCATTGGTGGAATCTTCGATCACCATACAGTTTTCATTAGGCTCATTGGCCATTTGTGCCGCTAAAAGGAAAATTTCAGGATGAGGTTTGGATTCCTTCAGGTCAGCTCCGCTTATCTTTCCGCTGAAGTATTTTTCAATTCCGAATTTTTCAAAAACCATTTTAATCGTTACCATGCTGGCAGAAGAGGCTACGATCAGTTTAATGCCATTTTCATGATAATGCTTCATCAGTTCTCTTACCCCGGGAATAAGATCAAAATCCTCATCATTGTAGAAGTAATCTTTAAAATAAGTTCTTTTGATATCCGTAAGACCTTCATGAGTATGGCTGAGGTTATACTTCCGGATCAGGGTTTCACACACCCTTTTGGTAGAAGCTCCTGTGAAAGAAGCATACAGATCCTCCGAAACCTCAATTTCCAATTCACTGAACATTTGATAATAAGCTTTTTTGTGCAATGGTTCCGTATCTACAATGACCCCGTCCATATCGAAAAGCACGGCTTTTAAAGACATATTGAAAAGTTTTTGCAAAAATAGCTTTTAAAATTTAAAGATTAAAAGATTTAATAATTGAAGAATTAGGCTACAGACCGATGAATATTCAACGATTCCGCAACTCATAACTCATCTTCATAACTTATAACTCAAGTACTATTTTGTATCTTTGTGTAATCTTTTAATTATTAAATCTTTTAATCATTTAATTTTTTAATTAATAAATCATATATGAAAACATACGCAGGAATTCCTGAAGAAAATGCTACGTTAGAAAATTCAAAAGTAATGCTGGTAACCGTTCCCTATGATGGTACCTCAACATGGGGGAAAGGAGCTGATAAAGGCCCTGAATTGTTCCTGAATGCATCAGAAAATATGGAACTGTACGACATTGAAACCGGAACCGAGCCTTATCTTGAAGGAGTGTACCTGGCAGGAGAAGTTTCCGAAAACTCTACTCCCGAAGCCATGACGGAAGCAGTATATCAGAAAACCACAGAGCTTTTGCAGAATGATGGTAAGTTATTTACACTTTTCGGTGGTGAGCACTCCGTTTCTATAGGTTCTATTCGTGCAGTAGGGGAAAAATATGAGAATTTGACCGTTCTTCAGTTAGATGCCCATACAGACCTTCGTCCGGAATTCCATGGTTCCACTTCTAATCATGCCTGTGCGGTTTTTGAAGCCAGCCGGAAGCATAATCTGGTTCAGGTGGGAATCCGTTCCATGGATGTGGAAGAGTACCAATATTTGCCCGAAGGAAGAGTGTTTTTCGCTCATGAGATTGCCAATAATGAGAACTGGGTAAATGACGTTTTGGAAAAAGTTTCAGGAAATGTGTATATAACGATAGACCTGGATGCTTTCGACCCTTCGATTGCTCCGTCTACGGGAACCCCGGAACCGGGAGGATTGCAATGGTATCCAACCCTGGAATTATTGAGAAAAGTATTTGAAAAATGCAACGTAGTGGCTTTTGATATTGTAGAATTAATGGATTCCCCGATGGCTAAGCCTTCAGCTTTCTTAGCCGCTAAGCTGTATTATAAGATGCTCGCTTATTATCATATCAATCAGGATTAAAATTCCGCAGGAATCGGATTTTTTATGCAGTATATTCTTTGGAAATTTGTGAGATAAAACAAAAAGATATGTCCACACAAAGTCAGATAGATTATAACAGGATTGCTAAAGCGATAGAATATATCAGAAGTAATTTCAGGCTTCAGCCGGGTTTGGATGAAGTGGCAGAAAAGATTCATCTGAGTCCCGCCCATTTCCAGAAAATATTTACAGACTGGGCAGGAACCAGTCCTAAAAAGTTTTTACAGTTCATAAGCCTTGAACATGCTAAAAACCTGTTGAAAGAAGAGAACGCAAGCCTGTCCGATGCTGCGTATGAAACCGGCCTTTCCAGCACAAGCAGGCTTCATGACCTGTTTGTGAAAATAGAAGGAATGTCTCCTGCAGAGTATAAGAATGGCGGAAAAAACCTTACCATATACTACAGTTTTTCCGGAAGCCCTTTCGGAAATGTGATCACTGCTTCTACGGAAAAAGGGATCTGCTATATGGCTTTTGAAGATCATAAAGAAACAGCATTAGGCAACCTGAAAAATCAGTTTCTTAATGCTTCTTTTTTTGAAAAACAGGATCTCCTTCAAGAAAATGCGCTGTCTATTTTTAATAAAGACTGGAGCAAGCTCAGCACAGTAAAATTGCACCTAAAAGGAACCGATTTCCAGCTTAAGGTTTGGGAAAGCCTTCTCTCCATACCAATGGGAAGATTGTCCACTTACGGAAACCTGGCGGAGAAGATCGGGAATCCTAAAGCCTCAAGAGCCGTGGGAACAGCCATCGGGAGTAATCCGGTAGCATTTCTTATTCCATGCCACAGGGTGATCCAGTCTTCCGGGAATATCGGGGGCTACAGATGGGGTAGTGAAAGAAAGCAGCTTATCGTTGGCTGGGAAAGCTCACGAATATATTCCGAAAATATCACTTAAGGTTTTTTCAGAAGTTAAGAATAAGAAGAAAACCACCTTTAAAAAATACAAAGAATCTGATTAATAGGGATGGGCTTTAGCCGAATCCTGGCTCAAATGCCCTTTTTATAACTTTTATAGGGTAATTTCAAAATAAACTTAAGTGTTCAAAATCTTTGAGGCTTTTATAGTCAAAAAAAGTGTGTATGATCTTAACTTTTTTAGTCTAAACATTTTACATTAACTCTATGTTCAAAACAGTAAAACAATGATGAGTCTATTCGAGGAAATATCAGACTTTCCACTTAATATACTTCCCAAAGACGGAAACGTTCATTACTATGGCAAAATTTTTTCTGAAGACAGATCAGGCTTTTATTACAATTATCTATTCAATCATATTCCCTGGGAGAACGATGAAGCAGTTATCTTTGGTAAGCTGATTTTAACCAAAAGAAAAGTAGCATGGTTCGGCGAAAAAGCATTTGAATACACCTATTCTAACCGGACCAAATATGCAATACCCTGGACCCCGGAGTTATTGGAACTGAAACAGAAATGTGAAGAGGTTTCCGGTGAAACGTATAATTCCTGTCTCCTGAACCTGTATCATGACGGAAGTGAAGGAATGGCCTATCACAGTGATGGCGAAAAGGATCTGAAGAAACATGGTGCCATCGCCTCACTGACTTTTGGTGCGGAAAGGAAGTTTTTATTTAAGCATAAGCATACTAAGGAAAAAGTGGAGATCCGGCTGGAAAACGGAAGCTTGCTGGTGATGAAGGGAACCACACAGGATCACTGGCTTCATCGGCTTCCCCCGACCACAAAAGTGAAAACCCCGAGAGTCAATCTTACGTTCAGAACCATTGAAGAGTAAACCTTTCAGATACAGGATTTTTTAATATGTCTGTTGAAATATTTATATTCATCATAAAATGAAAAAAAACCAGAACTTTTCCGGTTTTTTATATAGATGAAAGTTTTTATATTTATTTGCCCTGTGTTTTCTTACCTGCAAATTTATTAAGCTTCATAGTAAGGGAAAACATCACATAACGTTTCAGGATGAGGTCTTCACGGTCTTCAAAATAAGAATTCATGATCGATCGTCTTACACTCTGGTTCTGATTCAGGACATCATATACCTTAACCTTTGCCGTAAGCTGTTTATTGAAAAACGAATAGCCTAAACTCGTATTCCAGAAATAAAAATCCCTTTTAAATCCCGGGGCAATATTGGAATTCGTATTATATTCAAAATCATTTCCGAAAACCAGCCTGCTCTGGAACAGGTAATTGGTTGTTTCCAGCTTTAATGCCTGATTGCTTGCCTGTACTTTATCAATACTGTAATTGGTGTATTTTGAAAGGCTGTAGCCAATACTGTAAGACGGTTTCAGGGTAAGCTTGTCCTTGATTTCGTAGGTGAGATTCAAACCGGGATAAAATCTGTAGGAATTGCTGGTAAAAGCCTGCCCGTTAATGAAACCCCTGCTGTAATCATAGTTCATGCTCAATCTTGGATTGATGGTCATTTTACTGTCTTTCCATTTGAAAGTCTTGCTGTAACCTGCTCCTAAGTTAAAATTCTTGTTACCGCTGACATTGGAATACGTGACGAACTGCTTCCCTGACTCATCGTAATAAGAATAATTGATAATATTATTATTTCCGTAGGTAAAGCCCATATTGATGTAGTAGCTGGTATTCTTTACCATATTGAAATTGTTGAAATAAAGATAAGTCCTGTTGGCCCACGGATTTTTAAGGTCCGGATTTCCCTGGTAAGCAATTAACGGATTGGAAAGATCCGTGTAAGGGGTAAGCTGCTCAGCAGTAGGGATGGTGAAATCTGACGAGTTGTATAAACTCAGCCTTTTATTTTCCGAGAATTCGTATTGCACACTTACGTTATGGCTGGGAAGGCCGAAGTTTTTCTGAAGTCCGTACGACTGCCCGTTAAAAACGGAATTTACTTTCATATCAGAAATATCAAGGCTTACCGATCCCCAGATATTGAACTTCTTTTTGTTCATATCAAAAGACAGCTCAGGGGAGATCTGATTGATCTTTTGGTCCATACTTGTGGAGAGAAGCGTATTATAATTGGAATATTCTCCCGTATTTGCATCAAAATCATTTACATCTCTTAAACCCCTGGATACTTTGGCTTCATAGCTCAGGTTAAAGCTTACATTGGCAGAATCGGAAAGAGGCTCGGTATAGCCTGCGCTGAAACGATAGCTGCTGTTCTGATTCCTGCTCCTGGAAAGCTGATTCCTGATATCATCGGGCTCCGTTCCCTGATAGAACAGGGTTTGTGACCTGTTCAGATTGCTATTTTTAGTTTCCGAAATGGAAGTATCCATATTAGCAGAGGCTACCCTTCCTTTTTTCCTGAACTTCTTTGAAAAATAAATGCTGGGACTGAAAGTATTGCCTTCCGAATCAGTACTTGTATAAGACTCATTCTCGTTAAGAAGAACATCATTCCGCAGTGTGGAAGATTTCGAATTGTTGAATGTAAATCCTTCCGTTCTGGAAAAAGAAGGGGAAACATAAATGTTGGTCAGGGAGTCCAGTTTGATCCTCGCTGAAGTATCAAAACTATACTGCCTGTTTTCATTTTCACCATTACTTTCAGAGTTGGTTTTTAAAGTATAATCGGGAAGCAGGGTTGTTCTTGAAACTTTAGACCGGGTTTCAAGGTTGTTATTGGTATGGATGATGCTTAAAGATTCCAGGTCAGCATCCTTTGCCAGCTTATCACTGTAATTAAAGCCTACGGTTGTTGATCTTTGAATTCCTTTCGCATTTCCTCCCTGCATATAATAGGTGGTATTACCAATTCTGGAAACACTGGCTCCCTGCATCAGCCATGAATTTCTTCCGTGGCCCATGCTGTCAAACACCTCATCATTGGAAAACCCCTGAGAGTTGATGTTATTCGAAGAAGCGAGTAGGCTTATTTTGGTGTCATTCTTAAAATAGCTTAAAAGAGCACTGCCTTCATAACGCTTATCTGAGCCATATCCCAGAGTAAGCCTTGAAATGAGCCCTTTGTTTTTCTTTTCATCAATATTGAAATTGATCGTGGTATTATTTGATTTTGCCGTTTTTCCACTTAGTTCCTCTTCCTTTGTTTTGGTGGTGGTGAACTGAATATTTTTAATAATATCTGCCGGAAGGTTTTGCAGCGCAATTTTACCGTCTTTGTCAAAGAAAGGTTTGCCATTGATCATGATCTGATCTACCTCTTTCCCGTTAACCGTGATCTTTCCTTCATTGCTGATCTCAACTCCCGGGATCTGCTTCAGCAGCTCTTCGATTTTGCTGTCTGGCCGGACTTTGATGGCAGATGCACTAAATTCTATGGTATCTTTTTTTATCTTTACAGGAGAAGCGGTAATCTTTACTTCCTCGATATTAAAGACCGAATTCTTTTCAAGCTCAATATCTCCTAAAGATAAGGATTGGCTTATTTTTTCAAATTTTTTGGAGTAAGAGATCAGTTTTTCTGCGTCAACCTTCAGAACGGTTGGTTCTTCCAGTTCATCTAATTTAAGGGAAAATTTACCCTCTTTATTAGTGGCCGTGTAATTAATGATCGATGAGTCTTTTTCCTTGAGAAGATATACGGTGGCGTTCTCTACGGGTTTCTTTTCATAATCAGCTACTTTTCCGTCAATATTGATTTTTTGTGCATGTAAAATTGCCAGGCTGCTAATGGAAATCAGCAGCAGCAATAGAGCTTTCTTCATTATATTGTTTTTTTAAGAGGCAAAAATAAAAAAAAACATCCCATTGCTGGGATGTTCCGTTAATATTTTTTGAAAAATTATGCTCTCAAATATCTTGAATAAGCATAACCTTCCTGTCCGTCATCGGTTTTTACTTTCCACCAATCGTCAGAAGTCTGCTCAATTAAAGTTACAGAAGCACCTTTTGCAGCTTTTCCAACCACAGCAGCTTCAGTAGAAGGCTCCTGTCTGATGTTCAGGTTAGAGTCTTCTGTAGCAACAGTAAGAGCCGCACCTGCAGCAAGACCTGCCACCTGTACATCGATATTGATGTCTGAAGCAGAATAAGTAGAGTCAATGGCTCCTAAAGCATTCCATACAGAATCTTTAGCAGCAGTGTTTGAAGCATTTCCGGAAACATAAAGGATCCCGTCCTGCTCTTGAACCTGAAGATTTGAAATCCCTGCAGACTGAGCCGCAGCAACTACACTTGAATATTTATCTTGTAATGTGCTCATTTCTAATTATTTTACAGTATAGTTAAAGTTTACTTTTCCTACTTTCAATGCATCTACAGACTGCTTGATTTTTTTTGCCTGCTCAGGAGAAACATTTCCTGTAAGTGTTAATTCTCCGTTTACCACCTCTACTTTTACAGAAGGGAAGTCTTTAACAGCATCCTGAACTTTTTGCTGAACAGCCGGATCTACTGCAGTAGTCGTTTCTACCGGAGCAGGTGCAGCAGCGATAGTAGACATATCCATCACATCTTTTACACCGCTGATCGCTTTTAACTGAGTAATCATAGCATCTTTAGACGCCTGGTCTGCAAAGGTTCCGCTAAGGTGAGCAACACCATCTTTTACCTCAACAGAAGCATTCGGGTTAGAAGTTACGATTGTTGTAGCTTGAGTTTGAAGGTCTGCATCAGAAACTTTCTTCTTACAAGAGATAGCTCCGAATGATACTGCTAATGCTAAAGCAGCCATTGCAATTGTTTTTTTCATAGTTGTATATTTATTAATGTTTTAATACAGTCAAATGTAATAATAAAATTTATACCAAAAGGTTAAAAATTATATAAATGTTTTTTAAATTTCTTGCAAGTTTTTCATAATCAGTAAATTAATTTTAATGCATCGCCAATTTAATGTGAAATCAAGCAGGGTGCAATAAAATCCTGTGCCCAACGGAAAAACTATTATATTTGTGCAACTTGAACTATTAATATGAAAGGACAAAATAAACTATTTATAGCCATTATTGTAGCCCTTATTCTAGGCGTGGGAATCGGAGGCTTCGTTCATGTACAGTATCCGGAAAGTGCAGAACCTTTTTCTAAGAACATAAAACTTCTGGGAACTATTTTCATCAGGCTTGTTCAGATGATCATTGCCCCGTTGGTATTTACAACATTGGTCGTAGGTATTGCCAAAATGAGTGACATTAAAATGATCGGAAGAGTAGGAACAAAAGCTATGCTATGGTTCATTTCCGCTTCCCTGATATCCCTTTTTATAGGGCTGGTGCTTGTGAACTGGCTTGAACCGGGGCATGTGACCAAATTGCCGATCCAGGATGCCGCTTCTGCCGAGGAATTGCTGAAAAGCAGCAAAGGCTTCTCTCTTGAAGATTTTGTAAAGCATGTAATTCCTAAAAGCTTATTTGAAGCATTTGCTACTAATGAAGTGCTGCAGATTGTAGTTTTTTCTATTATGTTCGGGGTTGCTTTGGCCAATTTAGGGGAAGAATATGCTAAGCCTGTTATTAAATTGTTTGACATTATAGCGCATGCTATCCTTAAAATGGTAGGCTATATCATGTGGTTTGCCCCTCTTGGGGTGTTAGGAGCAATTGCGGCCGTGGTGGCAACCAACGGTTTTGAAATTTTTAAAGTGTATGCCATTTATTTAAGGGACTTTTTCTTTGCATTAGCTATACTTTGGGCTGTTTTATTACTGGTAGGCTACCTGATCCTGGGAAAACGTCTTTTCGAGTTGATAAGAAGAATCAAAGAACCTTTGCTAATAGCATTTTCAACCACAAGTTCTGAGGCCGTATTCCCTAAACTGGTGGAAGAACTGGAAAGATTCGGTTGTAATAACAGGGTAGTGTCTTTCATTTTACCATTAGGATACTCATTTAATCTGGATGGCAGTATGATGTATATGACGTTTGCGTCCATCTTTATTGCACAGATCTATGGTATTGAAATGAGTATAGGGCAGCAGGTGACCATGCTTTTGGTACTGATGCTTACTTCAAAAGGAATTGCCGGAGTTCCGAGGGCTTCTCTGGTAATTATTGTGGCTACATGCTCCATGTTTGGTATTCCGCCTGAAGGAATTGCACTTATCCTGCCTATCGATCACTTCTGCGATATGGGTAGAAGTATGACCAACGTATTGGGGAATGCCCTTGCTACCTCAGCGGTCTCTAAATGGGAGGGGCAGCTGGATAATCATGGCGGGGATATGTAAATCCGGTTCTGATGAAAGGTAAAAATCTGCAAGCTCACAAAAAACGTATTCTGGAAAATGGTTATACTGTTATTAATGCTATTTTTTCCGAAGAAGAGATCGGACGGATAGCAGATGTTATTCAGAATATAGATACATCCAGGGAAAATTTCAGGAAATCTGAGGATCTGTTTGCCATAAGACAGTTTTTAAAGGAAATTCCGGATGTAAGAGATCTTATCTTTAATGACAATATTCAAACGATCATCAAAGATATTTTCGATGAGAGGTATTTTACAGTAAAAAGTATCTATTTTGATAAGTCTGAAAGATCCAACTGGTATGTTGCCTATCATCAGGATCTGACCATTTCTGTAGATAAAAAAACAGATCTACCCGGTTTCGGGCCTTGGACCACAAAGCAAGATCAGTTTGCCGTACAGCCTCCCCTAGACATTCTGGAAAATATTTATACGATCAGGATCCATCTGGATGATACGGATGAAGATAATGGTGCCCTGAAAGTTATTCCGAAGTCCCATTCCAAAGGGATCTACAGGCCTGAAACCATTGAGTGGAGGGTAGACCGAAGAGATCTGCAAAGTAGAAAAAGGAGGGGTGATGATCATGAAACCACTCCTTCTTCACGGCTCAAGCAGGACAACCAATGGCAGGAAACGAAGAGTTATCCACATTGAATTCTCTGCTAGTGAACTTCCCGAAGGGCTAAAGTGGTCAGAGAAGTACGCTTGGAAATAATGTGAGATTTTATATTGTTCCTGATGTCAAAAGTTGAAATTTATTGATCTTTACTATGCTGTTATTAAATAATCCTTGTAAGAACAATATTGTAGGTTCTGCCCACATTTCCGTTATTCGTAACGTTTATGGTTCCCGCAGAAGGCATGGTTAATGTATAGTTTAAAGAAGAAGAATTTCCACCATCTGCACATGTCGGTTTACCTGCCCAGGTAGTACCTGTAGTTGTTCTGTTTGTTTCTGTAAATGTAGGTGCTTTGGCAGATCCGTTACTGAAAAGTCCGTCTAAGCCCTTAATGGCATAATTATTATTGAAAGAATAGTTAGTTACCATATACTCCGCAACAGTAATATATGAACAGCCGTCACCAACAGTTACGATAGCTTTGTACACGGCACCGGCAGCCATACCGGTAATTAATGCTCCTGTAGCACCACTTGCAATAGTAGAAGACGAGGAAATGATGCCTCCATAAACGGCTGATGAAGAAGCTTTTATAAGAACCCCGTTTGAGTCAGAGTAAACCGGTGTTATAAAGTTGGAACCTGTTGCCATGTCCATTGTTCTCACTCTTGCACGTCCATTTATATCCAGAAGTTCAGAGGGAGCGGAAGTTCCAACACCTACTTGTCCAGCACTGGTGATCGTAACTTTGTTGCTGCCATTGGTCAGAATATTGACAGGAGTAGCAGTAAGAGTACCTATGTTTAATTCTGTACTGTTTCCTGTTGAATTAATTTGGGCGGCATTGTTATTGTCTACAAAAGCATTGATCTGTCCTGAACCTCCGTTAAGCTGTAATGCCCCTCTTGTGGAGCCTGTAGCTGTAATAATGCCCTGCGTTCCTGTAGTCCCTATTAATATATTATTAGCTCCGTTGGTAAAAGATAATGAATTTCCAGCTGTGGTTACAACTCTGTTTGCAGTAAGTGTGCCATTGGAATTATATATATTCAGATTGTTTATATTGAGTTTTATCCAGGCGGAGCCATTAAAATAGTAATAGCCTGCAGAATCTATGTTAGCTGCGGTTCCGGTTTGTGTTCCGGTAGCAATACTGTTGACATATATCAGGGTAGAAACGGGAACACCCGTCATGCTCTGAGCCTTTTGTCTGTCAACTCTGGGAAGTAAAAGCCCATCTACATCGGTCGAAGTTCCGGTTGGATTTTTAGCAGTAATATCAAAGGTTGCCTCAGGAGTGTCTGTGTTAATTCCTACTTGGGCATTCATGGATGTACAAAAGCAAAATATGCCAATTATACATGGAAAAATTGTTTTTTTCATATTTGTTGTTATTCTACAAATATAAAAAATAATAAGCTATATAAACTAATATTGAGTGTAATTTTAATATTTTAACAATTAATTGTAATTATTTCGTGATAAAAATTACTAATAATTCAATATGTAGTGAGATTATTTTGTTGTTGTGATCTCTTGTTTATTAAGGAGATATGTGTTGAATAGTATTTCCATGGGAAATTAAAACGCTCATCTAAATCTTTTTAAACTATCTTGTCATTATCTGAATTATGTAACTGCAGAATGAATATAAGAAGAAGTATTAAAAAATAAGAAAAAGGAGTAAGGTACATTTTGAAGAAGGAAGAAAGTAAGGGAATCTCCGCCAGGAATGGATGGCTAAACGTACTCCTCAGGAAAGATTTTACCTGTAAAACATTGCTTTCTTAGAATGATGTCCTAAAATAAAATCATATGTTTAAATGAGGTTGTTATAAAAATTTTAAGCAGTTTTAATATCCTATTTATTGTATTAGTATTACTTTACTGAAACTTCATCAATAAATATATAGGCCTCACCGCCTGCACCCTGATGCCACTCCGGGAGTTTCCCGAAATAATATGCTTTTACCTTCACATAGCGGGCTTCGGTCGGAAGGACTTCCGCTGCAAAATCTTTGATCTGCATTTTCTCGTCTTTAGGATCTATGGTGTTTTCTACAGTTTTAAGAAGAATATAACTTTTGCCATCCATTGAGGCATAATATTCCACTTTTTTAGGCATTAGTATCCATGCCCTATTGTCCTGAAGATAGGTAGAAGACAAATGGGTAAACTGCTGGGGAGATTTAAGGTCAATAATAACCTCGAAATTCTGTCCCTGATAGCCGTGCCATTCTCCTTTTCTCCAGTTCACATCCCCGTTGATGCCATCGATAAGGGCAAATTTACCTCCTGCAGTATATTGGGGATTTACGGTTGAATTTACGGTAATATCCCAATGATTAGGCCTTCTGTTGAAGTTAGCAACCGTAACAGAGCTTTTCTCACCATTTCTTTCAGCATAGGCATGAACCTGGGTGGTTTTATAAATAGCGAATGGGCCTTTATAAGCCGTAAAAGTTTTTCTTACATTGGCATCCCCTTCATCCAAAGTCATATAAAAAATTTTATCTTTATCATTAAGGGGAGTGATCTCCACTTTTGTAGAAAAATCAAACAACCTGTCTGCTGCAATTACCGGAGAAGCGGTCAGCTCATCGTACTTAATATCTTTTGCAGGTTTTATATTTTCAAAACCAAGTTTTTTAAGGTCGGCTTTGCTGGTGTTTTTGGTGATAACTTTTGTAGTTCCGTTTTCCAGATGAAGCCTGATCTCATCAAAATAAGGTGTTACTGTTTCCCATTCCGGTTTTCCAGGAGTTACGGAATAAATTCCCATAGCGCTTAAAACATACCAGGCGCTCATCTGCCCGCAATCTTCATTCCCGATGAGGCCGTCCGGAGCATTTTTATAGAAGTTATCGAGAATATATTTAATTTTTTCTTCTGTTTTCTGAGGCTTGTCTACAAAATTATAGAGGTAAGCAATGTGATGGCTGGGTTCATTTCCCTGCGCATATTGTCCCATCAGGCCGGTAATATCCACCTGTTCTCTGCCGGTGGTTTGGTCAGGAGCTGAGAAAATAGCATCAATAAACTGTTCAAATTTTTCTTTACCCCCGTGCGCCTGGATCAGTCCCGGAATATCCTGCTGAACGGAATAGGAGTAATGCCATGAATTACCTTCCGTATAATTGTTATTGACCTCTCTCGGGTCAAAAGGTTCGTGCCAGTTCCCATTTTTTCTGGGCTGCATAAAGCCGTTCTTAGGATTGTAAAGATTTTTCCAGTTTTGGGAACGTTTCATAAAATACTGGTAGTCTTCTTTCTTACCCAGAATTTTAGCCATTTGAGCTATGCACCAGTCATCGTAAGCATATTCCACTGTCTTTGAAACACTTTCGTGCTCATCGTCAATACTGATGTAATTATTATTTTTATAAGCATTTAATCCGAAGATATCCAGCATGGCCGAGTTTTTTGAAGCTTCAAAAGCCTTTTCATAATCAAATCCGGTGATCCCTTTTGCCATGGCATCCGCAATTACGGAAACCGAATGATAACCGATCATACATTCTGTCTCATTGGAGGCCAGTTCCCAGACCGGAAGCTTTCCGCCCTGTTCATATTGTTTAATAAAGGTATTGATGAAATCAGCTGTTCTTTTTCTGTCGATCAAAGTCATTAAAGGATGAGCAGCTCTGAAAGTGTCCCAAAGTGAGAAAACCGAATAATACCCGAAATCATCGGCCATATGGAGTTTATTATCTCTGCCTCTGTATCTTCCGTCTACATCCATATTGATATTCGGCTGGGTAAAAACATGGTAGAGTGCGGTATAAAAAACGGTCAGTTTATCTTTATCACCGGATTTTACCTCAATTTTTGAAAGTTCTTTATTCCAGTCTTCTACAGCTTGTTTCCTTACGGCTTCAAAATTATCGGATGTGCCTTCAGCCAGCATGTTTTTTGCAGCACCTTCATAGCCTGTGGGTGAAACGGCAACTTTGATACTAATCTTTTCTCCTTTTTTAACAGAAGCTGAAAAAGCTAAGGCCAGCCGGGTTCCTGTATAAAGCTGATCTTCCTGTTTTCCGTTTACCTCTTTCTTTGAAATTTTCATGGGTTTTGAAAACTCAATTCTTGAGTAGATGTACTGGTTGGTTGCCCAGGCTTCACTTCTCCTGAAAACTTCAATGGTTTTAGGATCAACAATCTTTACTTCGCCTTCCAGTAATTTATCCCTATGGTTAAGATCTAGGATGATATTGGCATTTCCGGAATTGTTGAAAGTGTATTCATGATAGCCTACTCTTTTTGTTGTCGTGAGACGTACATCAATATTATGTTTATCTAATTTAACAGCGTAAAATCCTGCTGTTGCTTTTTCGTTCTTATGTGAAAATTTTGAAGAATAGTCTTTATTACTGAGGTTTGGATCTCCCATAGTAGGCATCAGCATAATGTCCCCATAATCGGAAACCCCGGTACCGTTGAGATGGGTATGGGAAAAACCATAGATCACAGAGTCCGAATAATGGTAACCGCTGCATCCGTCCCAGCTTCCGTCAATCCTTGTATCCGGAGAAAGCTGTACCATTCCAAAGGGAACGATAGCCCCGGGAAAGGTGTGGCCGTGGCCTCCGGTTCCTATAAATGGGTTTACATATTGTGAATAATTTTGAGAAAACAGATTATGAGCAATAATCACTAAAAGAACGATAAATACTTTTTTCATTTTCAAATTAAAATTCCTTAAAAATACTATAAAATTTACTCCTGAAAAAGAATTTGTCTATGATTGTGTTTACTTATTCTAAATAGCTAAAATTTCCGTAAATTTGTAGACAATTTTATATAATTTATGTTGACGAAAGAAAAGGTTCAGGATTTCCTTAAAGAGATAGAAGTTGATGATTTGGTGAACAATCTGCAGATTATGGGTAATGATGTATATATTGATATGACCGCTCATTCTCCTGCCATGCATGAAAAAAAGAAACTGGAAGCTGCCATGAAGCAGGCTTTTGCCAGTGAGTTTGGAGAGGATGTACATTTGAAACTGAAAATCGTTTCTCCGGAACCCAGTGAAATTCAGCAAAGTCAGATCAAAGGAAAACAAATTCCCGGTATTCAGAATATTATTGCCATCGCTTCCGGAAAAGGAGGAGTTGGGAAATCTACGGTATCTGCCAATATGGCGGTCACTCTGGCTAAAATGGGTTTTAAGGTGGGACTATTGGATGCTGACATCTACGGGCCGTCTGTTCCTACCATGTTCGATACGGAAGGGCAGAAGCCGGTCTCAGTAGAGGTCAACGGAAAGAACTTAATGAAGCCTGTTGAAAATTATGGGGTGAAAATGCTTTCGATAGGATATTTTTCAGGAGCTAACCAGGCGGTCGTATGGAGAGGGCCTATGGCTTCAAAAGCATTGAATCAGATGATCAGGGATGCAGCATGGGGAGAACTTGATTTTTTACTGATCGACCTGCCTCCGGGAACGGGAGATATTCATTTATCCATTATCCAGGAAGTTCCCGTAACAGGAGCGGTGATCGTAAGTACACCTCAGCACGTAGCTCTGGCAGATGTAAGGAAAGGAATTGCAATGTTCCAGATGGAAAGTATTAATATACCGGTTCTTGGATTAATCGAAAATATGGCGTATTTTACACCGGAAGAACTGCCTGATAATAAATATTATATCTTTGGGAATCAGGGGGCACAATATCTGGCAGAGGATCTGGGAATTCCTGTATTGGGAGAAATTCCGTTGATACAAAGCATCAGAGAAGCAGGAGACGTAGGGAGGCCGGCTGCTTTGCAGGAGAATTCCAAAATAACAGAGATCTATACAGAAACGGCTAAAAGAATGGTAGAAAGCCTTGTGGAAAGAAATAAACATCTTCCTCCGACTGAAGCGGTAAAGATCACCACAATGGCAGGATGCTCACCCAAAGCTAAACAATAATTCAATTAATTTCAAAAACCGAATTGAACTAAAAAAATATGGAAACAAATATAACACACGAAGATACCGTAACAAGAGTAATGGAAGCTCTGGACAGCATACGCCCATTCCTGAATAAAGACGGCGGAGACATTGAGCTTATTGATGTGAAGGATAATCAGGTTTTTGTAAAGCTTTTGGGGAATTGCTCCGGATGCTCATTGAATTTTTCAACACTGAAACTGGGGGTTGAAAATACTATTAAACAGCACGCTCCGGAAATTGAGAAAGTGATCAGTGTAGAGTAAAAAATAGCAAAAGATATATTTTTTTAAGACAGGTTTTTGGCCTGTCTTTTTTGTTGTTTGAGGGTTTCGGGTGGCGGGAAGCGAAGCTTCCCGCCACCCGAAACTTATTTTAATATAACATCGGTCTTATATTCCTCAAAAATCTTAAGTATTTTATTAAATCTGGCTTTAAAAAGTTTTTTACTTCTTTCATGATTTTGCCAGGTTAACTCTGAAATAGATTTTATCCCAAAATCACCCCTCATGCAATCATGTAAAGCATACAAATTTCGTCCAAAATAACCTCCTATGCCATTCACTTCTTCACCAATTGTACAGAAAAACTCATCTAAATTGTGAAAATCATTCCCGTCAATTTGAATTTTAATATTTTCTTTTGCGGAAGTTATTTTCATAGTATGTAATGCATAAACCAGCCAGCCTTGTAATTCATCTTTTCTAAGGTCTTTCCAGATATTCTTTTCGCTCATTTGGTTATTGATTTTCAGTTCCCAAGATTTATGATATCCCTTAGGATGATGCCAGACATTACCACTCAGATGGATATTAGTTTTTGAAGATTTGATTACTTTAATATTACTGACGAAAGTTCCGGTTAAAATTGATTTGTTTTCATCCAGCATATAAATAAAACCATTGTTTTCATACTTTTTAGTAGCTTTTTCTATTGCAGATTTTAAACTTTGAATATTATCAACATTGATGAGCCTTAATTCCCGATAACCAAGATTTGTTTTAATGCTTTCCAGATTTTTTACATTCTCAATATAAGCAATGATTTGTGGCTCATGTAATGTATCAATGGCGAATGCAAACATAACTACAATTCTTAATTATTCATATTTTTAATTCCTTGGATCATTTTCAGTGCAGTAACAGATTCTTCCCAAAAGATCCTTTTCACAATTGTTATTATTGTGCTAAATTTTTAATATCCCGGATCTCCAGAGTAGAAGTCGGATATCCTTTCTTCACCGCATTGATCATGGCCTGCCCGACCTGATGTAAGGTCAATGATTTTGAAGGTAGCAGAATAGGGAAAAACCAGATGAAAGGCCTAAAAAACCATTTGACATTGATCTGTCCGTCTACAGGTTTCATAAATCCGGGACGGAAATTATAAGCTGCTTTAAAACCGAGTTTTTTTAAATCGTTCTCTGTCTTTCCTTTTACACGGGCCCACATCAGCTTTCCGCTTTCCGTACTGTCGGTATGGGCTCCTGAAACATAATTGAAAACCATTTCCCGATTTTGATGTAAAACAGCTTTGGCAAAATGCAGAGTGGTATCATAAGTGATTCTGGTATAATCTTCTTCACTCATTCCCACACTGCTGATCCCTGCGCAGAAAAAACAGGCATCATATCCTTTTAAATTTTCATCATTTCCATCAATTTTCAGGAAATCCGGGACCATATATTCTTTTAATTTAGGATGCTTCTTTCCCGAGGGTTTCCTGCCTATGCTTAAGACTTCTGAAACACCCTGGTTATCAAGGCATTCCATTAATACGCCTTCACCTACCATTCCGGTAGCTCCAGTGAGGATTATTTTGATTGGGTTAGGGTTCATTTTTTATAATTAATAATAGCATGACGATTGATGCCTTTAATTTACTTTAAAAAAGATAAAGCCAACTACAAAAATGCAGTTGACTTTTAAAAATTATCAATTGAAAGTTTATTTTTTATTCTTCAACTGACTGTAAATATTGTGTATAAGACCGTCTGCTACAGAGATTTTAGGAACAAATATCCTGCTGATATCTGCCCATGCCATCACATTGTTATAAATTTTCAAAGCGTGCACCAAAACATCGGCTCTGTCTTCTCTCAGATTATATTTTGTCATTCTTTCTTCTACGGTAAGGGCGTTAAATTCTTTATACACCTTTTTAAGATGGGATAATGACATGGGTTTTCCGTCTTTGGTTTTGCTCATGGAGAACACTTTATTGATGTTCCCTCCTGAACCAATAGCAACAATGGGTTTTTTGCTTACGATATTATCTTTTATCTCCTCTTTCATCTCCTTCCAGTTGTCAAGGGTTACCAGGTTGTTCAGCAAACGGATGGTTCCGATATTGAATGACTTCTCATATTTCATTTTACCGTTTTCATAGAAGGTAAGTTCGGTAGAACCGCCACCCACGTCTACATACAGGTAAGAAAATTCTTTATCCAGTCCCTCGGCAACATGGTTTTCATATACCAAAGTGGCTTCTTCATCTCCTGAGATGATCTCAATATCGATCCCGGAAGCTTTCTTTACTTCTCTGATGATATCCTGTCCGTTGGCGGCATCACGCATGGCACTCGTCGCGCAGGCCCTGTAATGCTCTACTTTATAGATTTTCATCAGATCACTGAAGATTTTCATGGAATCAATCACCATTTTTTCCCTTTCTTCCCCTATCTTTCCAAGGGTAAAAACGTCCATTCCCAGCCGTAAGGGAATCCTTAGAAGATTAAGCTTGATGAATTCGGGTTTTCTGTTATTGATCTTTACTTCATTGATCAAAAGTCTTGCGGCATTACTTCCTATGTCTATGGCAGCGATCTTCATTTCGTACTTGTTTTAGCTTTTAAATATTTATAAATTTCAATCTGAGAACGGCATTCCTTTTTGTCATTTTTTACATATTCGTTGCTCAGTTTTTTGTCCAGTATCCTTGCTTTTACATTGTCTTTCAGTTGAATGTCAAGAATATCCTTTAACTCTTTTTTCAGATTTTTGTCCGTGATTTTGGCGGCTGCTTCAATCCTGTAATCCAGGTTTCTCGTCATCCAGTCTGCTGAGGAAATATACATATCTTCGGAACCCCTGTTATAAAAATAGATCACCCTTGCATGTTCCAGATATTCATCCACAATGCTGACGGCTTTTATTTTTTCTTTAAAATCCTTTTGATTGACGGCACAATAAATTCCCCGCACGATCAGCCGTATGACCACTCCTGCTTTGGCTGCATCATATAGCTTTGTAATGACGGCCCGGTCGCTTAACGAATTAACCTTGACGATCATTTCAGCTTTTCTGCCGGCTTTGGCCTCTTCAATCTCCCGGTCAATATGGTGAACTATTTTTTCACGCATGAACTGGGGGCATACCAATAAGCTTTTACAGGTTTTCAGGACAGGTAAATAATCATCCTTAGGCTTTTTCAAAACATTGAACACCTTATTGATATCTGCCATAATGCCCCGGTCAGCAGTCATCAGCAGATGATCTCCATATACTCTGGCCGTTTTTTCATTAAAATTTCCGGTACTTATAAAGCCATACTGAATAGTCTTGTTATGGGCTCTTTTTTTGATAATACAGAGTTTGGCGTGAACCTTTTTGTTGGGAATCCCTATCAAAACATTAATTCCTTCTGCTTCCAGCGTATCTTTCCATTCAAGGTTAGATTCTTCATCAAATCTTGCCTGAAGTTCCAGCATGACGGTTACTTCTTTGCCATTTCTGGCGGCATATACCAATGCATTGATGATCTTTGAGCTGCCTGCTAAACGATAAGCTGTGATCTGGATTGACTTTACATCGGGGTCCATTGCAGCTTCGCGTAGCAGGTCGATAACAGGATTGTATTTATGATAGGGAAAAGTAAGCAGTACATCGTCTTTTAAGATGACATCCGTTACCCTTTCCCCGTTTTCAAATGCGGGGTGTGAGAAGGAAGTTCTTTCCTCAGGCCTTTCATAGGTTTCAAAAACATCAGGAAAATCCATAAAATGCTTGAAATTATGAATTTTACCTCCCGGAATTATGCTGTCTTTTTTGGTCAGGTTCAGTTTGCGGATAAGCAGTTCTAATAATGCTTTATCCATATCCTTATCAAAAACAAAACGTGTAGGTTTTCCTTTTCTTCGGTTTTTTATCCCTTTTTCTATTTTCTCGGCAAAATTGGTTTTGATGTCATTATCGAGATTCAGTTCGGCATCTTTTGTCACCTTAAAAGCATTGGCAGAAAATTCATCATACCCGAAATAGGAGAAAATATGGGGAAGGTTAAATGTAATGACATCTTCCAGCAGCATGACGTTTTTTTCTTCGGGATCTTCGGTAGGCAGTAATACAAACCGTCCTACGAAGCGTGAAGGAATTTCTATAATCGCATAATTGCTTTGGTACTGCCAGTCTTTTTTTCTCATGGCTACACCCAGATAAAGGCTTTTATCCCTTAAATAGGGCATAGGTGTGTTATCATGAAGAAGGATGGGAATAACATTGGATTCCACCACTTCATCAAAATAATTTCTTACAAACTCCTTTTGTTTTCCTGTCAGGTTTTTGGAGGTTTTAATAAAGACCTTTTCATCTGCCATTTCAACCTGAATTTTTTTCCAGGTCTTATCAAAATTTTGCTGCTGCCTGATCACAATATCATTAATTCTCTGTAATATTTTGGAAGGTGTCTGGTAAAAGGACTCGGCAATTACTTTTTCCTTGAAATCCATAGCCCGCTTTAATCCTGCAACACGTACCCTGAAGAACTCATCTAAATTATTGGAGAAAATCCCGAGAAAGCGGATCCGTAAATGAAGGGGAACCTTTTCATCCATTGCTTCCTGCAATACTCTTTCATTAAAAGCTAACCATGTAATATCCCTGGGATTGAATTGTAATGACATATAAAATGATAAAATTTATCAAAAATAGTAATTCAAAACCTTCTATGGCCAATGCATCAGGTTAAACTTTGATTAATTTTTAAACTTTGTCACTATCTATCACCGTTTAAATCGTGAATTTATTGGTTATACCGGAGAGTGTGTCAATTTGTCAGATATTTCTCTATGGTACAAATATTGAGAATTTGAGAGTGTAAATTAAAATTAAAAATTAGAAAAAATATACAATATTATGAGTAAAATAATTGGAATTGACTTAGGAACTACCAACTCTTGTGTTGCTGTAATGGAGGGTAAAGACCCTGTAGTTATTCCTAATGCAGAAGGGAAAAGGACTACACCTTCTATTGTAGCATTCACGGAAGATGGAGAAAGAAAAGTAGGGGATCCTGCAAAAAGACAGGCTGTAACGAATCCAAGGAAGACCGTATATTCTATCAAAAGATTTATTGGTACTCATTTTAAAGATGATGCCTCTGAAATTTCAAGAGTGCCTTATGAAGTGGTAAGCGGCCCGAATGATACCGTAAAAGTAAAAATTGACGACAGAGAATATACTCCTCAGGAAATTTCTGCCATGATCCTTCAGAAAATGAAGAAAACGGCTGAAGATTACCTTGGACAGGAAGTGACCAGAGCGGTAATTACTGTGCCGGCTTATTTTAATGATGCACAAAGACAGGCTACTAAGGAGGCTGGAGAAATTGCAGGACTTAAAGTAGAAAGAATTATCAATGAGCCTACTGCTGCAGCTTTGGCTTACGGATTGGATAAAGTGGGTAAAAAAGATATGAACATTGTGGTTTTCGACTGCGGTGGTGGTACCCATGACGTTTCCGTTCTTGAATTGTATGAAGTAGATGGCAATGATTCCTTCGAGGTAAAAGCTACAGATGGGGATACGCACTTGGGAGGAGATGACTTTGATAATGTGATCATCGACTGGATGGCTGATGAGTTCAAGGCTGAGGAAGGAGTAGATTTGAAATCTGACGCAATCGCTCTTCAAAGATTGAAAGAAGCGGCTGAAAAAGCTAAAATAGAGTTATCCTCTTCTCAACAGACAGAGATCAACCTTCCTTATATTACAGCTACGGCCACAGGCCCTAAGCACCTTGTGAAGACTTTGACCAGAGCTAAATTTGAGCAATTGGCCCATAGTCTTATCCAAAGAACGATAGAGCCTTGTAAATCTGCCCTTAAGAATGCAGGAATGAGTGTTTCTGATATTGATGAAATCATCCTTGTAGGAGGTTCTACCAGAATCCCGGCTATCCAGGAAGCTGTAGAAAAATTCTTCGGAAAATCCCCTTCAAAAGGAGTGAATCCTGATGAAGTAGTAGCAATAGGTGCTGCTATTCAGGGTGGAGTTTTAACAGGAGACGTAAAAGATGTATTGCTTCTTGACGTTACCCCGCTTTCTTTAGGTATTGAAACAATGGGTTCTGTATTTACTAAGCTGATCGAAGCCAATACTACAATCCCGACTAAAAAATCTGAAGTATTCTCTACGGCATCCGATAACCAGCCGGCTGTAAGCATCAGAGTAGGACAGGGAGAAAGACCAATGTTCAATGATAACAAGGAGATCGGAAGATTTGATTTAACAGATATTCCACCTGCACCAAGAGGGGTTCCTCAGATCGAAGTAACTTTCGATATTGACGCGAACGGTATCCTTCACGTATCTGCAAAAGATAAAGGAACAGGAAAAGAACAGTCTATCAAGATTCAGGCATCTTCAGGACTTTCAGATGAGGAGATCGAAAAAATGAAGAAAGAGGCCCAGGAAAATGCTTCTGCCGATGCGAAGAAAAAAGAAGAGGTTGAGATCTTCAATAAAGCTGACGGATTAATCTTCCAAACGGAGAAACAATTGAAAGAGTTTGGAGACAAACTTTCTGCTGATAAAAAAGCAGCGATTGAAATTGCGGCAGCTGAACTTAAAACAGCTTTCGAAGCTAAGAATTCCGATGATGTGAAAGCTAAAACAGAAGCTTTGGACGCAGCATGGATGGCGGCTTCAGAAGAGTTGTATGCAGCAGGGCAGCAGGCTCAGGGTGCTGATGCCGGAGCTCAGCAGAATACTGGTGGTGCTGGTGCCGGAAGCGAAGATGTGCAGGATGCAGACTTTGAAGAAGTGAAATAATACAGTCTTAGACTGATGAATAAAAAAGAATTCCCCGGGCGAAGCCCGGGGAATTCTTTTTTATTCAATCTGAATCTTTTTGTATTCTTCTATAATTTGTAATTTTCTGTAAACATAGGTTTTATCAATTTTTTTCATCTCTTTTTCATAGAAATCCAGATCAGTTTGGGTAATATTTTTATATTTCCGTTCTAGTTTATTCAGATCTTCTTTTTCCCATGTATTGTCGTTCTTTTGAGCTTTCCATCCCTTAATAAAGGCAAAAACCTGTCTTATTAAAAAATCTCATTTTTTAATAATTGAGTCATATCTTTTCTTGATCCGTTGCATCCCATATGGTAAGTTATAAATAGGGGATCTTCAGAATAAAACTTATAAATGTTTAAAAATCTTTTATCATTTCTTCTGAGAAGTTCTTCACTGGAATATATTCTTAATGAATTACTTCCATGTCTGGCAAAGAAATAAAGCTCATCATTACTGGCAGTTTCAGATAATTTTTTAAAATAATTATAAATTTTGCTTTCTTCACCTCCCCACCCCAACATGGGATGATTCAGCATAAGAAACAGTGTCTAATGGTTTGGCTAATTCTTTCACCTTCTCTGAGATCTGAGCATTCATGAGAATTGCATAGAGGAGAATTATAAAAGTAACCCTTATTTTCATGCATTAAATATAAAAAACTCTCTGAATTATTTATCAGAGAGCTTTTGTTTTTTTTTCAAAATTAGTTCTTACCAAAGAATATTTCATCCTTCTTCTGCTGTTCCAGATAGATTTCCTGAAACTTTACAGGCATATATTCATAAAGAAGATTCCAGTGCTGAAGCTTAGCATGCTTTTTAAAGCTTTCAAATGACCTTACAAAAAGATTTTCGATCATGCCTTTTACATAGGAATTTCCGTTCCTGTACAGCCAGTCCATCAGTTTGATATGGTGGGCAATAATATTGATCCTGGATTCCTCCAGCAGATCCTTTAAGTAATTGATGGTTGCCTGAATGATCCCTGCGAAATTATTTTGCGCTGACAGTTGAATGATCTCATTTCGAAGTGGCGGATAGAAAAATTTTAAATATTCTGTAGCTATTTTTTGATTAATAGTTCTCATTTGTCCGTTCATCATAATTAATACTTTTCAAACTGTTTTATTGCCGCTAAAATTATACCAAACTAAAAATAAATACACCGATAATGACGGCAATGTGAGTTGCCAGTATTTCCATATGGTGCCTGGAATTGGATGTTTCCCATTGTTTCCAGTCAATTTTTTTTCTGATTTTAGATCTCATAATGTTCTGATTTTTGTAATGAACGTGTTGAAAAATGTAATAAAAGTTTTACATGCCATGTCTGTAAATCTGTTTCAGGTAGATCTTCTGCAGATCAAAGGAAATAAGATTAAAAACCACTTTTCTGTACTCCTTGCTGCAAAATACGGTGCAGTTGTCCAGTGAATAGATAAAAGTATTCTCTATGGCATTTCTGAGAGAGGCATCACCGTTTTTATACAGATCATTCATCATCTTCATGCTTTTGAATAATTGTTTTTTCCTGTTTCCCAAAATCATTTTGTTTATGTGATTGGTAAACGTCCGGATGACATTGTAAGAATTTCGGGTTTTGTTTTCTTGCAGCTCATTCTCTATCTCAGGAAATATTTTTGTGATTTCCTGAACAGCCTGTCTATAATTCATTTTTTCTGATTTTAGAAGAGACATACCAATCCTATTCCTTCAAAAATAAGTTTTTATAAATTATTGTAAATAAGTTTGTTATGTGTTTTTTTTAATCAGTTTATGAATAAAAGTAGTGTCAAAATGATAAGGATCATTATCAAAACGAGATACTTACATAAACTTTTTCCGAATTTTTAAGTGGGAATTATTAACCACAAAAGCCACAGAAAGGTTTAAAAATACCCTATATCATTTAATATTTTGAAGATTCAAGATTTACTTTATCTTTTTCAATAATTATATGGAAAAGGTTGGAATAATCATCCTCAGAGATCTCCTCAAAAGGTTTCTTTGCTCCAAATGCTTTCACCATTTCGAGGATGGTATTGGAATGTCCTGCGATAATGACATTTTTACCGGAATATATATTCAGGATCTCTTCAGCCAGTTGCTGATTGTTTTTAGGATCATAATCAGTGATTTCAACGGCATTATATTCTGCTATGGGTTTCAGGGTTTGTTGAGTCCTTTTATAAGGAGTAGAGTAAGCAGCTGAAAACTTTACTTTCTTCAATACCGAGAGCAGTTTTTCAGCTCTTTGTTTTCCGGGCTTGCTAAGATCAGGATTGGTATTGGTCTTATCGGAAATATCTTTTTCTGCATGTCTTACAATATAAATATGAGTTTGCTGAGACTGCATGGTACAGGAAAGAATTAATAAAAAAATAAAGATCAGTTTTTTCATTGTATAGGATGCCTTAAGTTTGATTCTTACAGAGACTAAAATAGGAATTATATCTTAAACTGAAATACAGGGTTTATCTCTTGCTGTCTTTGAAGTTTACTGCTATATTTGTCCCCTCAAAAAAATCGAAAATGTTTTCAAAAATTATAGTTCACAGGGTAGGAAATAAAATCAACGGGGAATCTTTGATCCTTTCTCAGGAAGAATTACAGCTGGATGAGGGGATGGCGGAACTGCTTGAAAACTATTTTTTAGGCGCCTTTAAGACGGAAGAAACCTATCAGTTTTACAGTGATTCTTATTTGGTTAATAATCCTGTTTACAGTGCTGTGTCCGAAATTTTTGATGACAAGGCCAAATTCCTGTGGGAATCTGAAAATATTGCCAAGCACCTTTTTGAAGCGGCAGAAAATCCGAGAGTGCAAGGCGGTGAATTGTTTATTGTGTATTTTGAAGGCGATGGGGAAGGAGCTGAAAAAGTGGATAAGATCGGGATTTTCAAAACCGAAAAAAGAGAATCATTCCTAAAGATATTCCCTAAAAATGAAACCTTTGAATTGGAAAAAGACTTGGGGATCGGATTATCCAAAATTGATAAGGCAGCTTTGATCTATAATAATAACAAAGAAAGCGGTTATGTCCTTTCTGTAGTGGATAACAACAAAAATGGGGATATGTACTACTGGTTTGAGGATTTCCTGAAAGTGAAGCAGCGTGATGATGAGTATTTCCATACCCAGGAGGCCCTTATGGTTTATAAGGATTATATTACAAAACAGCTTCCGCAGGAATTTGAAGTATCAAGGGCAGATCAGGCGGATTTTTTAAATAAGTCTATCAACTTCTTTAAAGAAAAAGAACAGTTCAATCTGGATGAGTTTACCAATGAAGTATTGGGTGATGAGCATGTGATCGAAAGTTTTGTGAATTTCAAAACAGACTACGAGCAGGATATGCAGATCAATATTGCCGAAGAATTCCCGATCAATGAAACGGCTGTAAAGAAAACACAAAGGCATTTCAAAAGCATTATTAAACTAGACAAGAACTTCCATATTTATATCCACGGAGACCGGCAGATGCTTGCACAGGGGCAGGATGAAAAAGGGAAATATTATATGCTCTATTTTGATAAAGAAGCATAAGCTTTTTTGATATTTTGCGGAATCTAAACTTGGCTCAATCATCATAAAACTTTAAAAAATTCGTTATATTTGGTAGATATAAGAATAGTATGAATTTTGTAGAGTGTCATGAAGAACCCATCCATATTCCCGGTTATATACAAAGTTTTGGATATCTGATTGGCATTGATGCAGAGTCATTTTCCATTACTTTTTTCAGCAGGAATATTACAGAAATTTTCAATATCGGGAATATAGAACAGCTTTTCGATAAGAAGATCACGGATTTTCCGGGAAGTTTTCAGAGCATCATCGAGTCAGATATTTATACTTCTTTGCACCGGTTTACCAAAAGAGAGAACGAAACCTATTTTGATAAGATCTTTGTCAGTGATAAAGAATACCACTTCTCCGTTTTCAGGAGCAAAAAGCATATTTTTTTAGAGCTTGAAGAAGTTGTACCTAATCCTAGCAAACGTATTTCTAATAAATATGATAATTTTTATATCATAGATGATGAACAGGAAATATGGGAGCATTTACTGAATATTCTTGCAGGGACTGTGAATTATGACCGGATGATGGTATATAAGTTCATGAGGGACGGTTCAGGGAAAGTAATTGCCGAAAGGAAAAGCGAACATATGGAAAGCTATCTGGGGCTGCACTATCCGGAATCTGATATTCCGAAGCAGGCAAGAGCGCTTTACATGAAAAAAAGAAAGAGGATCTTTAGTAATGTGTATGCCGAGGCAGTTCCGCTTTTGAGTAAAAGTGAAGAACCTGTAGATCTGACTTTTACAGCTTCACGAGGAATGTCGCCTATTCACGGGCAATATGTTAAAAATTCGGGAGCATCTTCAAGTTTCAGTATTTCCATTATTATTGATGACTATCTTTGGGGACTGGTAACCTGCCAGAATTCAGAGCCGAAACACATTGACCTGGAAGACAGAGTGCAGGCCGGAATCTTCACGGCACTCGCCTCGAATGCCTATTCTTCATTTAAATCTAAAAAGGAACTGGAATACCGTCTGGACCTGAATGAGAAAGCCACACAATTAAAAACAGAATTCTTAAAACAAAACTCTTTATTTGATTCTCTGGCAGGAAATAAGACAAGTATCAAAGATTTGCCTGAAGCGGATGGCTTGGCCATTGTTTCTGATGAGGATATTGTGACCGAAGGAATCACCCCTGCATCTGGAACCATTCAAAAGATAGTCCGGTGGGCTTACGAAAATACGAACGAAAGTATCTATATAAACCGGAGTTTTCTGAAAGAATATGGGGAGGATCTGGGATTGGATGAAAGTGTGGCAGGAATCATCATCTATTTTATTGAGCGGAATAAGAATGAAATGCTGATATGGTTCCGGAAAGAGTTCGATGAGCATATCAGCTGGGCCGGAAATCCGGAAAAGGAAATAGCCGTAGTTTCACAAGGCGGAATAGAAAAGCACATCGTTTCCCCAAGAACATCTTTCCGGCTGTTCACCAAAAGTATAAAAGGAAACTCCAAAAGATGGAATTCAAGGAATATAAGTGCCGTGCAGGCTATCCGCGATGTGATCCTGGAGACTTCCCATAAGCAATATAATATCATCAGAAAGCTTAATGATGAGCTAAAAAAGGTGAATGAAGAGCTTGACAGCTTTTCCTATACGATCTCCCATGACCTGGGAACTCCTTTAACTGTTATGAGGCTGAATGCCCAGATGCTTTTAAACAGCCTTACCGACGGTTCGGAAAAGAGTAAAAGTAAGATCAACGCCATCATTGAGGAGATTGATAGCATGGCTGAAATGATGCATGACGTTTTACAGCTAAGTCGTGCCAAATACAGTGAGATAAAGCTAGAAAGCCTTCAGACCAATCTGATGATCCAAAAGATCTCCGAAAATGCCAAAATTACTTTTGAAAGCCCGAAAAGTGAGGTCATCATTAAAGAATGCCCGAACGTTCTGGCAGATAAAACTCTGCTGCATCAGGCCTTTTTAAACATTATCAATAATGCCGTAAAATATTCTTCACAAAAGGAACAGCCTAGGGTAGAGATCGAAGGAATAGAGGATGGATCTTTTGTCACATACAGAATTTCAGATAATGGGATCGGTATTCCGGAAGAAGAAAAACATAAGATGTTCAGGATCTTCAACAGGATGGACAACGCAAAAAAGTTTAAGGGAAACGGAGTAGGATTGTCCATCGTTCACAGAATTATGAAAAGGATAGGAGGGAATATTGAGTATGAAAGCAGCAAAGAGGGAACATCTTTTTATTTAACATTCAAAAAACCTACATTTGAAGATATTTAAACCTTCAATTTCAATATGATATCTGAATATCTTAAGCATCATACAGCGCAATACCATGACGCTGCCGAAAAACTTTTTAATTCTGAAAAAATTTTCAATAAGACCTTCACTTTTGAGGACTATAAAAAGATGGTCTATGCCAATTACCTGATGCTGCAGCATTCGGAAGACCGTATCTTTAATGTCCTTTCTGAAAAATTTTCTGAAAAGCTTCATCTTAAACAGCGGAGAAAGCTTCCCCTCATTGAGAAAGATATTGAAAGCCTGTCCTTAGAGCCGGGATCGGCCGTTATTTCGTCTTTTGATATTGATAATGAGTATGAAGCTCTTGGAATGCTGTATGTGATCGAAGGCTCTACTTTAGGCGGGAATGTGATTGCCAAACAGCTCTCTAAAACGGAGGGTTTTGATGAGGTAACTTTCCATTTTTTCGGATGCTACCAGGAAAATACAGGCTCTATGTGGAAAAATTTCAAGGAAATTCTTGATGCGGAAGTGGCAGAAGAAAATTATGATAAGGTACTCTCTGGTGCTAAGAAATTATACTCTTTTTTGCTGAATACTCATTAAATGTTTCCGTTTTTTTTCATTATTTATTTCGTGCTTAATTATATTCCTTAAAAATTGCTCAACTTTTCAGGAATTATTAAATTTGGGCATCAAAAAACAAATTCAACAAAAAATAGTGAAAATGAAACCGTAAGGTTCCATCATAACCATTAAAAAATTAAAAAAGTAAATATTATGAAAGTAACTGTAGTAGGTGCAGGCGCTGTAGGAGCAAGCTGTGCAGAATACATCGCTATGAAAGACTTCTGTTCGGAAGTGGTTTTAGTAGACATTAAGGAAGGTTTTGCCGAAGGTAAAGCAATGGATTTGATGCAGACTGCATCATTGAACGGTTTTGATACCAAAATTACCGGAACAACAGGAGACTACAGTAAAACAGCAGGCTCTCAGGTAGCTGTTATCACTTCGGGTATTCCGAGAAAACCGGGGATGACAAGAGAAGAGCTGATCGGCATCAATGCTGGGATCGTAAAGGAAGTTACGGCCAATTTAGTAAAACATTCTCCGGATGTGATCATCATTGTGGTTTCTAACCCAATGGATACAATGGCTTACCTGGTACACAAAACTTCAGGGCTTCCAAAACATAAGATCATCGGAATGGGAGGCGCCCTGGATTCTGCAAGATTCAAATACAGATTGGCTGAAGCATTGGAGAGCCCGATTTCTGACGTAGACGGAATGGTGATCGCTGCCCACAGTGATACAGGAATGCTTCCTTTACTAAGCAAGGCTACGAGAAACGGAGTTCCTGTAACTGAATTCCTGGATGAAGAAAAACAAAAATACGTTATTGAAGAAACTAAAGTAGGTGGTGCTACTCTTACCAAGTTATTGGGAACATCAGCATGGTATGCACCGGGTGCGGCAGTTTCTGTAATGGTTCAGGCTATTGCCTGCGACCAGAAGAAAATGATCCCTTGTTCTTTAATGCTTGACGGTGAATACGGAGAAAGCGATATCTGTTTAGGGGTTCCTGCGATCATCGGTGCCAATGGTGTTGAGAAAATCGTAAATATTACCCTGACTGAAGAGGAAAAAGCAAAGTTTGCCGAAGCTGCGAAAGCGGTGAGAGAGGTGAACGGAGATCTGAAGTTTTAAGATAGAATCTTACATAAAAAAGTTTTGGCGCGGCCTAAATGCCGCGCCAAAACTTTTTTATATATAGGAAATATTATTTAAACCAATTTTTGCCCAACTGCAGACGCATTAAAAAATCAGAAAACGAGCTGCCTATTTCCATAAAATCTTTTTCGTTCATGCCTATAAGAGGGCAAAGGACAATTCTGTATTCAGAATCCTTTAAATATTCTATCCCGATAAACTCTCCACCACCATTTCCTCCAATTCCAATTATATTTTTAAGATTTTGAATGATTTCATAATCCTGGTTATATTCAACTAAATCATTTAGATCCCATAGAATGATGTATTCATTTCCAATGAAGTTTTCGCCTCCATAAAAATTTTGCACATACTCACTATAATCATCAGGAAGTTTAAATCCAATCATTTTTTCAATGTCTTCGAAAATTAGGCTAGAATTTTCAGAATTTTCTATGTGTTTTTTCCAGCCATTTTCGATGAGAATATTTTCAAAATCTTTCATTTCATATTTTTACTTTAAAAACAGACGTATCTTGAAATTCATCAATACTTTTAAGAATAAATTTATGAAATTATATTTAATAATGTTCAGTTATTTCCCCAAATATGTATTAGGCACATTTACCGGAATATAATCAATTCCATATGCTCCCTTTAATAAGACAGAAACTGTGTCATAAATTTGCCTTTCAGTCCTCTGGAACTGAGGAAGAAGTCCCATCATAGCATAACTCATAGGGTTGACAGACGGAATAAAAGTCTCCCATTCATAATTTTCCCCCCAAATAAGCCCTTTAACAGTGTAAGTAAGATCCGAAGATTCCGAAATGAGATGCTTCGTGAATTCAAGAAAATCCCCGGAGTTTTGATTAACCGTATGAAAAATGGCTGTATGCCCGCCAAATCCATTTTCATCAATTCCTGCTTTGGTGTTTACATCAAAACCATGAGCGATTAAAACTTTGGCACAGCTTAGATGATTGTATTCAGCACAGATATGAAGCAGTGAAGCCTCATGCAGCGGAGTAAAAGCACAGTTAAAAGAATATTTTCTGTGAATATCGGACGGATTGCGGGTTAGAATTTCTTCCAATGACGATGCATCGTCCGTCAGAACAGCCAAAAGCAGCTGATCATTAAAATCCAGTCCATATTCTGTAAAAACCCTGATACATTCTTTAAATCTTTCCGATCTCAGGTATCCGGTAATGAGTTCATTGATAAGAGGTTTGTCTCTGAAAGTACCATTGGGATCCACTCCGTTTTCAAAACATTCCTTTATCCCTTCCGGAGATAAAACTTCAATATCGTAGATGATTTTCTGAAAATAATCCATAAGATGTTTTTTTAATTACAGGTTGATCGTATTTCATTATCGTTTACCCAATCAAATTTATTGAATTTCAGGTACCTGAAAATAAATATTTTAATTAAAACCACTCATAAAAGCGTCCTGAGTTTTATTGTGTTCAAATTTAATTAGGATTAAAAGTTGCTTAATGATGAAATTTAAATAAAATTTCACTTTACAGAACTTCCAAAACCCGTAAATTTGCTTCCAATAAAAATTTACAGGATGCTTAAGAACATCTCTATTGCGGCGCTTACTTTTTTGTCCGTGATTACCATCAATGCTCAGAGAAAAAAAAATACTTCATTAGAAAGGCCCAAATTAGTGGTTGGTCTGGTAGTAGACCAGATGCGTTGGGATTATTTATACCGTTATTATAGTAAATATGGTAACGATGGCTTCAAAAGGCTATTAAATACAGGTTATTCCCTGAATAATGTTCATATCAATTATGTCCCTACGGTTACGGCTTTGGGACATACCTGCATCTATACAGGTTCGGTTCCGGCTATTCATGGGATTGCAGGAAATGACTGGACGGATAAGGAAACAGGAAAGAATGTGTATTGTACTGCTGATGAAAGTGTTCAACCTGTAGGTACTACCAATACCAGAGTGGGGAGTCATTCTCCAAAAAACCTTTGGTCAACAACTGTGACAGATGAGCTGAGGCTGGCTACTAATTTTCAGTCGAAGGTGATCGGGGTATCTTTGAAAGACCGTGCTTCTATTCTTCCAGCGGGCCATACCCCGACGGGAGCTTTCTGGTTTGATGATTCTACCGGGGATTTCATCACCAGCTCATGGTATATGAACGATCTGCCGCAATGGCTGAAATCATTTAACGCTCAGAATTTACCGGATCAGTTGGTGGCAAATGGCTGGAATACTCTGTTGCCGATCACTCAGTATACGGAAAGCTCACCAGATAATTCTCCTTGGGAAGGATTGCTGGGGAGCTCAAAAACCCCGACTTTTCCTTATACTAACTTAGCTGCAGATTATAAATTAAAAAAAGATAACATCCGTTACACACCATTTGGAAACACGCTGACCCTGAAACTGGCTGAAGCCTCTGTGGAAGGAGAAAAAATGGGCGAAGATGGCATTACCGACTTTTTAGCTATTAACCTGGCATCTACGGATTATGCAGGGCATAAATTCGGGCCGAATTCTATTGAGGTTGAAGATGTCTATCTGAGGCTGGATCAGGATTTAGCTCAGTTTTTTAATTACCTGGATTCCAAAGTGGGGAAAGGAGAATACACGGTTTTCCTTTCTGCAGATCATGGCGGTGCTCATTCCGTAGGTTTTCTGAAAGAGCATAAAATAACAACAGGCTTTTTCGGAGAAGGTATGGAGAAAGAGATCAATCAGAAGCTGAAAGATAAATTCGGGGTTGATCGGCTGATCAATGCTGTTGACAATTACCAGATCTATTTCGACAGGAAATTATTAAAAGACAATAAAATAGAACTGGATGATGTAAGAGATTTCACGATAGAAGAACTTGAGAAGGACCCTACGGTCTTATATGCTGTTTCTGTAAAAGAAGTTCAGGAAGCTACTATTCCTGAGCCTATCAAGCAAAGAATCATTAACGGGATCAACAGGCAAAGAAGCGGTGATATTCAGCTGATTTCCCATGATTCTATGCTTCCGCCTTATTCTAAAACAGGAACTACACACAGTGTGTGGAATTCTTATGACTCCCATATTCCTCTGATATTTATGGGGTGGGGTATTCAGCATGGGGAAAGCAATAAACCTTATCATATGACGGATATTGCACCAACGATCTCCTCCTTACTGAAAATACAGTTCCCAAGCGGAAATATAGGAAATCCGATCACTGAAGCTATCGGAAAATAGATTTATTGGAATAAAATAAAAAACAGACTGTTCTATTTTTAGAACAGTCTGTTTTTTTAAGATCATATCAGCTGCCGAATTTCTTTCTGGTATTTGCGGTTTTGTTTTCTGGCCTTTATAATAAAAAATAAAAGCAGGAAATATAAGAAATAATAATGCACAATATCTGTTTATTCTAATCCTTTAAAGAATGTACTTTAATCAAAGGTGTCGGCCAAAAAATAAGATGCTTCAATGCTGTAACCCTGATATATGCTCCTTGCTAAAGGGGAAAATATGTATTGCAATTTTTTGTGAAAAGGGAAGAGTCACAGAATAATTTCAAATTCATAAAGCTTTAAAGTAAAAATTAGCATTTTTGGTAAGGCTGACCAAAAAGCTTACAGATTTTCTGCGGGTTTTGTTTCTATATAAAATAGAGCTGTTTAAATTTTTAGAATAAACACAAAAGTTTTAAACAAGTTTAATGTTTAAACTTCTATTTTTCATCACAAAAAATCTGAAATACTTTACTGCACTTAAGTTTAACAGTTTAGTATCTGGAAAAGTAAAAAGTTTATACGTAAGATGAAAATCGAAAACTTACAAAGACTAATGCATACTAAACAGACCTTTAAAGCAATTTCATTATTAAACTCAAGTGTTTAAAGCTTTTGTGTTTTAGTCTTTATAAGCTTTAAGGAATAGTTTTAAAAATTAGATCATTCCTCATCTTCATACTGTTCCAGGTAATAAGCAAAAGTAAATCCCTCTTCCATTTCTTCCTCAGCATCTTCCAAAGTGGTCAGCAAATCTTCAAATGTTTCCAGCTGATCTACACTCATATTCACAAACTCTATATGCAACGGCATTTCCAGCTCACCGGTAATAATGTCATAAAGAGCATCAAGGTTATCCCCAAAATGCTCCGGAAGACTGAGCTTTTCCTTCAGTTGGGTATAAAAATCCTCATAGTCGCCTATATCCGTAAAGTCTATATATATTGTTTTCATATTAATTGAATTTCCAGTTTTTACTGATTAAGAAAGTTTTGCATTGAGTACAGAAATCAACCTCTTCATTGGTCGGGTTTCTGCCTTCCGCATCTCTCATGAAACATATTTTTTCAGGGCAATGCTTTAGGCCCTGGGTGTGGCCGAGCTCATGAATAGCAACTTTAAAAAGCTGCTCGTCTGAGTTTTCTTTGTTCAGCCTGAATGCAGAAGCTACACACGCTCTTCCGGGCCGGTATCCCAGTCCCATAACTCCAAAATCTTTTACCTTCCCTTTTGTTACACTGATGTCTTTTGAGGTCAGGCCTATGGTAACATATCCTTCCTTCGTTTTACTATTCAGAACTTTGATAATGGAATCTGCCCTGTAACGGTTCCGTTCCTTGTAGTAGGCATTTTCAGGCAAATCTTCAGCTTCCAGAACCTTTACATTGGGGTAAACTTTCCTGATTTCGGTGGTTACAAAATTTACACTCTCTGGTTTGATATCCTTAAAAGGCTGTACTAATATGGCCATACCTTTTTCCCCGCCTGTTTTCTGTTGCTTATCAGAACAGGAAGCGATAAAAAATGCGCAAAAGAGAATCAGCAGACAAAAGTTATTGTTTTTCAAAGCTTTTATAATGATTTTTGGTAAGATATACATCTCCGTCTTTGGTATAGACAATGCGGTCGGCATTTCTGTTTCCACACCTATAGTTGACATCTGCTTCAAAATATTTTTCATTCCCCGGCAGTTTTCTCTCCCTGTTGCTGAATTTATCTCCGCCGATAGCCTTCCCGGGGAGAACTTCACACAAATTTCCTTTGGAAGGATTCCAGCCAAGCCTTCTTGCCTCACTTTTTGTGATATAATAATCCGGAAGCCGGTGATTCCGTTTAACATAGCTGATTACTTTCTTTTCTTCCGTGAGACCAGCAATGTGCCGTCCATCAGTTCTTTGTTCAGGAATATTGTATCCGGAATTTTTATCAACGGCCAGAATATCCTTTTTATCGCAGTTACTCACAAAAAACAGCGCGAATAATGCAAATAAAACAGTCAAAGAAGAAAAAAGCAAAGGTTTTTTATCACTCATAACTCAAAACTTATAACTCATCACTACGATCTCCACTCCTCAGGAATATCACAAACCGGGATAGGGTTCATTTTATGCTGTGCAGCTTTATGCATTCTTTCAAAGATCAGGAACACTTCTTTATCCCTGCCTTCATAGTCATCAGCTGTTTTAGTGCCATATTCCTTCTGAATTTTTTCCAGCTCGGGATAGGTAGCTCCAATCTGCTGTTCATCAGTTCTGTCCACATCCCAAAGCCCGTCTGTAGGAATGGCTTCCTGAATACTTTTAACAAGATTTAAAGCTTTGGCAAGCTTATAAACCTCTGTTTTGTAAAGATCGGCAATAGGAGAGACATCCACTCCTCCGTCACCATATTTAGTATAAAATCCGATCCCGAAATCTTCCACTTTATTTCCGGTTCCGCAGACAAGCAATCCGTTGATCTGCCCGTAATAGTATAGGGTAAGCATTCTTAATCGTGCTCTGGTATTGGCAAAAGCCAGCTTTTCATTAGGATACAGATCGTCTTTTACATCAAAAATGCCGTATAGCTCCTCAAAAGCAGGAGTCAGGTTTACAGATAGGGTTTCTACGTTGGCAAATTTTGATTTCAGGTCATTCATATGTTCCCAGGCACGGTTTACCTGATCTTCTTTCTGGCGGATCGGCATCTCGATCAGTAATGTTTTTAGTCCCGTCATGGCTGCCAGAGTAGAAACCACTCCGGAATCCACACCTCCGGAAACCCCCACTACATAACCTTTTACATTAGCTTTTGCTGCATAGTCTTTCAGCCAGTTTACAATATGATCTATCGTTTTTTGTGTCTGCATTGTTTATTTATTTGAAATTATATTTTTATGAAGTAATTTTTAAACTTGATTTATTTTGCCGGCGGGGGCGGAGGTGGTGGGAAGCTTTCTAATTTCCTTTCCTGAAGCTCTATTTTTACTTTGGAATCTTTTGTTTTTTTAATATTAGAATCACTTAAGCCATTCCCATAGGCAGCTACTGAATATAATTCAGGGTTTTTTGAAATATCGAGATTTTTAATATTATTCCCATCCAGAGACAGCCAGCGAAGTTTAGGAAAATTCTGAAGGTTTAAGGAATGAAGTTTATTATTTGAGACATACAGGCTTTCTAATTGCGTAAGGTGGTCAATATTAATTTCTGAAAGCATATTATCAGAAACATTTAAGCTGTAAATATTGGGGCTGTTTTTGATGGATATACTTTTAAGCTGATTTCTGACTATTTCAATACTTACGAGGTACGGCATATTTTCAACCTCGAATTGGGTAAGGCTGCAATTGTCACAAAATATGATCCTTAAAGTGGGGTGGTCTTTCAGAACAAGATTTTTAATAGGAAAATCCCCAAGTATTAGTTTTCTTGCCTTAAACAGATAAACATCTTCATAAGTTGCCAATTCTATTCCTTTGAGATTAATAATGGTAACCGCAGCATATTCGTTCTCATCTATATTGCCATTTTTATTGATGTCATATCTTTCTAAAATAGCCTTTTCAAAATTTTTATCTTTAAACTGGATTTTCTGGGAAAAAATAGTGATGGGAAAAATGATGAATATCAATAAAAGTTTATTCATGTTTTGTAATTGATGTATAATTTGTATTGACCAGTTCATACCAGAAGCATATTCCGTCCGGTTCTGTGAACTCGCCGGTTTTTTCAAAGCCCAGCTTTTTTAATATATGATTAGAACCCTCATTCTGAGAATGGGCATGGGCATAAATGATGTCTGCATTTAATTCATTAAAACCGAAATCAAGTGAGGCCTTTGCCGATTCTATGGCATAGCCCTTACCCCAAAATTCAGGTAAAAAACGGTAACCCAGATCATAAACATGAGTATAGCCGTTGATGGGCTGGGTCAGTAATTTCAGTCCGCTCCAGCCTATCAGTAAACCGCTTTCCTTTTCAATTACGGCCAGTCTTCCGATACCGTTATCAGTGTATTGCTGCCGGATCATTTTAATAATATTCTCTGACTCTTTGATATCATTTACGGGAGGAATGCCAATATATTTCATGACTTCCGGGTTGGAGTCAAGAAGGAACATACGTTCAGTATCATTCTCTTCAAACTTTCGTAAGATAAGTCTTTCGGTTTCTAATTGCATGCTATACTGTTTATTGCTCGGCCCCAAATATGGTAATATCGGTTTTGGTTCCTTTTTTAATGTCGGATTCCTTCATTTTGTTTCCGCCTACATTCAGAGTCTGAAGCCCGGGATTTCCTGAGATATCCAGCTTTTGGATCTGATTGTGTTCAACGTTTAATTTTCTCAGGTTTTTAAGTGAAGCCAGCTCTATGGACTTGAGTTTATTTAAAGATATCGTTAACTGGTCAATTCTTGCCGTACCTTTCAGCGAAACGGTTTCAATAAGATTATTATCAAGATATAAAGAAGCTAAGCTCTTCAGGTTTTCTGCTTTGAATGTTGAAATTTTGCAGCCGGTACATGAAAACAGCTGGAGCTTATCCAGATTCTTCACAGATGCATCCGGAATGGCATTATCATCCAGGACGATCATTTTGGCGTTTTTAAAAAAAACGAGATCATCGGTTGACGTAATTCCTTTCTGAACCAGAAATAAATTAGAAATCATATCCGCTTCCAACTGATTGATAAAACCGTCTTTATTGAGATCGAAATTTTCTACCACAGCCTTTTCGAGGTTCTTATCCTTGAAATTCAGGTTCTGGCTGTAGAAAAATGAAAGGGTAAAGAACAGGCTGAGAACTGTAAATATTTTATTTTTCATCCTAGTATTGCGTTTAAAATGATTATTTTTGTAAACATTAATTTCATGTAAAAATAATGAAGATTTTTAAAATTATTGTGCTTTCTTCCATTTTAGTTTTGACTTTTAATTCCTGCAAAAAAGAAGCCGAAAACCAATGGAAGGTAGAAATGAAAAATCCGGCAGAGAAAGTTGAGGTTACAGATATTTCCAAAGAATTTTATGATCAGAAGGTATCATTGGATCAGTTTAAAGCCAGATTTCCGTGGTTTCAGGGGACTGTTTCTGATGAAGATTATATAAAGAGAAGATCCGATGCAGGAGAAATAAAACTCTATACGGAAGCAATAGGCAAAATAGATCAGACTAAGCTCCAGAAAGAGCTTCAGGAGCTGTTTTCTCACGTTAAATATTATTTCCCTCAATTTAAAAGCCCTAAAGTCTATCTTTTTTCATCTGCCCTTCAGATGGTGCAGGATCCTGTATTTTATGATCCGAAGGAAAACTTCCTTTTTATAGATGTTACAGGATTTATGGGGGAGAATAATCCTAATTATAAAGGATTGGAATTATATTTCCAGAAATCCATGAACCCGCAGAATATTGTCCCGAAAGTTTCACAGATCTTTGCTGAAAATGCTGTAACAGCATCTGCAGATCATCAGAAGTTTATCGATCAATTGATCCTTAACGGAAAAATTATGATGCTTCAGGATGCATTCCTGCCGGATTTTCCGGATTATCTGAAAATGAATTATACCCAGAAACAGTATGAATGGGCTGTAGCCAATGAAGCCAATATCTGGAACTATTTCGTGGAAAGTAATTTGATTTTCGGGGATGACCCAAGGCTCGTTGAACGTTTTATATCTCCCGGACCGTTTTCCAAATTCTATACGGAAATAGACAACGAATCTTCTCCCCAGATCGGAATTTTTACCGGATGGCAGATCTGCAAAGCCTATTTTAAAGAAAAACCTGATACCAAATTACAGGACTTTCTGAAAATGGATGCCACCGAGATTTTCAATCAGTCAGGATACAAACCAAAAGCTAAGTAGTAAATAAAAATCAGAAAAAATAGATAATGAGAAAAACCCAGATAACGATAGATGTTGAATTGGATGAAAACCATATTCCCGAAAATATTACCTGGAATGCACAGGACGGAGGGGTAGAAAAAGAAGAAACCAAAGCAACCATGATCTCAGTATGGGATGATAAGGCAATGGAAGCCTTAAGAATTGATCTCTGGACAAAAGAAATGCCTGTGGATCAGATGAAAATGTTTATCCACCAGATTCTTATCTCCCTGGGAAGCACCTATCAAAGGGCAACAGGAGAAGAAGATGTAGCTCAGTGGATGGAGCAGATGGCAGAAGAATTTGCCATAAAATCAGCTATAAAAATGTAAAGATAATAAATGTATCAATGTATCAATGTATCAATGTACCAGTATACCAATTATTGCTACATTGCTACACTGGTCAATTGTTAAATTATAATTATAAATTTATGAACTTTAATACAAAAGTTATACACGGCGGGCAGCATCACGAATCTTCAACAGGTGCCGTAAATGTTCCCGTATTCTTAACCTCCACATTCGCACAGAAAAGCCCGGGAGTGCATTCCGGATATGAATATTCAAGAGCGGCTAACCCTACAAGACAGGCTTTGGAAGATTCTTTGGCGAGTATAGAGAATGGAGCGAGAGGTTTGGCTTTCGGTTCCGGTTTAGCGGCTATCGACTGTGTTTTGAAACTGTTAAATCCGGGTGATGAGGTAATTGCCGTAGATGATTTATACGGCGGAACCTATAGAATGTTCACAAGGCTTTTCGAAAAATATCAGCTGAAATTTACTTTTATCAGTTTTGATGATGCTTCTAAAATATCAGAAGTTATTACAGATAAAACAAAGCTGATCTGGCTCGAAACCCCTACCAATCCATTGATGAAACTGGTGGATATTAAAGTAGTGGCAGACATTGCGAAAGGAAAAGACATCCTTGTTGCTGTGGATAATACTTTTGCAACCCCATATATCCAAAGACCATTGGATCTGGGAGCGGATATTGTAATGCACTCCGCTACAAAATATTTAGGCGGGCATTCTGACGTGATCGCAGGGGCTCTTATTGCAAAAGATGCTGAATTAGGAGAAAAGCTTCACTTTATCCAGTTTGCAAGCGGTGGGATCTTAGGGCCTCATGACTCTTACCTGGTATTGAGAGGCATCAAAACATTAGCCCTGAGGATGCAGAGACACTCTTACAACGGATATGAAATTGCAAAATACCTTGAAACACATCCGGCAGTGGATAAAGTAATCTATCCGGGACTGGAATCCCATCCGCAGTACGAACTGGCAAAATCCCAGATGAAGGAAGCAGGAGGAATGGTTTCTTTCACCTTCAAATCCGGTAAGAAAGAAGATGCAATCAGGTTTTTAGAAAGACTGAAAGTTTTCACATTAGCTGAATCTTTAGGCGGTGTGGAATCTTTAGCCAATCACCCTGCTTTAATGACGCATGCTTCTATTCCTGCTGAAAACCGTGCGGAATTGGGTATTACCGATGATCTGGTTCGTTTAAGCGTAGGGATTGAAGATAAAGAAGACCTTATTGCAGATTTGGAAAGAGCTTTTTCTTAAAATAATATTATAATGAGAAAGATTATTTGTTTATTGTTTTTCGGATTCTGTCAGATCGCCTATTCTCAGGTCAAAAATACCGATGAGCTTTATAAAACAGTAGAGAAGTTGGATCACCTGATATTCGGTGAAGGATTTAATCAATGTAATCTTTCTCATTATGATTCCATTATAAGCAGTGACCTCGAGTTTTATCACGATAAAGGAGGAATTACTGATGGGAAAGAAGCTTTTATAGCATCCATTAAAAATAATATCTGCGGAAATCCGAATAAAGTAAAACGAGAGCTGGTTCCGGGCAGCATGAAAGTCTATCCTATGTATAACAATAATAATGTTTTATATGCATTTATACAGGAAGGCGAACATGATTTTTTTGAATATTTCAACGGAAAATGGAATAAAGGAAGCAGAGCAAGGTTCACTGTTTTATGGCTTAAGGAAGATAATGAATGGAAAATGAAACGTGTCTTCAGCTTTGATCACCATTAGAATTTGGATATGAAAAATACAAGAAAAGCAACAAGCCAGGATCTGGTACAGTTGGCAAAATTATTTGACCAGTACAGGGTTTTTTATAATAAAGAATCTGATATTCCGGCTGCAGAAATTTTTTTGAAAGACAGAATTGAAAACAAGGATTCAGAAATTTTTGTTGCTGAAAAAGATGGACGACTGGTAGGATTTGTTCAACTGTATCCTATATTTTCCTCAACCAGAATGTGCCGGTACTGGCTGCTTAATGACCTGTATGTGAATGAAAATCATAGAGGAAAAGGCTACTCTAAAGAACTGATCGAGGAGGCCAAAGAGCTTTGCAGATTATCAAAAGCTTCCGGTGTTCTACTGGAAACGGGAAAAAGTAACGATATAGGCAATCAGCTTTATCCGGCCTGTGGTTTTGAACTTTATAATTCCGTGAATTTCTATGAATGGGCAAACAAACAGCTCATTAATGATAAATAAAATGATAATTGATAGAAGAAAGTTATTCATGATTGATCCATCATCAATCAATTAGACGGGCTACAGCCTGCACCTATTAAACTATGGAACATATTATCGAAATATTAAGATCCGGAGGCACTATCCTTTATCCTACAGACACTATTTGGGGAATAGGCTGTGACGCTACCAATGTAGAAGCCATCAACAAGATCTTCGAGATCAAAAAGCGGGAAAAAAATAAGTCCATGATCATTCTGGTAGAATCTGAAAAAAGGCTGCAGGATTTGGTAGACGTTCCGGAAATGGCCTGGGAGATCATTGATCTGAGTGAAAAACCGGTCACCATTGTGTATGAAAATCCAAGAGGTTTGCCACAAGAGCTGCTGGCGGAAGACGGAAGCATTGGGATTCGTCTGGTAAAGAACGATTTTTGTAAAAAACTGATCACAAAACTGAATAAACCTTTAGTTTCTACCTCAGCCAATTTCAGTGGGGATAAAAGCCCTCTGAAATTTTCAGATATTTCGGCTGAAATGATAAAACTTGTAGATTATGCGGTAGAGGAGGATCGGGAAAAGATTTCAAAATATCCGGGCTCTTCCGTCATAAAAATATGGAATGATAACAGAATAAAAGTTCTTCGGGAATAAAAGGAGATTTAATTATCTTTGCAAAATCATTTAACCATTAAGGTATTAAGAATATTGAGCTCAGGCTTAATAAACTTGATCTCTTAGTGGTTTTAAATTAATAATAAATATGTTCATTAATCTTAATCAGAATAAAAATCTAAAACTTTTCAAAATAATTTCAGAGGTGGCCTTCCGGAATTATCAGTCCGTATACATTGTCGGAGGTTATGTCCGCGATTTGCTGATGAAGAGAAAAGCGTCTACGGATATTGATTTTGTTACTGAACAAAGTGGAATTGAACTTGCAGAAAGTGTTGCGCACGAAATTGATCCGAAATTAAAGGTTTCCGTTTTTAAAACGTATGGAACTGCAATGGTAAAATACAAAGACCTGGAACTGGAATTTGTGGGAGCCAGAAAAGAAAGTTATACCGAGAACAGCAGAAAGCCTGAAGTAGAAGGAGGAACGCTTGAAGACGATCAGAAAAGGAGGGATTTTACTATCAACGCAATGGCCATTTCCCTGAATAAAGATAATTTCGGAGAACTCATTGATCCGTTCAGTGGAATTGAAGACCTTAAAAACGGGATTCTGAGAACACCGCTGGAGCCTGCCCAAACCTATTCTGACGATCCGCTGAGAATGATGAGGGCCCTCCGCTTTGCTTCTACTTTACAGTTTAAGATCGAAGAAAACTCTTTATCGGCCATAAAACAGGAAGCAGAAAGGATCAAAATTGTTTCCATGGAAAGAATTATGGTTGAATTTAATAAGATCATGCTTTCCGGGAAACCTTCTGTAGGATTAAAATTAATGGAAGAAACCGGGCTTTTAAAGCTCATCATTCCGGAATTGATAGAACTGAAGGGAATAGAGGAAGTGGAAGGGCAGACCCATAAAGATAATTTTTACCATACTTTGGAAGTAGTGGATAATATCTCTGAAAATACGGATAACCTTTGGTTGCGCTGGTCCGCACTGCTTCATGATATAGGAAAAGCCCCTACCAAAAAGTTTGTTGACGGGACAGGATGGACTTTCCACGGACACGAGTTTCTGGGCTCTAAAATGACAAAATCCCTTTTTCAGAGGTTGAAGCTGCCATTAGGAAACGATATGAAGTATGTTCAGAAAATGGTAAAACTTTCATCACGTCCTATTGCCTTAATTACAGATGATGCTTCAGATTCGGCTCTTAGGAGATTGTTATTTGATGCCGGAGAGGACCTGGAAGATCTGTTTACACTTTGCAAAGCAGATATAACCACAAAAAACTCTAAAAAGCAGGAGAAATTCAAGAAGAATTTTGAATATGTAGCGGTAAAAATAAAAGAGGTTGAGGAAAAAGATCATGTAAGGAATTTCCAGCCGCCTATTTCCGGGGAAGAAATTATGGAAATATTCGACCTTAAGCCCGGCCGTGAGATCGGAATCTTAAAAGAAAAAGTAAAAGAAGCGATTCTGGAAGGTGAAATACTGAATGAGAAGGAAGAGGCCAGAAACTTTGTGATTGCAGAAGCAGAGAAGTTGGGACTGAAAGTGAAATAAGAATTAAAAATTCAGCTATTATATAAAGGTTTCGGCGGGGCTATGCCCCGCCGAAACCTTTATATAATAAATCAAAACCCGGGCGGCTTCTTTGAAGCCGCCCGGGTAAAAACACAAATGATGAAAAAAAATATATATTCCTGAACACCGGTACCGGCATTATTCTTAATTTAAGTAAAACCCGTTAGAGCCTTTTCCTGCCGTAAAAGTCTTAATGACAGACCCTGAAGTTGAATAAACAGTGACCTTGCTGTCCTGCGTAAATCCGTTGGCATCAGAGGTAAAGATCTTACCGCCTATTACGTTAAACCCGTATAAAGTAGAGAACGAATTGTCTGCAACGGTAAATAATGGAGATGAAGGAACTGTTGTTGCGCTCATATCCATTGAATATACTTTATTGCCTGCTGTGAAATAGAACTTGCTATTCTCAATTTCAAGATTAGTAGCATTGGCGATTCCGGTCAGAGTAGTGGTTTTTACAATAGTACCGGTACTTGAGATCTGGTAGATATAAGAATCTGTTGTTCCTGAGGCTATGGCATACACGTTATTGTTGTTGGAAATGGTTTTATTGATATTTCCGTTAGGTAAAGTGATCACAGACTGAATATCATTAGTAGAAGTATTGATATAAGTGATTTTATTCCCGAAACCATAAGATGCATTCTGAACGAAAATATTTCCTCCTGCCTGTACAATTCTTTCAGCCGTATCTGTAAAAGCGATTTTCTTTACAAAAGACAGGCTGGAAGCACTGTAAACACTTACATATTTAGCACCGTTGTATTTATCATTGGTCACGTAAATATTATTGTTGGCAATAGCCATATAGCGCGGCTGATCGATCTGTTCCGTGATCTCTCCGGTACTTTTAAAAGTATATCGGTTAACTACCTTTATTTTATTGGAATTATTCAGAACCAGATACGCTTTGTCTCCGTTGAATGCAATCATCTGCAAAACATCACCCAGGTGAGTATTTTCATTATTGGCGGCGAAAATATTGTCCTGTTTCAGGCTTAGGTCACTTGTTACGAAAGTTACATCCGCATTTGGGGTCCCGAAATTCCCTTCATTCGTAATAAAAAGCCCATTTTCATAAGCAAGCGAAGGAACGGTAATATCGTCATCATTGTTGCTGCAGGAGATGTTGAAAAGCAGTGTAAGGGCAAAAAGAAGTTGTAAAAGTCTGGTTATTTTCATAATTATCTTGATTTTAAAAATTTATAGTTCCGTAAATGCCATAATTCCTTTTGGGAAGCGGATAATAGGCTACTGTTTTGTAAATGGCATCCGTTATATTATTCACCCTGATCCCTAAAGTAAATTTCTTTAAAACAGTTGCGGAAATCCCGGCATTCAGAACAAAATAAGGATCCAGCGCATCCGCTCTTTTTTCATCAGTGGTAGTATAAGTAAGTCCGTTGAATATCCCCTGAACATATACATTCAGGAATTGATATTGATAATCTAAATTTCCGTAAACTTTGTGCAGGGGTACATACATCATCTGTTTCCCGGTTTCCTTATTGACAGATCTGGCAAAAGTATACCCTGCATTCAGCCTGACATTATGCTTATTGAACTGTTTGAAAAAAGTAAGCTGGGATTCCAGTCCGTAAGACTCTGTCTTATGAGTATTAAAGGCAGCCCAATATCCATACTGAGTGGGGAGCCAGCCGATATAATCTGAAATATTCATATAATAAGGGCTAAGGGTAAGTTTAAAATCTCCGAATGTAAACTCATGATCCATATCCGCCTGAACAGATGTTTCCGGTTTCAGATCAGGATTTCCACCAGGTTGCCAGTAAAGATCATTGAATGTTGGAAACCTGAAATTCCTTGAAGTATTGAAAGCAATGCTATACCATTTCAAAGCATTCCATTTTCCTGAAAAAGAATACAGAACCGGGGAATCGAATCCCTCTACAAAATCCTTTTTAATTCCTGCCTCAAAACGCAGATCCTTTGTGGCGAAATACCTCAATAATCCGGCTATAGAACCTGTATTCCGGTTGATTTTATCAATCCCTGAACCATAGCCTTCCCCCTTATTCACTTGAAATTCGGAAATTACGTTCAGGTTGAGATTGGAAGTGATGAAATAATTAAAATCATCCTTGAAAATATAGTTCTTTCCGGTAGCTCCACTTGTTTTGGGAGCATTAAGATCACCAAAATACTGGAAGTTTTCTTCCGTATAGGCAGCTTTTAAGCTGTTGGATAACTTACTTTTACTCACATCCCAAGAAATTAAGCTTCTTGTACTCTGAGTTTCATACTTCGTTTTGTTCCCGTTTTCCACAAAAATAGGATAGTGCTGCGAAGAATCATAAAACTGGCTTTGCCATGAAATACTCTGATTGGGAGCAATTCTATAAGAAACCCCGATATTGAAGGTTGTATTAAAATACCTTCCGTTCCGGTTGATATAATCCTCTTCCTCTACCTCATAATCATTCCGGCTTATAAAATGATTGCCGGAAACCTTTACACTGAACTTATCGTTGCTGAAAGACACTTTGGTAAAATTATTATACGTCTCAAAAGAAGAGGATTCCGAATAAAGAGTGGCGTGTGTCCCTTGATTAAACTTCAGGTCATTATTCAGGTGGATGCTTCCGCCGATTGCACTGCTTCCATAGACCACGCTGCCGCCCCCGGCTTTCACTTCAAGCTGATCGTACCCGAATAAAGCAATATTATTAATATCCCCCTGCCCTAAAAACTGAGAGTTAATATTAATACCATTCCACACAAAAGCAGTATGACTGGCTGCAGTTCCCCTGAAAGAAGGGGAAGACACCATTCCGCGCCCGTTTTCCTTGATATAAAGTGAAGACTGGAATCGCAATACTTCCGATAGATTGGCATAATTTTTTTGAATATCCTGAGGAGAAAGAGTAGTAACCTTATGGAACAGTTTAGCCTTGTTCATCTGATTATCGAAAATATATACGGTATCAATTGTTTTCTCCTGTCCAAAGAGAAAACAGCCATAAGACGATAAAAGTACTACTAAAGACCTTTTTATATCCATACTATTTTACTTTTCCTCCGAAAGCAATATATTTTAGAGTTACAATTCTGGCAGGTCTCCTGACTTTCGCTTTCCACACCTTCCCGTTTTCACAGTGGCTTTCGTTGTAGAAACTTTTAATGCGATTTACAGTTGCGGGGACAGTTTGGGATTTTCACCCAATTCCCTATTAATTCCAATACCCTGGAAACCAAAATTTTTGCAAATATAGGTAATTTTATTTAAGCAAAAAGGTAAAATCGTGAAATTGCAAAACCGTAAAAAGGTAAAATTGTTTTACGACCTCAAAAGCAGTTTTACGATTTTACCCTTTTGCCTTTCAGCCTTCCCACGATTTCACTTTTCTGCGATTGTACCTTTTTACAGTTTTATAATTTCGCCTTTATAAAAACGTAGCATCAAATGAAAATGGCAGCAGATCCTTCACAGACTGCACTTTGATCACTTCCTCATTCATGCTTGAAAAATAAAGATCAATGTTTTCACTTTGTTTTGTTTCAAATTCCAGTAAGCTTTGCCTGCAGGCTCCACATGGAGGAATAGGCGGGTTTTTCTCGGAAAACTCCTTTGGACCGCCTACAACGAAGATCTTTTTGATCTTTTCATTCGGGAAATTGGCTGCTACCCAGAACAAAGTGGTTCTTTCCGCACATAATCCTGACGGGAAAGCTGCATTCTCCTGATTATTGCCGGAGTAGATCTCCCCGTTTTCCAGTAAAACGGCACAGCCCACCAAGAACTGGGAGTAAGGCGCATAAGCATTTTCACGGGCTTGCTTTGCCTTTTCAAATAATTTTTTTTCTATATCGCTCAGCTCACTGCTGTTTTTAAAATATTCGTAACCGATCTGTATGTCTTTTTTCATATATTTCGAGACTAAAAAAGGGGAATAAAAGTAGCTCTTTTTCATCAGGTGGGCAATAGTATTTTATTCTCTGTTATAAATTGAAACTCAAAAAGTTTAAAGATGTTATATACTCCCGTAAAATTTAGAAATGTAGAACTTAAGAACAGATGGGTAATGTCGCCTATGTGTATGTATTCCAGTAAAGATGGTTTGGCAAATGATTTCCATTTTGTACACTACGGAAGCCGTTCCCAGGGAGGGACAGGGCTGATCATGGTGGAAGCTACCGGAGTGGAGCTCCGTGGAAGGATCACGAATCAATGTATGGGAATATGGAATGATGAGCAGGCTGAAAAACTTCAGAAAATTGTTGAATTTATCCATACGAACTCTGAAAGTAAAGCGGGAATTCAATTGGCTCATTCAGGAAGAAAAGGTTCAACATGGAATAATATCCAGATCTCTGTGGAAGAAGGCTGGGAGACCGTCGCTCCAAGCCCCGTTCCTTATCATCCGAACGAAAGGATCCCACATGAACTTACGGAAGAAGAGATCAGAGATCTGATCCAAAATTTTAAAGATGCTGCCGGAAGAGCAGTAAAGGCAGGCTTTGATATTATTGAAATTCATGGAGCGCACGGATACCTGATCCATCAGTTTTTATCCCCGTTATCCAATATCAGGACAGATGAATATGGTGGAAGCTTTGAAAACAGGATCCGCTTTCTGCTGGAAATTGTAGATGCCGTAAATGAAGAGTTAAATGAAAATACGGCCCTTTTCGTAAGAATCTCAGGAACAGAATATGCGGAGAATGGCTGGAGTCTTGAAGACAGTATAGAATTGGCGAAAGAATTAAAGACACATGATGTAGATCTGGTAGATGTTTCAAGTGGTGGAAATATTCATGGAGCAAAGATCCCTGTTTTTGAAGGGTATCAGGTACCATTTTCATCACGGGTCAGGAATGAGGCAGGTGTAAAGACCGGAGCTGTAGGCCTGATCACCAAGATGGAGCAGGCAGAAGAGATCTTACAAAAAGGAGATGCCGATCTGATATTCGTGGCCCGGGAAATTCTGAGGAACCCGTATATTGCGGTTCAAGGTTCGTTTGAAATGAAGGAAGAATGCTTTTTTCCGCATCAATACCTACGAGCAAAAATTTCTTCATAACTTTATAAAAAATTACAAGAATATCCATATGAAAATTGAAGACTTCATGCTGCCGTGCCCAAGCAAAAAATTCTTAGGGATAGAATGTTTTGGCTGTGGGGCCCAGCGGGCCATTGTCATGGTTTTTGAAGGAAGGTTTTCAGAAGCATTCCATATGTTTCCTGCGGTATATACCTTATTACTTTTTTTATTTATGGCAGGATTAAATTTTATTGATAAAAAAAGGAGTTATGGGAATATTTTAATATTTTTAGCAATAATTAATTCAATTATAATGGTAATTGCTTACTTTTATAAACATTTCTTTTAAAATCAACCCAATTAAACATTAAAATTATAAACTATGAATCAACAAAAATTACCTAACGCAACGGCTGTACTGGTTTTAGGAATTGTATCTATTGTAACATGCTGCTGCTATGGAATAGTGGGGATTATTACCGGGGTTATCGGTCTTTCCCTATACAGTAAAGATAATGCATTGTACCAGCAGAATCCGGGTCTTTACTCCGATTATAGCAATTTGAAAACAGGTAGGATACTTTGTATTATTGGTATTGTATTAAGTGTTCTGTATCTGATCTATCTGGTTGTAATGATCTCTACATTAGGCTGGGATGCCCTTACAGATCCGGAAGTGATGAAGGAAAGAATGAGAGAATTAACAGGACAGTAATTATTTGATTAAATAATGATAATAAAAAGACCGTGCTTACGGTCTTTTTTGTATACATAATAAATGTTGAAGTTATAGAGAAATTTGAAATGCATATATTTGGAAAAATATAGATTATGAAACATACAGCTTTTATTGCTTTTAGTTTGTGCCTTTTATTTTTAACGGCCGGAATTATAATACTCATGAAAAAAAATAATAACCATATAGAATGTGGGAAAGAGGTGATATATTCAACGGGTAAAGATGGAGCAAAAATAAAGACCGAAAAACACATCTGCAAAGAAAAGAATAACTTTTAAAGACTAAATTTTTGGAATTATAATCACTTGAAATCCTACAAACTACACCATTCTATAATGTCATCCTGAATGTAGCTGAGTGAAATGAAGAATCTAAAAACCTGTTTAAATTTTATTTCTACCTTTAATTTTTTACTGTTAAATTAAATAGGAAGTTTGTCATGCTAGAAGCATATCTATACAATGTAGACCTTCAGGAATGGCAAACTGAATTCTAGAAAATAATAAAAATTTAAACAGGCTCTAAATGATAAACAATATTAATTTCTAATCATACAAAAAGACTTCCCTTAAATAAGAGAAGTCTTTTTTGATATAGATTTCGAAGCTTACTTAATAATAAACTTCAGACTTGAATGATCCAGTTTTAAGATGTAAACACCCTGCTCAAGATCCTTAATTTTAATTGAATTTCTATTATCTTTAAAAGGATTTTCGATAGTTTGCAGTACTTTACCCTGCAAATTATAGATCTCTGCCTTTTTAACTCCTTTGGTATCTCCTTTAATAAAGATCTCCTGGTTCAAAACCGGGTTAGGATATACCTGTAAAACTTCAGATTCTGTTGTTTTTATTTCAGAAGCAATGATATTGCTTTGCTTTGCACTTCCCGAATAGCACGTCCAGCTTAAATTATCCAGCGCCGCCCTGTTTCCGGTAGTATCCGTGTTCACTAATGATATCACTACATTTCCTGTAATATTAATATTGCTGATAGTTGTGGTAGCAGCAGTGGTGCTGTAAGGTACACTTCCGACTTTCACCCCGTTTACCTTGACGTCAAAAGTCCCGTTGCTTCCCGAAAACTTCAATTGTGTGGTTACTGTTAAAGACCCGATGCCGTTGGCAGAAGTGTTTGAGCTTAGTGAACCGGTTCTTACCGTAATGGCTTTATTGGAGATCGTTTGGTCTGTTCTTGCATCAGTGGCCGTCCAGGTGATTCCTCCGTTGGTCCATGTTCTTGTCAGGTAGCTGGCAGTGCTGCTTGTAGGAATAGTCTCAAAAGTTTCATTTCCGCAATTGGTTGGTGGGGTAACTATTGCGGCAGTAGTTCCTGAAACCGTTGAACTGTTGGAAGAAGAATTTCCGGCTGCATCTTTCGCCACCACATAGAAATTGTAGGTTGTAGAAGGATTTAATCCCGTAATCGTTGCAGAAGTGGAGCTTACTGTAGTTTTTAAGCTTCCGTTCATATAAATGGCATAGGAAGTGACTCCTACATTATCTGTTGATGTATTCCATGCCAGAGAAATGCTGCTGGAAGTTGTTCCGGAAACATTCAGTCCTGTAACGGTAGTTGGAGCCTGGGTATCAGCAGGAGGCTGTTGTGAGCCCCAGATAAGATCCGCATAATTCGGATTGTCTATGAATGGGTTTCTGTTTCCCTGAAAAGTATAAGAAGCATTATTTCTGTTGATCTCTGCCTGAGAAACAGGATCCTGGGTATGCCATGCCATCAGGACATTCAGTTCCCATGTCTGTAATCCCGGATAAGCCGAGCTTCCCAATATGTTCCCTGAAGTGAACGTAGAGAGCTTGCTTTGGTAACGTGTTACGAAATAAAAGATCATTCTCGCAACATCCCCTTTGAATGCATCGATGGGCTCGAAAACAGTTCCCGAATACCCTGACGAAACGGAATTTCCGAGTTTTGATCCGTTTTGGGAAGTGAAAGTAGAGGTTCCTACCTTTCCGAAAGGATAATTGGACCGCATACCATTTACCTTCCCGTCAGTAGCCCTGATGAAATGGATATCTGAGACCATAGGAGCTGCCTCATTGAATAAGCTTTGAGGAATAATATGTTCGCGGTTATAGCAGTTTCCCTCCACTGAATAAGTTCCGCACTGGTTGGTTACGGGCGTATATTTATAAGGGTCTGTTCCCGAGGGATTTTCAGAATAGATGTCTAATATGGAGCCGTCATTTTCATAGTTCTTATCGATGTCGGTGGTTTTGTATCCGTTCCAAAGTCCGCCGTAACCTTTATCCTGATGCCCGCTGGTAATAATGTTGCTTAAAGCGGTTTTCAGGGAAGCCCCGGTCAGCCCGTTTGCAGAATTGTAATATCCTGCCGGAGCCTGGGCATTGGCTAAACCGCCTAAGACAAGGAGTAGAATAATTTTTTTCATAGAATATAATTTTTCAGTAAGAATACTACATTTTTTTGAATAAAAAATTACATTACCGTTAATTTTAAAATGTAGCGCATTTGATTTTAAATCAGATGATTATGATATTGTTGTGTACCTCAGTTAAAACACGTAAAGTGTAATTAGTTTAAGAATAAAATATCGGGCAGACCTTTTATTTAACATATTAAAATTAAAAGAGCCAATACAATGTGTATTGACTCTTTATTATAATGATTGATTTAAAATCTTATTTACCCCTTTGTGGAGGATAGTTGGCCATAATCTCAGCCATGATCTCAGGGATCTGCTTTTGCTTGGCTCTTGGAGAATCTACGGAAATCCCGCTTCCGATCCCCTGCCATACCAATTTATTGTTTTTAGCATCAATAAGGTCAACAATTAAAGCTCCCTGGTTGTAGTTGCTCGTCCATGTTCTGCTCATTCCGATACCCCAGCCGAAAGATCCGCCCCAGCCATACATTCCGTAAGGGGAATTATTGGTAATATCGGTCACTTTCTTATGATTGGCTTTTACGTTGACGATTAGGTCCGGATTTTCACCCGATTGAAGGCCTTTGCTTTGTAACTGTCTTGAAAGTTCATTCAGAACCCGGTCTTTATCGATATCATTTAACTTCAGGTCATCAATTCTCAATTTATAGGTCTTATAGGAATTGAAATTAGCTGTTTCAGCATAATCCGAACGTATCTGGAAAGGACTGCAGGATGTTAAACCCAAAGCAGCCGAAACTAACAAAATAAAAATATATTTTTTGCTCATCACATTGATATTTAGTTTATGGAATTCGCGAATCATTGATTTCATTTTATTTATTTTTTTTATCGTTTTTAATAAATGTATCAGTTTTTTTATCGTATCCGTAAGGACAATGCTTACAGCCGCTTTTACAGCAATATCCTCTTTTCAGGTGGAATTTTTCTGTAAAAACCTTGTATCCCTGCTCATTATAGTAAAAATCCTCATTCTCTTTGATATCAAAATGGGCCATAAGTTAAATCTTGATCAAAAACTTTTATATTTGTTATTATGATAATTGTATGCCAAAAGCCATTAAAAAAATTAAAAATTAACGGCATTGCTCTTTTTCCCTTTATCTTCATTAGGAAACCCGAAGATAAGGAAAATAAAGTACTTATCAATCATGAGAAGATCCATCTGAGGCAGCAATTGGAGTTACTCGTGATTTTCTTTTACATTTTTTATGTTATCGAATATTATTACTGGCTTTTTAAGCTGAAAGACAGTTTTCTGGCCTATCGCTATATCTCATTTGAAAGAGAAGCTTATGCTAAAGAAAGGGATCTCACCTATCTCAAAAAAAGAAAATTCTGGAGCTTTTGGAAATATCTGGGTAATTCTTAAACCTTATTTCTGATCTTCCCATTCTTTGTCAAAATCCCTTTGGGTCTTTTTGGGTGCAAAATACCGGTCATGGTTTCTACCAATATCATAAGATATAGCCCTGTCAATAAGGATATTCAGATCGGGAGTAATCCAGTCCGGAGAGCCTTTTTTCTCCTGTCCGTTCGTGAAAATTCTCACTGCTTTTCCGTCTTTCATTTCGACCTTCATTAGTAGGCATGGTTCCATATACCCGGAGCATGGATGGCTGGTATATACCTTTTCAGCAATGGTTCCGTTATTAAAGGAAATCTTTAATTCAATGTAATTTCTCGGCTGGGTAGACTTCACACCGTGTCGGGAATAGCTTTCAATACTTCTGATGCTTTTTAAATAATCAATGGTATTCTGCCTGCTTTCAGGGATATAGCCGGGATGCATGACACTTTGGGTATGATCCTCGATTTCCCGCTCGATTTGGCTGTTGAACATACTGATGATCTTATCATTCTGCTTGTTTGGGACATCAAATTCGGAGCGGGGTGTGAACAGGTCTCCCATGAAGGCATAAGCTAATACGGCTATAAAGACAATGACGATCAGAGCAGATATGAGAGTGGCCACCGGTTTTTTCATGGCTTTATTTTTTAGGTTTTGTTTAACTAATTTAAGATTTTCTATTTAAAATAAATTCAGGAAATTTGTAGCAATGAAACTTCCGGAGATCCATATCCCCATCACTGAAGTCCTGGTCGGGAAAAATGTGAAACTCTTTATAAAAAGGGAAGACCTTGTTCATCCCGAGATCTCAGGCAATAAATACTGGAAACTTTTCTATAATATCAATCATTATCTGGATAAAAACTGCAAAAGACCGTACATTATTACTTTTGGCGGAGCATTTTCAAATCATATTGCTGCGGTTTCTGCCATAGGAAAATTATCCGGCATTCCAACGCTGGGAATTATAAGAGGAGAAGAGTTGCAGGATAAATGGCGTGATAATCCTACCTTGCTTTTTGCCAGAAGGAATGGCATGAATTTAAAATTTGTTACCCGTGAAGAATACCGCCACAAGGAAAAGCTAACGGTTTTTTTACAGCAGGAATTTCCTGACGCTCTGGTCATTCCGGAGGGCGGAACCAATGGAGATGCTGTAGAAGGGGTAAAAATGATGCTGAATAATGAAACAAAAGATTTTGATTATCTTTGCACAGCAGTCGGAACCGGAGGAACCATTGCGGGGATTTCAAAATTTTGTGAAGACAATCAGAAAGTTATAGGCTTTAAGGTAGTGGACGATTCTTCTTTGAAAAACAGAATCTTTGAATTAACCCTGAATAAAAATTTTGATCTAATAGATTCAGGTTTGGGAGGATATGGTAAAATAAAGGATGAGAACATCCGTTTTATCAATGATTTCAAAGAAAAATACGAAATCCCTTTAGAACCGATTTATACAGGAAAGATGATGCAGAAGGTTTTTGAACTGATTGAAGAAGGGTATTTTCCTGAAAACAGCAGGATTCTGTGCTTCCATACCGGAGGATTGCAGGGGATAGAGGGAGCCAATCTGCTTTTGGAAAAACAGAACAGAAATTTAATTATATAAAGTAAAATTGAAAGACATGAAACACTAAGTGTTCCATCTTTCATTTTAAAACAATAAAAATTATAAGATGAAAAGACTTTTCTTACTTGTAAGCCTTTTAGTTTTATCAAAATTCTCAGCTCAGACCTGGGCTACCGAAGATCAGTATATCCAGAAATTTGCCCAATATGCAGTAGAAGAAATGGAAAAATATAAAATTCCCGCTTCTATTACCCTTGCCCAGGGACTTTTAGAAACCGGTGGCGGGCAGAGCAGGCTGGCTCAGGAAGGCAAAAACCACTTCGGAATAAAATGTAAGGAAGACTGGACAGGGAAGACTATGAAACATACCGATGATGCTCCTAATGAGTGCTTCCGTGTATATGACGACCCGAGACAGTCGTACGAAGACCACTCGATATTCTTATCCACCAGGAAATATTACGCCAATCTTTTCAAGCTGGATATGAAAGATTACAAAGCATGGGCTCATGGCCTTAAAAAAGCGGGCTATGCTACCAATCCGCGATATGCATCCATTCTGATCGGTAAGATTGAAAAATATAAACTGTATGAATTCGATAATACTACCTCTAAAGAGGCTCTGTATGCAGTCCTTAAAATGTATCCTGACCTGAAAGACGACAGGATCTTCATGGCAAAACTTGAACCGGCCAAGGTAGTAAAAAAGGAACCTGTGACCGTTACTGTTCCCTATAAACAGACATCTTACGTACAGCAGCAGAAAAGAGTCGAAAAAATTAAAACAAAAGCGGAGATCCTTAATTCTATCCTGATTAAAAGCCACCCTAACGAAGGTTTGAAGTATATTGTTATCCCCGAAGAAACTGATCTGCAGTTTATTGCAAATAAATTCAGGATCAGCGAAAGCAAACTGATGAAGTGGAATGAGCTTGATAGTGATGTTTTAAAGAAAAATGATATCATCTTCCTTGAATCCAAGAATTCCGATGGCAACAAGCCTACCTATAAAGCTGAATCGGGCGAAGATATGCATGATATTGCCCAAAAGTTCGGCATTAAATTAAATAAGCTGTATGCAAAAAACAGGATGGATGAAGGACAGAAGCCATCTGCAGGACAGCTGATTTACCTGATAGATAAAAAACCCAAGGATTAATAGTTGATGGTTGAGAGTTGTCAGTTAATAGTTAACAGCTTTTGATTAAAACTCTCAACCATCAACTGTCAACTGACAACTAAATATGAGATACCAAAGAAGTTCGGCTTTATTTGATGAGGCCTACCAATACATTCCCGGAGGTGTAAATTCTCCGGTTCGCGCATTCAAATCCGTAGGAGGAATTCCTGTTTTCATGAAATCTGCAAAAGGGGCTTATCTTACCGATGCGGATGGTCATACTTACATTGATTATATTAATTCCTGGGGGCCGGCTATTCTGGGACATACGCACCCGGAAGTCCTGGAAGAACTGAAAATTCAGGCGGAAAAAGGCTTTTCTTTCGGGGCTCCCACAGAGCTGGAAACCGAAATTGCAAAATTTATCATAGAAAACGTCCCGAATATCGATCAGATCAGGATGGTGTCCTCCGGGACAGAAGCCTGTATGAGTGCGATAAGACTGGCAAGGGGATATACGAAAAGAGATAAGATCATCAAATTTGAAGGCTGCTATCATGGCCATTCAGATTCATTTCTGATCAAGGCGGGGAGTGGTGCTGCGACTTTCGGGAACCCGAATTCTCCGGGAGTAACCCAGGGAACGGCTAAGGATACCCTTTTGGCCCGTTATAACGACTTTGAGCAGGTAGAAGACCTCTTCCGTCATAATCAGGGCGAAATTGCCGCAGTGATTATTGAACCGGTTGCCGGAAATATGGGCTGTGTGCTTCCTGAAAACAATTTCTTACAGAATTTAAGGAAGATCTGTGATGAAAACGGAGCTTTACTGATCTTTGATGAGGTAATGACCGGTTTTAGGCTGGCTTTTGGAGGTGCTCAGGAGCTTTACAATGTAAAAGCGGATCTGGTAACTTATGGAAAAGTGATCGGCGGCGGGCTTCCGGTAGGGGCCTTTGCAGGAAGAAACGAGATCATGGATCATCTGGCTCCGAAAGGCGGGGTTTACCAGGCAGGAACCTTAAGCGGTAATCCTCTTGCGATGAGAGCCGGATTAAAAACGCTTCAGATCATCAGAAATGATGAGAATTTCTTTAACAGGATCAATAAAACAACGGAAACCTTAGACTTTGAGATTGCTAAAATACTGAATGAAAAAGGAATCGCCCACAGGATCAACAGAAAGGGATCTATGATGTCCGTTTTCTTCCATATCAGCAGCGTATCCAATTTTGATGAGGCACAGGAGGCTAATCATGCATTATTCAATAATTTCTTCCACCAAATGCTGACCCATGGGATATATCTTCCGCCAAGCGGCTATGAGACGTATTTCATCAGTGATGCCATTAAGGATAAAGAAATTGATATGACACTGGAAGCTGTGCGAAAATTTGAGTATTATTCTTAATGTTTTTGTTTTAAATAAAAAATAAAATCCGTCAGAAGTTATTTCTGACGGATTTTTAGTTGAGATGAAAAAACTAACTATTATCTGATTATTGTAGCGCTGCTAAAAGGTTTACTCCGTCTACGGTAGCCCATGCTCCGGTAGTTAGAGAAACTTTGGTAACTGAAGCTGTGTTTGTAAAAGTTTTTCCACCATTAGTTTGAGCATATCCCCAAACATCGGCATTGTCGGAATTTACATAATTTAATGGAGATACAGTAACTTTGCTAGGGTTTGCATTTACCTGGTTAGTATTCGTTGCATCATCCTGAATTAAAACTGCGTAAGCATTTTTACCACCTGTATTTTTATACCCGCTGATATATACATTTGAGAAAATACCGGTACCTTGTCTTTTAAATTGAATTGCAGAGATTTCTACCGATCCCGCAACTTCCGGATTTGTATTTGCGTCTCTGATCAAAGTGATATTAGAAATTTTCGGAGCCGTATTGTCTATGTTTGCAGAAGCTTCAATTTCCATTCCGAAATTACCTGTCACTGTCTGGAAAGCAAACCAGTTACTATTGTTTTGTCCGCTCCAGGCGTCCTGCCAGTCGAAAGAATCATCGTAGTTACCATAAGCAACTAAATTTTTTGCACTCACGGTTCCGCCGAAAAATTCATAACCGTCATCCGTACCCTTATAAGCTACTAAGTTTTCTAAAATAGTACCATCACCTACCGCGTAAAATGTGAAGGTATTGGTTTCAGAAGTTCCGTCACTGATTTTTTTACCGGCGTATTCTACTCTTACATATTTTAAGATGCCTGAGCTGAAGTTAGCGTCATTTCCACCATATGTGATAGCATTGCCATCTTCAGATACTGCAGAAGGATTTCCGTTCACCGCTTTAATGGGAGCTCTTCCGTAAAGCGTTATTCCGCCCCATCCACCAGGGATTTTAGCTGTAGTTGTGAAAACAATTGGCTCACTTGCAGATCCTAAGGCAATTATTTTTCCTCCTTGTAAAACAACTAAACTTGACGTAACAGCTGTAGATACAGTGAATGTTGCCCCTGCTTCAATGGTAAGGGTTGCTCCGTCAGCTACCTTTACAATACCTTCTAATGTATAATTACCTTTTTTTATTGTCAAATTAGAAGTGATATCACCGGATAATTTTGCTCCGTCAGGTAAAACACCTGCATTTGTTCCCGGATTTGCAGTAGTACCATTACCACCATCTTCATTTACTTCAATAGTACATGAAGAAAGGCTCAAAAGTAATGTTAATGATAATAGGGTTAAAAGATTTCTTTTCATTCTATATTAAGATTTTATTTTATAAGCTAATTTTAAAAAGTGTATCCTACGGTAAGATTGAACGTTGTTCCTCTGTAAAAGTTGACAAAAGTATAATTGTCATCAATTTTTACCGGGTAATAGTTTTCGTCTCCCAACTCTATGCGATATTTGGAATTTAATATATTTTGAACACCAAATTTTACGTTCCAGTTTTTGGTGAGTTGGTTTTGATATACAAAGTCTAATTGATGGAATGGCCTCTCAAAATATTCACGTGAACCTGAAGATCCGACTGCAAATATTTTAGATCCTGAAACATTATATACAAGTGAGAAAGTCTTGCTCAGGTTTTGTGAGTTTTTATACTCATATTTTAAATCTGCATTGATGGTATATGGTGCGGCCCCCTGCAAACCTCTTTTATGAAGTTGATCATTAGTATAACCATCTGGTCTTTCAAGTTCCAATTGTTTCTCACTTCTCTCAACATTGGAATACATAAAAGTGGCATTGGCTCCCAAAGTAAACTTGCTTAATGCCTCGGAAATTCTGCCTAAATTTAAAATTCCTTCCAATTCTATCCCCGCTATATCAGCCTTTTGGGCATTATAGAAAGTGATTACGAGACCACTTGCATTCCCGGAGTTTGCTATAGATCTTTCTATAGCTTTGTCAATTCTTTTAGCAAATAAATTGACAGCAAACATTTCTTTATTGGTAGGGAAGTATTCCCATTTTAGATCTATATTGTAGTTTTCACTATTCTCAATATCTTTATTACCTACAACCGATGAATTATCAGGGTTAATGTATTCAATAGGCATTGATTCAATAAGAACAGGTCTGGTAATTGTTTTACTTAGGGATAATCTTAAATTATTCTTAGAGTTAAGTGATTTTTTGATGGATAGGGAAGGTAAAAAATAGTTTTTATTAGGTGTTAAGCTTTCTGTGTTAGAAACACCAATTCTATTAAATCTGATTATCCTCATATCATTTTCAAATCTGCCACCCAATAAAATGTCCCAGCTGTCATTAGGCTTATAATCTATATTAGCATATCCTGCATTTACAAACTGGTAGATATTTGACAGATACCCGTAAGCATCACTTCCCTCATTATAATATAAATTGCCGCTATTTATAGATGAATCCAAAACAGATTGGGGCTGGTCTATATTAATATAGGCTTGTGTGCTTCCCCCAGCTCCCGGATTTCCAAAAATAAAACGGTAAGAATTTTTTCTGACATCTGAAAAACCATTATAGCCTACAGCCAATTGCAAAGGATAGTCCTTACGATCACCCTTTTCTCCTAAAAATACTGAGTACTCACCATAAGCTGATCCGTAAAATCTGCCGTCAACATCCAGATATTGTCTGATAAAGCTATTTCCTCCATAAGAAATAAGAGCATTATTAAAATTCTCAGGAAGTGTAAGTTCAAATATTTTTCGATCAGGCTGACTGTAGTTATTCATAACATAGCTAACTCCTGCTTTAATCTGATGTCTTTCACCTATTTTCTGATACGCGGTTAGCTGCAAATCTAAAAATCTTGAAATATCCTGCTGATTTGTTCTGAAAAACCGGATATCCTGAACAGAAAAGTTTTTAAATCCAATATTATCTTCAATTATATTGTTTGAGTTTTGAAGATAGATTGCATTTAAATTGATATTTGTTCCTCTGTTTTTATACCCTAATCCTAATAAAACGGATGATTCTAATTCATATTCGTAAACTTTTCTGTTAAGGCGGTTACTTGCTTCAATCTGTTTTCCATTATCTCTGAATTGATTGTTTTCGCCTTCACGATAAGAATATTTTGATCCTTGATTTAATGAAAATAGTAGCCCTAAACTGCCTGTTTCTCCTGTTTTCATTTTTTGGACAGTAGTAAAACCAATGCTTGTATTCGGTAAGGTCTTTATATTGTCTACATTCCATGAATCTTTGAAAGAGGATAAAGACTGTTCTCTTGAGAATACATATCCGTTAGGCCTGGAATCTCTTACCTCGTCGGGTAATCTTCGGTTTCTTGAGTTTAAGCCCAAATATCCTTCAATACCATTTGCTCCTTCGGCTACCTTAAAATTATCTCTGAATGTACTTAATGTATTAAATCCTACACTGAATTCAACTTTAGAAAAAGACTTGTCAATAGTCAGCGTTTCAATATCGAAAGTCGCTCCGGCAAAATCCCCGTAAAGATTGGAATTGAATGTTTTATAGATATTAAGTTTACCTACAACGTCTGTCGGAAACTGCTTTAAAGCGATGATTTTTTGGAAAGGATTATTGGATGGCGAACCAAGACCGTTAATTAGCAGGTAATTGTACCTTTCTTCCAATCCCCTTACGAAAAGACCCCTTCCTTCTACAGTAGTGATCCCGGTTACTTTCGTAAGCCCCTGTTCTACATTGGATATTCCCTTTCTGGAAATTTCTTCGGCACTTACAGCCTGTTTTTGAATGATAGCTTTCTTCTGTTCTCCCAAAACAGCAGTTTCTGTTTTCTTGTTACTGTTTCCCTGGATGATTACTCCTTCTATTTTTTTCTCCTTTCTCACAGTATCCTGCCTGGTCTCCTGGGCATAAAATACAGATCCGGATAAAAACAAAACGGCAATGCTAAGTTTATTAATTTTCATTACTTACTTTTATTTACACTTAGATTCTTTCGGTGCAAAGGAATAAAAGATTAATGGTGTAAACGGTTTAGCAAAATTTAATTTTTCCTTAAGTATATATTAACAAAATAACATTATTGTTAACTTTATGTAAACGATAACTGATTTCTTAATCTGTCATTCAAAAATTGTTAACTTTGACTCAGTAAAAATTAAAAATGAACCAAAAGAAAATACTCTTAATAGACGACGAACTGGATATTTTAGAGATTCTGTCTTACAATTTAGAAAAAGAAGGCTATGATATTTATACCGCTACAAACGGTAACGAAGGAATAGAAAAAGCCAAAGAAATTATTCCCGATCTTATCTTACTGGATGTAATGATGCCGGAAAAGGACGGCATTGAAACCTGCCAGGAACTTCGCAGAGTAAAAGAACTTCAGAAAACCCTTATTGTTTTCCTTTCCGCAAGGAGTGAAGAGTTCTCGCAGTTAGCAGGTTTTCAGGCAGGAGCCAATGATTATGTGGTAAAACTCATCAAGCCAAAGATTCTTATTTCCAAGGTAAACGCATTATTACAGCTTACTTCTCAGGTTTCAGACCATGCCAAGCTTATTGAGATAGGTGATCTGGTCATTGATAAGGATAACTTCAGGGTATCCAAGAGCGGGCAGCAGTTTTTACTTCCTAAAAAAGAATTCGACCTGCTTTATCTTTTGGCTTCCAATACGGAAAAAGTTTTCAAAAGAGAAGAGATCCTGGAAAAAGTATGGGGGAATGACGTGATCGTAGGAGAGAGAACCATAGATGTCCACATCAGAAGGCTAAGAGAAAAGCTGGGGATCAATACCATCCAGACCTTAAAAGGAATCGGCTACAAGCTTATCGTTTAACAGTTTAAAAAGTCTTACCTTTATCATCCAACCATAAAAACGTTGTAAAATTGAAATTTTACAGGCTTACCCTCGTCGCTGCATGTCTTCTGACACTGGTGATGTTCCTTCTGGTGATCATTTTTGATTCGCTGAAGGATGTATATTACCAGACTCCATTCTTTAAAATAGGGCTTTTCATATGCATTATCCTTATTTTTATCATTAATTATGTGGTACTAGAACTGCTTTTCAACTATTACGGTAAAAAACAGGTGCGTAATATTTCTGAGATTTTGCCCCAGGAAATCGTTCATGATCATGATGAAAATATCACAATTAAAGAACTGGGCGAAAGATTCTCAGACCTCAACCAGCAGAAGGTTTCCCAGATCGATATGATGAAGGAAATGGAAGGCTACCGTAAAGAATATATCGGGAATGTATCCCATGAGCTTAAAACACCCTTGTTTTCCATTCAGGGATATGTGGAAACCCTCAGGGAAGGAGGTGTTGAAAACCTTATGATCAGGGATAAATATCTGGAAAGGATCGGTATTTCTGTGGAAAGGCTCATCGCGATCGTTACAGATCTGGATATGATCAACCGGCTGGAAGCAGGAGAGATTAATCTTACCATTTCAAGGTTTGATGTCAACCTTTTAATAAAAGAAGTCTTTGATCTGCTGGACCTGGAAGCAGAGAAGAACAATGCCACATTACAGATCCAGACCTTGCATCCCCAGATATTTGTAGATGCAGATAAGCAAAAGATCTCACAGGTTTTTATTAATTTAATTTCGAATGCGATTCATTATGCCAACAGACAGGAGGCAAAAGTAGTGGTAAAGACGAGTGTTCTGAAAAATAAAGTCCTGATTGAGATTATAGATAACGGAATGGGAATAAAACCGGAAATACTGCCCAGGATCTTTGAACGGTTTTACCGTGTGGAAACCAGCAGAAGCAGGCGTGAAGGAGGTTCCGGGTTAGGATTGGCTATCGTAAAACATATCCTTGAAGCTCATAATGAAAATATTACGGTAGAAAGCGTATATCTGGAAGGAACAAAGTTCAGTTTTGTTCTTGAAAAAAGTAAATAACTCCGGCAAAATGTAAGAAAAAAAAATATTTTAAAAAATTCTGAAATATTTTTTTGTGACCTATCATTTATTATATATTTGCAACAGAAATTTATCATAATAAAAGGCAAAAAGAAAATATAAAACTGGTATGGTTTACAAGATCCGTGTAATATTAGATGCAAAAGAAGATATTTTCCGCGATATCGAAATTAAAGGAAAACAGACACTATGGAACTTACATTTGGGAATTAAAAGTGCGTTCAGCCTTCAGGGAGATGAACTTTCTACTTTTAATTTACTTGAAGATGACGGGACGATAGTAAAGAGTGTTCCTTTGGAAGATATGAGTGATGACGGAGACGGCGAGATCATGTCGGATGTTTATATAGATGAGGCATTTGCAGGTATAGGAGATAAAGCCCAGTTCCAGTATGGTCTTCTTGACCTTTGGGAGTTCTTTTGTGAGCTCGTGGAGATCATTGAAGAAACAAAAGGGGTTAACTACCCGATTACAGTTTACAGATTTGGAAATGTGCCTCTGAAAGCTCCCGGTAAAAACGGAAGTGCAGGCGGATCAAAAAAGAGATCAGTGATGCCTTTGATGGAGGATGATTTTAGTTTTGAAGAGGATTTTGGAGGCAGCAATAATTTCGCAGACGAAGATGATGAGAGTTTTGATGACGAAGAGGAAGAAGACTACAACGATGATATCTTTGATGAAGAGGATGACAACGATGACGAAAGATAGTATTTAAAATATAGCGCCCTGTTTTTTTTATCCGGGGCTTTTTTATGCTCATATTTTTGTAAAAAGGCAAAACTGTAAAATCGTAAATTCAAACTTTTTACTTTAGCTGTTTTACAGTTTTACGATTTTACAGTTTCGCAATTTTACCTAAAGACAGAATCACAAAATTTTAAAACCACAAATCCAACCTTTCCCAATAGTTGTTTCTCTTTTTCACAATTTTACAGTTTTGCAATTATGCGATTTTACAATTTTACGATTCCGCGATTTTACCTTTCCATCTTTTCGTTTTAAAAACAATCCTTACTTTTGCTAAAATTTAATTAATGAGAAAATTAATTCTACTCGCAGTAATTGGTTTGGGAATTATTTCCTGTGCCACTCAAAATACAAATAAGAAGACTATGGATTTGCCGAAAGAATGGAAGCATACTACAAATATCTATGAAGTAAACGTAAGACAATATACAAAAGAAGGAACTTTTAAAGCATTTGAAAAAGAAATGCCTCGCCTGAAATCTATGGGAGTAAAGACCTTGTGGTTTATGCCCATTACCCCGATTGCTCAACAGAACAAGAAAGGAAGCCTTGGAAGTCCTTATGCAGCGGCAGATTATACCTCCATCAACCCGGAATTCGGAACTATGGATGATTTCAAACATATGGTGAATGAAGCTCACAGATTGGGATTCAAGGTAATTATCGACTGGGTCGCGAACCATACCGGCTGGGATCATATCTGGACGAAGACCCACCCGGAATTCTATTTAAAGGACCCGGACGGGAAATTCCACATTGCTTCCGGTATGGATGATATTATTGAACTTGATTATAAAAACCCGGAAATGCGTAAAGCCATGATTGATGCTATGAAATTCTGGGTGAAAGAAACGAATATCGATGGCTTTAGATGTGATCTCGCTTCTTGGGTTGAAGTGGATTTCTGGGAGCAGGCCCGTCCTGAAGTGGAAACCGTAAAGCCCCTTTTCTGGCTGGGAGAATTTGATGAGCTGGAAACACCCGAATACGGAAAAGTGTTCGATGCAAGCTATTCCTGGAGCTGGATGCACAAATCTGAGGATTATTATAAGAAAAACCTTCCGTTGCAGGACCTAAAAGACCTTTTGACGAAATATTCAGGTATAGGAGATGCTTCCATGAGAGCCTGGTTTACTACCAATCATGATGAAAATTCCTGGAATGGGACAGAATATGAAAAATACGGATCAATTACAAAACCAATGGCTGTATTTTCTACCACATGGAACGGTGTTCCTTTACTCTATTCAGGACAGGAGCTTCCTAATATGAAAAGACTGGAATTCTTTGAGAAAGATGTCATTAAATGGACCAATACTTACCAGATGGCAGCTTTCTATAAGACATTACTGAATTTAAAATCTTCAAATCCTGCTTTGCGGGGAGGAGATCCCAGTGTTACTACATATCTGCTTAATACAACAGCCAACGATAAGATCCTGGCCTATGTAAGAAAAAATGGAAAAGATGAGGTACTGGTCGTATTGAACATGTCAAAAGAGCCTGTGAATTTCAGCATTCAGGATGAGCAGTTATCAGGAGCGTTTAAAAATATATTTGACGGTACAAAAAGAGACTTTAATAACGGAAAAGATTTCAGCTTTAAAGTTTCTGATTATGCGGTTTTTGAGAAATAAATAAAGCATTGGTCAATATAAAATAGGCTGTCTGAAAAGACAGCCTGTTTTTTTATAGTTGATTTTAATTATTACTGGGATATTCCCTTAATAATAATTGGTTGGTTTTGATATCCCATATTAGCAGTACCTGTAGAGGCAGTAGCCCCCCATAATACCAATCTTATGGATATAGTGGTGTCTGCAGTGACATTCTGCAATGCAGAAATACCCGACAAATCAATCGCTGTTTGAGCTACTACTATGGTGGTACCTCCCGATATGCCGGTAATTGTAGCTCCAGGTATATCTGTCCAGGTACCGGCTCCTATCTTATACTGATACTGTCCGTTTTTAGGCCCGCTTCCTGATTTTCTGAAGCTGTACCCCTCAATAGAGGATAGGGATAAACTTTTTCCTGATTGAGGGACAAACTCAAATGTCCAGGCATCATTAGCCGTTTCAGCAGCTGATTGAGAAGTTGCATTCAACCCGTCAGAACCCCATGAATTGGCAGAACCCGAACCTGTTTGAGTCGCACCTGCTTCTCTGATAACTCTGGCTGTACTTACACCTGTACCCGGAGTCCCTGTCCATGGACTTGGTCCAAAATTTCCCGTTCCACCAGGCAAACCGGTAGTATCCCAGGTTCCTAAAGCAATAGGTGTTATAACATCATTATTGGTAATAGTCAGGGTATGTGAAGTATTTCCGGAAATATCAGCACTGTTGTTATTTCCGCCTGTTACATTCTGCAATCCGAATATAATGGTTTCATCACTTTCTATTGTAGAATCATCCGTTACGGTAATCGTTACCGTTTGGTTGGCGGATGATCCGGCCGGGAAGGTTACTGTTTGGGTCGTATAATTGTTAATATCAGCTGTACTGCCTGTTCCTCCTGAAATATACACATCTACCGAAGTTGCCGTGGCAGCACTTGGATTGGTGATAGACAAGACAACCGAAGTAGTGCCTACACCTTCAGATACTGATGAAGAAGATGATACAAACTGTACACTTGTTTGCGGCAGAGAGGCGATTGGCCCTACAAAGCCGGAGCCTGTTTCTGTACCTGTAGTTGTCCCTGTGGAAGCTATTGGGGTTACATAGAACTTAATATACTTGTTAATGTCTGCTGCCGTCAGGGTATATCCGGAAGCACTGGCTCCGGAAATTGTAGCCTCATTTAGCCCGGATGCATCATCAGATCTTGTCCATCGGAAAGTGGAAGATCCCTGTACATCTCCTTCAGTATCATTATAAGTATAATTCCCGGTAAGCGTCTGTCCTTGCGTATTAGTTCCGGTAATACTTACCGCAGAAGCGGTAGGAGCCTGATTAGCAACTGCTGCTACAGGTCCCGACCATGATGAACATTTTTGAATTCCCGGAGACGCACCTACAGAAGAACCGGGAGTTACACAAAACTGGATATATTTACCCAGTTCTGCAGACGTTAAAAGATAGTTTAGCGCATTGGCAGACGGAATATCCGCTGCATTGGCTCCTGATCCGTTATCGGCTTTTTTCCAGATAAATGTGCTGGTATCATCAGGATTTCCCTGAGCATCTGCATAAGAATAATTGGCCGTTAAAGTTTCCCCCGGATGGTAATTTCCGGTAACATTCACGTTACTGGCATTGGGAGCTGTATTATTTTCTTCATATCCTAAATTTTGCCATTTAGAACCGTCCCAACCCATAAAGGTCTTCTTTTCCTTGTCGAAAACGATCAATCCTTCACTTGCTGTAGCAGAAAGATCGTTCACTGCAGTGGTAGTAAGCCTGGGGACAAGGACCCCTTTGGTATCAGAATTTACATCCAGTACCGACGATGGATGCGGGGTCTGCGTATTGATACCGACCTGCGATAAAGCCAGGCCGTACATACAGGCAAACACAAAAATCATTAATTTTTTTCTCATGACTGTTTTTTTTTGAAAAATTAAGATGTAAATATAAGTATTTTGATATTTTGTTATTAAATTATTAAAAAATATGAATAAAAATTAATAAATGTTCAATATTATGTTAAATGAGCTTCTCTGATTAAAATAAACACTTAAAGGGAGGGTACATTTTTATCAGGTTTAATGTACTTTTGTTGTGATTAAATTAAACAATGAATAAAGCTGAAGTCCTGGCTACGGTCAGAACCAAAATCCTTGAAAAGGTTCAAAACCTTGAACACCTTATTGCCGAAACCCGTGCTTCCAACAATGATACAAAAAGCTCAATGGGAGATAAATACGAAACAGGCCGGGAAATGCTTCAGCAGGAGATCAATAATCTTCAGCGGCAACTTAACGAAATCTTACACCAGCAGTCGCTGATGCAGAAGTTATCCTCCGAACCATGCACTAAAGTTCAAAACGGAGCACTCATCAAAACGGATAAAGGTTTGTTTTATATCTCAGCTTCTGTGGGAGAAATCGTATGGGATAGCAATCATATTATGACTATTTCAGGGGAAGCCCCATTAGCAAAAGCAATGATGGGAATGAAGCCTGGGCAAACATTTTCTGTTAATAGTACACATCAGATTATAAAGGAGATTTGGTAGGTAAATATCACGTAAGTAGTTGAGTGTCAATCCCTACTTGGGGTATGTATTTTTTTATGTTAATAAACTTTTAGTCAGAAAGGTCATATATTAGTAAAAAAACAATAATGACCATGAAAAGAAAAACATTTATTTCCTGTATGTTGTATTGTTGTCTTTATAATGGACAAGTCGGAATACAAACCGCAACGCCTGATCCGTCCGCTGTATTGGATGTGAAGGCACCTCTGAATAATAAAGGAGTTTTAATTCCCCTTTTAACGACTGCACAGATTAACGCCATTTCAAACCCTGCCACGGGTCTTATGGTGATAAACTCTTCAAGCAGGCTTATCTGGATCAATACCGGTACGTCGGCCGTTCCGCGTTGGGTAGAAGTAAGCACCACATTAAAGAGTGCTGCCACCACATCATCATTTTCTTCAGGAACGCTTTCGCTGGCCATTCCAAATAATAATGCTACCGGAATTAGCCATGCCATTAATGTAACCGGTATTCCTAAAACCCTTTCTTTGACGGATTATCCCAAAATTTCTCAGGTTTGTCTGAATATTACCCATACTTACGATGCAGATCTGGATATCACCCTTATTGCCCCGGACGGAACTACGTTCATCACTTTATCAGACGATAACGGGGATGACGGGAACAATTATACGAATACCTGCTTTAAGCCGGTGGCGGGAATGTCAATTTTATCAGGAGCGGCCCCTTTTACGGGAAGCTTCCTGCCGGAAGTGCCGTTCAGTACGTTCAACGGGCAGAATATCAACGGGAACTGGACATTGAAGGTAGTGGATGATGCTGCGCAGGATACGGGTACACTGACAGGATGGTCCATAGAATTTCAGCATTAATTATCAACTATACTTTCTGCCATCTTCTGATCAAAACCTGAAATAGGCTCACTGCCGTGGCTTTAGAGGAATACAGTTAAGCATTCATGAAAATGAATGCTTTTTTATCAAATAGAATTATGGATTTTATCTGGTTTTTTTGTATCTGAGGAAAAATAAAGAACGAAAAACTCCCACAATTTTGTAGGAGTTCTATGATGATTTATAAAAATATTGTAGATGAAATTAATTGGGCTTAAGCTCAATAGGATTATATAGCTCATATGATTTCCTGCTATTTCTATTGAGCCGTCTTATGGTTTCCGGATCTGCATTTTCCAAAACTTCCGAAAAATCAATCTCTAGGTAATAATTTTTCCTCCATTGATAGACTTTTTCTTTTTTTGCAGGCTTTACATTTTTGTAAGAATTGGCAAACTGGCAAGTCCCTTTTCGTTTTTTGAAGCTGTACAATTTGTAATGAAAGTCATCTTTATCATCATACAGTTCCACAATAAGGCCCGGAAGTTTATTGAACTTATAAGGCCCGAAATTTAACGGGATTTTAGGATTGAAATAAGCAATCCAGTTTCTTCCGTATTTGGTAGTAACGGCTTTTTGGCACCTTGCATTTCCAATGGTTTTGAATTCGTTAATCAATTTCCACTCTATATTGTTGGGTTCATCATACGAAACATAGGCGGTGGAAATAGGAGTAGTAACATATATTTTTCCGGCGGTAGTTCCAATATTTTCTGGATATTCACTTGAGTATTTAAAAAGAGTGTTTACATCTATATTAGGACCTTCTGTGTTTTTAATTTTTTTATAAAATATCAAAGAATCCTTTACATGAACATTCATACTTTTAAAATAAGATTCTTTATCATTCATTAGCAGGATGAAGGTAGTAAGTTCACTCTTCGCATTGGGACGCTTCATACTCTTATAATCTAAAGTATATCCTGCCTCATATTCTGAATAAAAGCTTTTTTGAGCTTTTGCTAAGGGAATAAAAAGGGTGAGGATCAAAAATAAAATTCTTTTTTTCATAATGTTTAGAAATAGCTATTTTGATTGAATCTCAAAATAGCTACGATAGGTTAGCCTTTATAAATTCTCTATTTTGGAGAAGTGTAAATAGTAATACCAGACGGAAATGTTCCGCAAGCATTAAAATTGAGTTGTTTTAAAGTACTAATCAAGGTTTCTGATGTAGCATTAGCAGCAAAACTATCACTGATTTGAAGAACAAGACCACAAGAACTTCTGAAAGGAAAAGCACTCACAATAGTTCCAATAGTTACAGCACCGATAATGAATAATTTTTTCATTGTGTAATTTTTTATTTGTTTGTATTACAAATATATACAATTAGGGATTGGATTTATCATTCAAATGTGAATAAATTTCAATCAATGCTGAATAAATTTTAGAATACTCGATTCTTCATTGCTTTTATTATTACCGATATTCATTTAAACATTCAGTTTGTCATGCTGGAAGCATCTTAACAGCATTTAGATGCCTCCGGAATGACAAACGGAGAATCATAATGCTCCTTTTGTAAAAAAATAAGAATCATTAATTTAAACGAATTCTCAATTTTTTTAACAATATTAAAAAACTATATTTGTAATAAAAAAATAATGAACCTCTCAGATAAATTATTTACTACCCGCACAGCTAAAAAACTTTCCAAGCAGGAAGTGGCTGATCTGTTGGGGATGGACGTTACCACTTATGGAAGAGTAGAGTCCGGGAAAAGAGATCTTGAAATAGATAAGCTGAAACTTCTACCGGAAACTTTGGGAATAAAAGCAGAGGAAATATTGGATTTATTGGAAATAGATAAAGGAAATATTTTTAATATTAGTGGAGATTATTCCTCTGGTAGCGGGAATGGATATGTTGAGAATCTATATACAAATAATGAAGCTTTAACAGAAATAAAAAATCTATACACCGAGCTGCTAAAGCAGAAAGATGAAATGATAGAATATTTGAAGCAAGAAATCGAAGCCTTAAAAAAATAATCTTACCTGATCATGCAAAATTACTTAGACCTTTTACAGTATATCTTAGATAACGGGACAGATAAGACAGACAGAACCGGGACGGGGACAAGAAGTGTTTTCGGGTATCAGCTGAGATATGACCTTTCGAAGGGTTTTCCTTTGGTGACTACTAAGAAAGTGCATTTGAAATCCATCATCTATGAATTGCTCTGGTTCTTAAAAGGCGATACCAATATCCAATATCTGAATGACAATGGAGTAACTATCTGGGATGAATGGGCGGACGAGAATGGTGACCTGGGGCCTGTTTACGGGGCACAATGGAGAAGCTGGAAAGGGGCTGATCATAAAATGGTGGACCAGATCACGGAAGTAATAGACCAGATTAAGAAAAATCCGGATTCCAGAAGGTTGATCGTTTCCGCATGGAATGTGGCTGAGATCGCGAATATGGCTTTAGCACCGTGTCACGCATTATTTCAGTTCTATGTGGCAGACGGAAAGCTGTCGCTTCAGTTATATCAGAGAAGTGCAGATGTTTTCCTTGGTGTTCCCTTTAACATTGCGAGCTATGCACTACTGTTGATGATGGTTGCGCAGGTCTGTGATCTGGAAGTGGGGGACTATGTTCACAGCTTTGGGGACGTTCATATTTACAACAATCATTTTGAACAGGTCAAAAAGCAGCTTTCAAGAGAACCGAAACCACTTCCGGTAATGAAATTAAATCCCGGGATCAAAAATATTTTCGATTTTAATTTTGAAGACTTTATACTGGAGAACTATGATCCGCATCCGGGCATCAAAGCGCCTGTTGCCATTTAATAATTATTTTTACAGATATAGGAGTGAAGCTTAAAACTTCACTTTTTTTGTAACTTTTATCAGGATATTTCAACCTATCGCTAAACCTTGTTTATGATTAAAAAGATCTGCTTTCTTGTTGCTTTAAATGTTTCATCCCTTGTTTTCTCTCAAAATAACATAAGAGAAAAACTAGGAAGTTATCTGGACTCTTTATTTGTTCATCATAAAGTGATGGGAAGCTTTGCTTTTGCAGAGAAAGACCAGCCGGCATTTTTAAAAGTTACGGGATTTGCAGATGCAGCTAAACAGCAGAAAGCTAATATGAATACCCAATACAGGATCGGCTCTATCTCCAAAACATTCACGGCCGTACTGGTCATGAAAGCAGTTGAAGATAAAAAGCTCTCAACCGATACAAAACTCTCCGAATTTTACCCGGGAATAGAAAATGCAAAAAAGATTACCATTGAACATCTCCTGCAGCATAGAAGCGGTATTCACAGCCTGACCGATGAAGGAGAATTTTGGAATTATTATACACAGCCTCAGTCAGAAGCACAGCTGGTTTCTATTATCCAGAAATATAAAAGTGATTTTTTGCCCGGGATAAAGCATGAGTATAGCAATTCAAATTATATTTTATTAGGCCTTATTCTGGAAAAGGTCTACAAGAAAGAGTATGCACAGCTGGTTCAGGATAAAATAGCCCGGTCGCTCAAATTAACTTTAACAAAGGTAGGCGGGAAAATAAATACCTCTGAAAACCAGGCCCTTTCTTACCAGTATATGAACGGAAACTATCAGCCTTTGCCGGAAACAGACATGAGTATTCCGATCGGGGCAGGGAATATTATCTCCACACCCACAGAGCTTTTAAAATTCATTACGGGTCTTGAAAATGGTAAGTTAATTACAAAAACAAGTCTTAAACAAATGAAAATATTTGTTGATGATTATGGTTACGGGCTGGTAAAAGTACCCTTTGAAAAATATTCAGGATTTGGGCATACAGGTGGGATTGATGGATTCAGCTCAGTTCTTTATTATTTCCCTGAATTGAAAACTGCAGTCAGTTTTGTAACCAATCAGTCAGATTATAAAAGTGAAAATATTTTCAGCAGGATGATGGAAGCTGCTTTGGGCAGAGATTTTAAAATGCCTGATTTTAAAGGGATTGTATTGTCAGAAGATGAACTTAAAGAATTTGCAGGAACATATTCAACTGCCGGAATGCCAGTGAAATTCAACATTTTTATCAAAGATAAAACATTGATGGCACAGGCTACGGGACAGAGCGCTTTCCCTTTGGAAGCTACTTCAAAGACCAGCTTTAAATTTGATGGGGCAGGAATTACCGTAGATTTCAACCTTGGGGAAAAACAATTTGTGATCACCCAGAATTCACATGCAACTACCTTTAAAAAAGAATAGACCATCATGAAATATTTAAAAATAATTACCGAAGAAGGAGCAGACATGGAAGCATTGAAAAATGCGCTTCTTCAATTAAAAGGAGTAAAATCCATAGAGATCATCGACGAAGAAAATCCCGAAAGCGAGCTGAAAAAAGCCTTTGCAAAAACCAAAGAACAGCTGAAAAAAGGAGATTATGAAACATTAGTCAATGATATTTTCGATATTCTGACAAAAGACAATTCTAAAAAATAATAAATATTCAAATGAAAAAGGCCATTTTATCCATCGCTATACTGGGACTCCTGTTTTCCGCAAATATATCGGCACAAACCGAAACTTCCGGCAGGGAAAAAGTATACAGAGCCACTCACAACAAAGTAACGGAACTGAAACATACCAAACTTAAGGTCAATTTTGATTATCAGAAGGAACAGATGAACGGGGAAGAATGGCTGACAGCCTCACCTTATTTCTACCCTTCAAACGAACTGATCCTCGATGCGAAAAGTATGCTGATCCACGAAGTGGCTTTAGATAACAATGGTAAAAGATCTCCCCTTAAGTATGAATACAAGGATGATATCTTAAAGATCAGCTTGGATAAGACCTACCTGAAAAATCAGGACTATACGGTGTATATCAAATATACTTCCCGTCCTAACGAAGTGAAACAGCAGGGAAGTGCAGCCATTAATAGTGCAAAAGGGCTCTATTTTATCAATGCTCAAGGTACAGAATCAGGTAAGCCTACCCAGATCTGGACACAGGGTGAGACCGAGTCTTCATCCGCATGGTTCCCTACCATTGATAAGCCTAATCAGAAAACGACGCAGGAGATCTATATGACGGTTCCTGATCAGTATGTCACGCTTTCCAACGGTATCCTGAAAGCTTCGCAAAAAGAGGCAAATAACATGAGAACAGATCATTGGGTAATGGATAAAAGGCATTCCACCTATCTTTTCTTTATGGGAGTGGGAGAGTATGCTGTTGTTAAGGACAAATGGAAAAATATCCCTATCGATTATTATATTGAAAAAGAATATGAGCCTTATGCAAAACAGATCTACGGAAATACCCCGGAAATGATGGAATTTTTCTCCAAAAAGCTAGGCTACGATTACCCTTGGGCAAAATATGCTCAGATCTCAGGAAGGGATTATGTGAGCGGTGCGATGGAGAATACCACGGCAACCCTTCATGGAAGCGATATTTTGCAAAAGCCGGGACAACTGATTGATGAAAATACATGGGAAGATACCATTGCCCACGAATTATTCCACCACTGGTTCGGAGATCTGGTAACGGCAGAAAGCTGGAGTAACCTGACGGTGAATGAATCTTTTGCCAACTACTCGGAATACCTGTGGAATGAATACAAATACGGTAAAGACCAGGCAGATTATCATCAGATGACAGATGTGGACAGGTATATCCATAACCCCGGAGATTTTAAGAAGAATCTGGTGAGATTTAATTATAATTCCCGTGAAGATGTTTTTGACCTGGTAACCTATCAGAAAGGCGGCGGAATCCTTCATATGCTGAGAAATTACCTTGGAGATGATGCTTTTTTCGCCGGAATGAATGATTACCTGAAAACCAATGAATACCAGAATGCTGAAGCACACCAGTTAAGGTTATCGTTTGAAAAAGTTTCAGGAAAAGACCTGAACTGGTTCTTCAACCAATGGTATTACGGAAACGGCAACCCGAAATTGAACTACTCATACACCTTCGAGCCGGTAAAAAAACAGGTTTCCGTAACCATTAACCAGACTCAGGAGCAGCCGTTTGAATTTCCTCTCGCTATTGATGTCTACGATAACGGAAAGCCGAAAAGATATAATGTCTGGGTAAAAGCAGATTCTAAAAATGCATTCAATTTTGAAGTCTCCAAAAACCCGGATCTGGTAAACATTAATGCAGACGGTGTTCTTTTATCGGATATTACGGACAGCAAAACCCCTGAGCAATACCTGATGCAGTATACCAACTCTAAAGAATTTAAGAGCAGATACAATGCACTGGACGGAATAAAAGATCAGGTCGGGAAAAACCCTGCAGCAGTAAAATTGCTGGCAGCTGCATTGAAAGACCCGTATTTCAGAGTAAGAATGAAAGCTCTGGAATTGATAGACCTTACCAATCCGGAACAAATGAAAGCTTTGGGAGCAGATGTTGAAAAACTGGCTTCCAATGACCCGAAAACACTGGTTCAGGCAGCTGCTCTTGCTGCTCTTGCAAAAACTAAAGATAAGAAATACCTTCCGGTCTTTGAAAAGGGAATGAATGCCGTTTCCAATTCCGTAAAAGGAAACTCTTTAGGAGCCATTGTTGCGATCGGTCCTTCAAGAGTTAGTTCACTGGCAGATAAAATTGACCTGGAGGGAGCCTCAGAGGATCTGTTGACACAATTACTGCCTGTTGTGGTCAAAAATAAAGTGACTTCCCAAATGGCTCATATTGCTCCTATTGCGGCTTTTTATCCTTTTGTGAAATTCCAGAATCCGGAGTTGGGGAAAGCAGCAGAAGATGGGTTCAACTGGATCATGACCTCAGATAATTTAAAAGCTACTGAAAGCATTACCAAAATTTTGGGACAGGCTAAAAGTCAGATGGGAGATAATCCGCAGGTGAAAATGATGGTTGTCCAAATGCTGAAAGACGGATTAAGCAAAAAAATGGAATTCCTGAAGCAGAATCCCCAGAATGCAGCAAGCATCAATAAACAGATAGACGCCCTGAATAAATCAATCGAAGATTTTAAATAAATGCAAAGCACTTCTTAACGGAGTGCTTTTTTATTTTTGGGTAAAAACTTCAGATAAGATGAATATTTCAATTGAGCCCTATAATAGATTTTCAAAAACTAAAGTGTGTTTATTATACTTCTTAAAAGAGTCTTGTCATAAACTTAAATATCCGAATAAGCTTTGCCGACTTTGTGGTTGAATTCTTTTGATAAGTTTAAACAGTTTTTTAAATTCGTATAAAAATTAGAACAATTATGAGTTTTGGAATTGAAGCGGCGAGTTACTATGTACCTTCTTTGTATTTGGAAATTAAAGATCTGGCGGAGAAAAGAGGAATTGATCCGGCAAAACTGGAAAAAGGATTGGGATTGAACAAAATGGGCTTTCCCGATGTTCATGAAGACGCTGCCACCTTTGCAGCAGAGGCATTATTAAGACTGATACAGGATTATTCTATTGACCCGAAAGAGATATCAAGGATTTATCTGGGAACCGAAAGTGCGCTGGACGCGGCAAAACCTACTGCTTCCTATGCTATGCAGATGGTGGAAAAAGTGCTGGAAAAGGAATTCGGGGAAAGATGCTTTAAAAACTGTGATGTGGTGGATATGACCTTCGCATGCATCGGGGCAGTGGATGCCCTTCACAATTCCCTTGATTTTGTGAGAGCAAATCCCGATAAAAAAGCAATTGTCATTGCCAGTGATTATGCAAAATATGAGCTGGCTTCTTCCGGGGAATATACCCAGGGAGGTGGAGCTGTGGCTCTATTGGTTTCTTCAAGGCCTGATCTGCTGGAAATTGAAAACCATTGGGGAGTGGCTACCGAAAGTGTTTTTGATTTCTTCAAACCAAGACGTCATTATACCAAAGAAAACTTAGCTCATGCTCCGGAAACATTTCCGGATAAAATAGAAATTTTTACAGATGAGCCGGTGTTTGACGGGCAGTATTCCAATCAATGCTATCAGGACAGGATAAGGGAGGCCTATGCTCATTATAAAGAAATCTCCGGTAAGAATAAGCCTTATGAAAGCTGGAAATACCTGATTTTCCATCTTCCTTACGCCTTTCACGGTAAGAGGGTATTTACAGAGATCTATTCCTTAGAAAACAATCTTCCTTACGGAACTACCGAAGAACAAAAAACAGTTGCAAAATCCGAAGGGTATCTACAGTTTATCAGCGATAAGATAGAAAAATCCCAGCGTGCATCCTCTGAAATAGGCAATATGTATACGGCATCCGTTTTTATGGCACTGCTTTCCGCATTGCAGACCTCTTATAACGAAAATGAAGAATTATCGGGCACTGAGATAGGCTTTTTAGGATACGGAAGCGGTTCGAAATCCAAAGTTTTTGCAGGTAAGGTTTCCAGGAACTGGAAAAATGCAGTTTCCAAATGGAATTTATTTGACAACCTGAATAACAGGACTGCTATTGATTTTGATACCTATGAAAAACTGCACAGAAAACAGGTGAATCAGTCGATCAATCCAAATTACAAAGGGTTTGGATTAAACTCTGTAGAAATGGAAAATCCGGTTCTGAAGGGGGCGAGGTATTATGAATATTCATAATTGATCATATAATAACCAGGCACCTCTTATTTGAGGTGTTTTTTATTGATAACCTTTAAAATAATTGTTTTTCTGAATGATGTAATTTAATTCTCTTTCAAAGTCATATTTGTTTTTTTTAATGGCGGTTTTCATTGCGAAGTAATGGCTGGAATTTACTATCAGCAACATCACCAGTATAAAAATTTTAATACCTGTTTCATTTACAGCGAAAGATATTGCCAGAAAAAGGAGGCTTAGCAAAATATGAATCAGAACAAGATATTTTGCAGGCATAAATTCAGTTTTTATAAATGTTTTTCCATTTTTTTCATCAATGATTCCCGTTATATTAGGGTTTGGGTTTTTCGAATCAAAAAAATGTTTTCTTCGTCTGAGTATAAAATTATTTTCATTTATTAATCCTTTGTATTCAAATCTGTTGGGGATTGCATAATCTGCTACTGAAAAGATGTCGAGACTGCTCTCATAGCTCATTTTCTTTAATTTTTGAATGAGTTCGGGCTTACTCATCTCAGTTTCAATATTCAGAAAATCATACAAACCAATTTTCTTAAAAAAAGAAGTATTCATGAACATTTTTTAATTTAACGTGTTTAGACTTATCAAAAAGTATCCGGTATTTTTAAACTATTAAGGAGAATTTAAGAAATAAAGGATCATTAAGGTCAATCATTCTGATTTTTAAGTTTAAAGCAAAGCTTATCTTAATATTCTTAATGGTTCAAAAAATAAAATTTTTACTATTAAAATGGTTTAGACTTTTATTTTTTGTATAGACTAAAGCATCAGGTCTTCACAAACCTATTCACAAACATTGCCGCCACAATATCTCCTACTGCATTCAGAACCGTAGCCAAAGGGTCTACCAGAGTCCCAATAATGATCACTGCCGGAACAGCTTCCTGCGGCAGTTTATACACAGAAATCATCAGCATTTCCCCAATATAGCCTCCATTGGGGATACCGCCTGCAACAATGCTTACAAATACTGTAATTCCCAATGCCAGCAATAGATTGGACAGATCAAAAAAATCTCTCCCGATAATTAAAAAAGCAACATAGATTTTAATAATGGAAGACATGGCAGAGCCGTTCTTATGTAAAGTAGTCCCAATTGGGATCACAAGATTGGCAATGGAAGCCGGGATACCGATCTTGGAAGCCGCCTGCAGATTGGCAGGCATGGTGGCAAAGCTGCTGCAGGTGCTTACGGCCGTAAGAGTGGGATAAATGGCATTGGTCCAGAAACTTTTAATTCCATTCCGCCCATTGGCCAGAAAAGCATATAAAGAGAAGAAGACCAGGAAATAAATAATTCCGGCGATATAATATAATCCTAAGGGCTTGGCATAAAACCCGAAAAGCTGAGGTCCTAAAGTAGCTACCTGATAGGCAAAATAGGCTCCCAACCCAATTGGGGCTATTTTCATAATGAGCAAGAGCAATTCTTTCATTACTTCATACCCGGAGGCTATAAAAATCCTGAACGGCTGTCCTTTTTCCCCTGATTTTCTTGCTGCAAAACCCGTTAGAAAAGCAAATATCAGCAGGGCAAGCATATTTCTCCGGGAAAACAACTCAGTGAATTCCCCAACGGTGAAAAAGCTTACGATCCTGTTTCCCCAGCTGTCGTTATTTGCACTTTCATTCACTATTTCAGTGCTTCCTGAAACGGAGGAAACCGGGAACAGGTATACGGCACAGATGGTGAAAACGGCCGCAATCAATATAAAGAGCAAAAAAGTAAAAGACATGACCAGAATGATCCTCCCGAATTTAGATTGCTGTTCCAGAGACGCAATGGAATTGGAAACCGCAAAAAATACCAGAGGAACCACACTTACAAAAAGCAGATTAAGGAAAATGTCTCCTAAAGGCTTGATATACTCTACAACGCCGGGTGCCATGATCCCTATAATGCTTCCGATAGTGATCCCCAATAACAAAAATATAATTCCGGAGTAGTTTTTCAATACCTCGCCCATGCCATGCTTTTTATCAAAGATAGGCTTATTTTTAACATACCATTATATTATTTTCAGGGGCAGATTGCCTAAATTTGAGTAAATATCGTTTCTATGGCTTATATAGATTACTATAAAATTTTAGGCGTAGATAAAAGCGCAACGCAGGATGAGATCAAGAAAGCTTACCGAAAACTGGCAAGAAAATACCATCCTGATCTTAACCCTGATAATAAAACTGCCGAAGAGAAATTCAAAGAGCTGAATGAAGCCAATGAAGTTCTGGGAGATCCTGAGAACAGAGCCAAATATGATAAATACGGGGAACACTGGAAACATGGTGAAGAATATGAGAAGGCTCAGCAGCAGCAAAGGCAGTATCAGCAGCAGAACTACAGCGGATTTTCGGGCGGGGATTTTGGTGAGGATGAGGATTTTTCAGATTTTTTCAAAAGTATGTTCGGAGGAACGGACGGTTTTGGAAGAAGAAATGCACGTGGAAGTGCTTCGGGAAAATTTAAAGGCCAGGATATACACGCCGAACTGAATTTAAGTTTGAGGGATGCTGCAAAAACACATCCGCAGACTTTTGACATCAATGGTAAAAAAGTAAGAATCACCATTCCTGCGGGTGTATATGACGGCCAGCAGATCAAGCTGAAAGGACACGGAAACCCCGGCTTCAATGCCGGGCCGGGCGGAGACCTTTATATTACCTTCCATATTCCTTCGGATCCTGATTTTGAACGAACAGGAAATGACCTGAAAACAAAAGTCATGGTAGACCTTTACACTGCGGTGTTAGGAGGGGAAGTAAAAGTCAATACAATGGATGGAGGTGTGAATCTTAAGGTAAAGCCCGGAATCCAGAACGGAGTAACCGTAAGACTGAAAGGAAAAGGATTTCCTGTATATAAAAAGGAGGGACAATTTGGTGATCTGTTTGTGACTTACGAAGTAAAGTTGCCGACTGATCTCACAGACAGGCAGAAAGAACTTTTTGAACAACTTAAAAATACCTGAGCCATGAGTGAAAGAATATCACGGGAAGAACTCGTAAAAATATATAATATAGAGATCACTTTTTTTGATGAACTGGTGGATTGTGGCCTCCTGAAAATACAGACCGAAAATGAGATCCGCTATCTGCTTTATGAAGACCTGCCGGCTTTTGAAAGGTTTGCCAACTGGCATTACGATCTTGAAATCAACCTTCCGGGTCTGGAAGTGATCCATGATATGCTCCAGAAAATGGAGGAACTGAAGAAAGCCAATCAGGAATTATTGAAGAAGCTTTCGGCAATCGGTGACCGATATGAAGATATTTAGCTTTGTAAACTTTAAACAAAAAACTGCTTAAACTTTTATTTAAATATCTTACATGTAAGTTTTTCAAAGGCTAATATATTGAAAATAAGAAGTTCACCTAAGAAAGAAAATCAAAGATTTTTTCAACAAGTTAATTCAAACGTATTATAATCCTTAGTCCTTATGTGTTTTACAATAAACTTAAGTTTTTAGAAAAGCTTTTTATTATTTTGTACCTTAATTTTTTTAGATTAAATAAGTATGAATGAAGAGAAAGTCATTAAGTTGAAAACAGACAGAAGAATTTTTGAAGAAATCTATTTCAATGGTAATCAGGCCAGCCTGTTGTTATCACCTACTACAAAAGGAAAAACGACCACCACTCTGATCATCGGAGCCATTCTGCTGGCAGCACTCATTTTAAAAAACAGGCTGGGGGAGGAAAACCTCGGGATCTTATATTTTTTGAGCTTTTTATTCCTTCTGTGCGTTATTTTTCTTTCAGTAAGTGTAAATAATGTAGTGAGGTGGAAGAAAGGAGTAGAGCAGTACTTAAAATCTGTAGAAGCCAGCAAGTCCTATGAGATCAGATTTAACAATGAATCTTTTGAAATAAATATGGACGATCAGAAAGAATCAAGCTTATGGAAGGATTTTGAGACGGCTGATATTAATGATGATTATGTTTCCCTGGAAGGAAAATACAATTATATGTTTCCAAAAAAATCAATGAGCACTGACGATTATATTATGCTTACGGCGGCAATAAGAAAAAATTTTAAGGAATAAAAAATCAGGGTAAAACTTTACCCTGATTTTTTATTTTATGAAAAGCCGGATTAATCTAACCAGCCCATTTCCTTCATCCAGTCATCATTATAGACCTTGGCGACATACCTTGAACCGTGGTCGTGAAGAAGTACAACAATAATATCATCTTTGGTGAACTGGTCTTTCATCTGTACCAGAGAGGCAATGGCACTACCTGCTGAATATCCGCAGAAGATCCCTTCTTCTTTGGCCAGTTTTCTCGCATAGACTGCACCGTCTTTATCCGTTACTTTTTCGAAGTGATCGATCACGGACATATCATAATTTTCAGGAATGATGTCTTCCCCGATCCCTTCCGTAATATAGGTATAAGCATGCTCTAAGTGTACTTCACCCGTTTGATGGTATTCCTGAAGAATCGATCCGTAAGTGTCCACACCAATTACTTTAATATTTGGATTTTTTTCTTTAAAGAAGGTTCCGCATCCGGTAATGGTACCTCCGGTGCCGGCACCTACTACAAAGTGGGTTAGTTTACCTTCCGTTTGTTCCCAGATCTCAGGAGCAGTAGACTCATAATGAGCGGCTCTGTTGGATAAATTATCATATTGGTTCACGTACCATCCGTTTTCTGTTTCTTTGGCCAGCCTTTTTGAGACTGAATAATAAGAACGGGGATCGGTAGGCTTCACATCTGTAGGGCATACAATGACCTCGGCACCCACCGCACGAAGGATATCACATTTTTCTTTAGATTGCTTGGAGTTGGTTACAAAAATACATCGATAACCTTTAATGATCGCAGCAAGGGCCAGTCCCATGCCTGTATTCCCCGAAGTCCCTTCAATAATGGTTCCTCCGGGCTTTAATCTGCCGTCTTTTTCAGCATCTTCGATCATTTTAAGAGCCATTCTGTCCTTCACGGAATTCCCGGGATTGAAAGTCTCTACTTTTGCTAAAACTAATGCCGGAAAATCTTCACCCAATACCTTATTAAGCTTAACAAGAGGAGTATTTCCTATAGTTTCGAGAATATTTTTTGCGTATTTCATAAATGGTTTTATAAGCGGTGCAAAGATAGTGCTTTCGGGTAATTAATAATGAATAATTAAGAATTAATGCTCAAATAGAACGATCTTATTATGAATGCGGAATACAATGCATAACAATCAACGATATTCTTGCCGTTTCGCAGGAATCTCACTGATGCAAACATGGAAGGACAGTCCGGATGTATGAAATACTATTAAAACTAGTTATATTTAATTGCTTTAACCGGAGAAATTTTACTGATCAGATAACTTGGAATGATCAGGGCGAATGCGGAAATGATAAGAATTCCTAGTGAAATTGATACAATTACAATAGGATTTAAATCCACAGGAACCGTACTTACATAGTAGTTTTCAGGGTTAAGTTTAATAATTCCGAAAAATTTCTGCATCAGGATCAGGCCCAGGCCTATAGCATTGCCATACAAAAGTCCGGGAATCATAATGATGAGGGTATAATTGATAAATGTAGCCCTGATCTGTGAGTTGCTGGCTCCCAGGGTCTTTAATAATCCTATGGAATTGGTCCTTTCGATGATAAGAATAAGTAAAACCATGATGATATTGATTACCACAACAATTAACATGATAATGATAATCAGTGCAATATTGGTGTCAAAAATGCTTATCCAGTCGGTGATCTGCGGGAATTTTTCAGTGGCTTTTTCCGCATAGTTCTTATAGCCGATCAGTTTTTCGATCTCGGGAAAATCTTTGTCGATATCATTTACATTTTTCAGGAAAATATCGATACCGCCCACTTCGTCAGGTTTCATATCCTGAATTTTTCTTACATGGTTGATTCCTCCGATCACAAACTGGTCATCAATCATCTTGATATCCGTTTTATAGATCCCTACGACTTCAAACTTCCGGTAGATTGGCTTTTGATCGGCTTTTGAAAATACGGTAACGATGCTGTCCTTTACTTTTAAATGAAGGTCATTGGCTATTTTCTGAGAAATGGTAACCCCGTTATAGTAGCCAATTTCGGTTACTTTCGGGGAGGTACCTGCCAGAAGGAACTTTTTAAACCGAAGGCTGTCAAAATCCTTTCCGACCCCTTTGAAGATGATCCCGGCAAAGCTGTGCTCGTTCCTCATGATCCCTGTGATCATGGCATATTTCTGTGTGCTTTCCACATCCGGAAGCTCCTTTATTTTCTGGATATTCAATCCTTGTTTATCAAGAACGGAAGTATTATAGGAGGAGTTTGATCTTGTAGATTTTACGGTAATGTGCCCGCTGAAATCTGCCAGCCTTTCTTTGATCGCTTTTTTTGACCCGAATCCGGTAGCTACCGTGATGAGTGAAACAATAATCCCTAAAGCCACAGAAAGCCTGCCTATGAAGATAATAACCCGTGAAAGGTTATTTTTGTTATCTTTGGAAAATGCTATTTTTCTAGAGAAATATAAAGGAAATTTCAAGCTTATGAATTTAGATTTCAAAATTAAAAATTTACTTTTTATTTGCCTAATTTTTTTAGGAGTATTCAATCAATATTATTCTCAGACCCAAGATAAAGACTGTTTCAAAACCGGAGCAGACCGCCCGGAACTGTATCTTCCTTTGCTGAAGGACAAAACGATTGGTGTAGTTACCAACCAGACCGGCCTTATGAAGAACAGGACTCATCTTGTAGACTTTCTGGTTAAGAATAATATTAAAATAAAGGCAATTTTCGCTCCGGAACATGGTTTCAGAGGGAATGCTGATGCCGGGGAAACCGTGAAAAACGGGGTAGATGCCAAAACAGGGATTCCTATTGTTTCTCTGTATGGTAATAATAAAAAACCTTCACAGGAACAGTTGAAAGGTATTGATATTGTTCTTTTTGATATTCAGGATGTAGGAGTGAGATTCTATACCTATATTTCCACATTGACTTACTTAATGGAAGCCGGGGCTGAAAATGCCGTGGAAGTAATGGTTCTTGACCGTCCGAATCCGCATGACGGTTATACAGACGGACCGGTTTTAAGGAAAAAATGGACCAGCTTTGTGGGAATGCATGAGGTTCCTGTAGTGTACGGACTCACAATCGGCGAATACGGGAAAATGGTGAATGGTGAAAAATGGCTGAAGAACGGGATACAGGCAAAGTACACCCTGATCCCGATGCAGAACTATCATAAAAAGCAGCGTTACCCGATCTCAGATAAGCCTTCTCCGAACTTACCTAATGATAAAGCGATCAACCTGTATCCGAGTTTATGTTTTTTTGAAGGCACGCAGGTATCTGCTGGAAGAGGAACGGATATTCCTTTTCAGGTATATGGTTCACCCTGGACGAAGGGGCTTCCTTACCAGTTTACTCCAAAACCGAATTTCGGGGCTAAAGACCCGTTCTTAAACGGGAAATTATGCTATGGTGAAAATTTATCCAATTACGCGACAGATCTGCGTGAACTGAATCTGGAGTGGGTGATCAAGGCTTATAAGAACTATAATAATCCTGATCAGGACTTCTTCCTTAAGAACTTATGGTTTGATACGTTGGTAGGAAATGATGAGCTGAGAAAACAGATCATTGCAGGAAAATCAATTCCTGAGATCAAAGCTTCATGGAAACCGGATCTTGATAAGTTTGAAAAAATCAGGACCCGATATGTTATTTATGAGGATTAATCAAAGTTTTGGGGAGGATTCTTGTCATTTTTCCCTTTATTCATGATGAAAAGTCCGATCGATAAGCCGATAACACCACAAAAAGCAGTTAATAAGGCTCTTTGCAGTTTATCCGGAAGATCGTTTCCTATGTAGTTCATTGAAAAAAGGATCACAAAGGTAATCACTGAAATGATGATATGGTTTTTCCCAAACAGCTTCATACTTATTTTAGTTTATAAGAAATCATTATACCTCCTCTGTACGGAATAAGTTCCCCGCTTCTGTTCCAGCCTTCCGCACCGTCATATCTGATAAAGCTGTCCGGAGGAACGCTCTCGTAACCATGATAAAAACCCTGTGAAGTACCACCTCCTAAGTAAACATCAATATTCCATCTTTCTTTCCATTGGAACTGGTAGCCTACGGTAGCTCCGGCCATAACATTGAATCCGCGCTGGAATTTTTCTGTTCCTCTGTAGTTCCATTTGGTAAGGTCAAATAATCCTAACCCGCCGTTGATCCCTATATACCAATGTTTAAAGGCTTCTTTAAAATAGTACCTCCCTTCCAGGTGCCCCATATATATCTGGGCATGATTTCCGGCAAAGGATTTCCACGGCGAAATAAATACATCCCCCTGCAAAGTATATTTGGAGTTTAGCTGATATTCCAGACCGGCATTGAAAACTCCGATGGGAATAAATAATGCGTTAGCTTTTACATACAGGCTTTTTTCCTGCTCCTGTGCCTTTAGACTCCCTAATAGAAATAAGGTAAGAAAACCGGTAAGGAATTTATATTTCAACATCGGGTTCTATTTAATTTGCTTTAACAATCCTTCTGACAGGGTAGCATCTTTTTTAGCTCCAACGGCTAAATTTTTAGACATTTCAGCATATGTTTTAGCCATTTCATTATTCCCCGTAAGGAAATAGAGTTTTGCCAGAATATAGGTGTTCTCAGAAGTTTCGCCTCTCATTACTGATTTTTCTGCCCATTCAACGGCTTTTTTTAAAGAGGCTTTGTTTTTTATACTGTCAGAAAATATCCATGCGGCTTTCAACAATTCGTTGGGTTCAAAGGAATCCGGGTTTTTATAATAGTCCAAAGCTGCCTTTTCATATTCTGCAAAGTTACTGTTCTGCTCATAATAGCCCAGCTTGGTCTGGTTCAGTTTGGCCATTGCTTCATGTTCTCCTACCAAGGGTACTGCATTTTTCAGGAAATATTCTTCGTCGATCTTTTTGTTCTTTTCGTCTATGGATGCCTCAACTATTTTGGAAAGCTTTATCTGGTCATCAAATTGCTTATAGGTTTCTTCCGGAAAGTACTTGATGATCTCTGATTTTCTGGATGCGAAAACTTTGTAATTAGGATCTTCGGTAGATTTTAAGAAATATAATAGATATCCTACATCTTCTTTTGAAAGCTCATCAGTATTCTTTTTGTTTTCGAAATATCTTTCGGAAGCTTTTTTGGCAAAATCAAAATCTGAAGAAGAATTCAGCTTCATTACATTGATCAGGAATTCCGGGTCTTTTTCGCCTTGTGCAAAACGTTCTTTGAGAGAGCCTTTTTTATTATTGGGAGAGTTGACGTCCTGTGCCATTGACAGGAACATGCTTTCTTCCATATATCCATAATTCTGTGAGACCAATTCCCCGTCACCATTCAGGAAAAGATAGGTAGGATAGGAACGTACCCCGTATCTGGCAGCAATTTCTCTTCCTTCTCCTTTTTCCATATCAAACCGGCCATTGATGAAATTGGCATTAAAGTAATCCCCAACTGATTTTTTGGTGAAAACATTTTTTTCCATCATTTTGCAGGGCCCGCACCATGTAGTGTAGGCATCTATGAAAACTATTTTCTTTTCTTTTTTAGCTTTGGCAATAAGGTCTTTGAACGGCACATCCTGAAAGGCAATGGCTTCCTGCGCCCATATGATAACGGAGTAAAAAATAAATAATCCAGAGATAATCTTCTTCATTTCCAAATGATAATTAATAGGCGAAGATAATTAATTTTAATTTGAAATATTATAAAGAAAGTGCTAAATAGTGTTAATACTAAAAGCTTTATGGATAAAGAAAATTGTTTTCTCCATGATCTATCTTTTTAAAAGGGATTTTATGAACCTGTATAATAATAAAAAAAACATGATAGGGACTATGAGTTCTCCATACTGTACGAGTGAAATATGGGAATCTTTTTTAAAGAGATTTTCAAAAAAACCATATAGGTTTTCCGGAAAATGAATGATGGAATTAGGATTTTTAATTAATACATAATACAGAAAAAAGATTATGAAGGAATAACTTATCATCCCATATAATAATAAAATATAATCTGTACGTTTCCACTGCGTTTTTTTTCCTTTAAAGATCAGCCTGAAAATATCTTTCAGTTTTTCGGATGAATGGTAAAGTAAATTTGGTTTATTGGTAAGGTCTGATACCACCCAATAACCGTCACTTCTCAGGAAAGGGTTTAGGTTAAACAATGTTTTAAGGCAAACGATGACAGAAATGATCAGTAAGGTATAATTGTTAAAAATGAGAGAAATTATGGAAAATAATGTGCATATCACCAGTTCAAAATACATTCCGGATAAGTTGACAACGATCCGTTGGGTTTTATTCAATCTCCAGATATCTGTTACATCTGCAAAATACACTGGTGTCAGAAGATAAAATCCCCCGCCTATCCCGCCGTGTTTTGCCCCGAAGAAACTGGCAGAAGTGGCGTGCCCGATCTCATGAAATGTAACGCTGATCGTCATGATCATAAAGAAATAGATCAGGCTCTGGTTTAACTGGAATGATTTGTAAAGGTCAAAATTGAAATATAAAATGACAGACATCACCAATAAGCAAAAAAACAGGATATAAAATGCCTTCTTTTTATGAAAAAGGAAATAGAATTTTTTTACAATCCGGGAAAGTAATTTTTCATTGATGATAATGAAGCTTAAAGTGAGATAAGATGGTTTTTCATATTCCTTTATTTTCTCATTATGCCCTTTTAGAATGCCGTACACGACCAGTTTTTCATACAGGAGAAGATATACTTTTTCGGCATCCAGTGCAGCATTATAGCTTTTATTATATTCATCAGTGATTTCCTCTATGCATTTTTTACCGTTAATGAGTGACAGGAGGTGATACACCTCCGTATTGATTTTTACATAATGCCTGTGGTCTGAATTGGACAGTATGTAATCGTTTTCAGATAATTTGTTAAAGTGCAGGTTATCTGAAAGTTCAGGGATCCTATTATTTGTTTTTTCTTCTAGCATAGGGCTTTCAGTGCAAAAGCGGTTGTTATTGTTTTACTTTTATAAGGTTCCTGTGCTTTAGGTTTAATGAAATCTACCTCTTTCCAGAATCCGGATTCTGCCTGGGAATTTATCAGGTAGTTTTCGGCTTTTTTAACCGGTAGATGGTCTTTTGGGAAGCACAATTTTAATGAAAGTAATGCAAAAGCAGTATTCAAAGGATCGGTAGATGCTTCCGGTGAAACAGAGAATCCGCCGTCATCGTGTTGGCTATTTATAATATAATCTATAGCTTCATTGATGTCTTCTTTATATACATCGCCAAATTCTTTTAATAGCCTTAGGCAGACATAGGTGCCATAATAATTGCCATAATACCATCTGCTTTCCCAATATCCTTTTTCGTGCTGATGAGACAGGATGTATTTTATACTATTTTCTATATAGTCCCGGTATTTATCATCCTGTAATTTTTGCAGGGCATATACAAAATTGGCAACCACTTCAACATCAGGTCCTTTTCCCCATTTTGTTACGTTAAAGTACTCCTGTAGTTTCTGAATATCCGTTTGGGAATATCTGGGAATGATCCAGGTTTCTATTCCTCCGTCGGCATCCGTTCTGTTTTCCAAAGCAGTCAGGATAGGCTTTGTACAAAGATTTTCTATAAGATCCGGCCGGTTACATTTTATAAATAGCTGAATGATTTGCCCCAGATCGTCTATATCCGCTGCAATTTCTTTAACAGTCGGGAAATAAGCCCATCCGCCCACTTCATCTTTATTGGTTCTGTTGGCAAGGTAATCACATTCTGCATGAAAAAATATTTGCGTGTCTAAGTTATAATTCCGGGTAACATCCCATAGACAGTCATTAAGCATTGCTCTTTGAAAGGTATCGGAGGCATGGATCTGAGAGGTATTGTTAAAGTCTTCCCGTTCACTGAGATACATATAGTGTTTGAGTTCCGCAAAATTTTCTTTACTGTCATTTTCAATATATTGAAGTCCTTTTTTTATACTGTCATTTTCAACAGAGGAATAATTGAAGAAGCCTGACGCAGGGTTTCCTGAATTTTTTATTTCAAATTTTTTCTCTAAAGTTTTTATATATCCTTCGGTGACATCCAAATAGCTTTCAATGGTTTTTTGCATGTCCCGGTTTATTTTGAGCCATTCACTTTCTATGTTTAGCGTTTCAAGAATAGAAATTGATTTTTTGAAATTTTCTATGGATCTTGAAAGAATATTCTGGGCAATTTCTTCTATATAGATAAGTTTGTTGAGGATCAGCACATTATTATCGTAGTCTTTGAAGTTTACTTTTTTGGATAATTCATAAACCACCCAGTTGAACTGATCTTTAGTAAAATCTTCCTTAAAATCTTTTATGTCATCATACAATTGAAACCCTACCGAAAAATAGTGGTGAGATGTAATGAGTTTTTCATATACATCTGTTCCGGATTCATTGTCAAGAACATGCAGGCAGTCTATCGCCACTTTTCCAAATGCTGATTTTTTATCTGCCAGGTTTTCATAAACGGATATATCAATTTCATTTTTTATGTATAGCCCTTTTTCAATGGCAACAGCTTCAAAATATTCATTTCGCCTGTTACCCCAATATTTCCAGAAAATGCTTTCTCTGCCATAGATGGAAGTAAGGATTTTTATGGTTTCTTCCTGATAGATCTGGATGTAAGGTATTTTTGAAAAATCTTTGTCATCAATCAATGAATCTGTAAATAATACAGACTGATAATAGATGTATCCTGCTTTGGAAAGGTCTTCTATAAAGGAGGTATTGATTTTCGGATAATAAGCACTGAACAGCCGGGGATAGTACTGATAATATTCCGGTGATTTGTCTGTTTTTTTTATCTGGTCTGTATTGATCATATTAAGTGTGATTGTGGTGATATATATGTTTATAAAAATCAAGATTATATCTTACGGGATATAATCTGATCTCATTACTTTGGGAGTTCGTCTATTTCTAGTTGCCAGCCACCCATTTCGTACCTTTTTTCAAGTTCTTCTACCTGAAAATTTTCTAGTAATTGATTGCTTTTTTTCATAGTAAATACTATTTTAATTTGATGATTTATTATTCGGAATAATATGAATTTGGATCATTTATGTAATTTTTAATTAACATGGCTGGACACAATCCCAAATATTCATTTCATATCTTTTTTCAAGTTCATCAACCTGAAAAACATCTAATAGTTCATTTTTTGTATTCATTTTTTTAGAATTAATGTTAAACAAATATTTTTATCTTAAGTTTTACCCTGATACGGGTTTGTTTCTGGAATAATTCACTGTGCATTTGTATAGCATTCCCCTGTAAGCATATTACATTCCGTAGTGCCGTTGCTCACTGTATACCAGCCCATTTCAAATCTCTGTTCAAGCTCTTCCACATAAAAGACATCCAGAATTTGGTTTTCTTTTTTCATGATGATAAAAATTTTGTGATTAAATAATTTTTTAACCGGCATAGGTTGTCCTTCTTTTCTTAATGGAATATATAAGTCCTGAATTATCCGTGCCGGATATTGCTATTTCGGCTGGCACTCGCATGGATTATACTCCACCCAGCCCATCTCGAATCTTTTTTCAAGTTCTTCTACCTGAAAATCTGTTATCATTTGTTGGGTACTCATTTGAATAAGGTTTAAGATTAATTAGGCTGTTGAGGGCAAGGCACATATTCTACCCATGCCATTTCATACCTTTTTTCAAGTTCTTCTACCTGAAAGTTTTCCAGTAATTGATTTTGTTTTTTCATTGTAGTCGTTTTTATTGTTTTACATGATCTTCTTTTAAGGCATCGATATATTCCTCATTTGATAATGAATTAGTTCGGAAGATGCGGATCTATAGGCCTCACTGTGACCCATGCCATCTCATACCTTTTTTCAAGTTCTTCCACCTGGAAGTTCTCCAGTAATTGATTTTCTTTTTTCATTGGAATGATTTTATAATTAAACATTTGACCTTCTTTTTCAGGCATCGGTTTATTCCTTATGCTTAATATATTAGCCAGGATCTGTGGTAAAAGGATTTTAGATAGTGTAAACTTTTACATAAAATTCCTTACAAGAATAATTGGTACAAATCTTATTTAATTTGAGCCGATAAAAAAGCTTTTGAACAAACTTTTTATGAAAAGAGGTATAATTTTTTATAAAAAATTTACTGTAAATTAGAATGTATATTATTGATTATTAATTGTTTAATTCATTTTGTTTTATTCCGGATTTCTATTTTACTTTTCCGGAAATATTAATTTCTATTTTTATAGAAACCAAAAAATACATGCAATGAGAGCAAAGATCAGATTCGAAAAACTGTTGAGAGAAGCTATTAAGGGTTATTATAAAAAACAATATTTAATAGATGAAAACAGAGGAGGTACTAATAACGGCGGAAATATAAAAACTGTATAAACATTAATTATAAATCAGAATTAAAAATTGACAAAAAAGAAAACTTTAATATGAAAGCACAATTTAACTCAGCATTGAAAAAATTAACAAGAAGCGAGCAATCGAAGGTTATGGGTGGAGAGAGAGAGACTAAACCTAAAGGAACTAATAACGGATCGGGTAACGGGACTATAAGTGTGGATTGTATTGAGAGGCAAAAACTTTCGCTTCCAAGTATCGACATTTGCCCGGAGCATATTTTATTATAATTATTGTATCATGAATGCGTTAGAAGCATACCTGTTTAGTTATTAAAGGGGTAAATAGGAAAGGAAAATGAAAAATTGGCAGGGGAGTGGAAGGGAGCTGATAATAGCCTGGATATGGTGAAAGGTCTGCAAAGTATGCAGGATTATTCTTCAGCATTTAATTTTTCGATATACTGAAACGGGGTAACACCCGTTTTTTCTTTAAATGTCCTTGAGAAAGAAATCCCACTTTTATACCCTATCATATCAGCCAGAGCCTGAGTCGTATAACTTCTTATTTTTTTATTTTCTGATAACTCCTTTAGGATATAGTTGATCTTTAATTCATTACTATATTCGCTGAAAGATTTTTTCATATACTTATTGATGGCCTGTGATAGGTAAGTAGTATTGGTTCCAAGTTTTTTGGCAACATATACCTGATTATACTCTTTTTTCAGATAATGTTTTTTTTCTTCCAGCTCCTGCAGTTTGGTCATAATTTCAGCTTCTTTTTCGTTGCTGATTGTAAAGCTCTTGTTAACAGGGCTGCCCGTATCTACACTATTGCTTTTGATCTGGGATAATCTTTCATTCAGCCGTTGCTCTGTCTTTTTCTTTTTGCGTAGCTGATACATTAAATAGGTTGTGATGCACCCGGCCAGCAAAACCAATATAATTATTAAAAATAAACGGGTTTTTAGAAGATCTGTGTTTTTATGGATTTCATCGTTCAGGTTTTTGGAATTGATCGCCCTGTAAAGATCAGCAATATTTTTTTTCTCTATCTCAGAGTTTTCCTGATACAGATCAAAGAATTTATTATTATAGTATTCTGCAGAATCTGTCTTTTGTTCTTTTGTATAAATTTTGGAAAGATAATCCTGTGCAAATATGTAATCCATATTCATGATAGAATCTTTTTCCATCGAACGGGATAATGCAAGGAAGATAGCTTTTGATCTTCTGTAGTCATTGGACTCATAGTGATTTACTGCAATATTGTATTTAAGATTCAGAATATCATCTTTAAGCTGCAGGGAATCATAGATACTCATGCCTTTGTCATAATATTCTGATGCTTTTGAATAATTTCTTTTTTTATTATTTAATGTGCCCAGCTTCAGATAAGTACCGGCCAACAATTTTTTATCTTTTGTGATGTTAAGCAATTGATAAAAGTTCTGTAGGGCACTGTCAGCGTACTTTTTATTTTTTTGAACATCAGAAATGAATTTATCAGAATATAAGTGTCCCAAGTTTGAAAACGTATTATTATAAATAATTTCGAAGCTTTCTTTTTCATATAAGTGCCTGTTCTCTTTTAAAAGCCGGAGGACTTCATGGATTTCCGATATAGCCTCGTCAGTTTGTTTTACATTTAGTTTTATGTAAGCAATATTTCCTTTAATTTTTATGTGCTGCTTAATATCATTATTTTTTTGTGCAAAAAGATCGGCTTTAATAAACTTTCCTAATGCATCATTTGGCAGTTGATTGGCCATATCCGTATTCCCTAAAATATTATAGATATGGGACAGGTCTGTATAATTTTCTTCGGTTTCTGGAATTTTTTTTAAAAGAGAATTAATATTTAAAAGATAGTTTTTGTCATTCTGGTTTTTACCGGTAATAGTCAGCAGGTATCTCTTTGCAGTATAGGCAAATGCCAGGTCAATATTATCCTTTGAAGAAAAAACCTTATTTAAATAGGATAATGCACTGTCAACCCCTATTTTTTGATATAGGAAGAACTTACTTTTATAGAGCTCTGTTTCTTTTTTAGTCTGAGACGATACAGAGGTAAGTACCATGAATAGTATTAATATAAATATTCTTTTTCTCATTTGATTTTTTGACTAATATAATGGTTAAAAGAGAAGTAACATACATATGTCTATAAATAACTTAGAAACTCATACAATGTAGATGCATTTTAGTGTAAATTCATTCTTTTTGAATGGGGACAAAATTGGGTAGCTTACAATTTGAGTTGAAAGATAAGCCTTGAGAAGTTCATTGGCTTTGGGATAGAATGATGTTTTTTATTACTAATCCCCAAACGCTTCAGAGCATAAAATATCTTACTCTAACCTACACCAGATTTCCTGGCTCGCTCATATTGGTAACGGTCAGGATTTTGTTCAACATCTTTTCGTAAGGCTTCCATATCCAATTTTGTTGAAGGTTTGTTACGTTTTATTTTAGGTTCAATACACTTTTGCCATCGAAACAATGTTCTTATGGGAACCCCAAATCTCTCACTGGTTTCTTCAAAAGTAAGATCATCCTGATGCTTAATATTAAATAGTTGTTTGCGAAAGTCTATTGAACACGTCATATTTAAAAGTATAAAAATTATATGACGAATTATAATGATTTAACTATAGTTCATCATGAAAATTGAGGGGATATTTTCAAACGATAAATTAAATTTTGTTTCATTTGAAAATTTTTCTAAATGGTTTTTACAAGTCCTATAGGTCTTTACTATATTTTCAGACTTTTCTTGTCTTCTAACTTCTATAAATTTATCAAAGACTATTAGGATTCCCTTTTTCTTCTCTTTTAGGCTTTTGATAGTATTTTCGATTTTAAGATTTTTAGTTACTGCTTCGGGAGCGAGTTGTCTCACTTTCGTCCCTGTCCATTGTGAGGGTTTTACTTTTACCCCTGTGGAGCGTTTTAGTCTCTGACCTTTTACGGTGCTGAAACATATACCATTGTTTCGGTTGCCTTTTTAGGCTCTTTTAAAAAAATGCAATGTTCATAGTTCTATTTTTTGTTCCAAAATCAGTCTGTGATACCACCAAAAATCTTTTTAAATTGTCCTCGGGGACAACATAAAGGGACAAGAAAGGACTAAATTTGATAAAACACTATTAAACATCATTAAAACAAAAATTCCTTCTAAACATTGTTTAAAAGGAATTTTCTTGATTGATTAAGTTAAATTGTGTTTAACTTTTGTGGTTTCTCCAGGAATCGAACCAGGGACACATGGATTTTCAATCCATTGCTCTACCAACTGAGCTAAGAAACCATTGTTGTTTTTACTTCATCGTTTCGAGGTAAGGCAAAAATAATAAAATTATACTATATTTTGCAAGCTTTAAAATAAAAACCACCTATTTAAGGTGGTTTTAGTGGTTTCTCCAGGAATCGAACCAGGGACACATGGATTTTCAATCCATTGCTCTACCAACTGAGCTAAGAAACCATTTGTTGTTTTTTACTTCGTTGTTTTAAAGTGATGCAAAAGTAGTAACTTTTCGCATATGAAGCAAGTATTAACAAATCTTTTTTAAGGACGGGATAAAACTTATTGATTTTCAGCCGGATTATTTTCCTGTTCACTCCTGATCTGCTCGCTCATTTCCTCTAAAACAGGCTTGATGGTGCTTTCAGGAAGGTCACTGATGCGGATGTACATCAGCCCGTCTATTGCATCATTGAAATTAGGGTCTACATTAAAGGCTATAACCCTTGCGTTTTGCTTGATGTATTTTTTGATCAGGACAGGCAGCCTTAATTCAGGCTCCAGATCATCAATGATCTTGTCCAGTTTATTAAGATCAGATTCCATTTCATCAAAGAACAGGTTTTTATCACGGTCTCTGAGCTTTACCTTGTACTCATTTTTAGGAGTGATATATTGGGCCACTGCCGAGTCATAATAATTCGAACGCATAAACTCAATCATGAGTGATTTTGAGAACTCGGAAAACTTATTGGAGATGCTCACACCACCCATCAGGAATTTGTGATCAGGATTTCTTAAGCATACATGTACGATCCCTCTCCACAAAAGAAAAAGCGGAAGAGGTTTCTGCTGGTATTCCTGGCAGATATAGGCCCTGCCCATTTCGATTACTTTTTTAAAGAAAGGGTGGATGTCCTGCTCAAATTCAAAAAGAGAACTCGTATAGAATCCTTTGATCCCGGATTTTTTCATCACCTCCTTACCCAAAGCCATTCTGTAGGCACCTACAAGTTTTTCTTCGGCATTATCCCAAAGGAAAAGATGATGGTAATGCTTATCATACTCGTCAAGGTCAAAAGGAAGATTGCTTCCTTCTCCTACGGCACGGAATGTAAGTTCCCTTTGCCTTCCGATTTCCCTCATTACAGAAGGGATCTCTTCGTAGGAAGTAAAGTATATTTCATAATTCCCATTGCTAAAAAGCATCTTATCAGTACCTTTCAGTTTGCTGATATCTTTAAGGATATCTTCTTTCGGAGTTTCATCAATAATATTCTGGACAATATTTTCCTCTCTAAGCAAAGGGAATTTTATAGATAAATTCTGAAGGTTAATGGTCTGGGCGAGAGATTTTCTTTTCTCATAATAAGATTTCATCATATAAACCTTACGTTTCAGGAATTCTCCCAGTTCTTCAATGGTTTCCATATCATCCATTGCTTTCACCGCAATAGGTCTTCCTATCCTGATGCGGATCGGTTTTTCCCTTTCATTCATCATCTCTGCAGGAAGCATAAGGGTCTGTAAATTCGCATGAAGTTTGGCTACCTGATAAAACAAGCGGCTGTTTTTTGCATGGAAATACATGGGAACTACCGGCACTTTTGCCATTCTGATAAGTTTAAGGGCAGGTTTTTCCCATTCTTTATCTAAAATTTCCCCGTAAAGATTATTTTTGTTGGAAACTTCCCCTGCCGGGAAAATTCCCACGCAGCCTCCCTCTTGAAGATGTTTTAAAGTTTCGCGCATCCCGGAGGAACTGTTGTACGCCTCTTTTCTGCCTTCAAAAGGATTCACGGAAATAACGTAGGGTTCCATGGGTTTTATTTTTTCCAGGAGAAAATTTCCCATTACCTTAAAATCCGGGCGTACTTCCGTTAATATTTTGCACATTAAGATCCCGTCAATGGCACCCAGCGGATGATTGGAAACAAGAATAAAAGGTCCTGTTTTGGGAATCTTGGCCAGATCCTCTTCAAAAGCGATGTAACTTAAATTTCTTTCCCTTACAAATGAGTCGAAAAAGTCTTTGCCTTCCTTATCTTTTAGTGTATCATACAGTCTGTTTACTTCATTTATTTTAGCAATGCTCATCACAGCAGATGCTACCGGATTCTTTAGGAATCCGATTTTACTTAAGCCGGAAGCTTTAATTAGATCGTTTTTCGAAATTAGGCTCATGTGTGCTTAGTCGCTATTAGTTTTATTGTGTTACCATTTGAAGTGTATTTTTCGAGATCTGTTCCAGTAATACACTTTTTTGCTGGTAAAATTTATCAATCTTATCTATGTTCGCATTTCTTACGGTGAATAAAGATACATTTTTTACCACTTCAGTCTTGAATATTTTCTGAAGTTCCTCATTAAGTTCGTCAATATGGTTAAATTTATCTTCCAGGCATAAAGCTAAGGAAATTGCTGAATTCTGCATCAGGGAAACCTTAATTTTATACTTGGACAAATATCCGAAAATTAAACTCATGTGATCTTCGGCAATGAAAGAAAAATCCCTTGTAGATATTTTTAAAAGAGTTTGGCTTTCCTTCAGGATATAAGACTCCTGCTGTTGATTTTTATCAGATGCCCCTACCTTGGTTCCCTCTTTCGTAGGATCTACAAAAGATTTTACGTAAAAAGGAATACTCTTTTGCTGTAAAGGCTGTAATGTTTTCGGGTGAATTACGCTGGCACCGTAATAAGCCATTTCAATGGCCTCCTCATATGAAATATTGGAAAGTAGAGTAACATCCTTGAATTTTCTCGGATCTCCTGTCATCACCCCCGGAACATCCTTCCAGATTGTCATGGCCTCGGCATTTAAACAATATGCAAAAATAGCTGCAGAATAGTCGGAACCTTCTCTTCCCAGGGTTACCGTAAAATTGTTCTCATCAGAGCCAATAAAACCCTGTGTGACATAGCATACCTCAGGATTTAAAGTAGAAATAAATTCTTCTGTCTTTCCCCAGTCTACTACACCTTCCCTGTAAGAATTGTCTGTTTTTACGTAGTCTCTGGCATCCAGCCATTGGTTGGTGAATTGTATTTCGTTCAGATATTCGCTTACGATTTTAGTGGAGATCATTTCTCCGCAGCTCACCACCTGATCATAGACAAAATTATAGTTGGGAGATTTATTTCTTCTTAAAAAAGAATCAATATCATCAAAGAATACATTGATTTCGGCAAAAACAGCATGATTTTCAGGGAACAGCCCTTTTGCAATCTCAATGTGCTTCTGTTTTATATTTTCAATTTCTGTTTGATAGTTATCCTTCTTGAAATAAAGTTCCACAACCTTTTCCAATTCGTTAGTTGTTTTTCCCATGGCTGAAATCACCAGCAGACATTTGGAAAAACCCTGGCTTTTTAAGACCATAGATACGTTTTTTACACTCTCCGCATCCTTTACGGATGCTCCACCAAACTTGAAAATTTTCATTAAATTGTTAAAAATAAAATGGTTAGATAAAAATCACTTGAGTTTTTTACGGAGATCAAAATTATAAATTTACACTGAGATATGAAATAACCTGGTTGCTGGATGGACTTAAGATTTTATTAAAATTAAAAATTATCTCAAAATATTCGGATTGCTTCAAAATATTGGAAGTGGTTTTTACAAATATTTCTGTATATATTATCAAATAATTAATGTATTGTATTGAAAATCAGTGTTTAATATGTTTTGTGAATTAATTTTTAAAAATGCAATAAATTTTACGAAATTTGGAGAAAACGTAAAAAGTAAAACATGTCAGAACAATCATTACAGACTTTAGGAGAATTTCTTATTGATAAGCAGGAGGATTTTCAGTATTCTACGGGTGAGTTTTCACGTCTTCTGAGTGCAATAAGACTGGCTTCGAAAATAGTAAACAGAGAGGTAAACAAAGCAGGAATTGTAGATATTACAGGAACGGCGGGAAACCAGAATATTCAGGGTGAAGAGCAGCAGAAACTGGATGTGATTGCCAATGATATTTTTATTACCGCTTTGTCACAGAGAGAAGTTGTTTGTGGTATTGCTTCTGAAGAAAATGATGATTTTATTGACATTAAATGTGGAGAAAATGGTCATTTGAGCAAATATGTTGTACTGATCGACCCGCTTGACGGCTCTTCAAATATTGATGTTAACGTTTCTGTAGGAACAATTTTCTCGATTTACAGGAGAGTTACCGAACCGGGAACTCCGGTTCAATTGGAAGATTTCTTGCAAAAAGGGATCAACCAGATTGCAGCAGGTTATGTGATTTATGGTTCGTCAACGATGATTGTTTATACAACAGGGAATGGTGTAAACGGGTTTACCCTTGATCCTTCTTTAGGTACTTATTATCTTTCTCATCCGAACATGCAGTTTCCGAAAACCGGTAAAATTTACTCCATCAATGAAGGCAATTACATCAAATTTCCACAGGGAGTTAAAAACTACCTTAAATATTGCCAGATGGAAGAAGGCGACCGTCCATATACTTCAAGGTATATCGGGTCTTTGGTAGCCGACTTTCACAGGAATATGCTGAAAGGAGGAATTTATATCTATCCGTCTTATTCTCAGGCACCCCACGGAAAACTGAGGTTATTATATGAATGCAATCCGATGGCGTTCTTAGCGGAACAGGCCGGAGGAAAAGCGACAGACGGTTTCAGAAGAATTTTAGAAGTGGAACCTACGGAGCTTCATCAAAGGATCCCTTTTTTCTGTGGAAGTATCGATATGGTGGAAAAAGCAGAAGAATTTATGCGAATCGACAGCGTAAAGTAAATGACAGCAGAATATTTCAGATATATATTACAGTTCAAACGCCCGGGTGGAACATCCCGAGGCGTTTTGCATGAAAAGGAGACCTTTATTCTTGAAATATCAGATCAGGGAAAGAAAGGAACAGGGGAGTGTGCGGTTTTCAGAGGTCTGAGTTTTGATGACAGGCCTGATTATGAAGAAAAATTACAATGGCTTTGCAAAAACATCCGTCAGGATCCTGAATTCTTAAAAGAAGAATTAAAAGAATTTCCTTCCATCTGGTTCGGATATGAACAGGCTGTATTGAATTTAAAAAACGGAAGTAATCTCTACTTTCCAAGTGAATTTACAAAAGATAAATCCCCGATCATTATTAACGGCCTGATCTGGATGGGAGACGTCAGCTATATGGAAGAACAGATCCTGGACAAGCTGAAGAAAGGTTTTCATTGTATCAAGTTGAAAATTGGAGTCGATTGGAAATCAGAACATAAGATCCTTCAGGAGCTAAGGCGGAAATTTTCAAAAGCTCAATTGGAATTGAGGGTAGATGCTAACGGCGGATTTACCACGGAAGAAGCAAAAACTGTTTTGCAGCAGCTTGCCGATCTGCATATCCATTCCATAGAGCAGCCGATCAAAGCCGGTAACCGGAAAGGGATGGCAGACTTATGTGCAATAACACCAACTCCGATCGCATTGGACGAAGAACTTATTGGTATTACTGAGCTGGATGAAAAGAAAAAGCTTTTAGAAACAATAAAACCACAATATGTGATCCTGAAACCCTCTCTTATTGGAGGTTTTTCAGGTTCTGATGAATGGATTTCCCTTGCTGAGCAACAAAATGTAAAATGGTGGATCACTTCCGCACTGGAAAGCAATATAGGACTGAACGCAATATCCCAATATACCTATACCAAAAACAGCATAATGCCACAGGGTTTAGGAACGGGAGGCCTCTTCACGAATAACTTTGAAAGTCAGTTGGATTTAAAAGGAGACAGGTTGTTTTTTAAGAATAGTAATGATAGGGTCGAATAATTTTTTTGTGTGTTTTTTTGTTGATACTCAGTTAAATTAAATCACGTCTTTTACGAAAATTGTTTTCTTGATATATAATAATATATGAGAAAACGTTCTTTTAACTTTTTCCATGATAAAAAAATTTAGTATTTCTCTGTGTGTAGATTTACAATCTTTGTGCCATTCCTTTGGGAGTTTAAATATTTAACATATAGATTATTATTCAGCCAAGTAATTTACTTATTTTTTAGGTTACAATGGTGAAAATATTCTCATTATTTTTTAACCGGTTAGAAATAAGATTTCGGTCTATGCCATTCAGGTTCTGAAAAATATCATTCTGAACCTGTGAGCTCGACAAATACCCCCAATGGTTTCCTACATCAAATTTCAGGGTATTCAGCAGATCATCCTCAATATAAGTACAGTCAATAATGGAGATTACCTCCTTAAAAGGTTCAATATGGCTTGGCCCGTTTTTACCCAGCCTCGGAGTGAGGATATTTTTTGTAAACTGTGAAATTCCTAAAACAAAATCCTTCCTGTTCAGATAAATGGATATCCTGTTGGCTAATGAAGGAAGCTTGTTAAAAGAATCTTCCGAATCTTCAAAAACCTTGTAAGACACATCAGCGTTCAGCAGCAGGACCTGATCAATGACCCTTACAATATTCTCTCTTTTAAGGCTGTACAGCATACTTTGAAGCACACGGTTACCCATAGAGTGGGCCATAATATGAATCCTCTGGTTACATGGTACAAGATCCCTGTTGGAAAAAGTATCTTTTAAGAACTGGGTATAAAAATAAAAAAGCCTCATCAGGGAATTTCCGGAATTGATGCTTGCCGCCTTATCATCAAAATAGGTCAGAGGGACAATGCTGCTAGAAGCCGGCCAGCTGACAAACAGGATGTGTTCTACAGGTGATTCCGGATTGTCAATAAATAGTTTTTTAAGATCGATGATGGCTTTTAATTCATCATCAAAATCATAAGCATATCCGTGGATGAATATCAGGACATCACTTCTGGACTTGGTAGAAGACATGTTTTTGTATAACTCATAAAACATTCTTTGGGTTCCGCCCAAGTGGTTGGCTGTAAGGCCGGATTTCTTTATGCCTTTTTCATTTAACAGAACATCCAGGACATCCTGATATCCTTGCTTTTCAGGCTCTGAAAACAATTTATAGTTTAGAATATTCCTGTTGGTATAGTCTTTTTTCTTTTTGGCCTGGGCAGAAGGCTCCTTATAATTGTCAAAATCACATTTGGCAATCCTGAAATTAGGGATCGAGTATTCATCATTCGAGAATGAATCTATTCTTTCACCTTTGTGGCGAACGATCTTGCGATTACTTAGAATATAGACAGCCATGTTTTAAATACTTTATGAGGAGATAAGTTGGTTTTATAAATTTCGGAAAAAATATTGAATTGGTAATAATTGTACTCCTGAATTATCATTTTCGTAAACCCCAAATTTTCCATAACTTTGTGAAACTTTTTTTGCATAAATAAAAGCTGATTTAATGGAAGAAGAAAAAAAACCGCTCAATTTTATTGAGCAAATTATAGAAGATGATCTGGCAAACGGTCTGAAAAAAGATCAGATCCGTTTCCGTTTTCCCCCCGAACCGAACGGGTACCTGCATGTAGGGCATACAAAAGCCATCTGCATCAATTTTGGTTTGGGCGAAAAATACAATGCTCCCGTAAACCTTCGTTTCGATGATACAAACCCTGAAAAAGAAGAACAGGAATTTGTAGACTCTATCAAAAAAGATGTGGAATGGCTGGGTTTCCGATGGGATAAAGAATTGTATGCATCAGACTACTTCCAGCAGCTTTATGAATGGGCAGTCCGGCTGATTAAAGAAGGAAAAGCTTATGTAGATGAGCAGCCGTCTGAAGTGATCACAGAGCAAAGAAAAAATCCTACAGAGCCGGGTGTGGAATCTCCACACAGGAATCGTCCTGTTGAAGAGTCTTTAGACTTATTCGAAAGGATGAAAAATGGTGAATTCGAAGAGGGTGCAATGTCTCTTCGTGCCAAAATAGATATGGTTTCTCCAAATATGAACATGCGTGACCCTGTGATGTACAGGATCTTAAAAAGACCGCACCACAGAACGGGAACAGCATGGAAAATATATCCAATGTATGACTGGGCTCATGGAGAATCTGACTATCTGGAGCAGGTATCCCATTCTTTGTGTTCATTAGAATTTGAGAATCACAGACCGCTTTATAATTGGTATCTGGAGCAGGTTTATGATGAATCCAAAATAGCTCCGAAGCAGAGAGAATTTGCCCGGATGAATGTTTCTTATATGATCACTTCCAAAAGGAAGCTGCAGAGACTGGTTGCAGAAAATGTAGTGACCGGATGGGATGATCCGAGGATGCCCACCATTTCCGGAATGAGAAGAAAAGGGTTTACACCTGTATCTATCAGGAATTTTATTGAAAAAGTAGGCGTCGCTAAAAGAGAAAACCTGATCGAGCTTCAATTGCTGGAATTCTGCGTCCGCGAAGACCTGAATAAAGTGGCCAAGCGTGTGATGACTGTGGTAGATCCCGTCAGGCTGGTCATCGAGAACTATCCTGAAGGAAAAGAAGAATGGCTGGAAACAGAAAACAATCCGGAACAGGAAGATGCAGGAACAAGAGAAGTGCCTTTTTCAAGAGAGTTGTATATAGAGCGTGAAGACTTTAAAGAAGAAGCCAATAATAAATTCTTCAGACTGAAGCTTGGAGGTGAGGTTCGTTTAAAATCAGCCTATATCATCAAAGCGGAAAGAGTAGAGAAGGATGAAAATGGTGAGATCACAACCATTTATGCAACCTATGACGAGAAAAGTAAGTCAGGAAGCGGAACCGAGGAAAGCTTAAGAAAAGTAAAAGGAACCTTACATTGGGTATCCGCTCAGCATGCACTGCCTGTGGAAGTAAGGGTTTATGATAAACTATTCACTGTAGAACAGCCGGATGCTGAAAAAGATGTGGATTTTTTAAACTATATCAACCCCGAATCTGTAACAGTTGTACAGGGATTTGCCGAGCCGGGTCTGAAAGATGTGGCAGTAGGAGAACCGCTTCAATTCCAGAGAATCGGATATTTTACAAAAGACCAGGACTCTTCGGATACCCGTTTGGTATTCAACCGCACTGTAACATTAAAAGACTCTTATAAGCCGGAGTAAAGAATATTTTATATCATTATAAAAGAGAACAGGGCTTATTTTCAGGCCCTGTTTTTTATTTTTTGTAACTGCGTTTTGAATTTAGTCGCAAGAACAGACCAAAAAGATGATATCTGTTTAAGGATAAGCAAAGGCGTAAACTGATTAAAGAGATATAAAATCTTTTCCGCTTTTGTATTAAATAAAAAAATTAAAACTAAACTTTAGAAATTGTGAAATTATTACATCTATATACAAGTTCATTTAAAGGGCTTACCAAAGAAAGCTGGATGCTGGCTCTGGTAATGCTTATCAATCGTTCCGGGTCTATGGTACTTCCTTTTTTAGGAGTGTATATGACAGCACATTTGCATTTCAGCATTGAGAATTCAGGGATCGTCCTGAGCTTTTTCGGGATAGGATCCGTGATCGGGTCGTGGCTCGGCGGGATGATCACCGACCGTATCGGTGAGTATTGGGTACAGAGCCTAAGTTTGTTGCTTAGTGTACCGTTATTTTGCCTGATCCCGCTTTTCACTACAGAAGCCGGACTGGCAGGGATTATTTTAGCTCAGAGTATTGTAAGTGAGACTTTCCGTCCTGCTAACTCAGTGGCAATCACCAAATATGCGAAACCGGAAAATATTACAAGAGCATTTTCCCTGAACCGTATGGCGATCAACCTGGGGTTCTCGATCGGGCCTGCTTTGGGCGGGATATTGTCTGCAATCTCTTATGAATTTCTGTTTTACAGTAATGCTATAGGAGCTTTGCTGGCAGGTTTATTGTACGTCTGGTTCTTTGGAAAACGAAACAAAACGGCGATCAGAGAGATAAAAAAAGTGAAAGAAGCTAAAGCTACTATAAAGGAAAATTCACCTTATCGCGATACTAAATTCCTGATTTACTGTTTCTTTTGTATGCTGTTCTCCATATGCTTTTTCCAGTTATTCAGTACATTAACGATATTCTATAAGGATACGGCGCGTCTCAGCCAGCAGAATATAGGGTATATTTTAGGATACAGCGGTTTCCTTATCGTATTATTGGAAATGTCGCTGGTGCAGATTGCAGAAAAGTATTCCAAACTGGCTTTTACAATGCTTATAGGAACATTTCTCTGCGGGTTTTCTTATGCGATCATGGCTTTTGATCATAGTCTGTTTACATTGGTGCTTTCAATGACATTGCTTTGCATCGGGGAGATCTGGACATTACCATTTATGTCTACCATTACGGCATTGCGCTCGGGAAAAAATAATAAGGGAGCTTATATGGGGCTTAACGGAATGGCGTTCTCGCTGGCATTTATCATTACTCCTTATTTGGGAACGATGATGGCGGAAAAATTCGGTTTCAGTGTTTTATGGATTGTGACCGGTATTATTACCACGATCACTGCAATAGCTTTTTACTTCATTATCCCGTGGATGCTGCCAAAAAAGGTTTCGGATGAGGAAATTGTTTTATAATCTTTTGGTAAAGAGAAATTTTAATATTGTTATATGAAGATTAATTTTCAAAACCTTTGTCATTTTGTAGGAAGCCTAATGAAGCGACGAGGTTAATCTAAACAATTTTACTTTATTAAATTGACCGCAAAAGTTTTTTAAACACATTAGTTACTTAAGTTAAAAAAAAGATTGCTTTAAAGTTCACATAAGCTGAATAATTCGGCTTATCTCAGTATTAGATTTTCCAAAAACTAAAGTGTCCTCATGTATGCATCAATATTTGACTTTAAAACAACTAAAGTGTTTAAAAACTTTTGCGACTTTTGTGGTTCAATTAAAGAGGTATTTTAGCAAGAATGTTCCTCATAATCATCTCCGCATGGATCCTCGAGTTTTCAATAAACCAGAGATGGGTATCTTTTCCGCCACAGACAACACCCGCTAGATATAAACCCAGGATATTGGTCTCCATGGTTTCAGGATTGTAGACGGGATTTAAGCATTCTCCCTGCAATTCAATTCCCGAATTTCTCAGGAGATCGAAATCAGGAAGATAGCCGGTCATGGCGAGGACAAAATCGTTTTCTATTTCTTTGATCTGGTTATTTTTATCTTTAAAAACAACAGAATTTTCTTTGATTTCAAGCAGTTCGGCATTAAAATGAGCAGTAATGCTCCCTTCCGTGATCCTGTTTTCAATGTCAGGTTTTACCCAGTATTTCACACTTTTTGAGATCTCCGAATGGCGGATGAGCATAGTGACTTCAGCTCCTTTTCTGTAAGTTTCCAGAGCTGCATCCACTGCGGAATTGCTAGAACCTACCACTACCACTTTTTGTCTGGTATAGGGGTAGGGTTCCTTATAATAATGCTTTACTTTTGGAAGATTTTCTCCGGGAATATTCATCAGGTTAGGAATATCATAAAAACCGGTTGAGATAACCACATTTTTAGCCAGATATTTGGATTTTGAAGTTTCAATCTCAAAAAGATCTTTATTCTTTATAAGGTTAAGAACTTTTTCGTATAGACGGATATTGATGTTTTTCTGTCTTGCAATTCCCTGGTAATATTCCAGAGCTTCCTGTCTTCCGGGTTTGGGAGCGGTAGAGATAAAAGGAATGCCGTCAATTTCCAGCTTTTCGGCTGTGGAAAAAAATCTCATATGCAAAGGATAATTGTATAATGAATTGACGATGGTTCCTTTTTCAATGACCATATAGTTCAGATCATTTTTCTGAGCTTCAAGAACACAGTTTAAACCGATAGGCCCGCCTCCGACAATGAGGATATCAAGAATTTCCATCTCACAAATTTAGTTCAAAACCTTATAAGACACTTAAATTTTACCAAAGAACTTGTCTATGATCACTATTACGTATGGCATCGGTTTTGGTGGTTTTTCAGGTAAATAAATATCGGAAATATGAGAAAATTATTCCTGCCATTACTTGTTTTGATTGTTTTTGCCTGTAAAAAGGCACCCGATAAACCTGTTGAGCGTAAAGACTCTATTATTCATTATAAATCAGAGGAAAAAGCTCAGGTTCAGCCTGAAATGAGCAAAAAAGAAGTTTTAAAACAGGCTAACAATGAAATCCTGCACGCTCTGAAAAATAAGAACTATGTGAAATTTTCAGAGTTTATCCATCCTGAGAAAGGAGTGAGATTTTCTATGTATGCATTTGTGGATCCAAAAGGAGACAAGCAATTTTCAAGAGCTGATTTTCAGAGGTATTTCCCTACTAAAACCCTTTTTACCTGGGGAATGATGGATGGCTCAGGAGACCCTTATAAGGCAACAGTTAATGAATATTTTGAAAAATGGGTGTTTTCTAAAGATTTTACGGCATCCCAATATTCTTTCAATATTTTTCAGGGCAGCGGAAATTCTCTGAACAATCTGAAAGAAATCTATCCTAAAGCCGATTTTACGGAAAATTATATCAAGGGCACTGAAAAATATGGTGAAATGGATTGGAAAACCCTTCGCTTTGTATTCGAAGAATTTCAGGGGAAATATTATCTGATCGGTGTGATTAACGATCAATGGACGGTTTAACCTAAAATTTCAGCAAGCTTTTTAGTCAGGTTTTTTCTTGAAAACTGCTCAATATTCTGAGTGTTTTCAAGAAGATCTCCGTTTTTCCAGAGTGTGAATTTTTCGAGAATAAAGCTTTTAACCGTTTCCAAATCATTATAACCGAAATGCTTTCCAGCGCGGGTTTCTTCCAATATTTTAGAAACATCGGCTTCTTCCGGGCCAAATGAAATGATCTGTTTTCCGGTAGCCAGATATTCAAATATCTTTCCAGGAATAATGCCTTTGGAAGATTTGTGGGGAAAATTAGTGATCAGCAGCAGGTCTGAGTGCTGCATTTCTTCAATCGCCCTGTCATGGGAAAGGTAGCCTAGGTTCAGAATGTGGCTTTTCAATCCTGAATCTTCAATAGAATCCAGTATCTTATCATCAACCCTGCCAGCGAATTTTAAGATAAAGCTTTCTGCAAAATCCGGATAATCCTTTACTAATTCATCAAGGGCTTTCCACAGATTTTCAGGATTACGGAGCTGTTCCAAAACACCGATATAGCTTAAGGTGAAATTGGGTTTGAGAGTTTGGGGGTTTGAGGGTTTGAGGGCTTGAGAAGCTTTTTTCTGATCTCCGGTTTCGCGATTTTGCAATTCTTCAATTTTACAATTTTGCGATTCTGCGATTTTACCTGAGTCGCTTTCATCAAAACCATTGGTAATACAAATGGCATTTGCTCCTTTTTTACGGAAATTTTCAGCATCGGTGTAGCTGGTTGCCAGTGTAATATCTGCACTTTTAAAAACATTGCCTTCCAACTGACGGTGCTTCCGGTCAGAGCTTTTGGTTAGCTTTAAATGCTTGTAATAAGAGATCTCTGTCCACGGATCCCGGAAATCAGCGATCCATTTAAGGTTGGGAAGCTTCTTTTTTAAGCTTAAGCCGATGAGGTGCAAAGAATGCGGCGGGCCTGAAGTGACCACAACCTCTATTTTATTTTCCTTTAAATACCTTTCTAAAAACTGTACGGAAGGCTTTACCCAGAATACCCGGGCGTCAGGAATAAAGAAGTTGCCTCTTACCCAGATCGACAGCTTAGATTTCCAGCTTTGATTTTTACCGACATCAAATTGCCCGGCTTTGAATTTCTTATTACTTTTATTAAGTTTTTCAGCTAACTGATAAGGCTCCCAGATTTTTGTCTTAACAATTTCAATGTTTTCCGGGACATCTTTCAGCAAACTTTCGTCCAATAAGGGATAATTCGGATTTTCCGGGGTATAGACCACCGGCTTCCATCCAAATTCGGGAAGGTATTTTGCAAATTTCAGCCATCTCTGTACTCCCGGGCCTCCTGCAGGCGGCCAGTAATAGGTGATGATGAGAATTTTCTTTTGTTCCATTAAAATTTAGATTTTTTGTCACTCTGAACACAGACTAAAGGTATGTTCAGAGTGACAAAACCTATATATTATTAAGCTTTTTCTTCAACCAGGGCTTCTTTTTTCCTGTTCTTATTCATCCGGAATATACCGAAAGCACTCAATGCAACGAATAATCCGAAGCAAAACAGGGAGATCCATTTGCCTTTTTTGATCACTTCCGGTTCAAAAACCATTCTGATGTTATGATTTCCGGCAGGAACGTGCACTGCACGAAGCAAATAATCTGCTTTAATGTATGGAACTTCTTTATCATCGACAAACATTTTCCATCCGTGGGGATAATAGATCTCGGAGAATACGGCCAGTTGAGGTGTTTTTGACTGGGACTTGAATTCCAGTTCATTCGGCTGGTATTTTGTGAGATTAATGAAGGCCGAAGGATCTGCCTGAACCGGTTTGCCACTGAAATATGACTTATCGGATGATGCAATGACAGCGGTTGTTTTGCTGTTGATTATTCCGATTGATTTGATTTCTTCGTTAGGTGTGTTCGCGAACTTCAGATCACTTACAAACCATGCATTTCCGTTGGCTTTGGGATTAGGGATAGCCTGTGGCTGCTCCGGGCCGCCCACCACCCAGTATTTGGCATTCAGAAGGTTGAGTATGTTAGGGACTTTCACAGAGTCCATGACCTGGAAATATTCGTTGATCACATCATCATATCTTCTCAGCTTTACCGCATGGTAACCCCCGATGGAAGATTTATAATAAGAGGTATTCGTTTCACTGAATGTCCCTAAGATATTATTGAAGATTCTGTAATGGGTTTTGTCTTTTTCAGCAATGGTTTCCAGTGTTTTATTGACCTGGACATTGGCTAAAATGGATTCCAGATTCGGATTTCCTGCTACTTTTTCGACCAGAAGGTCTGAGCTTTCGGTTTGAAAAGGGCTTTCTGCAAAAACTTTATCTACATAATTTTCGTCATTCAGATAGCGCTTGTTTACAGTCCATAAGTCGAATAAGCTTACAACTCCTATGATGATCAGGGCAATATTCTGACTCAGTTTTTTCTGCATACTCATAAATAAAGCGGCTGCAGTTATTGCTACATAAATAAATGCTTTGATAGCATCTATTCTGAACAGCTTGAATCTTTCATCCACAAGATAATCCAGCAGGAAAGGAGGGAAATAGGTCTTCTCATTATCTGTGGCAAAACCTAATAAAGATTTTCCGAAAATTAAAAGAATGAGCACAAACCCCAAAGTTCCGGCGCTTACATACAGAAGGATTTTCTTTTTATATTCTTCTGTAAGTTTCTCATCTGTGAAAAACCGGTACAGTCCGATAATGGCTATCAACGGGAATAATAGTTCCACAACGACCAGAATGGAAGAAGGAGCCCTAAATTTATTATAAAAAGGAACAAAATCTATAAAGAAATCTGATAAAGGCATAAAATTGCTTCCCCAGGCTAGTAAAATTGTCAGAATAGAAGCTCCTAAGATCCAGTAACGGTATTTTTTCCATCCGAAAAAGAATCCTAAAAGGGCCAGAAAACAAACAACAGCTCCCTGATAGGCAGGGCCGGAAGTTCCCGGCTGGTCGCCCCAGTAGGTTACTCCGCTGAAGCCTTTTGAAACCCTGTCCATTTCAGCCTGAGAAGAAACGTTTTCCTGAACCATTTCCTGAACCCTGTTCATGATCTCTTTTGCTTCCGGTTCCTGGCTTCCTCCACCCATTAATCTAGGAATGAAAAGATTTAAGGTTTCCAGTTTTCCGTAGCTCCACATCAGCATGCTTTCTTTATCCATTCCGGATTTTCCTGAGGTGTGGCTTTCATTATTTAAAATCTGTTTTCCACGAACTGTTTCTTTCACGTATTCGGAATTGGCCATGATCCTCTGGGAATTCATCCCAACCCCTATAGCGCATGAAGCGGCAATAATTGCCGAAGAAATAAGGAAATGCTTCATTGGCGTTTTTTTCTGGATCGCCCTTAGAAGTTCTGACAGGAATAAGAATCCCAATGCCAGGAACAGGTAATAGGTCATCTGAGGGTGGTTCGCGGCTATCTGAAGCCCCATGAAAAGGGTAGTGACAATGAAGCCCCAGATATATTGTTTCCGGATATATACCAGTAAGATCCCTGCTAAAAGGGGTGCAAAGTACTCAATGGTATTGACTTTACCGTTGTGTCCTGCTGCAATTATGATATAAAAATAGGTGGAAAGTCCAAAAAAAGTGGCTCCCAGTAAGGCATACTTCCAATTCCTTACTGTGACCATTCCCAAAAAGAAGAATCCGGCAAAAAGTAAAAAAAGATAATTGACCGGCCTGGGAAGGAAATTCAGGTAGCTGTCAATTTTTTTGATAATATCTCCTTTGAACTGGCTTCCCATCTGGTAAGTGGGCATCCCTCCAAACATAGAGTCGCTCCAATAGGTTTCCTTTCCTGTGTCAGCTCTGTAGTCGAGAAGCTCTTTTGCGCCTCCTCTGTACTGTACGATGTCGTGCTGGAAAAGCTGTTTCCCTGTAAAAACGGGAGTGGAGTATAAAAATGCCAAAACTATAAATACAACTAAAGAAATTGCAATATAAATTAAGTTTTTATTTTTTGCCATACGGGTTGTTTATCTTTTGTTTTCCGGAATTATTACCTTTTATTATCATTTTCTTTCACCTCTTCATAGTCCACAGTTTCTGCATCCCAGTTCAGTTTCTGATCAATATTCTTATTTGAGCTTTGTATATCCTGTGGTCTGTTTTTATTTTGATTGCCGGATCTATAGCTGTAAAAAGATTTAAAGAAAATCCTTTTAAGAATGTTCCAGACAAAGAAAATAATAATAGCAGTGAGTACTAACTCAAAAATGTACTTCATGATTTTATGTGTTTAAAGTTCAGGGTTTAAAGTTTATAGTTCAAGATTTATTAATAAAAAACAACACACTCAAACTCTATAACTCTCAAACTCTCTTACTTGGAAGAAGGGTTTACCATTACAGAAGAATTGGAAACACTTTTCATAGACTGGGATTGTTTACCGTCTGAAATGGTTTCGATCTGAGTAGTTTTTACCGTAATATTCTGATTGGTGATCCATCCTGAGTTCTGATCAAACTTTATAGTACCGTTCTGTACCAGCTCACTGCTTAGACTGTGTGTGATCGGGCCCTGGGTTTTCTTCTCTGTTTTCTTAGGAATTCCACCCGTTACAGCAATTTCAGCAATACCGTTTCCTACACTTTTCAAGATGTAGTTTGAGCTCACTTTCACACTTCCGCTTGGATCTGCATTTTCAGTGTTTGTCCATTTTTCTCCTACTTTGGCTCCCTTTTTAGGAATGATCGTAAGGTTTTTGTTGAACTGGTCTTTTAATACTTTTTCATTGAAGGTCTCTTTAAGACTGGCCACTATATTTGCTTTCTGATCAGCATCCTTGATCAGGGTTCCTACAGCATTGGATACCTTGGTATAAATAGGATCAAAGCCTGTAATGGAGATCACATTTCCTTTGGTATCCATTTTCATATTCAGCTTATTTCCGGTAAGGGCTTTGTTGATGTTCCAGATCATTTTCAGGTCATCTTCTTTCGGAAGAGGCTGTTTGGTATCTACAATGACGGTTTTTCCCTGAGCGGTCTGGGAATTCCTTTTGCCTACAAGGTTAAGAGTAAGGTCATACACATTTCCTTTGATGTCATTCACCGTGAAGTTCATCTCATCTGTCGACTCGCTGGTCCCTGTGATCGATTTTCCCTGAGGATCGGTCATTGTTTTTACATCCCTCTGATAAGTGGTAAGGGGATACGTTTTGCCTTTCTCCAGTTTAAAGGTCTGAGTATAAATGCCTGCAGAATCTTTAATGGCCGGATTTTCCTCAACTTTTGCCACGGAATCAGCAGGGACTTCCACTGTGATGGTTTTGCCGGTCTTGGGGTCTATTTTTGTGATTTTTGCCGTTTCTTTTTTACAGGATATTAAGGCTATGGATGTAATCAGCGCTAATGCTGTTATATTTTTCATTTCTAATAGTTTAAGGTTTATTTTTCAAAATTTAAAGCTTAGCATTCATTACCAAGCTAATCTCTAACTTCTATTTTCTAATTAATTTTGGTAAGCTTCTGCCTCATAGCTTCATATAAGATCGCACCACAGGCAACAGAAACATTAAGAGACTGTGTTTTTCCTTCAATAGGTAACTTAATTTTTTCATCGGAATGATGCAGGACTTCTTTTGAAATTCCCGTTTCCTCATTTCCCATGACGATAGCACACGGTTCTGTAAAGTCAACATCATAGATCAGTTTTTGAGCTTTTTCAGTGGCAGAAAATACAGATATTCCACTTTGCTGAAGGAAATCAACCGTATGAGCCAGATTAGCTTCTTTACAGATCTTGATATTGTAAATGGCTCCAGCAGAGGTCTTTATAGCATCTGAATTGATCGGAGAAGCTCCCTTTTCAGGAATGATCACTGCATCAATCCCAACGCATTCTGCCGTTCTGCATATGGCTCCAAAGTTCCTTACATCCGTAAGCCTGTCCAGGATTAATAAAAATGGAGTTTTCCCTTCCTCAAACAATTGGGGAACAATATCTTCCACTTTATAAAACGGAACATCCGAAATAAACGCTACAACTCCCTGATGATTTTTTCTTGTGAAACGGTTCAGTTTTTCAACCGGAACATAGTTCGGACGTATTTTATTTTTAGCCAAAGCAGCTTTTAGCTCAGCATAAATTTCACCCTGTAATGCATTCTGCACAAAGATCTTGTCAATAGTTTTTCCCGCTTCTATAGCTTCAATCACAGGACGAAGCCCAAAGATGAAATCATCCTTTTTATCGTTATTGTTCATTAATGTTCTGGTATAAATGTTTCTCCCGAATAATATCCATATATCGTGTTTTCTTCTAAAAGAGCTGCTTTGCCTCTAAAAACGGGTGTGTTATTCCGAATGGTAGTCCAAAGTACATTAAACGCATTTGTATTGGGAATTCGTTCTATTCTCATACGGTATGAGTATGGTTTATTACCTTCTAACCACGAAGTTATATACTCCGCTTCAAACAATGAACTTGAATTTTCCAAGCTGTTGGCAAAATTTGCACTTTCGGTTAAAATAGTGTTTCCGTGATTATTGAAATATTCTCCAATCAAATTTCTTGATGCAGTTAATCTAAAGTGAAAGCTTCCAAAAACTAATTCTTCCATAATTAATATTTTTCTCCTAAAATAGCCCTCTTCTGGGCCATAGCGTACCCATAATGCAGGCTTTCATGCATGTTGTTAAAAATAATGGCATCCTGAATACTCTTCAGATCCAGCCCGAAACTTGTGGTGTAAGGGGTGTAATCTGAAAAGAAATCACTGTCATAATCCTTCATTAAGATCTTTGAAGTTTCCGTCAGTAAAAATTCAAGATCTTCTACTTCAGACTTCTGGACGCTGAGATTAGGCAAGGTCCCTTTTTTATAAGTTTCGATCCAGTACTTATCAATTCTGAACGGATTTCCGCTTAAATAATAATGCAGAAGCTGCTGTGTGGCAACCGTATGAGCAATGTTCCAGTAAATATTATTGTTAAAACCATCCGGAATCAGCAAAAGGTCTTCATGGGACGTATTCTGCAAAATATCCAGAAGGTTCTTTCTTACCTGTCTGTGAGCTTGAAAATGATAATTCATTTTACAAAATTTTAATCACCAAAAATAGTTTAATAAACTGGAAATGACAATTTTTGAACCGGGGTTTGGCGTAAATTTTATATATTTTTATGAAAAAATAGGGTTGTATAAACAAAAAATATATAATTGACCAGTTTACAAAAACCCAAATCAGAAGTGATAGTAATTTAATGATAGTGCTTTTTGCATTGAATGTAAGAAATCAAGGAGCTTCTTTTATTATATTCTAAGGTGGATGAATGATACATTAATTGTTAATCTATTTTAACCGGGCTTTGTGAATCTATCTTTAGATTTAGATAATGTATACAAATATTAAGATTTGTTAGCTCAAGCAATATGAACTTTTTTCCAATAAATATATGAGCCTTTGAGCAATAAAAAACAATTCTAATTGGCTCAATTTTGTTTTACTAAACATTAAAGCAGAGTAAAATGAGTAAAACAATTTTAATTACAGGTGCTGCGAGTGGTTTTGGAAAAATCGCTGCATTTGATTTGGCTAAAAAGGGACATAAGATCATCGCAACCGCGGAAATTTATCCTCAGGTAAGTGACCTGATTCGGGAATCGAAAGAATTGGGCATTGAGTTGATAGCAGATAAGTTGGATGTGACCAATACCCGTGATATTGATTACATTGTGGATAAATATGATATTGATATTCTCATCAGTAATGCGGGAATTATGGAAGGGGGTCCTATTGCAGAGCAGCCTTTGGATTTGATCCGCTATATGTTTGATGTGAATGTATTCGGAGGTTTGCAATTGGCGCAGGGATTTATAAAAAAATGGGTTGAACAGAAAAAACCGGCCAAAATTGTATTCACTACCTCAATGGGCGGGCTTTGGACAGTTCCCTATGTTGCTGCTTATTGTGCTTCAAAGCACGCTATGGAATCCATCGCCGAAGGTTTGAAAACGGAATTGGCTGAATTTAATATCAAAATCGCGACTTGTAATCCGGGTGTATTTGGTACGGGTTTCAACGATCGTGGCGTAGATTCTATTTTCCGCTGGTACAATCCGGAAAAAAACTTTACACCATCAAAAGTTTTTAATGGTGCAAGGGAATCCCTGAATGATCAATTAGACCCGCAATCGATGGCAGATACAATCGTAAATGTAGCATTGGATGACAATTCTTATTTCAGGAACGTGCATCCTAAAGAAACCGAGGATTTTGTAAAACAGCTGCAGACTGAGGCCTGGAGTGCAAAAAGCTAAATAATTAAGTGGAAAGCACAGGGGAAATCTGTGCTTTCTTTTTGCCAATAATTAAAAAAAGAACAATGAATATAACATTTAATGAAGCTTCAGATGCATTGAAAGCATCTGTAGAAAAAGCAAAAGAATTAAATATTCCCGTAAGCATTGCAATAGTAGATACGGGTGGGCATTTAATGACACTGGCGCGGTTAGACAGTACGTATGGTTTGGTGGATTTTGCTTTAAAAAAAGCCAAAACTGCTGTCATGTTTGGGGTGAATAGCGATACTATGGGGGCTATCATTTCAGGAGCTGAACTGCACAGTTACGGTATGATAAATGCCAACGGAGGACTTCTGACCATTGCCGGAGGTGTGGTAATAAAAGATATAAACGGAAATATAATTGGAGCAATTGGTTCTTCAGGAGGGACTCCTGAGCAAGATAAAGAAATTGCAGAGGCTGGTGCAAAAGTATTATCATAATTTTTAAGATCTTTGTAAAATGGAAGCAAAGAGTGAAATCATATTTGATAAATTAGTATATTCCTGTGCTTTTGAAAAATACAGAGGACATGAAGAATTCATACCAGAGCATTTTTTGGGTTTTCAGTTATCCGGTGAAACTCATGCCTTTTATGCAGACGGAAATGTTGTAATTAAAGAAAATACGATCGTATTAGTGAAAAAAAATCAATTGATACGAACCATTAAATATCCTTCCAAATCAGGGAAATACCAGTTTGTTTCCATCACTTTGGACAATCCGGTACTGCGTCAATATGCATTCGAAAACAAGATAGCACTGCGAAAACATCGGGAAATAAAGCAGAAATTATTCTTTGAAGCAGATGATTTTCTTAGCGCTTATTTCCTTTCACTTAGCCCGTATATCAATAAAACAAAAGAAGCTACACCCAAACTGGCAGAGTTGAAAATCAGGGAAGCTATTGAACTTTTACTTCAAAGCGACCCGGATTTAAAGTATGTTTTGTTTGATTTTTCAGAACCATATAAAATAGATCTTAAAGAGTTTATGAACCAAAACTATATGTTCAATGTTTCCGTGGAGGCATTTGCAAAGCTCACGGGCCGAAGTATTTCAAGCTTTAAACGCGATTTTGCCAAAACATTCAACACTACTCCAAAAAAATGGTTAAGAGATAAACGTTTGGATGAAGCAATGTACCGTATTAAACAAAAAAAGGAAAAACCTGCAGATTTTTATCTGGACTTAGGTTTTGAGAATTTATCTCATTTTTATTACGCATTTAAACAAAAATTTGGTATTACTACTTCTGAAATATAATGCATTATGGACTTTTTACAGCAATTGCAACATTTTACGAAAGGCGAAATACAGCAGGGGAAATGGATGATCGGAATAGCGGTCGTCCTTTTTCCTTTTGCCGTTTTTCTTTTTAAAACCAATTTATCCCTACAAAAAGGTATTGTAATTCCTGTTTGTTTACTGATGTTGATCAGTATTGCTTACGGAGGCTATGTACTATATTCCAAACCCGGGCATTTCATGAAAACTGAAAAACAGTACCATTATAATCCGAAACAAGCGTTGGATTCCGAATGGCAGAAAGCGAAATCAGATGATAAAAGCTACCGGATATTAAAATATGTCTGGGGATTCTGTACCATTGTTTTTATTATTTTATATTTCGTATTCACAAAAGATTATTATAAAGGTTTATCAATAGGTTTTGCAGGTCTTTTCTTTGCGCTCTTACTGATTGATTCATTTTTTCATCAGAGATTGAATATGTATATTGAAAACTTACAGAAGTTTATCAATTAGGAAGGGAACATCAATAAATCATGTTATTTGCAGTAACAATTTTATCTAAGCTTTAATTTGATTTATTATTCTAATAATATTATAACATTTTATTAAAGAGCTGTTTACTATTTCATACCGCCTTAGAATTGTGGTTGATCTATCCGGAATATTAAACTATTAAAAACGCAAAGATTGATCTTCAGTCCTCCTGTTTTTAAGTCAGCCAGGATTAAAAACAATTAAAAATGATCTGAGTAAGCTGAAGCGGTAAGTATCTGTGAAGCTTAATTCAGCAGCAAGGCTGTCACTCTTTGCTTCTTAAACTCCACACTTAACCCCTTTTTTCTTTGCGTTTAAAATGATCAAAATTTGGATTCATATTCAGATATGATACAGTTTACCTCGATAAGAATCTATACTTTTCAAACTCTTGGTAAATAATAATTCAATATAAAAAGTTTAAACAACTTCTATACATATACATAGATAGTTCTAATCATTCTGTTTATTTTTATATTTCTATTAGTCTTTTTCCAAAAAAATGTATTTCAATTGCATTTTAAAGTTTATTCTGATCCGGATGGTGCACCAACAGGGGAATATTTAACAAACTTTAACTTAAAAATGGCATTAATTGTGTTGATTAATGCAAGTATTTATTAGAAATTTACCAATTATTTTAAATTAAGCTATGTCAGATACATATCAGGCGGAAGATATTCGTCAGCTAACAGAAAAAGTAAAGGAACAGAATTACTTATTCTCACTTCTGAGACAAGAGATCAACAAGGTTATTATAGGGCAGGAATATATGATAGACCGTCTTTTGGTAGGTCTTTTAGGCAATGGCCATGTCCTTTTAGAGGGAGTTCCCGGGTTAGCTAAGACATTGGCCATAAAAACACTGGCAGAAGCAGTTCATGGCGATTTTTCAAGAATTCAGTTTACGCCGGACCTGCTGCCGGCAGATGTGGTGGGAACCATGATCTATAATATTAAAGAAAATGATTTTTCAATAAAAAAAGGGCCTGTTTTTGCCAATTTTGTGTTGGCAGATGAAATTAACCGTGCACCTGCCAAAGTACAGTCTGCCCTTTTGGAGGTGATGCAGGAAAAGCAGGTGACCATTGGTGATGAGACCATGAAACTTCCGAAGCCGTTTTTGGTATTGGCTACCCAAAACCCTATTGATCAGGAAGGAACTTATCTGCTGCCTGAAGCACAAAGCGACCGTTTCATGTTGAAATGCAAGATCGATTATCCTGAGTTTGAAGACGAAAGAACAGTAATGAGAATGGTTTCCACTTCCCATCAGCCTGTGGTAAAGCCTGTGATCTCCCTTGAGAATATTGTAGATGCAAAATCGCTGGTCAACCAGATCTACCTAGACGAAAAAATTGAGAAATATATCCTCGATATGGTGTTCGCGACCCGTTATCCTGAAAATTACGGGCTTTCGGAGCTTAAAAATTATATCAGTTTCGGAGCTTCCCCAAGAGCATCCATCAACCTTGCGATTGCTTCAAGAGCGCACGCATTTCTGAAAGGAAGGGCATTTGTTATTCCTGAAGATGTAAAAATGCTTGCAAAAGATGTGCTGAGACATAGGATAGGCTTAACTTTCGAAGCTGAGGCTGAAGAAATTTCAACCGAAGAAATTATCAACAGGATCTTAGCAAAAATCCAGGCACCTTAATCTTTTTTAGATGGAAGAAATAGTGATCAGAAAGGCTGTTCAGGAAGATTGCGCTCCCATGTTGGAGCTGATCAAAGAATTAGCAGAATATGAAAAAGCTTTGCATGAAGTTACTTTGAATCTGGAACAATTTACCGAAGACGGATTTGGAAAATCTCCGGTTTGGGGAGCTTTTGTAGCAGAAGCTGATGGAGAAATTGTAGGAATTTCACTGTATTACAAAAGATATTCTACATGGAAAGGGAGGAGGCTTTATCTTGAAGATCTGGTGGTGACGGAAAGAATGAGAGGGAAACAGATCGGTAAGAAATTATTTGATGCTACACTGGAATATGGAAGATCCAACGCATACAGCGGAATGGTCTTTCAGGTACTGAACTGGAATGAATCAGCGATCAATTTCTACAAAAAATATAATCCTAAGTTTGATGACGAATGGCTGAATGTTTCCATTGAGTTTTAAGTTATAAATTATGAGTTATGAGTTTCCCGTCTAATCCCGCAATCTATATTTAAAGCCTGCTGCTTAAATGAAAATAAAGGATATAGTAAAAAAAGTAAAGCAGATAGAAATCCGTACCCGAAAGAAGACGGAGGCTACTTTAATGGGGCAATATCACAGTGCTTTTAAAGGACAGGGAATGACTTTTTCTGAAGTCCGCCCGTATCAGTTCGGAGATGAGATCCGAAGGATCGACTGGAACAAAACAGCCCGTTTCCGTGAACCGTTTGTGAAAGTAATGGAAGAGGAACGGGAACTCACCATGATGCTGTTGGTAGATATTTCTGCCTCAATGGATTATGGAACCAAAACCCAGTTAAAAAGAGAGTATGTTGCGGAAATAGCGGCAAGTCTTGGTTTTTCCGCAGCGGGAAATAATGATAAGGTGGGACTGATCCTGTTTGCAGATAAAGTATATAAAGTAATTCCGCCTCAAAAAGGCAGAAAACATATCCTTTCCATTATCAGTAATATCTTAACGGCTGATTATGTACCTTCTGTTTCTAATATTGATAAAGCAATGGAGTATATGATGGGGATATTTAAAAGGAAATCACTGGTTTTTCTTTTATCGGATTTTGAGAATCCATATGATTCCAGGATCCTTCGGGCTGCTTCAAAAAAACATCAGGTGTTGGGAATGCGGATCTATGACGAAAAAGATAATGAAATTCCCGATGTAGGATATGCCCTCTTACAGGATGTGGAAACAGGAACTAAAGTTTGGGCCAATACGTCAAGTGCGAGATGGAGATATACTTTTGCAGAGGCCCAGAAGCAAAAAGTAAGATTTTTAGAAGATGATTTTGCCAACAGTTCGGCGGGTTTTATGAACATTAATACCGGTACGGATTATTCAAAACTGTTGTATAATTATTTTCAGAGAAAATAATGATGTGTTTATATTTGTCATGCTGAAAAATATAGAAGGTAGTGAAGACTCTTTTTGTATGGAGATTTTTCCTTCGTCAGAATGACAAATAGGATATAAACTTAATGATAAAGTTGAAAAAAATATTATTTACCATATGTTTCCTGATCTGTGCGACAGCCTTTTCGCAGATCCTTTCTTCCAGTATTGAGAAGAAAACCCTTGCATTGGGAGAAACAAATCTTTTTATTATTAAAATAGTCAATCTGACCGGGCAGAATGTTTCTGCTGCCGCCAAGGATGAGCTGTTGCCTTTTCATTTTGAAGAGATCAAAGACAGTATTGGGGTCAATACCCATTCTTATGAAAGAAAAATAGAGTTTGCCGTATACGAGGAAGGTAAATTTACCATCCCTGAACTGGAATTTAAAGTAGGTGACAGGATCTTAAAAACAATCCCTTATGAGATAGAAGTTGTCAATACGGCGAAAAAAGGAGACCAGATCAATGATATCATGAAAAACAAAGAAGTAAAGCTGGAAACAGCAGATTACTGGCAGTTGTATAAATGGTATGTTCTGGCAGCACTGGCCCTGATTGCTCTGATTATTGTTACTATCATATTCATAAAATGGGGCAGGAAGAAGAAAAGCTCACCTGTTGTGGCAACTAATCAGACCTTAAAGGAACTGGACTCCCTCAAAAAGAAAAAATATATTGAAGAAGGCAATTACCGTTCGTTTTATGTAGAGCTGATCGATATTTCCAGGAAATTCATCACCAGGCAGTATCATTTACCAGCAGATGTTCTTTTGACGGATGATCTTATCCAGCTTATGAAAAAAAATAATACCATTTCCCAGGAAAATGAAAAGGTGGTGGAAGAGGTATTCTTAAGAGGGGATCTTGTGAAATTTGCCAAAACTTTCCCGGATAAAGAAACTATGGAAAAAGATTTTACGGAGATCAGGGAATTTGTGAAAAGGTCGTCAAAAGATCTGGAATTTGAAAACTTGAGAAAGGATGTTTAATTTTGAGTTTTACAGCCCCTGGTTCCTGCTTCTTTTTCTCCTGTTCATACCTCTTATTTTCAGAGATATCAGCACACCGAAGAAAAAAGGAATAAAAGTGCCCACTGTACAGCATATGAAAAGCAGCGGGGGAATTCAGCTTGTTCTTTTCCTGCTGAAGATTTCAAAATATCTTATGCTTTCGGCCCTTATCATTGCAATGGCAAGGCCGCGGACTTTCACAGTTTCTCAGGACAGGGATGATACCAAAGGTGTAGACATTATACTTTCCATAGATGTTTCTTTAAGTATGCTGTCCAAAGACCTGAATCCTGACCGTATAACAGCATTGAAAAATATTGCCGTGAAATTTGTTGAAAAACGCCCGAATGACAGGATAGGGGTTGTAGCCTATGCTGCGGAAGCGTTCACGAAAGTACCGGTAACCTCAGATCATCAGGTGGTTATTGATGAAATAAAGAATTTAAATTCTGCAGGGTTAGAGCCCGGAACAGCCATTGGTGAAGGACTTGCAGTTGCAGTGAACCATTTGGTGAAGAGTAAAGCAAAAAGCAAAGTGATCATCCTGATGACAGATGGTGTAAGCAATATTGAAAATGCTATTCCTCCGATGGCCGCTGCAGAATTGGCAAAAAATAATAATATAAAAGTCTATTCCATCGGGATTGGAACCAATGGTTATGCCCTGATGCCTACCGCACAGGATATTTTCGGCGATCTGATTTTTACGGAAACCGAAGTGGCCATTGATGAAAATACGCTGAAAGAAGTGGCACAGACAACCGGGGGTACCTACTTCAGGGCAACTTCCAACAGCAGTCTGGAAGAAGTGTATGATGAAATCAACCAGTTGGAAAAATCTGATGTGAAAGTTTCAAAACTGTATAATTATCAGGAATATTTTACCATATTTCTTTGGATAGCATTAGGGATCCTGATCATTGATGCCCTGCTGAGATGGGTATTTTATAAAATTTTAAGCTGATGGATTGGTATTTGGGAAATTACTGGTATTTGTTATTGTTGCTGTTATTGCCGCTGCTGGCTTCCTTTTTGATCCGTTTTTTAAAATGGAAGAAAAAGAAAAAGGAGATCTTTGCAGAAGGCAATTTTCATGAGAACCTGTTTGAAAAGAAATCAGGTTTTACGAAATTTTTTCCGGCTTTATACCTTTTGGGAACGCTCTTCCTGATCTTTTCGATCATCGATCTGTTAAAAGGTTCCGAAGAAATTAAGAGCAGCCAGAGGCTGAATAACGTGATCTTCATGCTGGACGTATCCAATTCAATGAATGCGGAGGATATGGAACCCAGTCGTTTGGTCCAGGCAAAAAACCTGATGATACATACCATGCAGAAAATGAAGAACGATAAAATAGGAATCGTGATCTTTGCAGGTGAAGCAGTCTCTATTATGCCTTTAACAACGGATTACAATTCTGCCGAAACCTATATCAGCGGAATAGAGACGAATTCTATGCAGATCCAGGGTACAGATTTTCTGAAAGGAATGCAGGCTGCGGCAGAGAAATTTAAAAATGTGAGCAAAGGATCGAGAAAGGTAATATTATTAAGTGACGGGGAAGATAATGAGGGGAATGATGATGCAGCTGTACGACTGGCCAATAAAGAAGGGATTTCTGTTACCTCAGTGGGAATAGGGTCTGATGAAGGGGCTCCCGTGCCGGAATATGAGTTCGGGCAGCTGATGGGATATAAAACAGATATGAACGGGCAAACGGTCATTTCAAAAAGACAGACGACAGCACTTAAAAAAATAGCCGAGTCTACGGACGGGGCCTATATTGACGGAAATAATATCAGTGTGGCTCCGGATCAGATCATAGATGCTGTAAATAAGAGGTTTTCATCTACGGAAACCCTTGTGAAATCACAGAATGCTAATCATTATTACCAGTATTTTCTGGCGGTTTCTCTGCTGTTTTTCTTTTTGATCTATATTTTCAATCCTAAAAGGGACTTTAATGTTTAATTTTTTTAATGATTAGTAAGGGGTTTAAAGTGTACTTTAACCGAATTTTAACAATTAAAAGCCTGTTTATTAACATATAAAGGAATAATTTTGCACATGATGAATACTAAAATCATATTTTTATCGTTAATGATTGCTTTTTCATTTTCTCATTTCCTGTATGGTCAGAAAAACTACAGGACTTTGGTGTATGAAGGCAATCAGAAATTTAATGGTAAGGACTATGATGGAGCATCTTCCAGGTATATGGAAGCGGTACAATCTAACGGAAATGATTTTACGGCACATTATAATCTGGGAAATGCGTTGTATAAAAATAAAAAGTATGAAGATGCCAAAGCGGAGTTCGAGAAAGCACAGAAATTTTCCCAGACCCTTCCGGATAAAGCGGCGGCCCTTCATAACCTGGGAAACACTTATATGCAGATGAACCAGCCTGAAAAAGCTGCAGATTATTATAAGCAATCCCTGAAGCAGGATCCTTACAATGAGGCAACAAGAAAAAACTATGAAATTGCCAAACTGAAGGAAAAAGAAAACCAGCAAAAGAAAAACGAGCAAAACAACTCAGGAAAAGGCGGTGGCGGAAATGATCAGAATAAAGATGACCAGAAAGGTGACAAAAAAGATCAGAAACAGGATCAGGGCAACGGGCAGCAGAATAAAGGAGAAAGCGACCAGGGAAATAATCCTGATCAGAATAAAAATAATGAAGGCAAAATGCCTAAAGACCTTGAAAACGCAATTTTAAATAAAGTAAGCGAAAAAGAAAAAGAAACCGCCAGAAGAATTTTAAATAAAAATTCTTATTCGATGCCTGAGAGCAACGAGAAAGATTGGTGATGCAGTACAGACTGGCCTACATATTATCTATTCTTATATCCGTAATTTCTTACGGCCAGGTAAATATTACCGTAACTCCGGATAAATATGAGTACAGCGGGAAAGATATTGTCAACCTGACGATTGCGCTGGAAATCATTGGCAGCGAATATACCCAGCAAACCCCGCTTCGTTCACCGGATTTTTCCAAATTTAATATCATAGGGAGCGGATCGCTCAATAACGGGTTTATGGATCCGGAGACCAATACAGCGATTACCCAGTATGTAACACGCCTTGCTCTGGAGCCCAAACAAAAAGGAAAAATAAAAATAGGTTCCTTTCTGGTGACCATCAACAACAGGATCTATAAAACGGAGCCTTTCGACATTTTGATTAAAGATGTTGAGAGGAAACCTGTTGCCAGTAACACATCCAATGATGTTTACCTGAACATGGAGATTGAGGACCGGGAAGTATATCAGGATCAGCCTACCATTGCTGTTTTAAGGGTATACTCTAAAAACATAGACAATTTCAGAAAAGTGAAAGACATCCGTCTTCCGGAGCAGGATAATATCAGTGTCCATTCTGTCAACTATCAGAAATCTGAGATCGATCCTTCGGGATATGGGAATATGGCTTCACAGGTTTTGGCCATGTTCATGGTATTCCCCAATGAAGCGGGATATGTAGAAGTACCGGCAGTATCTGCTTCTGTGAACTCCTATACTAATAAGAACAGGATTGTTTCCAACAAGGTAAAGCTTAATGTTAAAAAACTTCCGGAAGGCTCTCCTGAATACTTTAAAAATGCTGTGGGAAATTTTAATGTAAGTGTTTATAATGCTTCCAAGGAAAAAGTTGAGGTAAAAAAACCGATCAATGTAGTTGTGAAAGTTACCGGAGAAGGTAACCTTTCGGATATGGAACTTCCAAAAATAGAGTCCTCTCCTGACTATGAAGTTTTTGCCCCTAAAATAATGTCTACTGTTGCTCCGGGAACTACAGGAATTAAAGGGGAAATCCTTGCCAACTTTGTCGTTATTCCGAAAAAGCAGGGGCTTATTTCCATTAAAACAGAACAGTTTGCATTCTTCAACCCTGAAAGTAAGGAATATGTGGACCTGGGACAGGAAACCCTGTCGCTGAATGCACTTTCTCATGAGCAGATCCTGGAATCGAGGACTACGGCGGAACGGGTGAATGAATATACCAATAACTTTCTGGAGACCGTAGATACGCCGGTTCTGAAAACCACTTCCTTTAAGGTTAAGGAGAAAAGCAAGTTCCACTGGAATATCCTTTTAACAAATATTGGTATTCTCCTGGGGCTGTTCGTTATTTATCTGTTATTTAAGACCTGGCAGAAGAGACGACGTCTTTTGGTTAAAGAAACTATAGCTCCAAAACCTTTAGGCTCCGTTGCAGAAACCGAAAATGAAATAAGGGAAAGCCTGAAGACAGACATTAATGATTATTTTACCTATTTGAATAATCTTAAAAATAATAATGATTATGATAAATTCTTTGAAACTGTAGATGAAATGGATGCAGAAGTAAGAGGACAGTATTATCAGAGTTCGTCTGAAGATTTCAGAAAGTTTCTGGAGAATTACAAAGGTTCATCAGTTGCCGAAGAATACAGGACTCTTTCTCAAAGGATACAGATAGAGAAGTATGCTCCCGTAAAATCGGCTGAAGGAATAGAAGACCTTTTTAAGGCGGTTGTTAATTTGTATTCTCAGATTAGCAAATAATCAATTATTTTTCATATTTTTGCGAAATTTTTAATTACAAAGACATGGAGATTTTTGAGCATTTTTCATTTAAGGAAATCCTCACCTGTTTTATGGTACTTTTTGCTGTAATTGATATTATCGGTTCCATTCCCATTATAGTAAGTTTACAGCAGAAGTTTGGAAAAATTGAAGCAAAGAAGGCGTCGATTACTGCGGGATTGTTAATGATGGTTTTCCTTTTCGTAGGAAATAAGATCCTGAAATTTATTGGAGTTGATGTAAATTCCTTTGCCATTGCCGGAGCATTTGTAATTTTTATTATTGCTCTGGAGATGATCCTCGGTATCGAGATCAATAAATCTAAGGAAGCAAAATCGGCATCCATCGTTCCTATTGCCTTTCCGTTGGTTGCCGGTGCAGGAACTTTGACTACCACGTTATCTCTCCGGTCTGAATTTCACGATGTCAATATCATTTGTGGCATCATACTCAATACAATTTTCGTATATTTGGTGTTGAAATCGGCTACTTGGTTAGAAAAGAAAATGGGGGAAGCTACGCTGGCTATCCTGCAGAAGGTTTTCGGGATCATCCTTTTGGCAATTTCAATTAAATTATTCACCGCAAATTTTGCTCAGTTGGTGCAGAATTCTATTAATTTTTAAAAATCATGCAGAAGTTTTATAAAGTATTTTTAGTACTGTTCGTTATTTTTATTGCCGTTAATTTTTATACCATAGACTGGAACTCAGAGATATTGGCAGAAGATAACTTCAAGTCTGTCATTTCAATTGCCTCGGCTGTTATTGGTATTATTTTACTTTTTGTACTGAATACCTGGAGCAAAATAGGAGTGAGGAAATAATTTTCCGACTATTAATTACTGATAAATAAGCCTCTTCTTTGGAAGAGGTTTTTGTTTATTTAAGACTATCTTTAGCGCAAAAGTTTGTCATTCCGCAGGAATCTCAACAAAACCATTTAAAAATTGATCGGTTAGATTCCTGCGGAATGACAATCCTCATGAATATAATATTGTAATTAAAGTTACATTAAGTATGAAATAAGCATTATCATTGTCACTCAGAAGGAATCTCAACTCTTTTATTATATTCCTAGGGAATGACAAAAATAAAAGTTAAGATGCTTCGAGAACTACATTTGCAAAATGTCGTTTTGTGCTTGGTATGACATTCCTACTATTGGGTATAGGACACAAATATGTTTTAAGTAAAAGCAATAGTTTTAAGAAATCACCAGATTTTTCAATACAGCTTCAGATTTCAGCTCGGTTTCCCGCCACTCTTTTTCAGGGTCGCTTTGGGCTGTAATGCCTCCTCCTACGAACAAATGAACTGCGTTCTGATATAATCTGGCACAACGCAGATTGACAAAATACTGAACGGTTTCTTCCGTTTCAATTTTGATATACCCCGCATACAATTCACGGGGGGATTTTTCAAACCTTTGGATACTTTCTATGCAAAAGTCCTTCGGAATACCGCATACAGCCGGAGTAGGATGTAGTTCTTTAATAATGGATTCCAGGTCTTCCGGACGAATTTTGACTTTAAAATCTGTCCGAAGATGTTTTATAGAGCCGGAAATATGGTCATAAGTTTCGGACATGTTAACTTTTCCGGCATATTTTTCAAGAACTTCCCGGATATAGGATGATACGGGCTTTTGCTCTTGTATTTCTTTTTCAGACCAGCTTTCCGGAACCGGTAAAGTACCTGCCAGGCTCATGGTCTCAAACTCATGGGTCGTTTTATTGAATTTTCCCAGAACTTCTGAAAAAGCACCTATCCATGAGTTTTCTCCATTAATGAAAATATATCGGAATGCATTGGGATAAGATTTGCAAAGATTTTTGAAGCTTTCATTCAGGTTAATGTTTTTGAAATCCCGGAATATTTTTCTTCTGGAAAGGACCAGCTTCGGGAGATTATTTTGTTTGATGAATTCTATCACATGGTTTAACTTATGCAAATATTCATCTTTGGTTTCAGCATTAAATTGGCTTTTGTCCTTTGACAGGGACAGATTTGTAAGTTTTATATTTTCAAACCTTTCCGGGGTTACTTCAATGCAGTTTCCGTTGAAATTTTGTTGTATGAAGCCGTCAAAAGAATGAAAGCTTACAGAACTTTTAACAGGATCATTGTCTGTAGTGTACAGTTTTTCGTTGAATGGCAACTTGAAGTAAATCATTAACTTGATGCTTTTTCGGAAACATTATTTAGAAATAATATAAGATATTCCTAAGTTGGTTTTTCTTTCAGCAAAGGTATTATTAGTCTCAAAGATGTCAAAATCAAACGATGGATTTTTTAATGAGACATTCTTCATTTTACAATACTGGTAATCAAAAGACAGCAGAAACCGTTTGAAAAAGCGGTATTGAAGCCCGAGAGAGAATCCAAAATTGATCTGATGGGTCTTGAAGTCATCCAATTTGTTCAGAACATCATTTTCCGGAACCAGAAACTGCATCTTATAGATATTCTTATTTGCCAGAAAACCAACGAAAGGACGGATATTCTTCCATTCATAGAGTAATTTCAGCTGAAGGGCGTACTCGAAATGCTTGTTATTGAATTTCTGAAATAATAATGGCTGATGGTCTTTGCTGAAGTAAAATCCGTTCAGAAAAGTATCTTCTTTATTGGCGTCCAGATCAAAGGTGGAATTCCAGTAATAAACATTGGCTGATAGCATTACTGATAAGGGTGAAGCAAAAATATTTTTTGACACCCAGGCCCCGATATTTTCTCCAAACTGCTGTTTTTGATCTGAAAGTTCTTTTGCCCAACTGCTCTTTTTCAGCCCGGCTCCGGTTTCAATGCCGTATTGGAAGCTTGTTGCCGACTGATTTTGCCGATTGGAATTTGTTTTATTTTCTGCAATATTTTCTCTGACGATATTCCTGATTTCTTTTTCCTGTATGTTTAAATGGGAAAAAGAAACTGTGCCAGGCTTTAATTTTAGAGATTTTTCTAAATAAACTGTGTCATAGACTATCACCTTTTCATAAACGTAGACGGTGTCGGTTTTTGGTTTTTGTGCATTTGAGAAATGTAATAAAATAATTGTGAAAAAGGAAAGCAGCTTTCTGAGGAACATGGTTGTGGAAGTTAGTTTTATCTTTCTATAAATATAGTATCTTTCTGGATGATTTTTTTTACGACAATTACCTTTTTGGGGATGTCGGGAGAGTCTTTGATAATTGTTTTTTTTGATCTTTGTTGAAGAGCAGTTACATCTTCTTTTGAAGGTAAATTTTCTTTTAGGCTGCCTTCTTTAGAATCCGAATATCCCGAATTTTTAGCAAAAACGACGGGTTGGCTGGTTGCAGTTTTTAGGGCTGCTGCTTGAGCAATAGTCTTTTCTTTGTTTGTTTTGGAAGCCGGATGAGCAGTGTATGTATGTTTCGGCGGAAATGATTTTGCAGGTTTCAATAAAAATATGGAACTCAAAATAATGACCAGAAGGGTAGCACTGATTGTTAATTTCTTTTTTAGATTTTGATCTGTTCCTAAAGCTAAGGCTTTAAATTCAGGGTTTTCAGGGATGTCAAAAACTTTTGAAGGAGATATTGTAAAATCGGAAAACTTGCTTTTAAAGGCCTGTGCCCATAATAAGCCGCCCAATCCAAACAAAATAAGGATCTGTGTGGTTTTTTTTCTGCTTTTCGGGATATTTTGGTTTCTGACCGTATTAATGAGATAGTTCTGAATAGATTTTTTTGCCCTTAATAAATGCGATTTGGAGGTATTAACGGAAATCTCCAAAAGACTGGAAATTTCCGCATGAGAATAGTTTTCAATATAATATAAATTGAAAACGGATCTGTGATGGGAAGGCAGGCTGTCAATAGATGATAAGAGCTCTTCCCGTGTAAAATCATATGCTAAAATGTGTTTTTTCTCTTCTGACGCAGAATAATGGCTCATCTCTGAAAAGGTATCTGGGATTTCTAAGGGTTCGGTAATGATAAAAACTTCCTTACTGGCTTTCCGCCGGTGTTGTAAAGCATTATTGACTACAATTTTTTTAAGCCATGCAAACAGCATTTTCTCTTCCCTGAGCTGGTGGTTATTTTGTATTGCCGTAATAAAGCTTTCCTGAATAATATCTTCTGCAGCATATATATCATGTATATACCTGCGGCAGATCCCCAAAAGTTTTGGGGAATATTCCTGATAGATTTTTTGCCAGTTGTGCTGCTTAGGCATATTTAATGTTTTACAACAGTAATATTATTAAAACCTGATCCAAAATTTACATTTTGAATGGTTTGCGTTTCTACATTATTAATATATACTTTAAATTCAGTATCATTTGGATCGGTTCTGATCATGTATACATTTTGATCCATTACTTTCAAATCTTTAATGATTGGTTTTGAAAAATTGGGAGAGGAAATTAAATTTCCGTTTTTGTAATAATAATCCTGACTGCCATTATTATAAAGGTCATTTTGATCCAGTGCAGGAATATTGCTGCTATGATATCCGCTAGGTAATGGCGGTATATTTACCTGATTGCCGGTTTGTAAATTTTTGTAAAACAGGAGTGTGGAAAAGTAGATGTTGTCATTGTTGGAAACTACATTGGTGCTTTGAGGCCCGGACGTTGGAGAGCTAAACAAAGGATAAAAAGTTGTGTTTTTAAAATAGCCACTTTCATAGATGCCATTTTCTTTTTTTACAGCGCCTACATAAACATCTGAATTAAATTCCGTTATTGTGCATATGTCGTTATAGGTTGATATATCTTTGAATAATAATGTTTTAACTCCGTTTTTCCAATAGCAAAATTCATATTTATCGGCTACTGAACTGTTAAATACCCATGTATAGCCTACAAAGTAAATGTTTCCATTTTTTACATAAAAATCAAAAATATCAATTACCGACTGATTGGTAAGGCCCGCAGCCTGATAATAAGTAGTATAGTTTCCGTTTTTCCAATAGCCGTATCTTCCTTTAATGTAAACGTCATTTCCGGATATATATATCTTTGATGGGACATGGTCTATTGAATTATTTGCTATGTTATGCTTTATTCCGTTCTTCCAATAACATAACTGGCCACTTTCTTTACCTGAAACATATACGTCATAAGAAGCAACCTGTTTCTCTAAGGTTTCAGCAATATCATTATCTCTGCAGGATATAAAGAATGTTAATAAAAATAATAAAGGTAAAATTAAAGTTTTCATGGTTCTTTTTTCTTATAAGATGATTAAAAGTAAAAAGGTTGCAGCAATAATATAAAAAAAGACTCAAAAAATTGAGCCTTGCATTGTTTTGAAATATTTAAATTACCTGTTGAGTATATTATTTGTCATGGTTGTATGGTTGATGAGATCTCCTTTTTCATCACGGATCTCAATTTCGGAAACGTGCATGGTCTTTCCTTTTCTGATGAAGCGGGCGGTTGCGGTAACGATGCCTTCCTTTTTGCTTTTTAAATGGTTAGAATTAATGTTTGTTCCTACTCCGTAATATTTGCTGCTGTCAATAAAAATATTAGACAGGCTGGATCCTAGCGTTTCAGCTAAAACGCAGCTTGCTCCGCCGTGTAAGATCCCGAAAGGTTGGTGTACCTTAGGCTGAACGGGCATGGTAGCGGTAAGTGTTTCATTGTCCAGATCTATATCTGTAAATTTTATTTCCAGAGTTTTTGCCAGCGTCACATTTCCCCAGCTGTTTAAAAATTCCAATATTTCTTCTTTGGTTTCGCCTTTCATTTTTTATAAGTGATAAATGATGATTGATAAATGATGAGTAATAAGTAATTGGCAATGAGTAATTTTGCTAACTTCTAACTTCCCATTACTCATCTCCCATAATATTAGGGTTCCAGTTGGCCGGAACTTTAGGGGTAATATCGTTTTTGATATAATAGTTCTGAATTTCTTCCATGATTTCTGAGAATGGAACAGAAACAATCTTTTCATAAGGGATGGTATACCCTAAGTAAATAATATTCCTTTTAAAATCTCCCGCGGCTAAAACAATAGGTACCTTAGCGGCCATAGCCATATGATAAAAGCCTTTTCTCCATTTCGGAACCCAGCTTCTGGTACCTTCAGGGGTGATCACAAGGCTGAAGTCTTCTTTTTCAAATTGTCTGGCTACAAAGTTCACCAGATCATTTTTCTGGCTCCTGTCGATCCCGATTCCTCCCAAGCCTTTAACGAGACCGCCGTACCATGCTTTGGTATGGGCATCCTTGATAATTACTTTCAGAGGTTTTTCCAGAGACCAGTAGGCAAAATTACCCAAAATATATTCCATATTATGGGTATGTGGAGCTACAACGAGGATGCATCGGTCCAGGTTGTTTACATCACCTTGCAGAACAACCTTCCAGCCCATGAGCTTTAACATCAGTTTGCCTATCAGTTTTTTCATAATATCCTGTATTAAAACAAAAAAAGTATAACCAAAAAATGGTTATACTTTACAAATATATCGAAATATTATCGCTCTTAAAACAAACCGCTGATTAAATCTACGATTTTCATTACAATTTCTAATGCTAACTGTATCATGGTTAAATTTTTTTGGATTTGGAAAAATTTATAATAACTACACGAAGGTATAATATTTTTTTAACATAAAGAACTAAATAATCATATTTTTTTATCTTTTAGAGAGAAGAAGAGTGTGAATTTCAAACGGTTGCCATCCATTCACACCTTCTTGCCACTCTCTGCAGTTAATTATTTAGTTTGTATGGAAATTTCGTTTTTACCTTCTTTGATCTTGATGTCTACATCTTTCATTTTTTTGATGTCGGACTTCATAGAGTCAATTACCTTATCGGCGTCAGAACTCGGAACTTTTTTTCCGTTGACGATAACGCTGTCTTTATCATCAGAGTCATATTCAATGGTAGAGCCGTTCACGGTAATTTTATTGTTCTCAATTTTGATATTGCCATCTTCGTCTCTATCCTGCTCATCATCATTTATGCCGTCTCCATTAAGGTCTCCGTCAAAATCAATTCTGTCTTTTTTAACAGGAATTACAACGGTTTTTTGAGGGATAACAAGCTCATAATTGATGCTGTAATCTCTGAACCTATGGTCATAAGGGTATTTTACATAGTTTGGAAGAAGGATCTTGTTGTTTACAATTTCAACAGGAACACTTATATTTAGCGGGATATTGTACCCTCTGGCTTCCTTTTTAATAATTAAATATGGTGTTTTTATATCTGCCTTCCTTGTAACATCTACATGGATCCAGTCTTTTTCAAACACAGACTTTTTATCAGAGTAGATATTGTCTTCAAATCCTTTAAACTCCTGAGGAATGGTTACCTGCTTCACATCGATATACAGGCTGTCTGAGGTAGTATTGATCGATACTTCTTCGGTGTCTTCTTTTTCACCTTTTAAGAATAGGTCCTGCTTGGCCATATTGATTCCGAAATAGGTGCTCAGACCGATCAGAATAAGTACCAGTGCCCCGATTACCCAGCCGATATTTCTTAATTTTGTTTTCGGAGAGATCAGCTTAATGCTCAATAAAGCGAAGATGATGGCAGGAATTAAAGTTCCGATCACGATCATTGCCATAAGGACATACTTCATTTGTCCGTCATCAAAAAGATAGTTCATATGGTTAATAGGCGGAAATTCATCATTTCCCATAAAACCGAAGACTACAAAAGAGCTTATCAACATGCAGAAAGCTACGAGCCCAAAAAATCCTCCTAACAGATAACGGATTACATTCCATATTCCGCTCCCGGCATTATTGATGTACGGCTTACTTTCGTTATACATTTCTCCGACCCTCTGAGTAGATTCGTTGGCAAACTGCACCAACTTGTTGGACTCATTCTTAAGATTGTCGAAGTTCATAGGCTTTCCCTTCATTTTCAGGAAATCTGCTGCGGTTTCTGCTTTAGGAAGTACGATCCAAAGGATAATGTAAAGCAATACAATTAATGAAGATGAAATAGCGGCCGTAAAAATTCCAAGGATGAAAATTCCCAGCCAGATAGCTCTCATGGCCGTAATATCCATTCCTACATAGTGGGCCAGCCCTGCACAAACCCCTGCGATCTTTTGTCTTTCAGGATCGCGGAAAAGCTGTTTTTTATCTGAGTATGCGGTTCCTGTGCTGTTTTTTGAGCTGTTCTTTTCAGAATAATAAGCTTCTTCCTGCTCTTCGATCTTTTCAGGAGTCCCGATCTGGGCAATTACCTTTTCCACATCCGTATCATTGATCACGTCACGTTTATTTAATGAATCTCTGAAGATCTCCACCATTCTGATCTCTATGTCATGCATTACCTCATCTGCTTCCGAAGCGTCCAGTGAGCTTCTCAGGGCATTCAGGTAATCGCTGAGCTTTATATATGCGTGTTCTTCTATGGTAAAAGAAAAACCTGCGAGTCCTATTGAGAGTGTCTTGTTCATAGCTTTGTTTTTTAAATTTTTTGAGTGATTTGGTTTACTGAATGTGTTAATTCGTTCCAGGTATTTTGAAGTTCATCTAAAAATAACTTGCCTTTTTCTGTAATCTGGTAGTATTTTCTTGGAGGCCCTCCGGTAGATTCTTCCCATCGGTAAGAAAGGAATTCGCCATTTTTTAATCTTGTCAGAAGAGGGTAGAGTGTTCCTTCTACTACATCCAGTTTTCCTTTTTTCAGTTCATCTATAAGGTCGGAAACATACATTTCACGATGATTGATGAGACTTAAAATACAGAATTCCAGAATTCCTTTTCGCATTTGCGCTTTGGTATTTTCAGTATTCATCTTTAATAAGTTTTTAATTAGGTTATATTTTCAGAATGTGCTCCTAGCTAGTTGAGCCTTTTCCGATTTTACATTACAAAGATATGTAAATAAAATGGTATTATGTAATACAAAGTAGTAAAAAAATAATATAAAATATTTTAACTAATTGATAATCAGTTGAATTATTTTTAATGTAAAATTTTATGATTTAAATTAATGATAAAAAATCTCTATTTTGAGATGATTTTTCCTTTTACACTTACAGGCCTTAAAGTGACCAAAACTTTTTTCTTTAGTTGATTTTGATACGACTGGAAAGAAAAATCTCTATAGAACCTTCGTACTACAAGAGCCATTTCCATCAGGGCAAAATGTTCCCCGATGCATAGCCTTGGCCCTGCTCCGAAAGGATAATAAGGAAAGTTCTTGGAATTCTCATCATCAAAACGTTCCGGAATAAAAGCATCAGCGTTTTCCCAATATTTTATATTCCTGTGTAATCCGCTTATATAAAGGATAATCTGGGTACCTTTTGGCCAGGAATATTCTTTAAAGCTGTCATCTTCCAGAGCCTCGCGGTCAATGGCCCAGGCCGGGGAATGGAGCCTCATTGCTTCTTTGATAATGTTTAAGGTATATGATCTTTTCATTAAAGATTCAGCGGTGAAAACAGATTCTCCTTCATCCAGTATTTCTTTATTCAGCTTTTTTTCTGCTTCGGGGTTCCGGCTGATCTCATAAAAAATAAAACTCAGGGCATTGGCAGTGGTTTCATGGCCTGCGATAAAAAGAATCAGCATTTCATCTACCAGCTGCTCATCCATCATAGGCTGCTGCGTATCTTCATACCGGGTTTGGATCAGCATATCCAGAAGATCATTCTTTTCCTCAGAGGAAGCCCTTCTTTTGTCCAGGATGCTCTGAATAATTTGCCGGGCTTTTTTACTTTTCATAACAGCCTTGCGGATTACCCCGAACAGAGCCAGAAATTTTGCATAAAAAGGCAGTCTCACCTCTTTGGTGGAAACTTCCTGTACATCTGTGATGATCCTGCTGAGTTCATCAGTCATCTCTTCATCAATATCAGAACTGAAAAGTGTTTTAGCTACAATATTGAAGGTTAATTTATGAAAAAAGACATAGAGATCGGTTTCACTTCGGGTTTCAAAAAGTTTAAAAGACCTGTCGATCTCATCCTGCATGATCGAAACCAGATTCATGATCTTTACCTTGCTGAAACCGGGCTGTATCAGCCTCCGCTGCCTTAGCCAGTCCTTTCCGTTATTCGTCAATAATCCCTTTCCCAGGTATTTTCTTAAAGTAACAGACTGGATTTCGGATTTATAATAGTTTTTATGGTTCTGTTTTAAAATATATTCAACGAATTCCTTGTCCTGCGAGAAAATAAATTTTTTATGGGTGAGTGTAGCATTGATGTAAAAGTTATCCCCCGCAAATTCATGATTCCTGCTGAATACTTCAAGCGGATGGTTCACTCCCTTTAGCAATGAATATAGTTTTCTTTTCCCTTTGATTTCGGGCGGATAATTAAATGCTGAAGCCATGATGTATATTTCTCATTTAAAATTACGATTTAATCTTCAAAGAAGTTTAAAACACTATTCCTATTTTTGCAGGATGAAAATACAGAAGGAAATCGATTTTATTTTAGCTGCTGATGCTTTAAAAAATGTACAGAGACGAAACTATAATGCGGATGATTCAAGAAGGGAAAATACGGCCGAACACTCATGGCAGATTATTATTTTGGCGCAAATCCTTTATCCTTATGCCAAAAACAGAGCTGATATAGACCTTCTGAGGGTGATAAGAATGCTTTCCATTCACGACCTGGTGGAAATTGAAGCCGGAGATACTTTCCTGTTTGATGAAAAGGCAATGGTGGGGAAGTTTGAAAGGGAAAAACTGTCTGCACAGAAAATATTCGGGATTTTAGATGAGCCTTTGCGTTCAGAATTCTTTAATCTGTGGCTTGAATTTGAGGAGGAAAAGACCCCGGATGCTGTTTTTGCCTGTGCTATAGACCGTATTATGCCTTTTATCCTGAACTCCCATACTTCCGGAAAAAGCTGGACGGAAGCTGGCATAACGGAAAAACAGATCAGGAAAATGCTGGAAAATGCCATTAGCAGGGCATCAGACGAAATGGGGGAGGCTTTTGAACTGTTATTAAGCAGAAACCTGGAAACGGATAAGGTTTTAAAATAAGTTTCAAATAATCGCAAGGCAAGATAAAGAATATCGAGTATGCTTATTTTGAAGAATTCAAATACTAAACTTAATGATTGAGTTTTGACGTTAAATAGGTTCCGGCGGCCAGAATGGCCGCCGGAACCTATTTAAATTATAGTACCTGAATGGGTTTCTTGAACTCATCAATCGCCACAAAAGTAAAATCCCCTACAATGGCCCTTTCTCTTTCATAGCTGTACATCTGCTCCGTATAGATCTCTACATTCACTCTCATACTGGTCGTTCCCACATGAACTACTTTTCCGACCAGTTCAACAATAGTTCCGGCAGGAATAGGTTTCTTGAAATCAATTTTGTCACTGCTTACAGTCACCACTCTTTTTCTGGCAAAACGGGTAGCCGTGATGAAGGCAGCCTCATCCATCAGCTGCATGGCGGTACCTCCGAAAAGCGTATCATAATGATTGGTCGTATTCGGGAAAACGGCTTTGAAAATTCTGGTTTCGGAGGCTTCAATTCTTTCTTCTGTAGTCATATCTCATTTATTATAATTAAAGCGAAATGAAATATACCAAACAACAGAATGATAGCAGGAACTCAAAATCCCTGAAACATCCATCAGATCAATAAACTTCAGATCGCGAAAGTTTTTTGTTTAAAGAAAAAGGCAGGTCTCCTGGCTTGTACCCTCTTTATTTCCTTCCCATGCTCCGGGCACGGTGGATCATTAATAAAGACCTTGGTAGTTTACAGTTGCGCGACAGCTCGTGATTTTACACGATTCCCTTTTAATCTGCGGTTAGGCAGAACCAATTTCTATTGATGAATAAGCTTAAAGCTTTTTCAGGAGCAAAAATAAGGATAAAGCCGGGAATTCCGTTAAATTATTCAGGATTTTTGTAAATAATCTGGCTGATGACTTTTCCTTCTTTGATCGTCCAAAAGGTAACATACCTGTTTTCTCCTGAACCATTGATCATATAAAGGAAAATATGATCCTTATCGAGAGCGGTTACCCCGATATTGTTAAAATCCGTAGATGGCTGGAATAGATTTTTGATGGCATCCCTTACAAAAATAGAGCCTCTTCCGGGCTGCTGAACCTTTATAGATCTGATCTCGGTCATTCCTTCCGGAAGCTCTTTACCGATTCCCCAGGGTTTTACCTTATCTATTGCAGCAATATTTCCTTCAGCATCTTTTTCCTGTTTACGGTATCCGGCATTGGATGGGTAAATATCAATGATCACCTTACTTCTCTGTGCAGCCGGTATTTTTGAGTCAGTATCATCAGTGAAAATAAGGGATTTCCCGTTTTTCGATTTAGAAGGAGTGAAATGAGGCAGCCGGTCGATAAAAACAACACGGTCTTTATTCACCATACCCTCTTTATTAAGGCTGTCGTATCTTATGAAAAGCTTTTCTGTTTCCGGTTTCTCAGGGTATTTGATCCAAAGCCATTCCGTTTCACCCGGAGCGGGTTTTACATAGACAAAGACATCCCCTTTACGCATACGGATCTTATCCACGATTTTTCTGTAATTATCTTTCGGAACACGAACCATTGCATAGCCTTCTTCTGCTTTTACCACTCCAAAAGGAACTTTTTGCTGGCCATTTACAAATGATAGGGAAAAAAGACTGAATACTGATATATAAAATGCTTTGCTTACAGAGGTCATCATGAAAATATTTGATGCATCAAATATATAATTAAATATTTTTAGGAAGATAATTATGTAATTGCAATTCCTTAAAATCTTTGATCTTCTTTAAGTGAGTATCGGAAAGCAGGTAAATTTCATCTGAAATATCCAGTACCTCCTCATAGCGGTGATCCGAAATGATAAAGCCTTTGTCCACAGCTTGCTCTTTGATTAAATTTTTCATTTCTTCTGTCACTTTTGGGGAAAGTCCGTTAAAAGGTTCATCCAACAATATGAATTCGGCATCGGAAAAAGCACTGAGTAATGTTTCAACGATCTTCTTTTCCCCTCCGGAGAGGCTTCTTGAAGTCTGATCCAAAAATGGAGCTATTATATCCAGCTTATACAGTTTTTCTGCATTCTCATTGTTACAAAAGAGTGGGATCAGGTTTTTGATCTTACAGCCTTTGGGCAGGAAAAACTCCTGAGGCAGATAAGCGATCCTGCTCTTTCTGTCAGATTGGTTTCTCAGGATCTTATGATCCAGCTTTATAAACTGATGATCCCCTTTTACCGTTCCGAAAATGATTTTAAGCAAAGTAGATTTTCCTTCACCGTTTCTGCCCAGAATACCTGTAATTGTACCTGTTTTACAGCTTAAGAAAATATCCTGAAGTACCTTCCTGCTTCCAAAAGATTTCGTCACACTATCAATATGTAATGTACTCATAGAAACAGGGTAATGGTTTTTACAATCAGGCTGATGACGAGGGTTGAGATCCAGAGCAATCGCTTTGAAAATCCAAAATTCGCATAGAAATAATATTCGTTTTTAAGCCTTACTTCATAAACGAAATAGTGAAGTAGGGGAAATATGAGAAAAAAACACAATCCGAAATTTTGGTATGAAAAACCTGTGAGGGAAATGATCAGTAAAGAAAACAAAACAGTGGGAATCAGCAGTTTTCCATAGAATATCTGGAGAATGGTAAGATTTTTCATCATGATCAATACATAATCTTTCCATCACAGCAAATTTTCAGAAGCCATTTCCTGTTGAATTCTTTCTACATAATCTTTTTTTACAATTACAGTTCCGGCTACATAATCATGTAAAGCTCTTTTTCTGGGGTTTGTCAATAATACTATAAGTTCGCTCCAGGTCCAGGCATTACTCACCCAACTGTAAATGGTAAAAAGAACAGGTGAAAGTGACATTAAATACTGCGATTGCTTTATCCAGCTTAAATTTTCAAATGTCACTTCATCAGCTTTCAATATTGAGTTAATCATTAAAGTAACACTAAAAGCAGTCAACATCAACGTTAATAAATGCCTGAGAAAAGCCTCTTTGAATGTAATATACTGTCCGTTAAGCTTTAAGATTTGCATTCCCATAATTAATTTACCGGGTGTGCCTCCATATTGTTTGGGCAAATAAATGTTATACCAAAGATTGAACAATAGGTTGGGTACTATTGTATAGAAAAACATGTCCAGGCTGAATGAATTAATGAACAGTATAATAAAGATTAGTGGAGAAAGAATAATAGCATCCAGTAGTAATGATGCTAACCGGGTACCAAAACCAGCGTAGATATTATCATTTATTCCTTCGATTCTTAGGGGTGTTTTTTTCATGTTTTACCTTTTACAATCCTTTATTAGCAATTAACAGGGCGATTTCATTTTTCCAGAAATCAGATCTTTCCGGTAGTTTGGCATTGATGGCCACAAACTCCGTTTTTAAGCCCTCAATATCTTCTAATGAATACCGATCCTCAAAAAAGGCATTTTCACCATGAAGGTCATTGACTTTATTGATGAAATTTCTATAAGTGATAAGGCATTCCAAAAATTCACAGAGATCTTCGTTAATAGTTATTATCTTCAGATCATTATCAAGATCTATAAGCTTTACCGCATCTTTATGAGCTTTGTCAAGACCAATCGGATTTCCGCTTCCGTCACTTCCAAAAATAACAAAATTATTCATGTTTTCAGAATTCAATTCATGAAAATCCGATACATATTGCAGCTCAAGAAAGTTATCTTCACCGTAAAAATTGATGAATGGTGCGGCATCTTCAGGAAAGCCTTTCAGTAAACATTCTATGGTGGGTTCTGTTAAATTGAAATCTCTGATCTTTTCAAAATCGGCATCTAGCCAGTTTTCATATTCACTTAAATTCCAGTTCTCTCTGCTGAATTTCATAAAGCCTGTTATTAATTTTAAATCCTTTCCAATTCATCCGCATCAATCATAGTCTTGAAGTTCCCGTAATTTACGGTTACCTTATTTTTCGAGATCTTTTCTATGGTTCCTACACTTGTACTTCCGGTGATACGTACCCGCTGGCCTACTTTCATCCAGAGAGCACGGTCTGTTTTGCGCTGTTCTTCCAGCTTTTCATTCGTCTCAGCGATCTTTTCTATGATTTCCTCTTTTTTCAGCTGTTGGGTGATCTTTCTTTTAACTACCTGAAGCCGCTTGCTTTCATCCTTATTGGCACCGATCTTTCTGAATTTCTCCTGCTCCAGCAGCTTTACAAAATCCTTCACCACATCCTTTCGCGACTTTCCTTTTGTATAACTTTCAATAAAAGCTTCGATCTTATTCCCGAATTGTAATTTGCGATGCTCTTCCTCATACAGTTTCTGAAAATTGTAGAGTTTCTGCTGAAGCTGGTCATTAAGCTTTTGCAGGTTGTCGCGTTTATCCTCCATAGATTCCTTCCTTTCTGTAAGGTCGGATTTTAGTTTCTCTACCTCAAATTTCTCCTGCTGAAGCTTTACGATCGTTTTATCAAGGTTGACGATGTCATGTTCCACTTTTTTCTTGGCAGAATGAATGATAAATCTAGGGATCTTATTCTTTTCAGCCACCTCAAAAGTAAATGAGCTCCCGGCCTGTCCCACTTCCAGTTTATACATCGGTTCAAGAGTCTCTTCATTAAACAGCATTGCCGCATTCTGTGCATTAGGAAGCTGTTCTATGACCAGTTTGATGTTCGTGTAATGTGTGGTAATGATGGCAAAACTTTTTTTATCATAGAAAAACTCCATGAAACTTTCTGCCAGAGCGCCGCCCAGTTCAGGGTCGGAACCAGTACCAAACTCATCAATTAGCAGAAGGGTATCGGCATCCGCCTCACGGATGATCCCCGCCATTTTCTTTAATCGGGATGAATAAGTGGAAAGATGATTTTCAATAGACTGGTTGTCACCGATATCTGTCATGATCTTATCAAAGAAGAACATTTCGGACTTAGGATGAACAGGAACCAGAATTCCGCTTTGGATCATCAGTTGAAGCAATCCGACTGTTTTCAGAGTGATCGATTTTCCTCCTGCATTAGGGCCGGAGATGCAGATGATCCTGTTATGTTCCGTTAATGCTAAAGTCTGCGGGAAAATAGTTTTGTTTTCCGCTTTATTTCTTAACCATAGCAACGGATGGAAGGCATCTTTTAACCTCAGTGTTTTATGGCGGTTGATCTTAGGTAAAACACCATTGACCAGCTCTGCAAACTTGGCTTTAGCTCTCGTTAGATCCAGGTCAAAAATATAAGCCTGGTATTCAGTAAGCTGAGGTTGGAATTCTGCTAATTCGGCGGTAAGCCTCCTCAGGATCCTGTCAATCTCTTTTTTCTCTTCCTCTTCATTCTCACGCAGTTTGAAGTAGTGCTTTATCACACTGTCCGGCTGGATGTAGGTAATAGAACCTGTTTTTGAAATTCCTAAAACCCTTCCCGGAACCCTTTTCTTGAACCCGGATTTTACAGCTAAAACCCTTTGATCCTCAATAATGCTTTCACGGATGTCATCCAGAAATTCACTTTGACCATAGTTGAACAAAGCACGATTGAAGTTCTCCTGGATCGCTTTTTTGGCATGCTGGATCTCTGTTCTTAGCTCTTTTAACACAGGGGAGGCTTCACTTTTTACCTCACCAAACCGGTTAAATACCTTATCTACCCTTTCAATGATCTCTTTTCTGAATTCAAGCACGGCAGCTTCTTCCATTAAGCACGGAAAAGTTTCAGGCATAGTAGGGAAAAACTTTTGAAGTTTTCCTATCTGTTCCGTGATGGTCTTTATTTTGATGAAAGCATTATTTTCCAGACGGAAATTTTCGATCAGCATTAATTTTAATTCACTCTCAATATCTTCATACTCATCAAATGGGATCGCATTTGAACTTTCAAAACTCGTCAGGTATTCTGCGGTTTTTTTCAAAGAAAGTTCTGCCTCGTCAATTTCCATCGGACGAAGTTGAAGAATTTTTTCTCTCGTTTTCGGAGAATAGGCAAATGGAGAAATTTCCGAAAGCAGCTCCGGAAACTCCAATTCATTTAAGTCTTCTATATTGATATACACAATGCAAATTTAGTGAGAAAATGTGAATTTAATTTGAAAATGAATGAATTTGAGAATTTGAAAATGTTGTAATTATTAAGTTTTAGTACATTTGAAATATGATAATAGAAACAGAACGATTAATTTTAAAGGATGTTACTGAAAACCATGTTGAAGATATTTTGAAGATCCGGAGTAATGAGGTAACCAATCGGTTTGTGATGAGAAATTCACCCAAAACAAATTATGACGCATTGCAGTTTATCTTAACGATAAAAGAACGGGTTCAAAATAATCAGACTTTTTATTGGGGAATTTCTTTAAAAGATCAACCGAATCTTATTGGAACGATCTGTCTCTGGAATTTTTCTGAGGACAGAAAAACTGCTGAGGTTGGCTACGAGTTATTGCCTGATTTTCACAGAAAAGGAATCATGTCGGAAGCGATACAGGCGATTTTAAATTTTGGTTTTGATGACTTACATTTGCAGGAAATCTTAGCAATTACCAATAAATTTAATGAAAATTCAAAAGGATTGCTTATTAAACATCATTTTGTTTTGGAAGAGGGAAGAGAAGATGAGGGATTTCCGGATAATTTGGTTTTTAGCTTGAAAAGTATGGAATAAAAAACATATGTATATTTGATTAGGATACTATTTATTAGTCGTTATGAAAAAGAATATATTTTTTCTGATATTGTCTTTACTTATAGGTTGTAAAGAAACCGGAGGCAAAGTTTTTTTTAATTACGATCAGATTGACTATTATTATGCGGATGAAAATGAAAAAACCGGCAGATTAGTTTCTGGTAAGATGTATCTGGAACCTGCTAAGTACTATAAAGTTCGCATTAGTGAATCTGAGTTTGACGGTATCAATAATATTTTTACTGAAAAAACGACAACCAATAATGTATACTCCAAATGTATGCCTGTTTACAGGGATATCCTTATTTTTAGGAAAAAAGGAAAACCTGCCGGAGTTGCCAAAATATGTTTTACATGTGGTCAGAATGAGATTATGGGTACATTTGCAAATACCGAAAATTTTGGACAGGATGGAGATTATGAAAAACTTAGAAAAATATTATTGAATATCCGTGAATAAAATATATCCGAATCGAAACTTACCTTTTCAAATTAACTCATTTTCAAATTCTCAAATTCTCAAATTATAATATGACCTGGACAGAAGTTTTAGCCCCGATAAAAAATACCGATTACTTTAAAAACCTTTGGGAAAAGGTAAAGCAGGAATACGCCACGACAAAAGTTTTTCCACCTAGGAATCAGATTTTCAGAGCCTTGGAGATTACCGCTTTTGATGATGTAGAAGTGGTCATTATCGGGCAGGATCCTTATCATAATGATTATCAGGCGAACGGATTGTGCTTTTCTGTTTCTGAACAGGTAACAGCACCGCCTTCCCTTAAAAATATTTTCATTGAGCTAAAAGATGATCTGGGAATAGCAAGAACATCCAAAGAGCTGGATGATTGGGGTAAGCAAGGCGTTTTATTGCTGAATGCCACCTTAACGGTTCGTGCCCATTCCCCGAATTCCCATAAAGACCTGGGTTGGGAAAAATTTACAGATTTTGTTATTAAAGAGATCTCAGATAAAAAAGAAAATGTGGTTTTTGTATTATGGGGATCTTTTGCACAAAAAAAAGCCGAACTTATCGATCCGGCTAAGCATTTTATACTGAAATCAGCACATCCGTCACCGTTTTCTGTTCACAGAGGATTTTTCGGAAGCAAACCTTTTTCCAGGATCAATGAATATTTGGTTTCCAAAGGAAAAAAGCCTATTTCGTGGTAATTTCTGTCCTGGTAATGGTAATTCCTGCCCTGTATTTTCCCTTAAGGTTTTTTGTTCCGTCCTTTTGATTCGGATACGGAGTAAGTTCAGCTAAGGAAATAGTATAACCATTGAACTCGGCAGACTGATGATAATTTTTCCCTGTATGATCTAAAGTGGCAAGGTTTAGGATCATGGGTCGGGTGGCTATGCCCATCACCTCAATTTGGGTTACGGCGGCTCCCGCCCAGATGCAATTTACACCCTCAGGGCAGCGGCTGTCTTCGGAAACCCCTTTGAACGTAACATTCATTTCAAATTCTTTCAGGAATTTGTTTTCACCTTCATTGAAATAGATGATGCCGCCTTCTTTCATAGGTGGTATTTCTTTTGTGCCGTTTGAGGCTGAAGAAACATTTGCCGGAGCCTTTGTTTCTTTTTGTGCATTGCAATTGACAAGCGTCAATAGCCCCAAACAGAATATGATTATTGTATGTGACATGGCTTTAAATAACTTTAAGCATATCCAATACTACTACCAAAAACATTGCCACGCCGATTACAAAACTAAACCCGGTCCCGTAAATGAAGCCTATGAATGCTCCTTTAGTGGATTTAAGAGCTTTATCCATATCCTTGCTGTCATGGAGCAGTTCCCCTATGAACACTCCGGCAAACATCCCGATCAGAAAACCCAATGGAATAGGAATAAACATCCCCACAATGGTCCCAATCACCGAACCTATGCTTCCCCAGCGTGTACCGCCATATTTTCTGTTCGTTTTTGCCGGGATCACATAGTTAAGGACCGCAGATATGGCTGTAAGGATACCGAAAGCCCATATATAGATCATCGGCAGATCAGCATCTGTTCCATATTTATAAAGCAGCAGACCGCAAAGACTGAGAATTAATCCCGGTAAAACAGGAAGGAAAGTACCCAGTATTCCCAATACTAATAAAATGAGGGAGAGAACATTAATTAATGGTAGGTCCATGTTTAGATTTTTTCTTTTGCAAGATAAAAAAAAGAGGCTTATAAAAAGCCTCCTTGTCATTGTATAATATGAAATTAAAGATTTAGAATAATATATTGGAGAATCAGCCCTGAATTTCCGATGTTGCCGGATGCATGGTTGTGAAAAGTAGTATAAAAAATATTTCCGCTGGTATTGTTGCCGCTGCATGCTCCCATAGTATCTCCGTGTGCCTGATGGGCAGGCCATGCATTCTGGTTGATGGTAAGCGTGATGGGATTGTTTCCGGAAGGATTGTGGCAAATGGTAACCCATGAGTCTGCAGCGCTGTTTCCAATAGGAGTTTGCGGGGCAGTGGAATCATGATATTTATTGGTTTTGATCATTAATGCCTCATTGTCTTTTTTTACCATTACATCCCAAAAGGTTGTATCATAATTATTTATTTTATGCCATGCTCCAAGATCATAATGGATGTCCAGAGCATTAAATCCTAAAGCACCGGCCAGATTTACGTCCGAAATAGAAGCGTTGCTTGTAGTTCCGGAAGTTCCATTGTTAATGGAGCATAATTTAGTGTCCGGGATAAATCCTCCCGGCATATTACAGGCATTGGAATTGGATCCGCCTCCGGTAAGATAAGATACAGCCCAGTCTGAAGCATACAAACTTCCGCCGTTGCTTACAAAAGTGGAAAGGTTGTCGTAAACAAGCTGATCGTTAGGAGTAGCAGCCAGTTTGGAACCGCAGTTCAGGAAGATGACATCATATTGTGCTACGGTATTCATAATCTTCAGATCATCGTAGGAAATTTGGGTCAACGTATATCCTAATCCCGTCACAATACTTTCAATATCATCATAAGTGCCTTTTACATAGGCCATTTTGGCTACCTGATTAAGCTTTGTTACAGAATTGTCCAATGGAGTGGTCTCATTTTTTTTGATGTCCACATTCACCTCCGTACGGAAGTTGGACCCGTTTCCGGTCTGGATATTGATAGTATGCTGTCCTTCAGGTGCCTCCAGAGTAAACTCGCCATTGGCATTGGAATAGGCATAATACATTTCGTTCTTATCGTTGAATGTAAAAACTAAAGCCCCTCCGATCTGTTTTGCACCATTTTTGGATAATACTTTTCCGGATACCTTTCCCATTTCAACTTTCGGGGTGGTAACTTCGTTAATGTCATTAGGATCGCTGCTGTTACAGCCACTGAATAAAAAAATTACAACTGTATTTAAAAAAAGGTTGAGTTGTTTCATATTCGTGAGATTTTTAATGGTTTGTTTTATTTTGTGCATAATAAATATATAAAATTTTTAAAAATGATATATAAATTGTTTGTTTTTGTTGAATAATATTCATGCTATTTTGTTTTTTTAATGGTTACTCCATAATGTTTTCGGATAAGTGCATACATCGGCTATAATTTCATAAATTTGCTGTAATGAAAGAAGAAATACAAGACACTAAAGATTTTTTGCAGAACATTAGTGACCATATTCATTATTTTGTAAAAGATAATGTACATTCGGATTTTGTATTGCCTGTTCAGATCTTTCTGAAATTTCTTTTTCTGGCAGTGCTTGTCCTGTTGGTGGATCTGGTGGTGAAATTTCTTATCAACAGCTTCTTTAAATTATTTTTAGATAAGGAAAAATATCCGGCCTTAAAGTCCATCTATCAATCTAAGATCACCAATTCCTTTGCACATCTCATGGCTTTGTATTTTGCCAATTATGCACTGATTTCTATTTTTTGGAGGCATCGGAAAAGCTATGCACTTTTAGAAAGAATTGTTGATCTTGCTATTGTATTGGTGGTGGCAGGGATGCTCTACAGGTCATTGACGGCTTTCAGGAACTATTTTGTCATTAAGCAGGATTACTATAGGATTATGGCGATCAATGCCATCTCTGAAACCGTCAAAATCATGGGGATTTTCGTATTTTCCGTTGTGGGGATCTGCGTTATTTTTGGAATCAAAGGGACAACTATTTTAGGAAGTTTAGGAGCTATAACGGCTGTTCTGGTTCTGGTATTCAGGGATACCATTCTGGGATTTGTGACCGGAATTCATGTAGCTACCTCCAAAAATCTGAAGGTAGGTGACTGGGTCAGCATTCCGAAATACAGTATTGAAGGGAATATTTCAGATATAAGCCTCTTAACTACCAAGATCATCAATTTTGATAAGACTATTTCCACAATTCCTACCTATGACCTGCTGACCACAGAAATAAAGAATCTTCAGGTGATGTCGGAATCCAATACGAGAAGAATTAAAAAATCTATTTATTTTAATATCAACTCCTTCAAATTTTTGAATGATGAAGATATCGAACGTTTGAAAGAGATCAATCTAATCTCCGATTATCTGGAAGAAAAAAGCATTGAGATCAAAAAAGAAAAAGAAAGCATCGATCATAAAGACAAAACGATCAACGGAAGGCAGCTTACCAATATCGGGGTTTTCCGGCATTATGCCCAAAGATATATTGAAAATGATCCCGATATCGATAAAAAAGGAGTCGTTATGGTTCGCCAGCTGGATATTACCCCACAGGGGCTTCCTTTAGAGATATATTGCTTTGCCAATGATTCTCAGTGGGAGCATTTCGAAGTGATCCAGGCAGATATTTTCGATCATTTGCTGGTGGCCTCCAAAGAATTTGACCTGCAGGTCATGCAGGTAAGTGTAAAAGTATAAAGAAAAACGAAGCCGGGTATTGAAGATCAGATTTTAATATAAAGCTTCCATATAATCAGTTAATAATTTAATAAGGTATTGGAGATTAGAAGTTCTTCTGAAAGTATCAGTCTGACATCTAACTTCTGATATCTAACATCTATAATAAGAATGACAAAACTAAGCGTAAACATCAATAAAATAGCTACATTAAGAAATGCAAGAGGAGGCGATATGCCAAGCGTAACGGAAGCTGCAATAAAAATCCAGGAATTTGGTGGACAGGGAATTACGATACATCCAAGGCCGGATGAAAGGCATATTACCAGAAAAGATGTTTATGACCTGAAGCCGCTTGTTACAACGGAATTCAATATTGAAGGCAATCCGCACCGTCCATTTATTGATATGGTCTTAGAGGTGAAACCTGAACAGGTCACTTTAGTTCCCGATGCAGATGATGCCATTACTTCCAATGCTGGTTGGGATACCAAAAAGCATCTGGATTTCCTTACAGATATTATTGCAGAATTTAAAAGTGCAGGAATCCGTACTTCTATTTTCCTTGATCCGGACCCGCAGCTTGTTGAATATGCAGCCAAAACAGGCACCGACAGAATTGAGCTCTACACAGAGGCTTATGCTAAAAATTACCTGATCAATAAAGAGCAGGCTATAAAACCCTATTACGATACAGCCGTTGTAGCTGCTGATTTCGGAATAGGCCTTAATGCGGGGCACGATCTGAGTCTGGAGAATCTGAAATATTTTGCAGATCATATTCCGGATCTGCTGGAAGTCTCCATTGGTCATGCTTTGATCTCTGAGGCTTTGTATATGGGACTGGAAAATACAGTGCAGGCTTATCTGAAGAGACTGGCAAAATGGTAATGTAAAGGGCGGGAGAAAGGAAGCCTGAAGCTAACTTCCCGTTTCCATCTTCTCACTTCCTTCTAAATAATTATAATATGGAAATTTTACATTCAAAAATATTTGGCGAAAATTTATCAAATACGCCACTTTTAGTATTTCACGGGCTGTTTGGAATGCTCGATAACTGGGGAAGTTTCGGGAAAGATATGGGGGAGCTGTTGCCAGTTCACCTTATTGATCTGAGAAATCATGGCCGAAGCTTTCATTCAGAGAGTATGACGCATGATGACCTGGCGGATGATATTGCCAGTTACATGAACCATTACGGAATTCAGAAAGCCCATGTATTAGGACATTCTCTGGGAGGAAAAGCGGTCATGCAGTTTGCTATAAAATATCCTGAAAAAATGGGGAAGCTTATTGTTGTGGATATCTCTCCAAAAGCTTACCCGCCACATCATCAGGGGATTATTAAAGCTCTGGAAAGCGTAGATTTCGATACTGTAGGATCCAGAAGTGATGTGGAAACTGTGCTGACGCAATATATCCCTGAAAAGTCTACCATTCAGTTCCTGGCTAAAAACTTGTACTGGGATGACCAGAAGAAGCTGAACTGGAGATTCAACCTCAAAACATTATCAGAAAAATATAACGAATTTGTTTCCAATGCTATAAAATTTGGAGTTTTTGAAGGAGATACATTGTTTATTTCCGGCGAAAAATCGAACTATATCCTTCCGCAGGATGAGTTTGCCATCAGGCAGCAGTTTCCGAAGGCCAGGATAGTTACGGTAAAAAATGCAGCGCATTGGGTACAGGTGGATAATCCGGTGGAATTCAGCCATGTTGTAAAGCAATTTCTGGGCTTGGATTAACTTGATTTTCCGAGTTTTACAAGTGTGTTAAAATTTTCTTAAAGTGGTGATTTATTTTTTTTCCGGTATTAAATTTTTTGTAATTTAGAACAATCAAATCATTAAAAATATTAATATATGGACAAGAAAAAGTTAAAAAAACCTTTCTTTGCTTCGTTTTTAGAAAAACAAGTTAAAGACCCTGAGAAAGTAACAGGAGGTACCGGTTCAATAACATCGGCGCTTCAGGATAGTGTTACTTCAGCACTTAAAGATTCTATTACTTCAGCTATTCAGGACAATGTTACACGTCCCGGAGGAGATCATGTTACCATGAAATACCCTTCTGACAGTGATGAGGATTTAGACGATATGTAATAACCATTTAACACCAAATTAAAATAGTATGAAAAACAAAAATTCAAAAAAGAAGCCTTTCTTTGCATCATTCCTGGAAAAGCAGCTTAAAGAGCCTAAAAATGTTAAAGGAGGAGCAGGTATTACCATTCCGGCAAGAGATAGTGTGACCAAACCTCTTTATGATATGGCCCAGACTCAGAAATACCCTTCGGATGGGGATGATGATGTACAGTCCATATAAAATGGGTTGTTTACAGAGATAAAACATACTCAATAATCATACATAAAGGAAACTTACGATCTAAGTTTCCTTTTTTAATAAAGTTTTCCTATGATTCTTTGTATAACCCATTCCAATGATTTCTATAACATCGATATTTTTTTTGAATACCTTGCCTCTAAGAATATTCCCTTTTTCAGATTGAATTCAGACCATGTGAATCACCTTCTGAAGATCAGTATCAAAGAAGATTCTTTTGAATTGACAGACAAGCAGGGAAATACCGTCCGGTCTCAGGATATAAAAGCCGTTTGGCACAGGAAAGCATGGAAAATTGCTGTTCCGGATGATTTGGATGAAGAGTACGAGAAAATCTTTCTCAATGAATATAGCAGTCTTCGATATAATCTGTTGACCGCTTTGGAAGATCTTCCCTGGATCAATCCCTATGAAAAGGAGAAAAAGATTGACGGAAATAAAATGCATCAGCTGAAAATTGCCGGGAAGAATAATCTGGTTATTCCTGAAACCATTTTTTCCAATGACGAAGAAAAAATTACCGCCTTTTTTCATAAGTACTGCAATGGAAAAGCGATTGCCAAGCTACATGGGGCATTGGTGAAATCCATGAGCGGAGAGCAGTTTCTTTCCACCACGATCATTGAAGAAGACAGTCTGGAGCATATTTCTGATATTGCCTATACGCCCATGATCTTTCAGCCTTATATTGATAAAGAATATGAATTGAGGATCGTATATGTAGACGGTGAATTCTTTACAGGAAAGATCGACAGCAGTGGACAGGCAGACTGGCGTGTAAGCAGGAAAGATCATGCATGGACTTCTTATGACCTTCCGGAAAGGATTAAAAATGACCTGACCTCCATGATGAAAGAAATGGGGCTGTATCTGGGAGCCATAGATATGATCAAAGGCAGAGACGGGGAATATTATTTTTTAGAAGTCAATCCACAGGGAGAATGGGGCATGTTGCAGAAAGAATTAGGATTTCCGATTGCGGAAAAAATAGCTGATAACCTAATAAAAAGAATGAAAATCAATGAACAATAAAATTTTAATCATTACACATACACAGGATAACTTTTCCATCGAAAAAGTAACGGAATATATCGCGAAAAACGATTTTGAGGTCATACGTTTTGATGTAGACCTTTATCCCTTAAAAAATAAGCTGGCCACTATTTTTCAGGAGGGAAAATGGATGACAATCCTGGAAACCCCTGACGCAAAATACCGTTTGGATGATATAGCAGCAGTATGGTACAGAAGAGCCTACAACCTCGGGACAGGGCTTAAAGAAGAGCTGGATGCCAAATTCTTCGGGGCAGCAATGGGAGAGATCCGAAATACCCTTTTTGGGTTTCTGGAATCCATTGATGCTTATTCCTTAGGAAAGCCGAGTGTTTACAGAAGGCTTGACAGTAAGGAAGAACAACTGAAAATTGCAGATAAAATCGGATTCAAAATTCCGGAAACATGCATCACCAATAATCCGGAAGAAGCCAAAAAATTTATTCTGGAACATAAAAATGTTATCGGGAAGATGCAGACAGGGTTTGCTATTTATGAAGATGGTATTGAAAATGTGGTATTCACCAATGTGATCAAGGAAGAGAACCTTGAGGAGCTGGATTCCCTGTTGTACTGCCCGATGCAGTTTCAAAAGAAGATCGAAAAGAAAAAAGAACTGAGGATCACCGTCGTAGGGCAGGATATCTATGCTTTTGAAGTAGATTCCCAGCTGTTTGATGATGCTAAAGTAGACTGGCGTAAAGACGGGATCAACCTGATCGATAAATGGGTGCCAACCGAACTTCCTGAAGATATAGAAGCTAAAATCCTTGAGCTTTTAGATGTGTACCATGTCGATTACGGAGCCATAGATATCATAGTTTCGCCGGAAGACGAATATTATTTTATAGAAATTAATGCAGCAGGAGAATTTTTCTGGCTGGATAATCTTCTGGAAGAAAACCTTATTTCTAGAAGTATTGCAGATATCCTGTGTGATAAAGCTCCCAGAAGAAATAACACTATTTTGGTATAAACCGATTATCAACTTTTGTAAATTCAGAAAAAGAAAGATAAAACAGAACAAACCCGGATAAAAATACGTTATCATGAGTTAAAATATTACCTTTGTGAAAACACACAAACGGTAGTAATGAAGAAAACTCTTGATAACAGAATAATGATCATGATCCTTATGTGGGTTCCGCTAATGATAGTAGCGCAAAAAAACATTGATTCTACTGTTTATAAAACAATAAAAGTAAAACCCGGTACATTAGACCGGTCCGTTCATCTGGCAGACGAACCTCATATTGTATATTATGATCCGGCGGTAAAAAACAATAAAGTCCTGTTATGGCTTACAGGAACAGGAGGCACCACAAGCCATGTTCCTGTAGATTTTCTTACCACGGCCTTAGAAAGCGGTTATAAGGTAATAGCCGTTTCGTTTATTACCACGCCTGCCGTTTCTGAGGTTTGTACAGGAGATACCCTAAACCTGTATCCGGATTGTGCATCAGAATTCAGGAGAATGAGGATCTATGGAACCCCCCGTTTTTCCTTAATTCAGGATCAGTCTCAGGATGCAATCGTTCCGAGGCTTGTCAAATTATTACAATACCTTTCAGATAACGATCCTCAGGGAAATTGGTCAGACTATCTGAAAGGAAAAGTTCCGGACTGGACCAAAATTGCCATTGCCGGACAGTCACAGGGAGGAGGAATGGCTCAGTTTATTGCTAATAGTGCATCCGTATACAGGGTGATCAGCTTTTCCGGCGGTTGGGATTATTCCGACTCAGAAAACAGAAAAATTGCCGGGTGGTATTATAGAAAAAATGCGACTCCCGAAAAAAACTTGTATGCGGTCTATCATGTAAATGAACTTGCTGCCCAATCCCTGAAAGAAATATGCACTGCCCTGAAAATACCGAAGGATCATATATTTGCGTTGGACAAACCGATATCTTTTCAGGAAAGTGAATTAAAAAACAAAAGAAATCCTTATCACGGTCAGGGAATAAGAAATGTTGTGTATAAACCCATATGGAAAACCATGCTGGGAAGCGGGAAATAAATTAAAATAAAAGAGAATTAAATAATTAATGGTTTTTGTTACAGGAGCAACGGGTATTTTAGGAAGAGTAATCGCTTTAGAACTTCTGAAAAGAGGAAAGAAGGTTCGTGCTTCCAAAAGGTCGGAAAGCAATCTCGAAGAGATGAAAAAATCATATTCATTTTACACGGAAACCCCTGATGCCTTTTTTAATGAAATAGAATGGGTGGATGTGGACTTCGATGATATCAATGTCCTACAGTATGCTTTGGAAGGAGTTGAAGAAATTTATCATTGTGCTGCAAAAGTCGGTTTCGACCCCGGAGATGATAAAGAAATGTATCAGACCAATATAGAAGTTACAAAAAAGCTGTTGTATGCTGTTGAAAACTCAACCGTTAAGAAATTTCTGCATGTAAGTACCATTGCCGTTCTGGATCTCTTCAATGAAAAAGAAGAACTGGACGAAGATTCCGAATTCAATCCCAAAGAAGAACATTCCGCCTATGCGATATCCAAACACCTGGCGGAAATGGAAGTCTGGAGAGCTTCTGCAGAAGGCCTTAATACGGTAATTATAAACCCCGGAATGATTCTGGGCAGTGGCGGCTGGGGCCGGAGCAGTGGAGAGATTTTCCCTATTTTTGAGAAAAACCGCTATACATTTTCCGGAGGTTCTGCCTATGTGGATGTAAGAGATGTAGCCAAAACTGCCGTGGATTTAATGGAGAAAAATATTTTCGGAGAACGTTTTATCATAATCTCTGAAGGAAAAAGATATGCAGAGATCGGAAAACAGATCAGAAAAAAGCTTGGATTGAAAGACCCGAAAATTTTGACAAAAACCCAATTAAACCTCGGAAGATTGGCCAATACACTCTTCGGCTGGCTCATCCCGAAGCTGAGAATGATCACAAAATCCAATATAGAATCCGTCACTTCATTCAACACCATATCCAATCAGAAAATTAAAGAAAAGCTGGATTATCAGTTCATTCCCGTAGAGGAAAGCGTTGATTTTCATCTTAATAATTATATTAATGACAAAAAGCAGAAGAAATAAATGAATCTTGCAGAGGCCATTATCCATAAAAATGTAGAAAAACATCCTGTAAAATCAGCCATTGGATTCAAAAAGAAAGATGGAACCTGGAAAGAGCTGAGCTGGAAAAAATTTGCAGAGATCGTTTTTAAAACTGCCAGCGCATTGAAGGACGCAGGAGTCCGGGAAAATGATAAAGTAGCCATCTATTCGGATAACTCTGCCGAATGGATCATCTTTGACCTTGCTTCCATGGCTGTAGGTGCGGTTACGGTCCCTATCTATTCTACCAATAATGCCGAGCAGGCGGAGTATATTATCAATGACTCGCAGGCTAAAGTTATTTTGGCAGGAGATCAGATGCAATACGATGCCTGCCTTGAAATTTTAAAAAAAGAGAACAGCCTTCAAACTATTATTGTGTCCAAAAAAGCGGTCTGGATCAAAAAAGAATTCAGCAGTTTTTATCTGGAAGACTTTATTGCCAAAGCCTCTCCCAAATTGGAGATCTGCAAAAAAGAAACCGGTGATACGGCTACTCTGATCTATACCTCAGGAACTACAGGAACCCCGAAAGGCGTCATCCTTACCCACGGGAATTTCCTTAAAGCCTTCGATGCCCATTTTGAATTCTTCAGATTTAAAAACTTTGAAGAAGAGCTTTCACTCGCATTTTTGCCTTTAAGCCACGTTTTTGAAAGAAGCTGGAGTCTGCTTTGCCTGTATGGCGGAGCGAGGGTTTATTTTTTGGAAGATACTAAGAACATCGCAAAAACCCTGGAAGAAGTAAAGCCTACCATGATGTGTGCCGTGCCCAGGTTTTTCCAGAAAGTATATGCCGGCGTACTGGAAAAGGCAGAAGAAGGATCATCATTAAAGAAAAAGATCTTCAATTGGGCTGTGGAAACGGGAAAACAGATCGCAGAACTGAAAAGAAATGAACATCCGATTCCATTAGGCTTACAACTTAAAGAATCCATAGCGGATATGATGGTTTTCAGTAAAATTAAAGAAAAAATGGGTGGCAGGCTTTGGTTCCTGCCCTGTGGTGGAGCATCTTTATCCCCGGAAGTAACCCTATTTTTCGAATCGGTGGGTATTCATATAACCGTAGGCTATGGCTTGACGGAAACTACGGCAACATTAACACTTTTCCCGCTGATTCATTTTGAGCACGGCACAAGCGGTAAACCTCTTCCGGGTGTAGAAGTCCGCATCGGGGAAAATGATGAGATCCAGGTAAAAGGAAACGGTATCATGAAAGGGTATTATAACAAACCGGAAGAAACAAGAGCCGTTTTTACGGAAGATGGCTGGTTCAAAACAGGAGATGCAGGAAAATTTGACGAAAAAGGAAATCTGGTCATCACAGACCGGATCAAAGACCTGATGAAAACTTCTAACGGAAAATATATTGCCCCCCAGCAGATCGAAAATCTTCTCACCAATAACAACTATATCCAGCAGATCGTATTGATTGCAGAAGGAAGACAATTTGTGTCCGCCCTCATCGTCCCGAATTTTGAATTTTTAAAGGAATATCTGAATAAAAACAATATCCCGTTTACCAACTGGGAAGAAACAGTGAAGAAAGACCAGATCGTTAATCTTTATAAAGAAAAGATCAAAGAACTGCAGGAACATCTCTCTGATTTTGAAAAAGTGAAGAAGTTTACCCTGATGCCTTCGGAATTTGAGATCGGTACAGGAGAAATTACCCCTACACTGAAAGTAAAAAGAAATGTGGTCTTGAAAAAATATGCTGATATTATAGAGAAAATGTATTAAATAAAACTCAACTATAAAAACTACAAAAGTTTTTTAAATGTAAATAAGTTTATCATTCGATCCGATATGAGATTTTCCCGAAAGTGATTAATAAAATATCAGGGAATAATGGAAGGCAAAATTCCCCTCCATTGGAGGGGTGTCAAAAAATCGAAGAATTTTTGACGGGGTGGTTAAATAATCAGTCTCAACCCTGACAACCAAACAAAAGCCCATTTTGACATCGAAGGAACACAGACGCAGCCAAGATGCTTACAGTAGTACGACAAAGCAGATGATTAATAGCAAATAATTAGCAGTGCTGAAGATCAAAGATTTAAGTAAGCTTTTAATTTTAAACTTAAAGTATTCTGATCTTAACCTTTTGTAAATTTTATAGTTAAAACAGGAAGTTTTATCATTTTAAATTAAATTATGACAACACAAGAATTTCTGGGAAACCCCAATTTTAATCTAAGTACACAAACCGTTTCGGAAAGCTGTCCGTCAAACATTGCCCTGATCAAGTACTGGGGAAAATATGATCAGCAGATTCCGGCCAATCCAAGTATCAGCTATACCCTGAACCATTGTAAAACCAATACTACAATGGAATTTTCTGCTGATGAACCGTTTGTTGTACAGACCTTCCTGTCCGGAAAAGAAGAACCGAAATTTGCGGAGAAAATTGAAAAATATTTCAGGAATATAGAACAATACCTGCCTTGGATCTTAAAAGGAAAATACACCGTCCATACAGAAAACACTTTCCCGCACAGTTCAGGGATTGCCAGTTCCGCTTCCGGATTTGGGGCGATTGCCAAATGCCTAATGAAACTGGATGAAGCTTTTTCAGGAAAAACTTTTGAAGAAGAATCTTTAAGAAAAGCATCTTTTTTAGCGAGATTGGGAAGTGGAAGCGCATGCAGAAGTTTATATAACGGATTAGTGGTTTGGGGAGAGTCTGATGAGGTGGAAGAAAGTTCAGATTTGTATGCCGTAAAATATCCGGATGCTGAGATTCACCAGATTTTCAGGAACTTTAATGACTGGGTGCTTTTGATCCATGAAGGGCAGAAGAGTGTCTCTTCCACAGTAGGGCATGGCCTGATGAAAACCAATCTATATGCAGAAAAGAGATTTCAGGAAGCTAGGGAAAACTTTGTCCCGATGAAAGAGATCCTGAAAAACGGGGATATGCAAAGCTTTATCAAACTGGTAGAGCATGAGGCCCTTACGTTGCATGCCATGATGATGATGAGTGATCCTGCATTCATTCTCATGAAAACCGGAACACTGGAAGTCATTAATAAGATCTGGGATTTCAGGAAAGAAACCGGCTTGCCGTTATTCTTTACTTTGGATGCAGGCGCAAACGTTCATCTTCTATTCCCAAATGATGGTTCCGAAGGAAAAATAATTACCTACATTGAAGATGAACTATTACAGCTTACCCAGAAAAAAGGTGTGGTAAAAGATATAATGAAATTTTAAAATAAAATTCCCCTCCAATGGAGGGGTGTCAAAAATTCGAAGAATTTTTGACGGGGTGGTTAAATAAGTCGTCTCAACTCTGCACAACCTAACCACAACCCATTTTGTCATTCCAATTTCTAAATAGCTTAATATATTTCCCTATTTTTATTCGACTTTAAAACAGAAGATATGAACAGAATACTTGGTTTTACCTTATTATTAAGCACTTTTTGCCTTGGGCAGCAATCCGGGAATCAGGAGGTTGAAAAGCCCATCCATGACTTGTTTAAGGCAATGAAAAATGCCGACCCTGAGCTTCTGAAATCGGCTTTCGCAGAAGGTGCCATTTTTCAGACTATCACAAAAGAAGGAGCAGTGAAAACAGACAATGTTCAGGATTTTATTTCTACTGTTTCCAAAGTTTCAAAAGATGATCTGGACGAAAGGATAACCATAGAAGCCATTCATGTGGATGGAAATCTGGCGAGTGTCTTTACCCCTTATCAATTCTATTATAAAGGCAAATTCTCGCATTGCGGAGCCAATAGTTTTCAACTGGTAAAGCAAAATGACCATTGGAAAATCCAGTATTTAATTGATACCAGAAGAAAGGACAACTGCCCGAATGTAAAATAAAATTGAAAATGAAGATCCATCATATTGCCATCATCTGCTCCGATTACGGAATTTCAAAAAAATTTTATACGGAAACATTGGGACTGAGTATTATCAGGGAAGTTTACCGCGAAGAAAGGCAGTCCTATAAACTGGATCTGGCTATTGGAGATCACTATGTCATTGAATTATTTTCGTTTCCTGAGCCTCCTGAAAGACTCTCACACCCTGAAGCATGTGGTTTGCGTCATTTGGCTTTCTCCGTTGACAATGTACACGAAAAAAGAAAGGAATTGGTAGAAAAAGGATTGAGCTGTGAGGAGATCCGTAATGATGAATTCACGGGAAAAGAGTTTTTCTTTACCCAGGATCCCGACAGGCTGCCATTAGAGTTCTATGCCGGATAAAAATTAATGAGCGTATCCCGTAAAGAAACTTATCGCCATAATAACAAGTACTATGGACGAAATGATGACATAAGTATAATCCTTTTCTTTAAGATACCCGATCAGGGCAAAAACGATCCTCATCAAAGGAGTGAAGATTAGTAAAAGAATCCCAAGTTGAATAATAGCCATCCCTTCTCCTTTGCATAAAGAATTCCAGAAGTGTCCCCATACCTTTTCCGAAGAAGTTCCCATATCAAGGAAAGAGTAGTTTTTAGGCATTTTAAAACCTTCCAGGAAAAGCTTGATAAACCCAACCAACGACGTGATAACAGACAGGATAACCCCCAGTCTCAGAAGATTTCCTACGGAACGGTTCAGATCGGCATCTGTGAAATTCTTTCTCATCTGAAACTCTGATTTATACCGTTATACATCATGTATACTGACAAAATGGTAATGACGATGGCGAAGAAGGTCTTCAGTTTTTTCGTCTTGGAAACCATAAGGGTTTTAGATCCGATAAAACTTCCCACTACAACACCTATCAGTACCGGAGCAACAATCACAGGAATGATTTCTCCCCTTTGGAAATAGATCAGTGAACCGGCCACTGCCGTTACCCCAATCATAAAATTGCTGGTAGTGGTGGATACTTTAAAAGGAAGTTTCATCATATTATCCATGGCCAGGACTTTCAAGGCTCCAGAGCCTATTCCTAATAATCCGGACATTGTGCCCGCAAACATCATCATTAAAAATCCGGGAATGGTATTTCTTGCAGAATAGTCTTTTATAATTCCTCCTTTATCCGGAAAAGTACCGTATAATTTAAGTTTGTCTTCAAGGCTTCCTTTGATCAAAGGTTCCTGATGATCCGGCTTTCCTTTAAGATTAAGGATAACAGTCAGAAGAAGGATACTGGCAAAAATGATCCCGATGGTATTCGGATTGAGCATCCCGGAAACCAAAGCTCCCGCAACAGCTCCTGCAGTAGTGGCGATCTCCAGAAACATCCCGATCCTCATATTGGTAAAGCCTTCCTTAACGAAAGCAACGGCTGCACCGGAAGAGGTACCGATCACCGAAATTAGAGAAGCCCCGATGGCATAATGCATGGGAACCCCAAAACCCAATGTCAATAAAGGGATAATGATAACTCCCCCCCCTAAACCTGTAAGTGAACCTAAAAGGCCGGCTGAAACAGCCCCGAGAAAGAGAATGATGATTTCTGACATGTTACAAATATAAAACTATTGACGCTCTCTGCCAAACTTTAAAAAAAGATAATTTTGGCGTATTTTTGCAGAAATTAAAAGTGATATGAAATTATTCTATATCATCCTTGGAGCAACCCCTAAAGGAAGGAATATTGAACAGCACGATGTATTTTTCGGGATTGCGGAAAGCCTCAAAGACCTTGTTCCGGATATAAAAGAGTTCTGGACGGAAGCGGAGGGAAAGATCCATATCGATTGCCATCAGGAAGTCAGGTTTGTGGACGGCTATGAAGTGGAAATTGTTGAAAGAACAGATGTTTCTTCCGAAGATCAGTTGTATTTTATCAATTTAGGAGGGTATAAGAAAGGACATTTTGAAGAGTTTCATGAACAGCACCTGATGGTAGGAAAGTCGATGGGAGAGGTTGTGAAGAAAGTGAAAGAAACAGAATTTTATAAGACCATGGGGTTCGAAAATGCAGTAAGCCACATCGATGATAAGCATGGAGTGGATATTGATGATATTTTCAATGTGAATGACATCCTGCCGGCAAAAATGAAAGAAAAGTATACGATCATTCTGAAAAGATCAGATGCGGAAAATCAGGAAAACCCGATGGGATTAGGGTATCTGAAAATCGATAAGATCCGATAAGATACATTCAGGCAGAGTATCATTGATACAATGCAGTGATAAACAGTAGGTTTGTCCCTCTGAAAAAATCTAAAGATTAAATTTAAGAATTTACATTGATCACAAATATTAAATAAATCTAATACAATAAAAATGAAAATAGGAATTTTAGGAGGCGGACAACTGGGAAGAATGCTTATACAGAGTGCCTTGAAGTACGATGACCAATTTTATACCCTCGATCCGGCTTCTGATGCACCATGTCATAACATATCATCCTTTACGCAGGGGAATTTCAATGATTATGAAACCGTTCTGAATTTCGGTAAAGACAAAGATGTGGTTACTATAGAAATTGAACACGTGAATGCAGATGCGCTGGCCGAGCTGGAAAATCAGGGTGTAAAAGTAGTCCCGAATTCCAGAATCATCAAAACGATCCAGCAGAAGATCCTTCAAAAAGAATTCTATAAAACCTATAATATTCCCAGCCCGGAATTCCAGGTGGTCTGGAACGGTGATGAGAAGATCATCATGCCGCTGCCTTTTGTTCAGAAAATGAATACCGGCGGTTATGATGGTAAGGGCGTTCAGGTGATCAGGACTGAAGAAGATTACCGGAATCTGTGGAAAGATCCCTCGGTAATAGAAAGCCTGGTAGATATAGATAAAGAGCTTTCCGTGATCGTAGCCAGAAATGAAAACGGAGAAACGAAGACTTTCCCGGTAACGGAAATGATGGCAGATCCTAAACTGAACCTGCTGGATTTCAATATATGCCCGGTTTTCCTTAATGAAGATGTGGAGAGGCAGATCAGTCTGATTACAGAGAAATTCCTGAACGCGGTAAATTCTCCGGGGCTTTTTGCCATCGAGCTCTTCCTGGATAAAGAAGGAAAGGTCTGGGTCAACGAAACAGCTCCCAGATTACATAATTCCGGACATCAAAGCCAGGAAGGAAACGTCAATTCACAGTTTGAGCAGATGTACAGGGTAGTAAAGAATTTGCCTTTAGCCGATACGGATACCATAACCTACAGCGGAATGCTGAATCTTGTAGGAGCAGAAGGCCATGCCGGAAAAGTAATCTACGAAGGGATGGAAAATGTTCTGAAGCTTCCCAAAACCTATGTTCATCTGTATGGTAAGAAAGAAACCAAGCCGGGCAGAAAAATGGGGCATATCAATGTTCTCGCTGATTCCCGGGAGGAACTGATGGAGAAGCTGATTAAAGTGAAGGGGATGATAAGAGTGATATCCGAATGATAATCATAAAAGACTGCGAAAGCGGTCTTTTTTTCTACTTTTAATTTTTTGTCTTCCAGCCAAAAGTATCACAAAACCTATATGAATTGTTATTCTAACATAAGGTATGTAATTGTTTTCTATCTCCTGCCAAAACAGAAAAGATTATACCTTTAATTTTTATCGAAAAATACATCCAATTCCTTAAAACTAATACTTTTTTTATCATTCAAAACAAGGCCTTGAGCATTTCTTTCATTAATATCTGCATCTAACCAATATTCGCCACAACTTGAAATAAAATAGTCATTGTTTTTTTCACCTTTATGACCAAAATCATCACTTCCTTTTATTCCTGAATAAAATGCGATCACATAATGTTTGTTAACCCTAAATTTCGAAAGATAAGGTCTGCACAAATTTCCATTATCTCCCCAGACAATTATTTTTTTTCTTGTTTCTTTCCCTTTAAAAATTTGAATTATCTCAACTTCCATAGACGTTGGTATTTTTTCGGTATAGATTTTTTTGAAAGTCAGATATTTTTTTATTTTAACTAGACTTACAAATTCAGTTTTTGAGGCAACTGTTAAAAAACTTCCCTGAGAATCACAATCACATGCATAGCTTAATTGCGTTCCCCAAAACAATAACATAATAAAAAGAATAAACTTAAATTTTCTTTTTTCAACCATAATTAAAGCATTATTTAACCAATCTTTTTCTTTTTAAACATTTCAGGATTATAATTGATAATAAACACCCCTAAGATAATCAAAACTGCAGCAATAAGGAATTTAGCGGAAATTTTTTCATCCAGGATCAGCCAGCTTAAAAATATAGAGATAATGGTATTGATATAGGCGAGAATAGAAACCTGAACCGGGGAAATTTTCGTCAATGCATAATGAAAAGCAAAGAAAGCAGCAACAGAACCAAAAACAGCAAGGTAAAGCATAGCCGAAATACTTCTGGTGCTCCAGTTCCCGAAATTATAATCCTCAGAAAACAGAAAGGCCAAAATGATCTGTACAATTCCGGCAAATGCAAACTGGTAAAAAAGATTTAATGAGATATTTCCGTTCTGGATATTTAGTTTCTTCGTATAAATAGTTCCCGATGCCCATCCTGCAATAGCAATAAACAGGAAGAAAATTCCCAATGCATAATCCGGATTCCTCAGATCATTAATACCGTCCCAAAAAATAAAAAGAATGCCGCTGAAGCACATCAATACCCCGGCCAATGCCCTGAAACTGAATTTTTGAAGTCCCAAAGCCAGACTTCCCAGAAAAACTGCGATAGGAGAGCAGGCACTGATCAGGGAGGTTAAACTGCTTGTTACCGTTTCTTCTGCTACAGTCGTCATCCCATTGGCGATAATAAGCATCAGTATGGAGAAAATGATCTGATATCCTAAATTCTTCCATCCGATCCATCTGAATTGTTTTCTATAGATCAGTAAAAGAAACATGATAATAGCTGCCAGAAACTGGCGGATCCCGGCTACAAACCATGCCGGAATGGTTTCTACTGCAATACGGATGGCGAGGAATGTAGTACCCCAGACAATAGCAACGGTAAAGATGGCGAGTATAAGTTTATAGTCTTTCAAAATATACAGGAAGTGATGGTACAAAGATATTAAGCTTTATTCAATACTTCAACCAAAAGATATTAAAAGTGAATAAAGTGAATCGTCAATGGTGAGTAGTGAATTTGTAAACTGACGATTTGCCGTTAACATTTTATCAATTTGCCTTTTTACTTTTTAGCCTTTTAGCTTCTTTACAATTTTGTTGTAATCCGGGAAACTCTAAAAACATATTTTAATTGATTATCTTTGAACATCTAATAAATTGAAAATGGTAGGAATTATTATGGGGAGTCAGAGCGACTTACCGATCATGGAACAGGCAGCAGGTTTTTTAAAAGGCTTAAATATCCCGTATGAACTTACAGTGGTTTCAGCTCACAGGACACCGGAAAGGATGTTCGATTATGCAAAAACAGCACAGGAAAGAGGATTAAAAGTGATCATTGCCGGAGCCGGCGGTGCAGCCCATCTTCCGGGAATGGTAGCAAGCTGTACGACTTTGCCTGTGATCGGAGTTCCTATCCTGTCAGGCAATTCCATTGACGGCTGGGATTCCGTATTATCCATTCTTCAGATGCCGGGTGGAATTCCCGTAGCAACTGTGGCTTTGAACGGGGCTCTAAATGCCGGGATTTTAGCGGCAAAGATCTTAGGAAGCGGGGATAAGGACATTGCCGGAAAACTTCAGCACTATCAGGATTCTTTAAAAGATAAGGTATTGGGAACTGTAAACGATATTAAAGCACAGCACCCCAATCAATATGATCAATAAAAAAACGCTCCATTCGGAGCGTTTTTATTTTAAATTATTTTTTATTCCTGTATCATATTGTCACGGGTATTTTTCTGCACCGCGATCGCACCGAAAAGTGCCAGTAAAAATGCAAATGCATAAAACCCTTTTTCACTCGGGAGAAGAGTGGCATTCCATAATCCAATTGTGAGCAATACAATGGATGAGATGGTGGCAAACCAGCAGATCCCATAATAAATATCTGTAACCGGGATACTCTCTAGTTTATCACGAACGGCTTTCTGTAAAGAAACTACGGCAAATAGACCGTAAAGAAGAATAGTGAAATAATATCCTTTCTCATTAAGCTGCATTTCAGCCCTTGCAAGACCTACAATATAGCCGACCATTCCTGCTCCCAATGCGATCCATGACGCCGCCACGAATGCATTTGATACTCTTTGTTTTTTCATTAATTATAATGTTTTTGTTTAAAGAATCAAATATATCATTTTTAATTGATTGTATGTCACAACTAAAATATGGGAATTTTATTGTATCCATTCCCCTCCTTTGGAGGGGTGCCTGAAAGGCGGGGTGGTCAAAAAGAAAAAACTCCCCAAAAAATGGAGAGTTTATAGTATTTAAGATCCTGTAATAAATTATTCAGGATAGCAATCTAGTATCTGTAATACTCCGGCTTGAATGGTCCTTCTACATTTACACCGATATATTCAGCCTGTTCAGAAGAAAGGGTTTCTAATTCTACGCTTAATTTCTTAAGATGTAAAGCAGCTACTTTCTCATCCAGATGTTTAGGAAGCATATACACTTCATTTTTGTAAGCCGCAGAGTTATTCCATAATTCGATCTGAGCCAGAGTCTGGTTAGAGAAAGAATTAGACATTACGAAACTTGGGTGTCCTGTTGCACAGCCTAAGTTTACCAATCTACCTTCAGCTAATATGATGATTTCTTTACCTTCTACAGTATAGATATCTACCTGTGGCTTCACTTCAGACTTAGTATGTCCGTAGTTTTTGTTTAACCAAGCCATGTCGATTTCGTTATCGAAGTGACCAATGTTACAAACAATAGCCTTATCTTTCATTTTAAGGAAATGCTCTCCTCTTACAATGTTGAAGTTCCCTGTAGTAGTGATGATGATATCTGCATTATCTACAACAGTATCTAATTTTTTAACTTCGTAACCGTCCATTGCAGCCTGTAAAGCACAGATCGGATCGATCTCAGTAACCGTAACAATAGAACCGGCCCCTCTGAATGAAGCAGCAGTACCTTTACCTACATCTCCGTATCCGCAAACTACCACTCTTTTTCCTGCAAGCATAACATCTGTTGCTCTTCTTACAGCATCTACTGCAGATTCTTTACATCCGTATTTATTATCGAATTTAGATTTGGTAACCGAATCATTTACGTTGATCGCAGGCATTACCAAAGTTCCGTTTTTCATTCTTTCGTACAATCTGTGTACTCCGGTTGTAGTTTCTTCAGAAAGCCCTTTGATATCTGTAGTGAACTGAGGGTATTTATCAAAAACCATGTTCGTTAAATCTCCACCGTCATCCAGGATCATATTCAATGGTTTTCTGTCCTCACCGAAGAATAAAGTCTGTTCAATACACCAGTCAAATTCCTCTTCATTTAAACCTTTCCATGCATAAACAGGGATTCCGGCAGCAGCAATAGCAGCAGCAGCATGATCCTGAGTAGAGAAAATATTACATGAAGACCAGGTAACTTCAGCGCCTAAAGCTACTAAAGTTTCGATAAGCACAGCCGTTTGGATCGTCATGTGAAGACATCCTGCAATTCTTGCTCCCTTAAGTGGCTGAGATGGTCCGTATTCTTCACGGATCGCCATCAGACCAGGCATTTCTGCTTCAGCAAGAGTAATTTCTTTTCTTCCCCATTCTGCCAGGGAAATATCCTTTACTTTATAAGGAACGTATTGAGTTGTTGTTTCCATCTATCTGAAAAATTTTTTGCAAATTTACAAACTAAAATCCTGCTGACCAAAAATATGCCCCTTTATCGAGATTTTTCTGATGACAATGCCACCATTCTCGTATGGAAGTACGATGAGAATGACGAGTTGAATATGGATGAGCTTTTAGAACCTGAAAATGCTGAAAAAGTAAAAGATTACCATCCCAAGAAGCTTTTGGAGGTTCTGATGGTAAGGAAACTGCTGAAAAGCCTGAAACCAGAGTCTAAGATCTTATATAAAGAAAGGGAGCCTTTTCTTTTTCCTCAGGATGCTGAAATTTCAATTACCCATTCTTTTCCTTTTGCCTCTATAGCGATCTCAAAAAATAAGATCGGAATTGATATTGAAAAGTTTAATCCGAAAATATTAAGGGTAATCGATAAGTTCACCTATGAGAACGAAAGGGGATTTATACCTGAGGATAAGGCAGACACCTTTTATACCATTATCTGGAGTGTAAAAGAAAGCATGTACAAGATCCATCATTCCAAATACTGGTCTTTAAAGAAAAACTATGAAGTGAGGCCATTTGAGCTGAAACACCTTCATCACATCCAATGCAGGGTATATGACGACCAGTTTTCAGATGAGTTCAGGGCCAGGGTGGAGTTCTTTGATGAATATTGTTTTACGATTGTGGAAGAGTAGATTCAGCTTCGTTGCTGTATTTTTCAATTACTTTTCGCTGTTCTTTGGTTACATCATAAATAAGTTCCAGAATATCGTGGATGTTTTTCAGTTCCGTTAAATGGGAGATCCTATCTGGATCCCTTCGGTCTACAATATCATTTTCCTCTATTTCCGTTTTTCTTTTCAACAGCAGGTCTTCAATAGATGAGTCTTCCGGTTCCAGACGGCTTTCCATCTTTAAGGTTTCATTGATCTTTTCTCCTTTTAAAAGGGTGGCGGTCTGCATCATTTCCGCTTCTATTTTCCGGCTCCAACTTTCCGTATCTATTTCGGGAAATTCTTTGTTGTTCTGGGAATACTGTGAAAGAGAAGCGGTATAAGCTGTAATAAGATGTGAAGTAGCCACAAATTGATGAACCACCTCCAGTTTTTTCTGCTGGTTTTTAGGTTCGGAGATCATTCTCTGGAAGTTATCCGAAAGATTGGCCAGGGCAATGATCGCATTTTTGCGCTTCATTTTATAATCCTCAATATCCACATCCTCCTGAAGGAATTTGGAAACAACACTTTGGAAATAGATCAGGTTACATTCTGCAGATTTTTTCATGAGATCCAGATTCTGGGTATGCTCCCATACGGGCAAAACAATATAGGAAACGGCAAAAGCGATAATTCCGGCTACAATGGTATCTATGATCCTGTCTTTAAATATGACATTCACATTTCCCGGATTAAGGAAATTAAAGCTTAAGAAAATATAGATCGTCATGAACAGCACTGCCCAAAAATACCGTCCTTTGAGTAAGCTGAAACACAGGATCATACTGAGCAGCAGAATGGAAAATAAAACCCCATTAATATTTATAAAATATAAAATCGCATAAGCAATTAGGGCTCCTGCAATAGTACCGTAAAGACGGAGAAGATTCCTTTGTTTTGTGATGGAATAAGCCGGCTTTAAAATGGCTACAATGGTAATGAGTATCCAATAGGTATGCCCGATTCCTAAAAGCTGAAAGAATGAGAACAGATACCCAAGCAGTAAAGCTGTGGTGATCCTTATAGCATGCCTGAAATGTGATGAAGAAAGTGAAATATTAGTCCTTAATACTTTGAAATTCAGTTTTTCTTCATTAGGCATGAACTTCCTCAGGTCCAATCCTGTAGAGAGGCTTTTGGCCAGCTTTACATCCTGCGAAAAAACTTTATAGATCTCGTTGACCTCCTTGGTGATTTCATTGATACGCATCAGGATCTGGCGCAGGATCATGAAATTTTCAAGATTATCAGGGGATAGCTGCTTATTTCTGAGTTCGAAATAATGAGAATTAAGATTTTTAAGTTCAAGTTCCGTATTGAACATAGGCCTGGCTCTGGTACCGCTCTGGAGTGCAATACCGATATTGGTGATCTCTTCAGAAAGCAGATTGAGATAGTCATGAATATTTACCAGGATCATACTGTCCTCAAAGCTTTGCTGCAGTTTCTGATAATCACTTTCCGAGGTCATCAGTTTTTCATGAAGATCCATTGAATTGAGGAACATCAGCATTAATAAACGGCTGGTGGTTGTAGACTCGTTGACAATGGTCCTTGTTTTGAATACGGTTTCCCGGGTTTCTTCCTGCAGGTTTTTAATTCCTACCTGTTTGGCAATGACCTGTGTGGTAAGCTTATCGAAATCAGGATTTTTTTGGTAATAATTAGCTTTGATCCTTAAGAACTCGGCCAGTTGAAGATAATTCTCGCCAATCATCTGGCTGGCCAGTTTATAGGGCTGGATTGTGGTTACAATAAGAAAGATCAATAAGAACCAGATGCATCCCGAAGCGAAAATAAGCAGGCTTTTGAAGATGTTACTTCCTGTAAGATGCCCGTCAATAAAGATGGCAAGTACCACCAGGGATAATGAACCCACGGCTGCCAGCCTCTGGCCATATACCCCGATCAATGAGAAAAACATCCCGAAAATAATGATTTCAAGGATAACCAGAACTTTAATATTCATTACCAGACTCGCGATAAGGGAAACAACTATAAAGCAGAAAATGGCAAAGATTAACGAATTTCTCCTGCGGATAAAAGGCCCGGGCTGATCGGTAAGGGCAACGAAGCTTGTCCCGAGAGGAAATAAGAAGAATTCTTTTAAAACTCCGAAATGAGCCAGAACTAGGCAGGGCAGAACGGTGGCCAGTGTAATCCTGATGGCAGAATATACATATTGGCTGGTTACAAATTTTTTGAGTTCTGCTGCGTAGTTCATACTGCAAAAATAAGAGTTAAATGTGAATTGTCAATTTTACTTTGTGTGTAAATGGTGAATTTTTGGATGTATTAAAATTGACAATGGAGTTTTTTAACCACCCCGTCAAAAATTCTTTTGAATTTTTGCCACCCCTCCTTTGGAGGGGAATGCTGTCCGGTAATAAGGTAGGGGGGATATATTTAATGATGATTCATTATTGGCTTTTTGATTGATCTGTTGATATATAAAAACAGAAAAGCCTCATTTTATGAGGCTTTTCTATATTTTTCTATACTATTTTTTAATTATCCACATTAGAGGTTTCTTCACCAATGTTCCAGGTTAGTCCGAAACGAAGGGTGTTATCCAAAGCGGTATTAATTTTAGACATATTGATCAGGTAAGAAACATCCAGCCCGAAGGAACGGTATTTTAACCCAATACCTGCTGTAGCAAACTGTCTTGCTCCCTGCTCCTCGCTTTCGTGGAAATATCCTCCTCTTACTGCAAATGCATTGTCGTAAGAATATTCCAGACCTGCACTGTACATGATACTGTTCTTATTTTTGAAAGATTTCCCGATACCGGACATCACACCCACATTAGGAATTTCATAAATAGGTTTTCTGTTAGCATCATAATTACCGGTAAATTCAGATCCCGGAACTAAGATTTTTGAACCTTCAACACTTAATCCTACTTTGTTCAAGTCATCCAGGTACATATCGTATCCGATACCTAATCTGGCCATGGTAGGAAGATAGGATCTTGATTCTTCATCTCCCGTATAGTCTAATTTAGGACCTAAATTCTGAATAGCAAGACCTGCATTCAATTTACCGTCATACCCTCCGAAACTGGAGAACCGGGGAGAGGTATAGTAGGCAGAAACATCTACTGCAAAACTGTTTGCCGGTTTAATGGTATTATCGGTATTGAAACTTCCGCCTAAGTCTGAACGGATATACCTACCGGTTACAGCCATAGAGTAGGAGTCGGAAAGCTTCAGTCCGTAAGCAACGTCAACTGAGAATTCGTTTGGTTTTGATGTACCCATAGGAGCTACCTCATTACCCACCAATTGAGTCAGATCCACTTCTCCCATATTAAAGTAGTAAATACTTGCGGAAATAGTAGATCTTTCTTCCTGGCCTAAAAATTTATGGAATGCACCATATAGTAAAAATACATCATTGGTAAGTTTTCCCATGTAAGGAGTGTAGTTGATCCCTACGGAAGAACTTGTTCTGCTAAAAGGATATTTCGCTGCGTTCCAGAATTGTGAGAATGCATCGGGAGAGGTAACCACCCCCTGATCTCCCATACCTCCGGATCTGGCATCCGGTGCGATCCTTAGAAAAGGAGCTCCGGTAAGCACTGGATTTACTTTACTCAAATCCTGCGAATAGCCTAAAAAACCAGCACTTAAACCAATTCCTAATAACAGTTTAGTAGTTAAATTCATATGTTGTTTTTTATATATTATCAGTTTTTCGTTAATATTATTGTCTGAGTTATTTTAAAATTATTTCAAAAGTACCATTTTTTCTACAGCTGTGGCACTTCCTTTACATTTTTCTTGATTCTGACTTTTTGCAAATATCTTAAAAATATACGTACCTTTTGCAACAGTTGACCCAAAATCATCTCTTCCGTCCCATTCAATAGCCTGGCGAGGCGTTCTAAAGCCCTGTAGGAAAGGTTCTGCCATTACCGTCTGCGATATTGTTTTCACCAGTTTTCCTGTTATCGTATAGATCTGAACATTCACATCCAAAATATCATCACAATTATGTTCAAACTGAATATACGTTTTGTTTGTAAAAGGATTTGGCCAGTTTAGCGGTCTGTTGATGATCAAATGCTGGTCAGATTCATCCTTAACTTCAAAATTTAACGTAGCAGTCGTCGAATTATTGTTTATATCCCAAACTTTAAATGTTAATTGATGTTGTCCGATAGCTAAATTTCGGAAAGGATAGGTTACATTTCCTTTCTGATAGTCTGCCAGACTTGGATTTAAACATCCGTTCCCTTCTCCGGAAGAGAAGAAATCGTTCAGTACGATCGTATTGATGATCTGCCCGTCCAGGTACACCGTAATATCATGCCCGATACCGGAACCTGTAGAATTGATTCCCGTATCATCCGTAACACAGGCGAGAAGCATAGGATTCTGATCTGTAATACCCCCATCTGCAAAGTTGGTATTATTCATATACAGCTTTACTTTCGGGGGTTCATTATCATTAATACCGTTAGGATTTATATCTCCTACCTGTACAGCCTGATTATTGAATACATCCATAGCCTTATTATCTGCATACCCCAGTATTCTTCCAGAGCCTACGGCATAGTTGATATCTTTCGGAACATAGAATTCTACTGTGAAGACACCATTTACAGCCGTTCCGGAAGCTTTTACAATAGCGCTTCCTTCCTCGGTATAATTCAATACGGTCATACCGCCGTCATTATTCAGTGTGTGTTTATTAAGTCTTTTATCAAAAATGTTGATCACCACTCTTCCGTTGAAGGAAGTATTCAGGGTACCTCCGGGATTATTGATATGTCCTTTCACTTTTACAAAATCCAATCCTCTGATTAGTCCTGGTACCGGAGTTTCAATATTATCGATCACCAGTAATCTTTGAGGTCTGCTTAGCTTCATAGCCGGATCGCCAAGGAAGTTGACCTTCAGGTGATTGGGATCGCTTCCCTTTAGCTTTTTAGCATTAAGGTAGGCATTCCCTAAAGATGTAAAATCATCACTTACCAGCCTGAACATTTCCTGAGTATATAAATTAGTGAAGTCAATACCATACCCGATACTTACGGCACGGCTTGAGGTGATCATGGTAGAAACCCCGCCATCTTTCAGCTTAATGAATCGTTCCCCGGCTGAAAATGTTCCCGGTTCATCCCATAAGGTAAACTCACAGGTAATGGTTGATGTGAAAGGGAATCTGCTGTATACATTAGAGAAATTGTTGGAGTTTTGAATTTCATCAGACGTAAGCACCCTCTCCTGGGACCATCCGTTAATGCCTCCGTGCCCGAAATAGAAGAGATAGAGACTGTTTCCGATATCGTTGGAAATAGCCTGATTTACCTGAGGATATCTTTGTCCGCCTGCGGTACTTTGTGCCTGGAAAGCATCCAGATATAGTTTTCTTACGTTATATTCCTTTAGATTATTTCCCGGCTGTTCAAAAATATTCACCAGAGAATTATTCATGAAAGTATGAAACGGTATGGGGCTGCTCGCATCTTCATTATGATCGTCATCCACTACAAAATCCAGTTTCATACGCCATTCCCCGAAAGGAGTGGACTGCCCGGATAACGCATTGTAATAGGCCAGGGTCTTATCTATCATATGGGCTGCTTCCGTAGCGTTGGCGGCAGGAATTCTTCCAACCGGAAGGTCGGGCAGGTTATTTGTGATAAAAGAAGTGGTCTGGGGCTTGGTCATTACAATATAATCATCTGTCACAAAAGAGCTGATGAAATCTGCGGAATCCTCACTTTCATACGCTGAAACAACATTGGAATTATTGGCAATCCTGTTTTTATAGTCAAAAGAAGCATCTCCTAAGATGAATACGTATTTTAAAGCTCCGAGAGGAGTATTCAGTTTTGTGACAAAATCCCTTACTGCAGTAAGATCCCTGCTGCCGCTGCCAAATTCATTATAGATTTTGTTTGCATCTACTATCTGTACATTATAATTATTTTTGGTCTGGTGATAACTGGCTAACCGCTGAGCCTGCCCCATCATTTCCGGAACCGTTATGATTAAGTAGTCTACATTTTGCAATGCGGAAAGATCCTGGTTGCTTATTCTTTCTACAAATTGTGGACTAAAGGCTGCATCAGCCCTAAAGGCAACAAATTCATTATTGAAATTCTGATCCGAAGTAGTATAACCGAAATTAAAAAAAGAATTTCCGGTCGCCTTATTCACCCTTTTGTTGGCATTGGTAATATCCGTAACATCCCACACCTGCTCTATTCCTGAAGCGTTGGTAATGCTGAATCCGTAATCCGTGTTGCTTCCGCTTACAAGAGAAAAATCCCTGAAATTCATCTGAGAACCATTGAATGCAAGGTTTTCCTTATACTGTACTTCTACATAATCTATATAAAATGCCCCATTGGGATTGGTTGCAATATTGGGTTTAAGATTGATTGAAATCTGACTTCCCTGTAAATTGGTAATGATCCCGGAATACCTTGCCGGGAAAAACTCGAAAGCGTAAGTAGGCGAATTGGGCGGAACACTTACAGATAAAGGGTTTTGATTATTGATATCAAAAGCAATACTGTTTTGCTGGGACTTGAAGCCTATAACCTGTGCCCTGTATCTGATCTGATCTCCGCCCTGTATCGGGGAATTGGTAGTGAAAGTTACTGCCTTATCGGTAATAACAGGGGTATTTTCTACCCATAGTCTTCCTACATTCAGGAGGTTTTTCTGATCATTATTGATTACCTGATAGCTGTCATATCGTGTAATTAAGTTAGCAGGAAGGGTAATATCAACAGGTTGAACCCTTTTTCCTGCACCTTTATCTACATTAATGTAATAATAGGAAAAATCTTCGTAGATATTTTTGACGTTGTTGCTTCTGTCATTTCGGGTATCCCTTCTTTTAAAACCGCTCCCATTAGAGTTGTCATAGAGATTGTATCCATTAGGCCCCTGGGCATAGAACAGGGCATAATCCCCATCATTCCATACTCCGTCACTTTCACCTATTACTTCAATAGCATTTTCCTGTAATGCGCTGTATTTTATATCCTGGTTATGTTCGGGAAGCATGATGCCTCCATTCCCATACACCCTTAAATTCTTTGGATTTACCGAAGCGGGGTTAATCCCGATGTCTCTTAAAAACTGGCTGGTGATTTTAAAAATACCGGATTTGTCAACCTTTATCTTATAAAAATTACCACTGGATAGCGGATTGGTTGTTGTTCCTACTTTATAGGCACCCAGATTTTTGGATTCTGTTGTTTCAGAAACTTCGAATGAGGAAAGACGCTGTATTTTTCCCTTTACGTTTTTGAATAAAGAAACATTGATGCCTGCATATCTTTCACCTTCTTGATAATAATAGGAAACATCTGCCACTTCATAATCAGGAAGCAGGTCTTTATTGATCTCATATAGTTCCCTGTTGGAAACCGTTTCCCAAACCGGATTTGAAACTTTTAACTGCTTTTCTCCTATTTTTTGTTTAGTTTGTATAAAAATGTTATTTTGGCTGAAAGAAAAACCTTCATTTTTGAAATTTGGAAGATTTAATTTTGTATCACCAAAATCGAGGATTTTAGAGCCTTCCCATTCAATATTTACCCTTTGAGAGTAAAGTGCTGATACAAAAGAAATTAGAAATAAAAGCGTGATTTTTTGTTTCATATTTGTTTTTGAAATTTCTAAATTACAAAATAAATGAAAATTTTATAATTAATTTGCAATGCAATAAAATTAATTTGTTATCGTTTTTCAAAAAAATCAAATCTTTACTTGATTTATTGAATAATTTATTTTTTCTTTGTACTTTGAAAATATTTATATCGACTATGAAAAAACTAAAGTTGTTTTCATTAATAGCATTAAGTTCTACACTTGCATTAACCAGCTGCGGTGGTTCAGGAACCAGCAAAGGTGGCGGTACTAAAAAATTTGTCAGCAAAACAGGTTGGAAACCAAACGAAAAACAAGGTTGGTTTTTTGCAGGAAAGCAACAAAAGCAAAAAGGTTGGCCGGGGATGGTATATGTAGAAGGTGGAACTTTTACAATGGGATTAGTGAAAGATGATGTTATGCACGATTGGAATAACTCTCCTCGCAGAATGCAGGTAAGTTCTTTCTTCATCGGTGAAACAGAAATTACTAATTACGAATACCGTGAATACCTTACATGGTTGAAGTATGTATTCCCACCAAGTGATCCTAGTTTTAAAGAGATCTACAATGGAGCATTGCCGGATACCTTATTATGGGAGAACAAACTATCAAGAAATGATTACAATGACACGTATTTCCGTTCTCCGGAATTCGATTACTATCCTGTAGTAGGGGTTTCCTGGATCCAGGCAAACAGATACTGCGAGTGGTTAACGGACAGAGCGAACGAGAAAGCCTTAATGCAGGCAGGGATCATTGCTAAGGATTTATATATCAATGAGTCTAACAACCAGGGAGGAACTGCGTTCAATATGGATAAGTTCAAGTCGAACGATCCTGAAATGCAGGGATATATCAATGAGCAAAGGTTACAGCAAAGAACAGGTATGAAAACGACCAACCAAAGACTTCTTGCTGCTAACAGGGCTCCTACGGCTGCCATGGTTCAGAAATTCAGGCTTCCTACCGAAGTTGAATGGGAATTTGCAGCACTGGGTATGGAGAAAAACAGAGAATATAACCAATACATAAGTAAAAAACCAGCTATCGAAAACCTTAGAGGGACTAAAGGAAGAGACAGAGGAATGTTCCTTGAAAACTTCAAAATGGGTAAAGGAGATTATTCTGGTATTCCTGGATGGAAAAATGACGGATCTGCAAGAACATCAGATGTTAGACAGTATCCTTCTAATGATTTAGGAATCTATGGTATGTACGGAAACGTTGCTGAATGGACAGCGGATGTATACAGACCAATTATTGATGAAGATTTCAGTGATTTCAACTACTACAGAGGAAATATGCCGCAGGCTGTTGTAAGAAACGGTGACGGTACTTATAAAATGGTAGATGAAAGTACCATTAAATATGATACTTTAGCAGACGGAAGGCTGGTATATAAAAATTTACCGGGACAGTTTGAAAGAGAAACTATTGGTGACTACAGAAATTACAGAGACGGGGACAGACAGTCTTCTCTTGAATATTACAGAGCCGGAGACTCTACTTCATCATACGATATGTACAATGCTCCTAAGCAAAGATTTATTGTAGACGGAAGCGGTAAAGTTGTTCTCCAGAAAGATACTAAAGAAAGAACTTCCGGTGTATCTAATGATATCAGAGTAATCAAAGGAGGTTCATGGCAGGATATGGCTTATTGGCTGGATCCGGGACAGAGAAGATATAAAGAACAGAACAGAGCCTATGGATGGGTTGGGTTCCGTGTAGCTCAGGATGCCAGAGCAAATGACAAAGGCAGAACTAGAAGATAATATTTATCAAAAAATACTTATAAAAAACCTTCCGGATATCCGGAAGGTTTTTTTATTTTTGAACCATGAATATAGAACAATTTTATCCTTTATTTTTAAGATCGAATAACGTTACTATCGACAGCAGGAAAATACAAAAAGATGATATCTTTTTTGCCTTTTCGGGAGAAAGTTTCAATGCGGCAACCCTGGCGGAGAAAGCAGTAGAAGAGGGTGCGCTGGCAGTCATTGTAGAGCAGAAAGATTTTGAAAATGAAGACAAAAATATTTTCTATGTTCCCTCTACATTGCAGTTTTTGCAGGATCTGGCAATGCATCACAGAAGCCAGCTCCGTATTCCGGTTATAGGACTTACCGGAAGTAATGGCAAAACCACTACCAAAGAGCTGATTCATGCGGTGCTTTCAGAAACATTTAATGTTCAGTATACCCTTGGTAATCTGAATAACCATATCGGGGTACCTTTAACGGTTCTGTCCATCAGACCGGAGCATGAAATAGCCGTTATAGAAATGGGAGCCAATCACCAGAAGGAAATAGAATTACTGTGTACGATCTCCCGGCCCGATTACGGATATATAACCAATTTCGGGAAGGCCCACTTAGAAGGCTTTGGAGGGTTCGAGGGGGTTATTAAAGGGAAGTCTGAGCTTTATGATTACCTGAAAAATCACAATCAAACTATTTTAGTTAATGAAAACGATGCCATTCAGATAGAAAAGACGGAGGGGTACGAACCCAAAATAACTTTCGGAAAAGAAAGCTCAAAGTATAATTTCGGATTGTTTTCAAAAGAGCATTGCGTAGGTTTAGTGTATCAGGGTGTAGAAATGCTGTCTAAGCTTACCGGGGAATACAATTTTACCAATCTGTGTGCAGCAGCGAGTCTGGGGCTCCACTTTGGTGTTGATATTGAAAAGATAAAGCATGCGATAGAAAACTATACCCCTACCAATATGCGTTCCCAAATCGTAAAGAAAGAGGATAAAACATTGGTGTTGGATACTTACAATGCCAATCCAAGCTCTATGGCGGCTTCTCTGCGCAATTTTATCACTTTTGAAGGCAGTAAGACCATTATTATCGGAGATATGCTTGAGTTGGGAGAGGAGAGTGCCGGGGAGCATGAAAGCATTTTACAACTGGCTGGGGAACTAGGTTTCAATGAGATCATCACGGTTGGTAAAAACTTCAAAAATATTAATTCTTCTGCCATTTCTTTTGAAAGTACAGATGAATTGATTGAATATTTGAAACAGAATAAGATACAGTCCCATAATGTTCTATTAAAAGCCTCAAGAGGGATTTCTCTGGAAAAAGCAGCAGAATTTATCTGAATTTTATCCTAATAACCGTAAAAGTATTTATAAACACTTTAGTTTTATAAAGCTTAGTGCCGTTGTGTATACAAGAGCACATTAGTTTTTTAATCCAATAGAGCCAAGTTAAAATCTTCAGCTTATGTGACACTTTAAAACAGCATGATTTTGAAAGTTAAGTAACTAAAGTGTTCAGAAAAAACTCATATGTTAAAAAAACTTTTGTGACTTTTGTGGTTTTATTTTTTAGGAACTTCAGTAGCTTTATTATGTATTATATATTATGTATTGCTCCGGAATTCTTTGATGATAAGCTTAATATTTTTAAAAGTATTAGGAAAGACCTCATTCTCTATCTGAGAAATATTTTTCCAGGCTACCTCCGTAATGCCTTCTTCTATCTGGGGTTTCGAAGTGTCTTCGCCGTTAAAGTTCATGGCAAACCAATGCGTGCATTTCAGGATCTTTTCGCCGTTCCTTTCCACATAGATATGGTAGGTGGTATTGATGAACTGGCCCAGCTCCACATCCTTCAGGCCGGTTTCTTCTTCGATCTCCCTTACAGCAGATTCTTCCCGGGATTCCCCTTTTTCCATTTTGCCCTTCGGGAGATCCCATTTGCCGAGCCTCCTGATAAAAAGAATTTCTTTCTGATGATTACTCACGATCCCTCCGGCAGCTTCTATGATCCTGAAAAGGTTTTGAAATTCCTTCCAAATATCATCCAGATTTTCTCCATAGATATTCAGCTCTTTGGCTGATGTGTTCTCTAAAAGATCCAATCCGATTTCTAAAGTTGTGAAATTTTCATATTCAAGTCTTTTTTCCAGATTTTCAGGCTGCTTCGACAGTAATAATTTTTTTTCGTTCACAAAAACTTTATACATTTGTAAGAATTTAAATACAAAAATAAAAAATGAATTTAGAAGGACGAAAAATTATTGTCAATAAATCATCTAAAGAATTGTCAGAACTCCTGAAATCTCCGGAAAATTACAAAGATTTTATGCCGGATGGGCTTCAGAAATTTGAAACCAGAGATAACGGCTTTAAATTCGGACTGCAGGGGATGCCTGAGATCGCTTTGAAAATAGACGAGGTTACTGACCAAAAAGCGGTTTTAAAATCTGCAAGCTCAAGCCTTGACTTTTCGCTGACGGCTACATTGAATCCGGTGAATGAAAACCAGACTGAAGTGCAGATGCTTTTTGAAGGGAACTTCAATCCTTTTATCAAAATGATGGTAGAGAAGCCTTTGCAGAACTTCATCAATACCCTGACGGATAAGATAGAAGCTTATAAATAAGTTTCATATACTATAGATAGAAAGCGATCTTTAAAATGATCGCTTTTTTATGTAGAACTATTTTTTAACAGATTAATAACGCTTTGCAACTGCTCAATCATTTTATCCTTATCTTTTAATCTTTCCTCATATAAAGTTTCTATTTTTTCAGTCTTATCTTTATTTTCCTGATATAAATTTTGAATATCCTGATAGCCTACAGAAGCATCATAAAAATTTTGCTGGTTGTAAATATTGTTGGGTATTACATCTAATAGCTCATACACGGGAGTTTCTAATATTTCAGCAATTTGGTAAAGCCTGTCTACTGTAAGCTTCGTTTCATTCTTTTCTATTTTGCTGTAGGCTGCCTGGCTGATGTGCAGCTCTTCTGCCATATTTTCATGGGAAAACCCTTTCTTTTTGCGGTACTCCTTTATTTTTTCTATAATAACTTCCATGGTGTCCATAACTATACGTTGTAATTTCAGTTGCTAAAGTAATATTTTTTTTGTAAAAGTTATACTATTGAAACAGAAAATATTGTATACTTGTAAAATAATTTAATTCAACAAATGATGAGAAAGTTTAATTATTTGATGCTTGCAGCAGTATCATTATTGCTGCTATTCGGCTGTAGAACAGAAACCCTCAGTGAAGATAATTTGAATAACTCCAATGCTTCGTTTTCATTAACTTCTAAAAGAATTTCTCTTAACCAAAGCAAACACAGAGACAGGCTTCTTCCGAAAATAGAAAAGATAGAGGCTGAGGTTAAGACCAATGCTTTTGGGAAAGTAATTAGTTATGGAAACGGTGTTTCCATCAATACGGATGATGTGATCTATATTGAGAACGGACCGGATTTTTATACCTATACTTTCAAAATAGAAAGAGAGAATGCCCCTGCTAATGCTCCTGTAGAAAATCTGGTATTAAGCCCTCTTTCGGATGGAAGCTGGAGAGAAATGCTGATCACTTATCATCTTACCGATCAGGAAAAACAGATAATGAATACAGGGGGAACCGTAGACCTTACGGGAAAGGTAGAATACACCCCATTGGAAAGCGGAACGTATTCCTCTGCCATGAAGCAGGATTTGGTCTGTTACTATAAAACCGTTTCTTATTATACCTCCTGTAGTGAAAACGCCCATCATCATGGGGAAGCTTCTGATGAAGACGGTGGCCCCTGTGAGGCAGATGTACAGTCTGTACTGGTGATTACGGTAACCCGTGTATGCACTATGGTAGGCGGTGGCGGTACAGAGACAGGAACCACACCGGGAGTAACCTACCCGGAGACAGGAGGCGGAAACCCTACAAACCCCAACAATGGAACCAACCCGGATAATCCCTGTGGAGGAAACGGCATCATTACCCAGCCACAAAATCCTAATTCTACTTTGGGAACCCAGGAAGGGTGTAATACCGGAACACCTACCCTGCCGAATTTAGGACCTCTTGAAGTAGAAGACCCAAAAACAGATTGTGAAAGGCTGAAGGAAAAAACTGATGATGCAGCATTCAAGCATAAAATGGACAGCATTAAAAACAGGGTAACTATGCCCAATCCTGATATGCACGAAACAAGTGTAATAGTAGAAAAGTATAAAGGAAAGATTTCATATTCTATTACCCAAAGCCAGGCAAACTTTCAGGCTGACGGTACAAAAAGGGTTCAAAATATGCAAGGCAATTACGATATAGCAGGGATGCATAATCATTGTCCCGGAGGCATTCCTATTTTCTCGTTTGTAGATATGGTAACTTTTTATGATCATTATAAATATTTGGTACCCTTTAGGAAAAATGAGTTTTCCATGTTTTTAGTTAATTTTAATGGCACATCTTATGCTTTAAGAATGCAGGATATTACTGCATTAGATGCACTGTTTGATGGAATGGATCTCAATACAAAGGAAGGAAGGGCATTGGCAGAAGATCGTATGAAAAAAATTTATGAAAAAGATGGAGAAATGAATACAAAACAAGATTATACAGCAGATATGGCTGAAAAGATGATGATGAAAGTGCTCAATACTAAAGATTTTGGTAATGGAAACTCAGTATTTCTATATCAGCATGAAAGTAATCAATGGAAAAAATTGACACTGAACCCCGACGGAAGCATACAGAAAATACCATGTCCTCAACCTTAATATTTAAAATCAATAATTATGAAAAAGATATTTTTATTAGCAACCATCATATTTTTATTTGTGCAATGTAAAGCACAAAATCATATAGTAAACCTAACTGATTGCGACTCATATTTTGATCGTAGCTCAGGAGATTATTACAACAAAGATCTCAATAATGTTTTAGATAAATATGCAGGGACATGGAAATGGACAAATGGGAACAGGGAATTCACATTGACTTTAACAAAACAAGTAAAGCATCATTTCAATCAATATGGAAATGATGATTATTATGAGGATAGACTAGTGGGGTATTATAAGTATAAAGAAAACGGTTTAATAATAGCTGATACCTCTTCTGATGATTTGTCTAAAGACTACGGTTTAAATGTCCATTTCATATTGAACTGTCATTCTCAAATTTCTGCTATACGTTTTCAAGATTATAAGAAATATAAAAATTTTGATGTGATATTGGAAAGCTTATCTCCTACCCAGGTTAAAATGAATATGTATGAAACGGAACATGTTATTACAATCAATAAAAATACGGGGGTAAGAAATCCACCTAATGATCCACAAGGAGGTAGCACATTTCCTATGGAAATGATACTTACCAAGCAGTAATTATGAAAGCGTATTATTTTATATTATTCTTTGTTTTTAATAATGTCTGTTCACAAGAAAGTAATAATCAGTTTTATTTTATTGGTGAAAAAATAGAAGAGCATCATAGACCATATGCTTCCACTTATATTCCTGCTGAAAGGAAGGATTGTATAGAAAACGAAGAAGATGATAGATGTCATCCTAAGATCACTAAGCCTTATTGTATGGGTGGCGGAGAATATTACTCTAAATATAGAATAATAAAAATATTGAAAGGGAGGTATATTAATGACACAATTGAATTTTCTTCTGAATATTGTAATGAGTTTGGATATAGGCGTCCTTTGAAAGGAAAATATGCTATAATTGGTATTTTAACCGGTAAAGATGGTTTGGAACAAAACTATATTGAAAAAGTATACTATAAAACCTCTAAATGGATTTTACCTTACAAAACATCATACCCATTTATTAATTATTCACTAATACAACCACAAAAATTTAAGAACTCTCAAAGAGTAAAGTTAAATATATCTGAAGAATATTATCAAACTTTGTGTATTGTGAAATATAATAAACCTTATTATAAAGAGAAGAGAAAATATGCCCTTGCACTTTATGGTTTTATATTATAAATTTTTGACAGCCCTTTTCCAGTGCTATGGAAATGATACCTATTAAGTAATAAATAAAATAAATAAGTATATTTTAAGCTTGTTGTTTTCTATTGTTTCTTCAATAGTTTTTAGTCAGGAAGCAAAATTAGGCTATATTACTTTAGAAAATTCAAACTCAATTGTAATAGGGTCTCATATTAAAATTGAAATTTTCAAACCTATCTATGACCTCGGTAAAAGAGATAGCCATACGGAAATAAAAATTACAAAATACTCGGTAAAAGAGAAAAAAGAACTCATCGAGAAATATACCTTACCGGAAAATGAATATATTGAAATTGTAAATGCCATTTTAAAAATTAATCCTATTGACTTAATGAATGACTTTCAAACAGTAATTGATGGAGATTATACAACATTGAAGTTTGGCAGTATAGATGCGTCTGTGGAATATAGTGTTTATGGATTAAGTAAAGGAGATAAAGACACTCCTTACAAAGATTTTTTAATTGCAGTTCAGTCAATTTTAAAATCAGCAAAAGTTAAAATTTATGGAATTAATTAGTTTCACAAATTCTATCTAAGCAAAACTCAATTGGAGATTTGTAAATACTACAGATATTATTACACCTGATTGCCCGTATTATGATGCTGACCCTTTTCCGGAGCGTCTTCCAGATGAGATTATACTTACAAAACAATAAATAAAAATAATGTATAAGTATATTTTAAGCCTCTTGTTTTCTATTGTTTATTCAATAGTTTTTGGCTAGGAAGCAAAATTGGGCTATATTACTTTAGAAAATTCAAACTCAATTGCAATAGTGTTGTTGTCAACAAGTCAAAAAAAGCCTCCAGAAATGAAGGTTTTTTTATACAATAATTCCCGAACTATGATCAGTGGAGCTTCCTGTGGCTGAAGAAAGGACATTAATCTTGTTATTGAGCCTTAAAACTCCCATGAATGCAAATATTAATGCCTCTTTATAGTCAATAATTTCTTTTTCAGGGATGATGATCTCTGCTTTGGTTTTCTCTCTTATTTTTTCAACCAGATAGGTGTTATAGGTTCCTCCTCCAGTAAAAAGAATGTTTTTCAGATGGTATTCATTGATCACTTTGGAGATCTGCCTGCTGGCATGCTCGGTAAAAGTTGCCAGTAGATCCAGCGCATCAATACCCTCAAATAAAGGAAAAATATGGGTGTTGCACCATTCAATTCCTAAAGATTTCGGATAAGAATGTTTATAAAATTCTAATGAATCCAGCTTAGCTAATAAATTTTCATCAATTTTTCCTGTTCTGGCCAGTTCCCCGTTTTCATCAAAGTTCTTATTCAGCTTTTGAACTATTTTGTTCAGGACAATATTCACAGGGGCAATATCGAAAGCAATCCTTTTATTATTAGTCTTCAATGAGATATTGGAAAATCCACCCAGATTGAGGCAGGTATCATAGGATGAGAAAAGCAGTTCGTCCCCTATAGGTACCAATGGAGCACCATTTCCGCCCATCAGCACATCCTGTAACCTAAAATCATAAATCACGAGAAGCCCGGTTTCCAGTTTAATGGCCCTGCCATCGCCAATCTGCAGAGTGAATTTTTTTTGAGGCTGGTGAAATACCGTATGCCCGTGAGAAGCAATCAGGTCTATATTTTCAAGCTGGTGCTTCTGAATGAACTCATGAGTGAGCTGTCCCAGATAAAATCCATATTCGGAATTCAGTTCCAACAGATCTTCGGCATTCAAATGAATGGAATTTCTGAGTTTTTCTTCCCAGATTTTAGGATAGGGTATCGTTTCAGCTTCAAGAATCTGAAAATTCCACCGGGTATCCTGCCTTTCAAACTGTGCAAAGCAAATATCTAACCCGTCCAGGCTGGTTCCGGACATTAAACCGATAGCCCTTGAGATCATAGGATAAATGAATTTTCCATAAGAATTTATTATCATATTTATGGCCTTACTATAACTATGGTGTTTTTAAAATAAACTATAGTTTGTTTAAACTTTTATTTTTGGAACCATTAAGATATAATAAGCTGTTTAAGAGTAGTAAGATAATTAAAAATCAGAAATGATTAATCTTAACTATTTTTACTTCTTAAATTCTCCTTCATGGTTTAAAATGCAGGATTATTTTTGTTTTTCGGAAATTTGTTTAGTACTGAAATCCCCGGAATTCTTGAAGAACGTATATTCCGAAAAATCATCCTTGGCAGTCATGCCGTGGTCGGCCACTAAAGTTGAGCCGTCTTCCATCGTTACATATACGGTATCTTTAGTATAAATACGCTTTTTTTTCTGGTCCCAGTAGATGCTTTGCGTAGCGAATCTCTGGCCTTCATTGGTGGTAATCCTTACATCTCCTTTAGCCTCGTAAAACTTTTTGTACTCGAAGATCCTAGCATATTTGGCAACGATCTTTCCGGGAACTTTTGGTTTTTTCTTATCAAAAAACTGGATATTCATCCCCTTTTTAGCTACGATATACGGACTGTCTATCAATTCGTACTTTTCAATAATAGGAGCTGTAGCCTTTAAAGTCACAAAACCGGAATCCCTTTGGACGATATTGGCATGATGAATGATCTGCGAAGGAAAGTTCTTGCTCTGGTTGGCATTCCGCTTGGTAAGATCCTCTTCACAGGAGGTCAGTATAAAAAATATAGCACAACTAAAAAGGTATGCTATATTTTTATATGATATATTTATTAAAAACTTCATTCTAGTTATAAAGGTTCTTTCTGAACCACTTATCTGCAAAGTTAAAGCCTATTCTGAAATTGATGAAATTCTGGTTGATCAGGTTATCATTCAAAGTTCCTCGCTTACCCACTTCCACTCCAAGTTCAAGGCCGCTCATTCTGGTAATGCTGCTATTTTTGAACGGAAGAAGTACCCCTGCGGAGATCCCGAATTTATTGATATTGTTTCCGGCAAGCTTTAAATTTCCTTTTTCATAAAATGCCCCATACCGGTATACCACTCTGGAAAAGTAGTTTCGGAAGTTATTGTAGTTCGGAAGATACCATCCTCCGGCAGAAATTCTGTAAGAATCCTCAAAGTCGAAGGTATTGCCAAAATAAGAAATAGTTTCCCCTTTCTTATAATCAGCCTGAAGAGACAGGAACCACTGGTTCTCGCTGCCATAGCCCACCCCTACAGACGCTTGAAGAGGTAAAAGATTCTTGGAATTTGTTCTCTTCTCTTCAATGATGCTTTCTCCGGCTTTCACTTCTCCATCAGTATAGAAATAAGTACTGTTCTTATATTCAGTGGTCATATTGCTGGTATTCCCGAAAGTAGTGGTAGCCCCGATCGTGAATTTACGATCTGTGCTAGTATTCAGTTTCTGATAGCTTGCACCCAAGGTGAAATTAAAGTTCTTGATACTGTTTTTGGTCTCATATCCGTTGATCAGCTCAGCATTGGAATATCCCAATTCATTCGTATCATAAAGATTACCAAAATACAGATTGGCTCTTAAACCTACGGAAAATTCCTGATTGACTTTGTATGAAAGTGCTGCCTGAGCCGTATTCAAAGTACCGCTTCCTCTGAAACGGCTGGCCATAATAGTCCCGTCAAGCAGGGTTGTCTCATGAAGGATATCATAGCTTTTTGAACTGTAGGGCTGATAGGAAATTCCCATTTTCATTTTTGGTGATAATGGAAAAGCCAGTGAAATATTAGATAAATACGTGGAGTGCTTGGTAGACTTCGTATTATTATAGTCCGTTTTGAAATAATTGTTCTCATTAGTAGCCTCCAGCCTTATACTCGTAAGTTCGAAATTAGCATTATTGGCAGGGTTGGCAAAGTTGAAACTGCTGGTAAAATCACTTATAAAAGCAGTAGATATTCCTCCCATTGAGGCAGTTTCAATCGTATTATCATATTTTACATCTCCAATTCCGTAGGTCGCATAAGGTGAGTTACTCAGGTTCTGCGCATTCAGGAAATACCCGACTGATATGAATGATAGTACAAAGATTTTTTTCATTCTATATTTTTAAAATAATGCGCAAATATCTTAAATATTAATGAATTGTAAAAATTTCATGAGGTTAAAGTTTGTTAAGGGAAAAATAGGGGAATTATAATAGATAAATTGACAGTAAAAAGAAAAAATAATCTTTGGAAGTATTTTTCTTACGGTACATAAAAATATTGATTCATATAAAACCCTCGTCTTATCATCTTATTGGTGCTATGCAAAAATTGCAATGATTTAATAAGATAATCAGAATATCATGCCTCTACATAAATGCCCCTAAAATGTTTAGTTTTTTGGGCAATCTAAATTGAGTTTTTTTATTTTATATCATCTTGGTTATAGCTTCCGCTAAACTACTATAAACTTTATTTGCATCCTCAATATTTACCTTAATTCCATATTCTTTTCCATTTTTTTCATGTTTCCATCGTGCACCAGACCAATTACCATCAGTCTCTGTTAATTCATATATAGGTTTAGATGTTTCTTGCGAAACAGGAATTAATCCGCTGAAGTTTTGAATTCCGGCTAAATGATAAGGATCTCCATGCGTTACAGACGATTTGAATAATTCTTCATCTACAATCATATCTTTTTCCTGAAGTTCAGGAACAAGTTTACTGTTTAAAATATCATTAATTTTGTCTAACCAATCTTGATAAACCTTGGACATTTTCTTTGGAGAATCGGTTTCATCTTCGTCACTTTTATTAACGGTATAAATTCTATAATTTTGTGTTATAAACCCTAACATTTTTGGATTATTTTCTGGTAAATCATCTTCTCCAGTACCTTTAAAACGCTCAATATCAATTGCCCATTTGGGCAAAACATTACTTAAAGAATCAATTGCTTGATAACAATAGAAGTCGGGGGAGACAGGAATAATGAAATAATCGGAACTCATGAATATGCAATGATTGGTTGATGATACACTTGGGCTCATATCAACTAATACTATATCAATATTATTATGATCAGCAATTTTTCTAACAAAATTATTAAATGATCCTACAAATTTTCTCAAGATCGGAATTGTACTACTACTTGTTAGGGCTGTAGCAATTTGTATATCTAATTCTGAAAATCGGATATTACCAGCTAAAATAAAAAGATTCTCATTTGCCGTAGGTGTTATTGAATTTGGATTCTTTTTGTCAGCTGTTTCGGTGGCGTCCAATTCAAATATTGGCGCAAGACTACTAAAAATATCTGTATTTTCTTCATCATTGTAAAAATTAAGTAAAGAATCATAATCTTCAAGACCAAGTGTTAGACCAGTTAAATTACATTGGGGATCTGCATCTATCATAAGCACTTTTCTGCCTTGTGATGCCAATTTCCACCCCAAATGAAAAACGGTAGTTGTTTTACTAACTCCTCCCTTGTGATTGAACAAGGAAATAATTTTTGCCATAGTTATTTGTTTTTTTAATTATTAATTTCTTCTAATATACAATTATTTGACAATTATTAAAAATTAAATTAGAACGTCAACCTCTATAAATTTACCAGACATTCCTTACTGTTGTCATAAATCAGCCATATGCAATCTTACCTTTCCCAAATTTCTTTATCTTTGAAACATGAATTGGGAGAACATAGCCGGACAGGAAAACCTGAAAAGACTTTTAAAAGACAGTATCGCTGAAAATAGGGTGAGTCACGCCCAACTTTTTGTCGGAAAAGAAGGGTATGGAACCTTACCGCTGGCTTTAGCTTATGCCAAAGAAATATTGAGTGGAGAAAATGAGCATGCCGCTTCAAAAGTAGAGCACCTGAATCATCTGGACCTGCATTTCAGTTTCCCGGTTTATACAGATAATAAAAACTCTTTAAGTAAGAATAAATTCGAGGAGTTCAGGGAAATGATCCTGGCTTCTCCCTATGCGAGCTATGATGACTGGACGGCATTCCTGGATTCGGAGAATAAACAGCTTTTTATTTCAGCAGATGAAATAGATGACCAGAACCAGAAATTCTCGCTTAAAAGCTATGAAGGCGGAACAAAACTGCTCATCGTATGGAGAGCTGATAAAATGAACATTGCCGCTTCCAATAAATTCCTTAAATTTTTAGAAGAACCTCCGGCAAAGACGATCATTCTTTTAACCGCTGAAAGCACAAATGATATTCTTCCTACGATCCTGTCACGTACCCAGGTGGTGGAAGTTCCGAGAATTAATGATGAAGATTTGGAGGCGTGCCTGAGGAAAAGTTTTTCAGTAGCGGATGAAAAAGTGAAAGAAATTGTACATGAAGCCCAGGGAAACCTTAATGAAGCGATTAAGCTTTTAAATGCCGGAAATAAGAGTGATGAATTCGAAAAACTGTTTATTCAATGGGTGCGTGATGCATTCCAAGTGAAGAAGAAACCCGAATTCCTTAAAAGTATCATCTTCTGGGCAAGGGAAATATCCGGATGGAACCGCGAGAAGCAAAAGAACTTTCTGAACTATTGTTCGGAAATTTTCAGGCTGGCTTTACTTCAAAACTATCAGTCCGAGGATCTGGTCTATAAAAAGATCGATGCGAACGGTTTTAACTGGACAGGTTTTTCCCGGTTTATAAGCGGAGCCAATATTGAAAGCATTTTGGAAGAGATCAATACTGCCGACCTGCACCTGACAAGGAACGGGAATCCTAAAATAATATGGACAGACCTTGGAATAAAGCTTTCAAGATATATCCATAAGAACACATAAAAAAGTCCTGAAATTTTCAGGACTTTAATTTTTTAATATGCATTAACGTTTGTCATTCTGAACACAGTGAAGAATCTCGACAAGTAATAGTACCTATTTAGTCCGGGTTTATGCGGAATGACAAAATTGCTGTCTGCCAATACTATAAAATATTAAGCTGCTTTTTTCGCTTTTGCAGTAGTTTTTGTCTTGGTCTTTTCATTTTCGGCTGTTTTAGCTTTCGTATCACAAGATTTGTGATGATCATCGCTACATGCCTTCTTATCTTTTACGGAGCATTCCTTTTTTTCTTTACCAGCGCAGCATCCACCTTTTGGAGTTTCCTGAGCAAAACTGAATGTAAACAAGCCAACAACTGCCAGAGCAGAAACAAATTTTTTCATAATTCTTTAATTTTTATCTGAAGTCAAATATAGTAATTTTCAAATACTTGTATTAACTAAAATTAAAAATAAATTAAAAAATCAATCAATCGTTTGATTTGTATAAAATCTTAATGTACATTTGCAGCAGAAAAATAGATACAAAATGATTTCAAAAGAAGAAAACATAATATTTGCAGCCGAAAAGCTTTTTGCAGAGAAAGGCTTTGAAGGGACTTCTACAAGGGAGATCGCCAAAGCTGCCAATGTGAATATCTCTATGATATCCTATTATTTCGGCTCAAAAGAAAAGCTGTATGAAGGTCTGGTAGAATACAGGATGAAGGAAGGGCAGTTTTTCTCAAAAGATATTTTAGAGAGAACCGATATCAATGAATGGGAAAAAGTAGAGAAAATAGTAGAGCAGTTTACAGGAAGAATAAGGAACCATAAGTGCTTTTACAGGATCATGCAGCGCGAGCAGCTTTATACTGAGAATCCACAGATCGTGGAATTCCTGAAACAGGCGAAAATGGGCTTTATCTCTATGTATTCACAGATACTGGAAAGTGGATTGAAAAAAGGGATCTTTACTAAGAATCCTCCGATCTACCTGCTTCATGCGACTGTCAGCGGTACCTTATTTTATGCTTTCAACGCCAAAGGAATGTACAAAGAGTTCCTGAATGATACCGGGGAAGAAGAAGTTTTTGACGAAAAGTATTATACAGAGCTTAAAAACCACATAAAACATATTTTAAAAGACCTTTTAGGTTATGAAGAGAATAAATAACTCAGTGATTGCATTCTCCCTGTTTGCAGGTTGCATAAGTGCCAATGCGCAGGAGAGAAAACAGCTTAATCTGGATGAAGCTGTACAATTGGGAATCCAAAACAGTAAAAATCTGAAAATTGATGCGGCCAAAATAGAAGAAGCCACGGCAGACCTTCTGGATGCAAAAAACAGGCAGCTTCCGGATCTTAAGCTTTCCGGCAGCTATATGCGTCTCACCAATGCCAAAGTAGACCTTAAATTCTTAGGGGAATCGGGTGCTTCCGGTGGTGGTGAAATGGCAGCCCCGAAATCTGTATTTTTAGGCCAGGCCAGCCTTTCCATGCCTTTGTATGCAGGCGGAAGGATCAGGTACGGGATTGAATCGGCGAAATACCTTGTGGAAGCGGCCAGATTAAGCACAGAGAATGATAAGATCGCTATTGCCTATAACGTTGCACAGGCCTATAATAACCTGTTTAAAGCCAGCCAGTCGATAAAAGTATTAGAAGAAAATCTTACTGCTTCCGAAAAAAGGGATGAAACTTTCCTAAAGATGGAAAATAATGGGCTGATCGCCAGAAATGACCGATTAAAAGCCAATCTTCAGACATCGAACATTGAGCTTCAGCTGTTGGAAGCCAGGAACAACTACCATATTGCCAATATCAATATGGATCTGCTGCTGGGACTTCCCCAGACTACAGAATTGGAGACAGATCCTCAATATATAGAAGAAACGGAGGATACCAAACCGGTAGACTATTATGTAAATGAAGCACAGCAGAACCGTAAAGATCTTCAGGCTTTGGACCAACAGAGAAAAGCGGCACAATTGGGAACAAAGGCAGCAAAAGCAGAAAATTATCCTACAGTTGCATTAACCGGTGGGTACATTGCAGCAGATGCTCCGAAGTTTATCACGATTTATAATGCAGTGAATGTCGGGGTGGGGGTTTCTTACAATCTGGCCAATCTATGGAAGCAGAATTCAGCCTTAAAGCAGTCTCATGCGAGAGAACTGCAGCTGGAAGCGACCAATGAACTGCTAAATGATAATATCAGACTTGAAGTCAACAGGGAGTATCAGAATGCAGGCTATTCCAAACAGAGAATTGCGGTGTTTGAAAAATCTGCGATACAGGCTAACGAAAATTACAGGATTACCAAAAATAAGTTTGATAATGGTTTGGCAACCATGACTGAACTGCTGGACGCGGATGCAGCACAGATCTCTGCCAACGTAGGAGTGATCAATGCCAAAGCTGATGCTGTATTAGCTTACAGAAAACTATTACAAACAACCGGAACTTTAACAATTAAATAAAAGAATACTACCAACAATGGAAAACAATAATACACAAACCACCGAACCTAAAAAGAAAAAGAATCTGCTTTTCCCGATAATTTTAGCTGTTGTAGTGATCGGAGGGGGAATTTATGGATACAGAACCTATTCTTACGGTCAGACCCATGAGGAAACGGATGATGCCCAGATCGCTTCCAATATGGCCCCGGTGATCTCTAAAATTTCAGGGTATGTAGCTGAGGTAAAAGTGAAAGATAACCAACTGGTAAAAAAAGGAGACACGCTGGTTATTTTAGATAACAGAGATCAGAAAATGGCATTAGTACAGGCTCAGGCAGCCTTGGCTACAGCGAAAAGCAATATTTCAACGGCTCAGGCGACTACTGCCGCCACTTCCAGGAATATCAATACATCAGAAGCAGCGGTAGCAACCGCTAACGCACAGATTGAAGCTGCAAAGGTAAATGTATGGAAAACCTCACAGGATTTAAAAAGATACGCCAACCTCGTAAAAGATCACTCTATCACAGAGCAGCAGTATGAGCAGGCTCTGGCAGCGAAACAATCTGCAGACAAGCAATTGCAGGTTCTGATCGACCAGAGAAACCAGGTGGCACAGCAGACCAGCGTAGCTTCTTCCCAGACTGCGGCAAGTTCTCAACAGATCGGTGTTGCCAGCTCAGTAGCTAAACAGAGAGAAGTGGATGTGGAAAATGCAAGGCTCAATTTATCATATACTGTAATTGTTGCTCCTGAAGACGGTTTTGTAGGAAAAGTTCCTATTCAGGCAGGGCAGTATTTGCAGGCCGGGGCTCAATTGTTCAGTCTCGTTAAGAATGATCAGAAATGGATAGTGGCCAACTTCAAGGAAACCCAGGTTGATAAAATGGTAGAAGGACAAAAGGTGAAAATTGAGATCGATGCATTTCCTGACAAAGAATTTAACGGAGTAGTAAGCTCTTTCTCCCCGGCAACAGGCGCCACCTTTTCCATTCTTCCTCCGGATAATGCCAGCGGGAACTTCGTAAAAGTGGTACAAAGGCTGCCTGTAAAGATCGATTTCATCAATTTGGATAAGACGATAGCCCAAAAGCTGAGAACCGGAATGAATGTGAAAGCTGAAGTGACTTTAAATTAAATACGTATTCATGTATTGAGGTATAATGTATGAATGATGCTTTGCGGAATATCAAAAATTATAGATCATCGACGATTGATTAATTAATTAATAGGAGAGAGCTTTAGCACGCTTAAAAACAAAAAAAATCAATACATTATACATTTTACATCGTACATTTTACAAATATTGCAAGACAAATTATGCAGGATTCATTAGTAGAATACGGAGCCAGGAGAGTCATCATTACCATAACGGCTATTCTTTGCGCTCTGCTTGAAATTGTAGACTCCACAATCGTGAATGTTGCCCTGAATGAAATGAAGGGCAATCTGGGAGCTACACTTTCCGAAGTAGGATGGGTAATTACGGCTTATGCGATAGGTAACGTGATCATTGTTCCCATGACAAGCTGGCTTTCACAGCAGTTTGGGCGTAGAAATTATTTCGCGGCTTCCATTATTATATTCACTGTATTCTCATTTTTATGTGGGAATGCTACCAATATCTGGGAACTGGTATTTTTCAGATTGTGCCAGGGAATTGGAGGAGGAGCGTTATTAGTAACTTCACAGACCATCATCACAGAGTCATATCCAGTGGAGAAAAGAAGTATGGCACAGGCTATTTACGGATTGGGAGTGATCATTGGCCCTACACTGGGACCGCCATTGGGAGGCTATATTGTTGATAATTACAGCTGGCCGTATATTTTTTATATCAATATTCCCATCGGGATTGCAGCGACTTTGATGACATTACAGTTCGTAAAAAGCCCGAAGTATGCTGAGAAACGCAAAGTTTCGGATGTAGACTGGCTGGGAATTGCCTTACTGGCGCTTACCGTTGGCTCATTACAGTTTATTCTGGAAAGAGGGCATGAGGAAGACTGGTTCGAAAGCGGAATGATAGTAGCCTTTACGACAACGGCAGTTTTAGGATTTATTTTATTCCTTTGGAGAGAACTTACCTACAAATATCCTATTGTGGAACTCAGGGTATTAAAGAACGGAAATCTAAGGATCGGAACCGTAATGTCTTTTGTATTAGGATTTGGATTATATGGCTCTACATTTATTGTTCCTTTATATACACAGAGTATTCTGGGGTGGACGGCTTTACAGTCCGGAGCTTTAATGATCCCGGCTGCGCTTACGACCGCTTTCATGATGCCTATTATTGGCAGATTATTGACCAAAGGAGCTAAACAGCAGATTTTGGTTGCATTGGGATTATTTGTGTTCTTTATTTACAGTTTCTGGGGATATAAAATTCTTACTCCCGATACCGGCAAGGATGCATTTTTCTGGATGCTTATGGTGAGAGGGGCTGGTTTAGGATTGTTATTTATCCCGATCACCTCATTGTCATTAAGTACGCTGAAAGGGCAGGAAATTGGCCAGGGAGCTGCATTTACAGGGATGATGAGGCAGCTGGGCGGTTCTTTCGGGATTGCAGCAATTACTACATTTATTGCTAATGAAAGCCAGAAGCACAGGGTAAATTTACTCTCTCATCTGGACAGCAACAGCTTCGATGTACAGCAGAGGCTGCAGGCATTAAAAGCCAGCTTTATGGCAAAAGGACTGGCTCCTGACGTCGCTCAGAGTTCGGCCTATAAAATTTTAGATTTAACGGTAACGAAACAGGCAGCGGTTTTATCGTATATGGATGTTTTCCTCTATTTAGGGGTGATATTCTTAATATGTATACCGTTTATCCTGTTCATAAAAGAAAGGAAAAGCAAAGAAAAGCTGGATCTGAGTGAAGCGATGCATTAAATAACACAAGACCTCCGGAAATTCCGGAGGTTTTTTGTGGAATACTGTTATTTTTATACAAATATTCAAAAGCTGCTGACTACCTGTTGTCACTACTTCGCAGTAATTTTGTATCAAATTAAAACAAAAAATATATTGAAATGAGTTATTGTTCAGCTATAGAAGGAATGCAGCCTGAAAGTAGGAAAGAGCTTCATAAAAATTATCATGATCATCATTACGGATTTCCCATTCAAGATGATAACGAATTATTCGGAAGGCTGATCATGGAGATCAATCAGGCGGGGCTTAGCTGGGAAACCATACTGAAGAAAGAAGAAAGCTTCAGGAATGCATACAGCAATTTTGACATCCGAAAAGTGGCTGCTTATACGGAGAAAGACCGTGAAAGGCTGCTTAACGATAGTGGGATCATCAGAAATAAATTAAAAGTAAACGCTGCAATTGAAAATGCAAAAACAATCATTGAGCTACAGAAAGAATTTGGCTCCTTCGGGAAATGGCTGGAGCATCATCATCCGAAAACTTTACAGGAATGGATGAAGATATTTAAGAGAACATTCAAATTTACCGGTGGCGAGATCGTTAATGAATTTCTGATGAGCATAGGCTATTTAAAGGGCGCTCATACGGAATCGTGTTCTGTTTATGAGAAGGTTTTAGAGCAGAAACCCATGTGGGAGAGGATATAAAAAAACAAGGATAAAAAATATTTTAATTGCGCTTTTAAAAAATTAAATTGCCGGAGCAGAATAAAAAGGGAGTAACGAAATAATACTCCCCTTTGTGTTTTTTGTTAGTATGAATGTTCATGGTAGAAACCATTAACACAAGCAAAATTAATTAAGTATTTTTCACTGTCAGTTAACGTAATATTAATTAACATTTTTAAGTTAGGGATATCTGTTTTAGGATGGTTATAGGGAGGACTTAAAAAATCACTATCCAGAACTATTACTATCTTCCTTAAAATCGTAATTTAGAAAGGCTAATTTTTCTGTAATTTCTTTCAGCAGAAAAAGTTTAAACAATTTCAATATTATTTTTATTATACATAAATTTTTTTCCATTTAGCAATTGTGTTTCTACTGAGCCTGAAATGATTTGCAATCTGAGAATTATTCATCTGATTCTTTCTTTGGTAATCCAAAATAATTAATATGGAACTTTTGTCATAGGAGCGTAGTTTTTGATTCTCCGGTTCATGGTTGTGTTTTCCAAAAATAAGTGCATTGATGGTAAGGATGTCCATAACATTATTGATATGTTCAATTTTGTGTTTTATATATTGGTCCTGTATTTTTTCAGGATATTTTTCTGTCAGGATATCTGTATAGATCTGTCTGTAATCTGGTTTCATGGGTATAATTATTTAATGGGTGCTTTTTTAGTCCATCTGTATAGAGTAGTTTTGGGAATTCTGTATTTAGCAATAATTTCATTGATGGTCATTTCTTTTTTGTCCAGTTTTTCCAGTATGAAATCCTTCACCTCCTGAGTATAAATATTCTTCCGGAAATTCATATTTTCACTATTACTTTTTTCTTCTTTTCTAACCTTGGGTTTTTGAGCGGCCGGCGGTGAATAGAGAATAAGATGTCCTGTATAAAACCTGAAAAAATCGTACTCAAGAAGTTTACACCATCGTAGCAGTATATTCGTATCAATACTTTTCTGAAGGAACATATCAGATATATCTTCCTCTTCACAGGCTAAGAAATTACAGATTCTCTGCATAGAGATATCCGATTCCCGGACTTTTTGCTTAATATGCGTACCAATATGTATATTCTTAAGATTCATAATAGATAATTTATAAGTTCAAGATGACCTTAGAGAAGGAACAAAGCTGATAATGCTACTTTGCTCATTCTGATCTCTTTAATTTCTAAAACCTGCCGAAAATTATTTCCGGCAGGCTGGTATACATAAAGCTTAGATTGGATTAACCATATTATCTGTTAATCTTTTTTGCAACGGACAGTTAAGCCATCGGCACGATTAGAACCAACACCATATTCATAACCAGACGGATGAAAAACAAATGGGTGGGCATACTGATTAAAAGTAGTAGAAGCAGTGCTGCTCCAGTATTGTCCCCATGAATTTTCGTTACCCACAATACCGGCAGAAGGTGTACCGCCAGTAGTTCCCATTCTTTTTCCACTAAGTGGAAGTTTGAGCATGGAAACTGCAGAAGTAGGTCCATTAGTAACCCCTGCAGAGTTGATCCAGGTAAGAAACTCTGTTTCTGAAGGAACATGGAAACCAACAGGGCAGACAGGATTGTCTGAAGGGTCATTGGTGGTCCAAAGTGTATTGTCCGTATTAACACGCCAATCACCTACCGGAGCTGTATTGGAGATTATAAACAGAGAATGTGTAGGGTTATTACTTTTTGTAGTGGATGTACCGGTTACGCCTGTTCCGCCGGTGCTGCCCATCCTGTTGATCAGCTCATGCCCGTCAGGCTTCCTTCCCCATTGGAAAAGAGAACCGTAGGCGTTGTGATCTCCGGCGCCCGTCGCCTGTTGGGTTGGGTTAAAGCTGGCATGGTTAATATTATTGTAATTAGCCCCCAGATTGTTGTTCAGCCATATATTACCATCTTCTGCCTGTACAGGTAAGTAAAGGAAGTTGTGTCTCTGCCCGGCAGCCGGTGTATTATCTGTTAATCCAAACATTCTGTCCGGGATTCCCGGTATGTCACGAACTTCATATCCTGTTACCGCACCCGCATTATTGTAAGGATACTGGAACATTCCTAATAATATACCTATATAGTCGTTGCCAATTCCTGCATTGATATCGAGCTTTTTTGCATTTAATGTTCCTCCAACAGATTTAATAGTTGCCGTGATGAATTTTGCAGAGGCAGTATATGACTGAGATGCCCATGAGAGCTGGATCTGCCTGGAAACACCATCTTCTGTAAGAGATGCCGGAACAATAATGGTATTGGTCCATGCATTTATGGTTCCACTTCCGGTAACGGATGCTACCGGGATCTGTACCGTAATACCTGCGGTAGTGAGGGCACCCTGTACATTTACTGTAACCGTTTCACTGGCACCATCTGCATTTACCACATTTGTGCTGGCAGGTGCTGCAGGTGCTGTATAAGGTAAATAATCCTGATCATAAACTGATGCGATAAAATACCTTCTGTTTTGTGCCAGAGTGATGTTGGTAGGAAGTACTCCCGTTCCATTCTGATTGACTATCAATGCTAGCCCGTTGCAGCTTTGTCCCCCTGCCGTTATGTTTACAGAAATTGTACCTGTGGCTGTGGGTGTACCTGTTATATTGTAAACAAGATTTCCTGCTCCATTAGCAAAGTTTCCTGCAGGAAGTGTAAAGGTGAGTCCGTCCTGAGCAAATGACTGTGATCCATAAGGCCCGCCATTGCCCCCTGTGTACGGTACAGTCAGCGTACCTGTATAGGCAGTACCCTGTGTTCCTGAAGCAGGGCTGAATGCAGCGGATCCACAGTTAAGTGATGCCACTGTTCCCACTCCGTTTACAGGGCTGCCGATAAGACAGTCAGACCATGCTGAAGGATCGCCTTGGTAAGCTTTTACACATTTGTCTTCCAGGTCATAGATAAGCATACCTGGTTGTGGGTCATCTATTAACGAAGTATTGGCAACCCTGTTGAGGTAGAGTGCTTTGTTAGGGGAACCCAACTCAAGGTCTGCACTTGTATGAGGGGTTGCAGTACCAATTCCCACTTGTGAAAATACGATTGCACTTATTGTAAGCGCAAATCCGGTTATAAATTTTCTAATCATTTTTTTGGGTTTTATGTTCGTAAATTTTTGATCTTAGTTTTTCCGGACCTTATTAACTTATACCAGCATCTGAAGTCCGGACATATTTTTTTTATTATTAATCAACAGTACTCTAAGTCATTTTGAGTTGTGTAAGGTCTTAATAATCATAAAGCACTTATTTATTGATTGAATTTGCGTGCAATATTATAAGAACACCCGGGCATATACAATTGAAGTATGGCAGAATTTGAAAAACAAAAAGATTTTACAGGAAATAGAATGAAACTTAACTTGTTGATATTTAATAATATAATTTTATTTGATGGAATAATTTGAAAAATGGAATCTGATTTCATGGGTTTCTATACAAAAACTGGATTTACGTGCAATATCATGAAGTACATCGACACGGACCCAATCAAAGTGTGACAGAATTTGAAAAACGGAGAGATTTTACAAGAAACAAGATGTTGTTTAACCTGTTGATATTTAATGATATAATTTATTTTTGTGGAATAATTTGAAAAACAAAATTTAATATTATGGTTTCCATACAATTATAGATTGAGAATATTATTTTTGTAAAAGCTAACCCGAATTCTTTGCAATGAAAAAATCACTCTACTTCTTTTTCGTGCTTTTCTGTTTCTGTAGCTTTTTTGCTCAAAGCTCCAAAAAAGATGAGCATAAAATTTCGATGACCAGTGCAGCAATTCAGGAAAAACTGGATATATATAGAAAAAATCCCGGTACCAACCTGAAGCAAAATGAAAATTTATTATTACAGTTAAAAACAGAATCTGAAAAACAGAATTACGATCTGGGCATCTTGCAAAGCAGCAATTATTTGATAAGATTATATATGGCCGAGAATAGAAATAAAAAAATAATAGAATTGGTAAGCAGCCTAAAAAGCACAAATTGGGATAAAAGATATTCTTACCTTATATCCGATACATATCGCATGAATGCACTTGCTTTAGTGCGTCTTGGCTTTTATAATGCCGGCCTGAAGGATTTCAAAACTGCTATCAGCTATACAAAAACAATTGAGGATAAGAATAAAAGACAATATACTCTGGGCCTGTGTTATGAAAACATATCAGTATATTACGTTAATAAACAGTTTAATAATAAAAAATATAGAGATTCAACAATATATTATCTCAATAAAAGTCTTGAGGCTTATTTGCAGGTAAGAGATAACGAAACAGTACCTAATGATTTTAAATATGGTAGTATGGCATTCATTGATATGCGTTTGGGTATATTTTACCTTGAGCAAAACAATATCAAAGGGAGCTTGGAATTGGCAGAAAAACATCTTTTTAAAGCATTAAGCATCCATGAAAATGAAAAATACAATGTATCGGTTAACCACAAAACTATGTTGATGAATCAAATAAGCTGGTTATATCTTGAACAAGAAGAATATGAAAAATCAATAGATTTTGCAAAACGTGCAATAGAGTTAGAAAGACGATTTCCGAATCCTTACAACAGAGTAGAATCTTTTGAATTTCTGGCAAATTCTTATATGGAAATTGGTGAAAAGGAAAAATCAAAATTCTATATGAGTGAATATTCTTATCTTAAAGACAGTATCAGGATTGCAGAAAAAAATGCCGCGGATAAATCTTTTAAATTACTGGTTTCAGAATCAGATAAAATTCAGAAAAAAAAGCTTGCGGGTAAAATTATTGTCGTATCAACAATTTCACTTTTAGTTTTATTATTCGTAGTATTTTACTGGAAAAGAAAAAATAAGCTTATCCATAAAAAATATGAAGAATTAATCACCAGGATAAAATCTGAAAAAGAAGCAGAAAATATCTTTAGAGAAACTCAGATAAATACTGATAATAATGGAATAAGATTACGTGCCGGCATTACTGAGGAGACAACAAAAACCTTACTTCAAAAACTTATAAAATTTGAAAAATCCGGCAAGTATCTTCGCAATGAAATCAGCCGGTCATGGCTGTCAGACTATCTCAATACGAATAACAGCTATCTCACAGAAGTCATCAAAATCCGAAGCAATAAAAACTTTACCGATTATATCAACGGGCTTAGGATTGATTATATTACAAGAAAACTAATGGATGAGCCTGTCTACAGGGAATACAAAATCGAATACCTTGCCAGTGAAAGCGGCTATGGCTCGCGTCAGGTATTTGTAATCGCTTTTAAGAAAGAAACCGGATTTACGCCTTCTTATTTTGTTGAACAGCTTAAAAATGACTCTAAGAATGGAGGCATACAGGCCTAATGACCAGCCATAGTGTGTACTAGGCAAATCCGAAATCATCGTTCAATCCAACCAACGATCCTATGTTTAAGTAATAAAGTATATAACTATTTGAAAAATAAACATTTATATAACATGGATGAATCTGTTCGCGTGATCAGGATATTCAATCATGCATAAATCCGAACTGAGTTTTGCATGTTCCAATTCTTCTTCGGTTAATCCAGATAGTGGGCAGGTGACGAATAGGCAAGGGCAGACCATTCTTAGTGTTCTTCTCCACAGCATTCACAGGTAAATTTCATAATTCAGTTTTAAATTATTTATAGTGTTGATAAAATTTGTTGTCAAAAATTTCCTGAGGATCATATTTTCTTTTTAATTCAAAAAAAGAATCGGACTGAGGATAAACTTTTCGCATCTTTATTTTATCGATATGCAATCTGTAAGGTAAATAAAAAGTTCCTTCATTTTTAATCGTAATATCTGTCAATTCATTGGTGAGGACTTTCATTTCGCTCTCCTGCTTTTCTGTTTTCTTTTGATTGAAGAGAAGAACAAAGCCAAAAATATTTTCCCTGGCGTAATTCATATAACTGTCTTTATCCTTATTCACTGCACGGATGGTAATGTTGAGCAGGTCAACTTTAGATTCTTTGAGAACAGGCTTTATCTCTTTAATGAATTGATTGAAGTTTCTTTCAGGGATAAAATACTCTTGTAATAGATCCGTAGAATGAGGATCTTTATTTTCTATAAGGGAAACATGATCGTTTAGCAGCTCGTTTCTGGAATAAACAGCATTTTTTGACATCTTGCTCATTCCGGTTTCCAGATCCCATCGAAGTCTTTTTCCATATTCACTGTTTACGGTGCTTCTGAAGACCAGGCGTTTAGTTTCTTCGTTTTTGGCATTTTGATCAGGAAGCGATAATGGTTTTTCATTTACTTTTTCAAAATAATTGATGGTAGCTTCTTCCAAAAACTGCTTATCGGATATTCCTAATCTTCCAAAGACCAGATTCACATTAGGATTATCCGAAACAAATTTTTTATAATGGCCAACATAATTCTCCGAGCTTAAACGGATATACTTGTATTGTAATGCAGGATTATTCACAACTTCCAGTTTAACGTCAAGTATGATCCCGAAAAGCCCGTATCCCCCAATGACCAGCTTAAAAAGTTCTGTATTTTCAGTTCTGCTGCAATTAAGGATTTCTCCTTTATAATTCATTAAAGTGAATGAGATAATGCTTGAAGAAACAGGAGGCAGGTTTTTTTGCCATCCATGTCCGTTTACACTTATTGAGCCGCCAATTGAGAATGAGCTGAAAGCCTGCATTACTGCAATTGATTTTCCTCTTTTATCAAGGTATTTTATGGCGTCTTCCCAAAGTGCACCGGAACCTATAGTAAGAATATTGTTTTTTGGATCCAGTTCCATATGTTTATATGGAAGCATATTGAGAAGAATTCCGTTGGGATAAATAGTATGTCCACCCATACTGTGCTGTGCTCCGGCAATAGAAATTTTTAAATTATTTTCCTTTGCATATTTCAGGATCTGCCGAAGCTGGATTTCGATTTCCGATTTGTTGTTGGGAACCTCTATTAAAGTATCAATTTTGGTCAGGTTTAGCTGGCTCGCATCGTTCGTATACCCCTTGGGGATTTCAGTTTTATTACTATCAGGCTCCTTCCATTTTGTTTTTAGAACATGAATCACCGGAATTGAGACAAAACCTAAAAATATTAGAATTCCAAATATTAAAAAATATCTTTTTTTCATTAAGGATACAGAATATTATAAAGATAAAAATACTCAAAATTTCTTATCCCACCGTCTTCGTATCTTCCTCTTTCAGAATCTTTTTCTCCTTCATAGAGACCATCATCCTTTCACATTTATATCTTTCCCAGTCGAATTGGTTAAGGAAATCAAGGGCTGCCTGAAACCCCTTATTGAAAAGCTCTTCTTTTTCCTCCCTTTTCATAAAGAAATTGAGCCAGCTGCTGGTGCCACAGTTCACGGTTTGTATGCTGAAAAGATGATAAAAAGTATGCTTGGTAAGGAAAGATTTATCATTGAAACCTTTCAGGGTCCCGATGATGTTTCCGGCAAAGGAAAACGGGCTTTTCAGGATCTGCTCGCTGGTTTTTCCTTTTTCAGACAGGATATCCAAGTCACTGGTAAGCTGTACTCCAAAAAGAGGCATTCTCGGATAAAAAACATCACTGGAATGGAAAAGATCGATTGGAAAATTGGAAATACTTCCGCCATCAATAAATACCCCGGCAGGGTAGATGTCTTCCGGCTTAGTATTCATCCAGAATTTCCATGCATACTTTACCGAGTCCTGATCCTTATCGATCCTCTTTTGATATGGCTCAAAAAAGAAAGGGACGGACATGGAAGCCCTGACGAATTCCGCCGGGCTGATGCGTTTCAGTTCTTCCTCAGACCAATACAGGTTGGCCATTGTAGGCAGTTCCACCTTTATTTTGGCATTGATGTCTGTGGCAATAATGATATATTCGGATTTTAGCAGGTAGAAAGGATCATTTTTATAATAATCATTATTCACGGCGCTCTCATAAAATATCCTGTATCGGGTCTGGTCTAGATGCTCCGAATTATTTACCCGGATCTCTTCAATGCTGTTGAGCGCAATGGCATAGTATTCCATTCCGTTTCCGTAGCGGTAATTCAGATTAAGCTTCTTTTCTTGCTGTATAAATTTTTCATTGAGCTCGGCAACTGTTCTTATTCCAAATCCTTTCATTACATCAGTCATTTGATTCAGAAAAACATTTCCGGGATTAAGGCCGCTGTTTTGTTTTTTGAAATCATTATAGAGCTTTTTCACACAGAAAAAAGTGACTACAAGAGGAATCAGCGGGATCAGGAAAAGAAGCTTGGCCTGTAGTGTGGTTTCAGAAGGGAAGGCAAAAGGAATAATGATCAGGATAAGCATGATGGCAGCTGCGATCATGGCATTGATCTTCAGGAAATTTTTATTATTCAGTAAGGAATGTATAAAGGATTTTACATAAGGTTTCCCATCCATAAAATCTGCAAAGTTCCAGTTGAAAAGGATATCCTTGATGATACCGCTTTTGGCTTCTTCTTTGGTTTTACAGGCCGCAATGAGCATGGTGTTGATGGCTCCTGCACTGGTTCCGGCCACCTTCAGGAAGCGGATCCCGAAAATTTCAAGCCCATAAAGATAGCCAACAAGAGCACTTCCCCATACGCCGCCGCCTTCCTGTACAAATTCTACATACTGATTGCCTTCTGCATCCAGCAGGTCTGAAAACTCTTTGGATGAAATATTTTCATGCAGGGCTGTCAGTTTATCCTTAGATCCCCGGGAGAGAACACGCTCCTCAAGAATGGTATTAAGAGCATCCGTTTTCATAGTTAACAGGTATTAGGCATTGATTGCTGCTTTTAATACTTAATATAATATAGAAATAGCAGCAACTATTATTGGTTTTTCATACTATAAAAATAATTATTATCGGTTTCCAAAGCATAGGTATTTTTACCCTAATTGAATGGTAAAATCACCATTGTTTTCTCCTTGCATAGATAAAAGTACAGATTACGATGAGTGCCATTACGCCTAATGTAACATAATATCCGTATTTGTGGCGGAGTTCCGGCATATTGTCGAAATTCATCCCATACAATCCGGCAATAAAGGTGATCGGTAAAAAATATACGGAATAGATGGCAAGGACTTTCATCACCTGGTTGGCCTTCTGATCCGATAAAGCCAGGAACATAGAGATGAGGTTGGTGATCTGTATGTTCAGGTGATCAAAATCGGCTACTACATCTTTATGCTTATCTTTCAGGTCAGATACCTCAGAATCCTGCAACCCCAGCAACCTGAATTTATCTATGGCATCCGTGGAAATGGTAAGCACTCTGGAGTTCAGTCCGGATTTTCTCTTCAGTTTGTATAACCTCCGGATTTGGGTGGTGTGATTGGTATTTTTGAGGAAAATCTCATTTTCGATATTGTCCATAGTCTCCATTAAGCTTACGGCTTCATCATCAAAGCTTTTCATGATCAGCAATGCGATCATTAATGCGATTTTTTGCGGATCGGTTTCCGTATTCATCCCGGAAAGCTGTTTTTTGGTTTCCGTTATACTTTTGGCCTTCATCCTGTGGATGGTAATGATGGTATTGCCTAAAAGAAAGATCCCGATCTTGGTGCTGATATCGCTGATGGTATTAAGGTTCTTCCTTTCAAGCTCCGTACTCTCACGCAAAAGGAAAAACTTTACCTGCCCGTCCTCTTCATATTTAGGAAGGTGGTTGGGGTCCAGGGTATCTTCCAAAAGGAAATTATTGATCTCGTATCTTTCATGAAGAAAAGTAAGGTCTTCCTGTACGGGGGCTTCCACATCTACCCATTCGCATCGGGAGTCTCTGTATATGGTGTTAATTGGCATACGTTAAAAATAGTAATAATTTGAAAAACTATGTGTTAAATAAGTTTTATCTTTGCCAAAATTAAAAAACTATATGATTAAAAGCACAATAAAAGGTATCGGATTTTATGTCCCGGATAATGTTGTAACCAATGATGATCTGGCAAAACTGATGACCACGAATGATGAATGGATTACAGAGAGAACAGGTATTAAAGAAAGAAGACATAGAAAAAACAGGAACGACTCTGAGGAAACCACAGCTTATTTAGGCTTTAAGGCTTCTGAAAAGGCACTTGAGAAAGCAGGCTTAACGGCAAAAGATATAGATTATATTATTTTTGCAACCCTTTCTTCGGATTATTATTTTCCGGGATGCGGAGTGCTTCTTCAGGATATGCTGGGATGTGATACAATTGGGGCATTGGATGTAAGAAACCAGTGTTCGGGATTTGTATATGCTATGAGTGTTGCCAATGCTTTTATTAAGTCCGGAACGTATAAAAATATTCTGGTGGTAGGAGCAGAGGTTCATTCCTTCGGACTGGATTTTTCTGATGAAGGGCGAGGGGTTTCCGTGATCTTTGGTGACGGTGCAGGAGCTGTTGTACTTTCGGCTACGGAAGATGAGAATGCAGGGGATATTTTAGCAGTTAATATGCATTCGGAAGGGAAGTATGCCGATGAACTATGCACGCAATTCCCCGGATCCAAATACGGATGGAGTGACAGGATGAGGAAAGAACCTGAAAATGTGACCAATAAAGAGGTGTACCCGATCATGAACGGAAACTTTGTATTCAAGCATGCAGTGACAAGATTTCCCGAGACCATGCAGGAAGCATTGCAGAAAGCAGGAAAAACAATTGAAGATCTGGATATGTTCATTCCGCATCAGGCGAACCTGAGGATTGCACAATTTGTTCAGCAGAAATTCGGATTGCCGGATGAAAAAGTACATAATAATATCCAGAAATACGGGAATACTACTGCTGCTTCTATCCCGATTGCTTTGAATGAAGCGATTGAGGAAGGAAAGATTAAAAGAGGGGATCTTGTTCTTCTTTCTGCTTTCGGAAGCGGGTTTACCTGGGGAAGTGTGTTATTTGAGTATTAATTCCCCGATTAAAGAATAAAATATATGGAACAGGCAAAAAAACATTGCCTGTTCTTTGTTTTTAATAATATTATTTAATTTATGTTAAATATAATGAATAATTACTTGGAATAAATTTAATTATTGTAAATTTGATATGCTAATTTTTACAAACGAAAAAAATGAAAAGAAATTTATTACCCTGGATTTTTTTACTTCCTTTGTTTTATTATGCTCAGGTAGGCATTAGTAATTCTACCCCTGCTGCCACATTGGACATAACGGCTAAAAATGCTACAGGTACTACTTCTAACGTTGATGGTATGCTGATTCCAAGAGTTGACAGGGAAAGAGCTCAAAGTATGACCAGTATTCCCACTTCTACATTGATCTATGTGAACAGTATTGCCACAGGTTCCCTCGGTGGTACGGCGGTGAATATTGACACGGTAGGCTATTATTATTTTAATGGATCGGTATGGACCAAACTGGACACTTCGTTTAATATTTATAATTCGGATGGTACCCTCTCAGGAAACAGGCAGGTGAATATGGGGACAAATACTTTATTTTTTCAAAATGGTTCCAATCGTATTAATTTTAATCATACTGTAACTGACGCGAATATTAATATGTCAGCGGTAACCAGAGCTAATATCCGTCTTGCAGCTGGTTTTGGTGCTGCCGCATCCAATCTTAGCATTTTTCAGGATATAAATAGTTCCGGGCAGATATTGGTAAGTGGTGCTTCCAGCGGGCTGTATGTAGGATCTACTACAGGGAGTACATCCCCAGTGCATCTTGCGACTAATGGTGCTATTGCGCTTACGGCTATTAACGGGGGAAATGTAGGAGTTGGTACAATTACACCCCAGAGAAAACTACACGTCAACGGAGATCTACAGATTACGAATGAGCTCAATGTAGGAGGAAGCTCCGGTGCGGCAGGAAGTGCGGGCACAAGCGGCCAGATCCTGACATCTAACGGAGCGGGGGTGGCCCCTACTTGGAAAACACTGAACACCTCAAGCGGGACAATATCTACTGCAAATTATGTGCAGGGAACCACAGCACTGACTATCAACCAGGGGGCGGTTGCAGATGTGCCGGGAGTTACTATAACATTAACTGTTCCTGCCGGTATTACCCAGACCTTCCTGTTTACTGTGCTGGGCTATGCTACAAGCTCCACAGCTACCGATGCACAGGGTGCCTTTTATTTGCTGCAGAATGGAGTCAAGATATCTTCTGCCTATACATCAATGGTAAGCGGAACAGCATTGGTGAGGCTTCCGATTCCTGTAACATTTCTGAAAGCAGTGACGCTTGCCGCAGGAACCTATACCTTCAAAGTACAGTATTCTGCCTGGGCAGGCAATCAGATCGTAAATTTCGTGCCTTCCACTTACTCAGGGTACAATGGGGATACAGAAGCCATGCTTACCAAAATGCAGGTACTGGTATATAATAATTAAAATTTATGATAATGATTCCAGCTTTATATTCATCTTTGCTTACAACCCGGTTCGGCCTGTCATTCTGAATAGGACGAAGTGAAATGAAGAATCTTATTATTAATTACATTCTTTAAACTATATCCGCAGGCCTTCAGTCTGTATCTGAAGAATAACCAATATAAATTATCGGTCAATAGCTATTGTCCGCTCAGCTGTTAATGAGTGAATGCTTTTTTCAATCGCTTTGATCAGCCGAACCATCGATTTAATTAAAATGAATCAGGATTTTTAGTTAAAGATATTGAAGCTGAAAATTTATTTTACTTGCTAATTGGGTGATTTTAGATATGTGTGAGATAGGTATGTTTTATTTTTTTGAACCGAAATGAATTATCTATGCATATGAAACCGTTAAAATACCTTGCTGAGATATTTGCGTTATCTTTTTTAGGATTGTTTTGTAATGCTTTTGCAGCTTCACCAAAGAACAGATTTGATAAAGATCAGGTAGAAAAATTGCTATGGGAAGTCTCTGTGGATATAGCAGATAAGGGTAATTATGAAAAAGTGATAAGGCTGAATCAGGAACTGATTGAAAAATGCGAAAAGGCAAAATATACGGATGGAGTAGTAAAGGGCTACTGTAATCTGGGAAATATTTTTGCAAGGATGGGTAAGCATAAAGAAAGTTTTTTACTGTTAAAATTTGCAGAAAAGGAAAGTAAAAAATTAAATAGTAAAGAGCTGGAGGCTTCTATTGATGCGGAACAAGGCAACAATTATTCTTTACTGGGATTATACACCCAGGCGCAGGAAAAATTCAGGCGATCCATATTGATTTCTAAAGACCTGCCAAAAGGGGTTAAAAGAAATAAATTACTTGTTTATTCTTATAGTAGTGTCATTTACATATATGAAATGCAAAAGAAAATGGATTCTGCATTTTACTATAGTAAGATAGCCTTTGATGAAGTCAGGAATTCATATACAAGTAATTCTCTGGCATACTATTATATCTATTATAAAAAAGATTTTAAGTCTGCTGAATACTATCTTAAGATGGCTGACCAGCTTCAGAAGAAGGCTGGTGATTTTTCAAAATTCGATGAATACAGCCTGCAAAGAACATGGGGTGAGTGGTATGAGCAGAAGAAACTGTATGACAGTGCGAGAATATACTACCTCAGAAGCCTGACGCTGGCAAAAACAATCAGGCTTCCTGTCACGGTGAGAGATACGTATTGGCTCCTGCACCGTATTTCTGACAGTCTGCTTGATAAAGAGTCGTCCAATCATTATCTGCATGAATATGCCAGGTTATATGACAGTATTTCCAAAGCACAGAAGCCAGAATCCGAATTTCCCATACAGCAGTACATTCAAGATAAAGAACAGGAGTATAAACATAAAGAAGATCAGCTTTTCATTACCATATTATTAATAGTATTATTTTCCGGGATTGTTTTATGGATTTTGATTAAAGTCTATCAAAGTAAGCAAAAATCATTGGCAGAGATCATAAAGGAGAATGAAGAGAAAATAAAGCAGAAGGAAAAAGAAGCTCTGGAACTGAAATCCAGAATAAATGAAGGGTTTGAAGAGGTAATAGAGCTGGCCAAAAAAAACAGTCCGGAATTTATTACCCGTTTCATAGAAGTTTATCCGGAATTTTACCGGGCCCTGTTAAAGATTTATCCCGATATCAATCCGGAGACCCTGAAATTCTGTGCGCTGTTGCGCCTGAATTTTTCAACCAAAGAAATTGCAGAATATAATTTTATCACTCCCAGAGCTATCCAGCTTCGTAAAAACAGAGTCAGAAAGAAACTGAATATTTCGTCTGCGGAAGATATTTATACCTGGATGAATAATTTGGAATAAGAATAATTGTATATAAATATTTGATTATTAGTATTTTGTAATTTTAGATACCTGTGAGATAGGTAGTTTTTTGAGTCTTTTTTGAATTTTTATTTGTTTTGCTAAAGGTTATTTACAAAAATAAAATAGCCGCTAAGGACAATTTAAAATATACAAAACATGAAAAAAATTATTCTATCACAGGCTTTATTAGCTTCTTTATTCGCGTTTTCGCAGGTAGGGATAAATACATCAACCCCTCAAAAAACATTACATGTGAATGGAGCCTTACAGGTAACCAATGAACTGAATCTGGGCGGAAATGCTTCTGCTGCAGGGAACCCAGGAACTGCAGGCCAGATTATTAAATCCAACGGTCCTGGTGCTGCTCCGTCATGGGTAGATCTGGAACAGGTATTTATTCCTAAAACTACAGTTGTAGGAGTAAAAAATAATATAAGCCCGCCAAATGGCAGCTTCGCGGGCGGTCCTTATAATACATTAGTATTCAACAGTATTCCTAAAATAGATAATTCTAATGCGACTTATAATGCTGCCACCGGCATATTCACTATTGTTAAAGCTGGATACTATCAGGTAGTGGTATATCTTACCTATGATCTGAACACAAACCCAAACGGGGAAACGGCCGGTACAGCATCATCAATCATTGAAACGGTTGCGGGAGTGGGTATAGCAAAAAACCGCACCAACCATTCAGAGAGAACCCCTGAAGTGTATCATAACCTTGTGGGAACAGCTTATCTGGCAGCGGGTACACAGTTTTGGGTAAGGGGAGCTCACACCAGGCAGTATAAATTAAGCAATTCAACCATATCTGTTTCTTATATTTCTGAGTAAAAGAGGTACACTATGATTATTAAAAATGATCAATGTATAATTGTAATGAAATTATGATCGGGCACCTGATCCAATCCAAAGTTATCGAGTATGAAATCAAAACCCCTCGTATATGTAATTTTCTGAAATGTACTGAAGAAGAAATTGAACAGATGTACCGTTCCGAAGATCTGGATACTGAACTGCTGCTTAGGTGGAGTAAACTGCTAAAGTATGATTTTTTCAGGATTTATTCTCAGCATCTGATGCTTTACGGTCCTCCGGAAAAACCCCGGCATACATCAGAAGCAGGGAAGGGTTCACTGCCTCATTTCCGCAAGAACACTTATACAAAAGAAATAATAGATGGTATGCTGGAGCTTCTGAAGTCAGGTAAAAAGACAAAGCAGCAGATTATAAGGGAGCACGGGATTCCTAAAACGACTTTGTATAAATGGATCAATAAATATATGTAACTGTTTGTTCCCTCATATCAGGATTAATTTTTAATTCTTCCATAGCCTCCTTATTATATCAGTTTGCCACTCGCAAATGATGAGAAAGACTGGAGGCTTTTTTTTATTTTTCATATGAAATGAATGCAAAAAAAGCCCGGAAGGTACTCTTCCGGGTTTTCTTATTGAAGGGTATTCAGTAATTTTTCAGTATCCGAATAATCTTCTCCCGAGCTTTTTGCCAGTTCAATTGATTTTTCGGCCCAGAGCTTAGCATTCTTTTTATCACCGATCTTATTGTAAAGATTGGCCAGAGTATCCGTATTGGCATAGTCCTGCTTCTTCTTTACGGATTCCTGCGCCCATTCTAGCGCTTTTTCGAGAGAGGATTTATTTTCGATATTTTCAAAGAAATTCCATGCTGCGGAATTCAGTTCTTCAGAAGATGCAGCAGAAAAATCTTTATAGGTTTCTAAAGCAAATTTTTCATAGGCGGCAAAATCTTTCTCTTTCAAAGCTCTGCCGGATTTGGCTCTCCTTAAAATCTTTTCTGCTTCTTCCCCACTTAAAAATTTCTGGGATTCGGTCAAAAAATAGCTGTCATTCCATATTTTTGTATCGGTATTGTAGGATTTTTTAACGATCGTATTCAGCTTTATATTTTTGTCTAATTTTTCATACCTGTCGGCAGGCAGTATTTTGGTAATTTCGCTTTTTTTATCCTGGAACATCTTATACAGAGGGCTGTCCGTACTTTGAGTTGCGGAAAGCAGCATTTGAATATCTTCCTGATTAAGGGTTGATTTTGAACTGAAATAACGTTCCAATACCCTTCCTGCAAAATCATTATCGCTATAAATGGTAAGCCCGGCAAGGTTTTTCAGGAATTCAGGGCCTTTTTCACCGTTTTCAAATTTTTGTTTTAAAGCCTTTAATTTTTTATTCGGATCTTCTGCATCTTTTGCAAACTGGATAAAGGCATCTTCTTCCACATAGCCCAGTGTCCTGTGCACTTCTTCCCCGTCTCCGTTAATGAATAAATAAGTGGGAAAAACCCTGACATTATATTTTTTTGCAATATCTGTACCTTCTCCCTTTTCCATGTCTATTTTTGCATTGATGAAATGGCTGTTATAGTAATCACCTACAGACTGAAGAGGGAAGATATTTTTAACCATAAGTTTACATGGGCCGCACCAGGATGTGTAGGCGTCCAAAAAAACCAGTTTGTTTTCTTTCTTTGCTTTGGCCAGGATAGTGGTAAAATTGCTGTCTTCAAATTTAATTCCCTGAGCGAAAACAATGGCCCCGATATATAAAGAGAAGAATATTGCTAACTTTTTCATAATACTTTTTGTTGCTTACAAATGTAATAATTATGTTAGCATATCTGCAGTTTCCGATACAAATAATTGCGAATTTCTTATGGAGGTACGATCTGTGTTGTTTTGGTAATTTCTTCTTTGTTTAAGCTTTGTTTTTGAATTGAAATCCAATTATAGTGATTTATTTGTGCATAATATGCAATAATTTAATGCTTTTTATTAAATATAATTTAATATTTTTGTGTTTTAGCACGATGTTTGTTTGTGCTTGGAGCATAACACAGCTCATATAATTTAAAAAAACATAATGATGACAAAAAAACATAATCTTCCAAATGAAAATTCCCAGGTAGGTATTCGTATTTGATTCCGTTTTATATTTTCATTAGTTAGCTGAAACTTTATTGAGCTTATGCCAACTTTGTTTATAAGCCTCAATTTTAACACAGATCAACTTTAAAAGGTAATGAGCTCCTCAGGTGTTTGTGGCCTTGCTGAATTATTATTGACACTTTTCATTAAGATATCTTGCCTATGAATAAACTTCTGATAATATGGCTTTTGGGAATGAATGTCCTCATATTGGGTCAGGATCCTCAGCGTCATAGAATTGACAGCCTTCTGAAGGCCGGAACATTTGAGCTCCGTAAAGAAGGGCGGTTTGATGATGCGGTTGTTTTAAATAAGCAGCTCATAAAACAGGCTCAGGAAATTAATTATATGGAAGGTGAGGTCTGGGGTAATGCCAATTTGGGTAATCTGCTATGTACACTGAACAGGCATGAGGAAAGTATGAAGTATCTGATAATAGCAGAAGAAAAATTAGGCGGAATAGAAAACTATTTTCTGAAAGCCAAAATATATGGTGAGTATGCAAGGAATTATTATGTTTTAGGCTTTTTTGAAAAGTCAGTTGAAAATTATAATAAAGCGATAGGTTTTGCCCTGAAAATTAAGAACAGAAAAATACAGGAAAATGAGCTGAACTATTTCTACCTCAATAAAGGGGTGGCCTTTATGGAAAAGGAGATGTCTCATCCGGATTCTGCCTTTATTTATCTCAAAAAAGCATACTTATTACAGCCAACTCCCATTATTGGAGCCAATATTGCCGGTTATTACATGAGATTTAAGAAAGATTATGATTCTGCAGCATTTTATCTGGATGTTGCTATGAAGAATTATGAGGCCGGCAATTTTCCTATCTATCAGAAATCTATCATACTGAAAAAATTAGGCAGCCTGCATTTTCACAAAAAAGAATACGAAAAAGCTCTGGAATATTATAATGAGTCTTTAAAGATCTCTGAAAAAATTCACAAGAGTAAAGATATTAAGGAACTCTATAAGCTGATTTCGAAAACGTATAAAAAACTTGATAATAAGGAACAATCCGGGGACTATCTTGAAAAGTACACTACCCTGAATGACAGTTTAAATAATGCCAATCATAAAACGGCGGATATTCTGGTCAACAAATATGTAAAGGAAAAAGAAAAAGAGAACGAGCAGAAGTACAGTGGCATTTATTCCGTTTTTACTGTAATCCTGGCGCTTATCATTGCCGGGGCCCTTTCAGGATATGCCTATTATCGGAAAAATAAGAAAGAAAAAGATATACTTTTAAGTAAACATCAGGAAACCATTGTAGAAAAAGACCTGGAAAACACCCAGTTGAGACAAAAAGTAAATACGGCCTTCAATGAGCTGGTGCAAATGGCAAAAGATAATAACCCTGAATTTGTCACAAGATTCAGGGAAGTATATCCTGAGTTATGCCAGTCATTGCTTGAATTATATCCTGATATCAATAACGAAACCCTTAAATTCTGTGCGCTCCTGAAGCTTAATTTTTCCACGAAAGATATTGCCGAATACACATTTATAACTCCAAGAGCAGTACAGATGCGGAAAAACAGGCTGAGAAAAAGACTGAACATTCCTTCGGAAGAAGACCTTTATGTATGGATCAGTAAAGTGGAGTAGGGTTTGGATCCTATGAATATTAAACCCGTTATGCCTTTGTTGAGCTTAATTCTCACGGATAACCAAACAAATATTTCGTTTAACTTATTGCAAGGATGAACAAAATTTTGTTTTCAAAATGCACAATGTTTATATAGAATATTATTTACTAAACACTATTGATGATGAATTTGAAAGTTCACATTTATATTTTCCGAAGCCTGCTAATCATTATTTACAGCTGGCCGCTATTATTCTTTGCCCAAACCAAGGATCAGGGAAAAATAGATTCTATCCTGCAGCTTGCAGAAAATAAATCCAAAAATTTCGATTTTACCCGAAGTATTCAGCTTGGTAAAAATGCAGTTAAGCTGTCCAGGAAGATTTCTTATCATAAAGGTATGATCCGGGGGAATTTTTATATTGCCTCAGGCCTGTGTAATCTGGGAGATTATAAAGAAAGCTTCATTTATATTGATGATATAGAGGAAAATAAAGAGTATCATGACTATATCAGCAGGAATCCTGATTTCAACTTTAAATTGACGGATCTGATAGGCAGGAATTATCTTGCCCTGGGATTTAAAAAGCAGGCCATAAAAGAATTTAAAAAAGAGCTTGTGCTGGCCGGGCTTTATGATGACCCGGTGAAAAAGGTCTCGCAAAAGGTCTTTGCACTCAACCAGCTTTCCGCATGCTATGAAGATGTCAATGCTGACAGTACATATTATTACCTAAACAGGATAACGTCTATCATGAAAGTAAATCCGTACCCCGAACATGAGCTTTTTCTTTACCTTAACTTATCGGATTATCACAGGAATTTTACAAAAAATAAGGATTCGGTATATTATTATAATAGTCTTGCTATTGAACGGGCCGGGCTTATCCGGTCTCCCTATTTATATCTTGCACTCTCTCAAAAAGCTAAAATCCTAAGCTGGCAGAATAAATGTGAAGAATCACTGGAATATTGTGCCAAAGCCATGGAAATAGTGATACGGAAGAAGAGAATAGAAGACAGGATCTCGCTATATAAGCTGATGGCGGATAATTACAGATGCCTCGGAGACAGGGAAAAAGAGCTTTTATATATTGACCGTCATATTTTTACCAAAGACAGCCTGGCAGAGACAAGAAAAGCGGGTATACAAATTTCTGCAGACAGGCTTTCTGCAGAAACAAAAAAAACAGAAAATAAAGCGATTGAGGGAAGAAAAATAATACTATTCATTATCATCATCTCTATTGCTCTTTTGCTTATATCTGGTATAAGCGTAGCAAAGATCAAGAAAAGGAAGCGGAAAATCATAGAGCAGAAAGAACGTGAAATAAAATTAAGAGAGGAGCAGATAAATATGCTTTCAGACACAAAGCAGGACAGGATCCGGGAAGAAGTTCTTCTGTTGGCCAGGAAAAACTCTCCAGACTTTTTAAATAAATTCAAAGAAGCTTACCCTGGTTTCTATCAAAAGCTGTTAAATGTAGAACCGGGCTTTAAAAATTCGGAGCTTATTTTTTGCGCGTATCTGAAGCTGAACTTTAGTACAAAAGAGATTGCCCATTACACCTTTGTCACCCCGCGTGCTGTGCAGATACGTAAGAACAGGCTTAGAAAAAAACTGAATATTCCGTCAGATGAAGATATTTATCAATGGATAGAAGAATTAAGTTAATGTTTTATTTGTTATTGATTATCAGTTGATTATAAATTTGTGATATCTGTGTGATATTCAATTTTTTTGTTTTTTCAGGATACTTTTTTTGTTTTGTGAAAGAATTTTTAAATAATTCATAAAAACACAGCAAAAAGATGGAAAAAAGAATTCTGGTGATACTGGGGATCACTATTTCAAAACTGATGTTTTCACAAGTAGGTATTAATACTTCAACTCCTCAAAAGCCTTTACATGTTAATGGAGCTTTACAGGTAACCAATGAATTAAATGTGGGTGGAAATGCATCTGCACCGGGAAATTCCGGAGTAAGTGGCCAGGTGCTCAAATCCAACGGGCCAGGCCAGGCTCCTTCCTGGGAAACCATTGCCGGCGTTCCCTCTTCCACGGGAACCATTATTGCAGTAGCCGGTCAGTTTCTTGTGGCTCAGGAAATTACCGTACAGATGACATCGAATTTTACAGTAACCACTTCCGGGGTAGCAACAACCATCGGAAATCTTAATAATGAGGTTATAGATAATGAAAATCTTTATACGGGAACCGCTTCTGCCAATTCATTTAAAGTTTCCGCTAATGGGGTTTATCAGATCATGATGAATGCCCAGTTATCTACAACAAGTAACACAAACCCTGTAATAGGGATCTGGGACAATACGGCAGGTAGCTGGGTGGCTCGCGTCAATGATGATTATACTGCATCTACAGGCGGGGTACAGACCTTCACTCTGATTACTTCTATCCCGATGTTGGCAGCCAATACATACTCATTCAGGGTTGCCAATTCAGACAATTTAACAATAAGGGCTTTCAGCAGCGGAAGTACGGGCTCAGGACCCGTTACACAAGTTTCTGTAAGAAGGCTGAAATAAGGTCCCTTCCTGATTTTTTCTGTTTAAAGAGCTTTAAACAACATTCCTTATAAAATTAACACAAATGAAAAAAAAAGAATTAATGATTTTACTATCATGCTTTACTGCATTTTCTTATGCACAGCAAGGAAGTGTAGGGATTGGTACTACAACACCGGATACCTCAGCCGTACTGGATGTCACATCATCCGATAAAGGGTTGCAATTACCGGTGGTTTCCCTTACCTCTACTACTGATGTCCTTACGGTTCCAAATCCTAAAACAGGATTTATCGTATATAATAAAGCGATTGCCGGTTCAGGATTATCAGCGGTAAATAAAGGTCTCTATGCTTATAATGGAACCGCATGGGAGAAAATGTGGACAAAGGCCAATGTAAAAGCAGAAGTAGAGAAAGTCCCTTTCATCACCCCTGTGTTTGCAGCAAGTAATATGGCTTCGTCCGGAAGTATAGCGGCTGGGACTATTTCGAATCTTACTTTTAATACCTTATATCAAAATTCGCCTGCCGGCGTCCAGGGAAGTTCGGGAGCGTATACCGGATATGCTGTTCAACAGGCAGGGGGGTATGTCATTTCTTATAATGTCGATCTGAGGAATGTTACGGGAGATACTTTTGGAGGAGCCATGGTATATGTCCTGAAAAACGGAACCAATATATGTACCTACGGAACTTCCAAGGTATATCAGTTCGGAGGAGTATCCGGCACATGTACGGTAAACCTTGCCGCCGGTGATGTGATTACTTTCAGGGGACAGTCGTCCAATGCGGCTTACCAGATTACCAATCCTAATGTTTCCATTTCAAGAATATCTAATAATTAAACTTATGAAATCTAAATTATTAAACTTCTTCTTTGGGCTTATGATAATGATGAGTCATGCCCAGGTTGTGATAGGATCAGGTAGTGTTTCTCCTGCGGCTATCTTAAAACTTGATTCTAATAATAAAGCGCTTAGAATACCTAATTTATCCATAACCAACAGAACCGATGCAGCAAACCCTATTGGTTCCCCCGCAGTGGGATTGATGCTTTATAATACCAATACCAGCATATCTAACGATATTGCCAAAGGTATTTCGTATTGGGGAAGTGATAACAGGTATCATTCTGCCGCAACTCCTGCGTCTACAGACGAAATAATTTCAACGTCCCAAATTCCCCTGCTTGTTTTCAGTGCGGCAATAGGACAGAAGCCTGTTATAGCTTCCGGAAGCGCAGTGGGCGGAGTACCTGCTACACTTATGTTAGCTACCTCGGAAATATTGTTTGATAAATTTGACGGATGGAACAGCACTACCAGTAAATACAGTATTCCTTCTGCCGGAATATATATGCTTGAATTTATTACGGAAATGTCTAATACTGGGAATAACGGCGGTACTACATTACAGGAGATAATAAAGGGGACAACATCTTTGGCCAGTGCATATGGCCGGGATAACATTATCAACAACAGGATGTATACTACTGTTATTACTACACAAGGGCTGGCAATGAATGACCTGCTTGCGTTTAAGTATAGTTATACAGCTAATAATTATAGAATACAGTCAGGTACTCTTAATATCTATAAATATCAATAATATGAAAACACAAATTCAATATATATTTCTTTTATGCCTGTTTTTCAGCTCTTTTGCAGAAGCTCAGGTGGGTATAGGCCTTAATAATCCCGATCCGAATGCGATCCTGGATCTGTATAGTACCAATAAAGGCCTGCTTATACCACGGGTTCAGCTTTTAAATATCAATGACATCTCCACAATTCCCGTAACGTCTTCTGCCAGCTCTCCGGAACAGGGGACTTTAGTGTATAACCTTTCCGATGCCGGAACTTCACCAAATCATGTGCTTAAGGATACTTTTTATCTCTGGACAGGTACGCAATGGGAAAGTATAGGAGATGTTTCTGATACCCGTATGGAAATCAACGGTAAAAATACAACCCAGGTATTATTTGCGGGAAGCCCTGCCGTTGTAAATTCAAACTATGTGACCTCCGCCTATTCAGCCTGGACTACTGTAAATTTTACCACGGAAAGACTGGACAACGGTAATATTCACACCAGTGGAACTTTTACGATTCCTGCCACGGGACTCTATTCATTTTTTGGCGATATGTCATTAAGGATATCTACTACAAACGGGTTATCCAAGGCTTTCGGCGCCCGTATTTTAAATGCAACCACATCAACGGTTCTTGCTGTTTCTTACTATGGAACCGGAGCGGGGGGTGCCCAGGGAGATATGCCGCTATATTGGATGGGTGTATTGTCTGCAGGGACCCAGATCCAGATCCAATACAGGATGAGAGCAGATGTTTCAGCCACCCTTTCTACCGATACGAACTCTAATATTACCTTAAGAAAGCACTTTTAATTATTTATATTGGCCTCTCTGCCTTTTACTCATCCATGAAAATTGTTTAGAGAGGCTGTTTTAATTCAGGAACTATGAAAATAACCTTCTGATTTTATTGGCCTTATTCAAGTCTTTGTTAGCCTTTTCGCAAATGGGGGAGAATACGGGTAATTCACAGTCAGCTTTTTAAGGCGGCAGAGCATGAGGATTGATCGCAGATTACAGGGATGGGAGAACTTTGGACAAATCAGGCAATGATCATTGCATTGTGATTAATAATGCATTCCTGAATACGCAGGGTACTGTTTCGGCCTATATGCGAGGAGGTTCGATAGGTTCGGCAACAGCGCCGGCAGGATTATAAAATAATATATAATATGTCAGATAATTTAAAAAAAATCCATATAGGTCTTCTTATCGGCCGGCGGGTAGAGGAGTGTCAAATGGAAATATCCCGTATCTGCAGCTTCTTTAAGTGTACAGAAAGGGAAGCGGAACAGATGTATCAGCTGGAAAGTATGGATTCTTCTATGCTTTTAAAGTGGAGTAAACTGTTAGGATATGATTTTTTCAGGATTTACTCACAGCACCTGATATTATATTCACCTCCCGTTTCAGCAGAGAAAAAAAGTGAAAAAAACAGGCAGGATCTTCCACAATTCCGCAAGAATATTTATACCAGAGAAGTTATAGATTTTGTCCTGGATCTGGTAGAATCCGGAAAAAAAACAAAAAAGCAGGTGATACAGGAATACCGGATCCCAAAAACAACACTCTATAAATGGATCAGCAAATATAACAATCAGAATAATGAATAGAACTTAAAAATAAATCTATCTATGAAAACACCAGGTCCTGACTATAAAAAAATTTATACAGATATTTTACATTTTAAATATCCTCACAAACAGAAAGTATGTGAGTCATTGCTAAGTAAGAAGCAGCTTTCCTTTTTTGATATCATTAAAATTAATGAGCTGATCTTTGGTTCTGCCAACAAGGAAACTTCAGTTCTTAATCACATGCATCGTTCCTATAGCAGGGAAGCGGTCGTCAAAATACTCGAATATCAGGCCAAATATCAGCTGACCAATAGCCAGATAGCTCTGCATTTTAGTTTAAGCAGAAATTCTATAGCCAGATGGAGGAAGAATTTCAAAAATATTAAGCAATAACTGATCTTAATTCATTAAGAATTGCAAAAAAAGCACTGAATATTATAAAATATATAAACAATACTAATCCCTGCTAAGGGATTTTTTATATTGGTTTTATGCTTATATAGCTTCTGAAGCGGTTTATCATTAATAGCTATAAAGGGAATTTTCATAAGAATATAAAATCTATTTATAGTGAATTATTTTCGAATAAATTAAAATAATTGATTTTTTTTATTAATAATTCAATTATTTGTCTATTTTTGCATAGAATTTGTTTTGTATTTACCGCATAACAATTTTTTTTAATTTTAAAACACAAACGACACATGAAAAAAAATTCTAATTTTTATAAGCATTTATTCCCAAGTAGGTATTTGAACAATCTGGGATAACTTGTTTCACGTTCTGTGAATACCCTTCCATGAATTATTAATGAATATAATATCAGGTATGCTGAATACAACATTGTATCCGGCTTTAAAAACACACGATTCTAAATAAAACTACAATGATCAAAAAATTATTTCTATTCGCTTTTATAACAGGCTTTGCCTTTATGAATGCACAATCAGGCAACGTGGGGATAAATACATCGTCTCCTACCAACACCTTACACGTTAAAGGGAACGGTACTTCTGACCCTCTAAGGCTGGAAAGCTTGTTGACAGCTCAAAATACTGCGGGCACTTTGGTGGCAGATGCAAATGGAGTGGTCAGACTGAGAAATGCCAATTCCATAAGTTCTATAAAGGCTTCAGGAAATGTCACATTATCGGTAAGCGGTACCTATTACCCCATCAATAATACTGCTGCTCCGACGGAGGAGTATGACAATCTCGGTGAATTTTCCGGCAATACATTTACAGCTTCCCAGGCAGGTCTGTACATGGTAACACATCTTGTTCAGTATACGCAGCAGAATAGTGGGGACGGTTACCTGGGCCATGCGGTAATACTTAAAAATGGAGTGATCACAGAAAATAATGCAGCTAAAATTGCAATTACTGAAACTTCGGGAGTCGCTACTGCCGAAAGTTATGCCGAAGCAACTACCATGATCAAGCTGAATGCAGGAGATACTTTAAGTTTTCAGGCAAGAACCTATGGAGCAGGTGCATCGGTCAATGCATCTTACAGGATCAGTATTACCCGTTTAGATTAATAATGAGACTAAAAATTCTGAATATGAAAGCACTATTTTTAGGATTCATTCTGTGCAGTGTGAATTTTTTAGCCCAAGTAGGCATTAATTCATCAAGTCCTACCCATATGCTGCATGTAAAAGGAAACGGAACTCTAAGCCCGTTTAGGGTCGAGGGATTACAATCTAATCAGTCTAATCTTAACGAACTTGTATCTACTTCAACAGGGGTGGTAAAAAAGCAGGACCTTAACAGCATAAGCGCCGTTCGTGTAACAGGAACTCTGAATATGCCGGTAAATAATATTATCTATGCCACGAATGCTACCAGCGCACCGGTTGAAGAATACGATAACCTGAATGAGTTTAGCGGGAATGTTTTTACAGCTTCCCAGGCCGGGCTTTATATGGCTGTTCTTACGATAACCTATCCGCAGCGTTCTTCCGGATCAGATGCCGGGGACGGATATCTGGCCTATGCCATTATCAATGATTCCGGAGCAGGTGGCGGTGAATTTATGAATAAGAAAATTTATAACCCGGAAAGTTCTTTGGTTGCAGCCAGCCAGTACATCACGGCAAAATATCTTGTTAAGATGAATGCAGGGCAGATCCTCAACTTTGAAACCCTCGTGTATGGCTCAACCAATAACGTGAACGGGGTGACCTATAAGATCAATATAGTCCGTATGGACTAAATAAATGACTTCATACTTAAAAGCCACAGAACTACTCTGTGGCTTTGCTTATTATCTTGCTTTTATACTGTCAGCTTTTATAGATACCGTATCAGCAGGGGGTGCGGGTGACGGTTCAGAATTGGCCACTGCAGAGTCTCCCATACTATTCCTTAGAGAGTCTTTATTATGACTTTCTTTAAATTCTTCTCTTTTTTCCTTATTTTGAGCACAGCCTGTTACAAAAAGTAAACCTAGAATAGCTCCTGTCCATATTTTTTTCATAGTAGTCTTTTATTAGGGGTTAATCAAATATAGAAAATCTTTATGAATGATGAATCTTTTTCAATAAAAATCCGCAGAGCTTTCATCTGCAGATTTTCCATTTTAAATTACAGGTTTTTATCTATTTAACAGGTGTTGTAGCCGCTGAATCGATCTTAATTCTGATACTTTCAGGATGTGTCATTCTTGTAGTGGCCGTTTCATTCGTTGCAGGCGGGACTGTAATAGCCCTTGTAGTGTCTGCCGCTGTCGAGTCGGTACTATTTGAAGGCATGGATGATTCTTTGGTTCCACAACTCACGGCAAATATTCCTAAACCTATGGTTAGTAACAAAAACTTTTTCATATTATTTATTTTGGTGTGTAGGTAAAAGTCCAATAATTATTCCGAAAGAAGGGTAAGGATTATTAAAAAACAGATAAAATCGGCTAAAATTTGTTAAAGAACAGATCGATTATAATTAAATTGACTTAAAAAAGAATCCCGGAACGAAATTCCGGGATTTTATTACTTATTGCCGATTACTCATTGCTTATCTTATCCTAAGTATGGATATTTATAGTCTTTAGGAGAAACAAAAGTCTCTTTCACACTTCTTACAGACACCCATCTCAGAAGATTTATTTTAGAACCTGCTTTGTCATTGGTACCGGAAGCTCTGCCCCCTCCGAATGGCTGCTGTCCTACCACAGCTCCGGTCGGTTTATCATTGATGTAGAAATTACCAGAAGCATTTTCCAGGGCTTTATAAGCTTCACTGATCGCATAACGGTCTTGTGAGAACACAGAACCCGTCAATGAATATGGAGAAGAAGAATCTACAAGTTTCAAAGTTTCTTTCCAGTCCTTATCTTCATATACGTAGATACTCAGGATCGGCCCGAAAATTTCTTCAACCATACTCTCATATTGAGGATCCGTAGTTTCGATAACGGTAGGGTGTACGAACCATCCTTTCGAATCATCGCAGGTTCCTCCGATCACTACATTAGCGTTGGCAGATGCTTTGGCTCTTTCTATATATCCTTTACACTTTTCAAATGAATTTTTATCGATTACAGCATTCACAAAGTTGGACGGATCTTCAGGAGAACCTATTTTGATAGAACCAATCTGGCTTTCCATCACCTTTTTCACATCAGCCCAAAGAGACTGGGGAATATAAGCTCTGGAAGCAGCAGAACATTTCTGCCCCTGGTATTCAAAAGCACCTCTTACCAAAGCAGTCGCTACCGCTTCAACATTCGAGGAAGGATGGGCGATCACGAAATCCTTTCCACCTGTTTCCCCGACAATTCTCGGATATGTTCTGTAGTTATGGATATTATCCCCGATCATTTTCCACATCCCCTGGAATACCCTTGTAGACCCTGTAAAGTGAAGACCTGCAAAATCAGGGTGTGCCAATACTTTTTCCGCCGTTTCTTTTCCATCGGTAAAGATCATATTGATCACTCCCGCAGGAAGCCCGGCTTCCGTTAAAACATCCATGATCACCTTAGCCGAATAGATCTGCTTGTCCGAAGGCTTCCATACCACTACATTTCCAAGCATCGCCATACATGTAGGAAGGTTTCCGGAAATAGCCGTAAAGTTGAATGGTGTTACCGCAAAGCAGAACCCTTCTAATGGTCTGTACTCCACGCGGTTCCAGATCCCGCTGTCAGAAACTGGCTGTTCGGCATACATTTCCGTCATGAATTCTACATTGAATCGCAGGAAATCTATGAACTCACAGGCAGAATCAATCTCAGCCTGGTGTACGTTCTTAGACTGCCCGATCATCGTTGCAGCATTAATGACATCTCTGTAAGGGCCTGCCAAGAGATCCGCAGCCTTTAGGAAAATAGCGGCACGCTGTTCCCATCCCAGTTCATTCCATTCTTTTTTAGCGGCTAATGCTGCATTAATCGCATCGTCTACATGCTGCATCGTCCCTTTATGATAAAACCCGAAATCGTGTGCATGATCCTGTGGAGACTGAAGCTGAACTTTATCATCAGTTCTCACTTCCTTTCCATTAATCACCATCGGGATCTCTGTCTTTTCAGCCCACATTTTTTTGTAGGTACTGATAAGGCTTTTAACTTCCGGGGTGCCCGGTGCATAAGAATTTACCGGCTCGTTGACTGCAAACGGTACTTGCGAAATTGCTTTTGACATAGTATTTACGTTGTATTATTTTTAATTTGCGAATGATACAAATTTACAACATTTATTTGAGGTCAATGGTCAATTTTACTTCGTAAGTGAATCGTGAATTTTTAAGTTGAATAAGAAAGTGACTGCGAAATAAGTTGATCATGCATAATTGACTCTTCATTTCTTACATTTTCTCGTTTTCCAATATTTTGAGTACCAGTTTTTCTTCCCGTGTCAGATCGGCTTTATCATCGTTTGTCTCCATGCATTCCAACTCATCCAGATATTTTCTGATCGTATTATTCTCGTAAAGATCGATCATCAAAGGATGAACATAATATTTTCTGCAGACAGCAGTTGTATTGCCAAGATGGGCGGCTACAATATCCAAAGCTTCTTTGACTTTCTTTTTATACTCTGTATTGTTTTCTGCGTATCCGATCTCCTTAAATGCGATCAGCGCACTTACCGTTCCGGACCATGTCCTGAAATCTTTGGCTGTAAAATCTTCCCCGCTGATCTCCCTGATATACTCATTCACCATTCCGGAATCTATTGAATGAAGGCTGCCTTCATCATCATAATATTGAAAAAGCTCCTTTCCGGGGATATCCTTACATTTTTGAATAAGCCTTGACAGCCTTTTGCTTTTTATATCAACATGATGCATAACGCCTTTCTTGCCTTTAAATGAAAAGGTGATTTTTTGTCCGTTGATTTTGACATGCCTGCCTTTTAGGGTAGTTAGTCCGAAAGAACCGTATAATTTCTCATAAGCATTGTTCCCGATGCGGATGTTGGTACGCTGCATGAGGCTGACAATAAGAGCGAGGATCTTTCTTTTTTCAAAATTTTTTAACGCCAGGTCTTTTTCAATCTGCAGGCGCATTTGAGGCAGTGCATACCCAAATTGAAGCATCCGGTAAAACTTGGTGTGATTTCTTAAAGCATTCCATAACGGATGATAGCGGTATTGCTTTCTATTTTTTGTATCCAGCCCGGTTGCCTGAAGATGGCCGTTTTCCAGAGCGCATATCCATACATTCTCCCATGCGGGAGGGATGACCAGATTATTGATCCTGGATATTTCATCTCTATCTTTGATCATTTTCCCATCCCTGAAATAGGAGTATTTTTTTCCTGCCTTCTTCCGGATAATACCGGCGGTCTCCGAATCGCTAGTATATATTAAGATGTACTGCTTTTGCGGAAGCCTCCGGATCTTTCATGATTCTGATAATTTTTGAAGGCCTGAGGCGGGAAATTATATCCGGTTCTGTGTTCTTCTCCATAAGGTATGGTTAAGAGTTTCTACCCTTCGAAAAGATGAGGAAAACAATCACTACAACGGCACATACCAAAAGAATTCCCCACCACATGCCGGCTTCAAAAATTGTTTCTACCGCTTCACAGCTTGTCAGCAGCAGAAAACTGAGTATAGCAATGCTATATAAGCTTATTTTTTTCATGATATTTATATTTTGGTGATTAGTATTTTAAACTCTGTGATCATCCGGCCTCCAGTTTTTAACGGACCTTTTGATCTCTTCTCCCGATATATTCTCATGAAGGGCTTTATACAGAAGCTCTTTAAATTCGTCATCATGGGCAAACCTCAACGCAGCAAGCTGGTCAAATCTTAGCTTTTCGGCTATTTCATCAGACCTTTGATTAAAGATCTCAAAATACCGTTGCTTAAATTCCAGCCGTATGATCCTGTTCTGAATGCCCAAAGCATAATGCTGCCTGACCATGACAGCCAGGTAGAAAATCAGAAAAATAAGAACAGAAAATAATATCCATATGAGTCTGTTCTCAGTATCACTCCAAATATTATAAATTCCTAAAAGCCCCAGTAAGAACAGTAACGGAAGGTATATGAAATGATGAGGCGGATAATACTTTCTGTGGTTTTTATAATTCTGCTTTTCCATATGATGAAATATAGCAATAATCTTTCCAAAACATTATATTTTTAATACTAATTGTAGTTTTTTATCATTAAAAATTTTCATTTTTGCTTCACAGGTTAAAAATTTATCATTTAAATATTGGTTTGGATTTGAACCTCAAATTTTTTGTAACTTTCGGTTTTTAAAAATTAAAAAATGACTTCAAAGGAAAAAGTAGCTGCACTTCGTGAAGAAATGCAGAAAAATAATGTTGATGCATTTATAGTATACTCCGCAGATCCGCATATGAGTGAATATTTGCCGGAAGAATGGCAGGAGAGGGCCTGGTTGTCAGGATTTTTAGGTTCTGCCGGTTTTGTGGTGGTCACTAAAGATAAAGCAGGGCTCTGGACAGACGGAAGGTATTTTACCCAGGCTGTTGCCGAACTGGATGGTTCTGGAATCGATCTTTTCAAAGAAGGTATAGAAGGTACGCCTCATTATATCGACTGGATTATTTCTGAGATCCCCGACGGAGGAAAAGTGGCAGTCAACGCTTTGGCAACTTCTCATGCGAACTGGGAGCTGCTTTCTCAAAAATTAAATTCAAAAAATATTACATTGGTGGATCTTCCCCTTCTGAAAGAGATATGGAAAGAAAGGGGGATCCCGTCAAAGAATCCGATATTCGTACATCCTGTGGAAAGAGCGGGAAAATCAGTAACCGATAAAATTGCTGCCATCCGCCAGAAAATGGAAGATCAGGAAGCTACGGTCCATATTATCTCAAGCCTGGATGATGTGGCATGGACGTTAAACCTTAGAGGAAGCGATGTGGAGAGCAATCCTGTATTTTTAGGGTATATCATCATCACAAAAAATGATGCGATCCTGTTCACAGGCCTTGAAAAACTGCAAGTGGATGCAAGGAAACAGATGGATGATTCCTTCGTGAAAATGATGCCTTATGAAGAATTTTACAACCATCTGAAAGCATTCAGTAATGAAAACGTATTGGTTTCTCCGAACAGCAATCAGTCTGTTTTTGAAGCTTTAAAAGCAAACAACCAGTTTATCAAAGCAGCTGTTCCAGGAAACCTGATGAAAGCTCAGAAAAATAAAACCGAATTGGAAGGGTTCAGAAAAGTGATGGTAAGAGATGGCGTTGCGATGGTGAAATTCCTGTATTGGCTTACCCATAACGCCGGAAAAGAAACCATGAGCGAATATTCCATCGGGGAAAAACTGAGAAGCTTCCGTGAGCAGGGAGAGAATTTTGTAGGGGAGAGCTTCAACAGCATCATCGGGTATAAAGATAACGGTGCGGTGATCCACTATTCGGCAAAGAGTGAAGGAAGTAAAGAGGTTACGAATGACGGAAGTATTTTAGTGGATTCAGGAGGACAGTACCTTGAAGGAACTACGGATATTACAAGAACATTGGCTTTGGGAGCCGTGTCTGATGAGTTTAAAAGAAACTCAACGTTGGTGCTTCAGGGAATGATCCGCTTATCGATGGTGAAATTCCCGAAAGGGACCAAAGGTGTTCACCTGGATGCCATTGCAAGGCTTCCGTTGTGGATGGATGGAAAAGATTACAACCACGGGACCGGGCATGGAGTGGGAAGTTTTATGAATGTTCATGAAGGCCCGCAGAATATCAGGAAAGATATGAATCCTCAGGAGCTGCTGCCGGGAATGGTATGTTCCAATGAACCGGGATACTATGTGGAGGGCTCATATGGGATCCGCCATGAAAACCTTATTGCGGTAAAAGAAGCGGAAAAAACGGCATTCGGAACCTTCTATGAATTTGAGACCCTTACTTTCTGTCCGTTCTTTAAAGACACTATTGTAAAAGATATTCTTTCCAGAGAAGAAATTGAATGGCTGAACAGCTATCATAAAACCTGTGAAGAAAAGATCGGACCTTATCTCGAAGGAGAGGTTAAGGAATGGTTCATGCAATTGGTAAGCCCATTTTGAATTGAACCATTAAGACTTAAGGTAAGCAGTTAAGAATTTAATAGATTGATATGTAGTTGATAATCATGATGATAATACTTAGTTATTCAATGGTCTTAATGGTTGAAGAACCAATATAAATATTAATTGTTCAGATAAATTTTGAAAACTCTGTATGTTTCGGTACAGAGTTTTTTATATACGCAACCGTATTTTTACGGATATAATTTTAGGGATTATCCTGAGGTATCGGAGAATGGGCGGATGTATCTTTGTAACAACAAATAAGACATCATTCATATCTTCATATATATACTTAGTAATTCAAAAGCGATAAAATCATCTCATTCCGGGATGATTTTATTTTTACAGATATTCCCTGTACGTTAAAATTCCAGACTGTAGCGCTATTTTTGTCATTCCGAAGGAATCTAAACTTTTAAATAATAATTACAGAGTCTGAATTCCTGCGGAATGATAAAGCTCCGGAATAATCATAGCCTTTAAAACTTAAAAATTTCAATAGCCCAATTGAATTCCAAAACAATATAATAGACAATCTGTATTATAGGTCACTTCAAAAATTACCATTAAAAACCGTAAATTTGCTTCATGAATCATGATACCATTTGTGCACTGGCTACGGCCAATGGAATAGGAGCGCTGGGAATTATCAGAGTCTCCGGAAATGAGGCTTTACCCGTTGTTCAGAAAAGTTTTCCGGCAAAAAACCTGGAAAAGCAAAAATCCCATACCGTTCATTACGGCTATTTCATGGATGGACAAGAGGCGATTGATGAGGTTATGCTCTCCATTTTCCTGGCTCCGAAAAGTTTCACTACTGAAAATTCAGTGGAGATTGCTTTTCACGGTTCGCCGCACATCGGGAAACGCATCCTTGAAACGCTGATCAAAAACGGAGCAAGAATGGCCAAAGCAGGAGAATTTACTCTTCGTGCGTTCATCAATGGACGGATCGATCTTTCCCAGGCAGAAGCCATTGCTGATGTGATCGCCTCCGAAAATGAAGCATCCAGAAAAGTAGCCATTAATCAGCTGAAAGGCGGAATTACCAATGAAATATCCTTATTGAGGACCGATCTGCTGAATTTTGTTTCTCTCGTAGAGCTGGAACTTGATTTTGCCGAGGAAGATGTTGAATTTGCGGACAGAACTGCTTTAACCCAGCTGTTAAATAAGATCGAATTAAAATTAAATTCCCTGATCGAGAGTTTCCAATACGGAAATGCCATCAAAAACGGAACAGCCGTTGCCATCATCGGGAAACCGAACGCCGGAAAATCCACACTTTTGAATGCTCTGCTGAAAGAAGAAAGGGCAATTGTAAGTAATATTGCTGGAACCACCAGAGATACGATTGAGGAAGTTTTACATATCAAAGGCCATGCTTTCCGCCTGATCGATACAGCCGGACTACGTGAAACGACGGATGAAATTGAAGCTATCGGAGTAAAAAAAGCCAAAGAAAAAGTTGAAAATGCTAATATCCTGGTTTATCTGGCAGATGCAGGCACAGAAGACCTTTCAGAGGATATTGAAATGATCAAATCTTTGTTAAGGCCTGATTTAAAACTGATCCTCTGTGCTACAAAAATTGACGAGGTCATTCCTACGAAATATGAAACGATGGAAGACATCTTCCGAAAGCAAATTTCTAATGCCTTTGATTTCATTAAGATCTCAGCTGTTGAAAACCAAAATATCCAGGATCTTAAAAATGAATTGTCTTCCTATGTGGAGCAATTGAAATCCGAAGAAAATAATGTGGTGATTACCAACCAGCGCCATTTTGAAGCATTGCGAAAATCTTTGGATGCCGTACATAAAGTAAAGGAAGCTATTACTTTTCAGATTTCTACAGAATTATTGGCATATGAGCTGCGTAACGCCTTAGAATATTTGGGAGAAATATCCGGGGAAGTTACGAATGATGAAGTGTTGGGAAATATTTTTTCTAAGTTTTGTATCGGCAAGTAATAATTAAAAAAGTGACTTTTTTGGTCACTTTTTAATCTCTCTTTGTAATTTTATAATACTCATGATGAGCTTAATAAAAACGACGATCAAGTATTAGCAAATCAACAACAATCTATATTCATCTTCTTTTTCCATCGGAGCTCGATGTACACAAGGTAAAACTTTTTGCTCCGGATGATCCACCGCCAATCTCCAAAGATGCCCCAATCCTAAGTTAACAGGTTTTGCATTAGGTTTAGGATGGTAATGAAGATCAAAGTAATTTTCCTTCAAGAATGATTCAAATTCCTCATCCGGACCATTGTGTAATTCTTTGAGTTTTTGCCGGATTTCAGGAATTAAAATCTTTTGTATAACCTGATCATTGGAAATAATATCACTCGCAGTACCGTAGTAAGTACATAAAAAAGTATCAGTACCAATGGGTGAACGATCTACATGGTAAGAATAGACATCTGTTGAAATGAAATCGAATTCATCATCTCGGTCATAGCATTTTAGCAAGTTAAGAGAAGGAGATGCTCCGAAATCGGTTAATAGTTGTAAATCATTTAAGATAATTTCCCGGGCAATATTCCCTTTTTCGGATAGTTTTAGCTCTAAAAGGTCTTTAGAGGAAACCTCTGTAATGTTCTCTTTTAATTGAAGCTTAAGCACAATTTCTTTAAAATCTCCATCTAACTTTCTGTGCCAACAGAGAGCATTCACAATTTCTTGAAAATGAGTGTTGACAAGATCATAAAAAGTGCAAACCACTCCAATCTGGTTGTTATCAGAAAATGTATTGCTCATCTATTTGATATTTCAGTGTCTAATATTTTACAAAAATAATGTTTAAAACATCAAATCTGCAGTATTAAAAAGCCATTTTAATTTCCCGTCAGAAGCCCTCATCTGAACAGCCCCGAACAGATGCTTTCTTAACTTTACTTCTGGAGACAAGTAAGCAGAATAGTTGTTGAAAAAACATTCAATAATCATTTCCAAACATTTCCTTTCATCCCCCAAAAACCCTAAATTTATCCCCGCAATAATTAAGTTGAGGTAAAACGACAAGAAATAGATATGTGCAGAGAAATAGAATTGTTACAGGAAATAGAAGATCTGAAAAGGCAGCTTGAAATAGCCAATAACAGAATTAAAACCGGCAGATACGGTATTGTCTGGATGGATGTTCCTGAAGCATTTGAGAATGATGCGGAAAACCGGTTGCCGGTCCTTACCGAGGTGTCGGAAAAAGCCATTAAAAATGAAGACGGCAAACCTACCCATATCCTGATAGAGGGAGACAATTACCATGCTTTAACGTGCTTAAATTATACCCACAAAGAAAATATTGACCTTATTTACATCGATCCGCCTTATAATACAGGTTCGGATGGCTTCAGGTATAAAGATAAAAGGATCCTTGAAAAATTCCCGGACGGAACAGATGTGCCTAAAGATCATCCGCTGAGGCACAGCTACTGGCTCTCATTCATGAGCAAAAGACTGGAGCTGGCCGCAAGTCTTTTAAAAGAGACAGGAGTTATTTTCATTTCCATTAACGAAGATGAATACTCACAATTAAAGCTTTTGTGTGACAAAATATTTTCCCCTCTGAATTATCTCTCCTCATTCACCGTAAAAGTGAGGCATGAGGACAGGATCTTAAAAGGGGATAAAGACTTTCATGAGACTACGGAGCAGCTTTTAATGTACAGGAAGTCTCCCAAATATAAGACCATTAAAAGGCTTCAGGATAATACCTCACTGGCAGATTATGTATATTATGTTGAAGAGCTGATCGATGATCCGAAGGAAGTTCAGATGGGAAACAAGCTTGTTCAGGTTTTTGAAGAAGGACAATACAGAATTCATAAGCATGAACCATCCATTTCAGGATTGAAAAAAATAAATATCCGGGGATCTATTAAAGAAGGAAACAGTTCAGGACGCTTTTATATGGCTCATCTGGACAAAGAAAAAGACAAACTGAACATTTTGTACAAAGTTCCCGATATGGGAAGTGATGAGCAGCCGCACAGGTACTTTTTATCACCTACAAGTACCACCAAATTAAACGGAGATTATTTTCAGGGAGTTCCGCTCAATAAATCCGATACCAAAGAAGTTCCGTATCCTAATTTCCTGGATTTTGAGGAGGCATTCAATAATGTTGGTTATGAAGGTGGGATCGTTTTCAGGAACGGGAAAAAACCGGTTGATTTTCTGAAATTTGTCCTGAGCATAGGAACATTGAATAAAAATGCGAAAATCCTTGACTTCTTCGCCGGAAGCGGTTCCACAGGTCAGGCCGTGATGGAACAAAACAGTATCGATGGTGGCCATAGGCAGGTGATCCTGTGTACCAATAACGAAAATAATATTGCTGAAGAAGTTACTTACCCCAGGTTGTCCAATGTAATAAACGGCTATCAGCAGACCAAAAACCAGAAAGAGATTCTGTTTGAACTTCCATTGAATGTGGCCAGCCTGAAAGACAATACAGCCATTCTGGAAGCCATTCAGGAATACACCTCCGGAGAATTTGAAAAAAGGTATGACAGCATTAAGCAAGAGGTCAGAAAAGATAAATTTGTTATTTCAGGAATCATTAAAAAAGAAAATAAGGTAAAAGGTTTTGGAAGCTCCCTGAAATATTACAAAACAGATTTTGTGGGGAGTCACAATATTTTATCGGTCAACGATGAAGATAAGTCTTTGTTAGCTTTAAAAGCAGGATATCTGCTTGCCATTGCTGAAAACACTCTGGAAGAGATGGAGCAGACCGGTTTTTACCAGCTTTTTGAAGGACAGGAAAAATATACTGCAGTTTACTTCAGAGAAGAGCTGGATGAGATGGAAAAGCTTATGGAAACCATTGAAAGGCTGAAGAAGCCTGTTTCATTATACCTTTTCAGTTGGGGCAACAGGAGCGAGTTGGAAGAAGCGTTTGAACATTGGTCTCATGTCACTATCAAAATCATTCCTCAGCCTATTTTAGAGGTATATAAAAAAATCTATAATATTACCAGTATATGAGCCGATTCAATCCTTTGCAATTCCAGAAAGAAGCTGTTGAAAAATTAACTGCCGGTTTTCTGAAACTCTGGCAGCAGGAAGATAATCAGCGTGCCCTCGTTTTCAAATCCCCTACAGGAAGCGGTAAAACCTATATGGTTTCCCATTTTATTCACGGTTTGAACGGGTTGCCTGACTGGGACTATAATAAAGCTGTTATCTGGATCACCTTCAGTGATACGCTCGCCATGCAGAGCAAAAATAAATTCAGGGAATATTTCAATACCACCCTTGAAAACAATCTTCTTACGGTAGATGATTTCAAACAGGGAAAACTGTGTAAGAATGATGTGCTTTTTGTCAACTGGCAGAAACTGGTTTCCAAGGCTGCGGAAAACAGGGTACTCAGAAGGCCGGAAGAGGACTATTTTTATAAAGAAGAGGGCTATTACTTTGAAGATATTATTGAGAATACAAAAAAGGAGGGTAGGGAGATCATTCTGGTAGTGGACGAGAGCCATACCCATTTATCCGGGCTTGCACAAAAAAGCGTGGTAGATGTTATAGATCCCAAAGTCATTCTGCATGTTTCCGCAACGCCTACATACATCCCGAATATGGATGAAATAGAGGAGGGAAAAGCCGGTTATGTAAGTGTATCCCGTAATGAGGCGGTAAACGAAGGGTTGATCAAGGATAAAATAGTGGTGCAGACCGATGAAGACCTGCATCAGTTTAAGAATAAAGACCTGGACGAATTGCTGATCGACCTGGCCATCGGGAAAAAAGCTGAGCTTGAGAACGAATATTCAAAACTGGATAAAAAAATAAATCCTTTGGTTTTGATCCAGTTACCCAATGATGACAGCAAGCTGAAAGATGCGGGCCAAAAAACCAAAGAAGAATTGGTATTGGATTACCTCAGAAAGAAAAATATTGATGTAGAAAGAAAAGTAGCCCTGTGGTTTGACGGGAAGCAGGAAAATATGGATTTTGTGACGCACAATGACAGCGATGTGGATTTTATGCTTTTCAAACAGGCGGCCGGAACCGGTTGGGATTGCCCCAGAGCACATGTACTGGTCATGTACAGAGAGATCAATTCACCGACCTTTTTTACCCAGACCATCGGGAGGATTTTAAGAATGCCCGAACCGATTCATAAGGATGATTATAAAGATTCCCTTTTATTAAGAACAGGGTATCTTTTTACCAATTATAAACGTAATGAGGTAAGCATCCCGGATCAGTCTTCAAAGAATAAGCCTCTTCTTTACATCTCAAAAAAGAAAGAAGGCAGCTCGGATGTTGAAAATCTGTATTCGGATTTTGTTTCAAGGGCTGATTATGGAGATCTGGGAAATGCGATTCGGTTTCAGATGAGCTTCCTGAAGTCCTTTGATGCTTTTTTCGGGATTGAAGCGAATGAGCATATGGCTTTAACAAGACCAAAGATTGAGGCAAAAGGAATCGACCTGAATCCAAAATTAATCAATAAACTCATCGTAGACGCGGAGTTTTCAGACTATGACAGGCTCAATCTGGAATTTGCAAAACAGGGAAAAGATGAAGAGTATGAAATGTCCGGAAATGATGTGGAAAAACTTTTCAATTTCTGGTGTTTCAGGCTTCTTTCGGAGCAGACGGATGTGGAAGCGAAGGTTTCAAACGTTTCCCGTTCATGGTCGCCTTTAAAATCAGCATTGAGGGTATGGCTCAAAAGAAATATAGATTTAGACAGCAACAGCTTTTACAGGATATTCATCCATGATATCCATAAAGAACAGGCAAGTATTTTCCGGTCAGCCATTACAAAGGCATTAAAGGAATATTACCCCATAAAAACCGAATTCCTGAAAAGCAGGAAAGCTGAGTTGGAAAGCAGGGAAGCCCCTTTGTTCCGGATCAGTGATGAATATGGTTTTACAGATGACTTCAGCAGATTGAAAGAGGAGGAAGGAGCTTCTGAACTGAGTGTTATTCAGCCTTTTTATCTCAGAAAAAACTATGCAGGAAGAGAAAATGAACTAAAGTTTATAAACTATCTGGAACATCAGAAAGATTCTCTCGAATGGTGGTTTAAAAACGGAAACGCAGGTAAGGAGTTTTACTCCCTGAAATACTTTAACACCTCTTCAAGAGAAGAAGCCTTATTTTACCCGGACTGGATCCTGAAATTCAAAGACGGCAGAATAGGCATTTTTGATACGAAAAGCGGTTTTACAGCCAGAGATACTGAGGGAAGAGCAGAAGGGCTGGCAGCAAAGCTGAAAGAGTTAAATGCTAAAGGCGGAAACTATGTCGGAGGCCTGATTGTTCTGGAAAATAACAAATGGTATTACTTTTTTAATGAAGAATATAATAAATCACCGGAAAAAGAACTATCTTTCGGCTATGAATACATTCCGGGGAAACTCAATGAAAATTGGATAGAACTGGATGAGGTATTCAAAAAAACTAAAAACTAAATTAAACTTAAAAACCAATCACTATGGCATTATCAGAGAATCAGCTTATCGTACCTGCATTGATCGCAATGCTGAATTCACCTACAGGATACATCAGTACTTCCGATTTAATAGATGAAATAAGCAGTCAGTTTACCCTGGACAGACAGGATCTGGCACCCTTGTTAAACAGAAACGATGAAAAATATACTCAGATCGTCAGGAATTTAAAATCGCATAAGACATTCGTAAAGTTAGGCCTTGCAGAAGAGGTTGATGGCGGGTTCAGAATTTTACCTGCCGGAACAGATTGGCTTGTAGCTAATGGTTTCGTTCCTGATCAACCTTAGTTTTCATCATTGTGGACTTTAAGATCTTTACGAATGGTCAGGATTTTCAGGAATATCTCCTGATCTTTTGTTACAATGAGATTTTGCTGGATAATAAGCCGATGGATAAAGTGACCATCGACCATTATCCGGCATTTGAGCTCACCGATAAGATCATTGAATCCTATAATAATTGGGTGGGCAGCAACTGTCCGCAAAAAGAAAAAATAGAAGACTGGCTCACCCAAAATAAAGACCAATACAATTCTTTTAAAGAAAAGTTCGGAACAGCTTATCAGCCTAAAGTAAGCTTATGGAGCGACCGGGCCAAAACTGATTATTATAAAGAAAAACTGCAGGACTCATTCCTGTTTGAAAATCATATTGCAGCCCTACTTCAGGGGTATTACAGCCTGGATCTGGGGCCATATCTTACCCCCGAAGGACAGTACAATCTGGGTGAGAACGCATTAGGTATAGAAATAAAGAACGATACCCTTATCGCTAAGTACGGAAATGTATATATTGAATATCAGGAAAAATCAAATGCCTTCAATGGTACGTATATAGATTCCGGAATTCTGAAAAATGACAACTGTAAATTTTTCCTGATCGGCACAGTTGAAAAATTCTACATTTTTAAAAAAGAAAGACTTATAGAAGTATTCAACGAAGAGCTCCTTTTATATAAAGATGGGAAAAGTTCAGAAAGAGGGATCAAATTCAAACAGATTCCAACTTCCCGGGGATATGTTTATCCGGTGGCCAATGCAATTCATGATGCCGTTTCATTGGATGAAATGGTGAAAATTCTGCGAAAAGAATTAAAATAAAATTCTTAAACGAGGCTTTTTTCGGCCTTATTCCAACCCTTCAATAAATTTTTGCATCTCTTTATTAAGTACACCTGAAGCGAATTTTCGTTAAATAATCATAGAAAAGGAAACGGTTTTATCTGTTTAATGTTTTGTAAACCAGTGTGATTTATTGATTGTCATTTTTCAATAAATATTTAGAGAAGGATTTTAACCATTATCTTCAGGAGAAAAAGATGGAACATTTATTTGAGCTTCTTAACGATGAAAAGATATATTATAAATATATTGTTGAGATAATTTCTGAATATATTGGCTAGAAAAGTCCTTTAAAGCATACAGGAATAAATTTTTCTCATCATATAGAGGTGGAAAATAAATATTCGTTGAAAATCAATGAATTACACACTTATTTAATCATTCATTTTTATAAAAAAGCATAACTTTTTCTTGTATAATGATTTATCATGTTTATATTTTTGGACAATAAGGCACAAAACTAAAAACATTAATCATGACATTTAAATCAGTTTTTAAAGTATGCTATAGTACGATATTTTTCATGGGCATACCCGGCATTAATGCCCAAATAAACATTCAACAAGATAAAATTTGGGAAAAAGCAGCGCCGGAAACTTCAAGAGACCTAAAAAAATGTGCTGATGAGACATTGCTTAACTTCAATTGTAATATTCGGGAGCATTTTAGCCAGCCTATCAAGTATGATAAAAAAAATGCCCAATCCTTAATTGTGGTACATCATTCTGAAGAGACGGAGAATATCTGGTACAATAAAGATGTAATTGCAGAGCTCAATAACAATTCCTTCAGGAAAAATGAAAACGGTAAACCTGTTGAGCTCAAACATAAACCAAGTATTTTCTCTTACCTGAGTTATAAACCCAATTCAAATATTACTAAAGATATTCTTTCTATACAGCTGGAAGACAAGAATGCATACGAAGCCCTTTTCATCCCTCAAAAAATAAAAAAAACAGATCTGGAAAGAATACATTCCTATCTCTCCATAAAATATGGGATTTCATTGGAAGGGATAAAATATTTCAACAGCAAGGGTGACGTTATCTGGGATCCTCAGAAACATAAAGAGTTTAAGAACAGGCCGACAGGAATAGGCAGAGACGATGCCAATGAACTCTATCAAAAGCAATCCAGAAACCAGGAAGATAAAATAATGACCATTGGCCGGGAAAAAATTTCGAGAACCAACTTTGAGAATATGTCTCCTTTGGATGATAATACTTTTGCCATCTGGTCAGATGATAATAATGACCTCAGCTTTGAAGAAAAAAAAGATCTGAGAATTTTAAAACGAAACTGGGAAATCAATTTCATAGGCAAGGCTATTCCTAAAAAAGGGTATGTGCTTCAAATAGATAAACGATTAATGAATCCTGAGGATTTACGTTTAAATTACTGGATACTTATTAAAAATGATGATGGTTCCTTTCAAAAAATTGAAGGAAAAGCTAAAGAAAATGTTATAGAATATTCAGGTATAGAGTTTCCTGAAGAAAAGGAATCTGCTGTTTTTACATTTGCTACCAATATTGCGGGAGATAAGGAATCCAATAACAATTCTGCGGGACAAAACCCTATATACACAAAAGGACCCGGAGATGCATCATCAGACCTTCAATATATGCTATATCCGAACCCAGTTAAAATGAATAACTACGTTACCGTAAAATTCCCGGCAACAGACGATCTGGAAATTTCCATATATGACGGTGGAGGAAGAATCATTTCATCCGAAAAAGTTTCTTCCACTTCCGTTACTTATCAGAGCAAGTTTAACATGCAGGGTATCTATCTGGTAACCCTTACTCAAAATAAAAAACTAATCAAGGCCTTCAAAGTGATTGTTGAATAAATTATTTCCTTCTAACATGAGAATTACATCAAAAATTAAACTGAGAAGAAAGTTTCTTCTTCATTCATTGTTTTTTGTCTGCATTTTTATTTTTGCCAGCTTTACCAAAGAAGACAGATATAAAGTCAGAGAATGGAAAAAAGACCTGATGAGCAGGCTGACGGATAAAAAAGATATCGATCAGCTGGCTGCTCATTCAAATAAAATTATATCTGAAGATCAATCCGATATAAAAAATTTAAATGTACATTCATCAGTCTCTGATGATTTAAATTTAAATCATGGACCTGATATGAAACTCAATTCTGAAGAAGAGACTTCGGATGTAATGAATTCTTATTCTGCTAAAGAAAAAGAAGGAACAGTGGGAATATTTTCAGATCAGGAAGAGGACAAAATTTCAGATAATTTCTTTACCATTGATATCACTGACTTTAATAAGGAAAATACCAATGCTTATTTAGAATATGATCTGTATGGCCTGGCATCACATCAGTCCGTTCCAAGGTCAATTAATCATAACCTGGCGATGGGTGGTGAGGTTATTGTACCCCAGGCAGAGTGGAGTCATCAAAAAGAAGCACTAAGCTCTGAACTTATTAAAAACGGTATTAATACCATCTTATTTACATCACCTTCTACAGGCGTAAAATACAAAATAAAAAATCTGAAAATTGTTTTTGAAAAAAACAGAAATACATCTAAAGATTTAATTGTTAACTCTGTTCTTTCAGGTGATCAGCTATATGTAAAAGGATTCAGCAATTCATCAGCAGATCTTAATATTAACAGTAATTACGTTAACACTAAAAATGGAGAGTTTGAGAGAGTGATCAGGTTATCGGAAAAAGATAAGCTTACCGGAAGCTTTTCAGTTATAGCCAATGGAATTACTCAGTTATACAAAATTCCTGCAGATACGAAATCATTTAAAGTTTCAGATAATAATTATTTCAATTCAAAAGGGATAAGCATTTCAAATGACAAAGAATTGGATGTACCATATGAAGATTCGAATTTGAAAATAGAAAAGGAAACATCAGAATCCGCTTACATTGAGATTTTAAAACTGAGGGAAAAAGATATTCCGGCTGTATCCGGAGGCCTTAAAAATATTACTTTAAATAACTCAGGGTACAGGCTGTCCCTTAAATCAGGAAAACTTAACAAGAAAGTAAAAATTACCATTCCGTATGACGAGAAAAAATTAGGTCTTTTTTCCCCAAAGGAGATAAAGGTCTTTTCTTTTGATTATAGCAGAAAAAAATGGAAAGTTACCGAAGCAACGGTTGTAGATGAGAAAAATAAGACGGTAACATTTGAAGGAGATGGTGACGGAGATTATATCAATGGGGTTATTTCTGTCCCGGAATCACCACAGCTGAATTCATTTACGCCAACAACGATCAGCGGTCTGAAAGCAGCTAATCCTGTAGGTGCCCCCCTGATGCAGGCTCCGACAGCAAGCCAGACGGGAGATGCCAATATCAATTATCCATTGATGCTGCCTGCCGGTACCTCCGGTATGCGGCCGTCATTATCTGTTACATATAGTAGTGACGGTGGAAATGGCTGGATGGGAGAAGGCTGGAATATCGCAGGCTTATCATCCATATCTGTTGATACGCGGTGGGGAACCCCGACTTTTACGGCAGGTCAGGAAACTGAACTCTATTCATTCGATGGCGAAATGTTAGTGTATCCTGACGGGTACCTTCCTCACAGGCATAACAAAGTTAACCCCAACGGTACATTTGATACTTCCCGACAGGCAAGAAACGGCTCAGGAGGGAAAACCTTTTATCTAAGAAAAGGCCACGATTTCACTAAGATAGAGAGATTTGGAACAAGCCCGACAGATTACAGATGGGTGGTAACCTCTACCAATGGAACAAAAACCTATTACGGTGGCGACCAGTCAACGCTTGTTCAAAATGCTGTGCTGAGAAATTATAATGGAAACATCATTCAATGGGGAATATGGAAGACAGAAGATGCTCACGGGAATAATATCATTTACGAATATAAGAACCAGTCAATCAATAACTTTACAGGAGATGATCAGAATCTTAATGCCGGATGGATATTTCATATAGACAAAATTTACTATACGGGAAGAAATGGCCAGAAAGGACCTTATATTGTAACATTTTTTAATGATACGAAAAGATCCGATAAGCAGATTAACACCAAAGGCATCCTTAAAAGAATTGAACCATTTTTACTCACAAAAATAGATGTTGATTTTAAGAACGGAGGTAATCAGCAGCAAAACATACGGTCTTACAATTTTACCTACACTACCGGAATATTTCAGAAAAGCCTTCTGAGCAGAATGAAGCTGAAGGTAATTAATCTACGCACCGATGGCGCAGCTTTTGACTATAATTTTGAATACTATGACAACGGTACGGTCTTCGGAACCGCTACCAATATAGCAACTCCGGGTACTGACGCTTTCTCCGATGTGGTAAGTTCCATCACCACCCCTTCCAAAATAAGTGCAGACAATAATTTTGAATGGGGATGGTCTTTAAGAACAGGAGGAGGTTTGGCGTTATTCAGGCCTCAATTGGGAGGAGTAAAAAACTTTATGCTGTCTCTTTTTGGCGGTGCTTCTTATCCCCGAATGAAAAGAGGGCAGGAGTTGGTAGACTTCAATGGAGATGGAATAGCAGATATTTTGTACCGTAAAAGAAATGGGGATAATGGTATCAAGCTGATTCCCGGAAGTATAGACAACAATGGGCAGTTGGTATTTAACAGTGCACAACAGTCAGTAGGAAATCTAAACAGTAATTTTTCCCACTCAAAGGGTACCACATGGAATCTGGGGGGAAGCGTTGTTTTCAATTGGTTTAAAATAGGATTCGATTTTTCATATATCAATTCCGAGAGTGAAAATGAAACTCCCATTTATATGATGGATGCCAATTCTGACGGATTACCGGATGTCATTAAAGATGATAAAGTCTGGTTTAACCGAAAAAACGGAACTATGCAGGAAATGGTTATTACCAGTGATTTAACTGAAAACATGGTCATAACGGATAATGACCCTCAGCCTTATACAGAACCTGAAGATCCTGATGACATTGACCCCGTTAAGCCTAAAAATGATGTGGTTAAGGTTTGGATTGCTCCAAAAAACGGGTTTATAGAAATTTCGGATGATATAGCGATTGAGCCAGGGCAGGATAATTTTGCTAAAGCAGTCTATTCCATAGAGATCAAAAACCCGAATGATGTTTCAAAAAATTGTCGTTTATACCTAAGGGAGCTCAATAGCACGGCCAGTCAAAATGTTACGATACGTCAATATAACAGTTATCCGGGAACACCTCTGGGCGTATCAAACTCTTCCAGAATTTATGTAAAGTCCGGTGAAAAAGTATATTTCAGATTACACAAAAAATCAGGGACTAACTATATCGTAAATACCAATCCTATAGTTGTCTATACTGATAATGGAGGAAATCAATTACCTGACAAATTTATTGAAGAACAGGATGGTTATATGCCCAATAAAACAGATTATGACGACAAGTTCTTTTTAAATAACCTGACGAAATCATTTAAATTTACAGAACCTGCTAATATCCGCATTACCATTCCGGAATTCACAATACACACTCTATCTGACAGAGTGAAATATTCTATCGTTCTCATTAAAGAAGACACCAGTGTGGCGCAGAACCAACAGACGACTATCAATACCATTTATGAAGAAATTGTTGGCCCGTCTCCCGGACAGTCTGTAACGGTTTCACCGGTGGATATTAATTATTCTGTTCCAGCTCTTAATGACCCGAGTGAATCCTGGCATTTAAAATTTTTAGTGGAAACCGACTCCCACATCAATAAAGAGATTGAGTGGAATGATATCGTGGTAGAAGGTTATCCTAATGCATCTCACAGGCACTATGGTGTTGCCCAGTATCCGTCTTACCATATCAGAGACCTGAAAGATAAATTTGATATTTCTACTTTGAATAATCTATCGTCAGGTAATGATGAGTATTCAATATCTATTAATAAGAACTTCAGTTTTAGCCCTTCCGTACCTGGCAGATTCATGTACGTGATCAAGAAAAAAGGTGTTTTTCTGGATAAAAGAATTGTAGAAATATCCAATGGTATATTAAAAGAATATACTATAGATCATAATCTTATTAACGGAAATGACCCGATACCTTTCTATCACGGAGATCCTACAGCAGGTGTTATTGATGATCAGGAAAAATTAAATATCTTAATTTTCTGTGATACCAATAAAGACAGGCTTGCCTATGAAGCACTCAAATTACAGCTGGGCAATAATATATTTAATATTTATAACCAGTCAGGTAGTTCTCTTTTAAATCATACCACCGAAACATCAATAAATACCGGTGAATACAACGGAGTAAGTGCTGTTTATCATAACTGGGGACAATTTCTTTATAATGAAGCCAAAGACATCGTTCCGGCTGCAGGAAGCACAAATCAGCAGCCTCCATTGATTCCTGGTTGCGATCCGCGTAAGGAAAATGATTGTATTTCTGTTCCAACAGGCCCAGGCGGGAGTAGTACCGCCCCGGCATATACAACCAATCCGAATACTCCGAAAGATCAGTATGGTGCATTAATTAATGATGCAACCCTTGAAAACCCTTTCCAGTTTAATTTAAATTTTCCAGCTTGTGCGGGTATTACCAACTCTCAACAATATGGAGAATGTGTAGGAGACCAGCTTGCCAATGAGTTTCAAAACAATTATGCCAATAACCAGGTATTTGGTGCGGCATCCCCTTTCACCCCGCTTAACCCATATAAAACCGATAAGATAAGAGAACACAAATGGATCAACCAGATATTTCATGAACAATATTCAAAGATAGGCAGTTTCAAAGATGATGAAACACCTACTTCTCCATTTATAGACAGCGATACCGATGAAGATGATATTGAAGTAGCCAATAATCCTAATACAAGAATGTTCGCTATTTCTAAAAAACAAAAAAGCAAGTCGAAAACAAAAAATGCAGGAATTGGAATCGGTCTAAGTTTCACTAACTCTACTTCAGAACTGAGAAATATCGGTAATATCCAGACCCAGGACTTCTTCGATGTGAATGGTGATAATTATCCTGATATGCTGTATCGTACACAATCTCAGCAAACCAGCATTCTGGGAGGCTTGAAGGGTGCGCAGAGTGGTATAGAAGGGACAGACAAAGTGATCACAAGAACGGATGATTTCATGAATACCAAATCCGCGGCATTCGGTCCTTCAGGAAGCAAGTCAGTAGGAAGACAGACCAACAACAGCGACACCAATGCAACAGGGGACACATCGGTTTCGTGGTCTATGAGTGTAGGCACATCCAATTATCCGAACTCCTACAATAAGACAACAGAGTATTGGATGGATATCAATGGAGATGGCCTGCCGGATAAGATTGAAGGAAATAACTACAAGCTAAACTTTGGGACAGGATTAGTTAATGGAGGTATTCCGGGATCCACAGGATCTTTCGCAGGATTCGAAGAACCTGTATCCAAGCCTGTACATTCTTCATCTTTTGGAATAGGCGGCGGGATAAACTCTGTAATTGATGCAGTTCAGGGCGTTGAATTGGGAATAGCCATTTCCGGAGGTATTGGCGGAGGCTCCTCTACCGCTACCTCAAAGAGGTCCTTCCTGGATGTGAATGGTGATGGTCTTGTAGATATAGTTCAGGTAGATGAGAATACCGGACAAACCAATGTAAAGTACAATTTAGGAAACCGTTTTGCTAATCCGGTAAGTTTAAATGCCAGCCTTGCCGAAGAAACAAAAACACACAGCGGTTACGCCAGCTTAAACGGAGGATATTACATCAACATACCGTGTATCGTCATTTTTGGTATTCCTATCCTGTACGTAAAGCCTTTCGGGGCAGACCTCTCTGCAAACGTAGGATTATCTGTGTCAGAAATCAATAAAGGCTTAAGAGATGTTAATGGTGATGGTCTTCCTGACCTGGTAATCAATACCAATAACGGATTAAGGATACACTATTCACAGATCGGTAAAACCAACAAACTCAAAAGAGTGTCCTATGCTGAATCATATGGCGGTGATACCCCTAAAAACCTGGGTGCTGCCTTTATTATTAACTATGGATCCTCTAAACCATCCTACAATGATCCGCAGGCAAAACTGGTCATGTCAGAAGTTATTATTCCGAATCCTGATGCCTTCTCAGGAACATATACTTCGAGTACAACTGACAAGGATGTAATAGCCCGATTTGAATATGAAAATTCCAGATATGACAGAAGGGAACGCGAGAAATACGGTTTTGGAAAGGTAAAAACGTACGAAATGTATGATAATTCTACCATTTACCGTACAACTGTTCAGAACTTTTATAATCAGAATTATTTTATTCGCGGCTTACTGAAATCAGTTGAATCTTATGTTGGAGCAGGAACATCAAACCTTTTGTCTGCCTCAACAAACAGCTATAAACTTTATCAGTTTAATCCGTCTGTTAGTGAGCTGATAGAGGTGCCTGCCGCTCAGTTTGAAACCTATGATGTTGGAGGTACGGAAGGCAGAAGAATGGGCCGTGTGCTCATGTCCGGCATTACTAAAACCATTTATGAAAGTGGAGGCTCGGTTTCTACACAAGGGCAGCTATTTTATAATAACAGGGGACAACTTACCAAGTATCAGTATACAAGCCCGTCTAACAGCTATAACAGTGTGATATCTTACCATGTGAATCTTAACAATAATATTCTGAATGTACCGAGAATGATCACGGTATATCCCGGAGTAACCGCTACTAATCCATTGCGTAAACGCGCTACAGAAATTACAAATTTCAATACCGGAGATATTTCCAAGGTTAAAGTATGGCTTACTTCAGGAGAAATTGCTGAGACAGATATTACTTATGACCCGTTTGGCAATATTAAAACCGTTAAGTATCCTCCGAATGAGTTTATGGAGAGGTCCGAGCTGCAATATTTTTATGACCCTATGGGTAAATATGTAATTCAGGTAAAAGATCCTATTTTTAATCTGTCTTCTTATGCTACCTATGATCCTCTGAAAGACACTGTTTTGGAGTCTACCGACATTACGGGGAATAAAATGGAATATGAACATGACGGATACGGAAGGCCTCTTAGAATAGTCAGCCCCAATGACTGGCAGGTACATCCTTATACCATTAATTATGATTATTTTAATACCCCTGTGACTCTTAGTAATGGTAACAAATTACATCTCTTCACGGCAAAAACGTTACATCTCGATCCTTATCATCCGGGTAACGATATTGAAACAATTTCTTTTGCTGATGTTACAGGCAAGGTGATACAGGTGAAAAAAGATATAGAGATAGATGATGAAGAAAAAATGTTGGTTTCAGGAAGGGTAATCAATGACAATTTGGGAAGAGCGGTTGTACAGTACCATCCGGTCTTTGAAAATAAGGATGCCGCAATAAATAATAAGCTTACCCTTACCCTTGCTCAGCACCATACTTCTGCGAGTTATGATTATAAAGACAGAACGGTATCTACTATTGACGAAGATGGAAATTCTGTGGACAATAAGTTCCTCATAGAAAACAACATGTTTAAAACAGCAACGTCCCAAATGCAGAATGCTTCAGCTCAAATCAACACAGAAATTTTGACAAATGCGGAAGGAAAAACTGTAGAAACACGAAACTATTTGCCGGGGCAGGTTTTAAACACTTTCTATTCCTATAACCAAATAGGAGAAATAACGAACATTTATGATCCTGAAGGTTTGGAAACAAGCTTCACCTACGATATGGGCGGCAGAAGAATAAGCCAGATCCATCCGGACCGCGGCGAAGCTTCATATACCTACAGCAAGGCCGGACAGCTTACCCATATACTAAATACCAACCTTAATAATAACGGAGGTGTTCCGATTCATTATAAATATTCTTATAACCGATTGACGAATATCAATTTACCGGATATACCGTCAGGAGCAAATCCCGCTAATGTATCTTATACCTATGGTACTTCAGGAAACAATACAGGCAGAGTCGTAGAAAAATATGACGGCACAGGGGTAAGTTATTATGAATATGGTAAAATGGGAGAACTGATCAATGAGCTTCGCTATATCTATGGTTTCTACATGCCAAATTTAAAATTTGACACTTCATATGAGTATGATAACTGGAACAGGATTCGGACTATTGTTTACCCTGATAATGAAGTAGTGCGATATGAATACGATTTAGGTGGAAATCTGAAGAAAATATTTAATGATGGAGGTTATGAATACGTAAAATCCATCAAGTATGATCATTACGAGCAGCGTACAAATATTGCTTTCGGAAACGATACTTCATCCAGCTTTACCTACGAGCCTGGTAAGAGAAGGCTGCAGAACCATCTGTTGAATGATGCCAACAATACTACACTATTGAATGGTACATACAGCTATGATTACGTAAGCAATATAACGAGCATTGAAAATACCAGCCCAACGACCAATACCGGATTTGGAGGAAAGTATACTTTTAATTATCAGTATGATGCTCTCAACAGGCTTATGAGCTCCTCAGGCAACGCTGAACCGGAAAGAAAAGACGGTTTGCCGCCTACACTAATTCCGGGAATAACATCAATGTACCATACCAATATGCAGTATAACATGAGCAGCGGGATAGATACAAAAGAACAGCATCATGAGCAGGACGGTATAGTAAACACGAATAATACTTATTTAAATAAGTATGTATATATTCCAAAAACGCACATGGTAGAACGAATCATAGATGTTGCTTCCGGAAATGTAGAACATTTTAAATATGACGGCAATGGAAATACGATCCATCAGATGACACCACAGACTGGCCTTACTAGTTTTTACTGGGATGAGCAGGACAGGCTAAGGGCTATTCATACACCGGAAATAGGTTCATTCCAGTATTATGTTTACGACGATAAAGGTGAACGTACTATCAAAGCCAATTTGAAGAATGATTCAGAGCTTTACCAGAACGGTGAAATGGTAGATAATGGCTTAATGTTCGATAACTTTAAGGTTTATCCTAATCCTTATGCTGTATACACTTCAGATGGTATACTTACCAAGCATTATTTTGCAGGAGCTCAGCGTATTGCAAGCAACCTTAAAGATGTGGGTAATATTTTTAACAACAGACAGGCAGCATCTGCAGGAGGTAAAGAAAGTGCTGATCCTAAAAATAAACAATCTGCCGCCGAAACAGACTTTAAAAATTATCTGTCTAAAGCCGGTTACAATAGTTCGGAGATTGAAAAAGAATTTGCCAAAGCTCCGGCACCTATGGGAGGCGTTTATTACCTTCACGGAGATCATTTAGGTACGGCAACTTACGTAACTAACGAAATGGCAGAACCTACACAATTTTTCTTAAATTTACCATTTGGAGAAACTATGGTAGAGCAGCAGGAACCAACAGCCTATGTTAATCCATATAAGTTTAATGCCAAGGAACTGGATAGTGAAACAGGCTTATATTATTATGGAGCCAGGTATTATAATCCGAAGGCGAGTATATGGTATGGTGTGGATCCGCTAGCGGAGAAATATCCAAGCTGGTCGCCGTATGTATATACATTTAATAATCCGATAAATTATATTGATCCAGATGGTAAAGAAGGTATAGTCATTTCGGGACAACCAGGTGGTCATAAGAATAAAGAACATTTCTTGGCTAATGGACTTGACAGAGCAAGAAGAGCCTTAGATAAGAGACATAATACTTCTGAAAAAGTAACTTGGATAATTTATAATGATGGCTCTTCTAAAAATGGGCATAGTGCCAAAATGTTAAAATCCTACAAAGAAAAAGCACAAAAATTAGGTATTAACTTCAAAGTAGTAAATTCCGTAGATCAAATTGAAGATTATATTAATACAAAAGGAACAGGTAAAAATGATGCAAGAGACAAAGACCAAATAACCAGCTTTTATTATTTAGGGCACGCTATCCCTGGTACTTTAAATCCAGGCTATCCTAATAAAGAAGAGGCACTTGATCCTGAAGACCTTAGAGATAAAGCGTTTTCTAGTGGGACTTGGATTAATTGTACCGGAGGCTGCCGTACAGATGTTGATAAATCATGGATCTGGGATGATAGTGTCGTTGATAAATTTCAAGAAAAAGTAGATGAAAAATCAACAGTTAATGGAAGTAGTGTAAGGACTCAATATGATGGTGGTGTAAGAACAGATGAAGAATTAGTAAAGGAAAATAAGGGAAAAGTTGTAACAGTAAAAGGTACAAAAAAATGAGAATAAAAGTTTTTACCATTAGCGCTGTGTTTCTATTGATATATTTATATTTTATCTATAGACCTATAATTATAGATCAGACAGAGTATTCTTTTAAAAATCAAAATTCTTTTACAGAAAAAAATGATAGTATTAGACTTTTTAATGAGATAGATTTTAACAAGAATGATAATTTTAAAGCTATACTTATAATAAAAGAAAGAATAAATATCTCAAAAGAAATACCTTTGGGTCAAGTTTTTAAATGTTCAGATAAAGAACTGATTAAGAAGTTAAGTACAATTAATTTTAGATATACCGGCGCAGATATTGCTACTGTTGAGAATGAAATTATTATCTATAAGAATGATAAAGTCATCTTTAGAAGCGGAATAGTAACTGATGTTGATAAAGAAGGACTGCAGAATTCTGAATTTGGATGGATTATAACGAGAAACGGCAATCTAACAAAAATTTTAAATAAATTTAATAGAAATTTTTCTCCAATAATTTTTCTCTAATTAAAATGGAGCTATTACATCTGTCAGGATAAAACTTTCACTGTTTAACGGAAAAATAGAAACATTCGGATTAAAGCTAATCCGAATGTTTTCTTAAGCTCACGAATTATTTATCTTTTCCTAAACTTATCATTTGGAGAAACTATGGTAGAGCAGCAGGAACCAACAGCCTATGTTAATCCATATAAGTTTAATGTCAAGGAACTGGATAGTGAAACAGGCTTATATTATTATGGAGCCAGGTATTATAATCCGAAGGCGAGTATATGGTATGGGGTGGATCCGCTGGCAGTGTACAATCCTGTAATGGAAACCCAGTTCTATGGAGACGGAGAACATAATAGAGGAGTTTTCTTTTGGGGGAATCTTAATCCTTATATTTATACTTACCAAAATCCTATCATTTATGTAGACCCAAATGGAAAGCAAGTTAAAGTAACAGACATGAGTTATGATAAACTTGAAAGAAACTATGATCGTTATGGAGAAGGGATTCTTCAAAGAGAAAAAAGTCTCAATTATTTGGCAAATAAAAATACTAACACTTGTGCTATTAAATTATCTGACGCTGCAAATAAATCTGGCTATGCAATTCCTAAAAGTTCTGAAACTCCTAGCAATGTTAGAGTCCAAAATGGTAAAAAAGAAGATAGTGGAAATTTTGTATTAGATGCTGCAAGTATGGCAAACTATTTAAAGAGTAAAGAAAAACCAACAGAAACATATACTATTAAAACTAATAAAGGTGTTGACAAGATGATTGCAGATATTCATGAAAAATATGATGATATGCGAGGTATAATAATATATGTTGCAGATGATGCTAAAGCTTATGGAGCTACTGGTCACGCAGATTTAATTTATGAAGATTGGGGTTGGGATTTGTCTTTTTCCTCAGGAAAAGATGTGGGACCATATTTAAAAGAAGATGTTTTACCTAAAACAAGCATTAAAGTATATATATGGGTGCAAGATTATGATAAAAAAAAGTAGATTAAACTTTATAGTTTATGGAATTACAATAATATTGTTTGCCATAATAGCATGTAAGAAGTATGATGATGAAATTGGAATCCCCGAAAATTATATTCTAACTGAAAATAGAATATCTAATGATTGTGTTTTTTTTCAAATGAGATTCACAAAAGGTGATTATATTTTAAAATATTCTTTATCAGGGAGTTGCAAAAATCTGAAAGAAGAAGCATATTTAAAAAGTTATTCTATTTATATAGATAGTAATTATGATAATCTAAAAAATAAAAAAGGTTACATAATGATTGATCATTACAAAGTATCTGATATAGAATTGTTTCAACGTAAAATTATTTGGATAACTAAAAAAAAATTGGATTCTTCTGTTTCATTGTTTGAGAGTAATGAAAATAGTTTTACATTGATACTTTCTAATAATTGAAAAGAGAGTGGTAGTGTATCAAAGTTAGTGATGATACGTTTACATCAGTTTCTATCAGTTTCTATTACTTGTCCATAATAAAATAATATTGAATGAAACCAATAGGAAAATACCCTTTTGGTTTCATTTTTTTATACCAGACATTGCCTGCATTTCATACCATTTTATACATTTGAAATAATATTGCATTTGGGCTTTAAAAATTCCAACTTGTGTGAATTCATTTTGTACATTTGAAATAATATAATATTTGAACTTTAAATATTCCAACTTATGGCAATTTTAATATGCTTAATTACAAAGGATTGCATTAAGGATTATCAAATAAAGTTCTAATTATTATATAGCCAGAACAATTAAATATTAAAACAAATGAAAAAAAAATTACTCAGTTTAGCAGCAATTCTTGCTGCTTTTTCAGGTGCTTATGCCCAGGTGGGTATAAATAATGACTCGCCGGGTGCTTCTTTGGAGATTACTCCTAAAACTACAGGATCAAGACCGGAAGGTATATTAATTCCCAGGTTAACCGGGAATCAGATCCAAACAATGGATATGCAATTAGGTATGGGGCAAAACTCGATGCTCATTTATGCTACAAGTGCGGTGACGGCTCCGGCAGGGATTACCGCAGATCTTACTTCACCCGGTTTTTACTATTATAATCATAGTTTAACAAAATGGGTGGCAATAAATAATGGGGGAATTGCTGCAAAGACTCCTATTTCAGGACTTACAGATGGGATAGCTGCCAATACAATTGACAGCAAAAATTTTGATCAAACCTGGAACTGGACCACTGCAAGTACACAAACGCCATTAACTTTAAGGGCGAATGCATTAACTACAGGTACGTTGTTGGATATTGGAACAGCTAATAGTGCTTTAAATTCTACTAATGGCCTGATAAGAATAATCAATAATGCGGCTCCATCCGTATCTACCGGAGTTTTTGCGAGGTTACAGCCAAATAATACGGCCAGTAGCGGTATTTCTCTTTTGAATAATGGCAACTCAGGCTTCGGGATCCTGCTTCCTTTGTCTAAAATACATATTGCGGAAACAGGAACTACCAACCAATCTGCAATTTTTGTAAGCCAGGCAAGTAATGCAACTGCGACGGGTAGCTTAGTTGGAACAGGTTCTAAAGGAATGTATATAGATATGGGCTCAGCCTCACAAGACAGGGCATTAGTGATCAATCAGAATGGGACAGCGGCTGATTCAAGAGGATTAAATATTACGATGAATTCCACAAATAGTTCTATGGGAGGGTTTATTAATCATACCGGAACAGGAGAGGGGCTTAGGATTCAAAATAATAATACCCTGAATAATAGTGACGGAATATTGATCTTACATGACGGAAATTCTATAGGAAATGGAATTAAAATACAAATGCAGGGAACAGCCAATACCGGGGATGGTATTAATATATTAGAGTCAGGAGCTTCTAATGCTATATATACAACAGCAAGTACAGGATCCGTAGACCCTACCACTTCCGTAAGCACCAGAAGAGCAGGTATTTGGGCGGATAGAACAATAGGGAGTGCCGCAGGTAATAATCAGGGAAGCGGATATAGCGGGCCAGGATCTGCTTCAAGTTCCTTGGCTCATACATCTCTGTATGGTTCTATGGGAAATGCTACAACATCTTCTACAACGGATTCCTACCTTTTTGGAGTGATAGGAGAAGTTTTGTCTGTGGGAGGATCAGCTGCCGTAGATCGTTCAGGGGGAGTATTAGGAAATGGGCAATCGGCAGGAGTCTTTGGCATTTTAGGGTATAGAACATCAGCGTCAGCCAATGCTGGTGTATATGGTAACGCGGCTATGTCTACAGGAGCCGGAAGATTGGCCAGAGATAATAAAGGAGCTAAAGGATTCGGAGTAATGGGAATAGGAGATCTTATGGGGGCTGCTTTTAAAGGTGATGTGTATGGAATGAATATTAGTGGTAATCGCTATGGGATGTATATTGACGGGGCAACATATACTAATAATATCATTGCCAATGTAAGTACTGCGGAGAATCATACTGACAGGATTACTACCTATGTCCCTACATCAACTACTGCAGATATCTATACCAGAGGAATTGCGGAAATTAGTAAAGGCGGGCTGATCAATGTTGAATTTGATAAAAACTTCTCAACTCTGGTTGCAGACAATTCTATTGTGGTTACGCTGACACCGATCGGGAGAAATTCGCAGATATACTTAGAAAGAGAACCTACAGCATCCGGTTTTAGTGCCAAGGTGGATGATACAGGCTATGTGAAATTTTCATATATAGCGGTAGGAACAAGAAAAGGTTTTGAAAATTTTTCTGCCCCAAAAGAAATTTTAGCCAATGACTATGACAAAAATATGGCTGAGGTTTTACATAATGAGGCTGATATTTCTGCTGAAGGAAAACCTGTTCATTGGGATGGTAATGAGTTAAAATTTGAAAAATCAGGAGATCTGCGGACGAATAAAAAATCTGATGGTGTGAAAAAATCTATTGAAAAGACCCAATAAATTAATAGAAATTTATTGAGAGTAGAATGAAAGGAGATAATCAGGAAATTTCATTCCTGATTATTTTTTTTGATTTCTCAGTGGCCTGCTCTCCCCATTTCGCAATTTCATTTAAAACAGGAAGCAGCGTTTTTCCAAAGGCTGTTAATGTATATTCTACCATCAGTGGAGGCTTTTTTGTGAAAACTTTTCGGTCAATAATGTTGTCTTCCTCCAGTTGTTTGAGTTGAAGGCTTAAGGTTCTTTCCGTAATTGTGGGAATTAGTTTTCTCAGTTCATTATATCTTTTTGAACCTTTAGCCAGATGAATGAGAATCACTGCTTTCCATTTACCGCCTATGAATCTCATCGTTACACTTGTACAGCAGGGATATGGTTTTTTATCAATTATATACATTTTTTATACTATCATTTTTTACCGTTATTGCAAAGATAATAAACTTAAATTACTTTTGTAACTATAAAAATGATAGTATAAAATTATGAGTTTTTTAGAAAAAATGAAAACGAGGTATACCGTTAAAAAGTATAACCCTCAGGGAACGGTTAGTAAAGAACAAACAGAGCAGCTTAAGGAAATTTTGAGTTTGAGTCCGTCATCTATTAACAGTCAGCCCTGGAATTTTGTTTTTGTAAGCAGTATTACAACAAAACAACAACTGGCAGAAGCTTCCTATTTCAATAAGGAAAAAGTTTTGGACTCCAGCCAGTTGATTATTTTTCAGGTGATCAGAAATCCCGAAGATTTTGAAAAGCAGATCGAAGAATATCTTCCCGAAGGTGCGGTTGCTTATTACAGAAATATGGTTAAGCCTAAAGGTGATGCAGCCGTAAAATCATGGCTGGCCAATCAGGTGTATTTATCATTAGGGGTTTTACTGTCTGCATGTGCAGATATGGGAATAGATTCTACACCAATGGAGGGAATAGAAGCAGATAAATATGACGATATTCTGAAAAATGAAAATTATACTACATTGTTTGCCGTTGCAATCGGGGAAAGATCTGAAACTGACGCTAACCAGCCAAAATTGAATCCAAAGCAAAGGCTGACATCTGAAAAAGTAATTTTAGAAGTATAGCTTACCTATTTTTGGCGCAAAAAAAACGAAATAATCCCCACTATGCAGGCACTTTGCGACAAAAAGGGGAAAATATCAACATATAGATGGTTTTATAGGGTACAAATTTAGACAAAAAAAGCCATAAAACGGTCATTGAGCACCAAAGATAGTGCTCTAAATCGTACCCCTTTTTTATGCAGACAAAAGGGAGATACTAAAAAGGCTGAAAAGGCTGCATTTGACTTATAAATGGCTGTTATTGTCCTCCTTGCAGACTGCTCATTTTTAGAGGTTGAATTTAATTTTACAACAATAAAATGAAGCGTATGAGAAGTACATTCAAAGTCCTTTTCTTTCTGAAAAGAGACAAAAAAAAAGATATGTATCATATAGCGGACATTCCGTATTACAGATAGCAAAGAAGTTATCTGTATTGGATATACGAAATGCACGAAGATTGGATAAAACAGTGTGATGAAGTGGAAGAAGATATGCAGGAGTTCAGGCGTGAATTTAAAATCTCAAAAACCATAGGCGACAAGATAGAGCAAAAGTTATTTAACCGTAAAAATCTGGAAATGTTTGAACAGCGTTTAAATAATTTTGACAGCCATACTGCTTTCGACCATGATTGCTATAAAGTGGCTTTCGATGATTTTGCCCTATATTCGGAATATCCGAAAACAACCATATTCAGAAATCAGCCAACCCCTGATAAAAACCCATATTTTGATGATGAGAATAAGACCATTGGAATGGAAATGTATATTTCGGTTGTTGCTGATACCAAAGGTTACTTATATAGCAATATTGAAGAAAATATTAATACAGAGTTTGGTGAATACGGAAGTGTTGAAGAGCCTACTGTTTATATTCCCATTACCGGAACACTATATGAGCCAAAATCTGCATTGGTCTTTTATAAGTCCTTAGATAAAAATGCAATGATGTATGTTGAGCATTTTGATATGGACAGAAACGGAAATCTAATCAATGCGCATCCTTTGACCGTAAACGAAGCCGAAGTATTGGCAAAATCATTAAACACCGATGAAGAAAAGGACAAAACTTTTTTAAAATCAAAAGGGATTTTACCTACCAACATTCTGAATATCAATCCGAGCTAAAACGGTTCCGTACTTTGGTACACCCAATCACAATAGTGACAGATGTACTTTGTGAAGAATTTGGGAATACCCAATGGAAAAACACAGGTTCCTGCAATGCTTTGGTTTGCTGATAAAGAAAACCTTTCCGTATTTGCATTGGCAAGTGATAAAAGACCAGCCGAAAAATCCCCTTTATACTATGCGCCATTTTTCAATGTGTATGAGGATGGTGCGGTGTGTATGGGAACAGTAAATGTAAATATCAAAAATTCGGCTTCCGTAGAAGAATTTACCACTGCTTGGGAAAATTATTTTTTCAACTCTTATTTCAGTCATTTATTGGATAACTACAATCCGATAAAAGGAAATTGTGTAAACCTTTGGAAAACATTAATGGAAATAGGCGAAACCTTTCCTGCTGAAACATTAAAAAAGAACAGTAAAACACTTAAAAATCTATTACGATGAATATAAAAAATATAGTCCATTTTATAGACAATGAGTTAATCAGTCCGACCAATCCTATTTCGGTAAACTTTATCGGTGCAGGAGGAACAGGATCAAAAGTTTTAACTGCTTTAATGGAAATGAACCATAGTTTAATCGAATTAGGACATGCAGGATTACAGGTTCGTCTTTGGGATGATGATATTATTACAAGTGGCAATTTAGGCAGACAGCGTTTTGCTGAAAGTGAAACAGGATTGTATAAATCCGTAGCATTAATCAATCGTGCCAACCGTTGAGCAGGAACAAATTGGAAAGCTGAGACCGTAAAATTTGAAAAAGATAGTTTCGGCAGATTGTCTGACAATGCACATGCAACTATTACCATTACCTGTGTTGATAATGTACCGGCAAGGCTTGGTGTTACTGAAATTCTGAAAGAAAAAAGCGACTATAGGAATTATAGCAATGAACCAAAATATTGGTTGGATTTCGGGAACAGCTAATATACGGGACAGGTATTATTATCAACAGTCGGAGCAATCAGATAACCCAAATCAGAGAGATACGAAACGATAAATAACCTTCCTTTTATTACCGAAGAGTTTGGCGAACTTTTAAAGCAGTCTGAACAGCAGGACGATACACCAAGTTGCAGTTTGGCGGAAGCTCTCGAAAAGCAGAATTTGTATATCAATTCCACATTAGCACAAATGGGATGTTCTCTTTTATGGAATTTATTCCGCAACGGACTAACCGAAAACAGAGGCTTCTTTCTTAATCTGAAAAACTTTCATTCACAACCCATAAAAGTCGCTCGATGAAAATCCGTTTTAAACTGCAAAAATGCAATTCCGACCAAAGGGAGGAATTGCATTTTTGCAGTTTAAAACGGATGCAACCACATTTCTAAAACATTTTCGTTACTTTTTCCTTGGGATGTTTTTGAAAAAAGGTTGCAATTTTAATAATAATTATTATTTTATTTTTGTTTTCCTCTTCCCAAAACATAAAAGGAATATCCTAACTGAAATTGTGAAAAATTATTTTTTCGGTATCCCATTTCAGCATTTAATCGCCATCTTACAAAAAGTTTCCCATTTTGTTTTTCCTCATTAACATATAAATACCCTAAAAGTTCATATTCATTAACCCATTTGGATATGTTCCCTCTCCTGGCTCCGGTCAATGGATCTAATGCTCCGTAATATTCCAATCCATCTGTAAGCAAACTTAAATATTTTGGTCTCCAAGAAGCATAGAATCCATATCTTGTCTCTGGTAAAACATTAAGAACAAGTTCGGGGAAAAATTGCCAATGGTTAAGGTTATATTCTTTGAGTGTAGATTTAACTGTATCGTCAGAGTTCAAAACTCTTAAGCTATCCTGAACCTTTGTTTGTGCGAACTTGAATCCTGCATTGATGTGTACTTGAGATTTTATTAAAAGCATATCTATCAATGCAATATTTGAAGTTAAACCAATATTCCAAACCTGATGATTGGTTACGTCAATAGGTGTTGTGTATCTCTTATTGATAAGAATTGGCTGTCCTAGATATGAGGTTTCTTTAATATCCTGCATTTCTGGGATTAGATACCTGTTATTATCTTCTATTTTAGTGACCCCGCCTGCAAGTTTTAAATACTCCATAAACCCGATGCCACTCCTGAAGAGGTAAGTCATTAATTTTACTCTCGTTGTATTGAAGTTAAATTGCTTTTCCAACTCAAATTGAATTAACCCATTTGGTTTATTGGAATCAAATCCCAAGAAATCACTAAAAACACGAGCTTCCAATATTTTGTATGTTTTATCTTTATATAGTGTTGTCGATTTTCCACCTTCAATTGATACTTTAATGTTGGCAGGGCTAAAATCATTGGTATATAAATCATTTTTAAATTCATAAGATTTTATGACCTCTCCTAATTTTATAAATATCTCATTATTCTTAAATAGATCAACAGAGTCACCTCTCTTGCTGTATAAAAGATTTTTATCAACATTTTTTTTCTGATTTATATAGAGTGAGATTCGTTCCAAATTACGAATGTTTTTTTTACTTGAAAGGCCAATTCCATATGTGTTTGTAAATCTTAACTCAGTATTTTCAAAGTCTTTTAATTTTATGCATTCATCTATTTTTGAATCAGCATCTTTTATAATTTTTCCGTCTACAATTACATCTTGGATAAATCCGTTTTGAAAAACAATTTGAGTGTTGGTAATTTCAAATTTCAATCCTTTAATTTGTGAATATGGAGGCTTTAAATATCTCCTATCCCTATATAAATTAACAATTTTGTTTGTCTCCAAATTTCCGGCTATTGGAGCATAGTTCAAATCATCAATAATGTCAATATTTGAGACAACAGTATAGAAAATCTCATCAATGGTTTTATTTATTTTATTATCATCTCTTGCAATTTTATTAGGACTAGTTAAGCTATCTAATGTTTGAAAAATAACATTTTTAAATGTTACAATATCCAGCTTTGGCAATGTAAAGTTTTTCTTTTTGTCATTTTCTCCTACTTTAAAAACATCGAAATCATAATTGTTACCATTTTTAGAAAATGTAATAGAATAGGTGTCATTATCACCAATCGAAAAAATGTGAGAAACCTGTGCAGAAAAATAAGTTGTACAAAAAATAAGTACAATGGATAAAATTGTTTTCATATTTATAGTTTTTGTAAGTTTTGTAAAATTAAAATTTTGGAGAAACATAATCAATTACACTTTTGGGTGATATTTGCAGTTTGAATGAGCCTTTCGTCATTTAGATTTAAAAATAATTTCGATAATTTTAAAATTGATTTATTTTCATTCTTGTTGGAAATAATGTTATCAAAAGATGTATGATAATCTAAAAATTTGTTGAAAGAAGTTTGTACCTAAATACTGGCAATTGATAACAATGCAAGTATAGCAAAGAATTTATTTTTCATTTTCATGATGTTTTTAGTTTACATAAATTTATGAAAATAAATATATATTCAATTGATTTTAAGTAAAATATTTAACTCATATATCCCAAATAGACACTTCCTCCTTGTGGTTATAAAAGCGTTTTTGCAGAAAATTAGAGAAGCCATATTTCAAAAACATTTCCAGCACTTTTACTTGGGCTGTTTTTTGAAAAGAGTTTGCGAAGCTGATTTTATTGGAATTTATTACGAATTAAATAGATAATTCATTTAATCAAATTATTTTTTAGCATTGATTAAAGCATTCCTCAGCTCCATCGGATTTTCAATGAAGTACGTACTGGTTACATCTCCGGTAGTTACAACCAACGTTCCGAGATTCAAAGCCTTTCCTAAAAAACTTTGATGCAGCTGCATTCCTTCTAGTTTATTTAAAGAGAGGTCGGAAAATGTTTTTCTTAATATTCCTGCCAACTTTGTATAAATTAGCTAAATGGAAAAACCCAGATCGTATATTTTTATCAATTTTTTTCTTCTATAAAATTTGCCAGTATAAAACTATGAGATTTGATAAATTTGTACCGACCGACCGGTTAAAGCCCTACATCAAATATTTTGTAGTGTCCGAGAATGAACGGGAAGAGGAATATAAAATTTTTCCCTCTTCAGGATTGGTCATTGGATTTCAGTATAAAGGCAAGCTCTCAATTATAAAAGGGAATAATGAAAATAAACTTGATTCTGCAGGAATAACAGGAATATCAGGGAGTTATAAGATTTTTTAAAATTCAGCTGATATCGGTACTATACTGGTTTTCTTTACTGAAATCGGTTTTACTCATTTTGCCTCACATCCGGCAAATGAACTATTTAATTTGAGTCTGTCACTCGATGATATTTTTAATAAAAAGAACGTTACCGAAGTAGAAGAAAAATTGGCAATGGTTGCTACAGACTTGCAGCGAATCAGAATTGTTGAACGTTTTTTACTGTCACAGCTTAAAGATATTCAGACAGACAAACTTATTGTTGAAGCGGTTAAGCTTATTGATCAAAGTAACGGAACGATCCGTATAAAAGAGCTGAATGAAAGGTTGTTTATCAGCCAAAGCCCTTTTGAAAAGCGGTTCAGAAAAATTGTAGGGACCACCCCAAAAAAGTTTGCTTCCATTGTCCGGTTCAATGCGGTGCTTAATAACCTTAATAATGCAAAATCCCTGACTGAAATATGCTATGAAAATAATTTCTTTGATCAGGCTCACTTCATTAAGGACTTTAAACAGTTTACGGGCGACACCCCCGAAAATTTTAAACATTTTTTATAAAAACGATTTTTTACAATTACAGGGATTTTAGCATTTGCACTTTTGCATTGTAATCTTAATGTAAGAGCAATGAGAAATGTAATCTTAAAATCAATAGTCATTTCGTCAGGTATATGCATTATGATTTCGTGTAGTTCAACCAATCGTTTAGCAATTAAAAATCAAGAAAAAATGTTTACAGTAGAACAAATCAAAGAAAAACTTTCACAAGTGAGAACCGGTGCAGATTTTCCTGCTTTGGCAAAGAACCTGAAAAATATCGGGATAACGTATTATGAAACCAAAATGGAGGATGGGCGCAGCACGTACCACGGTGAAAACGGTTACGAACTGTCCACAGGCCCAGGCTATGAACCCATTGTAGTAGCTGATCAGGTAAATATAGAGCAGTTGAAAGCTGACATTGCGACTCATCAGCAGGGAAAATCGGATTACTTTGAAATAAGCCGTCAATCGGCAAACAACGGAATAGAAAAATGGGCGGTTTGCTTAGTAAGCATGACCTGCACATATGTTGATAAAGCCGGCAGCAAAGTCTGGGTAGAGCATATTCCCGATATTTCCGGTCAGAAGCCTCCATTTACGGCAGAACAGATCAAAGAAATTCACGGTAAAGTAAAATCAGGGGCAGATTTTCCTTCATACATCCAAGAGATCAAAGCATTGGGGGTAACGCATTATGAAACCTATGTAAGCGATGGGCATATCGACTATCATGGGGCAAACAACTATACTGCAAAAGTACCAAGAAAATATGATCTGTTGACAATTGCCGATACGGCAAAGATCGACGAATTTAAGGCAGAGCTGAAAGCTCATCAGCATGGCAGAACGGACTTTCTGACCTTTATCAGAATGTGCGCGGTATTTGGAATAGAAAAATGGGAAATCTGTATGGAGAAAATGACCTGTACTTACTACGATAAAATGGGGAATGAAATTTTGGTGGAGCAGATACCTCAATAGTCCTATTGATACTAAAAATAAACAAACAATAGTAGTCATTAAAAAGATTATCATTTACTTATAAATAAATGATACTAATAGAATTACAATGATGTTAATCTCTATAATAGCTTTCCTGAGATACACTATCTTAAATTACTCTTGATGATTTTAACCATAAAGTCTGTCTATATAAGATTTTTGATGAGGTATAGTATAAAAGAAGAGAATCATTATATGATTCTCTTTTTGATAGGATCTTAATAAACTTTTTTATAACTCTTACTTCTCAAAGGTAATCATATTATTACTTTAAAAATGGTATATAAAGGCTAATCGTGGTATATATCGGTTAAAAAAGGAATAAAGGATTCCATCATTGAAAAAGAGTAACAAAATGGGTAGCCTGCAAAATAGCTTGCGTTTTTTGTTTCTGTTATAAAACGGCTAATCTTACAGAATGTTCCCGAAAGACAAAGTAAAGCCATATTCACTTTCGTCTGTAGGAAAAAAGGATGATAGGAAATGATTTCAAACTCTTTAAATCAAACTTAAAGTAAAATTAAATCATTCTCGTCTTACTTAGATAGAACTTAAAAATAAGTTAGAATAGTTTAACAAGTAAAAATAAAAAAATGAACAATAGAATTAAATTTATACTGCCGAGATTATTAGGGATAACAGTATTAGCAGGTTTAGCGGCATTTGTATTGTCAATGGTCTTCAAATTATTACTTGCCAGCTTGTTTATAGCAGCAATTGGATCATTAGTAGCTAAAATCATTAGGAATAAGCGCGAAAAACATATGCCATACCAGCGTTTTAATGAAAAATTCCTGCCTTATGATAACGATTTTGCGGTACAGCGAAAATCTGCATTTACCCCAATGGATAAGGAAAATCTGGCGATTATTCCTATTCATTAGAAAACAAAACAATATTAAGAACTAAAAAATTAAAATAACAATTAATAAATTAAAAATTATGTATACACAAGATAAAGCACAGGGACCATTCGGAAAACAGGATAAATATGGTGGTTTTGAAAGAGGAAAGTTTGGGAAATTTAAAGATCATTTTGGAGGCTATCATCCTTTCAAAGAGATGTTTGCCAAGAAAATGAGCAGTCACAAGCCTGTAAATATAACAGAGCATGACAATGATTTCACCATCCGTCTTTATGCGGGAGGACTAGATAAAAGTTTGTTTAAAATTGCGGTGAAGGATCAGGTATTAACGCTTTCTTATACCAATGAAGAGGATTATAAAAATGAGCATATGATCTATCAGGAATTTTATCCCAATTCTTTTGAGCGCAGATTTCAGCTTACGGAAAAAGTTCTGGAAGATCAGATTTCAGCATCATATGACAATGGTATTTTGACTGTGGTTCTTCCAAAGAATCCGGAGAAGAATAAACCTTCTCAGGCAGTCGAAGTTAATTAATCATTCAAAATTATAACCTATATATAATAGAAAGAAGCCCGTCTCTTAAGAGACGGGCTTCTCTTTATAATTTTATATGACTGCATATTATAAAAAGAGTATCATTTTGTGATACCCTTTAATGAAATTCTTAATAAACTTTTTCTGAAAAATCTTATTACGCCATTATTCAAAATTAATAATATCAATGTGATAAAAATTGTATGTCCAGGCTATATTGTGCGGCTCCGGAAAACGTTAATGTTATTTACCGTCATTATCTTTATCCACGTACTGGAGATACTACAGGCGCATCAGCTTGCTGTATATAATGGTACCGTATGGTTTTTCTGGAAACTATAGTACTGATAATATCTGAATTAGTCAATATTTGATCAAAAAGTTATAATAGTACTCTGAAATAATTTGAATATTGACTAATTCCACTTTTATTGAGTAATATTTTTTTTTATATGAAACCTGTTTAAACTTATCAGAAAGTATCCAAAAATTTTTGGCACCTACATAATAAATAAAATGGAAGTCACATTTAGCAATGCAATAAAATATACTCAGGATCCTTTTGATTTTATTGCCAACAGAGAAAATAAATATGTTCATGGATCAAAATATATGTATTCTGATGAAGACTATTTACAAATAATTGAAAAATCGATTCCTCAATATTTGAATGGATCTGATTTTAAAGATGCTTCCTTAAGTAAAGAAGAAATTATAGTATTCAATAAAGTTTTAGAAGAGCAAATAGAATATTGGCTGTCATCAAGAGTTCATATTCCTATAAAAAAAGTACATATACTGTGGTTTACAAAGGAGAAACTATTGAGCTTGATACTCGCCCAACAGATAGTAATGATAAAGCCATACGGGATTTATTAAAACTTTATGAAACCGTAAAAAAATGTTTGGCAAATGAAAAGCCTTTATATTTAAGTATTTTTGAAGAAGATTAAACTGTAACTGCCTGAAGGGGTGGTTTATGTTTTTTTTAAAAGTAATCTTCAACGGAAAAATCGGGAGTGTTTACTCGGGTATTATCAAATAAAAACTGATAAAGTTTTATAAAATATTGGATCTTTAATGATTAATTCCATATCAGATTTCGGATTTTGAAATTGTTATTTTCAATACCCCTTAGGCCTATCGTATGAAATATGTTATACAGATAAAATAGTGTTTACCTTTTTGTCATTCTTAAACCTGAAAGATCTTCCGCCACCTGGAAACCGTAGTCCGGCTCAGTTTAAAATGCCTTGCCAGCTGGCTGTTATTCAGCCTGTTTTTTTTCTGATAATCCAATATTTGCAGAATATCGGATTTGTTGTATGAATTATGTCTCTGGTTGATGTTCTCAGACTGTCTGTTCAATGCTCCGAAGATTTTTGTATTGAGCTTAATGATATCCATAGCCGATAAATTTTCTTTAGCCAATAATATCTTGCAATCTTCTTTCTTATCAGGGAATTTTTTTTTGATTATATCAGAATAAATGCGCTTATAATCCGGTGTCATGATATAATTTTATAGAATTTAATATTTTTTCAAAAGACAGATATGCCATACGAAAAGTTGGAATAAATAAAGGCCCATTCATTACCATTTTGGGATCCCATTGCTATTTGTTTTCATTGCTGTATTTGCTTATCCATTTGTATAAAGTGGTTTTGGGAATCCGGTATTCTTCCACCACCTGATTTTTTGTTTTCTCGCCACTGCTGATCAATTCTAATATGAAGTAGATGACTTCCCGGGTATACATATTTTTGCGGAACTTCGGAAATGATGTTTTCACCGTTTTTATTTTCTCTTTTACAGAAGAAGGAGGAGCATATAATATCAAATGCTGTGTGTAGAATCTGAAAAAATCATATTTCAATAACTTACTCCATCTTAATAATATTCCCGTATCAAGGGTTTCCGAATCATACATTTGCAAAATATCATCAATGGTACATTTGAAGAAATTGCATATACGCAATATATCTATATCATATTCTTTTACTTTTTTACGAACTAATTCACCGATATGGATTTTTTTAAAATTTTCTTTCTCCATACTAAACTATATTTTTTATTTTAGTTTTCAAACTAGGGTAAGTGCTGGGATGCCGATCTGGCTGTATTGGTTGAAATGTAAATAATATACTCTTATGTAGAGAATGACATAATTTCATAGCTGTCATTATTTATTTTGCAGATACAGAAAAAAGCATGTTCTTTACCGATACCAAACGGGTTTTTATCTGACTGGGTCAAATAGAAATAAGTTTTCACACAGAATTAACAGGAATATACTGTCTTTTGATTGATAGTAACCAAAAATGTTTTTATTGACTACTGTGTATCATATATTGTTTTAGCTTAGACTTTTGCCTCATTTCAATGAATAGAATATGCTCTTTTTTAGGCAATAGAGAATTAAAAACACCATGATGTCATCAACAAATTTTATTTTTTTGTGATATCATAAAAAACAGTACCTGAAAATAGTAGTTTATGGTTTCCAAAAGCTCCATACGTTCCCATTGTATATAGCCAGTTGCTTTTTTACGGTATCATATGCCATCATTCCCGGAGCCGGGTTAATGATATTCAGGTGCGGGCTGGCTACCTTTGGAAGGATCATGGCTTTATTGGAATCGGTAAGCACCAGGATACCATCAGCAGTATCTGTTGCTCCGTTTGCTCCTATAGCCGTTTTTGCAGTTGCGATCTCTGTCTTACCGGTTTGTATGGAAATATCGGCAGTACCGGTAGTATCTACACTCAGGTCAAACCAGCTCCCGTCTTTCAGGTATTTTACTTTATGGTCGGTAATATCATAAATGATTGAGCCGTTTTCTGTGATGGCGGTCCTGTTCTCTATATAGGGGAGTATAAGCCCTTTATTCTCTGTGTTGGCAAATTCCAGGGATACAGAAATATTGGTTACTCCTGTTTTCCCAATAGCCACTTGCGCTTTTATGAGCATGATTGTCATAAAGATAAATACTGTGGTTATGATATTCTTTTTCATGTAGTGTTGTTGTATTGCTTTAGGATTTTATAGCCCTATTGAGTTTGTCGAAATATCTTTTCATTATTAATTATTCACTTTTAATTCTTCTCTAGTCCGGGCAGGTCTGCGTACCGATGCAATACCAGGCATAAGTATTACCGCCATCCGTAGAAGTATAGATCTTAAGGCATTGGTTAGTGGTGTCATATACTATCATTCCTTCCACAAAATTGGAAGCATTTATGCCAGCAGGTACATCCGGAGTAGCAGGGTTATTATCCGCATCGGAGAATGCTACACGGTTGGGCACAAAGGCTTTAGTTTTAGATTCCAGTACCAGCCATCCTCCTTTTCTCACCATTGGCCAGTTGTCAGGATCATCAGATCCGGCTCTGCTTAATGACGTAATTCCTGCCCTACTGTCTAAAATACTTCCGCCTGTCAAAACTCCCGGTTTATAGCAGGCAGAGCTGCAGGTCGTAAGTTCTATGATCACCGGATCGCCTACCGGAGAAAAGCACCCTCCATTACTACTGCTGTAAAATACAGGCCAATAGATGCCGTTCTCTGCTGCTGCAGGATTGGCTGCTTCCGTTCCCGGATCATGAGTAGGTGTAGTATACCAGACGAGATCAGCACCTGTAGGAACCGCTGAATGAGGTAATGCTGTAAGATCTACGGTAGTTTCGCTTACAGTACAGTCGTTGCCTATCACCGTTACTTTAGCACCTGGGCTGTAGCATCCTCCATTGTTACTGCTGTAATAAAATGCCCAGTAATGAGTGGAGGTAGGTGTTGCGGTTACTATGGTGCTGCTTAACAGGGTACCCGAAGAAGGGGTGGCGGAGGTATGCCATTGCACTACCGCATTAGTAGGGGGAGTACCTGCTATATGGGTGGAGAGGTCTACGGTCTGTCCATTGGCAAGGAAGCCTGCAAGCATCATCACCCCGAAAAGCCCCTTTATATTTCTTTTTATTTCTATCATCATAAAATGCTTTAAAGATTAAAGGATTACTGAATTACCGGGGCTACATCACCGGCAGGGCAGCAGTTACCATCAGCTACAGTAATAGCGGTAGCTGCAGAATATGTAGCACTGGCGGTATAATAATAAAATGCATAGTAAGTACCCGGTGCAGCAGCGGCTACCTGTGCTGGTGTAAGTTGTGAACCTGTATGCTCTGAATTATTAAAGAATCGAAGTTCTGCGCCGGATGGGGTAGTGGAAGTAACGGCACTTTGTAAGTTATAGGTGTTGGCAGGGCAACCCGTTGTAACTGCCGGGGTTGCTGCAGGCTGTACAACCGAAAGATTACTAAAACCATCATAAAAGAAATACGCACTCCACACTGCCGAAGATATTCCCTCACGAAACTGTCCTACTGTCATATACTGTTCCCCGCCAGTTGCGGTATATTGTAAGGTCACCGGCACCCAGCTGTTGCGCGAAGTGTAAGCAGGATGATCTGCCGGTATATACACCCTGCCAGTTGGTGCAAAATCATCACGGATAGACCCAAAGTCATTTGGCCATTCCGTTATATTGGCAGTTGTAGGAGCAACAGTAGAGAAGCACAGTCCCAGGTACCCTCTTTCCGCAATGGGTAGATCTTCAAACGTTCCCATACCAGGGTTCGAAAAAAATGCCTCAGCCACATAATACGAAACTGTATAGGTGACTCCAGCTACAAGGGGAGCCGAAAGCATGCTCATTACATACTCTTTGGAATCTCTGTTTCCAGATGTTTCCGCAAGACTTCCGACGAAGCCCGTTCCGCTGTAAGGAGTTACTATGGGCGGCATAAACCCGCATGTATTGAAATAATCACTTGATCCTTCTGTGGGCGAACTCCAAGAGGTGACATACCCATAATACACTCCATGAAGTGTGAAGGGGCAACCTACCTTTAATTCAAAATCGGGATTGGGAACGTTCTGGGCTTTTAAGTTTGCTGTTAATACCGTCATTATCGTCAGTAGTATTGTGTTTGTAGATTTTATCATCATTTTTATAAATTTTTAAAGGATTGTTAATATGTGTTATTAATTAATACTGCCATGATGCTATTCCAACAGAGCAGTTGCAAAAAAAATAAAAATACATGTATGCGCCTTAAGCATAGGCTTTCGGGCGGATACTAAAGAAATCGTAAGATTCTTAATGAAAGCTGAAAGATTGTGTTTTAAAAAAGAGTTCATCATTTATATTTTTATATCATTATTATTTTATAACTTATCTTTGTTTAAATCAACCAGATAAGGTGCTTTATAATTTTAATGATGTAATATCAAAGCACACGGGTGCATAATAACTTTGCAATGTTAGCCCTGTTTAAGTAATGCTTGCAAAGGTTACTGATAAAAAATGCGGAATTTTTTACCGGATATTTGAATCTTTCTGATGAAATATTGATGTTTTACAAATAAAATACTATGATAATCAAATTGTTATTTATTTTGTTGCACATATTGGGATTGGTGATTATTTTAACACAGGTTTTACATTCTCTGTATATTAATATCGTATTTTTGGATGTGTTAGGTTTCTTAAGCTGATAATCTTTTAATGATGGATCGGCATACATATAATATCCGCAATGTTTTTTTCTATTGATCTTTATAGCACGTCAGAATTAAAATAATATATCATATTGTATGAAAAAGTTTTTTTACCTCTTTCTCACCTTTCTTTCATTTCATACTTCTTCTGCCCAAAATTCAAAACAATCTGATCCTGCCCCAATGACAGAATCATCTGTTATAGAGAAGCTGGATTCTCTCGCAAAAAATCAGAATACCATAGGTCTTAAACAACAAGAAGTTTTGTTACTTCAGTTAAAAGCCGAATCTGAAAAAAGAGGGTATGAAAGAGGAATATTAGAGAGTGGGGAGTTTTTGATGGTCTTATATCTCAATCAAAGTAAAAATAAAGAAGTCGTTGAGCTGGGGAATCAACTGAAAAAAATAGCTCAAAATCAAAGAAAAGACCCCTCTGGCAGGATCTCCAATATGTACCGAACATGTGGACTCGCTTTATCTTATCTAGGTCTTGATGATGCAGGTAAAAAGGATGTCGAAACAGCGATCACATATGTAGGAACTATAAAGGATGCGGACAGGAAACAACTCAGATTGACCCAATGCTATATGGACTTGTTTAGTTATTATAACAGTAGGAAGAATCAGTCCGATAAGAAAATATACAAAGACTCAACGCTATACTATCTCCAGGAAGCCCTTAAGGCAGGAAAAAAGATAAGTGACAATAGCGGGCAGATATCCAGGTATATAAAATATAATGAAATAGAATCTATCTATATGCGTTTAGGTATATTCTATCTGGAGTACCCCGCTACAAAAGGTAATCTGGAACTGGCAGAGAAAAATCTTCTGGAAGCCCAAAAGATTTACGAAAACAAAGATTACAACATACCCCCGGCCCTTGGCAAGACTATACTGCTGAATCAGTTGAGCTGGCTGTATTTGGAGAAAAAGGAATATAAAAAATCTATTGATTTTGCCAATCGTGCACTGGAATTAGAAAAGCTGTATAAGCGGCCAACGGCCCGGGTAGAATCTTTTGAGTTTCTTGCCACATGCTATGCTGAGATTGGCGAAAAAGAGAAGGCGGCATTCTATATGCGGAAATATACCAGCCTTAAAGACAGTCTGAATACAGCCAATAGGCTCAATGCTGATACTACGATGAAAGAAATGATAGCGGAGGTAGATGACAGTCATAAGAAAAACACGGAGAAACAATTAATATACATTTCGGTACTGGCTCTGGTGGCTGCAACAGCCATATGTATTCTTTGGATAAGAAAAAGCAGGATCATGCGTCGGAAATATGAGCAGATCATTCATCAGCTAAAAAATGAGTCCGTAAGCAATCCGGTAAAAATCAATAATAATGAATCGGAACATCCGGGCAACAAAAAGTTCATCACGGATAAAACTGAACAAAAAATACTGACAAACCTGGAGGGTTTTGAGCAATCGGACATATTTCTCGAAAATAGCATTACTATTGGGGCTCTTGCCAGCAGATTCGAGACCAATCCGAGATATTTGTCGGATATCATTAAAAAGCACAAGTTTCAGAATTTCAATAATTATATCAATGGCTTAAGGGTAAATTATATTGTTCATAAGCTATACCATGAACCCATATACAGAGGATATAAAATAGCCTATCTGGCCCAGGAATGCGGATTTTCTTCATTACAGGCATTTATTCCTGCCTTCAGAAAAATAGTAGGGGTAACTCCATTTTATTTTATACAGAATTTAAAAGGGGAAGAAAACAATACCATGTAGAGAAAAGCTGAAAGCATCTTAGATGGATGATGTACCGATATTAAGCTGCCCTGTGGTTTTGGTAATGTCTGCCATAGATTTTGAGCTCTGTGGGATTCTTTGAATTTGGATCATATTATTCGGGATCGCAGAGAACCCTTCCATTTCCGGGCGACTTTTTTATATGTAGATTTTCCTTTTTATGTTTCTCCGTTTTTTTACGGTATTTTTCCTAATAATTAGTATTATTCGATTTTAGGTCTGATATTTGCACCAACTAAATAACCTGATTATTTTATGAAGATATCTGTGAAAACATCATTTTTATATGCATGCTTATTAGCTATGGTATTGGTTTCGTGTAAAAAGGAAATAGAGAAGATAAGCGATACTTTGCAAGATTCATCTTCAACAGAAGTTCCGCCAGTAAAAGCCGACTCGATCAAACAAGATTCGATGGTAAAAAAAGAATCCATTCCTGCAGAAATGAAGGATAATGGTTTCTATGGAGCTTTCATACTTCCGAAAGATAAAAAACTCAGAGATTCCATGTTCTCGGTATTCAGTAAGAAATATACTGAAAAAGAACGTTACGCGATCCTGGCACTGAACAGGCTGGACTCTAAAAATAAATGGAATGCGGACACATTGGTGGTTCCTGTGAAAATAGACACCACGCTGATATCTTATTCACCTTTTCCGATGCAGCTGGATGTGCTGAGCAATGTGAAGAAATTTGTTGTTTTTTCATATCCTATTCAGGCCTACGGGGTGTATTCCAACGGCAGCCTGGTGAAATGGGGCCCAACAAGTATGGGGAAAAAAGCCGCACAGACCAAAAGAGGGCTTACATTTGCCAACTGGAAAAAGAAACTGGCCATCTCCACAGTAAGCAGCGAATGGAAATTGCCGTATAATTTCAATATTTTTAACTCAGAAGGGATAGGATGGCACCAGTATGACCTTCCCGGGTATCCTGCTTCCCATTCATGTTTAAGATTACTGATGAAAGATGCCCAATGGCTCTATTCCTATGCCGATACCTGGATCCTGAATCCTGGCGGAGCTACCACAAAAGCGAGAGGAACGGCTGTCATGGTATTTGGTGATTACAAATGGGGTGGAAGAAAACCCTGGAGAAAACTCTTGAATGATCCCAATGCAAATAATATTTCAGTAGAAGAAATGACCAGGCTTATCGAGCCGAATGTTGACCGGATTATCAGAGAACAGTCGAACAGGGAAAAAATTGCGGACTCTATCCGGGCAGCAAAAGCACTGGAAATAGAAACAAAAGAAAGTGAAAAACCTGCCGAAGTACCTTCTGCCTAGTTTTTCTTTTCGAATGGCAGGGTAGATTCCTCTGCAAACCTTCTTAGCCTCTGCATTTCATCTTTGGCTTTACTCTGTCCAAACCTTGCAGCGGCATATGTTAATCCAATACACAGCAGCATGGCAAATGAAGCACTTAAGGCCCACGGAAATTCCTTGCTGTTAATTTGTTTTTCAACATAATACATGGTGAAAAAGGTCATCCATAAAATTGAAAATGAAAAATACAGGAACATAAAGAAGGTCCATACGGCGGAACTGGGACCGAAGATTCCCCTGACGGCGGTTTGTTCGTCCTCTATTTCTATCCTTAAGGATAATCTGGGTTTCCAGTAATTATCATCTTCAGTTTCTACCTGGATAGTAGCCACTTCTTTGTTGATATTGCCGGAAAATTCATCCTTGTGTTCGCTGAGATACTTCTTTAAGTTTTCAGCGTATTCTTCTTTGCTTAGGCTGGTAAACATTTTGAATCGCGGCCGGGTTCTTATTTTGTCTAAGGTGGTTTCTTCGGTTTTCATATTAATATTGGTCCTGATAAGGAATGGGATCTTCCAGTTTAAAGCTTAAAGTTAATTTCTGTAATTTTCTCTGAATGGCCATGTTGATTGTTTTCCCTTCCTCAGACCTCATAATTTCCATGATTCTCTCCAAACTCATATCAGAGGTTCTGCTGCCGTTAATGCTCAGGATCTGATCATCTTTTTTGAAGCCAGCCTTATCCGCAGGCGAGCCTTTTCGTACCCCGGAAATAGAGAAGATGGGCTTCAGGACAAATTTGTACTGAAACCTCTCATTGCCTGCCGTAAATTCACTGCCTGCTTTATTGGTTTTGGTGGTTTCTATAGATACCACATCCTGTTCCCACTGAAGGCCGTCCTGCTTAAAATCCAGGCCGCTCATATTGAAATGGAAAGGATCGTTATAATCCTTATTTGCTTTTAAATAAAGCTTCTGGTTAGGATAATCGAAAATAAGGGAAAAACGGCGCATTATTTCACCTCCTACGGAACCTTTTCTGTTTTCCACCAGATGTACATGCTGAATAGAGTATTCGTCAGGCATGGCCGTAAGAGGTTTCTCAAATTTAAAATTACCGATATAAAAATTATGGATCCTGCTTCTCTTGCCGTAGATATCACCGTTAAAGCCTCTTCCTAAAAAATCATCAATATTGGGACGGTTGTAAACGAAATCTTTGATGAGGGTAGGGAAGAGCCAGATAGGATCGCTGTTTCCCAGGTCGATCAGGAGCTTGGAGCTTTTCTTTTCCCTCGTCATCTCAATGTCAGTATTAAGGTAAGGCTTGCTTTTTTCAATGCTGATGGGGAATTCTTCGTATTTTTTAATTTTTTTCCTGAACAGGTTTTCATCATTGTAAACCGTAATTTTTTTGGAGAGATAATCTATCGCTACCCGATGATTTTTGAAGAAATGATACCCGATCACTCCGTTTACGGGAATTCCGATATGGGTTGAGATATTGAATTCCTGATTAGTAATAATGAAAATAGTAAGAGAATTGTTGGCAAAATGATTACCGATTTTTGCAATATTGTTATCCGACCGGAAGCCATCTATGCTTAAATCCCCGCCTAAACCTGAAAATTTGATCTTCTCAACATTGCTCAGCTTTACCTCTTTATTATCCAGGCTGAAAAGCAGGGTCTCGGCAACACCCGTGTCCAATAAAAAAGTGAGCTCAACACCGTTTATATTAACCGGTATGAAAATAAGATTATTAATAAGCTTAAAAGGGATGACGGTTTTTTTCGCATTGTTTATTTCAAAAGTATTTTGAGCATTCACAAAAATGCATAGAAACAGAGTCCATATAAAGTGTCTGAAATTCATATACTGAATTTAATGAAATATTCTTACAAAAAATAAAAAAGATTCTCAAAAGCAAGAATCTTTATACAAACTTCAATAAAAAGCAGGAAACTCTTGGTTTTTCCTTAATTCTGTTTTGAGAAAAAATCCATAAGATCCAGATAGTTTTTCTGGTTCACACCATGTCCGCTCATATATTCCCGGAAGGTAAAATAACATCCCAGATCATATAAAAGATCGGCAGCTTTTCTTCCCCATTCCAACGGGATGACTGCATCGTCGGTTCCATGGGATACAAAAAAACGGAGATGTTCCAGTTTCTTTTTCTCTTTAACGGTATTTACCAATAGTTTCTCTTCCGGATAACAGCTCAGGCAGGCCACATTACTGAACATTTCAGGATGTGTTAGAGCCAAAGCATAACACAGAATTCCACCCTGGCTGAACCCGCATAAATGAACCGGGCTCTCCGTTAACCCATAATGATTGATGACCGACAGGATACTTTCCAGAATAGCCTGCAGGGATTCTTTTGCCTGCGGAACATCCACAAAATTCTCAGGGTTACTGAAATCTATATCATACCATGAATATCCTTCAAACTGAGTGTCTCTTGGAGCTCTGTAACTTATGATAAGCCAATCGGAGGGAAGAGTTTCCCTGAAACTGAAAAGGTCCTGCTCATTGCTTCCGTAACCGTGAAGCATAAAAAGAACCGGTGTTTTAGAGGTGATATTTTTCGGTTCCCTGATGATGTAATCTAAATTCATAAGACAAATATACTTATAAATTATATTAAAAATGAATGAATTTTACAGTGATGATTATTATTTAAACTTTAATTTAAATAAATATTGTTTTAACATTTGATAAATAAATAATTATGTAATTTATTTATACTTTAGTTTAATATAATTTTTTATCAAAATGACTCTTTTTTTACTTTTTGATGATTTGATATTGTTTGTAAATCTTTGTTGGAAATTTTTCAAAAAAGTTATTTTTATATTGATAAAAAACCTATATTTGGAACATTAAAAATCTATTTGGAGAAATGAAGCAATTTTACAAATCAAAAAGTTTACTTAGACTTTCATTTTTATTCATCGTATTATTTTCAGCGTTTTCTTTGGTCAGCTCTTGTAAAGATGATGACGATGAAGAATATACGGACCACATTGTTCAGTTTGAAGCTAAAATCGTTAATGGCGGACCATCCACTCCTCCTCCAACTACATTTAGTAAGTTCAAGACTGTTGTTACCCAGGTAGGAACTGTTTCGCAGACTTATTTTGATCCTGCAGGCTTTACATGGTCAAGCGGGGAGTTTTTTGTCAATTCAAGCCAGGCACAATTGAATTTAGCAGCTAATGCAGAACTTCTGCATGCAGATTCTAAACTAACTATCAATATCTGGGTTGACGGAGAAATTGCTAAAACGGTTACCGTAACAGGAAGCGGAACGAAAAGTGTTTCCCTTGCACACAGTTTCTTAGAATTATAAATCAAAATTTGAAATATAGAAAAATACCGCCATCCGGCGGTATTTTTTTTTGTCCGTTATCCGATATAGACAGTTGGTGTCTTTAGGAGTAGAGTAGATGCCCAGGGTGTAAATGCATCATCAACACTGAAAGTTCAGATCTTCGTAGATGGAGTGCTGAAGAAAGAAGGCACTTCTACGGGTGAAATTTTATATTCGTATGCTTCAAAATGATAGCCTTCTGAATAAAGGTTGCGGAATTCTTTATTATCCGGTTCTTATCATCCGATTATCTGAAAAATATCAGGATTTATCTCATAGCCTTTGATATTATATATATTTTTCGAACATGCTGCAGATGAAATGCTGTTAATTTGTATTAAAAAAGAAACACTTTGTAATCAAAGTGTTTCTATAGTTATTTTATATGCTATTTTCCGGATTATTGAACCCTGATAATGAAATAGCTCTTCTTACCTTTTTGCAGTAATAAGAATTTATTATCGATAAGATCCTTTTCATTAGCGGTAAAAGTCTCATTTACTTTTTGCTTATTCACGGAAACGGAATTTCCCTTAATTTCTCTTTGAGCTTCACTTTTGGACTTTAGAAAACCTGATTTTTCAGAAAGCAGATCAATAATGCTTACTCCCAATACATCTGTTTTTGCTATTTCTTTTTGCGGAACGCCATCAAAAACTTCAAGAAACGTTTCTTCATCAAGGCTTACCAGGTCTTCGGCGGTAGAACGCCCGAAAAGTATTTCAGAAGCCTTCAGAGCCTTTTCGTATTCATCCTTTCCGTGAACCCATACCGTAACTTCCTCAGCCAGCTTTTTCTGGAGCTTTCTTTCGTGTGGAGCTGCTTTGTGCTCTTCGATTAAAGTTTCGATCTCTTCCTTTCCCAGAAAAGTATAGAATTTGATGAACCGTTCAGCATCTTCATCCGTAGCATTCAGCCAGAACTGGTAGAATTTATAAGGAGAGGTTCTCTTCTTATCCAGCCAGTAATTTTCACCGCTTTCAGACTTCCCGAATTTGGAGCCGTCCGCTTTTGTGATCAGGGGAACCGTGAGGGCAAATGCCTCTCCCTGGGCTTTTCTCCGGATCAGTTCTGTACCTGTAGTAATGTTTCCCCATTGGTCAGAACCTCCCATCTGCAGTTTTACCTGGTTATTCTGATATAAATGAAGAAAATCATACCCCTGAATAAGCTGGTAGGTGAATTCTGTAAAACTCATTCCTTCAGCACCGCCTTCCCCGGAAATCCTTTTCTTTACGGAGTCTTTCGCCATCATATAGTTTACGGTAATATTCTTCCCCACATTTTTGGCAAAGTCCAGAAAAGAAATGTCTTTCATCCAGTCATAGTTATTCACCAGTTCTGCTTTATTAGGCTCATTCCCGTCAAAATTTAAAAATCTTGAAAGCTGCTTTTTTAAACATTCCACATAATGCAGCAATGTTTCTTCATCCAGCAGGTTTCTTTCCGCAGATTTCCCGGAAGGGTCCCCGATCATCCCGGTTGCGCCCCCTACCAGAGCAATCGGCTTATGACCATGCTGCTGAAAGTGGGCTAGGATTTTTATCTGAATAAGGCTTCCTATATGTAAAGAATCAGCAGTAGGGTCAAAGCCAATATATGCAGTAGTTACCTCTTTATTCAGTTGTTCATCGGTTCCGGGCATCATATCGGCAAAAAGACCACGCCATTTAAGTTCTTCAATAAAGGAATTCATTTATATTTTCTTTAAAAATTAATGGTGCAAAGATAATAAATTCAGGTTAAGAAGCTTAAAAGCAAAAGGGCTAAAAAGTAAAAAAGCAAAGTGATGAATACGGTTCTCTGCTAGTGTGCTTTAGATTATAAGTTTAAACTTTTATTTTTTGAACCAATTAAGTTTGGATTAAGTGGATAAGAAGTATTAAAAAAGAACTTTATTTTAAGATTGAAATGACAAAGAATGCTCATATAAACAACAATAATTAAACGATTTTACAGTTTTTCGATTTTGCTTTTTAGCCCTTTCGCCCTTTCGCTTTTTTGCGATTTTACCTAAAATAAATTATATTTGTTATACATGAACGACGAACAGCTATTTTCACTCATCCAGAAGGCGAAGGAAAAAGACCAGAAAGCCCAGACAAAGCTCATTAATGTTTTTTGGGTAGATGTATTTTCTTTTGTCATGAAAAAAGTAAGAGATGAGAATGATGCGGATGAAATTACCGTCAATGTTTTTTCGAAGGTCTTATCAAAGCTGGACATGTATGATCCGTATTTTCAGTTTAAAACCTGGATGCTGACCATTGCCCAGAATACCGTTATTGACTTCTGGAGAAAGAAAAGCAGAGAAAATCAGGATGCTACCGAAAACCTTGAACAAGTTAAAAATCAGTATGCAAAGTCTCCCGAAGAACTAATGATCTCCGATGAAGAGCAGAAGAAGATCATCAAGACCATAGAATCCCTTGATGCCAATTATCAGGATATCATCAGGTTAAGGTTTTTTGAGGAAAAGAGCATCAAAGAGATTGCTGAAGAGCTCGGGATTTCCATTGCCAATACGAAAGTAAGGGTAATGCGTGCTAAAAAGGTCTTAGCCGAGCTTTTGAAAAATAATGAATTTGAAGGCGACTGAAATGTGATTGGTGAAATGGTAGAAAGGTAAAATCACAAAGTTGCAGAATTGGAAAATCGTTTTAAAACCTAACTGTTGATCCGGTTAAATATAAATCTCGCTTTTCGTTTTTGGGAGTACAATCTTTCTTTCTTCTTTATTATTCCTGTTTTGCAGATTGATTTTTAATCCCTTTTTCGTAATAGTTTCCTGGACTGATTTTCCGTAATCGGAAATAGTTTCGTCCTCTACCTCCTTTTTATAGATAAGTTTTCCGGTTGAAAGGTTAAAATCCACATCTATCCAGTAATCTCCGGGCCTTCCATAGGTAGAGCTATAACCTATCAGTTCAAAATGCCCGTTTTGAAACCTGTATTTATCAGTATATCCCCATTTCCAGCTGCTTCCGCCGGATTGATGAATGATCAGGACTCCTTTTTCTATGGAAGTTTCCCCGTAAGGATCGCCCATCATTCCGCCGCCTTTGCTTTCCAGAACAGCATTTCTGGATTTTTCCAATAAGGTCCATTTTCCGTTCGCTTTTTTCAGGATCTGAATTTCACGGATGTTTCCCATATCCGTAGTGTCTTTTGTATTATATACGATTACTTTTTCGGGGATTTTGTCACCATCGAGATCTCCGTCTACGGTCTCAATAACCTCGGATCCTTTGGGCTGAAATTCTTTCTGTGCAAAACAGCAGGTGCCGAGAATAACTGATAAAAGAAAAAGTACTTTTTTCATCCGGTAAATTATAAAGCTAAGATACAACTATATCCCAATTATATGTTCCATCAATTTCTTTGTTAGATGGTTTCCATTAAAAAATCCTTAACTTTGAACTTCAATTTTAGAAATGGAAAATTCAGTTCAAGATACTACCGTTCAAAAGCCAAAATGGATCCGTGTAAAACTTCCTACAGGAAAGAACTACAGGGAATTGAGGACCTTGGTTGACAAGTATAAATTAAATACAATTTGCCAAAGCGGAAGCTGCCCGAATATGGGTGAATGTTGGGGAGAAGGAACGGCTACCTTCATGATCTTAGGAAATATCTGTACACGAAGCTGTGGATTTTGCGGGGTAAAAACAGGAAAACCCCTTGATGTAAATTGGGATGAGCCTGAAAAAGTAGCCCGTTCGATCAAGCTGATGAAGATCAAGCATGCAGTTCTTACTTCTGTAGACCGCGATGATCTGAAAGATATGGGATCTATTCTTTGGGGTGAAACGGTAAATGCTGTGAGAAGAATCTCTCCCGGGACTACAATGGAAACCTTAATTCCTGACTTCCAGGGCATTACCAAGCATCTTGACAGGCTGGTTGAGGTAGCTCCCGAAGTCATTTCCCATAATATGGAGACTGTAAAACGTTTGACAAGAGAAGTGAGGATCCAGGCTAAATATGAAAGAAGCCTTGAAGTATTGAGGTACCTTAAAGAAGCTGGCCAAAGAAGAACAAAAACAGGCGTGATGCTCGGATTGGGAGAAACCAGAGATGAGGTTTTCCAGACCATTGAAGACATCAGGAATGCCAATGTGGATGTGATCACATTGGGACAGTACCTGCAGCCTACCAAGAAACATTTACCTGTTAAGAAGTTCATTACACCTGAGGAATTTGATGAATTTGGAGATTTTGCAAGAAGCTTAGGATTCAGGCATGTTGAAAGTTCGCCACTTGTAAGAAGTTCTTATCATGCGGAAAAACATATCCACTAAAATATAATCGCTCCATTTTGGGGCGATTTTTTATGTACTATGATTTTGAATCATTAAGGCGTGATTAAATGGTGAAGAATATTAAGCTGAAAGTGTAAAAATATTAAAGTAGACTTCGTTTTAAGATATCTTCATATCCTTATTGATATTTAATCATTAATTAAGTCTGCTCAAAAATGTACCAGAGAAAATAAACAGTATTTGTCATTCCGAAGGAATCTAAAATAGTCACAAAATATGCGTATTGAGATTCTTTCGGAATGACAAAGATGACTTCTATAATAGAAACAGATAGGTTTTAAAACGATTTTACCTTTCTACCATTTCACCAATCACCTTTCAGCCTTTTTCAGGTGTTTCTTCTTAAATTCAGACGGTGTTTCCCCGGTATGCTGCTTAAACAGTTTATTAAAATAGGAAAGACTTTCGAAACCAACCTGAAAACAAACTTCTGTGACGGGGTAATCTTTCAATAAGAATATCCTGGCCTGACTGATCCTGTAATGATTAACAAAATCTGTAAAGGTTATATTGGTCTGTTTCTTAAAATACCGGCAGAAAGCAGGAGTACTCAGGCCTATAATACCGGCAATCTCATTCACATTGGGTTTCCGGTCATAATTTTCATGGATGTAATCGTAGATCGTTCCCATTCTGATCTTATCATTCAGGAACCAGCTTATTCCGATATGCTCATTGTTGAGTTCTTTTACTTCATCAGAAACAGCCAGAATTTGTAAAATTTCTATCAGCTTTATCAAAGCATTAAATGGGGACATATTCTTGAGGAGGTAAAGTTTTTCGATCACCATCTTTTTGGTTTCTCCGTAGAATGACAGCCCGAGATGAGAGCGTTCCAGAAGAAATTTTATGTTTTCAAATTCCGGAACAGGAAAGATAAGATCCTGAAGAAAGTTTTCTCTCATCTGCAAAACTATTTGCAGGCATTCTGTCTGAATTCCGTAATCAAAATTGAGATGGGGAATATTGGACCCGATCAGGAGCAGATCACTTTCGGTAAAGTGGGAAATATCTTTTCCGACATGGCGGATTCCGCTGACGGCTTCTACATATACAAGCTCTGTTTCGGGATGATAATGCCAGAAAAAACAATTTTTTGAAGACGGAGAATACAATTTGAAAGATTTTCCTTTTTCAAACTCAACGGTCTCTTTCCGGATTTTCATTGGAATTTGTTTTGATTGTTTATAACGAATAAGTTAATTTAAAAGGTTAATACAGAGCAAGTTTGTATCGTGATCGGAGAAGTAAAAACTAATATTTCCTCGGAATTTTATATATTAAACCTGAAAACTTCCGGTTCGGTTTATATTTTTCTAAAAAACCAAGGGAACTGAGCTGTCAAAACCTATAAAAATAAACTGCCAAAAAGCTTTAAATGCCTAAATGATAAGTAGGTAGTATAAGTATTTGTACAGATCCAGGACAGATGAAGACAAAGAAGTTTTCACAGAAGGTGTTTCGTATGACCTATAATAATAAAGAGAAGCCAAATTGCTTCTCTTTATTATTATCAATAATTTTAATATCAGGCTTCCACTTCATTGCCGTTTTTACACCAATAAAGGGCATTGTATAAGTTTTCCTTTGGAAAGGATTTAAACTCTCCGGGCATTAAAACACTGAAAATATCCGTGAAATTCTGTACCCCTTCGTTATCCGTGACAATGGCTGTGCGGTTCCATCGGGTTAAATTCTTCAATCCCAAAAATGCATCCTGAAGCCAGGCTCCCATCGTAAAATTACCAGGATCGGTATCCAGATAAAGTAAATAATTAAGTTCTTCAAATTCATCTACTTTAGCTTTTACATGGGGAAAAACAACATTCTCAAAATCTTCTTTAGTTACTTCACCTGTTGCATTGAAAGCGGCAACGTTATCCGGTGATTCTGGAATAATCGTGATCATAATCTGGTATTTAAAGTGGTTGGATTATATAATGGCATCAAGAATTGCACCACGTATATAATAAGGATCGTTAAAAAAGTCATAAATATTGGCTATTTTAGTGTAAAATATTAATATGGATCTGAAATCCAATGAACCTTTCTGGTTACTGAAGAATGGGCTGATGGCTTCGTATCCTTCATTAAAGTCGGATGAAGAATGCGATGTCCTCATCATAGGCGGTGGAATTACGGGAAGCCTTATGGCCCATCAAATGATGGAAGACGGTTATAAAACAATACTTATTGACCGGAGGGAGATCTGCAATGGCAGCACCTCGGCCACTACTTCAATGCTGCAGTATGAAATAGATGTTCCGCTTTTTGACCTGATCGGAAAAATAGGGGAGAGAGGTGCGGTAGGAAGCTATAAGGCGTGCTCGGATTCCATTGACCGTATTGAAAAGCTTACAAAAAAGATAAGATCTGATGCGGGTTTTAAAAGAAAAAAATCATTGTATTTCGTGGCGAAAAAGAAAGATGTTGCGTGGCTGAAAAATGAGTTTGAGGCCAGGAAAAATGCGGGTTTTGAAGTCAAATGGCTGGAAAGTGGGGATGTCTCGGAAAGATTTGGCTTTGAGAATACTTATGGGGGGATTTTATCAGAGCAGGGAGCTAGTATCGATGCTTTTAAATTTGCCCATGAATTATTTAAATTCAATGTAAAAAGAGGATTAAGGATTTTTGACAAAACGGAAATGAGATCCGTTAAGTATTGTAAAGGACATAATATAGTTTTTACGGCAAACGGGCCTCAGATCAAGGCTAAGAAAGTCATCTACTGCATAGGGTTTGAAAGTAAAAATCTTATTAAAGACAATTTTGTCGATTTAAAGAGCACTTATGCCCTGGTTTCCGAAATAGATGAGGCCGGATTCAAAGATATTGCCGATATTTTGGTCTGGAATACGGACGAACCTTACCTTTATATGCGGACCACTGATGACGGCAGAATGCTGATCGGGGGTGCGGATGAAGATTTTCATAATGCGGAAAAGCGTGATGCTCTTCTTGATAAAAAGGAAAAAGTAATTCTGAAGGCTTTACGGAAAATAAAACCCGACTGTCATTTTTATACAGATTTTGTCTGGGCCGGGACTTTCGGGGAGACTAAAGACGGGCTTCCTTATATCGGAACGCATGAACGGTTCAGAAACTCTTATTTTGTTCTTGGATTTGGCGGAAATGGAATTACCTTTTCAGTTACGGGTATGCAGATGGTTTCTCTCTATATGAAAAATAAAAAGCATCCCTTATCAGAGTATTTTAAATTCGGAAGATAAATCAGGGTTTATCATTGCCGGAATTAAAATATCGTTTTTTTAATCTGCTCAGCGAAACCGGATGCATGCCCAGATAGGTGGCGAGGTCTTTCGATTTTACCCTCAGGATCAGTCTGGAGTTTTGGCTAAGCAATTGAAGGTACCTTTCTTCAGGTGTCATATGAAGGAAAGAATAAAAATTACTGTAAATATCCATCGCAGTTTTTTTCCAATACATTAAAAGCAGGGTTGCTATATTGGGATAATCTTTTATGGTTTCTTCCAGCTCATCATAATTAAGCAGAAACATGGTGGTTTCCTCCAATGCTTCATAAGTGAGCGATGAAGGCCGCTTAAGTGCTAAAATCTCCATGCAGCCATATACACTGTTCTCAGGAACGAACCATACGGTTTTATTGTTTTTATCATATACTCTTATCAGTCCTTTTAATACAACGCCAACCTGGCTGATCTGCTCTCCGCGGTGTAAGATTATTTTATTCTCAGGAAAGGTGACCATCTGTACCAATTCCAATAATTTTTCCTTATCACTGTCATGTAGAAAACTATTCTGTTCAAAGTAGTTTTGAGTGAATTCATTAGATCTCATGGTGTGTTTTTTACGAACTAATTTAAAAATATTATTTCAAATCAGGCAATTATGGATGAATAAAAAGCAATGAAGCGTGAGGTTTTGTTGTTTTTAAATTAACAAATGTTAATGAATTACTTAACTTTTGCTAATAAATTGCTGTATTTATAATGATTGTGATAATTTATTTATGCGAAGGGTTTAAATTTGTTAATGAATTTAAAATTAACCAAATCATGAAAAAGAAAAATTTAACTACAGTATTGCTGCTCTTGTGGGTAGGAGTGCAATGCTGGTCACAGGTGGGAATCAATACCAATGATCCGCAGGCTACCTTGGATGTTAACGGAAATTTCCGTATTCGCACCACTGAAAAATGCCTTGTATCCTCTTGTGCAGATTCTATTCTGGTACAGAATACACAGGGATATGTTCAGACTATTTCAAAGACGCAGCTCATTCCACCAGGCAACAGATCATTTGTATCGGGTACGGGGAACAGCAATTTGATTCTGGTGGCAATTACCACTTCTGCCAATTGGGGGAAAATATTATTTGATAAGGAGCTTATAGATGACAATAATGATTTCGATATTACAAACAATGTATTTGTAGCTCCTTTGGATGGTATTTATGAGGTATATGTGCAATATAAGGTTTCATCAGCTATTTCTGCCGGGGAACTGGGAATAGGAATTTTTGTGCAGAAAGGTATGGAAGAACCGGAACTGGTAGCGGAAGAAAGCTATACGAATCTCAGCCTTCTCGGAATCCCCGTGTCTCCTGCCACAAGAAGAACACAGGTTATAGTGGCACTGAAATCCGGAGATCAGGTTTTCTTTGGAGCTAAAGCATCTATACCGTCACTGGATCTTTTATCAGGATCTTCATCATTATTCACTATTCATCAGATAAGATGATATTTCTTGTTTTTTGTGTTTTTATGGAAGGGCCGGCTCATTTGAGCCGGCCTTTCCTAACACCATTGTAACTACAAACTATATCCGTTTTTCTTCGCGATGTCTAAAATGGATTTTTCAATGGCTTTTCCAAGGTCATCGGCATCTGCACTGCCTCGTTTTTTCATTTCCACATCAATATAATCCTGGCGTTTTTTAGACAGTTCTTCAATCTCCTTCTGAACTTTCCCTCTTTCTGATGCCTTTGCTGCAACTGCTTTTTTTACTTCTTCCTTACTTTTACCTTTCAATTCGGCAGGTAATTCCTCTTCCTTAACCTTGGTGATGAAGTCTGCATCTTTTTCAGCTCTGTCTACGAGATCCCAGTGATCATTCTTATAAGCGTTCTTTTTGGATTTGGCTACGGTTCTTTCCACGGCATTGGATGCAGACTGTACTTCTGCGTTTTTGTCCTGTACCAGCTGCATGCTTTTATATTCAGAACCTCTGTTTCCGTAGTACAGGTAAGTATCGTTCAGTTTCGCATTGCACTCGGAGATACGGATGTCATAAGGAGTTTCTATATAGATCACCTTTTTGTTACTGTCAATATTAAAATATTTTCCGTCCCCTATGACAGCGCCGTTTTGCCAGAATGTCTGGATACCTTCATTCCTGTCTCCGCAGAAAATAGTGTTGGTATAGATCCTTTTGGCCTTTGCAGATGATACCACTTCCTTATAATTGACTTTCCCCTGATCGAAAGGTTCGTTCCCGGCGATGTAGATCAGTTTCATGCTGGCTTCACTGTTGTCCCAGTTCAGATTAGTGGCGGCATCACGGATCACGGCACCACAGTATTCACTTCCGCCATTGGTTCTTAGGGCGAAGAGCTTTTCTGATATCAGATCCAGATTCTGGGTAAGCGGAGTCACCTGACGTATATAGTTTTCATCACGTATTCCGTCATTTCCGTATTCATACAATGCGATCTCTATCTGGGGAGCCTGTCCGTTATACTTTAAAGTCGTAAGGGTATTTACTATATTCCAGAGTCTTGATTTTGCCTGATCGATCAGCCCGTCCATACTGTTGGAGGTATCCAGTAAAAGGGCCACCTGGATTTTGTTTTCTTTGCTTACAGGGGTTACAGGTGCTATGGAAGCACTTTGCATCAATGCGTTTTCACTTACGGCAGATTTGTTTCTTCCTGCGCAATGAGTATCCGAAAGGTTGTTTGAACTTAGAAAGGCTGTGCCTATTGCTATAGTTATGGTTTTTAAAGTGGTCATGATGTTATTATTTAAAGGATTTCGTATCTGGTTTTGATGCTGTATTTCAGCCTGATGTTTTCAATATTGTCAAAAGAATAGTCCATGCCGGCATTGCTGGCTTCCAATTGAATATTGCTTACCTTTTGTCTTGCGTAAGCTGCCGGAACTATCATATCGCTTGTATAATCTTCTATTTCTGTAATTTCTATCGGATTCCCGGTTTTTTTACCGATGCTTTCCAGCAGATAGTCTGCTTTGGCTTTGGCAGCCTTCAGGGCATTTATTTTTACAGTCTTTTTAAAGTCTGCTATCCTGGTGTTTTTAACTTCGGTGATGTGCAGGCTGGTTACCCACTTTTGATTCAGGCTTTCAAATAGCTGGTTGATGTCTGTTTGGGTATTTACCTTAAACTGAAAGCTTTTTGTGAAAGTTTTGGCTTTCGAGTACATATTCTGATACATGGATTTAAAATCGATGTCCTCATTTTTTACGTTATTGCCTTTTAAGATCTCAAACAGCTTCTTTTCATTATCGGCCAGATCATTCTTGTTATCGCCTTTGATCCCGATACTAAAAATAATCTCATCCGGCTCTATTTCCATTTCTGCAATTCCCGTTACTTCAATTGCATTTTTCTTTACTTCCTGTGCACTTATAAAACTCCCTATGGTAAAGAATCCTATCAGTAAAAAATGTCTCAATCTCATAATTTCTCGTTTTAAATTCTAAAGTAAAATTACCCGGATTAAGAACCCGAAAACGGAAGACTTGGTGAAACCGCTTTTTGACTTGGTAGAATGTTCAAAAGAAAAGACAGCCGGTAAGAGCTGTCTTTAGAATGGATTGTTTTATTTTTTGAGTTGACAATAATCTGGTTACCTGCTGTAATACTGTACCTGTATTTCTTTAGGATATTTTACTTCAAAAGAGAAACCGATCTTTTCTGAACTTCCGCTGCCTATCTTTCTGTTCCAGAGAATGCTTCCGGTTTTTTCATCGAAATTCCCGTCTCCCAGTTCCAGTGCTTTTACCAGAATTTTAGAGCTTTCGCTTATTGGAAGTTGATCAAGGATCTCAAGGTCAATACTTTCTTTGGTATTGTTCCTGATTGTGATCTGGTAAGATTCTGTTTCCCACTTGCTGGAATTGAGTGCTTTCTGGGAAGTTTTGTCTTCAAGCTTTATTCTTTTTACAACAATTCTTTCATCTGCTCCAAGAGAAATTGGAAATTCATCTTTTACATAATTACTTGTGATATTGGTTTTCCCAATATAATTATCTTCAAAATAAATGTTCGCTTCTCCTGAGATCAGGTTCAGGTTTTGCCAGTCTTTTACAAAAGCCATCAGGAAAACCTGGGTGCTAAGCTTAGGGACTGTATGATGTTTATAGGTGGCTTCTATATTCTTTTTATCCAGGATCACATACTGTTCTTTTTCCTGGCTTATGATGGTCTGATCAAACTTCAGTTCATATAAAATATTCATTTGGTTGTCCGAAACGATTGCCACCGGGACCTGAGCAGGTTTGGTAGCAACTTCACGCATCTGATAAGCATTGGCCAGTGCGGAAACATCTTTTTTATCATAACCTGCTTTTGCATTCTCGTAATCATAAGCTGCATATTCCGCTACATAAAGAGGGGATAAAACAGGCCTGTCCTGGTTAAAAGACGGCTTGTATGTGGAAACAAAGAGTTTAATATTGTTCCAGTCCTGGCCCGTATTCTGGTAGATCTTACCTTTGTACACTATTTCAAGAGGTTTCTTTACAGACTCTGCCCTCAGGTCATAAGAAGGAACCCAGCCCGCATTGGCGACGATATAGCTTACTCCAAGATCCAGGTTTATTTCCTGCTCTGCAAGAATCTCAAGCACTAGCTCTTTCTTATTTTTATTTTTGTTTTTCAGAGCCTGCTCTTCTGCAAATTGTTTGTCGATCTTGGTAATACCCTCATCCAGTATGCTTTTCTGTTCATTCAGTAAAAATACCTGATTGTCTATCTCAAGCATTCTTTTCCTGTAAAAATCAGTAAGTTTGATCAGCTGTTCCTGTGGAGTGGATTTATCGTTGGTGGATACCTTGAGGTTATCATTGATAATATCCTGTTCTCCGGTAAGGTTTTTGATCTGGATGTTTAGAAGGCCGACCTGCCTCTGAAGTTTCTTTTTTTCCACTTCAAACTTTTTTTCTGATTCGGATAGCTCCTCTGATTTCAGTGAATTACTTTGGGGCGTGATCGAAAGCAGGGTGGTGGTCTTTTCAAGATTAATCTTATAGGTATTCTCATCGAGATCGTTGGGAAGATTGACGATCCGTACCGTATTTCGCCCTTTCTGAAGATTAACATGGGTGGTGCCGAAAACTTTTGCGCTCTGTAAAAAAATAGTTGCCTGTTTTACCTCAATTTCTTTTTTTATTTCCTGTGCATTAAAAAGGACAGACAGGAAAGCCGTTATTATTAAAAATCTTATTTTCATGATGTCGGAATTTAACTTTTACCTTACGGCTAATTTTGATTTTGAATCTGTTCCTTCAAATTCAATTCTCGGATCGTTAACGTCTACCAGTTCATGAAGCTCAAATACATTTTTATATCCATATCCGAATAAATTGATATAGGTAGGGATATTTAAGGCCAGCGTCCGGGAATTGTTTTCTGTTATTTTGGCAGATCGTGGCTGTACGGCTTTGGTGATGAAATATTGATCCTGAAGATCGGCAGCTGATCTATCCTCAAAATTATTATTGCAATAAATAAGGATTCGCGTATTCTTTCCTTCATAGTTCCTAAAGAAATTATCTAATGCCGATTGTGTAAAATCTGAAAAATTAATATTAACAGCTCCTTTTACATGTTTTTTATCAAACATCTCTTTTGACCTGGTATCCAGGATCACGGTGTTTTTTTGTTTTGATCTTTTCAGGAACTCATCAAGATCGATCAGCCTTTTTTCTCTGTGGGGTTTTACCTGGGTTACTAAGTCTTGCAGATAGTCAAAATCCACATGGGCTTTTTTTAATTCCTGTGCATTTCCGCAATTTATGATCAGGGATAGCAATGCTATGGATAACAGTTTGTTCATGATTTATTTTTTTAATTTCTGAAGTAAAATTACCCGGATCAGGAACCTGAAAACAGAAGACTTGATGAAACCTCTTTTTGACTTGGTGAAACAAAAAAAGACAACCCTGATAAGAGTTGTCTTTATATGATGGTACTGAAAAAACGGGTTACTGTATAAAATAAACCTTGGAGATCTTATTGTTTTTAATTTCATAGATAGCAGTTGCTTCCACCTTTTTGGTCGGATTCATGCCGGAAACACTTTCTTTATCAATGACGAAATTACCATTGATTATTCTTCCCTTCAATTCACAATGAAGGTTAGGAAGCCTGTGGAACATACTACTGTAATCTTTTCTCATACTTTCCTTTCCTTTGCTTAATAACTTATTCGGGAAGGAGTAAAGCTCCACATCCTCCGCATAAGGCTCCAGGAAAGCATCAATATCCCTTGCATTGTAGGCGTTCAGCTGCTTCTGAACCAGAATTTCAGGAGTTACTTTTACTATTTTGTCCGGTTCTAAAGCCTGTCCGTTTTTAAATACCAGATTTATTTTAGTAAGATTGTCCAAATTTTCAACAGGATCTGAATCCAGTAGGACCAGATCAGCAGTTTTACCCAAAGAAATACTTCCGGAGCTGTTTTCCTTGTTAAATATTTTGGCAGGATTAATCGTGGCGGACTCTAAAATCTGCCAATTGCTCATTCCGGCCGCTTTCATGGCTTTAAGCTCTGCAATGAATGATGTAGCATGCTGGGTACCGATGTTTCCCGCATCAGTACCTGCAGCTATCGTCACACCGCCATCAGCCAGTTTTTTTAAATTAGCCATCCTGATGGAATCTATTTTGGCTACATAGGCATTGATCTGGGGCAGATTAAATCTTGTCTTCAATTTTTTGATCATTAATGAATCTGCCGTATCAGACAGGTGCTTCAGATCTTCTATAGACCCGATTGCTCTGGGGTTGGAATTTTCCAGTTCATAGGTATTGTAGGCGTTTTTCTGAGCATAGGTTTTGTAGTAATTATCCGCTACAATGAGTGTAGGGCTTAAAACCACCTTTTTTGATTTCAACAATTTTACAAAATCATCAGAAACTACCTCATCTTCAATATTGTGTACCAAAAAATCTGCCCCGTTTTGAACCGCGATCTGTGCCGTGATCCTTTCTGTAGCATGTACAGCTACCTTTAAATTATTTTTATGGGCTTCATCAATAATTGCCTTTATAATAGGCTCGTGCTTTCTTGCAATAGATTCCACTTCTTTTCCTTCAATGATATACCATATTTTGATAAAATCGGGCTTGTAAGGAAGCTGATCCTGTACCAGTTTCTTCGCATCCTCTATGGATGTCACCAGGCTGAAAGGCTCATTTTTATCCAGTTTTTTATATACCTCAGGTTCATAGGTCGTCAAAAGAGGCCCTGTCATATATACAGTAGGCAGAGTAGTTTTCTGCGAAAATGAATTTCTGAGAGTAAGGAAATTATAGGTAGCTCCTACATCAATTACGGAGGTGATCCCGGATTTAAGGTAGCGCTGCATAAAATCTTCCATATTATCGTGAACCCAGTCAATTTCTTTTTCATAGGGAGTATGTTTCCTAAAATCCAGAGCATCAGGTCTGGCATACAAACCTCCGCTTTGGAAGAAATGAACGTGGGCATCAGTCATTCCGGGGATTAAGAATTTTCCTTTGCCGTTAACGATATTGGCATTTTGGGGTGGCTTTATTTTTCCGGAGGGTCTAATCACAGAGATGATATCTTTATTAATGATAACGGTCTGGTTAGGGATCAGCTTTTTATTGATAACATCTACAATGGTGACATTCTCAATATAAGTCTGTGCATGCAGTGTATGGATGAAGCAACTTAGAAGGCATGTAATAAGGAATAAATAACAATTTTTTTTCATGGTTTAATTAAGTTTCTTTTTATTTGAACAAAAATAACGAAACAAGCCGGATAAGATATTATAAAATTTCAAGGATGTGTTTTTTTGTTATTTAGAAAGCCTTGAATAGGGAAACTTGGTGAAAAGGGGCTTTGACTTGGTGGAAAATGAGAAACTATAGATAAAGATTTAGTTACTTTGCATTATAGATTGGGAAATAGTGAAATTACTTTTCAGGATCATATTAATCGTCATACTGGCAGTTGGAAATCTTTCCTTTGCCCAAGACTCTGCGCGGGTTTCAAAAGCCCTTAAATCTGCCTCGAAACTGAAAATGGCAGTTGATAATAATGATGAAAAAGGCGTTGCGGATACTTATGTAGGAATAGCCAATGACTATTATAATCAGGGAAACTATGCCAAAAGTGAGGAATACCTGATCAAAGCCAGAAATACCTATCAGAATTTAAAAGATAAAAAAAATCTGGAAGCAGTAACCAGGAAACTGGCACAGTCGCAGGAAAAGCAAAATAAAATCAACCCCGCCATCAGCAATTACAGTAAGGCGGCGGAAATAGGCTATTCCAAAGAGAACAGGGCCGTCAATCAGAATGATGCAGCAAGGCTGGCTTCTCCGTCAGCAGAATTGAAAGCCGAAGCCATCCGGAGCAATATAGATATCAGCAGAAAAGAAAATGAAAAAGGGGATCTGGCAGAAAGTTACAGCCAGATGGCAGATGTTAATATCCAGCAGAAAGACATTCCGAAAGCTGAAGAAAACCTCAACAATGCTTACCAGCTCTCCAAAGAGCAGGCTCCACAGCAAGCTTTGGAAATCAATCAGAAACTCACCAATTTCTATGTTGAAAATAAAAATTTTGACAAAGCCATTGAAGCCAAAAAGAAAGTGCTGAAAGAAGATTTCGTGAAAGAAAATTCTCAGGAAAAAGTCAATCAGATACAGGAACTGGCAGATATTTACATTAAGAAGAACGATGCTGAAGAAGCCGTTGGCCTGTTGAAGAATGCTTACGGAATTGCCATTGAAAAAGGCCATACCTTGGAGGCTCAGAAAAGTGTTAAAAAACTGGACAGCCTGTATGCTGTTTCAGAGAATACATCCGCCTCAGTAGAGCTATACCGGGATTTTCTGGGAAGACTTCCTGATCTGGTCTCCAAAGATAAAAGCCTTGTGGATGATAAGATTTTAGAAGATACCGAACAGAGAATTTCACAGCTTGAAAAGGAAAAGCAATTAAAAGATGAATTGATCCGTAAGAAGAATATCTTCAACTACAGCCTCATAGGGGCTTTGGTTTTGCTTCTTGCACTTATTGGCTTCATTTTCTGGACCCTGAAAAAAGTGCAGGTGAAAAACAAGAAAATTGCCCTGCAGTCGCTCCGTCGTGAGATGAACCCGCATTTTATTTTTAACAGCCTGAACAGTGTCAATCATTTCATAGCCACAAATAACGAGCTGGAAGCCAACCAGTATTTAACCAAATTCTCAAAACTCATGCGTGGGGTAATGGAAAACTCTACCGAAGACTTTATCCCTTTTCAGCAGGAATTAGACCTGCTGCAGAACTATCTTGCCCTGGAGAAAACACGTTTTACAGATAAATTCGATTATGAGATCAGTGTAGACGAAAATCTAAGTATGCAAAGCCTTCAGGTTCCGGGAATGCTTGTTCAGCCGTTTTTGGAAAACGCGATCTGGCATGGATTACGGTACAGAACGGAAAAAGGTTTTTTGAAACTGAATTTTGAAAAACTTAACCAGCATTTAAAGATCACTATAGAAGACAACGGAATAGGGATTGAGGAAAGCAAAAAACAGAAAACCCAGCATCAGAAAACCAGGAAAGGCAGGGGAATGAAAAATACACTCGAAAGAATAGCCTTATTAAATGATTTATACCGTCAGGAAATACAATGTGAGATCACAGACAAAAAAGATCAGCAGGGAGTTTTGGTGGAGATAAGTTATAAATTATGAGTTATGAATTATCATTTATCATTTATCATTTAAACTGTGTAAAGCCTAAACCCTAAATCCATGAAAATAAAAGCCGTAATCGTAGACGATGAAGTAATTGCAAGAGATGTTTTGAAAAATTACCTCACAAAATACTGCCCGCAGGTCGAAATTCTGGGCGAGGCGGAAAATATAAAAGAAGCCGTTCCTTTGATTGCTGAAAAACAGCCTCAATTGGTTTTTCTGGATGTGGAAATGCCTTTCGGGAATGCTTTTGATGTTCTCGAAGCCACCAAAGATTTTTCTTACGAAACCATTTTCATCACGGCATTCTCACAATATTCCCTACAGGCGCTCAATAAATCTGCGAGCTATTATATTTTAAAACCTATAGACATACAGGAACTTATTGTTGCCGTAAACAAGGTAGTGGAAAGCCTTGAAAAAAAAGAAGAGCTTAACAGGAACAAAATTTTACTCGAGAATTTAAAACTGAAACCGGAAAAGCAGCAGCTTATCCTTCCCACATTGCAAGGTTTCGACGTGGTAAGAACAGAAGATATTGTAAGGCTGCAGGCAGATGGGAACTTCACCCAGGTCTACCTTACGGATAATTCAAAAAAAATGGTCTGCAGATTTCTAAAACATTTTGATGACCTGTTGGAAAACCCTTTCGTAAGAGTGCATCGCTCCCATATTATCAATACCGGTTTTGTAAAATCTTACCATAAAAGTGGAACAGTAACCTTATCAGATAATACCGAAATTGAAGTTTCGGGCAGTTTTAAAGACAATTTCCTGAAAGTTTTTTCTTAGGATTTTTATTAGTTTCAGAGCCCAAAGGCATCATTTTTGACGTTTTTCATCATAACCACAATCTTATATGATTATGAAAAATATTCAGAAAATAATAATTCCCGTCTCCCTGGGAATTTTAGGATTGGCTCTTTTTCATTCATGCTCAGTAGGAATTCCGAAAAGAGCGGTTGCCGTGAAAAACTTTGATGCGCGGAGATACCTGGGTAAATGGTACGAAATTGCCCGTTTCGATTATAAATTCGAAAAAAATATGGATAATGTAACCGCTGATTACTCACCAAACCCGGACGGAAGCATTCGCGTGAATAACAGAGGTTACAATTACGTTAAAAAAGAATGGAAAGAAGCTACAGGTGAGGCGAGGTTTGTAAAAAACCAAAATGAAGCCCGCTTGAAAGTATCTTTCTTTAAACCCCTGTGGTCAGGCTATAATGTGATCGATATTGATGATAACTACCAATATGCACTGGTGGCCGGAAGCAGTTTAAAATACCTTTGGATACTGTCCCGCACCACAGAAATTCCCGAAAGCATAAGACAGAGGTTTCTTGAAAAAGCGAAAAAGATAGGCTATAATACCGATAACCTGATCTGGGTGAAGCATAATCAATAAAAAGGTAAAACCGTAAAATTGCCTAATACCATTTCACTTTTTAACGATTTTGCGGTTTCGCGATTTTACCATATATATGAATTCACTTAATACCACTTCGCTTTTTAGCGGTTTTACGAATTTGCAGTTTTACCTTTTTACAATTTCATCTTAAATCTATTGCCCGCTCACAACTTTTTCCCGTCATTTGTATAAGAATTTTTTTCGAAAATTAATATATGGAAAAAGCTGTTCTGATTACCATCGGCGATGAAATCCTTTCCGGAAATACAATAGACACCAATTCTAATTTTATTGCTGCCGAACTTAAAAATATAGGAATAAAAGTGATACAGATCTTCACTATTTCGGACGAGATCGAAACCATTAAAAATACATTACAATCTGCATTTGAGGTTGGAGACTTGATCATTACGACAGGTGGATTAGGCCCTACCAGGGACGATAAGACCAAAAAAGCACTTGCCGAATTTTTCAATGACGAAATTGCCCTTAATGAAGCAACCTTTGAACATCTGAAAAAGTATATGGAAAAACGCGGGCGCCTTGATATCCTCGAAAGAAACAGGGAACAGGCTTTCGTCCCAACAAAATCTCTGGTTTTCCAGAATTATTACGGGACGGCTCCGTGCATGATGATGGAGCAGAATGGCAAACTGTGTTTCAGTTTACCGGGAGTTCCTTATGAAGTAAAACCTTTGATCAAAGATCAGATCGTCCCATACCTGAAAGATAAATTCAATCTGAAATATATCAGTACAAGAGTAGTGTCCGTAGTGGAGGTTCCGGAAAGTGTTCTGGCAGATACCATTGAAGACTGGGAACTTTCCCTGCCTGAAAATTTAGCCCTGTCTTATCTTCCCGTTGGAACCAGGGTAAAATTGAGGATAACCGCTACTGGCGATGAAGAATTTGCTTTGCAGAATCAGTTGGAAGATGAAATTCAAAAACTGCTTCCCTTGCTTGAAGACCATGTTATTGCCACTTCGCAGGATAAGATCGAAACAATTCTTGGAGAGATTTTAAGCGAAAGAAAGCTCACAATCTCTACCGCTGAAAGCTGTACCGGAGGAGAACTGGCCAAAATGATCACCTCGAATTCAGGAAGCTCAAAATATTTTTTAGGAGGAATGGTAGCCTATGCCACAGAGAAAAAAATCGAAATATTAAAAGTTTCACAGGAGACTGTAAATCAATATACCGTTGTAAGTGAGCAGGTGGCTCAGGAAATGGCAGAAGGCTGCCAGAAATTATTTGATACCCATATTTCACTTTCCACCACGGGAGTAGCCGGTCCGGGAAAAGGAGAAGACGGAAAAGAGGTGGGAACTGTTTTTTATACCATCAGAATTAAAGATAAAGAACAGACTTCAAAACTTTATATGCCGCATCTCGAAAGGCTGGATTTCATGAATTTTGTTTCCCAGAAGGTCATTCAGGATCTGATCGGAATGCTGATATCAGATCCGCTGAAATAGCATCCGATTTAAGATCATCTGACTTCAAAATGAGGTTACTTCAAAATGAAAATTTCCGGTAACAAATTAGAGAAAATTTATACATATTGTATAAATTGTAATTATAATGAAAAAACTTACGCTTTCTTTGTTTTTATTATCAGGGATTTGTTCACAGAATATGGTCGTTGCTCAGACTAAAGCAACTAAAACAGTAGTCAATTCTATAGATAAAGGATTAGACCTTAACCTTATGGATAAATCTGTTCGCCCACAGGATGACTTTTATAACTATGTGAACGGAACCTGGATGAAAACATCCAAAATTCCGGCAGATAAACCAAGCTGGGGGAGTTTCAACAAGCTGGCTGAAGATACGGATAACAACTCTATGACGATTCTGAACTCCCTTTTAAAAGATAAATTTACGGATGGAAGCGAAGGCAGAAAAATACAGGATCTGTATGCAACCTATATGAATATGCAGAAGAGGAATACAGACGGGATCAAACCTATTCAGGAAAATATCAGAAAGATCGATGCGATCAAAAGTCTTGGTGACCTGCAAAATTATCTGATTTCTGCGACCAAAGCCGGAGAAAATACCTTATACGGATGGGGAGTGTATGCAGATCTTAAGGATTCACAGATGAATGCCGTATACCTGGGGAATGCCACTTTAGGATTGGGCAGGGATTATTATCAGAAAGTGAACGAAAAAAATACGGAAACTCTTGCTGAGTACCAGAAGTATGTAGCTTCTATGCTGAAAGAACTGGGCTATAAAAATGCTGATGAGGCAGCAAAAGGAATTGTAAATTATGAGAAGAACATTGCCAATACCTATCTTACCAATGAGCAGGTACGTGATGCAACGCTTCAGTACAATCCCCAGACCATGGCGGAGCTTTCAGCCCTGGTAAAAGACGCAGACATTCCTGCTTATCTGAAAAAAGTAGGCGTAAATACGGATAAAGTGATCGTAGGAGAGATCAATTATTATAAAAACTTTGATAAGCTGGTGAATGCAGAAAACCTTCCGGTGATCAAAGATTATCTGAAGTTTCACATGATCAACGGGAGCTCATCTTACCTGAGTGAGAAGCTTGGTGATATGGAATTTGCTTTCTATGGCAAATATTTACAAGGGCAGCAACAACAAAGAGCCCTTGACAAAAGAGGTTTTGAGCTGATCGATGGTACTTTGGGAGAGGCTTTTGGGAAATTGTATGTAGATAAATACTTCCCGGCTGAAGCCAAAGTTCAAATGGTGGAGCTGATTGATTATTTAAAGAAAAGCTTTGCGGTGCATATCAATAACCTGGCATGGATGTCTTCCACAACAAAGGAAAAAGCAATGACTAAGCTGAATAAATTTACAGTGAAAGTGGCCTATCCGGATAAATGGAAAGACTATTCCAAATTAGAGATCGTTCCCGAATCCAAGGGAGGAACGTTATACAACAATCTTCTGAATATCAAAGAATGGGAGTACAGTAGAGATCTGGCCAAGATCGGCAAGCCTGTTGACAAATCAGAATGGGGAATGACCCCGCAGACGGTGAATGCATATTACAATCCGGTAAACAACGAGATCGTATTCCCTGCGGCCATCCTTCAGCCCCCGTTCTTTAATCCGAAAGCTGATGCTGCCGTAAATTTCGGTGGAATTGGTGCCGTGATCGGGCACGAAATGAGCCACGGGTTTGATGATTCAGGTGCTCAGTTTGATGCGGAAGGAAACCTGGTAGACTGGTGGACACCCGAAGATAAAGCCAACTTTGAAAAAGCAACCAAAGCCCTTGCAGCCCAATATGACAAGTATGAGCCGGTAAAAGGAACTTTTGTAAACGGAACTTTTACCAACGGGGAAAATATTGCAGATCTTGGAGGAGTAAATATTGCCTATGATGCATTACAAATGTATCTGAAAGACAAAGGAAATCCCGGACCTATCAGCGGATATACACAGGATCAGAGATTCTTTCTGAGCTGGGCAACCGTATGGAGAACCTTATCCAGTGAGAAATATATGATCAATCAGGTGAAAACAGATCCGCATTCACCGGGATATTTCAGAAGCTTTGGCCCGCTGATCAACGTTGAGGCATTCTATAAAGCCTTCGATGTAAAGCAGGGAGATAAATTATACAAAAAACCGGAAGAAAGAATCAAGATCTGGTAAAAATATTTTAAACCGTTCAGCAATGAGCGGTTTTTTATAGGAATTTACTTCACCACAAAAGCCATAAAGATTAATTTAAAACACTTAACATAATTAGGATACTGCTTAAAAAAGAGGACAAAATACATCCGTTTTTTTTAATTTAATATTGAACCAAGCCAAAGTATTCCCTTATGTGAACTTTATCCTCAAACATTATCTTAACTTATTATACTTAAGTGTTAAATAAAATCCGGGAAAAAACTTTTGTGACTTTTGTGGTTGATAGATACAGTAGGCAAAAGACCTTCAAATGCAGCTCATAAAGCATTTCAAATGAGTAAACCCATATTGTAATAAAACTAAACATTCATTTAACATAAATTCGTATATTTGATAAGTTTGTGTAAAAATCAAAAAATATCCTTAATGAAAAAGCTAAATATCGGAATACTAGCCCTTTCCGGCATAGTATTTTTAAATTCATGCGGTACAGCCAAAACTGCTGAAGTAAGTACGAAAACAGAGACCGAAGTAGCAGTGTCTGAACCGGTGAAAGAAGAAATAAAAGATGAGGGGATCAATTTATCTTATATGGATAAAAATGTTCGCCCGCAGGATGATTTTTTTAGCTATGTCAATGGAAACTGGGTGAAAACTACCCAGATCCCTTCCGATAAATCAAGTTGGGGTTCTTTCAATGCATTAAGGGAGAATGTAGATGACGCTTCATTGGATATTTTGAATAAGATTTTATCTGAAAAGTATCCTGAAGGTTCCGAAGGGCAGAAGATACAGAATCTCTATGCATCATTCATGGATACCGCGAAAAGAAATGCGGAAGGTCTGGCCCCGATCAAGGGAGATCTGGCAAAAATTGACGCCATTAAAAACCTTAACGATCTGCAAAATTACCTTTTGGAAGGAACCAAATTCGGAGATAACTCTTTCTATGGATGGAGAGTGGGAGCAGATATGAAAGATTCTAAAATGAATGCAGTATATCTTGGCGGCCCGGATCTTGGATTAGGGAGAGATTATTATCAGAAAGTCAATGAGGCCAACACCAAAACATTGGCAGAATATCAAAATTATATAGCTAAGTTATTCGGTGTCTTAGACTATAAAAACTCAGCTCAGGCAGCTCAGAATGTAGTGGCTTTTGAAAAGCAGCTGGCTAATTACCTGCTGACCCTTGAGCAGAACAGGGATGCCAACCTGAGATACAACCCTAAAAACGTATCCGAATTACCGGGACTCGTCAAAAATATCAACCTGGCAAAATACCTTACGGAAGCAGGCGTGAAAACTGATAAAGTAATCATTGGAGAGATTAAATATTACCAGAATATGGATCAGTTCCTTACCCAAAAGAACCTTTCGTTGCTGAAAGATTACTTAAAATACCATGTCATCAATGGTAATGCAAGCAATTTGGATGAAAATCTGGAGCAGATCCGGTTCGATTTCTATTCGAAATACCTTCAGGGACAGAAAGAACAGCGCCCGATGAATAAAAGAGGCCTGACGCTCGTAAACGGAGTTTTGGGTGAAGCCTTTGGTAAGCTCTATGTTGAAAAATATTTCACGCCGGAAGCCAAGCAGCAGATGGAAACTTATATAGATTATCTTTTAAAATCATTTAAGACCCATATTGATAAACTGGATTGGATGTCTCCTGCAACCAAAGTGAAAGCTCAGGAGAAGCTGTCCAAATTCTCTGTGAAGATTGCGTATCCAGACAAATGGAAAGATTACACCCACTTGAAAGTAGATGCATCGGATCAGGGAGCGACCCTGTATTCCAATCTTCAGAATGTGGCCGCATGGCAGTATCAGAGAAGCTTGGATAAAGTGGGGAAACCTGTCGATAAATCAGAATGGGGAATGCCTCCGCAAACGGTGAATGCTTATTATAGCGGATCAAACAACGAGATCGTATTCCCCGCAGCCATCCTTCAGCCTCCTTTCTATAATCCTAAAGCTGATGCAGCAATTAACTTCGGAGGTATTGGGGCAGTAATAGGACATGAGATCTCTCACGGATTTGATGACAGCGGTTCCCGTTTCGATGGAGACGGAAATCTCAATAACTGGTGGACGGATGAGGACCGTAAGAATTTTGATGCCAAAGTAGCCCAGCTTGCAGCACAATACAGTGCCTACGAGCCTGTAAAAGGAAGCTTCGTTAACGGTAAATTCACAAGTGGTGAAAATATCGGCGACTTAGGCGGGGTAGCAGTTGCTTATGATGCCCTTCAGATGTATTTAAAAGATAACGGTAATCCGGGACTGATCAGCGGATTCACACAGGATCAGAGATTTTTTATGAGTTGGGCAACCGTATGGAGAACCAAGTCTACCGATCAGTACATGATCAACCAAGTGAAGACCGATCCGCATTCACCGGGATATTTCAGGGCATTTGGGCCGCTGGTGAATCAGGATGCATTTATTAAAGCATTTGACGTAAAAGCCGGGGATAAAATGTACAAAGCTCCCCAGGAAAGAATAAAAATCTGGTAATTATACCAAAAATTGTTAGAAAAGAAAGGGCATCAATTGATGTCCTTTTTTTGTATAATGTGATTGAAATATTCTGTAAATAAAGAAAACAAATAAACTTATCTTTGCAAATATTGTAGACGCTTCGGCTCCGCTCAGCATGACAGAAAACAGAAATTATAGGTACATCAAAATCTATCATTCATCAATTATCTTTTATCAATAATTTTCTGTCATGTTGAGCGGAGTCGAAGCATCTAAGCACACAAAACCAGATTTTTTTGAAAAAGAATACTCAAAACTCAGACTTTCAGCATATAGGCAACAAACTTCTGGATTGGTATAAAGAAAACGCCAGAGACCTGCCCTTCAGGCAGACAAAAGACCCATACAAAATATGGATCTGTGAAATTGTTTTCCAGCAGACCAGGATCAGTCAGGGCTTAAATCATTATAACAATTTTATTCGGAGATTTCCCGATGTACAAACACTGGCGGATGCTGAAGAAGATGAGGTTATATTATACTGGAAAGGTTTAGGGTACTATTCCAGGGCTATCAACGTACATAAAGCCTCTCAGCAGATCATGAATGACTATAATGGTGTTTTTCCGTCTCAGTATGAGGATATTTTAAAGCTGAAAGGAGTAGGGAAGTATACGGCAGCCGCTATTTCCAGTATATGCTTTGAAGGTAAGATTCCGGCAGTGGACGGAAATTTTTACCGGGTTTTAAGCCGGGTTTTTGCAGATAATTTTGATATTTCCAATTCCAGGGCATTCAATTACTTTTCGGCACTGGCGGAAATGATCATGCCTCAAAATGTAGGCGATTTTAATCAGGCGATGATGGATCTGGGTTCGGAGATCTGTAAACCGAAAAATCCATTATGCCATGAATGTCCGCTGCAAGAAGATTGTCTGGCTTTCTCAATGAACAAAACCTCGGAATTTCCGGTAAAAACTAAAAAAATAAAGACTGAAGACCTACATTTGAAATACTATTTTGTCCATAGGAACGGCAGATTCCTCATCCGGCAGAGGAAAGATGACTTTATCTGGAAGAAGCTGTTCGAATTTCCGGATTCCATTTCTGAAAAACTGGAACCATTCAGTAAAGGAACAAAGACAATCAGCCATAAACTGACCCATAAGAATCTGACCATTGAGGTGGTAGATGTGGAAGTGACGTCGGAAGCCGTTTGGAACGAATTTGTAACCCAAAATCAGTATATCATTACAGATCTTGAGGCTTCCCATGAAAAGTCTTTTCCGAAACCTTTGGAAAACTATATTCAAAATCAGAAATAAAATTTTAAACCACAAAAGACATAAAATTTTAAATACTTTGGTTGTAGTAAGTTAAAATATTGCTGTTAAAAAGCCTGCTTAAGCATCCGGAAATCTCTGATTTTCTTCTGATATGTTATTTTTTCAAAATATTGAACTTCAAACTTAAGTGTTCTAAAGTGTATTAAAATAAAAACCCTTTGTGACTTTTGTGGTTTAATTTATTTTTAAAAGATTTAAATATAAACCTACTGAAAGACTGAAATTTGTCTCCCGAAATCTGAAATCTAATTTGTACTTTTGCAAAATGATCAAAAACGTCATTTTTATTTTCGTATCACTTCTTTTATTGTCTTGCGGAAAAGACCCTGTTCCCAAGCCCTCTGGTGAGCTCCGTCTGGAATATCCCACACCGAAGTATCAGAAATTTGAGAACAACTGTGCCTATAGTTTTGAATATTCAGATTTTTCAAAGATTACGGATGCCAAAAGGCCATGCTGGTATTACATGAGCTATCCCAAAATGAAAGCCAAGATTTTCATTACCTATTATCCAATCCAAAATGACTTTGCAGACCATATCAAAGAAGCCGAAAGAATGGTATATGATCATACCAAAAGAGCCAGTGCCATCGATACAAAATCATTTGAGTATCCTGAAAAAAAAGTTTACGGGAACTTCTATGAATTAAAGGGGCAGAGTGCTTCCAACCTTCAGTTCTATGTTACAGACAGCACAAGACACTTTGTAACGGCCTATTTATACTTTAATACAAGACCAAAACCGGATTCACTGGCTCCCGCAGTCAATTATATCAAAAAAGATATGATGCACCTGCTGGACACATTTGAATGGAAAAAATAAATTATTTACAAATACATTGAAAAATATATGAAACTTTTAGTTGTAGGAAGCGTTGCATTTGATGCAATCGAGACACCATTTGGTAAAACAGATAAAATCTTAGGAGGTGCTGCCACCTTTATCGGGATCACTTCATCCATTTTAGGAGTGCCTTCGGGCATTGTTTCCGTAGTGGGCGGAGATTTTCCACAGGAATATCTTGATATGCTTACCGATAGAAACGTAAACATCGAAGGAATTGAAATCATAAAAGACGGAAAAACGTTTTTCTGGTCAGGAAGATACCACAATGACCTGAATACAAGAGATACTTTAGTAACAGAAGTAAACGTTCTGGAAAACTTTGATCCTAAAATTCCTGATTCCATGCAGGACTCCGAAGTTTTACTTTTAGGAAACCTACATCCGGGAGTTCAGTTATCCGTTCTTGAAAAAATGAATCAGCGTCCTAAGCTTGTTATACTGGACACCATGAATTTCTGGATGGACACAGCCTGGGATACTCTCATGGAAATGATTGCCAAAACAGATGTGATCACCATTAATGATGAAGAAGCAAGACAGCTTTCAGGAGAATATTCACTGGTAAAAGCAGCTAAAAAGATCCATACTATGGGTCCAAAGTTTGTGATTATTAAAAAAGGGGAGCACGGTGCCCTTCTTTTCCATGACAATAAGATTTTTGCCATTCCGGCTCTTCCGTTAGAAGAGGTTTTCGATCCTACCGGTGCCGGAGATACCTTTGCAGGAGGTTTTGCCGCGTATCTTGCCAAAAAAGGAAAGTTCGATTTCGAAACCATGAAATCTGCATTGATCGTAGGTTCTGCAATGGCTTCATTCACCGTTGAGAAGTTTGGTACAGAAAGGCTTCAGGAGGTAAAAGAATCCGATATGTTCAGCAGATTAAGACAATTTAAGGAACTGACAACATTTGATATTGAACTATCATAAATAAATCTTTTTAAGAAATATTTATAATAAAAAATTTAGTGTAATTCGTTAAGAATTCTAAATTTGCAACTTGTTTAAAATAGTAAAATGATAAATAAACTAAAAATAACTTTTCTTGTAGGAGTTTTTATGATGATGTTTTCCGGGCATATACAGGCTCAGTTACAGCAGGGGCAGTTGGTAGACGGGATTGCGGCTGTGATAGGAGATGAAATTGTTTTGGAATCCGATGTAGAAGAAAACCTGAACTATGCAAAACAGCAGGGAGCTTCCAATATAGATAAGTGTGAATTTTTGGAGAATCTGCTCAATAATAAACTTCTTGTTTACGAAGCCAAAAAAGATACCTTGATCGAAAACCGTTCTGTGGCCATTAAAGAACAGGCGAATGCAAAATATAACCAAATGCTTTCCCAGTTTCCGGACGAAAAAACGATGCTTACGGCATACAAGTTCAGGACGGCATATGAAATGAAGAATGCTATTGAAAAAATGGATACGGATACCTATTACGGGCAGTCAAAATACCAGAGAATTACCGAAAAAGCTGACGTTACTCCTAACGAAGTGACGGATTTCTATAACAAGCATAAATTACAGCTTCCTGAAATAAAAGATGAGGTCTCCCTGGCTCAGATCATGATGTATCCTAAATTAACGGAAGCTCATAAGCAGGAATTGATCGATAAACTTAAAAAGATCAAGCAGGATATTGCCGGTGGAGAAACTTTCGAAAGCCAGGCAAGGATCTATTCTGAAGATGAAGGATCTGCTGCCAACGGAGGATTGTATAAGAATATTAACAGAGGGCAGATGGTAAAATCCTTTGAAGCTACCGCTTTAAACCTTCAGGAAGGAGAAATCTCAGACCCTGTGGAATCTGAATTCGGTTACCATATCATCCAGTTGGTAAGAAGATCAGGGAAAATATATGATGCAAGGCATATTCTCCTGAAATCAACCCCTACGGAAGAGGAAATTACTTCAGCTAAGAAAAAATTAGACAGCATCAAGACATTAATCGTTGATGGTAAAATAACTTTCAAAGACGCTGCCTTCAAGTATTCTGACGATAAAAGGACTAAATTTAATGCCGGCTTGATCCCTGGTGCAGACGGTTCAAGTAAAATTGAAAGAGAAAGTGTTCCGGGAACCATCAGCTATGAATTGGCGGGCTTAAATAAAGGAGATATTACAAACGCTTTTGAAGATGAAGACAGTAGAAGAAAAGTGGTTAAAATTGTAAAAATTGAAGACGCTATTCCTTCACACCAGATCACTCTGGAAACAGATTATGACAGAATAAAGCAGATGGCCCTTAACAAGAAACGGGATGAAATGGTTGGGAAGTTTATCAACTCCAAACTATCCACAACGTTCATATCCATTGACAGCCGTTACGACTCATGTCAGTTTAGATCCAACTGGAAAAAAGAATCTTTAACGAAATAAATAAAAAACCTTCAGAACTTCTGAAGGTTTTTTATTTGAAACAGGAGGTAAATTCCTCAAAACACTTTGTTTTTTATTATTTTTACAGCATGGGTAATTTTATAGATTTCAATTCGGCTAAAAAGTTTCAGGAGATGCAGCACAATCAAAACAGGATTACAAACCTTTTCAACATACAATATCCGGTGATACAGGCAGGAATGATCTGGCACTCAGGTTGGAGACTGGCTTCGGCGGTTTCAAACTGTGGCGGGCTGGGATTAATAGGGGCAGGAAGTATGTATCCCGATATTCTGAGAGAAAATATTCAAAAGTGTAAGCAGGCTACCGATAAACCTTTCGGGGTTAATGTTCCGATGCTCTATCCAAACCTTGATGAGATCATCAGCATTATTCTGGAAGAAGGAGTGAAGATCGTTTTTACTTCTGCCGGAAACCCTAAAACCTATACTGAGACACTACAGAAAGAAGGCCTGAAAGTGGCTCATGTGGTATCCTCCACAAAATTTGCCATGAAATGCGAAGATGCCGGGGTAGATGCCGTGGTCGCAGAAGGGTTTGAAGCCGGAGGCCATAACGGTAGAGACGAAACCACTACTTTCTGCCTCATTCCCAACGTAAAAAAACATATTTCCAAACCTCTGATCGCAGCAGGAGGAATTGCCTTAGGTTCCCAAATGAAAGCAGCAATGATCTTGGGGGCTGATGGCGTGCAGATAGGATCCCGTTTTGCGGCCACCGTTGAAGCCAGTGCCCATGATAACTGGAAAAAAAAGATCACGGAACTGCAGGAAGGCGATACCCATCTTACCCTGAAAGAGCTGGCGCCGGTAAGAATGGTGAAAAATAAATTTTTTAATGAACTGGAGACCATTTATCAGACCGGAAGAAATGCAGAAGCATTAGTTACTGCTTTAGGAAGAGCAAGGGCAAAGCGCGGGATGTTTGAAGGAGATATGGAAGAAGGGGAACTGGAGATCGGGCAGGTCTCGGCTTTAATTGAAGATATTCTTCCGGTGGAAGCAGTATTCAAAAACCTTTTAAAGGAGTTTGAGGAAACAAGAATGCCGGTACTATAATGAAGTTGAGCTTTGACAGAAAGTAAATTAATTGAAGTAAAAGGGAAACTCCTTTATATAGAATACAACAATTCATTTGAAAACAACCCCACAATTGTCTTTTTGCATGATTCTTTAGGCTGTGTTCAGCTTTGGCGTGATTTTCCGTCTAAACTTGCAGAAGCTGTTCAATGTAATGTCCTTGTATATGACCGTTCAGGCTACGGAAAATCATCCCCGATGCTTACTCATGAAAGGCAGAATGATTATATGGAACAGGAGGCAGATCTTCTGAATGATCTGTTAAATGAATTAAACATAGAAAAATCGATTCTGTTCGGGCACAGTGATGGTGGTACCATTGCCCTGATCACCGCAGCCAAATATCCAGAGAAAATAAAAACCGTTATTTGCGAGGCAGGCCATATTTTCGTAGAAGATATTACGGTGAAAGGAGTTCAGGATGCCCTGAAAGCCTACCAGACAACCAATCTGGCAGAACGCCTGCAAAAATATCATGGAGATAAGGTTGAAATGATTTTCAAAGCCTGGACAGAGATCTGGCTGAGTGAAAACTTTAGAAACTGGAACATCGAATATCTTCTGAAAAATATTACCTGTCCCTTATTATTTATTCAGGGAGAAGCCGATGAATACGGAACATTGGATCAGGTAGAAAAAACAATTGCCCAGGTAAGCGGAGCCACAGAAAAGTATATCATTCCCCATATTGGGCACACTCCGCACAAAGAAACTCCCGGACTGGTTTTGAAAAAATCGGCAGATTTTATAAACTCCGAAAACATTTGATAGGAAATCGCAATTCCCCTCCTTTGGAGGGGTGTCAAAAATTCAAAGAATTTTTGACGGGGTGGTTTTTACAGATCACACTTCATTATAACAACCCGATTTCCATCAGCAAATTCTCTTTCGCCTGTTTTTCATATTTCATTTTAAAATATTCAGTCTTAAAAATGCTTTCCAATTCTAAAAAATGCTGCAGTACCTTTTTTCTTCCCGGTTTATAAAGCAGATCCGGATAAATGGAATATTCTTTTCTGATCTTTTGGGTATATTCAAGATAGGTTGCGGGATCCTTTCCCAGAACAGACAGGTCAGCATCCAAAAGATAATTAATATCATCGTCATTAGATTTCTGATGCTTTTTGGTGGCCAGTATCTGCACGGAAATGTTTCTGATGGCTTCCTCATTCAGACGAAGTTTTTTAAGCCTTTCTACAGCAAAATCCGCACTTTTTTCTTCATTGGATTTTGAAGTTGAATCATAGATCACATCATGATAGAAAACCGAAAAAGAAATAGGAGTGAAATTGGAGATCCAATCCCTTACGGCATCCAGCTCATAAAACATACTTTCAAGATGTGTCAGGTTATGATAAAATCTGCTTTTTGCAGAATATTTCTTCTCGATCTCCTGCCATAAGGCTTCAAAGAGATCATGGTCTTCAGAAAGCAGAAGGCAATTTTGTATAAATCTTTCTTTCAGTTCCATTCCCAATAATAGATTTAGATAAAAAATCTGTTTGAATTTTTAACCACAAAAGTTTCATATTGATAAAATACTTCAACTCAAAAACGGGTATCCGGAGAAGTAAAAAGTTCACATCAGATGAATTTTCCGACCTAATTCGGTATTGGATTTTCAAAGACTAAAGACTAATGTGTACTTGTTATACTTTTAAAAGGTATCACCATAAACTTAAGTGTTTGAAAAACTTTTGAGACTTTTGTGGTTTAATTTTTTAACAAATTTAAACAGGTAAAAAAAGGAACTTTTAAAAAGTTCCCTGATTCGCTTCCAAAGTTGCTTTTAAGTCAGCCCAGCCACCGCCGTTATAGCCTTCCCTCAACCCTTGGGAATTAAGGTATTCCAAAGCTTTGCCGCTTCTGTTTCCGCTTCTGCAGAACAGGATCACCGGTTTTTCAACAGACAGGATTTCCTCCTTTCTTTCTTCTACTTCACCCAACGGGATGTTTTTGGCACCTTCTATATTTCCGTCCATTTCCAGTTCCATAGGTTCACGGACATCGATCAGTTCATAATTTCCTGCTTTTATTACTTCTGTTAACGACATAGCTTAAAAATATTTAGAGTTAAAATAATTAATGGATGATGAAGTATTTCAGGCATCCAAACTCCAACAAATTTATAAAATAATCTTAGTTTTGCAATGTAAAATCATGAATTCAGTTGCCGAAAAATATTCCCGATTAATTAAATCCAAAGCCGAAAAGTTTGGATTTCAAAGCTGTGGCATCTCCAACGCTGATTTTTTGGAAGAAGACGCCCGGCATCTGGAAACCTGGCTGAAGAATGATTTTCATGGCGAAATGAAGTACATGGAAAATCACTTCGATAAAAGGCTGGACCCAAGATTGCTGGTAGAAGGCTCCAGATCCGTGATTTCGCTTTCCTATAATTATTTTCCGAAAGAAACCATTTCCACCCTGGAAAATTTTAAGATCTCAAAATATGCCTATGCCGAAGACTATCATGAGGTCATCAAAGAGATCCTTCGTGATATGGTAGTCGAACTGCAAAGAGAGATCGGGGAGTTCGGATTCAGGGTTTTTGTAGATTCGGCGCCGGTTCTGGAAAGAAGCTGGGCAAGGAAATCCGGGATAGGATGGGTAGGCAAAAATGCCAATCTGATCACTAAGCAAAATGGGTCTTTCTACTTCCTGGCTGAAATTATCTGCGATCTGGATCTGGTTCCGGATCATGAAACAACCGATCATTGCGGCACCTGCAGGAAATGTATTGATGCATGCCCGACGGATGCTATTGTCTCAGACAAAATCATTGACGGAAGCAAATGTATTTCCTATGCAACCATAGAATTGAAAAACGAAATACCGGATTATTTTAAGGACAAAATGGAAGACTGGATGTTCGGCTGCGATATTTGTCAGGATGTCTGCCCGTGGAACAGATTTTCAAAACCCCATCTCCAAAGCAGGTTTACCCCGAATGAAGCACTCAGGAATTTCAAAAAAGGTGAGTGGAAAGAACTTACCCAGGAGCTATTCTCCGAAATATTCAGGAAATCACCTGTAAAAAGAACCAAATTCATGGGATTGAAGAGGAATATCGAATTTTTGAAGCCTTCTCCGGATCAGTTTTGAGTTTGTTTTTTGGTGATGATTCCTTCTTTGGAAATTGCAGTGTCCAAAACTAATGAGGTTATCAGATCATTCCTTAAATTTTTTGCTTTTAAGGAGAGAAAGATTAATATCGGTAAAAGTTCTTAAAGCCTTTCCTAAAAAAGAAAAATTGACTTTCAGGAGATCAGGATCCCACAGAAAATCAACGTTTTTTTTGTACTCTTTTAGGAGCTATTTTAACTCTTATTTTAAATCTTTTATTTGATTTAGAAGTTTTACGCATATTTATGAAAATTTCGTACTTAAATTTAATCATTTTTTCGATTAAAACAAATACTTTTACGAAAAATTAAAAATTAAATTTTTCAGATATAATTAAAAAACATGAATGTGAAAATGATATTGATGTATCTCCTGAAAACCTTGGGGATCATTGTCGGAATTGTTGCAGTATACGCTTTATTAGGCTACCTGCTACCTTTTATTGAAGTCTCTGCAAAAGATGACGGGGAGAAAAAGGAAGTCCCAATCTATATTTATACCAATGGAGTACATACGGATATCGTAATGCCGGTAAAAAATGACCTGCAGGACTGGAGTGGTAGGATACCGTTTTCCAATACGCTTTCCAAAAGAACAGATTACCAGTACATAGGGGTAGGATGGGGAGATAAAGGCTTTTATCTGGATACCCCGACCTGGGCTGATCTAAAGTTTTCTACAGCTTTTAAAGCAGCATTTTGGCTCAGCGAATCTGCAATGCACTGTACCTACTATGAAAAGATGAAAGAAGGCAGCGATTGTAAGGTGATCATGATCAGCAAAAAACAGTACAAAGACCTTGTGACATTTGTTGAAAATAAATTTGACAGAGATCAGAACGGGGACTTTATTTTGATCCCTACAGATGCTGTGTATAGCGACAATGATGCTTTCTATGATGCCAAAGGAACATATAGCTTCCTCTATACCTGCAATACATGGGCAAATGATGCATTGAAAGCTGCCGGGCAGAAGGCTGCTTTCTGGACGCCTTCAGATTTCGGAATATTCCAGCACTATAAATAAGATCCGGTGAAAGTTTTTGGTTTAACGGTTGTATTCCTGCTTCTGCTGTCATGCGGAAGTGAGTCCGGGAACGGAAATAGTAGTATGGTGAAAAATCTGACCCATACTATTGAAAAGAAACCTGAAATTAATATCTCCAAAACAAAAATAAAAGGGAAAGAAGCTTTACAGTTCTGTAAATCCAAAGGCTTTAATACTGATTTCTGTATTTTAATTGATATGAGTCTGCCTTCGGGAGTTAAAAGATTTGTAGTCTGGGATCTTAAAACCCATTCCGTTTCAAAAAAATATCTGGTAGGACATGGCTGTGGAACGAATCAATGGAGTAGCGATGGTTCTAAAGATGATCCTCAGTTCAGCAATGAAGATGGAAGCCATCTTTCTTCTTTAGGGAAATATAAACTGGAAGGAAGAGGACACAGTGATTGGGGAATTAATATCAAATATTTAATGCATGGCCTTGAAGAGACCAATAATAATGCTTTAAAAAGATTCATTGTTTTCCACTCCTGGGATATGATGAGTGATGACGAGGTATATCCCAAAGGCTCACCCGAAGGCTGGGGCTGTCCTACGGTTTCCAATAATGCGATGCGGGAGATAGATCCTATGATCCGGGATTCTGAAAGACCTGTTTTGATGTGGATTTACAAATGATAGCCTTTGTAACATCTGAAAAATAATTCTGATACCTATTGAAATGCCTGTTCCGACAAATAAAGAAGAGCTTCTCAATGCGATCATAGCAAATTATGGCAGGCTCAAAAAAGATTTAGATACAATTCCTTTTGAATTAACCAGTATTAAAGAACTGGAAGGACATTCCAAAGGAACTTTAATGAGCATCAATGATCTTATGGCTTACCTTATTGGCTGGGGAGAGCTGGTCTTACAATGGAATAAAAAGAGAGAGAACAACGAGCCCGTTGATTTTCCGGAAACAGGATATCAATGGAATGAGCTGGGAAAACTGGCTCAGAAATTTTATGAAGATTACAGGAATGATGATTTTGCCTGCTTAATTCAAAAACTTGATAAAACGGTTGAAGATATCCTATCAATCATCAATCGTAAAACCAACGAGGAACTCTATGGGAAAAGCTGGTATGAGAAATGGACATTGGGAAGAATGATCCAACTGAATACTTCTTCTCCTTATACCAATGCAAGGGGAAGAGTCCGGAGATGGAAGAAAAGCAGGAATATCAAATAGAATCCAATTGGTTATTCTTAAAACTTATAAACAAAAGCATTGATATTCATCCCTGCACCCACTGAAGCAAATAAGACAATGTCATTTTTCTGAATAGTATGCAGTGGAAGCTCACCTTTCAGGATCATGGCAAGCAATGAAGGAATAGTCGCAACACTGCTGTTACCCAGCTTTTGGATCACCATGGGCATCACATTTGATGGTACTGGGATATCATACAGCTGGTAGAATCGGTTAACAATAGCCTCATCCATCTTTTCGTTAGCCTGATGTATGATTATCTTATTTAGCTGGTCAATAGAATAACCACTGTTATCAAAACAGTCCTTCATAGCAACCGGAACATTGGAAAGAGCAAATTCATATATTTTTCTTCCATCCATTTTGATATATTTTGTATCAGGACAGCTCTCATTATTGTATGATTTCCCAAAGTATAAATAGTCTTTCTCATTTAAAGTATAAGATGCTGACAAATGAGATTGTATCCCGGAATCATCCTCAGTGATTTCCATAATGGCAGCACCGGCACCGTCCGCATAGATCATACTGTCCCTGTCATGGATATCTACCACACGGGAAAGGGTTTCAGCCCCAATGACAAGGCATCGTTTGGCAATACCGGATTTAATAAATGCGTTAGCCTGTATCATCCCTTCGATCCAGCCCGGGCATCCGAATAAAATATCGTACGCAACACAGAAATTATTTTTAATTCCCAACAAATGTTTAACTCTTGAGGCAAGGCTCGGAACCATATCCGACTGCACAGTACCGAAACGTACATCACCGAAGTTATGGGCAAATATGATATAATCTAAAGTTTCAGGATCTATACCTGCATCTTCAATAGCAGTCCGGGCAGCAATTAATCCCAGATCCGAAGTCACCTGTTCGTTGCCAGCGTATCTTCTTTCTTCAATTCCGGTGATTTTCTTTAATTTATCTGTGATGGTTGCATTGCTTTCTTTCAATGTCGCTCCTTCCTCATTGAGAAAGATATGCTGGTCAAAAAATAAATTGGTGATAGTTTGTGATGGAATGTAGTTGCCTACGCCTATAATTTTGCTTGTCATTTACATGTTTTTGGTTCTGCTTTTATCATGAAGAGTACAGAATATTGAGTAAATGTAATAATTAAAAACCAGAAACTATTATTTTCTTATAATATCGGTCTGCATTGCATATAAGCCTTTAGGGAAAATCAAAAGAAAACTGTGAAATATTTTGATTATATTACTATAAAGAACATGATTATTCAATAGTATCTCAATGTGCTTTCTAAAAGTAAATCACTGAACGAGCTTTTACACGGTTCGAAGGCTATAGGAATTACACGAATATAACACCAATTCAGAGGACGCTTTAGTCTAAAGAGGTTTGAGGAATTTAAACGGTTTTTTATTATATAAGATATTTATTTCATATATTTATTTCATTATTTTCACTATTTATAGAAATAAATAAAAAACTAATGGCAAAAAAAAATAATTTCAGTGATAATGTAGCTCGATGGTTGAATATTGCTGAACTTAAAATTGATTATTATACTCAATTCGTAAAAGCATGGATTCCTTTTAATGCTTGGTATATGGTGAGTTATAGTATAGCATTAAATAGCGATAAAGATAGAGTGATAATAGATCATATTAAAGATAATTCAAATCCATTTAGAGATAGGATTATTAATCTTTTGATGGATGCAACAGCCACAGGATTAGAATTTAAACATTATTTAGCACAATTACATCTTGAATTAGAGGGGCATACAGTTCCTTCTCATGACAATAAACTTAGTTTCAGATCATTATTTGTGAAAAAGAACCCCAATTCGTCTCATACTCTGTCACAAGGAAAATTCGTATACAAAGTTACTTATGACGAAACAATACCCAAAAACCAAAATAGATTAAAATGTGAAATTTTTGACAGTACCCAAAACTTAAGAAATATTTATTTAGAGGACTTGCCTACATGGGATAAAACTCTTTTTGATAATCATTTTCCCTACCAGGCTCTTTCACAGACTAAAAAGAAATATTTAAAAGAATGTTTTTTACAAGTGAATCCAAAGAGGACAGAGAATATTATCCTAGACCCTAAAATTCAAAGTAATGGAAAAAAAATGGCACCTTTGGGTGGTGTTACTATAGATAGAGAATTTAGTATTTACTTCGTCAATAATCCTATTTTAATAAGCCAAGCATTGATTGAAATGCTATATAATCTACGATGTATTTTATTTCATGGGGAAATTAACCCGACTGATACAAATCAGAAAATTTATAAATACGCATTTCTAATTCAACAAATTTTAATCCAAGAACTTCAATAACGATGAGATTTCTAGAAGCCAAAGACCAAAAATTAGCCGATATATTATTTAATAATCGTTTTCGTATTGATTCGTTTCAACGCGAATATCGTTGGCAACGTAAACATATAGAAGCTTTAATTAGCGACCTAGCTACTAATTTTGATAAATATTATCAAGAAGGTGATACTATAGAAACTTATGCAGACTATGGTAGTTATTATATGGGGCCTGTAGTATTATATAACGATAATAAAGAGTTATCTATAGTAGATGGTCAACAACGCCTTACTTCTCTTACATTATTACTTATATATTTATATCACCAAGTAAATGATGAAGACATTAAGCATGAAATTAAAAAGCACTTTTATGTAAGAAGAGGAGGGAAAAATACTTTAATTCTTAACGTAGAATCCCGGAATGATGTAATTGAAAGTTTGATAAGTCATCCAGAGCATCCCTTTAAAGAAATGCAGGAACTAGAGGATATTCCTAGTGACACCAGAAAGTTAAAAGATGAATCAATTCCAAATATTCTGGCGAGATATGAAGATATTACTTTGCTATTTCCTGAAAATTTAAGAGAACAAGAAGTATTGCTAATTTTTATAGAATGGTTATTAAATAATGTAGTGTTAGTAGAAATTACAGCCTTTAGTATGGAAAGTGCTTATACAATTTTTGAAACTATGAATGATAGGGGGATGAGTTTGAATCCTACAGAAATATTAAAAGGATATTTGCTTTCTATGATTGAAGAGGAAGAGAAAAGTGAAGAAATGAATGAGTTTTGGAAAGAAAGGATTTTTGATCTAAAAGCACTGGTAGGTGCTGATACTGATGTAGATTTTTTCCGAAATTGGTTAAGAGCTAAATATGCAGAGAGTCGTAGATCTAATGTAAAAGGAGCAGAAAATTTAGATTTTGAACAGATAGGAACTCAATTCCATTCTTGGGTGAAAAATAATTCAACACGTCTGTATCTTAAAAAGTCTGATGACTTTTACTTATTTATAAAATCTGATTTTGACTTTTATTCAATTCTTTATATGGACTTGTATAAATATAGAAATTATAATAATAAAGATTTTAATGAATTATATATAACCAATTTTTATACTATAGCAGAATCACTGGCTTATCCTTTATTTCTTGCTCCATTATCTAAAGCCGACGATGAAGTTATAATTGAGGCCAAAATTAAATTAGTAAACCGTTTTATAGACGCTTATACTGTTTTTAGATCTATTCAAGGAAAATCTATCACACAAAGCTCCATTAGAAGCTATATGTATGATTTAATTAGGGATATTCGTAATGCAGATTTATCCATATTAGATGAAACTTTTAAAGCTAAAGTAAATGAAATAAGAGAATCTAAAGAAGGAGATATATTTTCTAACCTTCAACCAATGAATAACTGGGGATTTTATCATTATTTTTATGCGCGATTATTGTATTATTTAGATAGCAAAGAACAAGATTTTATGGATTTAATGAGGAATAGAAAACAATCCTCACTTATTTTAGTGCCAATTTTTACGGCAGATGATTTTAGAAATTATGAAGAAGAAGAAAATTTTGTATCGTTTCATCTTAATTCTGTTGCTAATTATGTACTCATTAAAAGATATGATGCAGATAAATTTTATAGGAAATCTCCAAGTAAAAGAATAGAATTTCTTTTTAAAAATAATTATATACCGGAATGCGTAGATAATAAGTTTGAAGATTTTGACAAGGAACTGAGTTTTATTGTTTCCAGAGATCAAATACTAAATTCTATTGTTTATAAAATCTGGAATAGTTACTTTTAAGTGAAATATAAACAAAAACCTCTGAAAAAATCAGAGGTTTTTTGTACCCAGGACCGGGATCGAACCGGTACTCCTAAGAACTGGTGTTTGAGACCAGCGCGTCTACCAATTCCGCCACCTGGGCTGCTTTAAATTGGTGTGCAAATATAAAAACTTTTTTTACTATTTGAAAACTTTTCGTGAAGAATTCTTTAAAAATCTATTTCCAAGCCATCGTAGGCAAGATGCATCCCTTCCGGAAGCTGTTTATCTTCAATGTCATGCACTCCCAAATGATGGCTGATATGGGTAAGGAACATTTTTTCAGGTTTTAGCTCCTTATAAAGCTGTATGACATCTGCAAGGACAAAATGGGCAGGATGCGGATCAAACTTACGAATGCAGTTTAGAATCAGGACATCAAGGTTTTTCAGTTTTTCTTTTTCTGTTTCTGAAATGAAGTTGGCATCTGTAATGTAGGCCATATTTTTAAACTTATAACCGAATACGGTGATCTTGTAGTGGATCACTTCAACAGGAACAATTTCTGTATCCAGAACAGTGAAAGGCTCGTTGTTTATGGTATAAAGATCAAAGGCCGGAGCACCGGGATACCTCACATCCGTAAATGCATAGGGAAAACGGTTTTTAATTTCATTCCCGACTCTTTCATAACAATAGATGGGGATATGCTTTCCACTTTTGAAAATCAGCGGGCGCATATCATCCAGTCCTATGACATGGTCATTATGCTCGTGGGTGAGAAGGATAACATCTACAAGGTGTTCATGGTTGAGCAGCATTTGCTGTCTGAAATCCGGACCGCAGTCGATCAGGATTTTTTTATTCTCTTCCGTAGTGACCATCACAGAAGACCGAAAACGGTTGTCTTTTGGGTTGCCCGAGGTACATACTTCACATGTACAGCCAATAACAGGTATACCCTGAGAAGTGCCGGTCCCTAAAAATTTCAACTTCATTTTGTTTTGAGGTTGGTATTAATTTTGGTAAATTTACAAAAAATTTAATGTTCTAATGTATCAGAAACTGACTCCTAAACAAAAAGCATTAACAATTAATCTAGATCCTACTATTTATGGTACTTTCGCGGAAATTGGGGCAGGGCAGGAGACTGTTCGGCATTTTTTTAGAGCAGGAGGCGCTTCACAAACCATTGCCAAAGCAATGTCTGCATACGACAAGGATTTTAGTGATGCCATCTATGGAAAAGAAGCAAAAAACAGATACGTTACCCAAAACCGACTTCGTAAAATGCTTCGCTATGAAGTATCCCTGATCGAAGAAAGGATCTCAAGGGAAAACAGCCCGAACAGAAAGTTTTTTTCATATGCCAATACAGTAACGACCATTAATTTTGATAAAACCCAGAGAGGGCATGGCTGGGTAGGAATCCGTTTCCAGGTAAGAGCTAATGAAGACTATAACGAGATCGTTATTCATGTTAAATTCAAGGAAAATGATGCCACTTTACAGCAGGAGACATTAGGGAACCTGGGCGTAAATCTTATTTTCGGCGCATTTACCTATTATGATAATCCAAGAAGACTGATTGAATCTTTATACGACGATGTGGCTACTGACAATCTGGAAATAGATATGATCGATTTCAGCGGGCCGGCTTTTGCTTATGTTGATAACAGATTGATGTCCCTGCAGTTGGTAAAGAACGGGATGACGGATGCTGTGATCTTTAATTCTGAAGGAAATAATATGCTTCCTGCAGACAGCTTATATAAGAAGAATATTTTTGCGGTAAGAGGAAGTTTCAGGCCGGTAACCAAAGTAAACATTGATATGCTGCAAAACGGGATCGATATGTTTTTGAAGGATGCGATCTGCACCCAGGAAGAAACAGAGATCCTGATCGAAATTACCATTTCCAACCTTCGTGCTGATGGAGATATTGATGAAAGGGATTTCCTGGACAGGGTGGACATCCTGGGTAAACTGGGATATACCGTTATCATCTCAAACTTCTCGGAATATTATAGACTGATTGATTATTTTGCGTCCTATACCAACGGGAATATCGGAGTGGCAATGGGGGTGAACAACCTGTTGATGGTATTTGACGAAAAATATTATAAAAACCTTTCCGGAGGAATTCTGGAAGCATTCGGTAAATTCTTCCGTAACGGAATGAGAGTGTACCTGTATCCTTATAAAGACCCTGAAACCCATGAGCTTTTAGATGCCTCGAACCTTAAAGTAGAAGAAAACCTGAAAGAACTATATAAATATTTCAAACTGAACAACCGTATCGTAGACATTAAAAACTATAATCCGGAGTTTCTTGAGATCTATTCCAGGGAAATACTGAGGAAAATTGCAGGCGGTATAAAAGGCTGGGAAAATCAGCTGCCTGATGGAGTTTCAGAAATGATCAAAGAGCGCGGAATGTTCGGATATAAGGAAGAACTTTCCTTAAAACAATTCTCTTAAAATAACATACAATGTCAGAACTAAAGAAAAGGCTTTCCTCCATTCTTGAAAGCCCGAAACATAATACAGAAGAAAAGCTTCAGAAAGTCTGCCATCTGCTGGATCAGGAGATCTCATACTTTAACTGGACGGGTTTCTACTTTAAAAACGGAGATAAGGACGAGCTGATCTTAGGGCCGTATGTAGGTGCACCTACAGATCATACGATTATTCCTTACGGAAAAGGGATTTGTGGTCAGGTTGCCGTGTCCAATGAAACGTTTATAGTTCCTGATGTAAAGCTGCAGGACAATTACCTAAGCTGCTCTATTGATACAAAGGCGGAAATTGTGGTTCCTATCTTTAAAAACGGGGTCAATATCGGGCAAATCGATATAGACTCACACACATTAAATCCTTTTACCAAAGAAGATCTGGAGCTATTGGAATGGCTTTGTCACGAAGTTTCCAAGATCCTATAGTCTTACATATAACCATAAAGGTAAGCACTTAAAAAACTATTGAAAACAAAAGATTTTCAATTTAAGTGGACTATACAGCATCTGATTTGTCAGCTTATAATAACTAAAGTGTTTAAAAAACTTTTATAGTAAAAAATATCTCCGGCTCAACCGGAGTTTTTATTTGAGAGAATGTATACCGGATAATAGTTCCTTAAAATAGCCCTCACATTTCGCAAGGCGTGTCCCATACCATGAAAATGCTTCCCCGTCAACAATCATGATCTTTTTTTCAGGGTAAAGCACCTTAAGATCTTCAATATGTTTCTCTTTGAAAGGAAACGGTTCCGAAGAAAGCACTATAATTTCGGCTCCGACCAGATCCTCTGCTGTGATTTCCGGATACCGGGTCCTGTTTTTAAAAATATTCTCAAACCCCATTTCCGTTAAAATATGATGGATAAAAGTATCTGAACCTACCGTCATATAAGGATTTTTCCAGATCAGATAGGCTATTTTTACTTTGGAGTCTGTTTTAACCTGATTTAAAACCTCGTAGATCTTCACGTTATAGGCTTTGGCTTTCTCTTCCTGTTTAAAGATATTCCCCAAGCTTTTAAGCAGGTAATAATTGTCTTCAACACTTTCCACATGAGTTACCACAACCTTGAATTCCTCCATCAGGGCCTGTACCTGCTCTTTTACATTTTCCTCCTTATTGGCAATTATAAGATCAGGGTTTAAGCTTTTGATCTTTTCAATATTCAGGTTTTTTGTACCGCCGATGATCTCTACATGCTTTATCTTTTCTTTGGGATGAATACAGAATTTTGTTCTTCCGATGATTTCATTTTCAGTCAGACCCAAATCAAATAAAGCCTCCGTAATAGAAGGAACCAGAGAAATAACTTTCATGTTCAGACTTTGCCTAAAATTACAAAAGTTTTCCGGTTAAGAAAAGCCCGGCAATGGTAAAATAGATGATAAGTCCGGTAACATCCACTAAGGTGGCTACGAACGGAGCCGATGAGGTGGCCGGATCGAGATTGAATTTTTTAAGGATAAATGGCACCATAGAGCCGGAAAGAGTTCCCCAAAGTACGATCATGGCAAGAGAAATTGCTGCGCTGATGGCCACAAAATACCAATAATCCCCATAATTGAACCAGCCCAGCTTTTGCCAGATCATAATTCTGAAAAACCCGACTACACCCAAAAGTGTTCCCAGAACCAGCCCGGTTACCAGTTCTTTCTTCATTACCCTCCACCAGTCTTTTATAGTGATTTCTTGGAGCGCCATAGCACGGATAATCAAGGTTGCTGCCTGCGATCCTGAATTACCGCCACTTGAAATGATCAGAGGAATAAAAAGGGCAAGTACTACAGCCTTCTCAATTTCATTTTCATAAAAACCCATTACAGATGCTGTGATAAGCTGTAGAAAGAACAGGACAATAAGCCATAATCCCCGCTTCTTGATCATTTCAAACCAATGCGTTTGAATATAAGGCTCATCAAGTGCTTCCACACCCCCGAACTTCTGAATGTCTTCCGTATTTTGTTGCTCGATCTGGTCTAAGATGTCATCAATCGTCACAATACCTACCAGCACTCCGGCTTCCGTAATGATCGGAAGGGCAGTCCTGTCATATTTTTCAAAATAAGTAACCGCATCTTCTTTTGAAGTCGTTGTGGTAATAGCCACAAAATGATTATCTGTGATCTCGGAGATCAGCGTATCCTCTTCTGCCAGTAATAAGCTTCCTAACGCAATATCATCGATCAGGCGGTTTCTTTCATCCACCACATACAGGTGGTTCATGGTTTCAACCCTTTTTCCGACTTTTTTGATCTGCTGCAGGCATCTTTTTACTGTCCATTCCTTACGGATCTGAATGTAATAAGGGGTCATCAGACGGGCAATAGAATCTGAATCATAGCCCAGAAGCTTCAAAGCGATCCTTCTTTCCTGCGGATTAAGATGATTGATGGAGTATTTGATAAGCTCGTCCGGGAAATCTTCAAACAGGGCAGTCCTGTCATCAGGAGTCATGGCGTTCAGAATTTCGGAAACATCATCACTTCCTATGCTTCTGATGGTTTCTTCCTGGAAATCCGGATCAAGGTGGGAAAAAACTTCTGCTTTGTATTCTTTCGGAACTTTTAAAAATGCCAGTAGCCTTTCATCAGCAGGAAGTCCGCTGAGTGTTTCGGCAATATCGGCAGGATTAAAGATAAGTTCGTCCGTGGAATTCAAAACATGAAATTTTTGGCAATGCAAAAATAATTCAAATTTTTAAAATGAGGTAGAGGTGTGATAAAATTAAGAATTAATTAAACTTTATGTCTTCTCATTTTCTGAGTATAAACTGTAAGATGAAAAAAATCTATTGTACTCTATAAAAATCTAAAAATCAGATCCGGCAGTATGCTTTACTTTTCTCAATTTTTTCAGGATGCCTTTTATGGCACCATTGGTCCCGATTTTAATGGAATTTTCGGCAGAACCCAAAAGGCGCATATTCTTGCGGTAAGTGTCATGGTCTGACTCTGCGATAAAATTCCCTTTGGCATCAAAAACCTTAAGGCTTACCACAACCTGGTTAGAAAATACATATTTACCGATGCCTACCTTAAAATATCTTACTTTGGGAACAACGGCAAAATCCGCATCATTGTTGATACAGTAATCTGTAATAGTTTGTTTATCAATATTATCAAAAGGGATCTGTATTTCTGCACGGAGCATTTTGTTTTTCCGGCCGCTTATATTATCGGAAACGGCACTGAAAAAAGCGTGATTGGTAGGTTCTTTTATTTCCTCAATATCAGGTTCCACTTCAGGGTTGAAGTATAAGATTTTCTTTATTCTGTCATCCGCATTTTCCTGTGCTTTCACCGGGGCAATGCCGATCATTAAAAAAAAAGTAAACGCTGTTAAAAGTAAAATTTTTTTCATCATGGATTCGTTTGCAAAATTACTGCGTTTTAATGGGATAACATATAACTTGTTAAGAAATTTTTAACATTTTTTTCTATCATTTTTGATAAATGAAATCAATAACGTTGGTCAGCTGAGAAAATAGTTGTACCTTTGCACCCGTTACATAATAATCATTAAACAATATTGGAATGTACTTAACAACAGAAAAAAAAGCAGAAATTTTCGCAAAGCACGGGAAATCTGCACAAGACACAGGAAGCGCTGAAGGACAGGTTGCCCTTTTCACTTACAGAATCAACCATCTTTCTGCTCATTTAAAGAGCAATCACAAAGATTATAACACAGAAAGATCTTTGGTGAAATTAGTAGGTAAAAGAAAAAGCTTATTAGATTATCTTAAGAAAAAAGATATCGCAAGATACAGAGCAATTATTGCTGAACTAGGTCTAAGAAAATAATCTGCAAAGATTTTCAAAATAAAAAGCAACTTCGAAAGAGGTTGCTTTTTTCTTTCCACCGATTCTATAATATTTCTATTTTTTATAATCAGACATTACACACAAAGTGCGTTATTCCGATTTCTATGACATAATACAATTATTAATGTAATTTTTTTCATGAGATTTTTCATTTTTTTATAAGTGTAAAAATCCTGTAAATAATTTTGTTTTATCAATACCTATTACAATTTTTTCCATACTTTTAATTTATAATTTTACAAATAGAGCAGAGAATTCATCTTTACTTAATACCTTACTAGTGGGATTTATTTCCCAAATTTCTATCGAAGTTTTGATGAATAAAGGAGATTTAATTCTTAATCGGAATATGAATTGTATTCTCAGGAATCTATTAGTTTAATTGAATGCTCTTCTCTTTAAAGGTAGAATCTAGCCCTACTTTCAACCATTGAGATTTCTCACCTCACTTCATTCAGAATGACAAAAATGTGGAGAATTGAATGAAAACATACTTCCAGTAAACAACGATCCCAACAATAACGGAAGCAATAGCCATCAGCAAAACAGCTCCGGCTGAAATATCTTTTATAAAACCGATCCTCCTGTCAAAATCAGGTTGAACTATATCGCAGAGTTTTTCAACAGCCGTATTGAAGATCTCAGCACCTAAAACCCCAAAAGAAACAATAAGGATAAGAATAGCATCGGTAGCTGAAAGCTTCAGGTAAAAGATCAGAAAAACATTAATAAAAAAGACAAAAAGCTCGATCTTAAAATTTCTTTCGCTTCCTGCCATCAGAAAAACACCCCGCAAAGCATTAAGAAAACTTTTATAAAGAGATGGTTTCCGCATTTTTAATATTTTTAGCAAAGATAAGATTTGCATTTTGATGATATTTCATTAATTCTACTATCTTTGAAAAATTTTAATACCATGAAAAAACAATTACTAATCGTATTCTCAATTCTTATATCGGGTTTTGCCTTTTCCTAGGAGTATAAAAAGAAAATTGCCAAAGCTTCCTGTGAATGCGTCAGCAAAATAAAATCAGAAAATCCTGATGCCAAAAATCTGGATACCCAGTTCGGATTATGCGTTATCAAATCTTCAATGGTTTTTGAAAAAGAGCTTAAACGGGATTATAACATCGATGTTTCAAATATGACAAGTGAGGCCAATGATAAGGCAATGGAAGAACTGTTTTCCAGTGTGGGAATGTTGATGGCTACGGAATGCTCTGACCTGTTTTTGGATATAATGGGAAAATCGGAAGAAGAGGCGGAAAGCCCGCAGCTTATGTTGAACGGAACCATCACAAAGATAGAAAAGGAAAATTTTGTCGTATTCCATCTGGTAGGTGAAAATAAAACCCTGAATAAGCTGTATTGGGTATCAGCAGTAGAATCCGATCTGGATTTGCCTAAAGAATATAATTCTCTTTTGAATAAAAAAGTAAATATTACTTACTATACGGCTGAGATTTTTGATGCAAAAACGAATAATTACAGAAATCTGAATGTCATATCCAGTTTAAAAACAGACAATTGATTTTTGTTAATAACTCACCGGATTATTTTTTATAATCTGTTTTCTATTTATTATATTTGTAAAAACTTATTTTTAAATCTATGAAATTTATTATTTCAAGTGGTGAACTGCAGAAGGCATTGCAAACTGTAAGTGGCGTAATATCAAGCTCTCAATCGAGACCAATTTTAGAAAACTATCTTTTTGAGTTAAACGAAAATAATGTTACCATTACAGCATCTGATGGCGAAACAACTCTTGTAACCTCTCTGGAAGTAAAATCTGAGGACTCAGGTAAATTTGCCGTTCCTGCTAAGATCTTTCAGGATTTTATCAAAACCTACGGCGAGCAGCCTCTCACATTCTCTGTGAAAGACAATGCAGAAGGTACCGGAAGCCAGCTTGAAATTTTGGACGAAAAAGACAATTTTGCGGTAGCATTGGACAATGCGGATGACTATCCTGAACTGCCGGAATTTGATGCTTCTCAAAGTGTAACCATGTCTGCAGGGGTTTTATCCGAAGCATTGACCAACACACTTTTTGCTACAAGTAATGATTCCCTTCGCCCGGTAATGACAGGAGTTCTTTTCCAGTTTGGAGAAAATGAGACAAACTTCGTTTCCACAGACTCCCACAGGCTGGTGGTTTATAAAAGAACCGATTTGATGAATGCCGAACCTATGGAATTCATCATGCCCAAGAAACCTCTGAATATTTTCAAAAACATACTGGCAAGCTCTAATGAGGACGTTACCATCGATTTCAATGAGAATATGGCCAAATTTACCTTTGGCAAGCATACATGGATCTGTAGATTGATCGACGGGAAGTACCCTAATTATACGGCGGTAATTCCAAAGGAAAACCCAAATGTACTGACAATTAACAGAAATCTTTTATTGGGCGCTATCAAAAGAGCATCCATCATGTCTAATAAATCTACCAACCAGGTGAGATTTAAGCTTTCCGGGAACATTTTGCATCTTCATGCAGAAGATACGGAATATGCAAACAAAGCGGATATGCAGATTCCGTGTGATTACAACGGAGAAGACATCAATATCGGGTTCAGCTCTAAGTTTTTAACAGAAATGCTGACTATTCTCGGAGCCGATGATATTACGATGAAAATGTCTCAGCCTAACAGACCGGGAATTATAGAACCTCTTGACGGTCTTGAAGAAAATGAAAATATCTTAATGTTGTCAATGCCTGTAATTGGATTGTAACATTTAAAATATAAAGAACAAAAAGAGGTTTTGAATTTCAAAACCTCTTTTTTGTCAATAAAAAAAGACTAATGAGAAAATTTATTTTGGCAGCCCTTTTAATAAGCAACTTTGCATGGGCGCAGTCGGCTTTTTTTGATGAAAATGATAATGCCATTACAAAAGAACAGTTTCACGGCAGAAAACTTAAGAATGGAGAGCTGAAAGTTTATAATGATTCTTTAAAAACGACAAAAATTTTATCAGAAAGATCGGAGAGCGGGGAGATCGGCTCCGGGAAAATTATAGATCAGTTAAATGCATCATTAGGACTGAAATTGAAAGAAGACCGTCCTGTGATCATCATCTATCATCCTGGGAAAGACCGGTGTAACTCTACCGGAACCTCAACTCCGGAAAGTGCATTTTTGTGGTTTAAAGAACTGGAAAAGAAAGCCAATAAGATACAAAAATCCGAATTTATCCATATTTATAAAGATAAAAAGGGAGTGAAGACGATCAATAAGATCAAATGGCACAAAGATCCCCGGAATATTATTGAAAATACCTTTTTTAAGTACCATTACCCCTGTTCCAGCTATGTAATCCTCTATAAAAATAAATACACAAGCTACTTTGGGGAATTTCCGCCGGATTATATTCTAAGAGATCTGGAAGCGATCACACCATAGGAAAATAGAATAACACAGAAAGAATAAAGTATCTTAAAGTTACCTCTAAATTTCGCTGTTTCTCAAAAAAACACGACATTTGTAAACTCAAAAATTCAAGTAAAATTTTCAAACTGCTATAATGAAAATATCAAATAACTGGCTGAAAGACTACATCAAAACGGAACTGAAACCTGAAAGGATCGGGGAGTTCCTTACAGATATAGGTCTTGAAGTGGAAGGGATAGAAAAATTTGAAAGCATAAAAGGAAGCCTGGAAGGAATTGTTGTAGGTAAGGTATTGACCTGCGAAAAACATCCGAATGCTGATAAACTAAAGAAAACAACAGTAGATGTAGGAAACGGGAAGGTGTTGAACATCGTATGCGGTGCCCCGAATGTGGAGGCCGGACAAACCGTTCCTGTAGCCGTTGTCGGAACGAAGATCTATGATAAGACAGGAAGCTTTTTTGAGATCAAAGAAGCAAAAATAAGAGGCGAAGTTTCTCAGGGGATGATCTGTGCAGAAGATGAATTGGGGCTTAGTGATGACCACGGCGGTATTATGGTTCTGGATGAAGCTCAATATGAGGTCGGGAAAAAATTTGCTGATTATTTTGAACTGACCAATGATGACGTTTTTGAGATCGGCCTTACGCCGAACAGAATGGATGCCATGTCTCATTATGGTGTGGCGAGAGATCTGAATGCCTACCTCTCAACCAATAAGCAAAAATCAGAATTCGGGAAAGTATCTTCCCAGGTTTTAAAGAATGAAGGTTCTCACGGTTTTACGCTGGAAGTGGAGAATGCTGAATTATGTCCAAGATATATCGGGGCAGTGATAGAAGGAGTAAAAGTGACAGAATCTCCGGACTGGTTAAAAAACAGGTTAAAAGCCATCGGATTAAGCCCGATCAATAATGTGGTAGACATTACCAATTATATCCTTCATGGTTTGGGACAGCCGCTTCATGCCTTTGATGCAGATCAGATTGCAGATCAAAAAGTAAAAGTGGGAACCGTAAAAGCAGGTACAAAATTTACAATCCTGGATGGTGTTGAAAGAACGTTGAACGGTTCAGAGATCATGATCAAGGATGGTAAAGATACGCCTATGTGTATTGCCGGCGTTTTCGGCGGGGCTACTTCGGGAGTTTCCGGAGAAACCAAAACCATATTCCTGGAAAGTGCCTATTTCAATCCTGTAGCGGTAAGAAAAGGGGCTAAATTCCATGGATTGAATACCGACGCATCTTTCAGGTTTGAAAGAGGTGTAGACCCGAATATTACAAGAACGGCAATTACCCATGCCATCAAAATGATCGAGGAAATAGCCGGAGGAAAGATGGTAGGAGAACTTCTGGAAGAATATCCTAAAAAAATTGAGGACAGCTATGTGATCATCAGATTTTCTAAAATCGAGCAGATCTTAGGAACTAAAATTCACAGGGAAAAAGTAAAAGAAATATTAAAAGCCCTTGAGATCCAGGTTTTGAATGAAATCCAGAACGGTTTCGAAATTTCCGTTCCGGCATACAGAGCTGATGTGACAAGGGAAATAGACGTTATAGAAGAGATCTTAAGGATTTACGGATATAACAAAATTGATGCACCACAAAAGATTTCCTTCACCCCTGTAAAACTGAATGCGAATGACCAGGACGAGCTTGAAAACAACTGGGCAAGAACATTACAGGGATTAGGCTTCAACGAGGTAATGAATAACTCTCTGACTTCGGTAAAGGATGAAACAGATGCGGTAAAACTGCTTAACCCTTTGAGCAATGACCTTGCCTTTATGAGAAAATCACTTTTGGAAGGGCTTCTTCAGAATGCGGTTTATAATATCAACAGGAAGAATCAGGATATTAAATTCTTCGAGTTGGGAAAGATTTATCATAAAAGAGAAAAATACGAGGAAAGAAAGCAGCTGGCCATCTTGGTTTCAGGGAGAGATGCTGCGGAAAACTGGCTTCAGCCTAAATCAGCAACAAGTTTCTACAACCTTAAAGCTTATGTAAAGGTCTTACTGGAGAGGCTGCACCTGAATTATAAGGAAGTAGCATTGGCAGACGAAAGATTCTCTGATGCCCTTGCCTATGAAGCAGATGGTAATACCCTGGTAAGGATAGGAAAAGTAGCTCCTGCGATGCTGAAAGATTTTGATATTGACCAGGAATGTTTCTATGCCGAAATAGAACTGGAACTGGCTCAGGAATTACGTTCTAAAAATGAACTGAAGTTCCATGATATTCCTAAATTCAACAAAATCAGAAGAGACCTTGCTTTGCTGATCGATAAAAATATCAACTATCAGGATCTTTATCAGGTGGCTAAAACAAATAAGTCTCCATTCATTAAAAATATCAACTTATTTGATGTTTACGAAGGGAAAAACCTTCCGGAAGGCAAGAAATCCTATGCCATGAGTTTTGAGCTTTTAAATGAAGAAAAGACACTGGAAGAAAAAGACATCTCGGAGGTGATGGATTCTTTGATCAAATCTTTCCAGAAAGAATTTAATGCAGAACTGAGATCTTAATATAAAGACAGAAGATAATATATCATATCAATAGAAACGGGCTTTAGCCCGTTTTTTTATGTCCGGATTTTCCAATGGGTTTTATTTAGCTCAAATATTGCAAAACTATTATAACTCAATCAGTATAAATTGTCATTCTGAAAGTTTTACGGGTTAAATTTTGATGTGAAAATTATTTAGAACAAAATGTTAAGAGAATAATAAAATACCCCGAAAACCGTTCAGATAATATAATTTCCGTAAATTTGAGTTAAATCTAAAAAGAAAAAAATGAAAAACTTTTTTTTAAGTGCATGTGCAGCAGTGGTTTTGGTGTCGTGTGGAGCAATGTCTGGTTCGTCCACCTCAAAAGCAGGTAAATCTCAGCCATCTTTGGCCAATACGAAATGGACTTTGGCGGATAATGTGAAAGGGAAGGTTCCTACATTAAACATTGAAGGAGAAAAGATCAATGGAAATGCAGGATGCAATAATTACTTCGGGACGGCTGCAACAGATCCGGCTACCGGTAATTTCTCTGCCGGGCAAATGGGTTCCACGAAAATGATGTGTGATAATATAAATGTGGAGAAGAATTTTATGGATATGATGGGGAAGGCCAATAGATATGTAGTTTCCGGAAATACCTTGGAGCTGTATAAAGACAATTTACTGCTATTGAAATTCAATAAATCCGAATAGAAATAAAAAAAGGAACTCGATTGAGTTCCTTTTTTATGTTTGTTTTTTATCTTATTCTTCCTCTTCGTCATCGTATTTAGCCAGCTCCTCATCGCACCATTTGAAAGCAGCTTCCACTACTTTAGTAGCCTCATCTGCCATAGTTTCCTCATCATCGCCTTCCAGATCATCCAACCACTCAACTTCCTCTTCCTCAACGTTCAGGATAAATCTTGGATACTCTGTATGAACAACGAATAAATCTTCTGGAAATTCCGAATTATCTGCTAATAAAAACTTTGGTAATTTCATTTTTTTAATGTTTTAACTTTCTCAAAGATAATAAAATTATTGATATTTATTCTTGTCGATTTTAATTTTTTGCAAAACTTTATGCCTCGTAAGGGTAGTTCTCTGCAGGCTGTCCTTAGGATTGAATGTAAGGGTAATCTGCGGATTTACAGTACTTATCAATTCCGCGATCTGTATCTTTTCCAGATCCTTTTCTTCTATCAGGTAAAATTTAAGCGGTACTTTATCAAGCTTCTCTTTTTTAAGATAATCAGCAACGATTTTCCGGTTCTCAAGATAATTTCCTCTCGATAACCAGGTAAAGGCAGCTCCGGTCATAATGCTCAGGACGCCAATGACATAGACTTTAATACCGAAGATATGGAAAAGCTTTCTGAAATAGACCAGCCATACCGGAAAACTGAAGGGTGCCATCAGTCTGTAGTCTATAGGGTTTACGGAATAGAAATACTGGATGAAATAGGAGCATATAATGCTTACCATGGCAACAAAAATAAAGAAAGACTCTGTTTCCGAAAGCTTATTTTTCACAAACAGAAATACCATCAGTATAATATTCAGCAATCCGATCCCGTAGATCGCATAATTAATGATCCCTCCGCCCGGGTTGGCAATATGGATAAAAGGGTTAAACGTGGTAGTAAGCCCCTGAAATAACTCAACCAGCAGTTCAGGAGTAGTATTCAATCCTGTGATCAGGAATTCCTTTACATAATTTTCATTAAAATGATCAATGAATAAGAATTTATACAAAACCACAAAAGCAAAGCTTATCGCAGCAGAGCAGATAAAGACGGATGCATTTTTTTTCCTCCATGAAATCAGGCCATAAAGACCAGTCCCTGCGATCATGAACAATGCACTGTATCGTATATTATAAAGAGCAATCAGTGCCAGAGACAAATAAAGAATGCCTTCCCATTTTTTTAAATTCCCTATAATAATCAGTTTGGCGGCATACAGGAACAGGAATACAAAGGGAAGGATCAGGGCCTCGCTCATGGTATAGGAGTAAATAGAAAGAAAGCTGAACAATGCGCTTACAAGAACGGCTTCCCGGAAATAGAAATTCTTTTTCTTTGCAAAGAACAGTATGAATAAAAATGCAGCAATCCCTACCACTTTGCTGCTCCAGAATTCATCAAAACCGAAGAAGGTGAAGAATCTGATGCTGGCAGGATAACCTAGCGGAGTAGTGGTATTATCAATAACCGGCAGTCCGTGGGCAAACCGCATATACCGTATGGAATCCGGATTCACCCTTCCTTTTTCGTTCATTAAAAAACGCAAAATGATCATCATTAAAGTAATGATGATCAATATGATCTGAATGGTTTTTTCTTTTTTTCTCATGGAAGAAATTCATTTTTTAGCAATGTATCATTGCCTTTCCGGATAACGAATAATCTTATCTTTCTTCCATTATAATGATCTCAGGAACATCTTCGAAACCTTTTCTGCCTTTTTGCTTTCCGAATAATCATAGAATCCCTCCCCTGATTTTACCCCCAATTTTCCTGCCATTACCATGTTGACTAGCAACGGATTGGGAGCATATTTAGGATTTTTGAAACCGTCATACATGACATTCAGAATAGCCAGGCACACATCAAGGCCAATGAAATCTGCCAATTGCAGCGGGCCCATCGGATGAGCCATTCCCAGCTTCATTACCGTATCTATTTCTTCAACACCGGCAACACCGTTATATAATGTTTCTATGGATTCATTGATCATTGGCATCAGGATCCTGTTGGCTACAAAGCCGGGATAGTCATTTACTTCCACAGGAACTTTGCCCAGAGCTTTGCTCATTTCATAAATGGCATCAAATGTTTCCTTTGAAGTAGAATAACCTTTGATGATCTCTACCAGTTTCATGATCGGAACGGGGTTCATAAAGTGCATTCCGATTACCTTTTCAGGCCTTTTGGTGGCTGATGCAATTTTAGTAATGGAAATAGAGGAAGTGTTGGTTGCCAGAATACAGTTCTCAGGAGAAAACTCATCCATCTGTCCGAAGATCTTTAATTTTAGTTCCTGATTTTCAGTAGCCGCTTCCACGATCAGGTCAGCGGTACCTACGGCATCCTGAAGTGCTGTAAAAGTAGTGATGTTCCCCAGTGTTTCAGCTTTTTGTTCTTCGGTGAGATTCCCCTTTGCAATGATCCTGTCAAGATTGGTGGTAATGGTTTTCAGGCCTCTGTCTAAAGCTTCCTGGGATACGTCTACAAGATTTACTTTAAAGCCGCCTTGTGCAAATGTATGTGCAATACCATTTCCCATGGTTCCTGCTCCGATAACTACGATGTTCTTGATCATTTTTACTTGTTTAATTAGAATTTTGTTTTTTATAGATAGTAAGTTTTCTTTTTCCTGCCAGATCCTCTTTTTTTATCAGCATTGTACTGTCAAAATTCACAATTCCGTCCTTGTTTTCATCTCTTTTGCTGTTTTGTGAATTAATGGCTGATTTCAGTCCTTTGATAAATTTATTTTTCTGGGTCCTTGAAAGTTTATCCACCCCAATGTATAAACTAAATTCACCTTCTCTGCCTAAACCAGACCGCTGTAAAACTTCAAGAGACTTAAGTTTGTTTTTCTTTTGAAACTGTGTTACATAATTGACAACTGGGTCTGCAGATGGTGGACCGCAGCAGATACTGGCATAGCTGATTTCCACATAATTTTGATTCTTTTGTGAATAAAAGAATGCAAAACAAAATATACTGAGTGTTAAAAATATTTTTTTCATATCGATCGGTTTTTATTAAAGTCCTAAAATTAAGCTTTACAATTTATTTATTAAAATAATCCCATGCAGCCTTTGAAATATCTGAAACCATTTTACAGTTTACCGCTTCAGTCTCCATAGAGTTGCTTACGAATACTACTAATGCATAATGCTTGCCATTAGGTAAAGTAATGATTCCCATATCATTTTCTGCAATCGTTAATCCGTTTTCATTTTTTCCGGAAGAGCCGGTTCTGTGGGCAACGGGAGTGTTTTCAGGCAGTTGTTGTACAATCTTGTTGGTTCCGGTTTTTGTTCCCAGCATCATCTTCATCAGGTAGTCAGTGGATTTTTTGGAAAGTATTTTTCCGTCATAGAACTTTTTCAATACTTCTGCACCGGAAACAGGAGTGCTGTAATTTTCATATAGCACCTTCCAGTCCTTATGCATGGCTTCCTCGTTTAATTTTATCTGAAAGCCTTTAACCCCTTTGGAATCCATGAATTTCTGAACGGTTTTTGTGCCCCCGATCATTCTTAAAAGAATATCGCAGCCGTTATTATCGCTTAGCGCAACGGTAAAATCTATGACCTCACTCAGGGGAATTTCAACATTCCCGTCAGGGTACTTATCCCGCATGGGAGACCACGTATTTTGCAGCATATCGGATTTTTTCAGTAAAACCTTCTGGTCTAAGGACAATTTTCCTTTATCAACAAGATCCAGAACAGTACAGGCAATATGAAATTTGAAAACGCTCAGCATGGGAAGCTTTTTATCACCATTCTTTTGATATTTGAAACCATCCTCAAACCCCAGAATATATATTCCTACGGTTGCATTTTTATCTTTGATAATAGAATTGATCTTTTGTTCCAAAACCGCCTTTTGGGCAAAAGTAAATGCAGAAATAAGGGTAAAAAGAAGCGCTATTTTTTTCATAAGAAGGAGCAATTAAAATAAACCCCTTTTAGAGCCTGAAAGGGATCTGCAATTTAAGACAATTATTATTTTACTTCAAAAAATAATTCAGATGGATTAATAGTAAAGAAGAATGTTTTAATTTTATTTTTCAACTATAAAAGCAGCAAAAGTTTAACTATAAAAAGGTTTTAACACTTTAGTGTATCATAAGTTTATCAGGTTAAAGTTAATAGAAGTATACTTAAGTTGAAAATTAAAGATTTTCAGAAAACCTATATGTTCTTATATTTACTTTATATACTATCTCAACCGTAAACTTAAGTGCCAAAAACTCTTTTGTGACTTTTGCGGTAAATTTTTTATCAGGATATAATTAACTGATCAGCTTCATGATCTGTAGGGCAATTTTCAGTGCTTCCGTACCATCTTCCAGAGAAACTTCTACGTTCTTGTCTTCGGTAATAGCATCCGCAAAAGAATTCAGCTCATCCAGAATGGCATTATTAGGCTGAATATTAGGATATTCAAATAAGATCTGGTTCTTTTCGCCATCTGCATTCTCAATGATCATATCGAACGGAGTAGGGTTTTCCGGAGCTTCCTGCATTTTGATCACCTCTGCCTTTTTCTCAAGGAAATCAACAGAAATATAGGCATCTTTCTGGAAGAATCGGCTTTTTCTCATGGCTTTCATCGAAATCCTGGAAGTCGTAAGGTTCGCAACGCACCCGTTTTCAAATTCTATCCTCGCATTGGCAATATCAGGGGTTTTGCTCACTACGCATACACCGCTTGCATGAATATTTCTGACTTTGGATTTTACAATGCTTAATAAAATATCCAGATCATGGATCATTAGATCCAGCACTACGGAAACATCCGTTCCTCTTGGATTGAATTCCGCTAATCTGTGAATCTCAATAAACATAGGGGTCTGTATGTATTCCTTTGTGGCAATGAAGGCAGGATTGTATCTTTCCACATGTCCTACCTGGGCTTTAATATGATTCTCCCTGCATTTGTAAAGGATTTCCTCCGCCTGCTGAAGAGTTTGGGTAACGGGTTTCTCGATGAAGAAATGAAGCTTTTTCTCAATGGCCTTCAATGCGTAGTCGTAATGGTAGACCGTGGGGGTCACAATATCCAGCATATCAATCTGATCCAGGAGATCATCGAAATTTTCAAAATATTTGTAACCGAACTCGGCTTCCAGTTTTCTTCCGTTTTCCGCATCCTTATCATGGAAACCTACCAATTCATATTTATCTGACTGATTCAGAAGTCTTAAATGTATTTTTCCCAGATGTCCGGCACCTACCAAACCTGCTTTTAACATAGCTTATATTAATTTTTGTAAATATAATAATTTTAGGCATTAGGAGAGAGATGATAGGTTTTAGGTTGACAAATACTGATTGTTTTTATATTTTTGTGAAAAACTAATTCCCGCTACCTAAATACTTACTACTTTAAGAATGCATGATTCGTTTGTACATAAAGGAAAAAGAAAGATCCTAGTCGATTATCTCAGACAGAAAATAGGAATCTCAGATGAGGATGTACTTTCGGCGATGAGTGAGGTTCCCCGGCATCTCTTCATTGAAAGTATTTTCGAGGACTATGCCTATGAAGACCGTGCATTTCCGATATTGGCACATCAGACGATTTCCCATCCTTCGACGGTAGCGGAGCAAAGTGAGCTTTTGCAGGTAAAACCGGGTGAAAAAATACTTGAGATCGGAACAGGGTGCGGTTACCAGACTGCTGTTCTCCTGGCTATGAAAGCCTTGGTATACACGGTGGAAAGGCAAAAAGATCTGTTTGATTTTTCAAAGAAAAAATTCAGGGAACTTCATCTTCATCCCAAATTTCAGAGTTTTGGGGATGGTTTTGCCGGCCTTCCTACATTTGCACCTTTTGATAAGATCATTGTTACCTGTGGGGCATCTGTTCTACCCACGGAGTTGCTGAAGCAGTTAAAAGTGGGCGGTAAGATGGTGATTCCGTTAGGACCGACTGACGAGCAGGTTTTATTCAGGTTTACCAAAGTTTCCCCGACGGAATTTGAGAAGGAAGAATTCGGGGCATATAAATTTGTTCCGATGCTGGGAAACACTAATCAGTAATTTTAAAACACTAGGATTTAGTAATTCTGATTTTATTTAAAAACATTCTTAATATTAAGAGCCTGTTTAAATTCCGCTTATATCTTTGATTTTTAGTACTGTCATACTGTTAAACTAAGCATTCTGTTAGTCATTCTGTAAGCATCTCTGTACAATATGGATTCCTGCAGAATAACAAACTGAATGCTTAAAGAAAATAAATTTAAACATACTTTAAGATTAAAGTAAAAGACTTCACTCTTGTTAAAAAGTGAGGTCTTTTATTTGACAGATCACCGAAACAGTGAGGTATTCCGGCACTGAATAGAGATGTTTGTATTAATAATTATGCGCTATTAATTTAAATTATATATTAATAAATGTTTATTATTATATATTTCTCATGAAAAATGAATTCTGTTTTGTATTTTTTGTAACTTTATTATATAGAATAACGAATTAATTTTTTGATATATATGATAAGAATTTTACAAATTTTATTCCTGTTTATAAGTGTTTTTGCGTCCTCTCAGGCACCTGTAAACGTGAAAGTCAAGGATGCTTTCGGGAATGAAAATTTCAATGTAAGCTGTACGAATGACCTGGATGCGAACGGGTGTTTACAGCTTCATGTAGAATATCCTGTACTTAAAGAAACGACAAGCTATGAAGTGGGACCCCAATCTTATAACCCTGCTGTTCCCATGAACCAAGGGACTTCCCTTAATGCGAATTACGATGACCTGTTTGCTGCAAAGCTTGATCTGCCTTTCAGATTTTGTTTCTTTAACCAGTATTTTGAAGCCCTTGTCGTAGGTTCCAACGGTATGGTGACTTTCGATCAGAGCCAGCTCGGAAATATTAATTATCCCAATGTACAATGGACGAATCCAAGTACAAGCCTTCCGAAGAATTCCATTTTCGGGGCATATCATGATATGGTATTTTCTTCCGGGGATCAGTCCGAGATCTATTATTCCACGGTCGGGACAGCTCCTTACCGGAAATTTGTGATTAATTTTTATGAAGGAAGGATAGCAGGATGTACAGATCGATCATCTTCTCAGATCGTTCTTCATGAAACCACCAATGTCATTGAGGTTTTTGTGGATAAAAAGCCTGCTCCGTGCCCTACCAGAAAGTTTGAAAATGCACTGATAGGAGTTATTAATAGTGACGGGACGGCAGGATTTTCACCGGCAACCAGAAATACCGGAAACTGGCAGGCCTCACAGGAAGGGTGGAGGTTCAGTCCCCTGGGAAATGTGATCCAGCCGCAGGTAACCTGGATCAATGCTGCGGGACAGACTGTAGGTACGGGTATTCAAACCAATATTTGCCCTACACAGAATGAAGTGTATACGGCCAATGTCAAGTTCAATATTTGCGGAAACAGCATCCTTACCCTTACAGATGACTTTGCGCTGACCTTTGCTGCCAATTATCCGGTTGCTAAAAATCATACTCAGAATTTTTGCGGGAATGCCCCGGTGAATGTAAACCTCAATAGCTTACAATCTAATCTTACTTCCCAGAACCCCGCTAATTTTAATTTCAGCTTCCATACCTCATTACAGGATGCGCAGAGCGGGCAGAATGCCCTGCCCTCCAGTTATTCTCTGACCGCCAATACCGTTTTATATGCAAGAATTCAGAATCCGTCAATTCCAACCTGTTTCAGGGTGGCTGTTCTAACACTGAATTTCCTTACCAAAAATTTACTTAAAGATACTGTTTTGCTTTGTGACACCAATAATAACGGAATAGAACAGGGCTATGATCTTAGTTTGCTGAATAATCAGCTTTTCGCACCAGGAACTTCAGGAATATCCTATCATCTCACTCAGGCTGCAGCTCAAAATAATACCAATGCAATCCTCACAGCAGATATAACTACCAGTACCAATATCTGGGTAAGGCTGCAGGATACCAACTGTACTTATGTTTTAGGCCCGGTTCATTTCCAGTTTAAGCCTGGAGCTGATATTAATTCTCCCATTGCATTCCCTTACACGATTTGTGACATTAATGCAGATAACCAGGAACCTTTTGATTTTGCCGTAAACGTAGGGCCGCTTGTTTCTTCACAATCAGGAGCCACTTTTACAGCTTATGAAACTTATGCAGCGGCATTTGCCGGTACGAGCCCCGGTTTAGGGGTTATAAAAGGAGGGCAGTACCAGGTCTTTATCAGAGTGCAGATCCCAAACGGGTGTTTTGCTGTTGCTCAGGTGAATATGGATGTCATGTTTACCAAAATCGTGGTGGATGAAAAACATGAATACATTTGTTTTAACGGTACCGATGATGTTACGGTAGATCTGAACACTTTGTCATCCGGTATGCTGGTTTCTCCTACAACGGTACCTGTAACAGAATTTTATGCGGATTTTAACAGTGCAATGCAGGGAACTGCCACAATAAGTTCAAGTCAGGTCATTACAACAAATGGCAATTTTGTGACGAAAACATTTTATGTCCGTTTTGAACAATCGGATACCTGTTTCACGGTGAAGGCAATCAACGTTCATTTGGTTCATCCGGTAGCCGTGCAGTCGAATTTTACGATCTGTGATATGGATAATGACAATACGGAGAATGTACAGCTTGCCCAGTTTTCTGGAGCCATAACAGGAACGCAGAATGCAACTACGGTATTTTACCTTACCCTGGCTGATGCGCAGAATGGCAGCAATCCCATAACCAGTGTAATTGTTCCGGGGACCAAACAGATTTTTGTAAAAGTCATTTCGCACAACTGCGAGCAGATATATCCTGTTAACCTTAGTCTGGCTTCCACTCCTGCCGTCAATTCTCCGGTAACCATCTCTTTAACCAATATTTGTGATAATAATAATGACGGAGCGGAGATCTATAACCTGACCCAGGCTCAGGCACAGATATACAGCGGATCCAATGTTACCTTTACCTACTATACTTCTTATGATCCCGCAACTCAGGTCTTTTCCGGCGAAATTACCAATCCTGCCCAGTTTGTTGTTCAGGGCAGTGTCACTGTATATGTTAAAGTGAAATTTAACAACAGTGTATGCTTTTCCGTAGCCCAATTGAATATCCAGATGACCTTCCTGCCGCCTGTAGTACTTAATAGTGCTGTTCTGAATACATGTGATGAGGATTTCAACCTGAGCGAGACTTTCCAGCTGAATAATGCCATTTCGCAGTTGTTCATACCTTCACAAAATACACAGCCATTGTCTGATATGACGATCTCTTATTATAGTACCGCTGCAGAAGCAAATGTGGGAAACCTGGCAAATCAGATCGGAAATAGCATTACAACGAGTATTTCAACAGTGGAAGTCTGGGCTAGATTTCAATCCCAAACCACCGGATGTTATTCTGTGGCTCCCATTCAGTTAAATACCTATTTTCCTCCTAAAGCCATTAATTCAACCCTTACGGTATGTGATGAAAACCTGGATGGCAGCTATGAAGTGAATCTGATGAGTTATACCCATCTCATGGTAGATATCCCGAATCCTGTCAATACATTTACTTTTTATCTTACCCAGCAGGATGCTCAAAACGGAGTTAATGCCATTGCCAATCCTCAAAACTTTACCGCTAATCCTTTTCCTGCACAGATCTGGGTAAAAGTACAGAACATTCCGGGATGTGATGATATTGCAAGTATTAATTTTATATTGGGAACCAAAGTCGTTCTTCAGAATAACGGACCTTTCCAGCTTAATAATGTGTGTGATACAGGAAATGATGGAATTGAAATCGTTAATTTAACACAGTTTCAGTCCCAGATGTATTCCGGAGCTAATGTTACATTTACCTATTATCCGTCACAGGCAGACCTGAATGCAGGAACCAATGCGATCAGCACTCCTGCCAATTATCAGTTCAATCAAAATACGGGACCTGATATTATTTATGTAAAGGTAAGCGTTCCCGGCTTTTGTCCGGCAGTGGCGGAGATCCATCTTTCTCTTAAACCTACCCCTATATTTGATATAGGCACATTATATTTCTGTCCGGACGGATCTCTGGATTATACAGTACAGATCACTAATTATATTATTGTAAGTTATGTATGGACTGATGCTTCGGGACAGGTGATCTCTACAACGGACACAATTTCAGGGATCACTGCGGTCGGAATGTACAGTCTTACCGTAACGGCAGATAACGGATGTTCTTATACGGATACTTTTGAGATTAAACATTTTGATGTACCTGTTATCCAAAAACTGGAAGCTAATGGTAATACCTATACTGTTTATGCAACGGGAACACAGCCTATTGTGTATTCTATAGACGGAGTGACATGGCAAAACAGTAATGTCTTTTATAACCTGCCAACAGGAATTACCACCTTTTATGTAAAATATGTGGAAGGAGACTGTATCGTTAAACAGGACGGTGTAATACTGGATATTAAAAATGCCATTACCCCTAACGGAGACGGATTTAATGACAGATGGATCGTAAGGGATCTCCATATATTCGGAAATCAGAAATCCAATGTGAAAATATATGACCGTTACGGATTTAAGGTTTTCGAACAGGATACAAATACCCGGATTGTTTGGGACGGAACTATAGCAGGAAGAACAGTGCCTACAGCCAGCTACTGGTATGTCATTACTCTTCCGGATGGCAGAGCCTTTAACGGATGGGTTGTTGTAAAAAGTAATAATTAAAATAGTCAGCCACAGCATAAAGCTGTGGCTGATCTAAAAATATCAATTTACCTCACTGAATTTCAGTGAGTTTTTTTATTTTTGAGAGATTACCCGGTGTTGAGAAATGAAAAATTCCCCTCCTTTGGAGGGGTGGATTCGACTGGAAGGAGAAGACGGGGTGGTTAAAAAAGAAACACACACACAAATGAAAGAAATCCTAACTCAAATAAAAGGAGTTCTCATCCGCAGGAACTTCGTGGAAAATCTGCCCTATAATCCCCATTTAAAATATTGTTAAGGGACAAACGCAAAGCAGGAATCCTAAATGAAGTGCTGTTCTGGAAGCAGGTACGTGCCAAAAATTTTCATCAAATTGATTTTGACAGGCAGAGAATAATCGGGAATTATGTCGTGGATTTTTATGTGAAAACTTTGGGGCTTGTTATCGAGATTGACGGTTCAAACCATAATGAAAAGCAGGTTTATGATGGAGTAAGGCGGGCATTTCTGGAATCATTGGGATTAATTGTTTTCAGAGTTGCTGATTTTGATGTAAAACATAATCTTTCCATCGTAATGAAAGACCTTGAAGATTTTATTGTAGGGCAGTATGGAACCACCCCGTCTTCCAAAATTCCATGAATTTTGAAATCCACCCCTCCAGAGGAGGGGAATTTTTCACGTTTAGTTGCATTGTATTTTCTAATTTGAATATCTTTAAAACTTCAAACATTTGAATGTTAAACATTGAATTTAGAATAACAATATGACTTTCCAGGAACAGATACAACAGGGAATCCCTAATCAACTACCCCAATCGAAACCGTATGAATCCAATATTAACCATGCACCTAAGCGTAAAGAGATTTTAGGTGAAGAAGAGAAAAAGCTGGCCTTAAAAAATGCATTGCGTTATTTTGAACCTGAATTTCATGCGGAATTATTACCTGAATTCAGGCAGGAGCTGGAAGATTATGGAAGGATTTACATGTATCGTTTCCGCCCGGATTATGAAATGAAGGCGAGGCCTATCACAGATTATCCGGGAAAATCTGAGCAGGCAAAAGCGATCATGCTCATGATCCAGAATAATCTTGATTATGCGGTGGCTCAGCATCCGCATGAACTGATCACTTATGGGGGAAATGGAGCTGTATTCTCAAACTGGGCTCAATACCTTCTGACTATGAAATATCTGTCTGAAATGACAGATGAGCAGACTTTGGTGATGTATTCCGGTCATCCGATGGGGTTGTTCCCGTCTCATAAGGATGCACCAAGAGTGGTGGTGACCAATGGTATGATGATCCCGAATTATTCAAAGCCGGATGACTGGGAAAAGTTCAATGCTTTGGGAGTGACACAGTATGGACAGATGACGGCGGGAAGCTATATGTATATTGGCCCGCAGGGGATTGTTCATGGAACAACAATTACTGTTCTGAATGCTTTCAGGAAAATTAAAAAAGAATCGAAAGGTGGGCTATTTGTAACTTCCGGATTGGGCGGCATGAGTGGAGCTCAGCCAAAAGCCGGGAATATTGCCGGTTGTGTTACGGTATGTGCAGAGATCAATCCAAAGATTACAAAAATCCGTCATGATCAGAAGTGGGTGAATGAAATTTATGAAGATCTTGATCAGTTGGTGGAAAGAGTAAAAGTAGCACAGCAAAATAGAGAAACAGTTTCCATAGCATATCTAGGGAATATAGTGGAGGTTTGGGAGAAATTTGATCAGGAAAATCTGAAAATTGATATCGGGTCAGACCAGACTTCGCTTCACAATCCGTGGGCTGGAGGATATTATCCTGTCAGGCAAAGTTTTGAAGAGTCTAATAAGATGATGGCTGAAGACCCGGAACTGTTTAAGGAAAAAGTCCAGGAGAGTTTGAGAAGGCATGCTGCAGCGATCAACAGGCATACGGAAAAAGGAACATATTTTTTCGATTACGGAAATGCCTTTTTACTGGAGGCTTCCAGAGCCGGAGCTGATGTAATGGCGGAAAATCCGACTTTAGGAAGAGAATTTAAATACCCGAGTTATGTTCAGGATATTATGGGGCCGATGTGCTTTGATTATGGTTTTGGGCCGTTCCGTTGGGTTTGTACAAGCGGAAAGCCGGAAGATTTACAAAAAACCGATAATATTGCGTGCCAGATCTTAGAGGGAATTCAAAAGAATTCTCCGGAAGAGATCCAGCAGCAGATGAAGGATAATATCCAGTGGATCAAAGGTGCGCAGGAAAACAAGCTGGTGGTTGGTTCACAGGCTAGAATTCTTTATGCCGATGCGGAAGGTAGGATGAAGATTGCAGAAGCTTTCAATAAAGCCATTAAAAATGGAGAGATCGGGCCTGTGGTTTTAGGAAGGGATCATCATGATGTTTCCGGAACAGATTCGCCGTACAGGGAGACTTCCAACATTTATGACGGTTCAAGATTTACGGCTGATATGGCGATCCATAATGTAATAGGAGATAGTTTCCGTGGTGCGACCTGGGTTTCCATCCATAATGGAGGTGGAGTAGGCTGGGGAGAAGTGATCAATGGCGGTTTCGGAATGTTGCTTGATGGAAGCGATGATGCCGACAGAAGATTGAAGTCCATGCTCTTCTGGGATGTGAACAACGGAATCTCAAGAAGAAGCTGGGCCAGAAATGAAGGAGCTGTTTTTGCCATTAAAAGAGCAATGGAAGCGGAACCGAATTTGAAAGTGACGTTGCCGAATCTGGTGGATGAGAGTTTGTTTTAAAGACTTTTTAGATAAAAAAAACCTGCTGTAAAGCAGGTTTTCGTATTTTATTCAAGAAGAATACCATGGTTTCGGGTTTATGTTTAGGAGATCATTTATTAAGAACTACCATTTATCATTATCAGGAAATTTTATTATTAAATTTCCTGAACTGTCAAAAAAAGAATGATTTTTTAGAATAATTTTTTCATTTAATGGCATATTTTCTAATTTCTCAACAAATTCGTGGGTAAACTTTCTGATATCCTTGCTTGGGTTTGTAATCCCTTCCTCTTGCATCTCTTTTCTAAGGGTATAAATATCAAGATAATGCCCAACATCTAATTCTTTCATTTAAAATGATTTTTTAAACAATTACTCTGGATCCATCCTCTAATATAATCCACCTTCCGGCTTCATATTCTTGCAAATAATATTCTATTGAGCGAGATGAACCAAATGGTATTATTTTTCCAGTTTTACTTTCTACTAAAAATGGGACATTCCCGAGTAATGTATTGTACTGTTCATCTTTTGTCTCATAATATTCTCTTCTTACATAAGAAAATATCATTCCGTATGGTTTACATATAGTATGTTCAGTGACGATTGTCATATCAATATTAGATTTTTTACTACGTTCTTTTACGTAATTCTTTGCAATTTTTATAATTTCTGATTCTTGAAACATTGTTAAGATTTATTTTATAATTTTAGTATAGAGAAGCACAAATTTGTAGGCTTAAACTAATAAAGTTAAGGAATTTTTCAATTAAGAAATCTAACTTCACCTATCTCCTCATTATTCTTTTTTTTCGTCAGGAATATATTCTAAAATGTCACCTGGCTGGCAGTCTAATGCTTTACAAATGGCTTCTAAGGTGCTAAAGCGAACGGCTTTTGCTTTTCCCGTCTTCAAAATGGAAAGGTTAGATAACGTCAGATCCACTCTTTCAGAAAGTTCATTCAGGGAAATTTTTCGCTTGGCCATCATTACGTCTAAGTTTACAATAATGGGCATAGCTTAAATGGTTAGGTCATTTTCAGATTTCATATCCACGGCATTTTGTAAGATCTTTTCAAATATTGCAGCAGCAGTTGCGACTACAACAGAAGCAAAACAGGTCACAAAACAAATAGCAAAGAACCCTGCGGGATCATCGTCTTTATGATGAGCCATATTGATGTATAGCCCGGCGATCACAATTAAAATGCCTACTGCGACTGCGCAATACTTTATATTCTTTAAAGCTTTAACAGAGGGCAGGGAAAATACTTTATTCTGCCCGATATATCCAAGTAATTTGAAAGCATTATACAATGCAATAAAGAAAGCTGTGGACGATATATATCCATACAGGATAAACGGATCAGCGTAAATGCTAAACAAGTCTAAGTTTTTAGCTCTTCCTTCAGTTAAAGGAAACCGGATCAAAATGGCAAGTGCTACAATACTGATAAGCACAATGACTGCCTGAAGAAATACTATTGATACTTTTTTCATAACATCATAAATTATTTTCATGTTGCTAAAATAATAAATAATTATTGATAAACAATAAAAATATGTTGTTTTGTGAAAAATGTTTTTTGTTTTATTAAATTGCCAGACTAGTAGTGTGGGTTGTATTGTATAATAATGTCTTAGAATTTTGTGAATGAGAGTTTGTTTTAGAGCTTGTTAGATATGAAAAACCTGCCGTAAGGCAGGTTTTTATAAATCACTCAAATAAATTTTGTCCGGTTTCAGTTAAGTTGATATAACGCTTCAATTTGATGAGATCATTTTGATTCTTTATTTTAACTGAGGCGATGAGATTAAATTCTCCCCATGCTAGTTCCTTTAATTGAAATTTACTGTTTCTGTCAAAAGAACGTTGTATTGGATTAGGATAGGAGTAGTGAAGTTTATATTCGACAAATTCAATTTCATCCAAAACTTTCTCATTTCCCTGAATTATGATCTGAATGACAAACATTTTTTTATTGAACTCCTTATCCTTTACCGGATATCTCCAACTCGTATGAACAATTCCTAAGTGGTTTTCCGTAATTAATTCTCCTTTATTAATTGTAGGAAGTGAACTTGGTACGGCCCCTATTTCTATAGAACTAATTTTAAAAGATGAGCCTCCTTTAATGCGTTCAAACAGGATGTTAATTAATTCATTGAATTTTTTTCTGTTTATTAAGTAGGCAACGAGAAAAAATAAAGGCCAAATGGTGATCTCTAAAATTTTTGAAATGTCAGATATAGTCATCTTAAAAAGCTCTAATAATATAATTTACGTATGCATTTTTAGGCCGGGTTTCTGTCGAGGTCCTTACTACTTTGGATGCATCAAATCTTACATTAAAACAACCACGATTTTCTCCCCCGTCACCATTACCATAATATGTTGTTATATTGAATACATTGGTAGCACTATTTCCTTTTTGATCAGAATGAATCCCATTAATTTCTCCGGTAATATTCTGTATAGTGTCACTTTGAAAGCTTCCCACTTCATTACTTATTCCTAACCCGTTTGGATTCCTGGTTTTATAATCAGGATCAACATTTCCGCTAAAATCTACACCTCTTAAAAATTGTCCTCTTAAATCGGGTAGTTTAAATTCTGTATCGTCCTTTCCTTTGCCCCAGCTATAACCAATAGCGTTGAATAAAGCAGAGTAATCATCTATATTTTTTCTACTGCCATCACAAAGCAACCAGCCTGAAATATTTTCATTAACAACACCGGCATAAGGTAGTATAGAGCCTACGGGGTTGTCGAAATTAGTAATTGTTTGATTTAATTGATCAGAATTATCGGCACACCAGTCTGCAGGATATATGAACTCCGTTACAACCTGTCTTGCACCGTCTTTATCAATATATAGTAAAGATGTATTGAACCCTTTATTTAAAGTGCTGTCAGAAATAATGAACATCTTAACCTTAGTCGGGATGAATTCTGTCCCGCTTTTTTTCCATTCAATATCATCACTGGTTACTATACTGCCGTCCTTCTTCACATCAACATCAACTACGTTGCCAAGAACTTTTACGTTTGCATCATCTTTTACTTTGTTGTCTCTAAAAGGTTTTACCTTTAATAGCTCCTCATAAGTTGTCTGTGGAATTGATGTTACATAATTCAATTGCTTTGACACCAATTCCCAATTATCATCTTCTTTTTTATTGATTTCAAAAATAACTTCATCACAGAGTTTTAAAAATCTGTCAAGTATTTTATCTATCTCTTTTTCCTTACTTTCAATATCATTTGCTATTACTTTTATTTGTAATTTTTCTTCGTATCGGCTAAAGAACTCTGCCAGAAATTGCCTGTTGACATAACGTTGTTTAATGTTATCTTTAGTAATAATAGTTTTATCATCACTACTATTTTTCTTAGACCCAAATAGATTCATAGCAGCCCCTTTACCGGATTTTTCACTGGTAACAATGAGTTTGTCAACTAAAGTTTCATCTCCTGTCAGTTCATTTCTGATTTTTGTATCATTAAAAAAACTCGCAAGCGCTTTTATGGATTCCGTTGAATAATAATATCCGTCCGAATGAAGTTTTGCATTAATTTGAGTGACTGATCTTGTATTATAAAATTCTGATAACTCTGAGTAAGTAGCTTCTATTATAAAATTTTGATTCATAACGAAGTCAATTTTCTTATTGGCACTCTGGCCAGATTCATCATCTATCAAATCATCAGTATTCAAATAGACTTTTCTTTTATTTAGTATTACAGAAATAGTGAAAAATGTGTGAGGAAGCACGCTGACTGATGAAAATGTATCACCTAATAAACTTAACTGGCTCTTTATTTCTTGGATCATTGTTTCCGTGTAAAATGAAATTCTTAAAACAATCTTTTGAATTTCGGTACTGTTTTTGTCAAGTTTTTTCAGGCTTTCTTCAAACTTATTCCAATCCGGAAAAATAAAAGGAGTGAAAAATACAGAATCGCTATCATTCTTATAAAGAGCTAGCTGAAAATTGCCGATAGATTTAATGGTCACTGTTTTATACAGATTAAGCAGATTTAAATCTATTCCGGCTCCGGGAGTAGGTGTAGTAGACATAATGTAAAGTATTAATATTTTGTTTTTATTGAAAATTATCCATTGGGTGGGTCTCCCTGAATCCATGTTGAAAATAGTTCCCATGTAACTATAAATGCATCACTGTTAGTCGAAATGTCAAATTTCCATCCCATGGGTTCGGCTCCAAAACAGGAAAATTCAAAATCCATTGTGGTAAGTGGGGCGATTATTAATGATTTTAAGCCTCCTTTATCGCTGTTAATAGTTAGGGTGGTTCCAAGAATATTCGTATTCTTTACTTTGAATGTCATAATTTGACCTCCTTGGACTGTTAGTGTTGTGTCAGAGTTCCAGGAACCTGAAGAATGTTTTTTCATAATTATATTTTTTATTTGGAATTAGTTGTACTTAAACTTTTTAATTCTGTCACCATTTTAAATGACAGTACTGCTCATTTTTATGTTATTTAATGTTTGTACGTGCTTTCCTAACATATCTTAACAGAACGTATTCTTAGTTTAAAGTTTTGGATATCTAAGAAGGCTTTGTACTACTTGATAAAAGAAAATAATTTCTCACAGCCTTATTATTTATATGACAAAGCTATTTTACTTTTAAATTCAAAAAAATAGATAGAACTAACTATTTTTGAGGTTATATCCAGCCTTCTTTTATGGATTTGCTCACCAGTTCTAATGGAGTATTGACCTTTGCTTTCTCCATGATATTTCTTCTGTGAGAATTTACGGTATAGTGGCTGATGAATAGTTTTTTGGCTATTTGCAGGCTGGTTTTGCCTTCAATGATTTCTTTTAGGATTTCACGTTCTCTTCGGGTAAACAAATCAAAAGACTTTTTAAAAAAATTATCTTGTATATTGTAGTAAGAAGGCTCACCATCAAGCCCGATAAGAGAAAAACAGGGGTTTCCTTCAGGTTTTATATGAGTAATATTTGTGTCTATAGATAATGTCCGGTAATAGTTCTCTTTATCATAATCCACCTGAACAGCCTGATGTAAAATACGTATATAACTTCCATTTTTCTTTCTCAGCCGTAAGTCATATTGTACTTTATAGTAAGGAACCTTTTCAAGAGGTAATGATTTGAAAAACTCAACCACTTTATATTCAAAATTTAGAAAATAAGGTTTATCGTCAGGATGAATGATTTCCATAAACAAGTCAACTGTAAGCTCTTCCGATTCATAACCTAGAACATTTTTCACGTGATCACTCATAATATCAAATTGAGTAATATGCATACTGAAAACATAATAATAATATTCCCCTGCATGAAAAATATTCAGCAGACGTTTATGCAAGTCTACTTGTTGCTGTAATTTTTCTATATCAGGATTGGTTTCTTTGCTGACAACCGTTCTCCAAAATTTTTTGGCGGTGAGAAAAAAGCTAGAATTAGTTTTCATGGTTATTTTTTTTATATCCAGCCCTCTTTTATAGATTTACTTACCAGTTCTAATGGTGTATTGACCTCCGCTTTTTCCATAATGTTTCTTCGGTGGGCATTTACGGTATAGTGGCTGATGAACAATTTTTTTGCTATCTGCAGGGTTGTTTTTCCTTCGATGATTTCTTTTAAGATCTCACGCTCTCTTTTGGTAAACAGGTCGAAGGATTTTTGAAGATTCAGATTCTGTATATTGTAATAAGAAGGCCTGTCTTCTATTCCTATGATAGAAAAGCAGGAGGCTCCTTCCGGCTTGATATGGGAAATATCAGTATGAATATGAAAACTATGGTAGATATTGTGGTCATCATAATCAGCCATAAGATATTGTACAAGTATACGTTTGTATTGGCCACTTTTGGTCTTCAGCCTTACATCATATTGAAATTTATAATACTGGTAATCCTCAACAGGGATAGAATTAAGAAAAGACGTTATTTTTTCTTCAATATTTAGAAAAAAATCTTTTTCATTGGGGTGTATACTGTCCAGCAGGATTTGAGAACTCAAAACTTCAGGCTCATATCCCAATACATTGGTTACTTCATTACTTACGCTTGCTACTTCGCCATATACAAGATCAAAAAGCATATAATAATACTCTCCGACCTGAAATATATTAAGCATTTTTTTGTATTGCTCTATACGCTCTGCCAGCAGTTCACCTCCTATAAATGATTTGTTGTGAATTAATGTTTTCCATAGTTTTCTGGCAGAAATCAGGAGTTTGTCATTATAATTTTTCATAGTTGTAGTTTTTTTAGATACTGAAGACGGAAGCTATATAAATATACAGAACCTTAAGATTAACTGCAATTACCATTTTGTGTAATCTCTTCTATAGCATAGACTTCTTATTATTAAATGGCATTATTCTTAATACCCGGCACCTTTGCAAGTCGCAACCATTTCGATTTTATTCAATATTAGTTTTCCGGAAAATTAAGTGAATTTCTTTGCGGTACTTATACTGAAAGAACTTAAAGGCTAAAACTTTTATGATTTATTAGAGTTATAGTAATTGGTATTTTGATATTTGGAGAACTGCGGAGGCTTGTTTCAAAAATAGGTGTCTTGTGTGAACTTTTTATTTTCAAAGGAGTAAAGCTTTTAGAGTCTTAAGTGTTCTAAAGTGCAAAAAAACTTTTATTTCTTTTGTAGTTAAAAAGACCATCACAGCATTCAATTTAAAATCTCCGATCAATTTTGAAAAGTTTTGTTGTAAATTGCCGGCAATGAATCTTAAATCCTTCGGAATTCCCTTACTTTTTGTAATGATGGCATTTTACAGCCTTCAGGAAGTTTCGTTGGTTTATCCTTCTTATTTTCCAAAACCGCTTTATGATTTTAAGAAAAACCCATTAAAAGATTCTAAAATCCAGCTTGGAAAGAAATTATTTTATGATCCCATTTTATCACGGGATAATACGGTCTCATGCTCATCCTGTCACAATGCCCATGAAGCTTTCTCTCATGCCGGAAACAGTTTAAGCAAAGGCATAGAAGAGGGGATTGGGGAAAGAAATGCACCTGCCATTTTCAATCTGGCGTGGCAAAATACATTTATGTGGGACGGTTCGGTAACTAATATAGATGTTCAGGCTTTAGCACCTATCAATCATCCGAAGGAAATGGGAGAAGACATCAACAATGCAGTACGGAAACTGAACAGATCCAAAGAATATAAAGCTCTCTTTTATCAGAGTTTTGGAGACAGTGCGGCAACAGCAGAACGCCTCATGAAAGCGCTTTCACAATTTCAGCTTACCATTGTTTCCACGGGTTCCAGATATGATAAAGTGAGGCAGGGCAAAGCACAGTTTACAGAAACAGAAATAAGAGGATATCAATTATATGTACAAAACTGCAGCTCCTGTCATACCGAACCATTATTTTCCAACTACGGATTTGCGAACAACGGGCTTCCCATAAACTCTGAGCTCAAAGACTATGGAAAATGGAATAAAACCATGGAGCCGGAAGATAAACTGATGTTCAAGATCCCAAGTCTCAGAAATCTTTCCTATACCTATCCTTATATGCATGACGGCAGATTCCGGACACTGAACGAAGTATTGGAACATTATGAAAAAGGAATAGAGAAAAGTGCCACACTGGCTAAGGAACTTCAAAAACCTATTGTTTTTAATGCAAAGGAAAAGGAAGATCTTTTAGCTTTCTTATCCACATTGAATGATTCTGTTCTGGTTTCTAATATTGAGTATCAGAAAGCAGGAAAATAAAAAGAGTAATTCCAACTTTTTTACTTAAAAAAGCATCTTTATATAAAAAGATATTATGAAAATTACGATACCAAAACCATGTCATGAAAACTGGGAGAATATGATCCTTGATGAAAGCGGAAGATTTTGCCCCATTTGCTCTAAAACAGTTAGAGATTTTACTAATGTATCAGATGAAGAGATGATAAACTCCCTGGATCCGGAAAAGAATCTATGTGGAAGATTTACAGATAATCAGATGGGAAGAAATTTAAAATTCCCGGTACTGAGTAAAATAGCATTGGGATTATTGGCAGCTGGCGGAGGATTAGTCACTGTAAACGGGCAGGAGCTAAAAAATGAAGAAGTAAAAAAAGTTGACTTTAAAAAAGGAATTGATGGGGTAGAAGTAATCAATGGAACAATAAACAGGACATATTGGTTAGGAATGCCGAGTAAAAAAGATATAGAATCCACACAGCCCTTAATCATGCTGGATGGAAAGAAAATTTCTGAAGACAGGATGAAAAAAATTAAGGCAGATAAAGTTAAAAGCATAAAAGTGTTTTCGGGAGAGGGAGCAGAAAAATTGTATGGTATAGCGGGCAAATATGGAGTAATTGTTATTGAAAGTAAAAAGAAAGAAGATTAAAGTATGAAGAAGGTTTTTCTAGGTTTAGTAGTTGGTGTTTTATTTTCTGTTCCTGCATTGGCCTGCCTGAATGGGACTACAAAGATTTTAGCCAACGGAACATTGCTTTATGAAGATTATGAAGGCTTTGTTCCGCATGGTCATGAGTTTGGTAGTGCTGAACATTTGAAGGAAATTTTAATTTCTTTGGAAAAAGGATATGCTAAGACGAAAGACATGGACTATCTTTCAGATAAGGGGTATATATTAGTTATCCAGGGGAAATATCAGGAGGCTATAGAACTTTATAAAAAGATTGAATCAATTGAACCAGGACGGTACTCAACAGCTTCTAATATTGGAACGGCCTACGAATTAACAGGGAATAATTTGGAGGCATTAAAATGGATAGAGAAGTCTATAAATATCAGTTCTAAATCTCATTTTTATTCAGAATGGATTCATGTCAATATTTTGAAAGCAAAAATTAAAGGAGAAAAATATATCACATCAGGTTTTTTGATTGGGAAAGATTTCGGAAAAGACAGTTTTCCCAAATCCGATATGGATAATGATAGTCTGGAAGCCCTTAGGCAACAGCTTTACTTTCAGCTCAATGAAAGGATGTTTTTCGTTAAACCAGAGGATAAGATCGTTGCCCGGCTTCTTTTTGATCTGGGAAATCTGTCTTACTTATTGGGTGATAGGGATGAAGCAACTGAAAATTATAAACTTGCCAAAGAATATGGTTTTCATGATCCTGTTTTAAAGGAAAGAATGAAGTTTTATTCACCACCGGTTATTGAACATGTTGAAAAAAAGGTTGTAAAAGAAATAAAATTTCAAACTAAAAAATCAAGGAGATCTCAACTAATGGGAATTATAGTTTCCGTTTTTGCTTTGTTTTTCTCCGGATTGATTATTTTTATATTTAGGAAAAAGATATTTCCAAAGCTAATAAGTTGATCTTCTTTTGAAAAAATATACAGCCCGAAATGATAAGACGAATTTAATCCTGTTTTCAGAAGACAATTCTGAACTGGGGAGAATTATTGAAGAAATTAAAGTTTTTTCTATAAGGTATGCTCTTATTCTCCATTCAAAAAAGTACAACATTAAAAATGTAGGCTTTTTGGGGAATGATGCAGAGTTTATGGATTTTGAAAAGGTGGTTTATTTTACAGATCTGGCGAAAGAGAGAATTATTAAATCTGGTGAAAATGTGAAGATCTATCATTTTAAATTAGGCAGAATAAATCAATTATTTGAAAAAGGCAGGTTAATTGTAGAAATTCGAACCCATAAAAAATGGTTTAAAGATTCTTTTTTTAGTATTGAGGCTGAAGATTCAGCTGAAGATTTGTTGATTTTACTTTTTTTACATTATTCTACCAGGGAATTCAATGGAATTGGTGGAGACGCCTAACCATTTTATTTTCAAATAGACTAAATCTATTAAAGAGCCTATAGGTAAGTAAATTTTAACCTCTACCTTTATTCTTCAAAAAATAAGCAAAGATCTATGAGTTCAGCACAGTCATTTCAAGACATTTTTAAAAGCGAAAACGAAATCCCCGAAGAATATAAAGTCCCTGAGATCCACCAGAGAACCTATCTGTTGAATGGTGAACTGGTAGAATGGAAAGGAGAAGTAACCAACGTATATTCCCCGGTTTGCCTTCCCACGGAAAATGGACTGGAAAGAAAACTGTTGGGAAGCATCCCCAATACCACTCCCAAAGAAGCAATGGAAGCTCTTGACGCCAGTGTCAGTGCTTATAATAATGGCCTTGGCGAATGGCCGACAATGTCCGTGGAAGGCCGCATCAAATGCATGCAGAAATTTGTGTACCTGATGATCCGGGAACGTGATCTTGTCATCAGGCTGCTGATGTGGGAAATCGGGAAAACATTACCAGATGCCACCAAGGAATTTGACCGTACGGTAGATTATATTAATCAAACCATTGATGCGCTGAAAGATCTTGATCGTGAATCTTCACGTTTTCAGCAGGCAGAAGGAACTATAGCCCAGATAAGAAGGGCACCATTAGGGGTGGTTTTGAGTATGGGACCGTTCAATTATCCTTTAAATGAGATCTTCACTACCTTAATCCCCGCACTGATCATGGGGAATACAATTTTGTTCAAGCTTCCTAAACATGGTGTTCTGGCCCATTATCCTCTCCTAAATGCATTTAAAGAAGCATTTCCTAAAGGTACCGTCAACACACTGTATGGTAAAGGCTCGGAAATAATTACCCCGATCATGGAAAGCGGTAAGGTAAATGTTTTGGCGTTCATCGGGTCTAGTAAAGTGGCCAATGGATTGAAGAAACTGCATCCGAAGGTCAACCGCTTAAGAGCAATCTTAAGTTTGGATGCCAAAAACGCTGCTATTGTCACTAAAAATGCCGATCTGGATGTTGCAGTAAATGAATGCGTCCTGGGAGCACTTTCTTTTAACGGACAGCGCTGTACCGCCCTTAAGCTGATATTTGTTCAAAAAGAAGTGGCTGCCGAATTTACAGAAAAGCTGACTGCTGCAGTTTCGGCTCTAAAACCCGGCCTGCCATGGGAAAAAGATGTAAAGATCACACCGCTTCCCGAAACAAATAAACCTGATTATCTTAAAGAATGTATCGATGATGCATTAGCTAAAGGTGCTAAAGTATTGAATGAAAATGGGGGTTATAATAAAGCCTCATTTGTTTTTCCTGCAGTGGTATATCCTGTGAATAGCGAGATGAGGCTTTACCACGAAGAACAGTTCGGGCCTGTCATTCCTGTGGTTCCTTTTGATGATATTGAAGAGCCTGTTGATTATCAGGTGAATGCTTCCCACGGGATGCAGGTGAGTATTTTCAGTGAAGATCCGCAGGAAGTATCAAGGCTGATCGATCCGTTTGTGAATCTTGTAAGCCGTGTGAACATCAATTGCCAGGCGCAGAGAGGGCCGGATGTGTTCCCGTTTACAGGAAGAAAAGATAGTGCGGAGGGAACATTATCTGTTTTTGACGCATTGCGCTCATTCTCGATCAGGTCATTGGTGGCCGCCAAACTAACGGAATCCAATAAAAACTTACTTAATACCATTGTGAGGGAACATGATTCTAATTTCCTGAGTACGGATTATATTTTTTAATTTTAAATCTGCTTAACCGTATACAAATATTGTGTATCATTAATGACATAATATTTTCCCATTGCCTGTAATCCAAATAATAGAGGAGATGTTTTCTGTATGATAAAGACTATAAAAAAGATTTCTCACTCTGATCATTCTGACGAAGAAAGAATCTAAACACTGCCTTTTTATGCTTAATTCAGATGCTTACAGTATGACAAAGACTATGAACATCATAACTCACATTACTATTCCGGAGGAGTGATTACTCTGTAAAGAAGAATCGTAATCGTTTAGTATAACGAAAAAATGTTTTAGTTTAAGATAGTAAAGTAAAGATCCGGCGGAAATTTTCTGCCGGGTTTTTATTATTTTTTGAAAAATTTGTAACAATTATTTTTTCCCGGAACTAACTCTACAGAGTAATAAGCCATGACCTCAACAGAACAGGAATTTTTAAACAGAATCGAAAAACATAAAGGAGTCATTTTTAAGATTTCCAAAATGTATATGGACGATAAAGATGACCGTGATGATCTTTTTCAGGAAATCACCTATCAGGTCTGGAAGGCTTATCCGGGATTTAAAGGACAGAGCGAGTTTTCAACCTGGCTTTACAGAATTGCTTTGAATACCGCTATTGTTTTCCTGAAGTCGGAAAAGAAAAGAAGCTTTATTGCCAATGAAGACTTTTCCAATTACAGGATTGTACAGGATGAATATGACCACGAAAAAGAAGAAAAACTGATTGAAATGTACAACGCGATCCATCAGCTAAATCCCATTGATAAGGCATTTATTTTCTATTACCTGGAAGATTTTTCCGGAAAACAGATCGCGGAACAGATGGGGATCTCCGAGGGAAATGTAAGGGTAAAAATGAACCGCGCCAAAAATAAACTGAAAGATATCTTAAACACAAAATAAATATTAATTTTTAAACCACTACCAATGAATATAGACGAATTAAAAAATACCTGGAACGAAGATGATTCTTTTGAAGAAACACCCGAGATCAGTATTGAACATAAAAATAAGATCAATCTCCCGTTAGAAAAAATGCGTAAAAATATGCGCATGGAGCTTTGGTCCACAGTTGCCATTTTTATATTTTCTTTTGCATTGATTGCTTTGTGTGAAGCGCCTTTTAAATTTAAATTTTATGTAGCCATATTAATTGCCTCTATGGTGTTTGTCACATTTTTCTTTTTCAGTAAGTTTTTTACCCTTTATAAAGAAATGAGCAATCCTGTTTTGAATACCTATGACGGCCTGAATGAATTATTACATCAGTTCAACCTGAATAAGCAATATTACCTGTCATTTTATGTAGCTTTTGCCCCCTTTCTGGTTTGTGAGCTGGTTATTGTACTGGAGTTTATTCCACGCCCGGTACCCCTTACGGAAATACAGATTGCAACTACCCTCATCAGTGCCCTTGTAATAGGATTATTTACACTGTCTGTCGTGGGAACCTGGTGGTTTAAAAGGTTTTACGGAAGGCATATTGATCAGGTAGAAGCTCTTATCCTGCAATTGAAAAAATAAAGTTTCGGGTTTTTCGGCGGGCTGAAAGCCCGCCGAAAAACCCGAAACTATTGCATATAATAAGCAGGAAATTCTCTTATCATGGAGTAAATATCCCTTACTTCAAAATAATCAGGGCATGCACTGCTTACATTTACAAAGCCTTTATCCTTAAATAATTTTTTGGTTCTGGTAACATGAAAATATTGTGAGACTACAATCAGACTGTTAAACTTTAATTGATCTCTTAACTTCAAAGTATTATCAACCGTTGCACGGGTATTATTTCCATAGTTATCGACCAGGATTACAGAATTGGGAATACCCTTAGAGATTAAAAACTCCTTCATTTTATCTCCTTCATAGAATCCTTCTTTGCCCAGGCCTCCGCTTACCAGAAGCATTTTAACCTGATGGTTTTTGTAAAGGCCAATTCCGGTTTCCAGTCTTTTTTCAAGCCGTTTGGACAGTGTTCCGTCTTCATTCACCTTACTTCCCAGGATTACAGCGATATCAGCTTTCTGCTTATTATCAGATAATCCGTCTGCCGTACTATAAACAGAATGGGCAACAAACCAGATAACCAATAAAGACAATAGGATTTTGATCCCTTTCAGGAAGTTTTTTGCCATAAGATTGCCGTTATCTTGCAGAAATATTTTTTTCCCGTGCAATCTCATTGACTACCCAATCCAGTTGCGGATCTCTTTTATCGATGATATCCTGAATGCTTTCGGGAACAATGACATTGGGCATGACCCCTCTTTGTGTATTAGAGAAAGTAATATTGGGCTGTACCAGGAGTAATCCTATAGGCAAACTTATTTTAGAATTAGGAAGCTTTTGATAAGAATAAAATCCGGCTACAGTACCATCGTTGGCACCTCCCGTTTCTTCACCCACAATGACGGCTCGCTTGTCATGTTTAAGCTTGGCAGTGATGATGGAAGAAGCAGAAAAGCTTCCGCCGTTGATCAGTACGAAAACTTTTCCATGAAAGGCATCTTTATTCGGCTTTGTAGACTTATCAGCCTTCATCTTATAATAGGCTTTTCCGTCTTTTTTATAAGTGCTGAATGCCTGGGCAAATAAATAGGTCGGATAGGCAAGGCTTTTCAGGGCATATTCCAGAACACTGCTTTTTCTGAAATAATTCGTTTTTAAAGGGGTATTCCTGGAACTGAGCTGTGAGGGTTTGATCAGGACGTAAGGCTCCGGAGCCAGATAAGAATACAGGTTGTTGATCTCGTATAGAGAGCCGCCATAATTATTACGGACATCGAGGATGAGGTAAGAGGTCTTTGCATTTTTAATTTTCGCAAACGTTTCCTTATAAAATTTATCCGAATAATTCCGGGAAAAACTCCTTACCTTCACATAAGCGATCACACTGTCCTTATCCAGAAAGGTGAAATTCCGGTTGTAAGAATTGCTGTATGCCACAAAATCATTTACTTTCTTCTCAGAAGTACGTTTTTCCAGTTCCTTATCCCTTTTCAGATCGGTTTCAGATTTGGATTCCCTTTTTAAAGTATAGGTTTTCCTCTCATCAAGATAAAGCGTTTCAATCATAGCGCTGTCGGCTATTCCTTTTTCTGCAGTATAAAAATTGAAGAACATATCCTTTAGGAAATAAGGATGGAAAGTGGTATTGTATCCGTCGCTGCTGATCAGGCTTTTATATCTTTTCAGGTATTCGGCAACAGGAATATTATTGATGGCTACTATTTCTGTCCCCGGCTTTATGCCTTCCAGAAAATCTTTGTTTTCAATAATATATAAGTGATCATCCTGAACGTAATATTCGAAACGCCCGAACATTCCCTTTTTATTTTTTAAAGTTCTTATCTCTTTTCTGGTGAATTCTTTCCGGGGAACCCTGAGTGCAAGATGTCCTTCCCGGATGCTTGCGATCACCGGCTGCAATTTAAAATAAAATTGAAGCGGTGTAAGAGGCTTATTAATGGTATGTTTAACGCTGTCAAATTTATGGTCCAATTCTTCCTTCGGGATATACCAATAGAGCTGCGGATGCATTTTCTGAAGCTTAAGATAGGCATAATCTACATCTTCCTTCAGTCTATCCGGAGCGATCAGAGTATCTGTCTGCTTATTATACTTTCTGACAGACGAGCATGAAGCGAGAATAATAACCGATAGAATGATCCAATAATTTTTCAACGCAATTTGGTTTTTTATCAAACCGCTAAATTAAAAGTTTGAGAGTATTAAATGATGAAATGATTGATAAATTATTCTGAAATCTTTATAATTTTAGTTAAATACAGAATGAATACTTCAGTCACCTGTTGAATAGACATGCTTAGACTTACAATTAATAGCATTCAGTTTATCATTCAGAAGGAATATAAAACACTTGGAGATGCTTTTCAGCATGACAAAATATATGAAAAAACATAAATCAAAAAGGTTTTAAGAAGTATAATGAGTACACTCTAGCCCCTGAATCTAATATTAAGTTCGGTCGAAATATTCTTCTTATGTGAACTTCAGGATACAAACTTTTGGAGAAGAGTTTCATAAATAAGAAACTTTTGTGGTTAAAAAAGTTTAAACATACTAAAAAGTTAATACATTTGAGGCCTATTTTCAAAGACAAAATGATTTACTTAATTATTACAATAGTTATTTTAACAGCACTGTATTTTATCATTACCGCGAGGGAAGTTTTCGGAGCTGAGCCAAAAGGAGAAAGGCTAAAGCGGATGCAGCAATCCGGACACTATAAGGATGGACAATTTCAGAACCTTAGCCACACCCCCTCTCTTACAGAAGGATACAGCATGCCGGGAGTGATATATAACTTCTTTTTTGCCAAAAAAGATCCCCTTCTGAAACCTTTGAAAAATATTCCGTCTATTCATACCGATCTGGCAGCACTTTCTAAGGATGAAGACGTATTTATCTGGTTAGGGCATTCTTCATACTATATCCGGACAGACGGAGTTTCTTTTCTCATAGATCCTGTATTAAGTGGTTATGGATCACCGTTCAAATACTTTAACAAAGCTTTTGCCGGAGCAGATATTTTTAAACCGGCAGACATTCCCCATCTGGATTACCTGGTTATTACACATGATCATTACGATCATCTGGATTATCCGACCGTTAAAGCAATAAAAGACAAAGTCGCTAAAGTAATATTGCCGTTAGGAGTAGGTGCACATCTGGAGAGATGGGGATATAAAGAAGACCAGCTTATTGAAGAAGAATGGGGGGGATCCCGTGAGCTGAAAAATCATATCAGGATCACTTTTACTCCGGCAAGGCATTTTTCAGGCAGAAAAGTAAAAAGGAATGTTACATTATGGACCTCTTATGTACTGGAGACCCCTACGAAAAAAATATTTTTAGGAGGTGACAGCGGTTATGATACCCACTTTAAGATAATTGGGGATACCTATGGCCCTTTTGACTATGCCATTATTGAAAACGGGCAGTATAACGATGCATGGAAATACATACATGCCCTTCCGGAAGATGTGATCAAGGCAAGTATAGACGTTAATGCCAGAAATATCATTCCCGTTCACTCTTCCAAATTTGCATTGGCGCTTCATGCCTGGGATGAGCCTTTAAAAAGGGTAACAAGCCTTGGAAAAGAGAAAAACCTAACTATTCTTACCCCAATGATCGGGGAAGTTATGGATCTGAATACATCAGATCATCATTTCAGAGCATGGTGGGAAGATTAGCTCAGGCATGCCAGATGTCTTTATACCTTTCGGGGTGGTTTTCGAACTGCTGCCTTACAAAGTCGCATTCAGGATCGATCAGGAGATCTTTTTCTCCGGCATAGCGTACAAGCTCATCCAAAAGCATTTTTGCATATCCTTTCCCTTCATGTTCGGGGTTTAGTTTCGTATAATATACAATTAACAGTCTTCCATCGATCTCTATGGACATATAGCCTGCCTTTTCTCCATTAATTAATATCTGCAATTCATCCTGATATGGAGATATTCCAAATTTTATATTTTCCATAATTATTGAGATTTTTGGGATTAAAAAATGGTTGGAGAACCTCTCTGTATAGATTCACTCCTTTAAAATTACAAATTAAAAATAATATAATACTCTAAATTTAAATTTAATGATTGAAAAGCCCGAAGTTTAAGGAATAATAAAGTAAATAACATAAATTCCTTAATACCTCAAATCCATCACTCATCCCTTATCCCTTATCCCTTATCATTGATTATCCGTCCTCATCGCCAGTATCTTATCAATCCTGTTTCCGTCTTTGTCAATGATCTCAAGGGTCAGATTACCTATCTTTATTTTGTCTCCTGTTTTGGGAACAGTTCCGCTCTCGCCAATGAACAGCCCCGAAACACTGACGAAGTTTTTCTCAACTCCTTCATCAATCTCTAATTTAAAATACCTTTTAAAATCATAAATAGAGCACTTCCCATCGATCAGCCATGAATTTTCGTTTCGTTTTATAATTTCCGGCTCCTTATCGAAACCATCAGGAATATTGCCTACCAGATCGTCCAGAATATCGTTGAGAGTGATGATCCCTTTAGTCGTTCCGTATTCGTCGATCACGATGGCAATATGGGATTTATTATTCTGAAAGCTTTCCATAAGCGGATAGATGAATGAGTTTTCACTCACGAAGACCGCTTTTCTAAAGTGTTCACGTAGATTAAAATGGTCATGATCCAGATCAAACAGGTCCCTCATCTTTACAATCCCTATAATATGATCAGGATTATTTCCTTCTGTCACGGGATAGGTGGAATAGGTACTGTTTTTGAGTTTTTCTTTTACGGTTTTATAGCAGTCATCAGCATCTAGGAAGACCACTTTAGAACGGTGGGTGGCAAGAGAACTAACCTTCCTGTCGGTCAGCTCAAAAGCATTCTTTAAGACATCATGTTCTTTTTCCTCAATAACTCCGTCTTCCTTTCCTTCTTTAATGATGGATTTTATTTCCTCTTCGGTCACCGCTTCTTTTTCATCACTGCTGATCCCGAAAAGTTTTAGAAAGCCCTCGTTAGTAATTGTGAGAAGCCATACGAAAGGAGAGGCAAGCATAGAAAGCCAATACATCGGTTTAGCAACAAGCATGGCAATTTTTTCAGGAAATTTCAGTCCCAGCCTTTTGGGAATCAGCTCTCCGAAAACAATAGATAGAAAAGTAATAATGATTACAATAAGTGCTGAGGAGATTCCGTTAGAGTAAGGAGACAAAAACTCATATTTTGAGATATAATCTGCCAAACCTGCCGTAAGTCTGTCTCCGGAATAAATCCCGAGAAGGATTCCGATCAAAGTAATCCCGATTTGTACTGTTGAAAGGAATTTGTTGGGATTTTCAGAAAGGTCTAAGGCCTTTTTAGCATTGGAATTGCCCTTTCTCTTTTCATTTTTCAGTTTAAAATTTCTTGAAGACACTAAGGCCATCTCTGACATTGAGAAAATGCCGTTGAGCAAAATAAGAAGAATGATAATAACGACCTCCATAATTAAGATCTGATGATTCTATATAAATATAGAAAATATTGCAGTCATAATCAAATTGTCCTATTGTTTTAACAAAAATTATGAGCTGAGTTAATTGATTTGGCATTTTAATTGTCATTGCTAAATATAATCTAATCAGAAAACTGGCAGAGATGAAAAAAATAGCATGGACTATATTATTTTTAGGCGCATTCACTTTAAGTTATGCACAGTCCGATTATTACAATGATTATAGAAGAAGTGTCACAGATGTTAATTGGGGGGCTGTAGCTGCAGATCTGCTTCTCTCTTCCACCCAGGTTAAGCAGCTCAATGCTCTTAATGACAGGTATGCGGATTATAACACGTGGCTCAGGGTATATGGAGATAGCCCCGACAGATGGAGAGCAGACCGGTATTCTGAGATAGAAAGGATTTTGGGAAATGATAAATATGTAAAATTTAAAAACAAATATTATAAAGGACAGAATCCTGTTGCGGTATACAACAGAAATAAAAATAATGATAAGAAATATAAACATATCGATAAAAAAAGCAAAGCTGTTCATATGAATAATGGTAAAGACCATAAGCATTAGGCAGCGATCAACTATATATTCAGTTTTTTATGACCGGTTTTTTTGAGCCGGTCATTTTTTATTTTATCGATCATGATGATTGCATGAAAAAGTGATGTTTGAATTTTATAATTTTGAGACATGGAATCAATAGAAACAGTCAAAGGATTTTATGAGCGTAATGCCAAAGAGGGTTTTTCATGCATCAAAACTCCCGGAATCGGTCATTTTAATGTTTTTTCCCGGGAAAATTGTTCATCAGTCACGCCTTACAGCAGAAGGGATTATTATAAGATCTCACTGATCATAGGAAAAGGAAGGCTGCATTACGCCGATAAATGGATCTATGTGGATAAGCCTGCTTTGTTATTTTCAAATCCTGTAGTGCCTTACTCATGGGAAGCGGAAGATGAAGATCAGACAGGCTGGTTCTGTCTTTTTACAGATCAGTTCCTGCAAAATGGAAACCGTATGGGAAACCTTCAGGACTCGCCGCTTTTCAAAATCGGGGGAAGTCCGGTATTCTTTGTTGACGAAGAGCAGCAAAGATCGGTTTCCGGGCTGTTTCTTAAAATGGTAGCTGAAATTCAGTCCGATTATATTCATAAATATGATATGCTTCGGGCATACCTGCATCTTCTGGTCCATGAAACCATGAAAATGCAACCTGCAGATAATTTTGAGCATTACCAGAATGCTTCGCAAAGGGTGGCCTCTCTGTTTATGGAGCTGCTTGAAAGACAATTTCCCATCGACAGCCCGGAGGCATATCTCAGGCTGAAAACACCTAATGATTTTGCGGAAAGCCTGTCTATTCACGTAAATTCCCTGAACCGTTCCGTAAAAGAGATCACCGGGAAAACTACGACCCAACAGATCACGGCAAGGATTATTCAGGAAGCTAATGCTCTTTTAAAACATACGGACTGGAATATTTCCGAAATTGCATATGGCCTTGGATTTGAGGAACCCGCCTATTTTACCAACTACTTCAAAAAACAGACAGGATATGCTCCCAATACCTTGAGAAGTAATCTGGTTTGAATTCTATAATTCTTGGTTTGAATTCTATATCGGGCGCAACGAATTCTTGTTCTAATTTTGTTCCTGTAATTAAAATCACAAACAATTATGAAATTCAGAAAATTAGGAAACACAGGAGAGCAGTTATCTGCCATCGGACTGGGATGTATGGGAATGAGTTTTGCCTATGGCCCTGCAGACGAGCAGGAGAGCATCAGCACATTGCACAGGGCTTTGGATCTCGGGGTCAACTTTTGGGATACGGCAGATATGTATGCCAACGGAGAAAATGAAAAGCTGATCTCTAAAGTTCTGGTCCCGAATCGTGATAAGATTTTTATTGCCACCAAATTCGGATTCAGGTTCAAAGATGAGAAAGCCAGCCACAGCGGGGCGCCGGGAACCTATTTTGACGGCTCTCCGGAATGGATCAGGCAGGCCGTGGATCAAAGTCTACAAAGATTAAAGATAGACACCATAGACCTTTATTATGCCCATAGGGTAGATCCCAATGTTCCTGTAGAAGAAACGGTAGGAGCCATGGCTGAGTTGGTGAAAGAGGGTAAAGTAAAATATCTGGGACTGTCGGAGGCTTCAGCAGAATCGATCAGGAAAGCCAATAAGATCCATCCGATCACAGCATTACAGTCCGAGTATTCTATCCTTACCAGAGATGTTGAAAAAGAGATTCTGGCAACGATCAGGGAACTTGGAATTGTTTTAGTGCCTTATTCTCCTTTGGCGAGAGGTCTTTTTGCCAATATTAACGAAGTTCAGAACTTTGGGGATGATGACTTCAGAAAATCTTTACCACGTTATCAGCAGGAAAATCTTGAGAACAACAGGAACTTAGCAAAAGAGATCAATGATTTTGCCGCATCCAAAGGAGTAAAAGGAACGCAGCTGGCCTTAGCATGGGTGTTGAACCAGGGGGAAGACATTATTCCGATCCCCGGGACAAAACGGATCAAATACCTTGAAGAAAATATTGAAGCAGCCGGGATTGAGCTCTCTCCATCCGATCTGGATACTATAGATGCCATTCTGAAAAAATATCCGAATACAGGAGAAAGATACAGCGAAGGTTCTATGAAGCTGGTCAATAATTAAACATCAATATCGTCAGGATTCCTGAAAAACCATTCGGGGATCCTTATTTTTACAAAAAAGAGGAATGAAGGAAATGAAGACCCTTAAAGAGAAAAATAAATTTATCGCTACGATCCTTGCTTTTGCCATGATCCCCATGTCCGGCCTGGCGACGGATATTTACCTGCCTTCCATGCCGAGTATGGCAACAGAGCTTAATCTTCCGGAAAGCAGCATTCAGCTTACCTTATCCATATTCCTGATCAGTTATGGGCTTACCCAGTTCTTTGCCGGAAGTGTGGTGGATTCATTTGGACGATACAGAATTGCCCTGATCTCCCTGGCTTTATTTGTGGTTACGTTTTTGATTACCGCATCCACTCAAAATATTATGGTGATCTACACAATGCGGGTGTTGCAGGGGATGCTGTCCGGGCTTGCGGTAGTTTCCAAACGGGCGTTCTTTGTGGATATGTATGAAGGAGAAGAACGTAAGCATTATTTAAGCATTATGACGATCGTATGGTCAGTAGGGCCTATCATTGCGCCGTTTATAGGAGGGTATTTGCAGAAGCATTTCGGCTGGCAGTCCAATTTTTACGTATTGGCAGGATACAGTTTATTATTGCTGATCCTGGAATTGATATTTTCAGGGGAGACCTTAAAAGTGAGAAATCCTTTTCATATCAGCTTTTTGTTGAAAGAATATGAGATGATGTTCAAAGCCAAAGATTTCTTCTACGGAATGCTGATGTGCGGGCTGAGCTATGCCATGGTGATCTTCTTTAATCTTTGCGGCGCATTCATTATTGAGCATAAAATGGGGTATTCTGAAGTCATTGCAGGCTATGTTTCCCTGATCTTGGGCTTTGCCTGGATGGTAGGGGGATTTTTAGGGCGGGCGTTGATCAATAAGGCATTTCTGCCCAAGATCCGGTATGCTAATTTCATTCAGCTTGCCCTGATCGTCCTGATGTTTGCCGTATCTTATTTTACAAGTACCCTCTATACTTTAGTGGCTTTTGCCTTTGCTATTCATGTTACTGCAGGATTTATTTTTAATAATTATTTTTCTTACTGTCTTGGACGATTTCCAAATTCTGCGGGACTTGCAGGTGGTTTAACAGGTGGGGTAGCGTTCATCATTACCTCAGCAGTAAGCTATGGAATTGTGGCGTTCATCAGGCCTGAGATTCAGTTGCAGGTTGCGGAAGGGTATTTTATACTGGGTATGCTGGGACTGTTTATTTTAAGTATGATCAGGATAAGAAAGGTATATAATTAATTATTAAAAGATTAAAAGATTTTGTCTTAAACTTTGCATCAACCTTAAAAATTATATTTTCTACTCATAATTTTCAATGACAGATCCTCTCATTCTACTTTGGGAGGGTTTATTTTTGTATGAAATAAATTATTAGTGAACGGGCTTTAATCGAAATTTTCCTCTCTAACCACAAAGCCGCAAAAGCTTTTTTATAACACTTTAGTTAAATGCTAAATATATATGGAAGAACATATAAGTTTTTTGGAAATCAAATATTAAGTTCAATTAAAATAATCTTCTAAAGTGTACTTATTATAAAGAGAATAGCTTGAAAACTTATAAAACTAACGTGTTTAAATATTTGCCATCCCGTAAAAGATATTTTTTAAACTTTTAGTTTAAATCATTCCAATAAAAAAGCCCCTTGAAAAAGGAGCTTTCGTTTATCATATCAATTGAATTAAATTCCGTCAATAATAGCATTCAATGTAGAGCTTGGTCTCATGGCTGCATAAGTTTTAGGCTCATCAGCTTTATAATAACCACCGATATCCTGAGGTTTACCCTGTGCACCAATCAGTTCTTCATTGATCTTCGCTTCATTTTCCTGCATCTTCTGAGCGATCGGCTTGAACTTTTCAGCAATTTCGGCATTGGTGGTCTGATTGGCCAAAGCTTCGGCCCAATACATCGCTAAATAGAAATGAGAACCTCTGTTATCGATCTGTCCTACCTTTCTTGCCGGAGATTTGTCGGTAGCTAAGAACTTAGCATTAGCCTCATCCAATGCATCTGCTAAAATCTGGGATTTTGTATTCCCCTGAGTCTGGGCCAAATGTTCCAAAGAAGCCTGAAGCGCCAGGAATTCACCTAAAGAATCCCATCTCAGATATCCTTCTTCTACAAACTGTTCAATATGTTTCGGAGCAGAACCACCTGCACCTGTTTCAAATAAACCGCCTCCATTCATCAGTGGAACGATAGACAGCATTTTTGCAGAAGTTCCAAGCTCAAGGATTGGGAAAAGGTCTGTTAAGTAATCTCTCAATACGTTTCCAGATACGGAAATAGTATCTTTACCTTCTCTTGCTCTTTTTAACGTCTCGGTCATGGCATCTTTTACATCAAGAATTCTGATGTCAAGCCCTGTTGTATCATGATCTTTAAGATATTTTTCTACTTTCTTAATGATTTCTCTGTCATGGGCTCTACCTTTATCTAACCAGAAAATAGCAGGAGTGTCAGACAATCTTGCTCTGTTTACTGCTAATTTTACCCAATCCTGGATAGGGGCATCTTTGGTCTGGCACATTCTGAAGATATCATCTTTTTCTACTTTTTGAGAAAGAAGAACATTTCCGGCTTCGTCCTGAGCTTCAATAGTTCCTGCAGCGGTAGCCTGGAAAGTCTTGTCATGAGAGCCATATTCTTCAGCCTTCTGAGCCATTAAACCAACATTCGGAACCGAACCCATAGTGGTAGGGTCTAGTTTTCCATGAGCTTTCATATCATCAATTACAGCTTGGTAGAATCCTGCATAAGAACGATCCGGAATGATACAGACCGTATCCTCTTCATTTCCGTCCTTGTTCCACATTTTCCCTCCGCCTCTTACCAAAGCAGCCATAGAAGCATCAACAATAACATCGGAAGGAACATGGAAGTTGGTAATCCCTTTATCAGAATTTACCATCGCCACTCTTGGCCCGTTCGCTAAAGCAGCTTCAATATCCGCATTGATCTCTGCTTCCTGCGCATTTCCTTTGATCTTCTCGAAAAGGTCTGCAAGACCATTGTTTGGATTAATATCTAAAGACCTGAAAGTCCCGGCATATTTTGTGAAAACATCTTTGAAGTAAGTTTCTACGATAGCCCCGAAAATAATAGGATCGGAGATCTTCATCATGGTAGCTTTCAGGTGAGCAGAAAGAAGTACGTTTCTGTTTTTAGCTTCATCAATAGCCTGCTGAACAAAAGCTTTCAATGCTGTTAAATTCATTACGGAAGAATCAATTACTTCACCGGCCTGAAGACCGGCAAAATCTTTCAATACTGTTTCAGAACCATCATTTCCTTTGAATACGATCCTGAATTTTGTGGCGTTTTCTAAAGTAGTTGAAGTTTCGGTTCCGTAGAAATCTCCACTGTTCATGTGAGCTACATCAGTTTTGCTGTCAGAAGCCCAGTCTCCCATTTTATGAGGATTTGCTTTTGCGTAGTTTTTAACAGCTTTTGGAGCACGTCTGTCAGAATTTCCTTCTCTTAATACAGGATTTACAGCACTTCCTAAAACTTTCGCATATTTAGACTTGATGGCTTTCTCTTCATCATTTTTAGGCTCTGCAGGATAATTTGGAACTGCGAAACCTTTTGCCTGTAATTCAGCAATGGCTTCGTCCAGCTGAGGAACAGATGCAGAGATATTAGGTAATTTGATAATATTGGCATCAGGCTGAGTGGCTAATTGCCCTAATTCTGATAAAGCATCACCCATTTTCTGGTCATCCTTTAAGAATTCAGGAAAGTTCGCTAAAATTCTTCCTGCCAAAGAAATATCCGGAACAGCAATTTCGATATCCGCTGATTGTGTAAAAGCTTTTACGATAGGTAAAAACGAGTGGGTAGCCAGCATGGGAGCCTCATCCGTTAAGGTGTAATAGATTTTTGATTTTTCTGACATTATACTGTTATTTATTATTTGAAATTTTAAGTCTCGCAAATTTAATAAATATCACGGTTTAATTGGAGTGTTTAAATAAAAAAAGAGGCTTTTGCCTCTTTCAGTTTATATTTGGGTTATTGTATATGTTCCGGTTGCATCAAAATTGATATTGAATTCAATTTTATAATTCTTAGGAATGGTAGGGGAAAGATTTGGAAAGGTAATTGGATCACCATTTATATCAAAGGACCCGTCATTCAGATTATCTCCTATATCTTCAGAATTTGGACCGAGCGCTGCTAACCTTAAATAGAAAGTACCCCCATTGCTGGTAGTAACTCCATTAACATTTATTGTAAACTTTCCTGTAGAAGTATTGTAGGAAACAGAAGTTGTAGGGACCGGGCTTGATAATGAAGTGAATTGAATTTGCGGGCTAAAATTTTCAAAATTAGCACCTATAGTCGTCACGGTATTATAATCAACCAAAACCTGGTAAAATCCATTGGAAGAAATATTGTAATTACCTCCGTTGGCAACCAGCGATCCGAAAGAATCAGAACCATATGTCTGTGCCCCGTTCCCCGGAGAAGCTAAAAATTTTACTTGGGTGTTCGCCTGGAAATATTTATAGCCTACTTTTGGGAGTCCGTTTCCTCTTAACAGTTCTGCAGAAGAAGCATTGAAAGAATTATAAGAGCCATACATATAAAGATTTGATGGCAGATTATTACCGGATGTGCCGGAATTTGTAGGCAGACTTAAAGTTCCCGCATCATTTACACTTAGAGTATAATTGGTTCCGTTAGGAGAAACTAGGGTAATTCCCTGCCCTGCTCCTGTAACCACGGTTTTACTTACCTGGGCATAAGGAACGCTCATCAATTGATTTACTCCGACATTGGTGTAGTTGGAGCCCCCTTGCGGATCCATTTCCACTTTTACAAATTTGGTATTGGTTCCCCAGTTGATCCCTCCGAAATTACCGGTAGCAGGGGTTCCCTGTCCGATGTTAAGATTCACCAGTCCTTTGGCATTGGTGGTTTTATTATGAGTTTCAGTATATAAAACTGTTCCTGTTGCACCATTTTCCATAATGCTTACTCTCAAAGAAACATTCCCGTTGGCAATGGGAGCTCCGGAAGCATTAAAAGCAATAGTCTGATAGCTGAAAGCCTGTGGAACCTGAGCACTGAATAAAGTGGCAATAAATAATCCTATAGTAGTATAAAGTTTTTTCATGAATAGTTTTTTTAAGGTTTTTTGATAATTTTAATAGGTTTGATGTCTGAATTTTTGAAAGAAATAGTATAAATCCCCTGACTTAATGTTCTCAAATCCAGTTTTTCAGATTCTAATTTTGTTTTTAAAACAAGCCTTCCCGAAGCATCATATACTTCAGCCTCATCAATTTTTGATATTGAATTTAATTTTACATAAATAAAATCTGTGGTAGGGTTTGGGTAGATTTTTATATTCTCCTTTTCAAGCTCATTGACCCCTAAAACCTGTAAAACAGTCTGGTAAAGCATTCCCATTGTACCGGAGTTACTCTGGTTAGGATCTGTGGGGATCACATAGATCTCTCCCACAGAATGTGTAAAGTTATCCGCAGATACCGCCCCTGAATTGAGATTCCCAATCGCAGACTGGGCAAAACCCAAAAATGGCGTTGCCAATAACAACACAATAATTTTTTTTTGCATGGTTAGTTTTTTTAGTAAAGTCTGCGAATATAACTAAAAAATAATGTCTGAATCAATTTTTAGTAAAGATTATTTTTGTTTTTGCACTTTAAGAATTATTTAACCTTTATTTGAAAAGAAATGCGGTGCAATTTGAGTAAATTTGATGAAACTAAAAAAAACAGAGTTTATGTCAACTACGATTACTTTAAAAGGGAATGAAGTGCATACCATAGGAATTCTTCCGTCTGTAGGAACTACCGTAAGGGATTTTGCACTGGTAGATTCCGGTTTACAGGTAAAAACTCTTTCCAACTTTGACGGAAAGAAAAAAGTCTTCAATATTTTTCCAAGTATAGATACAGGGATTTGTGCCGCTTCTGCAAGAAAGTTCAATGAAGAAGCTTCAAAGATGCACAATACTGTTGTTATTAATGTTTCCAAAGACCTGCCTTTTGCACTCGGAAGATTCTGTGCAGCGGAAGGACTGAATAATGTGGAGACACTTTCAGATTTCAGAAGCAGCTTCGGAGATGATTATGAAGTGACTATTACGGACTCTCCGATGAAAGGACTTCTGAGCCGTGCAGTAATTGTTACTGACGAGAACAATAAAATAATTTACACAGAGCAGGTTTCCGAAATTACCCACGAACCTGATTATGAGGCAGCAATTGCAGCCTTAAAATAACTATAGAGAGATAAATTATAAAGCCTTGTGGAGATCGTGTTTTCGCAGGGCTTTTTTGACTTTAAGAATTTATTGAATATGAAAGCAGAACAGGTTATTCCCATCCTCAGGATCTTTGATTACCGGAAAACAGTTGAGTTCTATGTTGACTGGCTGGGTTTTGAAATCGTGTGGGAACATTCTTTTGAAGAAAATACTCCGGTTTATATGGAAGTGAAGAAAAATAACATTACTCTCCATTTAAGTGAGCATCACGGTGACTGAACACCTGGGAGCAGGGTTTTTATCTGGGGTGAAGGAGTTGCGGAATATCACAGGGAATTAATAGGAAAAAAATATAAATATAACCGGCCCGGGCTTGAAAAAACCTTTTATGATACGGTTGCCTTTACAGTAGATGATCCTTTCGGGAACAAAATTATATTTAATGAAAAGTTTGATGAAACAAAGCATAAGGATTTAAAATTTTCCTCAATGCATTGATTTTAATTTAGCTGCAAAAGCTTATATATCGACGTTGTCATTCTGAAAGAAGCGGTAGCGTATTGAAGAATCTCAAAAATGTTGACAAAATTTATATTCCTCTGGAACGACAGACCTGGTGTACAATAAGAGTATTGAATTTTAACCCTAGAGTGTTCCTGAAAAACCTTTGTGTCTTTTGTGGTTTAATTTTTTCTTTTTCTATAAACTTAAACAGCTTTATTGTTAAAGAATAACTTTTTTTGTTTCAGACACAAGAAAAATTATATTTTTAATACCTTAAAAAACATTCTGTAAGATGAGTTACAAAGCCTTAGAAATTTCTTATGATTTCCCATTTTTTTTACCGGAAGAATTAGATGAGATATTTAAGGCTCATGAAAAAGTTGAGTTTCAGAAAGGAGATTTCATCCTTGAAGAAGGTAAAACGGCCAATGAATATTATATTATAGAAAAAGGCCTTGCCCGCTCATTTGTTAATGATTTTAACGGCAATGAAGTAACCACAAATTTCTTCGTAGAAAATGAAGTGGTGATTGAAGTTTCCTCACTGTTCCAGAGAATTCCCACCCAGGAAAATATCGTCTGCATTACCGATTGCGAATGCTGGAGATTTGGTTTTGATACCTTTCAGGAGCTCTTTCACAAAATTCCTAACCTTAGAGAATGGGGAAGATCATGGATGTCGCAGCAGCTTTTTGCTTATAAGCAGCGTTCCGTAGAAATGTTTACTCTTTCGGCGACCAAACGTTACCTTAATCTTTTGGAACAAAAACCCCAGGTGGTACAGTATGCCCCTTTAAAACAGATCGCTTCTTATCTGGGGGTTACAGATACTTCTTTAAGCAGGATCCGTAAAGAATTGGTTTCCCATCCGAAGAAAATTTAATTCTTGTCTTATGGCAAGTTGATTTTCATCATGACTTGGTAATTTTGGTTAAAAGTTTAACATTAAAAAAATTGCCATATGAAAGTCAATCAGATTTACATCAACCTTCCCGTTACGGATGTACAGAAGACTAGAGAATTCTGGACGAAGCTCGATTTTTCCATCAACGAACAGTTTTCAGATGAAAATGCGATATGTGTAGTCCTTAAGGATGACCATATCTATGCAATGTTCCTGAAAGAAGAATATTTTCAGACGTTTACCAACAGGGCTTTGGCCAAAGGGGATACTACACAGGTGCTTCTTGCCATAGGAGTCAATAGCCGTGACGAAGTAGATACGATTGTAAAAACAGCCATAGAGAACGGAGGTTCAAAATACAGTGAGCCGCAGGATCACGGCTGGATGTATCAGAGTGCTTTTGCAGACCTGAACGGACACCAGTGGGAAGTTGCCTTTGCGGATATTTCTCAATTCCCGGCAGAGTAACTAAAAAATCTAAATAATCCTCTCATAGACCTTTAGAAGAATTATTTACACCAGTAAGAATTTTATTTGCATACATTCTCAATTAAAAAATCAGCTTAATCTGCATAATCTGCGGGAGAAAAAATAAATCCACAAATAGTATAATAATAGTAATCATGTCAAACGATATCGAAATTATAAAAAATCAGGTAACTGCCAATTACTGGGTCATTTCACAGAATATTGCCGGGATTTCCCATGAAGAATCCATGATCTTTCCCAATGGAGATGCCAATTGTATGAATTGGGTATTGGGACATTTGATCTATATCAGAAATGCTTTCCTGAATATTTTAGGAGAAGAATCTGTTTGGGATAGCGATGCATTTTCCTGTTATAACAGAGGAGAGCTTCCGCTGGACAGGAAAGATGAATTTGTAAGCTTTGAAGAATTAAAAACCTATCTGAAAAACTGTCAGGATAAACTTGAAAACAGACTCAATAGTCTTGAAAAGATCAGCACAGAAAGCGTAAAAGATATTTCAACCCTTTGTCTTCACGAGATTTATCACTGTGGTCAATTGGGTTATATCAGAAGAATCCTCGGAAAACCCGGAGCCATAAAATAAAGCAGTATTGAAAAAATCTGCCTGATCTGCCAAATCAGCGGGAGAAAAAATCTACACGTAGCGCAGCTAAAGCTCCCACAAAATAAAATATAAATCAAGCATGAAAAAGGAAGCTTTTCATTTAACAAAAGTAAATTTAACATCTGCTTAATCTGCAAAATCAGCGAGAGACTAAAAAAACAAAAATCTAAATTACATAAACTATGGAAAACTCATTTTCAATCCTTCATGATTTAGAGGTTGATGCTACTCTGGAAAATGTTTTTCAGATGGTCTCCGTTCCCGAATTTCTCAATGAATGGTGGACACATTTCAGCAGTGGCAATCCCGGACCGGACTCAGAATATACATTTGAATTTTCCGAAGAATACATCTGGAAAGGAAAGGTTTCAAAATTTGATCCTCCTTTTGAAATGGAATATGTAATGGCAGAAGCCCATGCAGACTGGGTTGGAACCAAAGTTGGCTTCATCCTCAAAGAAGCCGGGAACAGAACCGGGATCAGTTTCTATCATACCGGATGGAAAGATACAAACGAACATTTCCGGCAGACCTCATTCTGTTGGGCAATGTATTTGAGAATACTGAAAAAATTCGTAGAAGAGGGGCTTCATATACCTTATTCAGAAAGAGATAATTGTTAAGATTAAACGTATTAAATCAATCAAAATGGATACACCGAAATCAAAAAAATTAGACATTATTATTCCTGCTTTTCGGGGACACAGTCAGAACTTCCTGATGGTTCTTGACGGGATCTCCGAAGAAAACGCATTGAAAAGGATTGAAGGCAAGACCAATCATATTATCTGGATGGTAGGTAATTTTCTGGATATGCGATACGCAATGGGGAATGTACTGGGCCTGAGTGAAGAATTCGAATATAAAGACTTCTTCTTTCAGGGAAAAGCATTGGATGAAACCTTAAAATATCCTTCGTTGCAGCAGCTTAAAGACGATTTTCATAAAATTTCACCTCTTGTTTATCAGAAATTATTGGAAGTTTCCGATGAAGAACTGGAAAAAGCTTTTCCGATGGGGATGAATATAGATTTTTTTCCTGAAACAGTTCTCAACTTTGTAGGAATGTGCATAGGCCGGGAAGATTATCTGTGTGGTCAGATCGGGCTGATGAGAAGAATCCTCGGTTATGAAGGAATGAAATATGATTTTGACAAAGACCTTAAATATTAATCATGACACCGGGCGAAAAAGGCTATAAAACAGTTAGCGGGATCAGAATGTATTATGAAATATATGGTTCCGGGCAGCCGTTGATATTGATACATGGTGGCGGTTCATCAATTTTGTTTGACTTCAAAGAAGTTATCTCAAGATTAGAAAGCAAATTCCAGCTGATCGGAATTGATCTTCAGAATCATGGGAAGACAGAACACCGGGATATCCCTGAAACCTTTGAACAGGATGCCCGTGATGTAGTTGCTCTTCTACAGGAACTCAACATTGAGAAAGCTTCATTCTGGGGATTCAGTAATGGCGGGAATACAGTGATGCAGATTGCTCATCTGTTTCCTGAGAAAGTAGAAAAACTGATCGTTGCCTCTGCATTTTTCAAAAGGAACGGAATGATGGACGGTTTTTTCGAAGGAATGCAGGAAGCCACTCTGGAGTCAATGCCTGAACCTCTTAAAATTAATTTCCTGAACCAGAATCCTGATTTTTCAAAGCTGGAAAACCTTTTTGATAAAGACAGCAAAAGAATGCAGAATTTCCGGGACTGGAGTGAAGATATTTTAACATCCATAAAATCCCCGGCTTTATTCATCAGTGGAGATAAAGACGTCATGAAGGCCGAACATACGGTCGAAATGTGGCGTTTGGCACCTCATTCCCAATTAATGATCCTTCCGGCTACTCATGGCTCCTATATGATGGCTGACTTTGAAGGAAATATTGATAAAAGTTTAATAGATACAACCACGAATGAGGTGGAGAAATTTTTAAACTGTTAAGAATTAATGAAAATTGATCATTCTTATTTTTTGTAAACAATAATAATGCTAAAAAATCAAATGTATAAATGAAACTTAAACAGATTCTGAGATTCTTTTTTAAGACATTACGCTGAGCGAAAATACATCATCTTGATTTTGAGCTTTAAGAAGAAAACAGATCTTATATCCTTAACAAACTAACCAAAGCTTAAAGGCTCAAAACATAAAAACATAAACTTTAATACTAACTTTTAAACTTAAAAATCATGGCTAAATTAAATCCGTACTTAAACTTTGACGGAAAAGCAGAAGAAGCTTTCAACTTTTACAAATCTGTTTTCGGGGGAGAATTTCTTGGCGATATTCACAGAATGGGTAATGCTCCCGGAACCGAAAACTTATCGGAAGAAGAGAAAAACAGAGTAATGCACATTGCCCTTCCGATCGGGCAGGATCTTTTAATGGCTTCAGATATCGTTCCGGCATTCGGGCAGACCCTGAATGTGGGTAACAACAATTATGTTTCCATTTTTCCGGACTCAAGAGAAGAAGCAGACAGGATATTCAAAGGGCTTTCCGAAGGCGGTAATGTAGAAATGCCGATCGAAGACCAGTTCTGGGGAGACTATTTCGGAAGCTTCCAGGATAAATATGGTGTTCATTGGATGGTGAATTATAATGAAGAATACACAAAATAATCTTATATTTAACCTGATTATAAAAGGGTAGCTGAATTCCGGTTACCCTTTACATCCACCACTATAAAAATATAATCCTATGGAACCTATTAAAATTGATATTACCATTTTAGCTCCTGCCGAAAAAGTATGGGACTATTTCAACACTCCTAAACATATTACAAAATGGAACTTTGCCCATGAAAGCTGGCATTGTCCAAGTTCTGAAAATGATCTCAGGGTCGGCGGGAAGTTCAAAAACAGGATGGAAGCAAAAGATAAAAGTTTCGGATTCGATTTCGAAGGAATTTATGATGAGGTTATTCCTAATGAAAAAATAAAATATCATATGGAAGATGGAAGAAAAGTAGAGGTGATCTTTGATAAGGTGGATGACAACACTACGAAAGTTACCGAAATTTTTGATCCCGAAAAGCAGAATTCCGTAGAAATGCAGAGAGAAGGCTGGTACGCTATTCTTAATCATTTCCACAAATACGTTGAAAATCATTAATCCCTCTTCTGACAGTCATGATCAATCTGGTGATAATGGCAAAATGTTTAAATTCCGTTTGTACTGATGACCATATCGTGAAAGGGAATTTTCTTCAGGGCATTGTTGCAATGCCCGCCAGACGGGCTTTGGAAAAAGAAAAAATAGATTCTTTGGAAAAACTGTCGAATTATTCCGAAGAAGAGGTGATGCAGTTCCATGGTTTTGGAAAAAATACAATGAAAAAGTTGAAAGATCATATGAAAGCAAATAATCTTATTTTTAAAGATAGATAAAAATTTAAAGCAAATACCTTGTCATTCAGAATACAGACTGAAAGGCCTGCCAACGAAATTCAGAAGCATAATGTGGATTTCGGCACAAAGAAATTTCTAAGTTCATAATGACAAGTATAAACTATTTACCCCATTCTTAAATATAAAACTATGAATAACGATATTTTTCCATGTCTCTGGTATGATGGAGACGCAAAACAGTCCGCAGATTTTTATTGCCATATATTCGATGGAAAAATTACTGCGGATACCCCTATGGTCATCAATATAGACCTGTTTGGGCAGAAGTTGATGCTTTTGAACGGCGGGCCTCATTTTAAAAAGAATCCTTCCATATCCTTTATGGTCATTTGTGAAACCGAAGATGAGGTTCAGCAATATTGGGATCAGTTATTGGACGGGGGAGTGGCGTTAATGGCTCTGGATTCTTACTCATGGAGCAAAAAATATGGCTGGGTTAAGGATAAGTATGGAGTGACATGGCAATTATTCCTGGGTGAAAAAGCCAGTGGCCAGAAAATTATTCCGACCCTGATGTTCATTCATCAGAATAATGGGAAAGCTATGGAAGCTATGGAACTTTATACCCGCACTTTTCCTAATTCAAAAATCGGGAATGTCCTGGAATATGGACAAGGAGCTGAAGGACATGATATCCCGGAACCGGCTGAAAATGTTCAGCATGCTCATTTTGTGATCGATAATTACAGTGTATTCTGTATGGATAATTCTTATGACCATCCGTTTGATTTCAGCGAAGGGATCTCTATGGTAGTCATGACGGATGATCAGGAGCAGACAGATCATTATTGGAATACTTTGGTTTCTGATGGTGGCAGAGAGAGCATGTGCGGCTGGTTAAAGGATAAATTTGGCCTCAGCTGGCAGATTGTTCCTAAGAGGCTGATCCAGCTGATGAGTGACTCTGATCAGGAAAAAGCTCAGAAAGTCGTGAAGGCTATGCTGAAAATGCAGAAGATTATTGTAAAGGATTTAGAAGAAGCTTATCATTCCTAAAGTTGTTTCGGCTTGTTGTTTGATGTGATCTATAAAAGATTTGCTTATGAGAACACAGAACAAGTCACAATCTAAGTCAAAAGTCCCTAAAGATGGGATATTCCCTGAAATTATCCGTGAAAATTACCTGGGAAGCAGGAAATTATTCAATAAAAAAGCGGTAATCACCGGTGGGGACAGTGGAATAGGGCAAGCTGTAGCCATTCATTTTGCAAGAGAAGGTGCAGATGTCGCTGTCATTTATAAAGAAAGCGACAAAGATGCAAAAGAAACAAAGAAACTGGTGGAAAAAGAAGGGAAACAATGTGTTTTGCTTAAAGGAGACCTTACCAAAAGGACTTTCAGGACAAAATGCCTGAAAAAGATTAAGGAAAAGTGGGACAATCTGGATATCCTGGTGAATAATGCCGGGATCCATACTTCCAGAAGCTCCCTTGAAAAGATCACGGATGATCAGATACAGGATACCTTCAATACCAATATTATTTCGATGATTGCCTTTACAAGAGAGTTTTTACCTTTAATAAAAGAAGGAGGAAGGATTATCTGCACTACTTCTGTTACAGCCTACCGCGGAAGTGACCATCTGATCGATTATGCAGCGACAAAAGGAGCCATTCTATCGTTTATCCGGTCATTATCATCCAATCTTGCCAGGAAAAAAATCCTCGTCAACGGAATTGCTCCCGGGCCAATATGGACACCGCTTGTAAAAGAGACTTTCAGGGATCTTTCAACATTCGGGAAAGATACACCGCTTAAACGTGCAGGACAACCTTCAGAAGTTGCGCCGGCATTTGTTTTCCTTGCTTCTGAAGATGCAAGCTATATGACGGGAGAAGTAATCCACATCAATGGCGGTGGCTTCGTAGGCGGATAATTAATTACAAAGATTTATTTAGAAATATGGAAACGTTATTTTTTGAAGTTCACATTAATGCATCTCCCGAAAAAGTGTGGAATGTGCTTTGGAACGACATTACGTACAGGCAGTGGACTACTGCTTTCACGGAAGGCTCTTTTTACCAGGGAAGCCTGGAGGAAGGGAGTATCGTGAAATTTTTTGACCCAGAGAATAACGGGATGTATAGCCGTGTAGAGAAAAATGTGCCTGACAGAGAAATGAAATTCCTGCATCTGGGAGAGATCTACGATGGTGTTGAGCAGCCACAGGATTGGGGTGAAGCCACCGAATCGTATATTTTAGAAGAAACGGAAGAAGGCACTCTTTTGAAAGGAGTAATCCAAACACCTGTTGAATTCAAAGGATTTTTTGAAGACAGGTTTCCAAAAGCATTGGGAATCGTGAAAAATCTTTCAGAAAACCAGCTTTAAATTAACTTTGATGTCATAAAAAAATAAGAATAGTATTAAAAAGCAAAAGCTTAATATTCTTAACAACTTAATGTGACCTTAATGGTTTATTTTTATTATTCTTTATTATCAAATTAAAATGTATTACAATGGAAACATTATCTTTTGAAACAGTGATCAATGCACCTTTACAAAAAGTATGGGATATTCTTTGGGGAGCTGAAACATACACTGAATGGACGAAATTTTTCAGTCCGGGATCGGAATCTAAAATGAAATCTGACTGGAAAGTAGGCGGAAAAACATACTTCCTTAATGCCAATGATGAAGGAATGGTCTCTACGATAGATAGTCTGGACGAGCCTAATCAGATTGTTTTTAAACATCTGGGAATGGTAAGCAACGGAGTAGAAGATACCCAAAGCAAAGAAGTGATGGAGTGGAGCGGTTCCTTTGAAAAGTACTTTCTGACCGATCTGGACGGAAAAACGAAGCTTCACGCAGAAGTGCAGATAGATAAAGCTTGGGAAGAGCATATGAATACCGGCTTTATAAAAGGTTTTGAAGTGATAAAGGAACTGGCTGAAAAAAAATAATTAGAGAGAGTATTTATTAACCACAGATTACACGGATTTTCACAGATAGTATGGTATTTTATTGAGAAAGAAATAAACATGTAAACTTATTAATTTCAAGCAAAATAAAAACCTGCCTGGTCTGCACAATCTGCGAGATATATTACATATGAAGTTATTGATAATCCTTTTCGGCGCCTTTATTCTGGCTTTGCTGGGGACAAAAGTATTACAGGGGAGCTGGAATTTTTTATTCCCGGGCAATCTCGGAATGGCGGTCTTCATTATTTTCACCGGCTTTTCCCATTTTAAATTTCAGAAAGGAATGGCCATGATGATTCCGGATTTTATTCCTGCTAAAATGTTTTGGGTATATGCCACGGGAATCATTGAAATTGCAGCAGGAATCGGACTGATGATCCCCTCGATCCGGGAGACCACTGCTATCTTGCTGATTATTTTTTACCTTTTGGTTTTTGTAGCTAATATCAATTCATCAAAGAAAAATATCAATATATTTAAGGCAGATTATACCGGTCCCGGAATGGAATATCTTTATAAGGAAAGGATTCCGATGCAGATCATTTTAATTGCATGGACGTGGTATTTCGGTATTTATTTGAATTAAAAACTGACAAATTTTCAGAAAAAATAAAACGGAAAGTATTTTGCTTTCCGTTTCTTGTAAATATAGGTGCTGTCATTCAGAATGAAGCACAACGTAGTTAAGAATCTCTTTATTTTATAAATATCTGATCAGGTTCCTGGCAATTTAAAATTTGAACCATGAAGATTTAATTAGTAATTTAGATTCTTCAGGAACTACGTTCGCAAAACTTTGTTTTGTGTACAGAATGACAAGCAAAATCAGCCTTAAATAAAAATATTTTAAATTTATTAAAGTAAAAACAAAAGGCCGATCGTCATAGCAATATGGAGATCGTCGAAAAAATAATAATGCCACAACAGGAAAAGGAAAATATCATTTCGCAGACCGTTTCTAAATACGGCGGGAAACTGATGTCCTATATCCGTCCCAAAGTAAAAAATACGGAGGATGCGGAAGATATTCTGCAGGAAGTGTGGTATCAGTTCAGCAGCCTTACCAATCTTTCGGAGATTGTGAATGTCGGGGGCTGGCTGTATCGGGTTACGGCCAATAAGATCACAGACCGTTACCGTAAAAAGAAAACAGAGAATCTTGAGGATTTTGTATATGAAGATGAGGATGGTGATTTTTCTATCAAAGATATTTTGCTTATGGATGAAAGCGCCGGACCGGAAGTGAAGATGTTTCAGGATGAGATCTGGAAAAAGCTCTTTGAAGCCCTCGAAGAACTTCCTGAAAAGCAGAGGCTGGTTTACGTTGAAAACGAATTAAATGACAGAACGCTCCAGGAAATAGCCGATGAACAGGGCGAAAATATTAAAACTATCATCAGCAGGAAAAATTATGCTGTGAAGCATTTAAGGAACAGATTAAGAAAGTTATACGAAGATTTAAACAGTTAGAAAGAAGATATTATGAATAACAAATACAAAAAAGCCTGGCCTCTTTTAATCCTATGCCCGCCATTGATCTTTTTAGCGGTTACATGGATCGTGATGTGGCTTTGGAATGCTTTACTTCCCGAAATCCTTGGGGTAAAATCCATTACATTCTGGCAGGCAATGGGAATATTGGTGCTAAGTAAGATCCTTTTTGGAGGTTTCCATGGTAAATTTGGAAGAGGAGTACGGGATTTTAAAGAAAGAAAAATGATGGAGAAAATGGATAAACTGTCTCCTGAGGAGAGAGAAAAATTTAAGGAAGTATGGAGAAAGAGATGTGCAGGAGGATTCTTCAACAGAAACAACGAATGATCTGAAATTTTTAAAGAAGTAGTAAAGTAAAATTAAATTTCATTCGTCTATATAAAAAAACAAGAAGTAGTAAAATTTAAAATTTTGAAAAATGAAAAATTCAGCATTAAAAGGTGCTTTGGGAGCACTGGCCGTTGTAGGAGTAGCTTTAGCTGCTAAAAAAGTAGGACAAAGAAAAAAATTCATGAAAGGTATATTTGATGAATATGGAATTAAAGAAAGATCGCCTTTCGGCCTTGCAGATAAGATCCGGGAAATGAATGAGGAGCAGTATCAGGAAATGAAAGGAAAATTTAAAAAGAAATTCAATTCAAGATGCTGCAATAAGAAAAACGAAAGTTTTGAAGCATAATCAGACTATTAAACTCAATTGAAATTGTTAGCTCCGGCGCGGGAAGCAAAGCTTCCCGCGCCGGAGCCTTTTTATACAACATCAATGCCCTTATGTCGAACAAAATCCTGAAAATATTTTTATAGGTATTCTATTTTAGCATTCTTTTTAACACCCTCTGCCATTCCATTCTGAACACAAAACAAAGTTTTGCGAACGTAGTTCCTGAAGAATCTAAAACTTAATAATCTGAATTACTTATTTCAATCTTAATGGCTCATACTTTCAATATCGGAGACTTTAGCAATTATATGCCAGAATAGAGATCCTTCACTACACTTCTGAACTACACTCGTAAGTCTTCAATTTATATTCGGAATGATAAATACAGTATAAATAGATCTTATTAAAGATTGCATGCTAAATAAAACCTGTGATTTTGTCCGGAATGGCAATTTTATCCAATCTTCGCTAAGTGGAACGCCTTTGTGCTCTTCAAAAACAGTAAAAAACTTTAAATTTTTCTGCACCCTTTGCGTTTAAAAAGCATACTAAATGACAAGTATTCTAACCATTTTAGCAACAAATAAAAATAAATTCGAAAAATAAATCCTTATTTTTGCAGGGTTACATGAAAGACTACTACTATTTCCTGGGAATTTCTCATGATGCTTCGGAAGAAGACATCAAAAAGGCATATAGAAAGCTGTCTTTAAAATACCATCCGGATAAAAACGGAAATGATGATTTCTTTGCCGATCGTTTCCGTGAAATTCAGGAAGCTTATGAGGTCTTGACGGATTCGGTCAGAAAAAAGGCTTACGATCAGAATTTAGAAAGCCATCAGAAAAATTTCAGATACAATCTTCCGCCCCTGATCAAAACCTTTACGGCTAATAAAATCCATGCCAAAAAAGGGGAAGAAATCATCATCAATTGGCAGACTCACAACGCTGATGTAGTGAAAGTCCTGCCTTTCGGTCTGGAAAAAGCGTATGGTGAAAGAATATTTAAGATTACCGAGTTTAGAGACGGAAAATTCCAGATCCTGCTTCATGCAACTAATTCATTACTGCATAAGACTGTTGTCAGAGGAATTACAATCACGGAGGTTTTTGAAAATGATACGGAGAAATTCAGGAATAATGTGGAAGATCTGTTCAAATCTCAGCGTAGAACTGTTGCCAACCCACATGGCCAGCCGAAAATTATGAGAATATTTCTGGCCGTAGTACTGCTTATACTGGCCATTTATTTTCTGGTCAAAAGCTTTAATTAGACTAAGCTAATTTTTTTCTTCCGGGACACTTTTTACACCTTTTCCCTTTCTTGAACTTCTTACAGCAAGACTTTTTCTCGCAGTATAGGTCTTCATTATTGAAAGCAAATACAGGCGTTAATGGGGGTACTTTGAAAGGAACGATCATATTCATGCTACAAATATATTAATTTAGAATAAATATAATTAATAAATTTTTGAAAAATATTTAAAAGCTGATTATCAGCATGTTTTATTGTTAAAGCCGGGTATGTTTTACAGCTTCAGAAAACAGGATAAGATTTTGGAACTTATCCGGTAAAACAGTTTATATTGCTGATCTCAATGTGGGGCATTAAAATCATCTGTGAATTATCTGCTGTTTACACTTGTTGTACAATCCCTTAAAAAATTGTATTTTTACCCATCTTTTTTACAAACAAAATCTAATAAAAAAAATGAATACAGAACAGTTTGTGAATCGCCACATTTCCCTTAATGAAGCCGATAAACAGGCGATGTTGGAAAAAGTTGGCGTTTCAAGTATTGAAGAGTTGATTTCTCAGACCATCCCATCTTCTATCCGTTTAGAAAAAGACCTTGAAATTTCAGAACCCCTTTCAGAATACGAAATGCTGAATCACTCGAAAGAATTAGCATCGAAAAATACTGAGTTTACAAGCTATATCGGTTTTGGATATTACAATACGCTTTTACCATCGGCTATTCAGAGAAATATTTTTGAAAATCCGAGCTGGTATACGGCTTATACCCCTTACCAGGCGGAAATAGCACAGGGAAGACTGGAAGCTCTTCTTAATTTCCAGACTGTTGTATGCGATCTTACAGGTTTTGCATTAGCTAATGCATCTCTGCTGGATGAATCTACGGCTGCTGCTGAAGCAATGCATATGTTCCTCAACAACAGGACTAAAGACCAGAAGAAAAACGGAGCCAATAAATTCTTTGTCTCCGAATTGGTTCTGCCTCAGACCGTATCAGTTTTAAAAACGAAAGCAGAAGGGCTGGAAATCGAAATTGTAACAGGAGATCACAGGACCCACCAGTTTGATGCTTCTTATTATGGAGTATTGTTACAATATCCCGGTAAAAACGGTATCGTTTTAGATTATACGGAAGATATCGCCGGATATAAAGGGTTGGATCTTCAGGTGGTAGTAGCCTGTGACCCGATGGCTTTGGTTAAGCTGAAATCCCCGGCATCGATGGGTGCTGACTGTGCTGTGGGAACGACCCAGAGATTTGGTATTCCAATGGGATACGGCGGGCCCCATGCGGCATTCTTTGCCTGCAGGGAAGAGTATAAAAGAGACATTCCGGGAAGAATTATCGGGGTTTCTCAGGATATGTACGGGAAACGTGCATTGAGAATGGCTCTACAGACAAGAGAGCAGCACATCAAGAGAGAAAAAGCGACCTCAAATATATGTACGGCTCAGGTTCTTTTGGCGGTAATGGCAGGGATGTATGCGGTTTATCACGGCCCGAAAGGATTGAATTATATAGCTGATCAGATCCACTTTAAAGCAAATGCTTTACGTAACGGCCTTAAAGCTTTAGGATATAACACCGCAGAAGAGCCCATCTTTGATACGGTGAAAATCTTAATGAGTGAGGATGAAAAAGGAAGATTAGGAAGAATGATGAGAGATCACAAGCTTAATCTGAACTATTTCACAGAAGGTGTTGTAAGCATTGCGATCAACGAAAGTACAACGCTGGAGAAACTGAACTATCTGATGACTTCATTTGCCCAGTTTAAAGATAAGCAGGCTTTCAAATTGGAAATAAAAGAAGCCTACAATATTCCTGCAGATATCTTAAGAAAAGACGAAATTCTTACGGAAGAAGTATTCAATAAATACCATACGGAAACAGAATTGATGCGTTACATCAAGCGTCTGGAAAGAAAAGACTTGTCACTGACGCATTCAATGATCTCTCTTGGTTCCTGTACCATGAAACTGAACGCAGCAACTCAAATGCTCCCGCTTTCCTGGGATCATTGGGGAAGTGTACATCCATTTGTACCGGTAGATCAGGCAACCGGGTATCAGGAAATGATCCGTGAGCTGGAAAAAGATCTTGCTGAGATCACAGGTTTTGCAGGAACTTCATTGCAGCCGAACTCTGGCGCACAGGGAGAATATGCAGGATTAATGGTGATCAGGGAATATCACATTTCAAGAGGAGAAGGCCACAGAAATGTAGTATTGATCCCTCAATCTGCGCACGGAACCAATCCTGCTTCCGCAGCAATGGCGGGAATGAAGATCGTGGTAGTGAAGAACCTTGAAAACGGGGAAATCGATTTCGAAGACCTGAAAGCCAAAACGGAAGAACATTCTGTGAACTTATCCTGTGTGATGATCACATATCCGTCTACTTACGGTTTCTTCGATGCCAATATTAAAGAAATTACCAACCTTATTCACCAGCACGGAGGACAGGTCTATATGGATGGAGCCAATATGAACGCTCAGGTTGGATTTACAAGTCCGGGTAACATCGGGGCAGATGTTTGCCACCTTAATCTTCACAAAACTTTCGCCATTCCTCACGGAGGAGGTGGCCCCGGAGTTGGCCCTATCTGTGTGGCTAAACACCTGGTTCCTTTCCTTCCTACGAATGCAAATATCAGAATCGGGACTAAAGAAGCTATTGAAGGAATTTCTGCCGCACCATACGGCTCAGGGCTGATCCTGAATATTTCTTATGCCTATATTAAAATGCTGGGAACTTCAGGCCTGAAAAAAGCCACAGAACATGCCATTTTAAATGCCAATTATTTAAAAGAGATACTGGCAGAGCATTTCCCGATCTTATACTCAAATGAGAACGGAAGAGTGGCCCACGAATGTATTGTAGATTTCCGTCAGTTCAAATCATTAGGAATTGAGGTCGCTGATGTAGCGAAGAGATTAATGGACTATGGTTTCCATGCGCCTACGGTTTCTTTCCCGGTAGCCGGAACATTAATGATCGAACCTACAGAATCTGAAAGCAAGGCAGAAATCGATCGTTTTGCAGATGCACTGATCTCTATCAAAAAAGAGATTGATGAAATTGCCAACGGTGAAGCCGATGCAACCAATAATGTTTTGAAAAATGCTCCGCATACGGAACAACTGGTGATTTCTGATTCCTGGGATAAGCCATACAGCAGGGAAAAAGCAGCTTATCCGCTGGAGTGGGTAAGGGAACACAAATTTTTTGCTTCCGTTTCAAGAGTAGATGAAGCTTATGGGGACAGAAATCTGGTTTGTACCTGTGAGCCGATTGAGGCTTATATGTAATAGAATAGCTAATTTTTAGATATAATGAATCCCTTTCAGTTTTGAGAGGGATTTTGCTTTGTGTTGCAGAGAGAAGGATTGTTGATTGATCAACATTTTCGGACTTTGCTTTCGAGTGGTTTTCGAAGCACAAAATTTCAAATTATTTACTAAATTTCATTTATGAATTTAATCTTAAGTTTGCACTTAAACTCGTTTTATAGTTAGCTTAGATTTTTATATGAACGAATAGTTTAGTTTTGTCAGATCAATCATTAGCAATTATTTTGATTAAAGACTTAATAATTCCTTTTTTAGAAGATACAATCTTCGGTCCTGTTAACTGGCCTTTCATCAAATATGACTTCTAAATTTCCGGCTTTGCCAATCTTTCTAAAGCCGGTGATGGTAAACGTTCTTTTTTCAATAGGTATAAATTTGGAAATAGGTGAACTATAATTCTTGATACTACCTTTACCTTTACTATCATTCCACTTATAGTCGGCAAGTAATTTTCCGTCAATTTGAATAGTTACTGTATACGGAATGATATTATTTTTTATAATCTTTTGTAGCTTAACAAAAGCTTTTTTCTCCGCAGGAATTTCAATTTCAACAACTCTTGAATTATTTGTGACTACAGAGTTTTTTGTTAACCATTCATCTGGTGTACTAAAAACGATTCTTTGAATAATATGGTTAGGAGTTGCTGGGATATCTACTTTAAAGGCAATCTCTTTTGAAGATTTAAAATAGTTGTTTTTATGAAATATAACAGATTCATTTGCTATATTTTTCAATTCAAGTGTCTCCTTCCATTGTCGAGGTGTTGAAGCACAATTTGCCTGTTGATAAATATCAAAATAGCGTTCGGTAAAATCCTCTCTTTGACTAATATTGTCCCATACAATATTAAAACTTGAAATCTCAAGCTTCTCAATCCTTACATTATAGCCCTTTAAAGTTCTACCAGCTCCCCAAGCTACATACTCTACCAAATTGCCTTTCACTTGATTTAAGATTATATTGTCTATATCAATAGGATTAGTGATACCTGTACTTTTTAAACTGTCTTGAATAGCTAATACTCGATTGAGGTCTGTAGTAGTTAATAGCTTTGCTTTGTTAAAGGGCTTGCTTGTCATTATATTCTTTAGATTTTGAATATTATTCGAACTATCACTAATAGAGTTCTTATCCGTTTTTTTTTCTGATTCATTTAAGCAGGAATTTAAGAGTAGAGCTAAAAGTAGAAAAGGAATATTTTTTTTCATGTTTATACAATATTTACTTTTTTTGCTTTAATTGGGCTTTCACCATTGGTTAGAATACTCAAATTGAGGCATTATTAATACAAATTATATTTTCCTAAAATTAATAAATATCTAATAAAAAACAATTACTAATTAAAATACTTTAATAAAATTAATGTTTTTCAATAAATAAAAAATCCGCCTATAAAAAGCGGATGTATATAATTTAAGATTTGTTACTTTAATAAGTGGTTTTTATGTTTTTATTGCCCTTTTACTCCCAATGAGTAAAAGAGCGGAAATCTGAAGGTTCAGATTAAAAACATAATACAATACAATTGAGTTGTGGAAATTTTAGTTAGTTCTTTCTCTTCTGATTGTTGCGAAATAAGAAGCAAATACTACTAAACATGTTGCGATTCCGATGTAAGTTACCATTTTGTTTAATTTTTAAATTATTTGATATATTTTGTTAATTTGATAATGCAAATTTATGCCTTTTATTTGATATTCCAAACTTAAAATTATGATGTATATCAGGTGTTTGTGGGGTTTTTGTGTTAAATTTTCGTAATGTTTTATTTATATTCATTTAATGTGTTTTTGTTAATTTATTAATGCATTAATTGTGTTGTATGTAAAATTTTGAAAAATTCACAAAGTTTTGAATACTTCCATATTGGACCTGAAAATCCAAAAAAGAAGAAATGGAATGCATAACATCATTATACATTCCATTTCTTTATGATAAAATTTTAAACAAAAATGGATTTCTGTATTAAGAAAATTCTTAAAATCTACATTATTGAATGGTATAACTCTTAACGGCTACCTCCGATAACCTGAAATACCCATAAACAGAATTTTTGCTGTTGGTCTGATTCAAAATATTGCCCCGGACAGCAGTAGGTGTTGTTGGAAACGGGCTGTCATCATTGCCGGATGCAGATAGCAGCTTTCTGAAGTAATCAAAATATCTTTTAGAAATTCCATATAGCTTTATATGAATTACATCTCCGGCTTTAAGGTCTTTATGCGAATAAAACATGGGGGTTAGGTTTCCCTGGTTGTTTTCATCATCTTCCGCCTGGTATTGGGGAAATGCTACGAGATGAGTTGTAATGCGGTTCAGGTAATAGTTTTCCTGAGCGCCGTTATCCTGATAATAATAGGTGATCTCCACCTCATCTCCAGCCATTCCTCCGGAATTGTTCTGCTCTATAGTATCTTCAATATCAGGGACACTCATTAATTTTTCTTCGGCTTTATAAGTTTCGCCGTTTAAAAGAATGGTCAATGTATAAGTTTCCCCGATCACGGGTTCAAAATTGGAGCAGATATATTCTCCTTTCTTATCCGGATTTTCTATAAAACTAAAGACCGCATTTGCCGAATTGGTTACAACGATATTCGCTCCCGAAACAGTAGGAAATTCACTGCTGTAATATCCTGTTGTAGTGGATAATCTGATCTTCTGGTCTTTCCCTATCGTCCCTTTTTCCCAATCTATAGAGGCATCTACTACCAATTCAGGTTCTGCTTTATCCAGATCGACTTCCACCACATCTTCACAGGCTATTAAAAATAATCCCATTGCTATGATCATAAATTTTTTAAATATTTTCATCGTATTTATTTTAGAAATTAGAATTTAAAATTGTAGGTTACACTCGGGATGATCCCAAATATTGACATCCTTCTTACCTCGCTCTGCCCCGAATCCGGATTTTGCCCGAAAGTGAATGATGCCGCATTGCTTCGGTTATACACATTATAAATGCTGAAAACCCATTCACTGTGCCATTTTTTTTTCTTATCCGGCTTTGGAGTATACGTTGCGGATAGATCCAGGTGATGATAGGCAGGAAGCGAATTTTCATTTCTTGATCCATAACTGGCAATAGTAATGTCCTGATACTGGTATTTTCCATTCGGGAATGTTGCTGCTTTTCCCGATTGAAAAGTAAAGATCCCTCCAAAAGACCATTTTTTACTGAACTGATAGGCTGCAGTAAGGGAAAAATTGTGCATTTTATCATAATTGGCACGGTACCATTCTCTGTTATTGATCCCTGGCTCATCGGCATTTCTGCCCGGTGTTCTTTGCTCTGCCCTGGATAAGGTATAAGAAAGCCAGCCTGTTAATTTCCCGCTGTTTTTCCTTGCCATGACTTCCAAGCCGTATGCACGCGCTTCACCGTTAAGGAGTACCCGTTCGATCGCTTTGTTGGCAATGAGTTCGGCACCATCGATATAATCGGCCTTATTTTTTATTTTCTTGTAAAAAGCTTCTACTTCCAATGAGTACTTCCCATTCTTAAAATTCTGAAAATAACCAAGTGCTGCCTGATCCAGTATCTCAGGCTTTAAATACTGATCACTCGGTGCCCAGATATCAAGAGGAGAAACGGAAGCCGTATTGGATATCAAATGAATGTACTGGCTCATCCGGTTATAGCTTGCCTTAACAGACTGATTGTCGTTTAAAGAATAAGCAACAGCCAGCCGGGGCTCCAGATTTCCAAATCCAAAGATCTTTTTATTTTTATCATATGATATGCTTCCTGTAGGTGAAGCTTCCTCATAGATCTGTAATTCAGGATTGAAAATAACGGGCTGATCATTGGCATAAGTGTTTACCCTTTCATTGCCTAACCGTTGAAAATTACTGTAACGGAGTCCATAGTTAAGGGAAAGTTTTTCCGAAATTTTTTGTTCTGCACTGATGTATAATGCATTTTCGAAAGCATATTTTTTCGCGATCTGATCAGGATTAATGCTCGAAGAAGCATCAAAAGGATTGATGGTGCCGGGATTGAACTGATAATAAATGGAATTTAATCCATAGCTCAGATTAAGTTTATTGGATAAATAATGTTTGAAATCATATTTGAAATTGTAATTTTTGATCTCTGATTTCCAGTCGATCCCTACAAATTTTAACCGCAGCCCGTAATTGTAGTCACTGTATATGACGGATGCATTGGAAAACAACTTATCTGAAAATATATGATTCCATCTTATGTTGAGAAGGGAATTGCCATACGTATTGATAAAGCTGTCATTGAAATTCATATTGTCATTCCCTAAATATCCTGATAAAAAAATGCTGTTCTTATCATTAAGCCTGTAATTTAGCTTGGCATTCAGATCGTAAAAGTAGGCGGAATTGGGTTCTTTAGCCAGTTTCATGATGAGATGTGCATACGATGCCCTTCCAGCGACAACAAAAGAGCTTTTTTCTTTTACAATGGGGCCTTCAACTAATAAACGGCTTGAGATTGCACCAATTCCTCCGGTTGCATGATATTCCTTATTATTCCCTTCCTTCTGGTAAATATCCAGTACAGAAGATATTCTGCCTCCGTAATTCGCGGGAATGCCTCCTTTATACAATTTAAGATCCTTAATGACATCGGAATTGAAAACAGAAAAGAAACCGAATAAATGAGAAGTATTATATACCACCGCTTCATCCAGTAAGACGAGATTTCCGTCTACCGATCCGCCCCTTACATTAAATCCTGATGATCCTTCCTGTGCATTGGCCACTCCGGGAAGCTGCAGTATAGATTTTAAAACATCCACTTCGCCCATTACCGCAGGCATTTTTTTGATGGTAGCTATTGAAAGCTTATTCACACTCATTTCAGGTTTGCGGATATTGGCTTTTGTGCTGGTCGCTTTCAGGACAACTTCCTCTATTGCTTTGCTTTTTTCAGCCAATACAATATTCTTTTTCGTGTTTTCAGTCAATGAGATCTTTTCCTCTACATTGTCAAAACCGGTATTACTGATAATAAGAGTGTAATCTCCTTTGGGCAGGGTAATGGAGTAGAACCCGTAAGAATTGGTGGTAATATAAGTATTCGCCTCCGGAATACTGATGCTTGCCCCAATAAGGGTCTCATTACTCGCTTCGTTAGCAATAGTGCCGCTTAAGGTAACTTTTTCCTGGGAATACGCCATGGTTGTAAGCGTGACAAACAAGGGCAGATACAATTTTTTATGGATCATTTTAAAAGTTTGGATTAATTATAGAATCTGGAGCGAAACTATTGTTTTATGGAGTTGCCTTTTTCTCAATTATACCAAACAGATCATTTTTTATATCAAACGGTCATTAGCTACTACTAAAAATAAACCCTTATTTCGGGATCAGCTAAACGATTTCTTTTTTGTATAAAAAAAATAAGCTTTCGTATAAAATACGATTTGAAGCGTTTTTAAGTTTTAAATTTGTCTCATATACTTATCAGGCGATGGATGAAGCTCTGCAAAAACAACATATTAATGAGAACCGCTTGTTCCAGTTTTTAATTTCTTCCCGGTACAGGCTGTTCCGGCATTTGCTGCTGATCATTTTTATTGGAGCTATATTATTTAACAGTGCTTCGGAAATTGCGGAACCCGCTTTGACTTTACTGCTGTTTTTGCTTTTATTTTATACCAATATGTACTGGCTGGTCCCGAAACTGCTGTTTAGGAATAAATATGCTTTATATGCTATATCTGTTTTGATCATCATTGCCATATCAGCAGTCGGCTGTTATTTCTTTAATTCGCTTTCGGATGAAAATGACCTGAATATTCCCCTTTTTTCTTCCCTTATCATTGTACTTATTTCCGCCTCTTCGTCCATAAAATTATTTCAGAAATGGGTAGTGGATAAGCAACTGATCGATGAGCTGGAAAGATCAAAAACCTTGGCAGAGCTGGAACAGCTCAAGAACCAGATTAATCCGCATTTTCTGTTCAATATGCTTAATAATGCCAATGTACTCACCAAAAAAGATCCTGAAAAAGCTTCGCATGTTTTAATGAAATTGAGTGATCTGCTTCGGTATCAGTTATATGACAGTACAAGAGAAAAAGTTTTGCTAACTTCGGATATCCATTTTCTGGAAGATTTTTTAAATCTGGAGAAAGTAAGGCGTGACAGTTTTGATTTTGTGATCTCTAAAGAAGGTAACCTGAATGGTATTCAGATTCCGCCGCTGTTATTTATTTCGTTTGTGGAGAATGCCGTCAAGCATAATAATGATTCTGCAAAGTCATCCTATGTCAATCTGTTTTTTAATGTCAGGGATCATGAGATTTTCTTTCAATGCATCAATTCCAAGCCTGTTCAGAAAGCAGTTAACAATTCCGGGGGATTAGGATTGGTCAATATCAGGAGAAGGCTGGAGCTGTTATTTCCGCAGTCCCATTTTTTAAAGATTGAAGATAAAAAAGAAACGTATTGTGTAACTTTAACCATAAAATTATGAACTGTATAATTGTTGATGACGAGCCTTTAGCAAGAGAAGCCATCCGGATGCTGATCGACCGGGCCGATGATCTGAATTTAGCCGGAGATTTTAATGGTGCGGATTCTGCGGCTCATTTTATGATGAATAATACAGTTGACCTGGTGTTTCTCGATATCCAGATGCCGGGCATCAACGGAATTGAGTTTGCCAGAAATATTCCTAAAGAAACCTTTGTGATATTTACCACCGCATTTTCTGAATTTGCGATAGACAGCTATGAAGTGGATGCTATTGATTACCTAATAAAACCAATAAAACTGGAACGTTTCCGGAAAGGGGTAGAAAAAGCCCGTACTTACCTGAAGCTTTTCAAAACGGAAAACCCCGGCAATCCCATTGAAAATATTACGGATGATCACTTTTTCGTAAAGGCAGACCGAAAAATGTTTAAGGTATATTTTAATCATATCCTTTTTATTGAAGGCTTAAAGGATTATGTAGTGATCCATACGGAAAATCAGAAAGTAATTACCGCAATGAATATTAAAACCATTCAGGATCAGCTGCCAAAGAATAGGTTTGTAAGAGTAAGCAAATCCTATATTATTAATGCCAGGCACATTGAATCTGTTGATAATAACACGGTATTTATCGGAAAAAATGAAATTCCGATAGGGAATGTTTACAGGGACTTCTTTTTTAATGAGTTCGTGATCAATAAAATTGTCAGCAGGTAATTTCAGTAATATGGATCCTGACCCATTCATGAAACTTTTATGTGTGCAGGCTTTTGAACATCTCAATATACTTTTCCTTGAACATTTTTTCAGCATTTTCAGGGAAACGGAAGCCATCAGGCCCTACATAAATCTGCTTTGTTTTAATGTCCTTTTCCACCAGTCTTGTCTGATTATATTTGGTAAGCCATACATCAAAATGCTCTACAAGCCGGGATGCTTCATCCAGTAATTCGGGAGGTAAATAATGCCCCTTTTCGATTAATAGATCCCGGATATGCTTATTGGAGTCATAAATGACCTCGTCTTCATAATAAGGATCATAGTCTTTGATTCCGGAATATTTGTTTTTAAAACCCAGAGAAGTCCTGTTGAGGTGAAGATAAACCTGGCCCAATAATTCAACCGTATTTTTCCTCCATTCGAAATGTGCATTGTCTTTTTGGGCGAGATTATCAAATTCCCTTTTGATAAGGGCATTCTGTCTTTCCGTCTTTTTATGGAAGTAATAAACAATAATGGAGGTCAGCAGGGTGGTTATAATGGAACTTCCCAGTATTTGTTTCATTAATTCTGACATGATATTGATTTTTGGTTATTAGTTACACTAAGTTAGGAGAAAAAGGAGAAAAATTTTTCAGGTATTTTACGGATAATGGCTCCGTTTAAAGAACAGCTTTAAAAAATAAAACGGTTTAGTTTTCTCACAATCAAAATTTGAAGTAATTTTGAAAAATGATGAATCTAAACCAGATCTTTACCAATCAGCGTACAGGCAATAATCCCCATACCATAGCTTCAAGGACGGATTTTCAGAGAGATTTTGACAGGATCATTTTCTCTTCTGCTTTCAGGAGGCTGCAAAACAAAACCCAGGTTTTTCCTCTTCCGGGAAGTGTTTTCGTACATAACAGGCTGACGCATTCTTTGGAAGTTTCATCGGTGGGAAGGAGCCTGGGAAGCATTATCGGAGAATTTATTTTTGAAAATTTTCAAAACGATCTTACAGAAGACTCTAAAAATTTCTACCTTCATAACCTTGGAAATGTAATTGCAGCGGCATGTTTGTGCCATGATGTGGGGAATCCGGCCTTCGGACACTCCGGGGAAGATGCCATTGCCAGCTACTTTGAGAAGAATGAAAATGACCTGAAACCTAAATTTTCAGAGAAAGAGTGGGCCGATCTGGTCAATTTTGAAGGGAATGCCAATGCTATAAGGGTTCTTGCCCATCAACAGCAGGGAAAAGATGAAGGCGGGATCCAGCTTACCATGACCACACTGGCAAGCATTGCCAAATATCCGTGTGAGGCCATCGCCAAGAAAAAGGGCATTATCCATAGGAAAAAGTTCGGATTTTTCCAGAATGAAAAAGACATATTTTTAGATATTGCCAAAGGAACAAAGCTGATCGCAGAAAATGAAGATCCTTATATATTTAAGAGACATCCGTTTGTATGGCTTGTAGAAGCCGCAGATGATATCTGCTATAATATTATCGATATGGAAGATGCCCACAGGCTGGGTATTGTTTCCACATCCGATTGTGAAAATTTGTTTTTCGAGCTGGTGAAGTCAGAAAGCAATGATGTTCAGCGGGTAAAAAACAAGCTGGCCTCTATTGATAATGATAACGAAAGAATTTCTTATTTAAGGGCCAAAGTCATTAATGCCCTGATCAATAAATCAATTGACATTTACAGGCAGAATTTTAAAACCATTCTTCACGGAAATCTGGAGAAAGCGCTGCTGGATATTTATAAATCTGAGAATAAGACATTACAGGATATAGAAAGCTTTTCCATTGAAAAAATATACGGGCATAAAGCCGTTGTTGAAATTGAAAATGCAGGCTATAATGTAATGTATGAACTATTGGATCATTTTATTCCGTCTATCCTGAAATCCAAAGAAGAAAGGAAATCCTATGATAAGATGGCTTTAAAGCTGCTTCCGAAACAATTTGTCTATGAAAACGGGACTGATTATCAGAAAGTACTGGGAGTTATAGACTTTGTTTCCGGGATGACAGACAACTATGCAACGGATCTTTACAGGAAAATAAAAGGAATTGATATAGGAATGACGGTTTAGTTTGCAAATAAAGTAGTATATTTATATCAAAACATAAATACTTATTCAAAAAATTAAACTATGACACCTTTTTTATTAGGACCCATTATTTTTTTCGGCCTTATCATCTTATTTGCCTCTTTCTTTATTGTAAAACAGGAAACGGCCGCTATTATTGAACGTTTTGGAAAATTCCACTCGGTAAGACATTCCGGGCTTCATCTTAAAATCCCGATCATTGACCAGATCTCTAAAAGAATGAATCTCAGGATCCAGCAGCTGGATGTGATGATCGATACCAAAACGCTGGATAATGTATTCATTAAAATGAAAATCTCCGTTCAGTATCAGGTGATCAGAACCCAGGTTGGGGATGCCTATTATCGTCTGGAAAATCCACAGGATCAGATCACTTCCTATGTATTTGATGTTGTGAGGGCAGAGGTTCCTAAACTGAAGCTGGATGATGTATTTGTTAAAAAAGATGATATAGCGGTTGCTGTAAAAGGTGAATTGCAGGAAGCAATGCAAAGCTACGGATATGATATCATTAAAGCATTGGTAACAGATATAGACCCTGATGAGCAGGTAAAGCATGCCATGAATAGGATCAATGCAGCAGAAAGAGAGAAAACCGCTGCCGAATATGAATCCGAAGCCCAAAGAATCAGAATTGTGGCTGTAGCAAAAGCCGAAGCGGAATCTAAAAAACTACAGGGACAAGGGATTGCAGATCAGAGAAGAGAAATAGCCAAAGGTCTTGAGGAATCCGTAAGAATGCTGAACAATGTAGATATCAATTCTCACGAAGCATCGGCTTTAATTGTGGTTACTCAACATTATGATACCCTGCATTCAGTAGGGGCCAATAACAGAAGTAATCTTGTGCTTCTGCCAAATTCCCCCACAGCAGCGAGTAATATGCTGAATGATCTCGTAGTGGCCATGACTGCCGCCAATACGGTAGGGGAGACCACCAAAGGTAAGTATGCACCACCACCGAAAGACCATGAACATTAAGATTTTTCACATAGTAAAAGCTCCCAGACCTCCGGGAGCTTTTATTTTTGTGTTCTGGAAACCTGTTTTACCAGAATATATCTTATAGAAGATCCGTCAGCCGGAGGATCTGCGATCTTCGCCGTTTTAACTTTTAAAACATATTCATAGCCCGATTCATATGTAATTCCCTCAATATTGCTGTAAAAATTGGTCCAGATATCTGCCGGTTTTCTTTTACCTGAAGGCATTTCATGGGAATCACACCGTACAATCTCCCATTTCTGACCCAACGATAAATGTTTTCTCTTTTATGCCTGATGATGCATGGGATGAAGCTGTACATTGTACAATTAAAAATAAAATTAAGGCGGGAATGATGTTTTTTAGAAGCGGGCAGATGCTTTTCATAATGTCGGGTTAATCTCATTCGTGATAATTACTGTGCCGAAATCTATCTGTGCATGTTGCGTAGTATAGTGGTTTTACTCTTGTTTTTTAGTTTTTTATTACCTAATTTGAACGCCTCAAGTTTAAACCAAAATCATAAATATATAGTATGGATAACCCAATTCAAATTGAAAATTACAGTATCCGGCCGCCTGAAACATGGGCAGGAAGTGTAGATGACCAACAGCTGATAGAGAGAATAAAGGAATCTGATTTTTCGGAGAGGCAGATCAATGAAGGCAGAGACTACTGCTATTTCCTGGATAAAATTTATTATACAAGCAATATAGAAAACAGCGAATATGTCTGTATGGCCTATACCTTGAATGAACCCTCCAACCTGGAGAGAGCTTCAGTAATGGATGTGGTGGTTGAAGAAAATGAAATGTACGGGATACACCGGATCAGTGTTTTAAGAGAAGGAGTATTAATAGATAAAATCCCGGATACCAGGATTAAGGTGCTGGATAATGAAAACCAGAGTGGTGGTGGAATCTTAAGCAGTACAAAAAAGATCAATATTACCATAAAGGATTTAAGGCTGTATGATGTTCTGATTCTTGAAGATTCCAGGGTAAAAACCTTCACGGAGCGTGATTTTTTAAGGAAGGAATTTTCCCGATATGTATGGGTAAGTCCAGACAATTACTGGGCGTACGGAAATTATAAGTTCACCTTCATTAATGACCGTAATGAACCGATTGCATATAAAAAAACATTTTTCAGGGATGAGATGGGGAATGTACTGGAGCCGGAGACCAATTATCTAAAGAAAGGGAAGAAATTCATTATTGAAGAAAAAAACTATATCAATCCTGTGGATGCCAACCGCGAAATTTTCCCTTTTATAGACTTTGCCACCAGCAGCAACTGGAAAGACCTTTCCAATTATATAGCCCCTATTTATGAAGAAATATATGGCAATGCCTCTCTGAAGGATTTTGCTCCCAATCTGGTTGAAAAACTGGATGCAATAGCTGATCAGGATGAGAAGCTTCAGTTTGCTATTGAATATGTTCAGAACAATATCTACTATATCTTCAATGCAGATGAAATGAATGGTCACAGGCCGCAGGAACCATCCGTTACTTATCAGAACAAGCAGGGAGACTGTAAAGCAAAATCTGTCCTTTTAAAAGTGATCCTGGATTATATAGGTATTGATTCGTCTATTGTTCTTGTGAATTTTAATACAGATTTTTATATTAAATACTATCTTCCGTCGTTGCTTACCTTTAATCATGCTATTGTAAAGGTCAGCTATAAAGGAGAAATATATTTTATAGATGCAACCATTCGTGATGAATTCGGACTGATTGAGAACAGAGGGTTTATTTATTTCATGCATTATCTGGAAGTGAAATCGGACCAGGAACTGAAGGAAAGAAAAGCATATCGGTTCCCTTATTACTGTATTGATGAAAAAGTAGAATTCCATGCCCGAGGCACTACGGGAGACTTAAAGCTTACCACTACCTATAAAGGAAACCGTGCCAATGCCATGAGAAGGTATTTCAGGAATACCAATAAACGGGAGATCGTGGACAGCTGGAATAATTTCCTTTTTTATGGCCTGAATTACTCTAATGACAGGAACGGGACCGATATCAGGAATATTTTTAAAGATGCCTCAATAGATATCATAAGTGATGATAAAAAACTGAATGAATTCAGAATCCAATATCATGCAGCGGTGGAAAATCCTTATTATACAGATCCTAAAAATAATCGATTCCTGATGTATTTTGACCGGAATGTGGTAAAAGCAAGTGCAAGGGATTTTATACACGAAGACCTTCCGTTCTGGCACAATTTCGACAGCGAAAAATATGAAGTTCACCTTTATACTGATCAGAAAATAGATACGGAAGAAAAATACACGGTTCAGGAAAGCACGATCAGTAATCCCTATTTCAATTATACGAGCCGTAAGAAGATTACCAAAAATGGAGCTACAGTCTATATAGATTATAAGCCTTTGGTGAATCTTGAAATTCCCCGTAATGATTTTGAAGCATTCAGGGAAGCGCACCACATGATTGCGGATAGTAACTTTGGGTTAGGGATTGATATTATTGAACCGGGCCTGATGAATATGCTTAAGTTCAGCCTGAAGAAAAAGTTTAATAAGTAGGAGGGCCTTTGGGGATTTCGGGCGGAGGGGGCAAAGCCCCTCCGCCCGAAATCCCCAAAGGTACGGAAGACTTAAGTTGTAATTGTACGTCATAGATTTATATGAAATAACAATGTTTGATAATACTTAATGTAGTGTTGTTTAAAGTAGCCCATTCACGGAGTTATGTCATTCCGCAGGAAACCTAACGAAGTGATTCGACGAAGTCAATCTCATCCGTCAGTTTTTAAAATCTCATTTGGATTCCTACGGAATGACAAGGAGTATGCTTAAGTATATTAATAAAATAGTATTTAAAACCAATTCTCAAAGTCTGTCATTCCGTAGGAATCTCACCTGTCAATTTTTAAAGTGTCTTGTTTGGATTCCTACGGAATGACAATACCATACGCTTATATAAACTTATAGATGCATTAAGCTTTCCAGTGAAGCCGGTACACTCAAAGTTTTTGTGACTTTTGTGGTTAAACCTTAATTTCCGCTGAACTTCTGCTTTCCAATCAATAGTTCAAAAAACAACCTGAAATCAGAGATCAGCGACCACAATGGATATTTAAATGTAGCCGGTTTATTCCTTTCGATCAATGCATGGCTGATCCAGGCAAAACCATACCCGAATATCGGTACATACCATAAAAATCTTTCTTTTCCTGAGCTGATCACATATCCGATCACAACGAATACAAGCAGTGTTCCGATAAAATGAAAGATTCTAGTTCCTGTTTTACTGTGTTCCGTGAGATAGAATTGATAAAATTCGCGGAATGTTTTTATTCTTTCGGACATGGTTAATAATTTAAAGTTCCGATCATAAAAGTTTGGGAAGCATTTAATGCCTGTGAATTTTTAGTCAGTTCCTTTACTACACCTTTATTTTTAATGTAGCTGGAATGAATAAAATAAGTGTCACTGTTTTCCCGGGTAATAAAGCCCGTATGAAAATCCAATCCAGCGATATATACCTGATTTTTATCTTTATTTAAAATATATTTTTCTAAATCTTCCCTTTTACTGAAATATTTTACATCCTTACAGAGCTTTTTGATCATTACAGATGAAGCCTGCTGTGCCAGATAGACCCTGTTGATATCAAAACCATAATCCGAAAGGATATTGGTTACAAAATATCCGCAGGCAATGGTTCCTTTTCGGGGTTCTCTTGAGGTTCCGGCAAATGACCAGGGCGTGTGTATCCAGTATTGAGGAACGTCATAATTAATGAATTTAAAAAAATATTCTTCTTTTTCTTTTCCTGTTTTTTTCTGTACGGATGATATAAACTCTTTATAAGGCGGCATTGTTTTATCAACATGGCTGGCAGAAACAGTCCCATTCTTGCTTTTTTCATCAGCTTTTTTACAGCCGGCTGAAATGAGAAGCAATAAAAAGAAAAAATATTTCATAGAAAAATTAACCTTTTCTAAGCTTGCTGTTTCTGTAACCATAGCAGAAATAGATTACCAAACCTATAGCAAACCACAGTCCAAACCAGAACCAGTTATCATGGCTCATCCCCGTAAGAAGATACAAACACGAGCTTAAGCCGATCAAAGGGATCAGTGAAAGGTTCCTTACAAAAGCCAGAACACAAAGAACCAGATTGACAAGGATAAAGAAGAAAATAGAAGCTCTGAATTCGCCTTCTTTCGGATCACTCCAATTCATCAGATCTTTGAAAAAATCCGGCTGATAGAAATAAAAACCGATCAATCCTCCGATGAAAATAGCAGGAAATATGATCTTACCATTTACATACGGAAGATGAAATCTTCCCTTGATCTTTTCCTTGGCAGGAAGAAGCAGAACACCTGCACAAACCAAAACAAAAGCGAAAATAGTCCCAATACTGGTGAAATCCAAAATAAAAGATTTATCGGTAAATAAGATCGGAACCCCTACCACGATACCTGTGATGATCGTAGCAAAAGAAGGCGTTTTATATTTCGGATGTACTTCCTGGAACTTCTGGGGCATTAATCCGTCACGGCTCATTGCGTACCAGATTCTTGGCTGTCCCATCTGGAAAACCAATAATACAGTAGTAATTGCAACAATGGCCACAAAAGAAACAATAAGCTCCATCCAGGCTACATTGGCATTTCCTTTTTCAAAGATGAATGAAAGCGGGTCACCCACACCGTCAAACTTCCTGTAATCCACCATCCCCGTTAAAACCAGTGTTAAGGCAATATAAATGAAGGTGCAAAGCACCAGAGAAATGATCATTCCTTTAGGTAGTGTTTTCTGCGGGTCTTTGGTTTCCTCGGAAAGCACACTTAATGCATCAAAACCGATATAAGCAAAGAAAACCCCGGAAACGGCACTCATAACCCCGGCAAAACCATTAGGCATAAAAGATGAAACCCCGGTTTCAGGATTGGTAGGAGTCCAGTTACTGTCATTTATATAAGCAAAGCCAACTAAAATCACCAGAACAATGACAGCCAGTTTTAAAATAACCAAAGCATTATTGAAATTCTTGCTTTCCTTTACTCCTATATAACAAAGCCATGTAATCAGGCCGTTAATAACCAAAGCAGGAATGTCCACAATGAATTTTAAACTGCCAATCAAAGGAGCTGAGTTCCATGCATTGAGCAGTTCTTTATTTTCAGAACCATTCAGGAACGCTTTTTTAGCTTCCGTATAACTGCAGGTCAGATAATCAGGGATATGCATTCCCAGACGCTCGAGAAAACTTGTAAAATAGTCCGACCACGAAAAGGCTACATAAATATTCCCGAAGGAATATTCCATAATCAGCGCCCAGCCAATGATCCACGCGATCAGCTCTCCGAAGCTGGCATAAGCATAAGTATAAGCTGAACCTGCTGCGGGGATCCTGCTGGCAAATTCAGCGTAGCATAAGGCCGTGAAACCACAGGCAAAGCCACATATCAAATATAGTAAGATAACTCCGGGACCTCCTCTGAAAACAGCCTCTCCCAGGCTGCTGAAACTTCCTGCCCCTATAATGGCCGCAATACCAAAAAAAACGATGTCCCAAACACCCAGAACCCTTAAAAGATTAGTAGATGTATCCGTTTCTGAATAATTTTTTCTCCTGAAAAGCTGATTCATTCAAGTCTATATTTGAGTTGTAAAAAAACAAATGTAATTATTTCTGTGAAATAATTAAGATTTTCTTAATATTTCTTCTGGGAAAGTTAATAAGTATTAAAAAATAATCCACATACTAACAATATGTTAAAACACTTGTTTATACAATAACTTTTCAATATTTTCGTTGATAATTTGTGGATAAATCTTATCTGAAATTTAAAATATCCGGCCTGCTTTTCACGGCCTATACATTTTAAAATTTGATAATTAATGAAATCAAAAAAAATACTTTTGGCTGCTGCTGTTTTCTATTACGGAATTTCCGGGGCGCAGCAGTCTCAATACTTTTCCCAGAAAGAAAATTACAGGTTCGGTTTAGCCGAAAATCTTTACCAGACCAAAATATATAATGCTTCCCAGTTCGAGTATGCCCGACAGTATTTCTATAATCAGCATTTATTGAGGTCAAAAAAGGAAGCCGCACAATTCTTTGATAACGTTATTGGCGTGATCCTTCAGAAGAATCATGCGGAAGAAGGGCTGGCAGCTTTTATAAAAGAATATCCGAACTCTGCTTATTTTGCGCAGGCCAATTTGCCTTTAGCAGATTACTACCTTGCGAAAAAAGATTTTGAAAAAGCGTTGGAAACTTTAAAGAAAGTGAACCAGTACCAGCTTTCAAAAGAAGAAAATACACAGTATATCCTGAAACTGGGGTATGCTAAATTTATGATGGGAGACTCCAAAGGGGTGACAGATGCCCTGGAAGAAGCCTACAAAACAGCCGATGAATCCCAAAAAGGAGACATCGCCTATATGCTGGGACATTTGTATTACTCCAACAGGCAGAACGATAAGGCATTCCGGTATTTTGATTCCGTAAAAGATCAGGAAAAATATTCAAAACTGGTACGTCCGTACTATGTGCAGATGTATTACAATGATAAAGATTATGACAAGGCTATTTCTGAAGGAAACACCCTGCTGAATGAAGATATTTCCGATTCCTATAAAGCTGAAGTCCATAAGATCATAGGAGAAAGTTATTTTATGAAAAATGATTATGCTTCGGCATATCCTCACTTGAAAGATTATCTGAGTGTTCAGCAAAATCCTTCTGAAAATGATCTGTATGAAATGGGGTTTGTGGCAGCTCAGCTTAAAAAATATGATGAAGCGGTTTCTTATTACAATCAGCTTGTCAACAGCAATTCAGCTCTGGCACAGAATGCGTATTATCAGTTAGGTAACGCCTATCTTGCAGTTGATAAAAAGCAGGAAGCCCTTTCGGCATTCCACTCTTCTTACCAGATGGACTATGATGCCAAAGTAAAAAAACTGGCTCATGAGCAGTATGCAAAATTAAGCTACGATATCGGAAACCCTTTTGAAAGTCCTTCAACAGTCCTTCAGAATTATATTAATGAAAACCAGAATGATCCCAAAACACCGGAAATGAGGTCACTTTTAGTGAAATCCTATCTGTATTCAGGGAATTATAAGGAAACACTGAACGCTATCGACAGGTTGCAGAGCTCCTCTCCGGATATTGATAAAATAGATCAGGAAGTGTCTTACCTGCTGGGAACGGAAGAATTCAACAAAGGGAATTATGATGAAGCTGAAAAATATTTCTTAAGAAGTTTAGAATTTAATATCAATAAAGAGTTTAATAACAGGGCTTTGTATTGGGTAGGACAGGTATATTATCAGAAAGGGAATTACCCTTCTGCGATTGTGCGTTATGAAAGGCTTCTTAATGAAAGCTTCCCGGAAAAGCAGCAATTGCCTTATGATCTGGGGTATGCTTATTTTAAATCCAAAAAATTCGATCAGGCTAAAACCTATTTCAGGCAGTACTTAACTAATCCGAAACCTGAATTTAAAAATGATGCGGAACTTCGTCTGGCAGATATTCATTATGCAAACAATGACCTGAACGAAGCAATCGCTATCTATGATAAAAATGAAGATGCTACTGATTATACCTTATACCAAAAAGCAATGGCTTTAGGTTTTAAAGGAGATACGCAGGCAAAAATCAGCAGTTTAAAGACACTTTTATCCAAATACCCGGATTCCGAATATTATGATGATGCCCAATATGAAATAGGAACGGCTTATGCGGCTCAGGATGATTTTGCCAATTCAAGCGATTATTTCTCAAAAGTTATCAAAACTTCGTCAGATAAGGATCTGATCGCCAATGCCTCCATTTACAGGGCTCAGAATTATATTGATCAGAACCAGAGTGACAAAGCGCTTTCAGAACTGAGATCATTAGGAGAGCAATACAAGAATACGGCTTATGCGGAAAAGATCGTTCAGGCGGCTAAACCTGTTTTCACGAAGAACGGTGATGTTTCAGGATATGAAGCCTTTGCGAGAAATATCGGGGTAAATATAGATGCTGCGGAAATTGATGAGATCAACCTTTCTACAGGAAAACAATATTTCACAAAGAAAGATTATAAAAATGCTATTTCTTACTACGAAAAGTATTTAACTCAGAATCCGACAGGAGAGGGGCTTTATCAGGCTAAGTATGAATTAGGGGAGAGCTATTATCAGACCAATAATACAACCAAGGCATTACTGATATTGCAGGAAGTGGCTAATGTTCAGAATGATTACCAGGATGACGCGCAAACCCGTTTGGCCCAAATCTATATTGCGCAAGGGAATAATGCTGAGGCTAAAAAATATCTGGAGAATATCAGGAACTCTTCCAATATCAGCATTAAAAACTATGCGAATGTAGAGCTGATGAAAGTGTATGCGGAGGAAAAAGATTTTTCACAGGCTGAAAAACTTGCAGATGCCGTGATCGCCAATAATAAAAACTCTGCTGCGGTGATCGAAACCGCAAAAGTGATCAAGGCAAGAAGCCTGATGAATTCAGGGAAAGATAAAGATGCACAGTCGGCATATACATCACTGGAGAAATCCTCTAACACTGAAGTGGCTGCTGAGGCGTTATATGCAAAAGCATTCTATCAGAACAAAGGAAAAGCCTTCAAATCATCCAATGAAACGGTCTTCAAGCTTGCTAATAACTATGCTTCTGAAGAATATTGGGGTGCAAAAGCACTGGTACTGATGGCAAAGAATTATATCGGTTTAAAGGACAACTACCAGGCGAGCTATACCTGTGATCAGATCATTGCGAACTATCAGGATTTCCCTGAGATCGTAGCAGAAGCGAAAGAGGTGAAAAAGCAGATTAAAAAGTAAAATGTACAGTGTACAATGTAAAATGTATAGCATGAAATACATTATACATCCGACATTATACGTTAATACAAATCAAAAACAATGAACAGAAGAATTCAATTATTATCCATATTATTTTTAGGGATCTCGCCGTTTGCGTTTTCCCAGATCAAGGAAGAAAAGCTGATTCTTAATAAAAAAAGAGAACCGGAGGTTAAGAAGATCGAAAAGAAAAAGACGTCCGTGGAAACCATTAAGAATTATCCGCCTGAAGAGAAATCCCAGAATCCTGTACAATATACCATTACAGACGTGCCTGCGGTTTCGGATTTTAAAACTTCAACCATTCAGGGGGAAGATGTAACTCCGAAATTCGACGGTAATGCTCAAAATAACTATTTCCAGTTTGGAATGGGCAATTACGGGAAGATCCTGGCGGATGCTAACATATCCACAACACTGGAAAACAAGATCGAAGTGGGGGCAGATGTTCACGTTCTTTCTACTCAGGGTTTAAAAAAGGAATATGCCTGGGATTCCAAGCAGAGTTCTGCAAGCCTAGGAGCTTTTTTAAATGCTTATGGAGATAAAGGAAAATTCAATATCAATGCGGAGTATGGGCTGGATAATTATAATTATTATGGTATTTATGCCTTAGAACCGGCTGCAGATGTTGATCTGAAACAGAAAACCAATCAGTTTAAAGTCAACGGATATTATGATTTTTATTCCAATGAGATCTTAAATGATGTAAGGGTGAAATCTTCATTCCTGAAAGATCATTTTGATGCCCAGGAGAATCAGGTGTCCATTTTGGCAAACCTTTCAAAGCATGCCGTTGAAATAGGTAAATCGGATATTGTTTTAAATGCAGATCTGGGAGTAGGTTTGGAAACGGTAAGGACAGACTTTGCCATCCGTGATAAGAATTCGTCCAATTTCTTTAATACCGGCCTGACTCCGAAAGTTACTTTTGCTAAAGGAGAATCCTATTTAACGTTAGGCTCATCATTTGCTTTCCTGAACGGTAAACACTCAAATGGGCTGATGGAAGAACAGATGAAGAGTAATAAAACGTATTGGTTCCCACAGGCTGAGTTCCAGTTTGCCGCTTCCAAAGAATTCAAATTTTATGGCGGGGTAGACGGAGGTTTAAAGCTTAATACCTATGGTGACCTGCTTCAGCAGAATCCATTCATCCTTTCAGACCAGATGTTAAGGCCTACAGAGACCAAATATCATTTTTATGTAGGGCTAAGGGGTGATTTTGATGAGATGATCAAGTATGACTTTTCAGCAGGATTCGGGAAAATGAGGGATATTATGTTCTTCAAAGCGAATGATTTGTTCAATTATGATGTTATAGAACGTTCTGCCTATAATTTTGCCAATACTTTTTCTGCAATATATGACGATGGAAATGTAAGCGATATTAAAGGAAGTATTCAATATTTTCCGCTGGAAAACCTGATATTGGACGGGGAAGTGCTGTTCAGGAAGTATGACCTGAAGAATTATGAAAATATTTATAATGCTCCATTAATTAGTGCAGGCATCGGCGCTAAATATACCATGCTGGATAAAAAGCTCCTTTTGGGATTCAAAGGGATCTTTGCAAGTGACAGAACGACAAACTCTTATGCCTTGGAAGCGATCCAGACAACCCCGAACATCATTTACCAGTCTACGGAGGATACTAATGATAAAGTAGGCGGTTATGCAGATTTAAATCTTTCTGCAGAGTATAAAATTCACAAAAATTTCAGTATTTTTGCACTCGGAAATAATCTTCTAAGCTCTAAATACCAGACATACAAAGGATATAAAGTCCTGGGTGCTCAGGTCTTAGGCGGGGTGAAGATTACTTTTTAATTAATAATTGATCCTTCATTATTAATTATCTGCCGGCTGCATAGTTTAATGGATAGAACTTCGGATTTCGGCTCCGACAGTGAGGGTTCGAGTCCTTCTGCGGTCACTTCCCGGAACAAGTCTAAAAAAGAAAGACTTGTTCCGTTTTTTATTTAACCTAAACCTGCCAGCATTATACTTCAGGATTACTTAATTATCCACAGGTTCAAAAACCGATATCCTGTCATATTTGGCATCAACAATTATATTTCCCTTTAAGTCCATAAGCCCGTGAAGGCGGGCATCCCATTCCTCACAATCCTTACATTTTTCACTGAACTGGATGGTTCCAAGCTGCGAACACTCGGATTTCTTTCCTTCGGTTTTATGGAGAGCTGTAGAAGTTTTTTGGTCTAAGTTGATAATGGCAATTGGCTCATCCTCTTCATTAGTGCTGAGAAATAAATTTTCACCTAAATAATTGAGGCTGTTATTGATCGTAATGTTTGCTGCTTTTCCTTTACTATCAATTATACTTTTATTTTCTGTGGCAATGGAAGCGGCCCGAAACCAGTTGCTGTTTACTCCAAGACAGGTATTTCCAATGCGTTGCAGATACATCCATTTAAAGTCAAGAATGGTTTTCCCTTTTTTGTCAATGAGCCCGGTTTTGAACCACCCGTTATCAAGGTCATCATCCAGAGATACTACTGCTGTACCTTGATGAAAATCTTCTGCTACTGCAAAAGAAGGTTTGACGATCTCCTTGCCCTGTGTATCGATATAACCATGAACAGGATAACGTTCATCATCACCTTTTCTGCGTTTATAGACCATTACTTTGGCCATACCCTCACTGTATGTTGAGATTTCATTGTATACAGGTGGCGCTAAAACCTCTCCTTTGGTATTAATAATCCCATACTTGATCATGCTGTGAGGTTCTATATCCGATAATGAAAAAACAGCCAGATCATTTGAAAAATCAGATCCCAGATCATACTTTTCGGGGGTGATCATTTTACCTTCTTTATTGATGGTCCTGTTGATCATATTTTTCCTGTCATCTTTTGACTGATGTTTTTGAGATACCCTTGCATACCCGTTTTGAAAAGGATAGGCATATTCATATTGAAATTTGAGCACTTCTTCACCTTTTGTATTGATGTAGCCGTAAAGTCCGTCTTTTTTAGCCAAAGCCAGCCCTTCCGAAAAATAGCCGGCTTCTTCATAGGCAGCCGGAATCATTATTTTTCCGGCCGTATCAATGTATCCCCATTTATCACCTGTTTTTACAGCGGCTCTCCCTTCACTGAAGGGGCCTGCGTCAGTAAATTGGGCAGGAATAGCCAAAATGCCCTGTGCATTACAATACCCCCATTTCCCTTTTTCCTTTTCTTTTTGTGCTATTTCAGATGGGCTATGTGAAGTAGTGGTACCATTTGTTTCTGATCCTTTAACCATCAGTTTAGGCGTTTCTATTTTAGGATTGTATTTTCCAATATTGACGGGAATGAGATTATTGCCCCAGCTGACCAGGCCGTCAGAGTCGTTATGAGACCCGGCATCGTCATATATAACGGGGATTACCTCTTTACCTGAAGTATCTATATAACCGTACTTTCCGTTTAATTCTACCTTCGCCAGGTAAGTTTTTTTATTTTGGGCTGATAAAAGTGAACAAAATATCATCAGCAGAAAAAATATCGAATTATTTTTCATATCTAAATTTTACTAAATGTTTGGAGTCTGTATAAAGCCTGATTATATTTATGTATTACCGCTATTGAACCTTCAGTGTATAGGTTCTGTATAGTTGAAACACCCAATGTTGTTTTAATAATCAAATATAATAATGGGTACGGAGTTTTCTCCTGAGCAAGCTGAAAAGTTTTTAAAGATAACTATAAATATTATAATGATGTGGAAAAAAAGAAAATTAGTTTCTTAATACACTTGAAAAAGATTTATCAGAAAGTAAGCGGCCCCTTAAAAGCGCAGATGAAAAAGATATTATTTATGTTACTAAACTACTTATAGAGCGTTAATTTTTTGAGTTGTTAATAAATCTGGTTATTCAAAATTTTTATAATTGATACAGTTAAATATGTATTTGATTTAAATTTTACGGATTACCATAAATGAGTTGATTTTATTTTTTATTAAATTTAACGTTAACTTATGTATTATTAAAAATGACCAACTTTGAAAACGTAAATCAACAGATTGTTACTGTTAAATCAAGAGCAGATAAAGCTCTTAATTCATTAAAAGGGATTTTGCTGGGAATTATTTCAGATGATAGAATAGATGCCAAAGAGATGAAAGAGCTCGGATTATGGGCAAAAGATCATTATGACCTGATTGAAAGAAACCCGTTTCGTGAATTTATGCTTCTGATAGAAAATACGGTATCTAACGAAATACCTGCAAAAGAAGCGGTAGAAGATTTATATTGGTTATGTCAGAAATATGAGCATGACAGTATTTACTACAATGGAATTACTTCAGATCTGCAGCTTTTGCAGGGAATTTTTCATGGAATTCTGGCTGATGGGGTTCTGAATGATGATGAGATCTTTAGGCTTCATGCCTGGCTTTCAGAAAATGAACATTTAAATTCATATTATCCCTATGATGAGATCAGGAGTTTAGTCCTTTCTATTGTGGTAGATAAGAAAATTGAGGAAGAAGAAAGAACCATTTTAACAGCCTTCGTTAAGCAATTTGTAGAATTGCGAAACAATGAGATAGCCGAGAAAATAGAAAGAGATACTTCCGATGTGAATATTTCCGGAATTTGCGCAGTAGATCCTGAAATTACCTTTGAAGGAAAAACCTTCTGTATTACAGGAATTTTGAGTAGGGGAACCAGAAATGAATTGCAGGAAGCAATTCAAAATAAAGGGGGAATTTCGGTAAATAATATTTCAAAAAAAACAGATTATCTTATTATTGGAGATATGAATAATGCCTGCTGGAGTTATTCATGCTATGGCAGAAAAGTTGAAAAAGCATTGGATCTAAGAAAATCAGGACATACTATTGTTTTGGTTCACGAATTTGATATTTTTGATGCAGTTTAAAGAAAAACCTTCATAGAAGTTCCAAACCAAACACAAACTTAATATGTCGAATGGGAATCTACATAGTATAAATAATTCTATTATTGATGTTTCCGGAAATGCAAATATTCCAATCAATTTTGAGCCAAATCTTCAACAAATATCTGCTGAGTCTGTAATTCAGGATCAGCAATACGATAATGACTCATGGAAAATAGGTAAAAAGTATACCAGAAAGCTTAACCTAGATGATGAGCAGATAGAAATTCTTGATAAGTTGAGATTTGCGGATAATGTTTTCAACGAAATAGAATTCTGCAAAATACAGATACTGAAACAATTTTTAAGATCAATAGAGTTTTTTCAAAAAAACTGCGTTCCTATCAACAAAGCTTATGAAACGGTGATTGATGAACTTTCAGAAATTATTGTCTGTCTTCAATATAACTACAGAAAAGAAAGCCTGAACTATAAATATACCTATAATTCTGTACAGTCAGAAATTTTGAATCATATTCTGAAATTATGTGAGAATAGTGTGCGCGAGGTATATGGAATTAAAAGGAAAATTAATATTGATTTTAATTATAGTAATCCAGATATTCTTTACCAATACAATAAAAAAATAATTTCAAAATTAGAAACTTTTTTAACGGAAAATCAACATCAGATCTTGGATGCCGATTATAAAACGAATATCATTCTTAACGAAACAAATACCAATCGCTGGAAGGCGAAATTTGATCTCGTCAAAGAAGATTATTCCAATCCTTTATCCTTTGAAAGAGAGATTTTCAGATTGACTGATGTTAACATCAAAAATCCGTCTGTTGATGCCATATTTTTCGAAGCCTCGAAGTTTGTTGCAGGATATGATAAAACCTGTGCATTAAGGCTTTACGTTCATTATTTGCATAAAGATCTGAATGCACCGAAATTTGATAGAAAGCAATTGACCAAAACCATTCAGAAGAATCTGTTTTCAACCAATGAACAGCTTAATGATTTTGAGAAAATTTTAAGCGGATTTATTGCAGACAGAAACCTGGAAAAAGCGATTGAAAAAGTTAATCAAATATATCTTCCCAAAAGAAAGAAAATTAAAATTGATCATGCAGCAATTAAAAACATTCAGTCTCAACATTCTGAGACCGCTGATATTTTGGGACAAATCCTGAATGATGACTATGAAGATGAAAATGCTTCTATAAAAACCGGAAAAGCAAAAGATGAGAACGAACTAACGATCAATATAATAAATAAAAATTCTGAACTTCAGATTTCAAAGTATCTTGAAGAACTGAATTTAACAGATCTTCAAAAAGAGATATTGGATTTATTTGAAAAACAGAGCTTTAATATTCTTCAAAATGATCTTGAGGAGTTCATTAAATCAAAGAATATGTTCATGGGATCAACCATTAATTCTGTTAATGATAGCTGTTTCGAAATACTTGATGATATTTTGATTGAGGAAGAAGATGAATATTTTACAATTAACACAGAATATTATAAAAAACTTTTAAACAATGATTGACAATATTAAGCCAAAAGAAGCAACCTCAATTATCAATTCCTTAGTCAGCGGTGTTGTTCCTAAAATTGGAGTACAGCATATTACTGTAGGACGGTCTGACGAAATTAATGCCTTCATCAGCTCTCTGGAAGATGTGAAAAACGGACATAGTCTTGCTAAATTTTGGGTCGGGGATTTTGGAAGCGGAAAATCTTTTATGCTTCATTTATTAAATACGGTAGCTTTAAAGCAAAAATTTGTTGTAGCCAATGCAGATTTCACCCCGGACAACAGGTTATATTCCAATGACGGAAAAAGCGTAATCCTATACTCCGCTATTATGGATAATATTGCTATTCAGACAAAGCCAGAAGGAGGAGCGCTCCAGACTCTTCTGGAAAAATGGATTGAGCAGGTAATTACAAAAACTGCGGAAGAAAACAATATTTCATTAGTAGAGATCAGAAATGAACAGTATTTGAATCTGATTCAAAACTCAATCATGAAAACCGTAAATGAAATCACCGAAGTAGGTGGCTTTGATTTTGGTTCCGTGATTATAAAGTATTATGAAGGTTATACTAAAAACGATGAATTGCTGCGCAGAAATGCATTGAAATGGCTTAAAGGAGAATACAAAACGAAAACTGAAGCAAGACAGGAACTGGGGGTACGGGAAATTATCAGTGATTCCAATTATTATGATATGCTTAAAAATTTCTGCAAACTCTTTGTAAGTATGGGATATAGCGGTTTTATGATCAATCTGGATGAAGCGATTAATCTCTACAAAATATCCACAGCAGCCTCCCGTGAGAAAAACTACGAGAAAGTTTTGTCTATTTACAATGATTGTTTCCAGGGAAAGGTTACCAATCTTTTCATCAATTTTGCCGGGACAAAAGAATTTTTGGAAAATGAAAGAAGAGGGCTTTTTAGCTATCAGGCTTTAAAATCAAGATTAGAAAGCAATAAATTTGAAACACTGGAGATCCGGGATTTTGCACAGCCTGTTATTAAACTGATGCCTTTAAATCACAATGAAATTTTTGTTCTGCTTAAAAAACTAAAATTGATTTTCGATTTTAATTATAAAACGGAATTAAACATTACTGATGAAGAAATTTCAGCATTCATGGAAGAAATGTTTAACAAGCCCGGAGCTGAAGAATTTCTGACGCCGAGAGAAGTGATCAGGGATTTTTTGAACATTCTGAACATTATCAGACAAAACCCTGAAGTAGATAAAAAACAGCTTTTCGGAGAAATTGAAATTTCCGATGAAAGACCAAATGATTCTGTTCTTATTGACAGTATAGAAGAAATATGACAGCCTTCAACCTGCTTTCTGAGCCTATCAGAAAATATATTCGTGACAAGAAATGGGAGAGTCTAAGGCCTATTCAGGAGGCAGCCATTCAAAGAATTATTTCTACGGATAACAATTATGTTTTAATATCCAGAACAGCTTCAGGTAAAACTGAGGCTGCTTTTTTGCCGATTTTATCAAAAGTAAACTTTAAAGAACAGGGAGTAAAGGTTCTTTATATTTCACCATTAATTGCTTTAATCAATGATCAGTTTGTAAGAATTCAGGACCTTTGCGATTATCTTGATGTACCCGTAACGAAATGGCATGGGGAAGCTGCTAAAGGAGCGAAAGACAGGCTGCTTAAAAATCCTGAAGGAATAGTTCTAATTACTCCCGAGTCCCTGGAAGCAATGTTTGTGAATAAACCCTATAACGTCTGTCATTTATTTTCCGCCTTGGAATATATTGTTATAGATGAAATTCATTCTTTTTTAGGTTCAGACCGTGGAATTCATCTTCAGTCTTTATTGAACAGGTTACAAAGAGTCAATAATAAAAAAATCAGTATTGTAGCACTTTCTGCCACAATAAGTGATACTAATAAATACATGGAGCTGAAAGAATTCCTTGGCGATTCTGAACATACGAAAATTATAAGAGACACCACTCCAAAGCCTATCAATGCGGTATTTAAATATTTTGAAGGCGGAAACAGTGAACTTCCGTCAGAACTGATAGAAGATCTTTATGAGCAGACTAAAAACAGTAAAACACTAATTTTTCCTAATTTCAGAGGCAGGGTAGAAGAAGTGGCCGTAAAACTTAAGAGACAATCAGACAGGAAAAATGGGCATAAAAACTATTTTTCACACCATTCTTCTGTTGACAAGGAGGTAAGAGAAGATATAGAAAAATTTGCTAAAGATCAGGAAAATAAACATAAAAATTTCTGTATTTCCTGTACATCTACACTGGAATTAGGAATTGATATTGGGAATGTGGATGAGGTCGTTCAGATTGATTCAACCAACAGTATTGCCTCATTAATTCAAAGAGTCGGACGAAGTGGGAGGCGGGAAGATAAAGCAAGCAATTTGTTTCTATATGCAACAGATGAATGGAATTTATTGCAGTCATTGGGTTGCTGGCATTTGTATAAAGATCAATATATAGAGCCTGTCCGCATTGATAAAAAACCCTATGACATTCTTGTTCATCAGATTTTGTCTATTGTTAAGGGAACATCAGGAATAATCTTAGATAAACTTTTAGAAGAAATTCGGCTCAATACTGCGTTTGTGTATATCGAACCAGAAGAGGCGGAAGAAATTATCAATCATCTTTTGCAGATAGATTTTCTTGAAAAGTTGGACTATGAATTTATTATCGGAATAGAAGGAGAAAAAATTGTTAATAATAAAGACTTTTATAGTGTTTTTAAAACAGAGACATTCTTTAAAGTTTCCAGCAACGGAAATAAAATAGGAGAGCTTCCTCTATCTTTTCAATTAAAAAAAGATGAAAATATTTTTCTTGCAGCTAAGATATGGAAGATCTTACATGTGGACTTTAAAGCAAAAAAAGTAGAGGTGGTGAGAGCAATGGATGGCAAAAAACCTTTATTTTTTGGAAGTGGGGGAGATACGGCACACAAAATAAGAGAAAAAATGCTTGAAATTTTAGTGACAAAAAATAAGATTGAAGCACTTAGTGAAAATGGGGAAAATGTAATTAATAATCTGCGGAATGATTTTTCCGTTTTTAATATTAAAGACATAGTTAATGAACGTCCTTTACTGATTAGTAATGATAATCTGACCTTCTATTCATTTGCAGACTCTAAAATCAACAGGACAATTAAATTTCTTTTAGAAACAGAAGGTATAGATTGTCAATATTTTGAATGGAACAGTTCTTTTCATCTGAAAATAGACAAAAATATCTTCAAATCAAAACTCAAAGAAATATGCGAAAAAAAGAATGTAAATTTTGCTTTGATGCTAATGTTGGACAAAAGCCCGGGAGCTTTAGATTTCTCAAAATGGGGCGGGTTTCTACCAATAAAATATCAGATTGAATTGCTTAAAAATAATTATTTGGATTTTAAAAGCTGTAATGATTATTTAAAAAAAATAAATTTTGTAGAAAATTTGTAAGTTTTAAAGTAAATAAGAATAAGCTTCTAATGGTGTGGTTTAAGAAGTACTTATTTCTGGTTCTGTATAACAAAATACCAACAAGTGCAATTTTTTTAAAGTAAATTAGGCTTGAATTCCCATAAAACCTATATTTGCAGCCTAAATTTTTAAATAAAATGAAAGAACTAATCGAAAAAATCAACGCGGAATTTGAAGTATTCGCTACTGAAGCAAACCAACAGGCAGAAAAAGGGAACAAGGCAGCCGGAACAAGAGCTCGTAAATCAGCTTTAGAACTAAGCAAACTGTTCAAAGAATTCAGAAAAGTTTCTGTTGAGGAATCAAAAAAATAAAAAATAACCCTTGCCGAAAAGCAGGGGTTATTTTTTATAATAGTTATAGCTCTTATCCGATAATTTATTTCAGGAGGTTTACCTATCCATAGGAAGTTTATATGATCATGCTCAGTTGGATCCTTTTCCTCGCTTCATCCACTTCAGTTACTTTTACCTGAACGTGCTGATGAAGCTTTACTACCTCGTTCACATCAGAAACAAAACCGTCTTTCAGCTGGGAAATATGAACCAGCCCGCTTTCTTTGATCCCCAGATCCACAAAACATCCGAAAGCCGTAATATTGTTAACTATCCCCGGTAAGATCATACCCGATTTTAAATCTTTAATGCTTTTCACATTAGGGTCGAATTCAAATATTTTTGCAGCTTTTCTCGGGTCTAATCCCGGTTTTTCAAGCTCTTTAAGGATGTCTTTTATCCCCAGAATACCGATATCTTCAGTAATGTATTTTTCAGGCCGGATCAGAGAGATCTTTTCCTTATTGGCAATAAGCTCATCTGTTCTGATCCCCAGATCTTTAGCCATCTTTTCTATGATTCCATAAGCTTCAGGGTGTACCGCAGAATTATCCAAAGGATTTTTGGCATGGGAGATCCTTACGAATGCAGCAGCCTGCTGAAAGGCCTTTTCACCTAATCTGGGTACCTTTTTCAACTGCTTTCTGTCTTCAAAAGGCCCGTTTTCAGAACGGTAATTCACAATATTTTCAGCCATTTTCTCACCGATCCCGGAAACATAGCTTAAAAGTGATTTGCTTGCCGTATTCAGGTTAATACCAACAGAATTTACACATTTCATTACTGTGGAATCAAGTTCGTTCTTTAGCTGGGTCTGGTCTACATCATGCTGATACTGTCCAACACCAATGGACTTTGGATCTATTTTTACCAGTTCAGCCAATGGATCAGCCAATCGTCTTCCGATAGAAACAGCTCCACGAACCGTCACGTCATAAGATGGAAACTCTTCCCGGGCTATTTTACTGGCAGAGTACACAGACGCACCGGCTTCTGAGACCACAAAAACCTGAACAGCCTTATCAAATGCAATTTTTTTAATAAAAAACTCTGTTTCGCGACTTGCTGTACCATTTCCGATAGAGATCGCTTCAATATTGTACGCATTGACCATAGAACGGATCTTTTTCATGGCCATTCCGGATTCATTTTGCGGAGCGTGAGGGTAGAGGGTTTCATTATGCAGAAGATCCCCTTTTTCATCCATACAGACCACCTTGCAGCCGCTTTTATAACCAGGGTCAATAGCCAGGATCCTTTTTTCTCCCAAAGGAGGAGCCAAGAGTAGCTGGCTTAAATTTTCTGAGAAAATTTCGATTGCTTTTTTATCCGCTTTTTCTTTAGCTTCTTGTAAGGCTTCGTTGGAAATAGCAGGTTCCAGCAATCGTTTGTAGCTGTCTTTTATGGCAGATGAAATATGCTCTGACGTTTCATTATTAGATTTGATGATTGCATTCTCTATAAAATCAATAGCTTCTTCCTTATCGATTTCCACATTGGTTTTCACAAAGCCTTCGGTTTCGGCCCTGAGCATGGCAAGAAGCCGGTGCGAAGGAGTTCTGTTCAGGTTTTCTTCCCATTCAAAATATTGGGAGAATTTCTGAGCATCTTCTTCATCTTTTTTAGCTTTTACAACTTTGGAAGTAATAACTGCCTTACGCTGAAACATCCGGCGCAGATTCTTACGGACATACATGTTTTCATTGATCCATTCGGCAATGATATCCCTTGCGCCTTGTAAAGCTTCTTCTTCCGATGATACATTCTCATTGATATATTTTGAAGCCAAAAACAAAAGATCATTGCTTTTCTGGCTCATGATAATCTTAGCTAAAGGTTCCAGTCCTTTTTCCTTTGCTGCATCAGCTTTGGTTTTTTTTCGTTTTTTGAAAGGAAGGTAAAGGTCTTCAAGCTCCTGAATATCGAAGCTGTCTTCAATTCTTTGCTTCAGTTCGGCAGTCAGGGCATTTTGTTCTTCAATGGATTTTAAGATGGTTTCTTTTCGTTTGATGATCTCTTCGAACTGCTTATTAAGTTTTGAGATCTGCTCTATCTGAATTTCATCCAGATTTCCGGTTTTATCTTTCCGGTAGCGGGCAATAAAAGGGATGGTACAGTCTTCTGATAATAACTGAAGGGTATTGCTTATGCTTTTTTCGGATATATTGAGTTGCTGCTGTATAAATTTTAAAGAAGTCATTTTGGTTTTTTGAAAAAGCGAAAATAGTGTTTTGAAATGAAAAAGGCGAGTTGCCCCGCCTTAAATGTTTTCACAACGGAATAATCCTTATTGTGAATTGCTTTCAAAATTTAGTAATTCAAAAATAGTAAATAGATTTGATTATACAATACGGAAAACCGTAATTTACTAATAATGTAATTTTCTTACATTTATATAACACTAATAACTGTATTACTATGTCAAAAAGAATCATAGGACTGGACCTCGGAGTGTCTTCCATAGGATGGGCTGTGGTTGAAGAAGATCTTAAAAATCCGGAAAACAATAAAATTATAAAATTGGGAGTTCGTGTAAATCCCCTTACAACAGACGAACAAACTAATTTTGAAAAGGGAAAGCCTATTACTACCAATGCGGGGAGGACTTTGGCAAGAAGCGCCAGAAGAAACCTCCAGCGTTTCAAATTGAGAAGGAAAAATCTGCTGGAAATTTTAATCGATCATAAAATTATAAACAGGAATGATATCTTAACTGAAGTAGGAGAGCATTCTACTTTTCAGACTCAACAGCTGAGGGCGAAATCTGCAAGAGAAAAAATTGAATTATCTGAACTGGCAAGAGTTTTATTTCTGATCAACAAAAAAAGAGGCTATAAAAGCAGCCGGAAAGTACAAAGTGATGATGAGGGGAAAGCCATTGACGGGATGGCTGTTGCGAAGCAATTATATGAGGGAAATAGTACTCCCGGAGAATATGGATATCAGCTTTTAAAAAAGGGTAAAAAACAGATCCCTGATTTTTATCGTTCAGATCTACAGGCAGAGTTGGATAAGGTATGGAGCTTCCAAAAACAATTTTATCTCGAAATTCTGACAGATGAATTTAAAAAAGAACTTGAAGGAAAAGGGCAGAGGGCAACCATAGCCACCTTTTTGAATCGTTATAAAATCTATACGGCAGATAATAAAGGAACAAAAGAAGAAAAGAAGCTACAGGCTTATGAGTGGAGAAGTAAAGCTATTTCTCACCAGCTGGATATTAAAGAAGTAGCTTATGTAATTACAGAAATCAATAATAATCTCAATAATTCAAGTGGTTATCTTGGAGCAATAAGTGACAGGAGTAAAGAGCTTTATTTTAACGATCAGACGATTGGGGAGTATCTTTATGTACAGTTGCAGAAAAATCCCCATACCAGACTCAAAAATCAGGTTTTTTACAGGCAGGATTATTTGGACGAGTTCGAGAAAATCTGGGAAGCACAGTCAAAATTCCATTCTGAACTGACCCTTGAATTAAAGGATGAAATCCGGGATGTGGTTATTTTTTATCAGAGAAAACTGAAATCACAGAAAGGATTGATCAGTATCTGTGAATTTGAAAACAAGGAAATTGAAATTCAGGAAAATGGAAAGACTAAAAGAAAAACGGTAGGATTAAAAGTAGCACCCAAATCTTCTCCTTTGTTTCAGGAATTTAAAATTTGGCAGGTTTTGAACAACATTGAGATTAAAAATGAAGAGGGAAGGAGGTTTTTGGATCTGGAAGAAAAAGAAATGATTTTCGATGAAGTGAATCTGAAGGGAAATATCACCGCACAAAAAGCTCTGGAGCTTATTGGATTTAAGGAAAAAGAGGTGAAAATCAATTTTAAAACCATTGAAGGAAATAAAACGAATGAAAAATTGTACCAGGCTTATCTGAAAATTCTGGACCTGGAAGGATATAATGTTTTTAAGTTGCTGAAAATTAAAGAAGATAAAGATGAAGCCAAATTATCTGAACTGAAAGTATCTGCTTCTGAAATAAAAGCGATGATAAAACCAATATTTGAGGCTAACACTATCAATACTTCCGTTTTGGATTTTGATCCTGAACTTCCGAACCCGGAATATGAGAAACAGCCTTTTTATCAGCTATGGCATTTACTATACTCATATGAAGGCGATAATTCTGCTTCCGGAAACGAAAAGCTGTATGAGCTTTTGGAAAAGAAATTTGGGTTTAAAAAAGAACATTCCAAAATATTATCTTCTATTGTATTTTCACAAGAATATGGAAGTTTAAGCAGTAAAGCAATGCGTAGGATTTTCCCATACATCAAAGAGCATAAATATAGCGAAGCGTGCTTTTTGGCAGGATATAATCATTCAAAGAATTCTTTAACTGCTGAAGATTTAAAAAACAGAGTGCTAAAAGATAAATTAGATATTCTCTCCAAAAATTCTTTGAGAAACCCTGTGGTTGAAAAGATTTTGAATCAAATGATTAATCTGGTCAATGAAATCATCAAAGAATATGGAAACCCGGACGAGATAAGAATTGAATTGGCAAGAGAGCTGAAAAAAAATGCCGAAGAGAGAGCTGAAATGACTAAAAGTATGAATGAAGCAACACTTCTCCATCAAAAGTATGCAGAGGAACTAAAAAGAGAATTTGGTATTCCTAAGCCGTCAAAAAATGATATTATACGTTATAAGCTATATCTGGAATTGGCCGCTAATGGGTTCAAAGATCTTTATACGGATAAGAAAATACAAAAAGAAAACCTTTTTACGGGCAAATACGATATAGATCATATTATTCCGCAATCAAGGTTTTTTGATGACAGTTTTTCCAATAAGGTTCTGGTTCCGAGGCAGTCCAATCTGGATAAAGGGAATTTTACGGCTTACGATTTTATAGAACAGGGTAATAAAGAAGATTTCGGAAAATATCTGAATGTCATTAAAGAGCTTTACGAGAAAAAATCTATTTCTAAAGCCAAATATGAGAAGTTATTGAAAAAAGGGTTGGAGATTGGTGATGGTTTTGTAGAACGGGATTTACGGGACTCACAATACATTGCTAAAAAAGCCAAAGAAATTCTTTTCGGAATTACCCACTCTGTGATATCTACCTCAGGAAGTATTACGGATAAGCTCAGGGAAGACTGGAATCTGGTGAATACGATGAAAGAACTGAATTTGGAAAAATTCAGAAAATCAGGACTTACCGAGATTGTTAGAAACTCTAAAGGAGAAGAAAAAGAAATCATCTCTGAATGGTCTAAGCGAAACGACCACCGTCATCATGCGATGGATGCACTTACAGTTGCTTTTACAACCCATAATCATATCCAGTATCTGAACTATCTCAATGCAAGAAGTAATGAAAAGCATAAGGAACACAAAAATATCTATGCTATTGAGAATATGATTACAGAAGTAATTGAAAAAAAGAATGGCTCCGGATCGAGGAGATTCATTTCTCCGATTAAAGATTTCAGAAAAATGGCCAAAAAACATTTACAGGAAGTTTTGATCTCTCATAAAGCGAAAAATAAAGTGGTAACCTCTAATATCAATAAGATTAAGAAAAAAGGCGGAGTCATCAAAAAAACGGGACTTACACCAAGAGGACAGCTACATAAAGAAACAGTCTATGGAACTGCCAGAATTTTGCAGACCAGAGAAGAAAAAATATCGGCAAAATTTGATCTGCAGACTATTCAGAAAGTGCAGAATGAAGTCTACAAAAATGCATTATTGAAAAGATTGAATGAAAATGGAAATGATCCTAAAAAAGCTTTTTCCGGAAAAAATGCCATCCAGAAAAATCCTGTTTATTATAACGAGGAAAAGACTGGTGTTATCCCTGAAAAAATTATCCTCTCATGGTATGACACCATTTTTACGATTAGAAAACCTATAAATGCGGACAATTTTAAGGATTATAAGAATCTGGAAAAAATTATAGATGCCGGAACTCGGAAAATTTTAAAATCCCGTCTGGATGAATTTGATGGTAATGCAAAAGAAGCTTTTTCTGATTTGGACAAAAACCCGATATGGCTTAATAAGGAAAAAGGAATTTCAATAAAAAGTGTTACCATTACCGGAGTCAGCAATGCAGAATCTTTACATTTTAAGAAAGATCACTTCGGGAATGAAATATTAGATGATCATAACAATAAAATTCCGGTGGATTTTGTGAGTACGGGTAATAATCACCATTTAGCAGTGTATATAAAAGAAAATGGAGAATTAGATGATGATATCGTCTCCTTTTATGAAGCGGTTGAAAGAGTGAACCAAAAATTACCGGTTGTTAATAAGAATTACAGATCCGGTGAAGGATACCGTTTTTTGTTTACCTTGAAGCAAAATGAAATGTTTCTGTTTCTGGGTGAAGATTTCAATCCGAACGAAATAGATTTATATGATAATGGAAATTTAGAAATGATTTCTAAAAACTTATTCAGAGTTCAGAAAATTTCAAAATTATTATATGGCAATTCATATGTTAGAGAATATGTTTTCAGGCATCATTTAGAAACATCAGTTGAAGATAAGAAGGAGTTAAAGGATATAACATATAAAAGTGTAAAAAGTCTTGAGGGGTTGAGAAATATTGTAAAGGTCAGGCTTAATCATTTAGGTAGGATTGTACAGGCAGGAGAATATTAATACCCTATAAGAATCATGATTACCCGTTCCATCTATATCGGCAGTCCGGCATATCTGAAGCTCAAAGATGAGCAGATGAAAATTCTTTGCCCGGAAACCAAAACAGAAAAAGGAAGTGTTCCTGTGGAAGATCTGGGATTGCTGATGCTGGATCATTTCCAGATCACGGTTTCGCATCAGCTTATTCAAAAAATGATGGGAAATAATGTAGTTGTGGTAAGTTGTGATGCTCATCATTTACCCTACGGGATCATGCTTCCTCTATATGGGCATACAGAACATTCAGACAGAGTGAAAGATCAGTTGGAAGCTAGTGAACCACTTAAAAAACAGCTTTGGAAACAAACCATAGAATGTAAAATAGAAAATCAGATGGAAGTCCTCAGAAAATTAGGGAACTACTATGAACCTATGGCAGACTATCAGAAAAATGTAAAAAGCGGCGATATCACCAATATGGAAGGTATTGCAGCGCAGCATTACTGGAAATATCTGATCAGTCTGGATTTTCTTAGAGAGCGTTTTGGAGATTCTCCTAATCAGTTTTTCAATTTCGGCTACTCTGTTTTGCGGAGTATTGTTGCCAGGGCAATTGTTGAAACGGGACTACTTCCTGTATTGGGAATTTTTCACAAAAATAAATACAATCCTTATTGTCTTGCTGATGATCTGATGGAACCTTATCGCCCGTTTATTGACTTACTGGTTATGGATTGGCTGACGAAAAATCCAAACTCTGATGAGCTGACAAAAGAATTTAAGGCCCATATATTACAGGTGGCAACAAAAGATGTGAAAATCGATGGTAAGACCAGACCGTTGCTGGTAGCTGTAAAGACAACGGTTGCTTCGCTTTATAAATGCTATACAGGAGAAAAACGTCTGATCTCTTATCCCGAATTGATATGAATGCCGAAAGGTTTAACGCTTACCGGATTATGTGGGTTTTAGTATTATATGATTTACCAACGGAGACCAAAGCCAATATGAAGGATGCCAATCGTTTCCGCAAAGCATTGATCGACGATGGTTTTACCCTCTTCCAATTTTCTATGTATGTACGTCACTGCCCAAGCCGTGAAAATGCTGAAGTTCATATAAAAAGAGTAAAATTTATGTTACCCAAAGCCGGTAAAGTGGCCATTATGTGTATTACGGATAAACAATTTGGAGATATTGAAATCTTTTTTGCCAGAAATAAAGAAGAGCCACCACCAACCTTCCAACAGCTTGAACTATTCTGATTTTTTTAATTCTAAAAATAAATATAACCCACTATAATTCAGTGGGTTATATTTTGAGGCTGTGACTAATCACTAAGATACTAAATTTTGAGAGCAATTCACAACCATTTGGTGGCGTATAGCTAAAAGTACCATGCTGTGACTAATCACTAAGATACTAAATTTTGAGAGCAATTCACAACTTTACAGACGCCCAGAAAATGGCACGAAATGCTGTGACTAATCACTAAGATACTAAATTTTGAGAGCAATTCACAACAATCAGGCAATGAGTATAAAAACAATTATAGCTGTGACTAATCACTAAGATACTAAATTTTGAGAGCAATTCACAACCCTCTTCCCCGTTATTATAGGGATAAGCTAGCTGTGACTAATCACTAAGATACTAAATTTTGAGAGCAATTCACAACAGGCAATACGACATCCCCTTCCCTACCGCAGCTGTGACTAATCACTAAGATACTAAATTTTGAGAGCAATTCACAACATTAATATTAATAGAAAAATTGAATAACCCGCTGTGACTAATCACTAAGATACTAAATTTTGAGAGCAATTCACAACTTGAAAATGGATGGCAACCTTAAAGGTGCCGCTGTGACTAATCACTAAGATACTAAATTTTGAGAGCAATTCACAACAGCCTCAATATGGGCGAATTGGTCCCGTGTGCTGTGACTAATCACTAAGATACTAAATTTTGAGAGCAATTCACAACAAAGCGATGACTTACGTCTTGATCGGCCGCGCTGTGACTAATCACTAAGATACTAAATTTTGAGAGCAATTCACAACCAGGAAACACTACAGCCCCTTCCCTACCGCAAGCTGTGACTAATCACTAAGATACTAAATTTTGAGAGCAATTCACAACTACAAAACGTATATTTGCCGTAGAAGACAGGCTGTGACTAATCACTAAGATACTAAATTTTGAGAGCAATTCACAACCTACTCAGGAAGGCTAAAATATATCAAGCTGGCTGTGACTAATCACTAAGATACTAAATTTTGAGAGCAATTCACAACATTGTTGATATTAATAAAACAAATAATAACGCTGTGACTAATCACTAAGATACTAAATTTTGAGAGCAATTCACAACATAGGACATATATATGCCGGCGACAAATACGCTGTGACTAATCACTAAGATACTAAATTTTGAGAGCAATTCACAACCCGGCAGTAAATATGAAACCTCCGTAATTGGCTGTGACTAATCACTAAGATACTAAATTTTGAGAGCAATTCACAACGAATCTGTTGATAGAAATAGCTCTTTGTTTGCTGTGACTAATCACTAAGATACTAAATTTTGAGAGCAATTCACAACCATAAATGAAAGCAGGAAAAAAGAATTCCGGCTGTGACTAATCACTAAGATACTAAATTTTGAGAGCAATTCACAACAGGATAAAAAGAGCTTTAACCGATTACCGGGCTGTGACTAATCACTAAGATACTAAATTTTGAGAGCAATTCACAACTCACGTGGCTGGGTGGAATTTTCCTTATCCGCTGTGACTAATCACTAAGATACTAAATTTTGAGAGCAATTCACAACCATTTCTATATCCGATGCTGAGCCAGTGAAGCTGTGACTAATCACTAAGATACTAAATTTTGAGAGCAATTCACAACATAACATGTCACACTTAGAATTAGTATTTAGCTGTGACTAATCACTAAGATACTAAATTTTGAGAGCAATTCACAACTCTTGCAGATTATTTAGGATTGCCGGCCGTGCTGTGACTAATCACTAAGATACTAAATTTTGAGAGCAATTCACAACTCATCAGCTATCTGTGTATCTAAGTGGCGAGCTGTGACTAATCACTAAGATACTAAATTTTGAGAGCAATTCACAACGCACGTAACAGACTATTAATACCTCACAATGCTGTGACTAATCACTAAGATACTAAATTTTGAGAGCAATTCACAACCAAAAAACAGATTAAAATGAAAACAAACGAGCTGTGACTAATCACTAAGATACTAAATTTTGAAAGCACTTCACAACAATGACGTACTGGAATGGTTATCCATGAAAGCTGTGACTAATCACTAAGATACTAAATTTTGAAAACAATCAAAACTACTCGAGAATCTCATCATAATACACCGGAATATCATTAGACCTGTCAAATCCCATAATTATAACCTTGTAGTTTTTAGCATCGTCATTATTATAAAACTGAATGGTTGCCGGTTCATTGGGTTGTGTTTCCAGATAAGGATTCCAGTAAAGAGTGCTTCGACTGTCTTTTGGAATATTTTTAAAATCGGGATTAATATAAACCGAATTATTAAAGGGAATTTCTTTATCATATCCTTTAAATGTGTATTGCTTTAATCCGGATAATTTATCTTGTGATTTAATTTCTGGAGCCATATTACCATGACGCGTATATATAGCTATGGCTCCATTTAAACTGCCCATACCAGCTGGAAAAGTTCCCTTGATAACTTTAACCATAGCTATACTTGATACAGGGATCATTTCAATCTGACTGGTGCTTACTGCCATTTCGTTAAGAAAAATAAGAGGTTTGTAGCCCCCGAGATTCACTTTATATCCTATACCAGTAGAATATATTTCTAATCCTGCTACTCGAGCCTGCAGCCAGGTAAATATGTTAGGTGCTGTCTGAGCTTCTTCATGATCATTTACAAAATCAAAAATTTGTTCATTAATGCTTTGAAATAATGGACTGCTTAATTTTTTTCAAGAATTTTTAATTTATCACTTTTAGATGTTTTAATTTTTACTTCCTCGATATCTGTTATTTTTTCAGATATAAATTTTTGAGTGTTTTTAGTCGCTATGGATCTAATTTCTTCGGGAGATAATGCATCTTCAGAAAGTCTCTTTGTAAGATTAAACTTGCTTTTAGGTAAATTATTTTTATAGGGTATAAAAGCATAATTTGGCTGAAAAAAAACCTGAAAGTCTCTTTTATCCATTTTTTGCTCTTTATTTAATTGATATGAAAGTTTCATATTATCTTCGAATATCATTCCGCTTAGTGTAAAATTTCCATTTTCATCTGTTTGTATCTCATAAAATTTTGAGCCAAATTCAGGAATATCAAAAATTAAGCTTAAAGAAGCGTTGACAGCTGGCTGATTATTAATCATTACTTTGGCCTTATATGTAATATAAGATGAATCTGCCGGATATTTTATAACAGGGTAAATACCTGAAATAATATTTTTCCAATCAAAACGTTTCCATTTTTCAGAAATTAATAGAGCATCTAAAGCTTCGGAATTATGATTCTTTATGAAATATTGTGCGGGTTTTATAATATTAGAAGTAATGTCTCCAGTAAGCCACAAACGGCTTAGTAAATTGTTTTCTTCTTCTGAACTCTTTATTTCGGGATCTTGAACCAGAACGGTGTAATTATTTGTTATATTAAATGAGTTTAGCTCACGTGGTTTTTTATTTAAAGATATTTCTTGTAATACAGGTCGTTGTATTTTTAATAATTCAGGTTGTACGAAACAAAGTCTTTGAGCAATAATATTTTCTTTGTCATCAAAAACAGTGAGTTGTAAAATACCATTTATAAGATTATCAGTAGGGGTTAGAATATGGTTGATCCGATAATTTTTTGAATTGTGCTTTATGAACAAGACGATTGTTAATAGTACCTAAGACCGTATAATAATTATTTTCTTGAGATAAATTCTTTGACTTTAGAGTATATTTTACAGCATCCATACTGCTTATAACTTGTAAATTAATGCCTGAATCAGAAACATTTGGTAAATCAATACTCTGTTTTTTACCCATATTATCTTGAATTACAAGTCCATATTTTTTTCCACTTTGAGGAGTAAAACTAAAAGATCCAACATTTTGATCAAATCCTTTGAAGCTAGTAATTTTCACATCAGGCTTTTCCATATCAATAAGATAACCATGCCAATCTGAAGGTGTAAACGTTTCAGACCGTAATCTTACTGCAAATTTTGTATTGATATCACTTATAAAAGTTCCACTTTCTGGATAAGCTGAAGCTGTCCAATCTGAAACTGTATTCATTGTAAGTCTTTCTGGAGAATTTGGATTATAAACTTCAATAGGTTGTATTAGTTGGAAATCTTCATTAAAATTAGCCATCCAAGCAGTATATGCTCTAATATAATAAATTCCCTCTTTTAATTTTTCTGGAAGCGCAATACTCCCATGACCTTCTCCTTTAAATAAAGAAATTAATTTTTTTGCTATTTGGATCTTATGACTATCGTAAAATTCTATATATAAAGATGTCGAAATGTTAGAAATAGCATACCCATCAAATACAAAAGACTTGAACCATAGATTCTCTCCTGCCACATAACTGCTTTTATTGAATAGCAGGTGTACCTTTTCCTGCGGATATTTTTCTGCAAAAATGCGTAAAGCCTGCTCCGCTTTGTCCTGTGCTTTGGAATAGCTGATCATGCAAAGGGCAGCCAGGATGATGAATTTTTTTGTCATAGGTGTTTTAATTGAAATTGTGCCTTTATTTGAAGGTCAAAAATACATTTTTCATTAGCTTTGACCAATTAATTTTATGGGATGATCTTTTATTTTCTTTTGATGAATATCCTTACATTGATATTTTTCAGTTATGATAAATTTTCAGCTAAAAATCATAAAAAAAGAATATCTGAGCATACGCTTTTATCATTAACGCTTTTTGGGGGAACCATCGGTGCGGTTTCCGGGATGTTTCTTTTCAGGCACAAAATTTCCAAGACGTCATTTTTGCTGAAATTTGGAGTAATCATTTTAATACAGATCATTCTTATTTTTTCTTTCAGAAAATACCTCTATTCATTTATTTGATCCATAATTCTTCACTGAAATATTTCAGTTTTTTATCATCAATAAAAAGCCTTCCTTCATAATTGAAAATATTTTCAGACGGGATTTCAGATGCAGTATTGTCAATTTTTCCTTTAAGAAAAGATTTGGGTTTGGAGGCAGAAATCGTTAACTGGAAAGAAACCCTTTTGGGTTTGGAATAAAAAAGAACCTGATGAGTCTGGTAGCCTGTACTATCCGTAACTTTAAAATCGTTTTTTAATTCCAGGGTATCCGAAAACCTGATGGATTCCTTTTTCCAGCCCTGAAATATGGAGCCTTCCACTATCAGTAGGCTGTCGTTTAATTTTGAAAAAGTGAATATAGAAGGATAGTCATTCATTGTAAGCTCTTTCTCCTTAAAATCTTTTCCGGTAAAATCAAAAGTAAAAGGTTGAGGTTGAGACTTTTCGCAGGAAATAATGCTTATTACAGCAACAAACATACAAACTACATTTTTTGAAAACATACTGGCTATAATTTAAACAGTTGATAAATGTATTGAATTTTTAATAACAAAACATACTTCTTTTTATGAATTATAAGTCTTAAAATGAGTTTAGGGTTTCTTATCTGTATTCTAAAACAGAGGCTTTGGTTTAATTTCCTCATTATGAATTTGTTAAATAAATTACAATCATAATAATTAATTCATTAAAAATCACTACTTTTGCACCCGTAAAAATCTTATATGCAAAACATTAGAAATATTGCGATTATCGCACACGTTGACCACGGTAAAACAACCCTGGTTGACAAGATCATTCACGCTACCAATATTTTCAGGGAAAATCAGGAAAGTGGCGAATTAATTATGGATAACAATGATCTTGAAAGAGAAAGAGGGATCACCATCTTATCCAAAAATATTTCTGTAACCTATAAGGACACAAAAATTAATGTAATTGATACTCCCGGTCACGCCGATTTCGGAGGAGAAGTGGAAAGAGTATTGAAAATGGCTGACGGAGTTTTACTATTGGTAGATGCCTTTGAAGGCCCGATGCCGCAAACCCGTTTCGTTTTGCATAAAGCCCTTCAGTTGGGACTGAAGCCTATTGTGGTGATCAATAAGGTAGATAAAGAAAACTGTCGTCCTGATGAAGTTCATGATAAAGTTTTCGATCTTTTCTTTGCATTGGATGCAACTGAAGAGCAGTTGGATTTCCCTACCTATTACGGTTCCTCAAAACAGGGATGGTTCAATACATCTTTAGAGCCTACAGATAACATTCTTCCTATTCTTGATGGTGTTCTGGAACACGTTCCGGCTCCGAAAATAGAAGAAGGAAGCCTTCAGATGCAGGTAACTTCCTTAGACTATTCTTCATTCCTGGGAAGAATTGCGATCGGAAAAGTGATCAGAGGATCTTTGAAAGAAGGGCAGTGGATAGGCCTTGCACAGGAAGGAGATAAGATCGTAAAAGGAAAAGTAAAAGAATTATATATTTTCGAAGGATTAGGAAAGAAAAAAGTAACAGAGGTTCAGGCAGGAGATATTTGTGCTGTGGTAGGATTCGATGCTTTCCAGATCGGGGATACTTTCGTTGACCTTGAAAATCCGGAGCCAATGGAAAGACTTGCGATTGATGAGCCTACGTTGAACATGACGTTCTCTATCAACAACTCTCCGTTCTTCGGGAAAGATGGTAAATATGTTACTTCCAATCACCTTAAAGAAAGATTGGAAAAAGAATTAGAGAAAAACCTTGCATTAAGAGTTCAGCAGACAGATGATGCTAATACATTCTTGGTATTCGGTAGAGGTATTCTTCACTTGTCGGTTCTTATTGAAACAATGAGAAGAGAAGGATATGAAATGACGATCGGGCAGCCTCAGGTGATCCTGAAAGATATTGATGGTGAAAAGTGCGAACCTTACGAGACAATGGTAGTAGACGTTCCTGAAGAATATTCATCAAGAGTGATCGACCTGGCTACCCAAAGAAAAGGAGATTTGCTGATCATGGAAACCAAAGGAGAAATGCAGCATATGGAATTCGATATTCCTTCAAGAGGTTTGATCGGATTGCGTTCCCAGATGTTAACAGCTACTGCCGGTGAAGCGATCATGGCACACAGATTCTCAGAGTATAAGCCTTTCAAAGGTCAGATTCCGGGAAGAAGCCAGGGTGTTTTAGTGTCTAAAAACCAGGGTCCGGCAACCGCTTATTCTATTGAAAAATTACAGGACAGAGGAAGATTCTTCGTTGATCCGGGAGAAGAAGTTTATATGGGGATGATCGTAGGAGAACAGAATAAGCCCGGGGATCTTGTCGTAAACATCGTGGAAGGAAAACAGCTTAACAACATGAGAGCTTCCGGAAAGGATAAAGATGGGAACATTGCTCCAAAAATATTATTCTCTCTTGAAGAATGCATGGAATATATTCAGCAGGATGAATGCATCGAGGTGACTCCAAACTTCATCAGAATGCGTAAAAAGCTATTGGCTGAAGAAGACAGAAAACGTGCTGAAAGAATGGCAAAAGCAGAATAATTTCTGTACAAGATAAAATATTGAAGCCCCGGTTTTTCGGGGCTTTTTTCTTAGATAAAGCTAAAAATGCCTATTTTGGCATAATAATCTCTTAGAAAATACAATTTAAATGTAGTTTTGCAGCCTATGAAAGTGAATAAATTAACGCTGATATTTTTGGTGGGAATGTTTGTATCATGCAGCAGTGCCCGCTCCCTTCAGAATAATACGGTAAAGCCCATTACAAAAACCCCGTTAGGGTCAGTTACAACCCCTTCCAAAAACAAAGATTCCATTAAAACCATTGGTACAGCTGTACAAGAAGAGGTTTTTAAAGTTACCCTTCCCGAGATCAGGAGAGAGTTCAGGGGTGTTTGGGTGGCAAGTGTTGCCAATATCAACTGGCCTTCAAGGAACAACCTGTCTGTTGAGCAGCAAAAAGCAGAAGCTGTCCGGATGCTGGATATGCTGAAAGACAATAATTTCAATGCGGTGATCTTTCAGGCACGTCCTTCCGCAGATGCCTTATATACCAGTAATATCGAGCCATGGTCTTATTTTTTGACAGGGTATACCGGTCAGGCTCCCTATCCGAACTATGACCCGTTGCAGTTCTGGATCGAAGAAGCCCATAAAAGAGGGCTGGAGCTCCACGTATGGCTGAATCCTTACAGAGCGCACCATGCCAATGGAGGTACGGTGACCAGCCAGTCTATGGTCAATAGGTTGCCTGAACTTATCGTAAGGCTGAAGAACGGAATGTATTGGTTTGATCCCGCTGGTCCGAGGACACAGGGGCATGTTTCCAATGTGGTGAAGGATATTGTGAAAAGGTATGACATTGATGCGGTGCATTTCGATGACTATTTCTACCCGTATGCAACCTATAACAGAGGAGCAGATTTTCCGGACAAGGCCAGCTGGAATGAATATCTGAAGAATGGCGGTACATTATCCAGAGCAGACTGGAGAAGAGACAACGTCAATAAATTCGTAGAACGGATCTATAAAGAGGTGCATGCCGAGAAAAACCATGTAAAGTTCGGGATCAGCCCGTTTGGGATCTGGAAACCGGGATATCCGGAAGGTATTGCAGGTTCTTCACAGTATGACGAGCTGTATGCTGACGCAAAATTATGGCTGAACAAAGGCTGGGTCGATTATTTTTCACCGCAGCTATACTGGCCTGTAAATGCGAAAGAACAGGGCTTTGAGCCCTTGCTGAAATGGTGGCAGTCCGAGAATACCCAGAACCGTCATCTCTGGCCGGGATTGAATACCGTGGAAATAAAGGTTTCGGACCGTGCGGCAGAAATTAAAAACCAGATCGAGATTTCCAGGCAGGTTTTGAAAAATGATGCCGGGGAAATTCATTGGAGTATTGCAGGATTAACCAAGAATCCGGCTATGCTTTCCACTTTGAAGAACGGGCCTTACAAGGAAAAGGCCCTGGTTCCGAAAACTCCCTGGATCAAAACAGTTCCCCTTCCTGTACCTACCGTATTCGTTACAGATAACGGAAGCTTTGCACAGACAACCTGGAGCTGCAAAAATATGGGTGATGTTTTTCAATGGGTACTTTTTACACAGTATAACGGCGTTTGGGAGACAGAGATTTTAACTTTGGATAACCTTTCAAGAGATATCCCGAAATATAAAGACGGTAAAACTTTGAATGCAGTTGCTGTTAAAGCCATCGACAGACTAGGCAACGAAAGTGATTATATGGCAAAAAAGATCAAATGATCAAAAAGCTGAAAAACAGAATTGTGAAGACCTGAGAAATCGTCATTTTTAGTCCTATTTATTAGATCATAAATTCTGAATATTTGAATGGGTTTAGGTTCTTACAGAATGACAAACTACGTGAATAAATACTGTAAACCTCAACTAAAATACTATTAAGCATGATTTAAACATAATCTTGTCATTCCGGTAGTAATCCAACCTCCACAAATATTAAACTTTGCTATTAAGCTTCAAAGATTGCATTTTGAGATAGCCTCTTTTTATTATGAAACTCACTTCAAAATTACTATCTTTGCACGCTGAAAGTTCAAGGTTGAAAATTGAACTTTAAACATTGAACATTAAACTTTGAATCGAACAATATGAAATGTGGAATCGTAGGATTGCCGAACGTAGGTAAATCAACTCTTTTTAACTGTCTGAGTAATGCCAAAGCACAATCAGCAAACTATCCTTTCTGTACCATAGAACCTAACCTGGGAACGGTTTCCGTACCGGATAGCAGATTGTTTGAGCTTGAAAAAATAGTAAAACCGGAGAGAGTTTTGCCGGCAGTAGTTGAGATCGTTGACATTGCAGGGCTTGTAAAAGGAGCCAGTAAAGGAGAAGGTTTAGGAAACCAGTTCCTGGCCAACATCCGTGAATGTGAAGCGATCATTCATGTTTTAAGATGTTTTGATAATGGAAATATTGTTCACGTAGAAGGTTCAGTAGATCCTTTGAGGGATAAAGAGATCATTGATATTGAGCTTCAGCTGAAAGACCTTGAAACAGTAGGAAAAGCAGTGGAGAAAGCTAAAAAATTCATCAAATCCGGGAAGAAAGAAGATGTTTTGACGTATGAGACGCTTCAAAACCTTCAGCAATTTATTGAGGATGGTAAAAATGCAAGGGAATTTCCTGTAAATGACCTTACAAAACCCATTATTGATGACGTTCAGTTATTGACCAAAAAGCCGGTTCTTTATGTTTGTAATGTAGATGAAAATTCCATCAAAAACGGAAATGAATGGATAGGCAAAATTGAAGAAATGGCTAAAAATGAAGGGGCGGAAGTTGTGGTTTTGGCGGCTCAGATCGAAGCAGACATCAATGAACTGGAGACTTATGAAGAAAGGCAGATCTTCCTTGAAGAATTAGGTCTGGAAGAGCCGGGTGTAAACCGTCTCATCAGAAAAGCTTATGACCTATTAAAGCTTCAGACTTATTTTACGGCAGGTGTGAAGGAGGTAAGGGCATGGACGATTGGGAAAGGGTGGACGGCTCCTCAGGCAGCCGGAGTGATCCATACTGACTTTGAAAAAGGTTTCATCCGTGCAGAGGTGATCAAATATGATGATTACATGAACTATGGATCTGAAGTGAAGGTAAAGGAAGCAGGAAAGCTTTCTGTAGAAGGAAAGGAATATATCGTTCAGGACGGTGATATCATGCACTTCAGATTTAACGTATAAGAAAAAGTATTAAAGTTAGTTATAGTAATTGAAAAACGTTTCCATGAATTTGGGGGCGTTTTTTTGTTGGATTTTCATTACAGTTTAGAAAATCTTATCCCGAATTCAGGATAATTTGGATAAATTCTCAATGGCCTGTTCCAATGTCTCCTGTTTTTTAGCAAAGCATAACCGTATTACATTTTCACTCAATTTGCTGTTATAGAAAGATGAAAAGGGTACGCTGGCCACTTTATGGGTGACCGTTAATTCCCGGGCAAATTCAAAATCGCTTTTATCGGAGATCTTATCATAAGTCACAGCCTGAAAGTAAGTTCCCTCACAATCCAGAAGCCCGAAGGAAGTACCGGCGAGTCCTTTTCTCAGGAAATCCCTTTTTTCCTGAAAGAACCCGTTAAGAGAATTGTAATGCCCTTCATTTTTCATGTATTCGGCCAAAGCCAGCTGAATAGGTGTGTTCACACAGAATACATTGAACTGATGCACTTTCTTGAATTCATCCGTTAAATTCTTCGGAGCGGCACAATAGCCTACCTTCCAGCCCGTAACATGGAAAAGCTTTCCAAACGATGCCACGAGAAGACTCCGCTCTTTGAGTTCGGGATATTTACATACACTTAAATGCTGTTTTCCGTCAAAGACAATATTTTCATAGACTTCATCACTTAAGATCAGTATGGAAGTATCTTTTACAATACGGATGAGCTCCTGAATGTCTTTTTCCTGTAAGATCTTTCCTGAAGGATTATTGGGATTATTAAGGATGATCATCCTGGTTTTTTCGCTGACCAGCCCTTTTACTGCATTCCAGTCGATCTCATAATCAGGAGCTTTCATTTCAAAACGTTTTACAATTCCTCCGAAAAGCTCTACGGTAGGCTCATAGCAGTCATAAGCAGGCTCAAAGATGATCACTTCATCACCTTTTTTGATGAAGGCCGCAATAGCAGTAAATATGGCCTGTGTACCGCCTGCTGTAATGGTTATCTCAGAGTCAGGGTGATAATCGGCCTGATGGCTGTTTCCGATCTTCCTAGCGATCTCTTCCTTTAGCCCTATCATTCCTCCTAAAGGTGCATACTGGTTGAAGCCTTTTCTGATGAAGTGTTCCACATGATCCAAAAGTTCGGTGTCCGGCATAAAATCAGGAAATCCCTGGGACAGGTTGATGGCCTGGTTCTCATTGGCCAGCTGCGTCATCTGGCTGAAAATGGTGGTCCCTACATTGGAAAGCTTCGAAAAAGGAAGTTGTATCATTGAAACGGAGTTTTTACGTACCCCGAATTTAATTTATTTTTTTCAGAATGAAACATTAAAAACGCCAATATTGCAGCTGATAACCTTTAACGATACAAAAATGTCCCGTTCTAAAATGAAAAAATAAATATATTTCTCACTTTTTAATGAATCATGCCGTAAATATATAATGATTGATAATAAGCCAATGCATATAGACTAATATCGAAAAAATGAATCAAAAAAGTGTAGAATAATCTTGTCCAATTTCGTACTTTTGTATGTTTGCTGAAATACATATGTCACAAGAAATACAACCTATCTATTCTGAAGATAATATAAGAACCCTCGATTGGCAGGAGCATATACGCTTACGTCCCGGTATGTATATCGGGAAACTGGGCGACGGCTCATCTGCTGATGACGGTATTTATATCCTGCTTAAAGAAATTCTGGACAACTCTATCGATGAATTCAGGATGAAAGCCGGGAAAAGAATCGAGATAAAAGTGGATGACGGTAAAGTCACGATCCGTGATTTTGGCCGGGGAATTCCCTTGGGAAAGGTGGTAGATGCCGTTTCTAAAATGAATACGGGAGGAAAGTATGACAGTAAAGCCTTTAAAAAATCCGTGGGTCTGAACGGGGTGGGTACCAAAGCGGTGAACGCGCTCTCAGATTATTTCCGGGTGAGGTCTTTCCGTGAAGGAAAAATGAAAATGGCGGAATTCTCCCGGGGAATGATTACCCAGAACCATTCCGAAGCAGATACATCGGACAGGAACGGTACCGAAATTTCTTTCATACCGGATGCCGACATCTTTCTCCATTTCAAATACCGGAAAGAGTATATTGAAAGGATGTTGCGTAATTATGCCTACCTGAATCCCGGATTGAAGATCATTTTTAACGGGGAGACCTATTATTCAGAGAACGGACTTAAAGATCTGCTGGAAGAAGAAATGGAAACCGAAACTCTCTATCCTATCGTTCATCTGAAAGATAATGATATTGAGCTGGCTATTACCCATTCGGATAAATCGCAGACGGAAACCTATTTCTCATTTGTGAACGGACAAAATACAACACAAGGCGGGACGCACCTCAATGCATTCCGTGAAGCCTATGTGAAAACCATAAGGGAATTCTTCAATAAGAACTTTGATGCTTCGGATATCAGGAAATCCATTATTGCAGCTATTTCCATCAATGTGGAAGAACCCGTTTTCGAATCCCAGACAAAAACAAAACTGGGATCCAATGATATGGGACCGGAAGGCCCTACGGTAAGGACTTTTATCATTGACTTCCTGAAGAGCAAGCTGGACAATTTCCTGCACAAAAACCCTGAGATCGCCGAAGCTATACAAAGAAAGATCCTGATCTCCGAAAGAGAAAGAAAAGAGCTTTCAGGAATTCAGAAACTGGCCAGGGAAAGAGCTAAGAAGGTTTCCCTGCACAATAAAAAGTTGCGTGACTGCAGACAGCATTATAACGACCAGAAGGCCGAAAGAAAAGCAGAAACCCAGATCTTCATTACAGAGGGAGACTCCGCTTCCGGTTCCATCACCAAATCAAGGGATGTAGAGACCCAGGCCGTATTTTCTTTAAAAGGAAAACCCCTAAACTGCTACGGACTCACCAAGAAAGTGGTTTATGAAAATGAAGAATTCAATTTATTACAGGCGGCTTTGAATATTGAAGAAAGCCTGGAAGACCTGAGGTATAACCAGGTGATCATTGCTACGGATGCCGATGTTGACGGGATGCACATCCGCCTTTTGATGATCACGTTCTTCCTTCAGTTCTTTCCGGATGTGATTAAAAACGGACATCTTTATATCCTTCAAACCCCTTTGTTCAGAGTAAGAAATAAAAAAGAAACAAGATATTGCTATACGGAAACTGAAAGAATAAAAGCATTGAATGAACTCGGAAAGAACCCTGAAATTACACGATTTAAGGGGTTAGGAGAAATTTCACCAGATGAGTTCAAGCACTTTATCGGGAATGATATCCGCCTGGAGCCTGTGGTGATAGGAAAAGACCAGACGATTGATCAGATCCTGGAATTTTATATGGGTAAGAATACACCGGACAGACAGGTATTTATTTTAGATAATTTAGTAGTGGAAGATCCGGATATAGATAAAAAAGAGATTTTAAGCGATGCAGAATAGATAACAAAACACACCGATCAAAAAACAAACACAAATCAAAAAAATTATTATGAGATTAAGTAACCGAAACAAAATTCCGGTTTATAACTTCATTAGTACCTTATTATTAATGATCTTATTAGCAGGTTTTGCTGCATTCTTCTTAGAAGAATACAAGTTTAATATTTTAGGATTAGAGAGCTATTTATTGATTATTTTGCCCATTATTTTATTAAGCCTTTTTTATTTTAATGGAAGACAGATCTTTGAATATGACAGTGACGGGGAAGCCCTGAATTTTAAGAACAGAAATATCATCCCGTTTATGAGTGGGTCTATGAGTGATGAATTCCCTAAATATAAACTGATGAAGTATGAAGTAGTAAGCATGTTTTTTATGAAAAGACTGTATGTTACCATTTCAAGTAAAAATAACGGATCTACAATTTTAAAATACGAGATCTCTTATCTCACAAAAAAAGAAGTAAGTGACCTCAAGATATCTCTGAATAAAGTAATAAAAGCTAATAACGAGAAAAAAGTACAAAGTGTAAATGATGACAGAAGAACATTCGCATGAAGGAGAAAGTCTGAAAAAAGTTTCCGGGCTTTATAAAGACTGGTTTCTGGATTATGCCTCTTATGTAATTTTAGACAGGGCCATACCATCCGTGTATGATGGTTTTAAGCCTGTTCAGCGAAGAATTATGCATTCCATGCGGGAGCTGGAAGACGGGCGGTATAATAAAGTCGCGAATATCGTTGGGAATACCATGAAATATCACCCTCATGGTGATGCTTCTATTACAGATGCAATGGTACAGATAGGGCAGAAAGAGTTGCTTATAGACACCCAGGGAAACTGGGGAAATGTGTATACGGGAGACTCTGCAGCTGCGGCAAGATATATTGAAGCCAGGCTGACTCCCTTTGCACTGGAAGTGGTCTTCAACCCTAAAACTACAGAATGGGCAAAATCCTATGACGGAAGGAATAATGAGCCGATAGACCTGCCTGTTAAATTTCCTTTGCTTCTTGCTCAGGGAGTGGAGGGGATCGGGGTAGGACTTTCCACAAAAATACTTCCGCATAACTTTAATGAGCTGATCAATGCTTCTGTGGCTTATCTGAAAGGCAAGAAATTTGAGTTATTCCCGGATTTCCTAACGGCAGGCTATCTGGATGTTACCGAATACAATGACGGGCATAGAGGCGGAAAGGTAAGAGCAAGAGCAAGGATCTCACAACAGGATAAGCATACCCTGGTCATTTCTGAGCTACCTTTCTCAAAGACTACCAGCGATCTGATCGATTCCATTTTAAAAGCCAATGAAAAAGGCAAGATCAAGATCAAAAAAATTGAAGACAATACATCAGATAAGGTAGAAATTCTTGTTCATCTTCACAATGAGGTTTCTCCGGATAAAACAATAGATGCGCTGTATGCCTTCACAGACTGCCAGGTGACCATTTCACCCAATGCCTGTGTGATCGTAGGAGATAAGCCGATGTTCCTGAATGTTTCCGAAATTTTAAGAATGAATACCGATCATACGGTTTCATTGCTTAAAAAGGAACTGGAAATCGAATTGCACGAATTGCAGGAAAGCTGGCATTTTTCCTCACTGGAAAGGATATTTATAGAAAACAGGATCTATCACGATATTGAAGAAGTGAAGACATGGGAAGACGTTCTTAAAACCATTGATGAAGGGCTGAAACCTCATACGGGTCATCTTTTAAGAGCCGTAACCGAAGAAGATATCCTTAAACTGACGGAGATCAGGATCAAGAGGATCTCCAGATTCGATTTAGATAAATTTAAAGAAAATATTGCTGCCCTTGAAGGTAAAATAGAACAGGTAAAACATCATCTGGCCCATCTTATTGCCTATGCGATCGATTATTACCTGAATATCCAGAAAAAATACGGAAAAGGAAAAGAAAGGAAGACAGAGCTCAGGATCTTCGATACCATTGATGCAACCAAAGTGGCGGTTGCCAACGAAAAATTCTATGCCAACTTTGAAGAAGGCTTCATAGGAACTTCTTTGAAAAAAGACCAGTATTTATTTGACTGTTCGGATATTGACGACATCATTACCTTCAGGAAAGACGGAAGCATGAAAGTGGTGAAAGTAGAAGCCAAAACCTTCATCGGAAAAGACATCCTGCATGTTGCCGTGTGGAAGAAAAATGATAAAAGGACCGTATATAACATGATCTACCGTGAGGGGAAAGAAGGGCCGTACTATATGAAGCGCTTCTCCGTAACGGGAGTGACCAGGAATACGGATTATCCTTTAGCTTCAGACAAAAAAGGTTCGGAAATGCTGTATTTCTCAGCCAACCCGAATGGCGAAGCAGAAACAGTAACGGTTCTTTTAAAGCCTAATCCAAGGATCAGGAAGAACAAAATGGATGTAGATTTTTCTGAACTGGCTATCAAAGGGCGTGATTCCAAAGGAAACCTTGTGACCAAATATGCCGTGAAAAAAGTGGATATGAAAGAAGAAGGCGTATCTACCCTTGCTCCGAGGAAAATATGGTTTGATGATACCGTAAGAAGGCTGAATGCGGATGCAAGAGGGACACTGCTGGGGAGCTTTAAAGGGGATGATAAAATTTTGACCATCAATTCCAACGGAGAAGCCAAATTGATAACCTTTGATCTTGGAAACCGCTTTGACGACGAATACCTGATCCTTGAAAAATGGAAACCGGAACAGCCGATCACCTGTATCTATTATGACGGAGAAAAAGAAATTTATTTCATCAAAAGATTCCTGCTGGAAAATACGACCAATGCACAGACCTTCATGCCGTCTGAACATTCCAAATCATTTATCGAAAACGTAATTGTGGCCGACGGTTCCACCGCAGAGATCATTTTTGCCAAAGACAAAGGCAAAGAACGGGATCCGGAAACCGTAAATATAGATGAATTCATTGCAGTAAAAGGAATAAAAGCCATTGGTAATCAGTTTACAAAATTTAAAGTAAAAGCAATTAATATAACCGTCCCTGAGCCTGAGGAAAATGAAGGCTTTGATGAAGTAGAGCACACCGAAGGGCATATCAGTTTTATCGATCATGATATGGACGAAGGCGTCATCGGCGATCTGTTTGAAGGAGATGGAAATGAAAACTAAATGTTAAGATTAAAATTATGAGTATAATAGTTTTGGTGATAATAGCGGTAACATGCATTATCAGTTATATGGGAATGAACAATGTAGAGTTATTTGAGAAATATAAATTTAATGTATCGGCCATCACTTCCAAAAAGGAATACTACAGGCTGATAACCTCTGCATTTCTTCATGCAGATTTTATGCACTTGTTTTTCAATATGCTTTCCCTATATTTTTTTCAGGGAGTGGTTACTTATTTTTTTGGAAATATAGGTTTCCTGATCATCTATTTCGGATCAATGATCCTTGGGAACCTTTTCAGCTTAATGATCTATAAAAATCAGCCTTGGTATTCTGCGATTGGAGCTTCCGGAGCTGTTTCGGGAATAATTTTTGCTGCAATAGCCTTGGCTCCGAAAGAGATCAGAGTTAACTTTTTACCGGGCTGGATCTTTGGGACCTTATATTTCGGATATTCGGTTTATATGATGCTGAATCCGAAACAGTGGGATAATTTAGGACATTCTGCACATCTTGGAGGAGCGTTTTTCGGATTGGTTTACTCCCTCGTATTACATTCTCAGCTGGCATTGAGCAACTGGTATTACCTGGGAGTAATGTCACTTCCGCTTGCTTATCTGAGCTATGAAATTTTTATAAGGAAGAGAATAGGATAAAAATTATCTTTGATTAAAATATCAGAATATCAGAACCAATGAACCATAGAGTATAAAGCAACATATAGGTTGAGTTCTTTTATGGTTCATTGGTTTTTTATATTGAAGGCTTTTTGTGAGCCTAAAAAACAAAAGACAGAGCTTTGATGGTGTATGAAAACATTAAGATGCCTGAAAGAAATTGCTAAATAAGACATCTTAGCTCAATATCATATTTTTTCGGGCTTAATTTTTTCTGACAGGTATTGAGGAAGCTTTTTTACGGCATCATTGAGATTTAATTTGTTTATTTTTTTCTCACGTTCATTCTCAATATAATGATTACAGTTGATGTATAAGAAATAGGATAAAACCCGGTTGTAATCATCCAGATCCTCATCCCGGATCATAGAAAGCATCTGAGATAAGAATTTTTCCCTGTCTTTTGACTCTGAAATTGCCCTTCCTAACCTTCCGATACTCCCGTAATAATGATTGTTCACAGGATTTTCTATGCGGAATGAAATGCCGAAAATAAGATCCGGCACATTGATATCCAGCTCTTCAAGCTCTTTAATATAGGTTTGGCGATTACCCCATGCATAGCTTGCATCGGAAACCCTTTCAAACCGGTCATTCATAATGTCAAGATGAGATTTTAGAAAAAGTCCCCAATGTGCAATATCAGCGGACAATAAAGCCATGTTGATCCCCTGAATTCTGGGGCTGTTATCCTGGCTACACATTCCTACTGCCATGTTAGATCTCATTTCATCAAGAATCTTTTCTTTTTCAGGCGTCGTAAGGTTTTTCCAGTTATAGGGAAGCTTAATGCGTCTGTTTAAATCATATCTGTCCCTACTTGAATTTTCCTTGAATTTTGTAATTGAAGTATCAATAAGGCAATCCGAATAGATGATCTGCCGGGAATATTTTGGATCCAGAGGAATGCTTTTCATGTTTTCAGGAAAATAAAATGCTTTTACAGACTCATTCGAATAAGATGTTTTGTCACTGTACTCATAGTACCATGTATTTTTTACAGGTTTATTATGGACCGTTTTTTTGTATTCCTTATCTATTTTAAGCTCATAGTCATCGTCAAGCCTGATCTCATAAAACCGGATAATGTCTTTTTCATGGTAGTCTTTGGTTTTTAGTTTTATGATTAAAACATCCTTTTGAATTTCCGCGTCAGGATATTTTGAAACAAAATTTTCAAAAGAAATGTTCATATCCATATCTTTTTTAGCCTGAGCCACATTCCCTTTGGATAATCTGATGATATGCCCTTTCACCTGCTGTTGGGAATAAAATACCTTGTTCAGGTCACAGGTTTTATATTTCAGGTTTAATGAGTCCACAATTCTTTCCAGTTTATCCATTGTATGCTCATTATAGATCAGTCCGTTATTGAAGGTAGTGAATTCGGATTGGGCAGACAGAAAGGAATTAAAAATAATTCCGGCTAGTAAAACAATTTTATTTTTCATTCATAGGCTATTAGAATCCTATAACGTAAACCTGATCCGGATTATTTTCTTATAGCCGGTATTAATAGTTTATTTGTTTTTACTGATTAAATATCAGACAATCCAGAGAGATCGGGAAAAGAGATCTTTTACTTTGAAAGCCTCTCCAAAGCTTCCGGCAAGCTGCCAACAAAGTTGATATGCTGTGTGCTGTTACTTTCAAAAATAAAATCCTGAATGCTCTTACTTTTGTACTTGTTGAAATCACCTACTATGGCCAATCGGACCCTGTAGTTAGAAAATTTTTGAAGGATTTCTCCGGCAATCTTTGTTTTCAGGTCGAAGAAATCAGGAGTAATATGCTTTTCATGAAGAATAACCCTGTCAAAATCCTGATAATAAATGTTTCCAAGAAGGTCCAGCCCATCCTCAACAGATCCGATAACCATTGCATCAGAGATGATCTCTGCAATTTTTATCTTGGTGATAAAGTGTGCCCGGATTTCCATTGTTTATTTGATTCCTGCAATAAACCGGTCATTCTCAGACAGGTCTTTCATCAACTCTACCTTAGTGAACAAATGAGTATAAAGATTTAATGTTTCTGCTCCCAGTTTCTGGTTGATCTCCAGGAAAAGAAGTCCTTCATCATTGAGGTGCTTTTGGGAATCTTCGGCAATCTTCCTGTAAAAGATCAAAGCATCGGAAGTGGGAGAGAAGAGTGCCATTTTAGGTTCAAACTCTTTTACGGAATCTGCAATTTCATGCTCTTCTTCAATACCGATGTAAGGTGGGTTTGAAATAATAATATCATAACGTTCTGTCAGTTCAAAAGCAAGATAATCATGGTGGATGAATTGAATGTCCAGCTTATGGTGTCGGGCATTTCTTACCGCCGTCTGTAAAGCCTTTTCAGAAAAGTCTATAGAGTGAACCTCCGCTTCAGGAAAATGCTTTTTTAGCACAAGAGGGATAATTCCGCTTCCGGTTCCTATGTCAAGAATTTTTAGCTGTTTCCCGGCGGTCTCATTCCGGGTATGAAAGTGCTTCCTGATCCTGTAAATAGCCATTTCCAGCAGTTCTTCGGTTTCAGGACGGGGGATCAGGACATTTTCATCCACGAAAAATTTCATCCCGAAAAACTCCGTCTCTCCTAAGATATGCTGGTAAGGTTTTTGGGTTTTGAGCTCCGATACTACTTCCTGAAGCTGTTTCTCATCCTCTTTCAATAGTTCCTGATGAGAAAATCTCCTTTGAAGATGGCGGTCAAAGCCCACAATTTTCTGTACAAAAACAGAAAATAAAAAGGCACTTTCCGATTCACTGTAAATTTCGGAAAGCTCTGTTTTGAAATATCTTTTAAATTCCTGGATCGTCATTACCTTGTGAACACCAGTTTTGTATCCGTAGACTTTTCTTCATCTATCCTGTAACCTTCATAGTTGAAAGCCTTTACATCATTCAGTGTTTTTGCATTGGTTTCGGCACAGAACCTTACGACCAGTCCTCTGGCGTGCTTGGTGTAGACCACTATGGTTTTCAGTTTTCCGTCCTTTAATTCATAAAAATCAAAATCGATGACCTTGTGATTCAGTTTTTTCCGGTTGATCACTTTTCCGTATTCGGTACTGGCCAGATGCAGAAGGATCTCGTTTTTTTTCATTTCGGAATTCAGCTGTTCGGTCACTTTTTCACTCCAGAATTCATACAGGTTTTTATATTGGTCAAATTCAAAATTTCTGCCCATTTCCAGCCTGTACAGCATGATTTTATCGGAGGGTTTTAAAAGCCCGTACAATCCTGAAAGCATCCTGTAGTTTTTCTGCAGGTAATCTATGGCTTTTTTATCCAGGGTTTTGGCATCCAGACCCCTGTACACTTCTCCTGTAAATGCAAACAGTGCAGGGGCAGATTCTTTCGGCTTAGGATCAGATTTCCATTTTTGATTCCTTTCCCAGTTTTCATCTGCCAGTTTGGGCGATATTTCCATCAGCTCAGAAAGGTATTTCGGAGATTTATGCCTTAAATAAGACTGTATAAAGGCTGCCTCTTCTATGAATTTCGGAGTGGAGGATCTCAACAGGTCCGTTGAGTTTTCGATGTTCATTAATTTGGCAGGTGATGTTATTATTTTCATAAATGTAAGAAGTAACTATAACATATAACTCAAAACTACAGCAGTCCTTTTCCCTGTCTGATGATCTCAGGTTCTCCGGAAGTGAGGTCAATAATGGTGGAAGCCATATTATCCCCGTATCCCGAGTCGATGACAATATCCACCAGATGATCGTACTTCTCGGCGATCAGTTCCGGATCAGTAGAGTATTCAATGATCTCGTCATCATCTTTTATGGAAGTAGAAGCTATGGGATGGCCCAGTTTTTCAACGATAAGCTGCGGGATCGGATGATCGGGAACCCGGATCCCTATGGTTTTATGATTTTTATATGCTAAAGGCAGATTTTTGTTGGCATCTAAAATAAAGGTAAAAGGTCCTGGAAGATGAGCTTTCAGAAATCTGAAAACAGAGGTTTCAATAGGCCGCGTAAAATCGGAAAGATGGCTTAAATCATTACAGATAATAGAGAATTTTGACTTTTCAAGCTTCACTTTTTTAAGCTGTGCCAGCTTTTCCATTGCCCTGATATCAAAAATATTACAGCCTAAAGCATACACGGTATCTGAAGGATAGATGATCAGCCCGCCATTATTTAATGATCTAATGACCTCATTGATAAGATTTTCCTGTGGGTTTTCAGGGTATATTTTTAAAATTTTTGCCATAAAACAAAGATACAAATAATTGGGCAGCTTTTGTAAAATGCTTTATTCATGAGAAAAAATTGCGGTTTTGAAAAAAAATCGTATATTTGCAGTCCAATATCGCGGGATGGAGCAGTAGGTAGCTCGTCGGGCTCATAACCCGAAGGTCATCGGTTCGAGTCCGGTTCCCGCTACTAAGCCAACGCTTTCGGTAAGCGTTCTAAAAATATACCGCGGGATGGAGCAGTAGGTAGCTCGTCGGGCTCATAACCCGAAGGTCATCGGTTCGAGTCCGGTTCCCGCTACTAAGCCAACGCTTTCGGTAAGCGTTCTAAAAATATACCGCGGGATGGAGCAGTAGGTAGCTCGTCGGGCTCATAACCCGAAGGTCATCGGTTCGAGTCCGGTTCCCGCTACTAATACAAGAGAAATGATTGCTTTAATCATTTCTCTTTTCTTTTTCTGCTGATCTGTTGTTATGAATCTGAAAGAATTGCCGGATTTGTTATTACTTTTAGAATACCAGGTGTGTATTAATCATAATCCGGAATATTTTTCCCCAGGATGATATTTCGTTTAATGGTCAGAATCCCGTCTTCCATTTTCGGGCTTACTATTCCGGAACCGCCCCGGTTTTCCAGCCTGTTTCTTCTGCTTTGCGTCAGTAATGGGTCATCATTAAAGAGGTAGTCATCCATATAATATTCATTTTTATGGGGTTCTTTTATAGTGATGTGGATGTGTTCGGGCTCGTCGGCATTGGGATAAGCGGCAGGCCTGAACGTATAGAAAGTGTACTGCCCGTTTTTCCCTGTTCTGATCCAGCCCCGGATAAATCCGTGTCGTCTGTCCCAGCCGGTTTCATTGCCTTTGGTTTCATAGATCCCCTGCCTGTTGGTATGGTAGATATAGATAATAACATTTTCTGCAGGTGTTTTTCCGTCCTTTTCGAAAACTGTGCCTGTGATTTTCAATTTAGGCTCGTTTTGTTGAAATCCGGGGAGAGTATCCACGGGATTCAATACTTTATTCTTATATTCAAAAATGGCTTCACATCCTTCGCAGGGTCCGCCTACTTTTTTTATACTTCGCTCCTGGCATGATGTTAAAGTTGACATCATTAGTAAAAACGATAAGAGGAGGATTCTGTTTTTATAATTCATGGTTGTCATATTTTTGAAGTGAGCGTATCGGCAAGATTAAAGATATAAAAAGTGGATGGACAATGTTTTCCGTATGCCTTTTTCTATACAATTTTACCTTCAATATATTATAAAAAATCCCGCTTCAAAAGCGGGATCATATATTATTGTGCCATTTCAGCATATGGTCTGAGTTTATAATCTTCAGCCATGGTCTGGCTCATAAATTCTTTCTTTTGGTTTCCTTTCATTCTGCCGGCAGCATCGCCTGCATTAAAATAGGCTTCACTTAGTTTAGTGCTGATCTCAGAAGGATTAAAATCAAATTTAGTATCACCTTCTACTCCCAGATATCCGTTCTTTCTGGTCAGATTTGTAATATAGTTGTTGTAATTGATCAGAGTGCTTCTAAGGTACTGAGTATGATACTCCATACACTTTTTAGCTTTTTTTGAAGATTTATTCAGGATACAGTTATTCATATTTCCCCTGTATAAGTACCATTCGGACTCCAGGATGCCGTATTCCCTTTTTAAGGCTGTTTTCCCGTTGGTAAGGATATTATTGTCACCCTCTTTAGTGCTGATGTCTTGCAAATGTTTGATTACCAGTGGGATTGTGTTTTCAATCTTGGCTTTGGTTTCCCTTACCGAGCTGAAATCTGCCGCAGGAGAGTCCTTTTTTTGCGCAGTGGCTGCATTAAAAATAAGAAGTAATAGTACAATCAATAAATTATATCTTTTCATGAGAAATTTTTAAAGCACTAAAATAAATATATTTTCTCACTTTAGACAAATACATTTTAATTTTATTTAATAAAAATTAACAAGTTTTAAGAATTTATGCTTTAATCCGGGTTTTCCATGCAGATAAATAAGATGATAATCGGACTCTCTTAAAAATTTAACATATTTTAATAAAAAATATTGTTCTGATTTTCAGATAGTTACATTAATTGTTGATTTATCACTAAATAATTAGTTGTTTGGTTCGGATTTATTTCTACATTTGTATAACTAATTTCTTAGTGATATGAAATTATATATGATTTTATATCCGATAGTGATAAATGAAACAGGACATGAAAATTCAGACTTTAACAAAAGCGGAAGAACAGGTGATGCAGTATCTTTGGAAAATAGAAAAAGGATTCCTTAAAGATGTCCTTGATCTCTTTCCCGAACCGAAGCCGCATACCAATACCGTTTCTACTATTTTAAAAGTATTGAAAGACAAAGAATTCGTAGACTATCATGTATATGGAAGACAGCATGAGTATTTCCCGCTGATTTCGAAAGAGCAGTACTCCGGGAAAACCATGAAAAGCCTTGTGAAAAACTATTTTAAAGGTTCTTATAAAAGTGCCGTTTCTTTCCTTGTAGAAAAGAATGAAATGACCGTAGAAGATCTTGAAATGCTATTAGACGAACTCAAAAAGAAAAACTAGCCATGGAAGCCGTATTTTTGTACTTTGGAAAAGTAATTATATGTTCCGGTGTAATGTTTCTGTATTACCGGTTGTCTTTAAAAGACAAGACGTTTCATCATTATAACAGATTTTATTTGTTGTCTGCCATATTGATATCGTTGCTGCTGCCGCTGATAAAAGTAGATGACTTTACCATTGAGGTAAACAGCAATTTATATGAAGTGATAGACAGATTTCAGAATTTTAACACAACTAAAAACATAAGCAATGACCACATTTATCTTGGAATTATTTATTCAGCTTTGGGATTGGTTTCTCTCTGTTTTTTAGGGAAATTTATCTACGGGATCTTTAAGATCCAGCAGCTTAAAAGCCAATTTCGAAAAGAAAGTTTTGATGGCATCAATTTTTACCATACAGACCTGACCGATGCTCCTTTCTCTTACTTTAAAAACCTGTTCTGGAAGAATACCATTGTATTGAACTCCGATCTCGGAAAACAGATTTTGAAGCATGAAATGGTGCATATTGAACAGAAACATACCTTCGATAAGATCTTTATTGAGATTATTACCTCTGTTTTCTGGTTCAATCCGTTCTTTCATATCATTAAAAGAGAACTTAACTTAATCCATGAATACCTGGCTGATAAAAAAGCCGTAAAACAATCGGACACCAAAGCATTTGCGCAGATGCTTTTAGCAAGCCACTTTTCCGGAACACAGTTGCCTGCGACCAGTCCGTTCCTCAGTTCAAACCTTAAAAAAAGACTAAAAATGTTACAGAAACCCAAAACCAAATTCGGATATGCGCGAAGGATTTTTGCATTGCCGGTTTTATTTTCAGTGGCTTTTGCCTATATGGTAGATGCCAGGAATAAAGAAATTAAAGAAACCAATATAGCGATCCAAGAGGCGGTTGCCCAAATAAAGAAAGATACGACTAAGCCTGGGAAATTAGATGTAGAGCCTGTTGAGCTAAGGCTTTTCAGAAAATCCGAAAGTCAGAAAAAAATAGCAGACCTGGGTAAGAGAATTGAAGAAAAAAGCAAAGCATTAAAATCCTTAAAACCCGAAAGTGAAGAATTTAAGAAAAGCATTGATGAGATAGGCTCACTTTCAGAAGAAATAGGAAAAATAACCAATTCAGAAGATTTTAAAAAATCTGTTCGCGGTTTTGTAGTCCCTTTTGGTGGAGAAGCGATGGCATTCAATCTTGATGGAGCCGATATGAAAAAAATGAATGAGTTTTTCAATTCGGATGAATGGAAGGATAATGTAAAGGAACTTAAAAAAATGAGAGTGGAAATCCCGGATATGGATTTTGATTTCCCGGAAGAACCGCCATTCCCGCCTGATGCACCAGACGGACCGCCATCGCCGCCATCACCACCCAATGCCCCAAGAGTAAAAGTTTACAAATTCAAGGACATGAAAGACATGAAGTGGAGCCCGGAATCTGAAGTGATTGTACGAGCTAAAGCAGAAAGAGCAAAAGAATCTGCAGGCACGGCTAAAAAAAGAGCTGAGCTTGACAGAAAAAGAGCTAAACTTAATGAAAAACGAGCCAAACTTGAAGGGGAAAGAGCAAAATTGGAAGCAGAAAGAAGAGCTCTGGAAGGAAATGACAGAAGAATGTTTTTCTTTAATAATGATGTAAGCTATAATACGTCACCCGGCAAAGTCATGAAGATTGATACCGATTATATTAAAGTAGGAGATAAGAAGAATAAGATCATTGTTTCCGGGCTAAAAAATGCTGAAGGTACAGGAGATATGAAAATCTACGTTAACGGTAAGGAAGTTACTAAACAGGAAATGAATGCTTTGAACCCTAATGATATCAAAAATATAAGTATTAATAAGAATACGAATAACGGCAGATCCTCGGGAGAAGTAAGGATCGAGACCAAGAAATAAAGTTCCAACATGCTTTGTCAATATAGCAAATATTATATTGACAAAGCTTTATTAAATGCATATGAAAAATAATTTTTTACTCTTTTTGCTTTTAAGCGTTCTGGCTAATGCTCAGGTCAACAGATTCTTTTATGAATACAAATACATCCCGGATTCTAATGATAAAGCGGATGTGAAGAAAGAAATGATGCTTCTGGATATTGATAAGAATGGCTCCAACTATTACAGCCATGATAAATATGTCGCAGACTCAACATCCAAAGCAGATCTGGAAAAGCAGTTGAAAGGAGGCATGGCTGGAAATATCAGCATTAACCGGAGAGAAAGACCGGGGCAGGTTGCCTTCAAAGTTACCAAGCAATATCCGGATTTTAAAACCTATCTTTTCAGAAGTGTTTCTACAGACCAGTATAAAATTCAGGAAGACAAAAAACCGGAATGGAAGATCCTCCCCGAAAAAGAAAAAATAGGAGAGTATAATGCTCAGAAAGCTACCACAACCTTTGGGGGAAGGGAATGGACGGCATGGTTCAGTACAGACCTTCCTTTTCAGGACGGACCGTATAAATTCTATGGACTGCCGGGACTGATCGTAAAGATCGAAGACTCTACCGGGTCACACATCATGACAATGATAGGAAATAAAACCGTTCAGGCCCCCGCTGCCGAAACAGAAGCCGAGCTGCCTAATAATGTAAGGATCATAGGAATGGGAGGAAAAGAAATTGAAGTGACCAAAGACCAGTTCCGGAAAGTATGGAAAGCCTATGTGAATGATCCCACTAAAAACATGAGGGAAATGATGATGAGAAACGGCGGAAGTGATAATACAAGAGTGGCATTCAAAGTAAAGACCTCTGACGGGAAAGAAATTTCAGATCCTAATCAGGTCTTCAAGCAAATAGAAAAAAGTACCAGAGAAACTTTAAAGAAGAACAACAATCCGATAGAGCCGGATCTGGTCAACTGATAAACATAATTTTTCTAATACAGAGGCAGGGGGGTACAAGCTGGCCACCCTGCTTTTTTATGACCTGTTGAAATAAACATAAAAATCCCGAAACTCAGTTTCGGGATTTTTTTAGTATCGTAATTCAGCAATTAAGCTAATTTTTTAGAATCTGCAATAAACTGTGCCAGGCCGTTATCCGTTAAAGGATGCTTTAATAGGCTCAGGATCGGAGGAAGCGGAGAAGTAATAACATCAGCCCCGATCTTCGCACAATCGATAATATGCATGGAATGACGGATGGAAGCTGCCAGAATTTCAGTTTCATACATATAGTTATCAAAGATCAGACGAATCTCCTGGATAAGATTTAATCCGTCAGTGGAAATATCATCCAGTCTTCCCAGGAAGGGGGAAACATAAGTAGCACCTGCTTTTGCAGCCAAAAGAGCCTGGCCTGCAGAGAAGATCAGTGTACAGTTGGTTTTGATCCCTTTATCGGAAAAATACTTTAATGCTTTTATACCGTCTTTGATCATCGGGATCTTTACCACAATATTAGGATGGATGGCAGCCAGCTCTTCACCCTCTTTGATCATTTCTTCATATGTAGTGGAAAGTACTTCCGCAGAAATATCTCCGTCTACGATCTCGCAGATCGTTTTGTAATGGTTTTTGATCGCTTCAGCTCCCTGAATTCCTTCTTTGGCCATTAATGACGGGTTGGTCGTTACCCCATCAAGGATCCCAAGGTCTTTCGCTTCTTTAATCTGATCAAGATTAGCAGTGTCAATAAAAAATTTCATTTTGTTAAATAGATTTATTGGCAAAGATAACGATTACTTTGTGAGTGGAAAATTTTAATAGAGTTAAAAGTTATGAGTTATAAGTCATGAATTATGAGTTGGGTTTTTCGTTTATTACAAATCTGTTTAAACTTATTAGGAGAACTAGATCTCAAATGCTTTTTGAACACTTAAGCTAATTTTACAAGTCTATTTATAAAGTTAAAAAGGAACGCTCATGCTTTTTTGGAAAAATACTTTTGAGCTCAATCGGAAGAGGTACCTTATATGGACTTTAATACGCACAATTATTTTAACTTGAATAACTAAAGTGTTTATAATCTTTTGTGACTTTTGTGGTGAGAAATAAAAGCTTAGACAAACTCTACATAAAAAATGTAAATTTGTTAACTATGAAAGGTGACCATTTTATAGCAAAGCTTGAAATTATCGGGATCAATCCCTTTGTTTTTGTTCCTGAAGAAATACTGGATACCATCTTCAGTGCTTCCGGGAAAAATAAAAGTCCGATCCCGGTGAGAGGAACCGTAAACGGGAAGGAATTCAGACAAAACCTGATGAAATACCTGGGGGAATGGAGGCTTTATATTAATCTAACGATGCTGAAGGATTCACCGAAAAGGATAGGGGAAACGATAGAAGTTTCAGTAGAATATGATGATACAGACCGGAGCATTCCCATACATCCAAAACTGGAACAGGCGATCAGGGAAAGCCCGGTTGCACAGAAGAACTTTGAAAATCTGATCCCGTCAAGAAGACATGAACTGATCCGTTATATCAATCACCTTAAAACAGAAGAAAGTATTCAGAGAAACGTAGATAAGATTCTCAGGTACCTGAATGGTGAAACAGATTTCTTTGGAAAGACCATAAAATAAAAACCTAATTTAAACCGTTACCAGGATGCTTCGTGAACTACATTCGTAAACTTTCATATGACAAAGGAAAATTATGAATTTTAATTTTATATGAGAAATGATCTATCATTCATCAATTATCATTTATTCCTTTGGGCATCTCCAAATAAAATATCAACCATTCATAACTCATAACTTATAATTCATAACTTATAACTAAAAATAATGAACATCATACTGGCATCCACATCCACACTTTTCGGAGGAGAATATCTGGAATATTTAAGAGAGGAATTAGTAAAACTATATGAAGGAATAGATGAAATTATTTTCATTCCGTTCGCAAGACCGGGAGGAATTTCCCATGATGATTATACTCAAAAAGCACGCTCTTTTTTCGAAACTCTCAATGTCAGGGTGAAAGGATTGCACGAATTTGAAAATAAGGCCGAAGCGTTGAATAATGCCAAAGGGTATTTTACAGGCGGAGGAAACACTTTTTTATTGGTAAAAACCCTTCATGAGGAAGGGTTGATGTCTGTTTTAAAGCGAAATGCTGAGGGCGGAAAACCCTATCTCGGATGCAGTGCCGGAAGTAATATCGGGGGACAGAATATGAGAACCACGAATGATATGCCTATTGTGTATCCGCCAAGTTTTGACTGTATGGGACTGGTTCCTTTTAATATTAATCCGCACTATTTAGATCCCAATCCGGATCTGAAGCACAACGGAGAAACCCGTGAGACCCGGATCAGGGAATTCCTGACCCAAAATGACCTTAAAGTAGTGGGATTACGGGAAGGAAACTGGATCAGAAAGATAGGAGATACGATCACTGTAGAAGGAAGCGAACTGACAAGAATTTTTGAAAAAGGAAAAGAACCGTACGAGGTAGAAGCCGGAAGTAAGCTGTAACTGAGCATCAGCATCTCTTATTTTACTATATTTGAATAAACAACAGGATAATGAAAAAAGCATTTGCTGTTCTGGCTTTATCGACGCAGGCTGTTTTTGCTCAAAATATAACCCAAAAACTGGACAAGGCTGCCAAAGATCTGATGGATTCTTCCGGGGCTATTGCTTCCAGCTTATCATTATATGTAGCAGATGATAACGGAAATTTTATCTATGAATATCAGGGAAATAAAGGGCTTTCTACGGCTTCTACACAGAAAATATTCACGGCTGCCGCTGCTTTGGAGACCCTAGGGAAAAATTATACCTATAAAACAACATCAGCCTATTCTGGGAATATCTCGGGTGGTGTTCTGAACGGAAATCTTTTCATCAGCTCAAACGGAGACCCTACTTTAGGAAGCTGGCGTTATGAGGCATATAAACCGGAAAGCTTTAAGCAAAAGCTAATGGATGCTGTAAAAAAATCCGGAATTACAAAAATATCAGGAGATCTGGTGATCGATGATTCCTATTTTGACCATCAGACGATTCCGGGAGGCTGGCCGTGGGATGATTTGGGTAATTACTATGGAGCAGGAGTTTGGGGCGTGAACTGGAGAGAAAATCAGTTTGACATTAATATTAACGGAACAGATTTCAAAAGCTTTTCTTATCCTCTGGAAGGAATAAAATGGCTGAACGACCTTAAGGCAGGCGGAAGTTCGGATCAAAGCCTGATCTTTACGGCACCCCATTCGGAGGTAGCTTTGATCAACGGAACTCTGCCGGCAGGAAAAACGGTGACAGTTTCAGGATCTACTCCTAATCCTCCTTTGCAATTGGGAGCTGAGGTTAAGCAATGGCTGAAAGAATCCGGAATTGAGCTTTCAGGAAAAATTATTACAAATTCACAGCTTGAAATAGAGGGAAAACAACCTTTGGAAACTCCGAAAAATAATATTATTCTGACCTATCAGTCCCCGACACTGGATAAGATCATCTACTGGTTTTTGAGGAAAAGTGTAAACCTGTACGGGGAAACCCTGATCAAAACACTGGGAAAGGAGAAAAAAGGAAATTCGAGCTTTAAAAGCGGTGTTGCCTACCTTAAAGAATTCTGGAAGTCAAAAGGCATTAATGCAAATATGATCAACTTTGCAGACGGCAGCGGGCTTTCCCCTCAAAATTATGCTTCGGCAAGGGCAGAGGTGCAGGCATTGGCATATGCTAAAAAACAGCCTTGGTTTGAGTCTTATTACGATGGCTTTCCCATTCAGGATAACGGCATGAAAATGAAAAGCGGGACCATGCGGGATACCAAGTCCTACGCGGGCTATCATACTTCCAAAGACGGTAAAAAATATATATTTTCCGTTATCATTAATAATTATCAGGGAAGCGGAAGTGCGGAGCTGCAGAAGATCCTGAATGTTTTAAAATAAGTTGCTTTGAGAAAATCCATACTTGCAAGATTCAATAACTGGTTTATTTTTGTATTAATGACCCTTGTCGTGGCAGTTATTGTGGTTGCTTCTACCTTATTTATTAATTATCTTAAAAAAGAAGAAATAAAAAGGGTTGATATTTTGGTCAGCGCACTGAAATTTCAGCAGGAAGTTACTCCCAGCTTAGAGGTACAGGAGCTGATTCTTAAAATCTATAGTTCTAATACTACAATTCCTATGATCGTACTGGATAAACAGGACAGGCCAATGGTTCACAGGAATATCTCTAAAGAAATTGAAAATGATACCGCTAAAATAACTGCTTTAGCTAAAAAAATGGCTAAAAGCTATCCTCCTATCGAGATTAAAGTTCCTGATGGCAACAATCAGTTTGTGTACTATGACAATTCAAAATTGCTTAATACTTTACAGTATTATCCCTATTTTCTGGGATTATTTATACTTTCCTATTTATTATTTACATTCTGGTTTTTAAAGACCGTAAAGAAAACGGACGAAGGGTATCTCTGGGCAGGTTTGGCCAAGGAAACAGCCCACCAAATAGGAACTCCTTTGTCTTCCATGATCGGATGGATGGAGATTATGAAGCTGGAAAATCCGGAATCAGAAGGAGTGAGTGAAATTGAAAAGGATATTGAAAGACTGAAAACCATTTCTGAAAGATTTTCAAAAATAGGTTCCGTACCTGAGCTGAACGACCTTAACTTCAATGAAACGATACGGGAAAATTATGATTACTTAAAATCCAGGATCTCAAAGAAGATCAACTTTACTTTACATCTTCCAACTTATAATATACTGGTTCCGCATAACAGGATCCTGATGAGTTGGGTTATTGAAAATTTAGTAAAAAATGCCGTGGATGCAATGAAAGGGGAGGGATCAATACTGATGTCTGTTTTTGAAAGAAACAAAAATATCCTGATCGAGGTAAAAGATACCGGAGGCGGGATGACGAAACGGCAGGCTGTCAATGCCTTTAAACCGGGGTATTCTACGAAAAAAAGAGGCTGGGGACTGGGATTGTCTCTGGCAAAAAGAGTAGTACAGGAATACCATAACGGTGATATCAGGATCTCCCAGACCGAACCAGGAAAAGGGACTACTTTCAGGATCATGATCAAGAAAATGTAAATTATACTTATTCAACACTATAAAACTAAAGATGGTGAGATCTTTGAATGTATTCATAACTTTTTCTCTACTTCCTATGGCTTTCCTTAAAGGCCAGCAACCTGATAAATATTTAGAAAAAGAAGTCGATTACCTTCCGTATTATCAGGAAATGTACAAAGCGGACAGCCTCAAGATGATTGGTAAAGAGAAAGAGTCCTTTGATAAGTTAGATGACCTGTTCAAAATATATAAACCCAGAAATACAATGTTCTACTATGAAATGAAAACTTACATTGTGTTGGGTGAAAAACTGGGTGTGAAACGGGACTACAGGCCTTATTTGAACGATCTGATCATGCTTTGGGGGTATAATTCCTCAACCATTGGTACAGATGATATCCTTAAAAAAGTTTATGCTGAAAATGGTTTTAATGATCAGAAAATTAAAGAGACAGAACAGTTCCATAAAAATAATTTAAAGCAGGAATATATAGATGGGATCAATAAAATAAGGAGCTTAGACCAAAGCCCGAAAAGAATGGAAGCCGAAAAAGAGGTTAATGCAGAAAATTTTGAAATTTATGCAAAATACGGATATCCTACCGTTCAGAACATTCATATGGGATCAAAAGTGTTTCTTATCCCGCTTTTTATTCATTTCAATAAAAATGAGCAGCAGTATGAAATCATTTATAAAATATTGTATGAAAATGTAAAAAAGGGTGCTGCGGAACCCATAGAAATGAAGAATTTTCTCGCTCTTAAAAATATTGAAAATACCAGGAGCTATTATTTTGGAGACGATGGGACCTCTTTATATGTAGATAAACTTCAGGACGATGTTCCCTATGATACCGTAAAGAAAAGAAGGAAAATGTATGGATTGCCTTCCCTTGAACTTGAAAAGTGGAAAAGTAAAATAGAATCTGAAAATTCAGAGATTGAATAAAAAAGCAGGGAAATTTTCCCTGCTTTTTATTGTTTATTTTTTACCGGTCAGCCACTGATCCTGCAGTTTTTGTTCTGCCGGAGTCGGGTTGGCCTTGAACTGAAGTGTTTCTATAGATATTTTATCTAAGATAGCTTTTCCTTTAAGGTCTATTTTCTCGGTTTTGTCTCCATTTTTTCTTAAAACGGTAACCGTAACATTTTGCCCTTCTTTAATGCTTTGTGCGTAGCCCACAAACTCCTGGGCGTTTTGAATGTTAATGGTTTTTCCGTCCAATGCAAAAACCTGATCTGTGATTTTGAATCCTATGCTTTTTGAAAAAGGAGATAAAGCAGAGCTCTCATCGAAGGCGAAAGCATTGTTTTTATCATCATATCCTGTCTGGTTCGGGTCTTTGATGAACCAGAAAATAGGAGATGATTCTTTTTTATTTATTTCTACACCTACCATATTTAAATACTCTGTGTAAGGAGTTGGCTGATCTCCGGCGATGTATTTTTTGTAAAAATCTTTTACCTGCGGATACCCGGTAACAGTTACCAGCTCATCAATTAATTTGTCATCTTTAAAAGGCTTGTTCTCTCCGAATCTCTGAGACAGTTTTCTGATCATATCACGGTAACCCATTTCACCATTTGATAACTTTCTTAATTCAATATCCAGACACATGGCCAGAAGAGCACCTTTTTCGTAAACATTCCTGTATTGATCCTTATATTGATCCAGAAGTACATTTTTACTCATTACCGTAAACGGCATCGTATCATTGTAATTTTTAGAATTGGCAATTTTTTCACTGATTCTTTGCAGGAATTCATTTTTATTGATCAGTCCTTCCTGGATCTGGAACAGATTGGCAAAATATTCGGTTCCGCCCTCATACATCCAAAGATGCTGAGACATTTTAGGATCTGCATAATCAAAATAATGGATCTCTTCAGAATGCGTTTTCAAAGGATTCACCGTATGGAAAAACTCATGAGAAACCACATCGGTAATCGTTTGATCAATAGCTTCTTTCGGCATCATTTCCGGTAAAACCACACTGGTGGATTCATGATGTTCCAAAGCCCCGAAACCTTTGATCTGAGGTTCTCCCGTCCCGGAAAGATAAAGCATGATTGCATACTTCTTATTCGTATTCATATCACCCAGGAATTTTTTCTGAGCAATAACCATCTTTTCCAGGTTATCTTTGAAATCCGAAGCCTTATACTTTCCTGTCGGAGAATAAACTCCCAGAACAAGATCCATACCTCCCGCATTGAAGGTGATATAATCAGGCTTCGTATACATCAGAGGAGAATCCGTTAATTTGGCATAATTAGCCAATGTATAAGTATCTGTAGCGTCTGATTTATCCTGGTCTACCAGAGCTGTTGTACCATAAAAATCGGAAGGTTTCTGAACAACCAGCTGATAAGGCACATCCTGCATATTATCTATATATCCGATGAAACCGTGAGTGTTGATCAGATATACTTTTCCCTGCTCGATATCCGTTCCCGAAGGAGAAAATACTGCCTTATGCTTTGAAGCATCCATTTCCTCATCAAAGCTGTCATTCACAAGGTAAGAAATCTTGCTCAGATTCTGTGCATTTTTAAGAGCATACGTATTATCATTCACCTTTGTATAGGTCAGTTCTTTTCCTTTATTATCAAAAAATTTAATGCCTTCCACAAATCTTCCGTAATCGTCTACAGAATAAGTTCCGGGAACCGTTTTAGGAAAATGGAACTTCACATCACCGGACTTCATTTTCGGGAATTCCATGGTTACGGCTACCTTATCATCTTTTACATTCACAAGGTCTATAGTGGTTTTAATGGACTGCGCATTCACCAGAACGGCAGCTAAAACTCCTAAAGTAAGTGCTATTTTTTTCATTGAGTTTAATTTATAGATAAATAGTAGTCGGAAAACTGATTTTGTTACGGATAGGGATGATAAACTTTTCTTAAAAAATGAAAAAGCAAAATGGGAAGTAGTAAAAAGGCAAAATCGCGAAATTGTAAAATTGCTTATAGAGTACTTATTTAAACTTCTCAAAAAAATAAACCACCAAAGCCGCAACAGCTATTAAACAATTAAGTTTAAAGAAAAACGCCCTACGAAGGATATTGAAGAGTACATAAGGTTTTGAAAATCTTTGATTTTCTTCTTTGATGAGCTTTTTAAGGCCTTATTTTTCAGATTCATCTGAAACTTTTGCTTCTTTTGTGGATAAAAATAAAAGTCTAAACAAGTTCAAGAATAAAAAATAAAAGGCAAAACAGCTATTTTGCCCTTTCACCTTTTTATTACACTTTCTTATAATAAATATAATAGTTCTTATTAAAATCTACCGGAGTACTCTTTTTAAGTTTTACGGTCTGCCATTCTTCTGTCGGGCTTATCGTCTGCTCTCCATCAATACGGATCGGAAGTTTTAAATTTTTTACAACATCTGTATACCTGAATTTCAGCTCACTGCCATTTTGGGAATACTCAAGGGTAGGGATTTTTACTGTTCTCAGGTATTGGTCAAATACGCTGGAAAAATCGACCCCTGAATGAGACGAAATATAATTTTCGATCTGCTGTGTCGTTACCGTCTGATGATAAAAATCTTTATTCATGCCTCTTAAGATCTGCCTGAACTTATCATCGTCATTCATAACCTGCCTGATGGTATGCAGCATACTTGCCCCTTTCGTATACATATCTCCGCTTCCTTCATTTCTTACTCCGTATTTACCAATGATAGGAGCATCATTGCTGATGCTTTTCCGGATTCCCTGGGCATACATATCCGCAGACTTTTTATCCATATACTTTTCAGTGAAAAGAACCTCGGAATACATGGTAAAGCCTTCATGCACCCACATATCCGCCTGATCCTTTGCCGTAATGTTATTGGCATACCACTCATGGCCGCTTTCGTGGATAATGATATAATCCCAGTTTAATCCTACGCCGGTCCCCGAAAGGTCATTGCCAAGGTATCCGTTCATATAGCGATTTCCATAGGCCACATTGCTTTGGTGCTCCATTCCCAGATAGGGAGAATCTACAAGCTTATAAGAATCCTCGTAGAAAGGATACGGGCCAAACCAGTATTCAAAAGCAGAAAGCATAGGTTTTACCTGCTGGAACTGCTTCTTTGCCTTTTCCAGGTTATAATCCAAAACCCAGTAATCCAGATCAAGGGTTCCTTTCTCTCCTTTATAGGTATCTTTAAAATTCACATATTTACCGATATTCGGAATGATAGAATAAGCATTGATGGAATTTTTAACTTCCCATGTGAAAATGTTTTTATCCTTATCTGTTTTCTTATCGATCAGCCTTCCGTTTCCTACTCCTACCAGATCTTTTGGCGTAATAATCTTCATAATAACGCCATTCTCCGGCTCATCGCTCCAGATATCTTTGGTCGGCAGCCACACAGAAGCCCCTATTCCCTCATCGGCTACACTCATCCAGGGGTTTCCGTTCTCATCCTTTTCGAAAACCCATCCTCCGTCCCACGGTGGCATTTTTGCAATCGTAGGTTTCCCGGAATATAGGATGTCAATAGTATATTTTTCTCCTTTTTTAAAGTTCTTTTTAGTGTTGATGAAAATAAAATCACCATCCTGCTTATAATCAGCTATAGGGAAGTTTGAAGCTATTTTATCAGCTTTCATAGGCTGCTGCAGGTCTATCTGGAAAACAGGATTGGAGATATCCTTTATGATCTCAAAGCTGATCTTATTACTTCCTTTGATGCTTTTCTGTTCAAAATCAGGCTCTACGGAAAGCTCATATTTTTTGACATCCCAGAAGTTACGGAATTTTGTATTAGAGCCTTTTAAAGTGTCTTGTTTTGTAAAGGACTCAGGCTTCTCAAAGAATTGTCCGAAAACAAGCCCTGATGCAAACAAAAGTGTATAAGTCAACTTTTTCATTTGAAATCAAATTATTAATCTACCAAAAATAGAAAATTTAATACCAATATTTTATTTTCAATATAAGTTTGTTTAAACTTTTATTTTTAACCATAAAAGTTTCTTATTTAGATACACTTCAGGGCACTTCAGCTTAGAAATTTTCTTATAAATAAAACTTATTGGATTTTTATTTTTAACCACAAAAGAAGCAAAAGTTTTTAGATGAATCTGTAAAATAAGGCCTTAAAAGGCCCATTAAAGAGAAAAATCAAAGATTTTCAAAAAACTTATGTGCTCTTTAATATACTTCGTAATGAGCTTTTCATTAAACTTAAGTGTTTACAATAGCTTTTGTGGTTAAAAATAAAAGTTTAAGCAAGCTTATAATATAAATGATCAGCTAAAATATATGATCCAGAACAAAGAGCTGATATATATCCAGAGTAAAGAAAAAATTATATGGATAATGGTTTCAAACGTTTTTCCTTTCCATAATTCTGATGAATACCCGAAAAACTGGATGATCAGCCGGGTAGTCCAGAATACTCCCAACCCTAAGATGATTTTTTTGCCAAGGCCGGGTTCAGTCAATTCATTGAAAGAAGTAAGACAAAGCAGGCCCATAAGAAAAATAATTAATGCAATGAAAATAGTATGAACCCTCATCATCTGCCGGTTCATAAGGCTCAAAGGTCGGAACTCCTTTTCCCAGTTAAAATATTTAGGGAAAGCAATATGGATCAATGCTAAGATAATAAGGAGTATACCGGTTATTTTTAAATGAAGTTCCATTTTAGTGATCATTAAGGAGTACAAATGAAGATAGACATAAAAGGCGTAAACTTTACTTCCTGACATGATGCAAATCCGGAGTCTTTAAAGGCATTTTTCCATACTTTTTTTGAAAAAAAATGAGTAAACCCTACCGAAAAGGCTAAGAAATTAGGAAAATCCCGTAAATGTTCTACCATAATTACCTTTCCGCCGGTTTTGCATACCCGGTGGCACTCCTTTAAGAACTGCACTTTTTCTTCATTTTTCCTTATTTCATGCACCGCCGAAAGCAGGAAAATAACGTCAGTAGACTGATCAGGTAAGGGGATTGAACCTGATGTCATTTGCTTCGTATCAGGATAAACGAGGCTCACTTTACGGGCCCGTATGATGGCCGGTTCGGTATGCCGTTCCGCGTCATAAAAATCAAATACTTTTAAATCAGCTTGCGGAAAATTATTTTTAATGATAAAGCTTGTTTCATCAAAGCCCGCGTTAATGTTTAAAATTTGCTTTACTTGGTTTGGGTCGATCGAGCAGTCTTTCAGCCATCGAAAATGGTAATACCCCGAAAAGTCGTAGACATAAGCAGAAACTAATAGCGGCATGATAAGCCCATAAAGAAATGCTGCAATAATTATCCAATATAAAGTCCCCGGCCACTCAATAAGTTGACGGCTGAATATAATTAAAGCAAGAATCCCTATTCCTATAATATAGAAATGCCGGTTAAAGCTTAAAATATTTAAAACACCCTGAAATGGCCTTCTTTTTATTTCCATGACTCAATTTTTCCTTTTTTCCAATAATATGGAATATTTTTAATAACAAAAGCATTCGCTAAAACGGGATTTTTCAGCTTCAATACATCTAAAAAATCAAAATGATAATCAATAACTTTTACCGGTTGGGGGGTCCAGTTCTGCCTTACTCCTTCAATGATAAGAACTTCTCTTGTTTCCTTATTGTAGGTGAAAGTAAAGGGAAGCGGGCCTGCAAATCTTCTTGCCTCTTTCCAGTCTGCAAAAGGGGAATTTTGAGGAAGAGAAATATTTTCTTCGTTTTTGTCTATAATAACTTTAAATTTTGATTTAACGGATTGTATTTCTTTTGTACTCTCTTCTTCCGTCTGCTTTATATCTGTTGTAGAATAATTATAATGGGTAAACAGATTGCCCCGGAATTCCATTTTCTTTTTATCCGTTTCAGATTTAAGGATGTACAGGCCGCGAAGCCTTTTTCCTGCTTGGGTAGTGTACCGCACAAAGACACGGTAACCGATCAGGAAAAAATCATTTCCCATAAACTTCGGAAACCCTTTCGGGCGCAGATCTTTGGTCTGTACCATTGCTACTGCCACAAAGGCCCATTTATCCTGGAAAGTATCCAGTTCCAGGCACTCCGGGATGAGATCCTGCAGTTGTTCCTTAGGAACTGTGAATGTCAAAACTAATGAACTCTCAAAAAAAGCTTCAACGGCAAACGGATGATTTTTTAAAAAGTCAAGCATGGTGATTCTGAGGTTTTGGGTTTACATAAAACTCGTTAAAATAAATAAATAGGACAAATAGAAAAGCAAATACTGAATTAAAATGGCCCCATAACAACAGATCGGGCACTAAAATGAATTCAAGGATATTCATTGCTGTAATGACTGTGATTTGTATGATTGCATTCAGTCCGGATTTGAACCCTGTTAAGATCCATAATGCCATAACAATTTCTGAAAGCCCAATCAGAACAGTTAATATTCCTGAATAATTATTTCCTAAAATTCTAGCAACGATCTCCTCGTGGCGCGGAACAAGATTCAACATCTTACAAAACAGTCCGTTGATGATCCAGACGCCAGCAATGCAATAATTCAGTAGGTTGTGGATCTTTTTCATTTGAATAAATCTGCTTAATTCCATACAAAGATAAAAATATTTTTGAACTTTCAGTAATTATTGAAAATAAAATTTAAAAAATACGAGTCTTTTATAATCGATTTATTTCCATTTGAGTCCAAGTGTTTTGTCTGGCCACTCTGACATCAGGAAAAATCTCTCCTGATTATTTTAGACCTTTCACTTTGTTCAGAATGACAGTTCATACTGATTTTTCTATAGTTTAAAAGAAAGAAATGTGTTATTGAATCGCAGGAAGATTAGCCTCGCGTTTCTGTACCTTCTTATAGGTATAAGAACACATCATGATACTAAATTCATACAGAATAATGAGCGGGAAAGCAGCCATCAGCATACTTAGAACATCTGCCGGAGTAATGATCGCGGCAACTACCATAATAAGGACAATAGCATGACGACGGTATGTTTTCATGAACATCGGTGTCAGAATCCCGATATTGGTAAGGAAATAAATAAGGACCGGGAAAAGAAAAATAACACCCATTCCCAAAACCACCTGTAAGAACAGGGTAGTGTAATCACTTAAATCATAAAGCGGGACAATGATATCCGAAATCTTAAAAATTACCCCGAAGTTGACTGCAAAAGGAAGAATTAAAAAATATCCGCATAAAACTCCGCTCATGAAAAGAATCCATACAGAATTAATGATAAAAATAGAGTTTTTCTTTTCTCTCGGATGTAAAGCAGGGCTGATGAATCTCCACAATTCCCATACGATATAAGGGAATGCCAATACCATTCCTCCAAAGATAGAAACAGCCATCATAACATTGAACTGCTGGTAAAGCCTTTGTACACGAACCGGAAAATCTTTGGGAAGCTTAATGCTGTCTTCTCCCAGGATCATTCTGGAAAAGTGGTTGACGATCTTAAATGTAGGAAAATCATTTCTTGTAGGGCCAAAAAAGATATGGTCCATGATCCAGTTGATATTGAAGCCCACAATAAAGGCGGCAATCACAATAGCAATAATTGAGCGGATGAGGTGGCCTCTTAATTCTCCAATATGCCCAAGAAAGGACATTTCTTTATCATCACTCACAGAATACAATTTTAAAGCCCCAAATTTATGAAAAAAGTTTTAGTAAAGCAGGAAGATAGAAGTTTAAAGTTCAAGGTTTAAAGTTTATTCTTAAAATCAGATGCTTTACTATCTTGAAACATTATTGCATCTTCTAATTTCTGGTTACTAACTTCTGAATTACTAATCAATTGATCCCTTCATCCAAAAGCTTATGCAGATCAATGATCCCGAAATATTCCCCGTTTTCCGTAACGATAAGTTGTCCGATATTATTGTTTTTCAGTACTTTCATTGCTTCTTTTGCCAAAGCATCCTTTTCTATGGTTTTCGGGTAGGCAGACATAATATCTTTAGCCAGGATTTTAGACACATTTTCGCCTTTCATCAGCATTCTCCTTAAATCTCCGTCGGTAATTACCCCAATGATCTTATTATCATCCGTTACTACGGTAATTCCGTGGCTGGATGCACTGATGGATATGATAACATCCCTGATAGAAGCATTTTCAGTTACCTGAGGTTTCTGAGAAGAAAGGAACTGTTCCACTTTGGAAGTCAGGTTTTTCCCCAGGCTTCCGCCCGGATGGAATTTGGCAAAATCATTTTCTCTGAAATCATTCAGCTCCATTAAGGCAATGGCTAAAGCGTCTCCTAAAGCCATTTGAAGGGTAGTTGAGCTTGTGGGGGCCAGTTTGTTCGGGCAGGCTTCCATATCTACGTGGGTGTCCAAAATAACCTCGGAAAATTCCGCTAGCTTACTTTTTTTATTCCCTGTCATCCCGATCAGGGCGGAAGAATAGTCTTTCAGGTAAGGAACAAGATTTACAATTTCAGGAGAATTTCCGGAATTTGAGATACAGAGCACCACATCCTGTTTCTGGATTACGCCCAGGTCACCGTGGATGGCTTCCGAAGCATGAAGGAATTGAGAAGGGGTACCTGTAGAATTCAAAGTTGCTACGATCTTGTTTCCTACGTGGGCAGACTTTCCGATCCCCACAACGATCAGCTTTCCTTTTGCCGAATGAATGATCTCTACAGCTTTTGCAAAATCATCGTCAATTCTGTTTTTTAACTTTTCGAGTTCTGAAATTTCGATCTCCAGCGTACTTTTTGCTATTGAAATAATATTAAGCCTTTCCATTTTACTTTTTGGGGTATACAAAAAATCTCTTAAAAACTGTTATACTTTAAAAAGAATATTTAATATAAATTTTATTTTTTATAAATTCGTTCGCTTTTATTTTAAGCAAAAATTTTATAACTTTGAGTTGGATGCAAATTTAGCAATACAAAATTAGATGAGCGCAAAAAAAGCCAATTTATCAGGCGAGTTGAGAAAATATTTTGGGTTTTCTACATTCAAAGGCCAGCAGGAGCAGATCATAGAAAACCTGTTAGATGGGAAAGATATATTCGTTTTGATGCCGACAGGAGGGGGTAAATCTTTATGCTACCAACTTCCGGCTCTCATTTCCGAAGGAACGGCAATAGTAGTTTCGCCCTTAATAGCTTTAATGAAGAATCAGGTAGATGCGGTAAACGGCCTTTCATCTGATGACGGAGTTGCCCATGTTTTAAATTCATCATTAAATAAAACACAGACAAAACAGGTTTTTGACGACATTAAAAGCGGTAAGACAAAACTGTTGTATGTGGCTCCCGAATCACTGATCAAGGAAGATTACCTTGATTTTCTGAAAGAAGTGAAAATTTCTTTCTTTGCTATTGACGAGGCTCACTGTATCTCAGAGTGGGGACATGATTTCAGGCCTGAATACAGAAACCTGAAACTTATTATTGATAAAATAGCGGATGTCCCTGTCATTGCATTAACGGCTACCGCAACTCCTAAGGTACAGGATGATATCCAGAAAACTTTGGGTATGACGGGTGCTTTGGTATTTAAGGAAAGCTTTAACCGTCCGAATTTATACTACGAAGTACGTCCGAAGATCAATGTAGATAAAGAGATTGTTAAATTTATCAATCAGCATAAAGGAAAATCCGGAATTGTCTATTGCCTGAGCCGTAGAAAAGTAGAGGAATTTGCCCAGCTTTTACAGGTGAACGGGATCAATGCACTTCCTTATCATGCCGGACTGGACCAGAAAGTGAGAGTAGCCAATCAGGATAAATTCCTGATGGAGGAGGTAGATGTGATCGTGGCTACCATTGCATTTGGAATGGGGATCGATAAGCCGGATGTACGCTTTGTGATCCATTATGATTTTCCCAAATCCCTGGAAAGCTATTATCAGGAAACCGGGCGTGCAGGCCGTGATGGAGGTGAAGGCCACTGCCTGGCTTTTTATGATCCGAAGGATATTGAAAAACTGGAAAAATTCCTTGCTCAGAAGCCCGTTTCCGAAAGAGAGATCGGCTTACAGCTTTTAAATGAAGTAGTAGGCTATGCCGAAACATCAATGAGCAGGAGACAGTATATCCTGTACTATTTCGGAGAGTGTTTTGACCCGGTGAATGGGGATGGAGCAAGGATGTGTGATAATGCATCTGATCCTCCGAAACTAAAGGATACGACCACTGATCTGAAGAAAGCCCTTGAACTGATCAAAGATACCGGAGAAAAATTTAAAGCTAAAGATCTTATTTCTGTGATCACCGGCAAAGAAACGGCAGTTACCAAATCCTATAAACTGGAACAAAGTTCCTTTTTCGGTTTTGGAAAAGAAGAAAAAGACAATTACTGGAAAACTATCTTGAGACAGGCTACTGTCCAGAATTTTCTTCAGAAAGATATAGAAACCTATGGAGTCCTTAAAATTGCTGAAAACGGCAGACTTCTTTTAAACGGTAAATTCAAAGGAGCCTTTCTGATTGCAGAAGACAGGGAGTTTGATCTTACCCAGGCTAAGGCAGAGAGCGACCAGATCCAAATGCAGTCCGGAGGAGGGCTGGATCAAAATCTGTTCGGTCAGCTAAAGGAATTAAGAAAAAAAGTTGCTAAAAAACATGGAATTCCTCCTTATACCGTATTCATGGACCCTAGCCTCGAAGATATGACGGTTCAGTACCCGATCACGGTAGAGGAGATAACCAAAATTTACGGCGTTGGTGAAGGAAAAGCGAAGAAATATGGAAAAGAATTCGCCGATTTTATCAAAACATACGTTGAAGATAACAATATAGAACGCACTCAGGATATGGTACTGAAGCAGGTGGCGAATAAGTCCAGCCATAAAGTTTTCATTATTCAGAGTACAGATAAAAAAATTGACCTTGAAGATATAGCCAGAGCCAAAAACCTGAGCATGAACGAGCTGCTGAAAGAGATGGAAAGTATAGTGTATCAGGGAACAAAACTTAATATAGACTATTATATTGAAGATAATTTTGATGAAGATATCGTAGATGGCTTCATGGAATTCATGAACGAATCTGAAAGTGACAGCATGAAAGTGTTGCTGGATGAATTCGGGGATGAGCTTTCTGATGAGGAAGTGAGAATGCTGAGGATAAAATTTATTAGTGACGTAGCTAATTAAAATATGAAGACGTATTTAAATTATACTTTTAACCTTTTATTATTTGTTACTTAGCAATAATAATTTTGAGGCTTTTAATTGAGTAGTTCTTAACTAAGGAAGAAAATAAATAAATTTCAGACTGCTAAAGGTTAGATTTTAGCATTTTTATCATGACGAAGAAAATTTCTGTTATGTTTATTCTGCCGGATCTGGAGACCGGAGGTGCAGAAAGAATTATTACCACCATTGCAAATCACCTGTCCAGGGATCGGTTTGAACCTAAAATTTTGCTGTTACGGAAACAAGGAGGCTATCTTAATTTTTTGAAAAAAGATGTAGAGATTATTGATATTAATACGGAAAGGATCAGGCACTCGTTAAAACCCATTTTATCGGAAATTTACAGGAGAAGGCCGGATATTGTATTTTCAGGTTATGGCGAAGTGAATGCATACCTGTCTTTATTTATAAAGCTTTTTCCCAAAACAAAATTTATCGCACGGGAAACCAATGTGGTCAGTGAGCATGTGACCAGAAAAGAAATCAAATTTTTCTATAAATTTTACAATAACTATCAAAGGATCATCGCACAAAGTGATGATATGATGAATGACCTGATGAGGAATTTCAACATAAGATCCGGTAAGATCATCAAAATCAATAACCCTGTGGATTTTGATTTTATTGACGAAAAGCTGGCGATATCTCATAAACCTGAAAGCTTTAAATATAATTATAAGAATGTGGTTGCTATAGGGAATTTATCTTCCAGGAAAGGATTCGATAATTTACTGAAAGTATTTTCAAGGCTTAAGAATGAAAATATTCTGCTCCACATTTTAGGTGATGGAAAAGATAGGGAAATACTTCACCAGATGAAAGAATTTTTGGGACTGAAGAATGTTGTTTTCCACGGGAGACAGGAAAATCCCTATCAGTTTCTGAAATATGCAGATCTATTTGTACTTTCTTCCAGATATGAAGGGTTTCCCAATGTTCTGCTGGAAGCAGGGGCCTGTGGCATCTATTCCCTGGCCAACAACTGTCCCGGAGGAATTAATGAAATTATCCAGAACCGCATCAATGGTGAGGTTTTCGATATTGAGAACCATGAAGACTTTTCGCAGAAATTAATGAGTATCCTGCACCAGACTTATGACAGGGATTCCATCAGGAACTCTATTAAGTCCAGGTTTTCAAAGAATATTATTCTGGATAAATACGAAAAGGTTTTACTGGATTTAATGAATAAACAGGCAGGGAGCTAGAAGTTAGAAGCAGGAAGCGGGAACTTTGGGGCTGGGAGATAATCATAAAATGCTTCGTAAACTTTCAGTTTGCGTTCAGTATGACATTGCAGATGGTTTTATGTGGAGTTATTGCGGGCTGTCATGCTGAGCATAAACTGAAGGTCTACGAACGTAGTTCACGAAGCATCTGAATGGTCTAAGATAAATTGAAGCAAATAAATTTGCATTATAAAATAACATTTAGCTTACTAAAATTGACGGATTGATTAGTCTTGTACTCCTTAAAATTTAACCTCACCAAAATAAACTTTATATTAAAAACAGCTTCAAACTAAAATTGATAAAACTCACTTGGGCACTTGGCAATTTATCAGTAAATTTGTGAGCATTAAGAAAGATAATAATAAACAAATTCATACAATAGCATGAGTCAATTCGATGTTACCGTAATAGGTTCCGGTCCCGGTGGTTATGTTGCTGCAATCCGTGCGGCACAATTAGGCTTCAAAACAGCAATTATTGAAAAATATTCAACATTAGGCGGAACCTGTCTTAACGTTGGATGTATTCCTTCCAAAGCCCTTTTAGACAGCTCAGAGCATTTTGAAAATGCAAAACATAATTTTGCAGGTCACGGGATCATTATCAATGAGCCGCAGGCAGATATTGCAAGAATGATCGAGCGTAAAAATGAAGTGATCAAGCAGAATACAGACGGGATCAGTTATCTGATGAACAAAAACCAGATCACTGTTTTTGAAGGAATAGGCAGTTTTGAATCTGCTACCCAGATCAAGGTCACTAAAAATGACGGTGCATCAGAAACAATTGAATCTAAATATACCATTATCGCAACAGGTTCTAAACCTTCTTCACTGCCTTTCATCACCCTTGATAAAGAAAGAGTGATCACTTCTACGGAAGCTTTAAACCTAAAAGAGATCCCTAAGCACTTGGTAGTGATCGGGGGCGGAGTTATCGGGCTTGAACTGGGTTCTGTTTACCTGAGATTAGGCGCCCAAGTAACCGTTGTTGAATTTATGGATAAGATCATTCCGGGAATGGATGGTGCATTAAGCAAAGAATTAACGAAAGTTCTTAAGAAGCAGGGAATGAAATTTATGCTTTCCACGGCAGTTTCTGCTGTTGAAAGAAACGGAGATACTGTAAAGATCACCGCTAAAGATAAAAAAGGGGAAGAAGTAGTGGTAGAAGGAGATTACTGCCTGGTTTCAGTAGGAAGAAAGCCTTATACAGATGGTCTTGCCCTTGAAAAAGCAGGGGTAGAGCTTGACGAAAGAGGAAGAGTAAAGGTAAATGATCATTTACAGACCAATGTAGCCAATATTTATGCAATTGGAGATGTGATCAAAGGAGCAATGTTAGCACACAAAGCTGAAGAAGAAGGAGTATTTGTTGCAGAGACTTTAGCAGGACAAAAACCTCACATCAATTATAACCTAATTCCTGGTGTAGTATATACGTGGCCTGAAGTTGCCGGAGTAGGTAAAACTGAAGAACAGCTGAAAGAAGAAGGAGTAGCTTACAAAGTAGGGTCTTTCCCGATGAGAGCTTTGGGAAGAAGCCGCGCAAGTGGCGATGTTGACGGATTAGTTAAAATCATTGCAGATGAGAAGACTGACGAAGTTCTGGGGATGCACATTGTAGGCGCAAGAGCAGCAGACTTAATAGCAGAAGGTGTAATTGCTATGGAATTCCGTGCAAGTGCAGAGGATATTGCAAGAAGTTCCCACGCTCACCCGACATATGCGGAAGCCATTAAAGAAGCTGCATTGGATGCTACGGCGAAAAGACCAATTCATATGTAATATGTATTGAAAGATTTAAGAAATTAAATATTGAAAAATTAAGAGAGACAGAATAAACTTTGTCTCTCTTTTTATTTTGAATTTTCACTTTGATAAGATAATTTGGTAAAGGTTAAAAGGATTTATATAATAATTTATTTTATTTAAAAATATCATTTTTTGGCATAGAAATAGAACAATGATTTAGTATAAAACAAGTCATTATGAGAAAAATATTTACTACTTGTGTTTTTTTACTAAGTTTTTCAATCTATGCACAAGAGGCAGGAAAAGCAGGTGAGCTTCTGAAAAATGAAGCTGGAAAAACTGAAATGCAAACCAGAAAAGCAGATCCTTCAGGTAAAAAAAATGAAGGCTTGAATAATTCCGGATACAGAAATCAAACCAGAGGCGGGACAGATATTTCTGTTAACAGGAATCAGAATGCTTCAGGGTACAGATGGAACCAGAATTACGGAAATTCTGAAGTCTTTTTAAGAATTCCGGAACAAGGGTATTTCACGGTAGAAGTGGGAGATCAGATGGTAAGCAATGCTTCCGGAAAATATCGTTTCTTTGATCTGCCTTCAGGAAGAGTACCTGTCTCTATTTATGAAAACGGATACCTGATCTATCGTACAGGGCTTACCGTAAAAAATAACAGCAGGATGGTGCTGGATTTCTTCTCAGATTACGGATTATATTTATTAGATACTTATCCTGTGAGAAATCAGGCCTACGGTTTCAATGACTGGAATGATGTTTGGAATAACCCCTACTCAAATTCCGGGAACACCTGGAATAATCAGGGAAACGGAATGTACTATGGGAATGTGATGAATGATAATTCTTTTTTCCGCTTTATGGACAGCCTGAAAAGAACGACAAGTTTTGATAAAGACAAAACGGCCATGATTATCCAGCAGTCTCAGGCAACTATGTTTACAGCACAGCAGATGAAGACCCTGCTTGAATCTCTGGATTTTGATAAAAACAGGCTGCAGCTTGCAAAATCTATTTATAAGAAATGTGTTGACCGGGAAAACTTCTTTGTGATCTATGAGTCATTTGATTTTGAAAGCAATAAAAGAGAATTGAGGGATTACATTTCAAAATCATAAAAAATAAAGAGAGACAATTTTGTCTCTCTTTATTTTTTATAATATATTTAATAGTCTAATGAAATCCATCCATCTACAAGGTCTTCGGCAATTTGCGAAATAATATCGTATTCAGGAACATTTCCAAAAAAATATCCAGCTTCTATAGCTACCCATTGTCCATTGGTTTTTGGCGGTACGCCCTGTATTCCATAGCCTTCTATATTTGAACTTCCTAATTCATCCAGATTAACTATACCTGCATCTATATCTGTGCAAAGATCATCTGCGGTATTATTTGTAATATCTGCCAAACTAGCCATACCGCTACATATACAATTGTAAGAAAATACAAAATAACCATTAGTGGGAGTAGCTTTTTGTTGGGAACTATTTTTAGAAATTACAATATTTTCTTCATTATTATATGGTAATGTTCGTAAATATACAGCATATCCTTTTCTATTAAAATAGTCAAAGCGCAAATCATTACTAGTTTTTTTGAAACCAAACTTTTCAGGATTAGCAAATAGAACTTTGTATAGCTTTTTCTTTTCTTTTGTAGATAGTTTATCATCTAGCTTACCAATGTGGGAAGTTTGCATAGTTTGTTCTAAAGAAATTTCTTCAGGAACAATTCTTTCATCATCACATGAATTTAAAATAGAGACTAATGATAAAGCTGTAATAATAGTTAGTGTTTTTTTCATTTTAAAATTTTATTAAGAGCAAAAATATAAAAAGTAATTTATTTCCCATAACTATGAAAAATTTATTTTTTGATAGTTTCATGATAAAAATCAATAATAAATCATTCATTTTTATTTTTATTTAGAAAAATTATAAATAGTTTTGCAAAAAATTGTTAAAGTTGAAGAAAAATGTTTTCCTTCTTGCTTTTCAGTTTGTTATCCTTTCCGTGAGTGGGCAGTCATTGACCGGGATTGTGGTAGAAGCTGATAACAGGAAGCCAATTTCGGGCGTCAGGGTAGGTATCGAGAATACCGGGATCTGGACGGTAACCGACCCATCAGGTGTATTTCACATCAGTTATAATTCTAATGAAACGCTCATTTTCTCAAGAGCAGGATTGGTGGAAGAGAAAAAAACTTATGCTATTGTCCCGTCAGACAGAATAACTGTTGAGATGCAGATTGCCTCCATCCGTATCAAAGAGATAATGCTTTCTGCCAAAAAGAAGAACTACTCTGAGATAGAGATCAAAGAAGAAGCTTTGAAAAACATCCAGGCATTTTCCCTGAATGAAGTTCTGGAACAGATTCCTGGGCAAAAATTAAGAAATCTCGACCTTAATGAGTTTAAGCCTGTTGTTTTCCGTTCTGTAACTACAGACAATATTGCGGCCAACGGGAATGAGGGCTTTGGTAATAAATCTTTTGGTACGGCAATCGTTGTGGATGGGATTCCGATCTCCAATAACGAAAATATGCAGGGCTATACCGGGAATTATGCTTCATTTTCAAGAAGTTTGAACCACGAAGGAGCTTTGTTTTCACCTCATCTTTTAGGTTTCGGTGCAGAAGGGGGATACTTTTCCAACGCCAATTTTGGTGCGGATCTAAGGGAAATTCCTGTAGAAAATATTGAAAGTGTAGAAGTGGTGCAGGGGATTCCGTCTGCTAAATATGGGGACCTGACTTCGGGGTTGGTGAATATCCAGCAGAAAAGTGGAAAAACACCTTACAGGGCTTATGTGGCTTTAAGAGAAGGAACGCAGGAATATAACATCAATAAAGGTTTCCAGCTTAATGAGAAATTAGGCTTTTTAAACGTAAACCTTAATTATCTAAGTTCCAATTCCGATGCACGAACCAAGTTCAATAGGTATCAAAGAGTGGCCACAAGCTTGATGTGGACCATTTATAATAAGAATAAAAATATCAGTAACTCTTTCTCAATAGATTACGGCAATAATCTTGACAATGCTAATTTTGAAGAAGAAGATATCTATGAAACAGTGACCAAAAATAAAAAAAGGGATTTCCGCATCTCTAACCGTTTCAACTGGAGGTTTAAAAACTCGTTTTTTGATAACCTGAATATCAACGCGAACTATACCCAGGGATATCAGAACAGCTATGAGTCAAGAATTGTTAACAATGGTGGTGATGTAGTAGGAACAAGCACCAGCGAAGGTGTTTATGTGGGAGCTTATACCCCGATCAGTTACAGACAGGTTCAGGAAGTGGAAGGAAAACCTATTTCTATGTTTTTATCCGCCGACCTGAAGAAGAATGTAAAAACCAAAAGCAACTGGGTCCATAACTTTTTGATCGGAACATCTTTCAGAAGCAGTGATAATAAAGGGGCAGGAAGGTTAGGAAGCCCCGAAACCCTGATCGTTGCTTTAGCAGGCGGAGGACAAGCTTTCAGGCCTTATAATTTTGGAGAAAATGTAAGAGCTGAATATCAGTATTCTGTATATGCGGAGGATAATATATTTAAAAAATTCGGAAGCTATGTTTTTAACCTGAATGCGGGGGTAAGATTTGACAACCAGTTCGGTGCTTCCGTATTGCAGCCGAGAATTAATGCCTACCTGATTTATAAGGATTTCAAATTCAGGGGAGGATTCGGGATTGCTTCCAAAGCTCCGTCTATGAATATGATCTATACAGGACCAAGATATTATGATGAAATTCTGGCAGATGTTCGTCTTCCCGGGTATTATAACCTGGGGATTGTGCAGACCTTTGTAGATTATTCAGATAATAAGGGTTTAAAACCATCCAAAAGCATGCGTTCCGAGATCGGGCTGGATTACAGGTTCCCTTTTGGTAATGTGGGATTGACGGCTTATTACAATAAACTATATGACGGTTTTACCAATGAATATTTCGCAGCCAAGAGAGGGATGGCCGAACTTCAGATCAACTATAACGGGAACAATATACCTACTTATGATATTATTGGGTATACTGATCATTTCTATATACAGAATAAGATTGTCAACAGTCTGAAATCTGAGGATAAGGGGCTAGAACTTATGTTGAACCTTAATAAGCTTCCTTTGAAAAATATTAGTTTAGACATTAACGGAAGCTATGTGGAAACAAAGAACAATTCCCATACAGATCGCTATTATGAAGCTAAAAACTATAATGACGGTGCAATTTACGGTTTGTACAGATCTTATGAACCTAAATACAGACAGCTAAATCTGGGCGGAACTTTAAATTATCACCTTCCAAAAGCTGGCCTTGTGATTTCCCTGAGATCCCAGCACTTTATTATAGATGATAAGATCAGGTTTAATCCGAAGATATTATATGCTTACATCAACAGAGATCTGGAAAAAGTAACGCTTACCCAGGAACAGATCAATGATCCTGCCCAGTTTGCCAGCATTAAAGACAACAATGTGGATGAGACCAATGAAAAGCTGGATAAGGTTTTCCATAACTTCAATCTCAAGATCTCCAAAGATTTTCAGAACGGATTTAAATTCTCGTTCTATGCCAATAATTTCCTGGACCTTAAACAGACCCAGGTGAAATACTCGAACGGAAGCTACATCAATACGTTAAAAGCAGACTTGCTTCAGCTTTCATTCGGGGCTAAAATAGAATATCAATTTTAAAAATTACTTTATAAAAAATAAACACTATGAAACAATTATTTAGTTTTCTGGCCATCTTAACGCTTCTTTTCTCCTGCAGGGATGATGATTTCGGAAGCGATAACAATACATTACAGCCTACCGCTTTCAGAGTAGAAGTAAAATACGACTCCAATTACGGTTCTCTGCATGCAAAAAATGCGACGGTAGTTTTAACGAATAATAATTCAGGAGATACTTATACACAGACTACCGATGCCAATGGGTTTGCCAATTTCGGAAGTGTAATCCCGGGAACCTATAAAGTGACGGTAACTAAAAAAATGCTTGCCGATGAATTCAATACAACATTCGGATACCCTATAACGGTTTCGGAAATGAATTTTAACGGGGTACAGGAAAATGCAACGGTGAATGTAAACGTGCAAAGTACCTTTATTGAGCTAAAAGGAGCAAGGGTAGGAGACCTTCTGATTAAACAGGTTTATTATGCAGGATCACACGCTACGCAGGGCGCGGCATTCAGAGATCAGTTCATTGAGATTTACAATAACTCCAATGAGGTGATGTATGCAGACGGTTTATATATCGGGCAGCTTTATGGCAAAACCAACACCGCGGTTAATAATAATTATTCCCAGGCTAACGGGCAGTTCGACTGGAGCAAATCGATCGGAATGACAATCGGCAGTGCCGCCAATACGGATTATGTGTATGCAGATTATGTATTGAGGATTCCGGGAACAGGTACCCAGTATCCTATTTTCCCGGGACAAAGTATCATCATTGCTCAGAATGGTGTAAACCACAAAGCGCCGCTAGTAGACAACACTGGGGCTCCCGTTACCGTACAGAATCCATCATTGACCGTAGATTTAAGCCAGGCGGATTTTGAAGCTTATTTAGGAAACTTCAATTTATCCATCGGGGAGCCGGTTTACAAATATGATATTCAGAATCCGGCTGTAAAAGATATTGAAATTGCTTATTGGGGAAAACCGGGATATTGGAGCCCAAACAATGATCTTATTCTGGATAACCTTGGAAGAGACAGCTTTGTGATCTTCAGGACAGATAATTTTGATACTTTGCCTAATTATTCAGATCCTTCGGTTACGACTATTTCTTCCAATACAAGATTCTTTAAGCAGATCCCGAATACGGCTATTATTGACGGAGTTGATCTTCAGCATTATAACCCTAACTCTCAAAGGCCTAAAATGCTGAGTGCTTCTCTGGATGCTTCATCTATATCCTGTGATGCCTCATTCAATTCACAGGCGGTCATCAGAAAAACAAAAATAGAGATTACACTTCCTAACGGTTCTAAAAGAAAAATTCTGGAAGACACCAATAATTCAGCGAACGATTTTGTAAAACAAGCAGCTAACCCGAGAGGTTTTGCACTATAACAGAACATGAAATTTAAGATTTTTCACATAGTTAGTTTCCTGTCATTTGGTTGTGTTTCGGCACAGCTTAATGACAGTATTTTTATTCCTGCCAACCAGATCTATTATCAGCAGCTGAACAGGATATGGGATAACCCGATACAATTTTCCCATCAGAAATTTTCAGACTTTACGGAAACAGAGCTTAGTGCCGTTGTAAAAGACCTGAATATGAAAAGAGTACAAACAGCCGAAAGCTCCAATGAATTTGCCTTTAATACTCAGGGTATTTTTAATATTTCCGAGAAACTAAGGTTATTAGGAAGTTTCGACTACCAGTTTGTAACCGAAAAAAATATGGGGTATAATCTCACCACAGGCAGAACGGAAGACCAGTTTGTACTGAATCCGAATTATTTATTTGTTCCTAAAAAAGCGAATTGGGAAACCCAGAATTACCACGTAAAAGGAGGTGTGTCCTATAATATCTGGAAAGGACTGGATCTGGGTGCGGTGGTAGATTACAGGAATCAGAGTTCTTACAGGAAATCCGATCCGAGGCCGGAGATCTCAACAGCAGATTATTCCGGAAAAATTTTTGCCGGATACCATGTCGGGAAACACCAATTGTCTGTTTTTGGAGGTTTGGGAAGAAAAACAGAGACCAATGATATTATGGCGGTCAATGAAGCTGTCAACGCACCTGCCAATCCGGAATACTTCGTACGATTTTCCAATGGCTACGGAAGGCTTGTGTATTTTCCATCTTATTCGGACTTTAGTTACAGAACAATAGACAGGAACTTCGGCGGGGGATATGCTTTTGAGAGTAACAGGAATTTTTTTAATATCAATTTCTCTTACAGCAAAGCTATGCAAACCCTTTTCGGAAAGGATGCAAACTCTGTAACCTATTTTGAAGAAAGCCTGGAGAAAATGAAATACAGGCTGGTAAACTATAAAACCGATGCCAATTACTGGTATAAAGGAGAGAAAATGGATTTCATGTCCAATGTTAACTTTCAGAGTATAACAGGAGACAACTACAATATCTCCGAGTTCGGGCAGAATTACAGGATGACTTTGGACAGGCTGGCGTTCGCTAATCATTTTCTTTTAAGAGATCAGCAGAAAATAAAATTAGGAGTAACTCTTGAGGGGATTTATAATGATTTTTCTGCTATTGATCTGTTAGGGGTTACCTATAAATATGTAAAAGGAATGAATCTAAACTTAAAATTCAATAAAGATATTTTCTACAGAGATAGTCAGAAAGTCAACTTAGAATTGGGAGCAGTTTCTTATTTCCCTTTAAGCGAAAGCCTGACTTACAATGCTGCGTCTTCCAATACACTGCTGTTTGATAACGTAATTAAAAATGATCATGAGTTCGACAGTACTTCACAGTTGGGGCCTCACTTCGGGTTGCAGTTCTATCAGAAAGTTACCGCTAAGGCAGATTTGAAAATATTTACTAATTTTGCAACGTTATTTCCGCTTAACAGCAGTTTAGAGCAGAATACGGACTACAACGGAAATCCTAATCTGTATTTCAATGCGGGAATATCCTTGTTTTATTAGAAAATAATGAAGTATTTTTTATCGCTTTCGGCGGTTTTGTTTTTAATATATTCCTTTTCCGATTTCAATAGAACTCAAAAAGGGTATACCGTACAGGAATTAAGGGAACTTTACGGCAGTGGCGATCATGATTTGTGGCCTAAGCCTCATTTATTTGATGAAGCTAGAGAAGGCTTTCAGGATATCGGAGTTTTATCGAAACCCGAATTTCCTAAAGACAATCCCTATTCTCAGGAAAAGGAAGAATTGGGTAAAATGTTGTTTTTTGATCCGAGGCTTTCAAAATCCGGGCAGATCTCCTGTGCCAATTGCCATGATCCGGAACTTTCCTGGGCAGACGGAAGGAGAGTGGCTTATGGCCATGACAGGCAGTTAGGAACAAGGAATACGCCTACCATTCTTAATATTAACTACGCTAAAGAGTATTTCTGGGATGGCAGGGCGGCCACATTGGAAGAGCAGGCCAAAGCACCTATAGAAAACCCTGTGGAAATGAATTTCCATTCAAGACTTGCCGTAAAAACCATTGCAAGAATTAAAGGATATAAAGAACACTTTAAAAAAGCATTTGGAGATGATAAAGTAACGGAAGAGAAGATCACTAAAGCTATTGCTACTTTTGAGAGGAACATCATAAGCCCGAAATCGAAGTTTGATAAATTTATTGAAGGAAAAAAAGATGAATTAACTGATTCTGAAATTAACGGATTGCATTTGTTCAGAACAAAAGCGAATTGTATCAATTGTCATAATACCCCATATTTTTCAGATCAGAAATTCCATAATATAGGCCTGACGTATTTCGGAAGGGAGTATGAAGACCTCGGGCTATATAATATCTCGAAGAAAAATGAAGATGTTGGGAAGTTTAAAACGCCGACGTTAAGAGAGATTTCGCAAACGGCTCCTTATATGCATAACGGCTTGTTTCCGAATATTCGGGGAGTTTTAAATATGTACAACGCAGGAATGCCGAACGAAAAAAGAAACAGGGACAGCCCGCTGGCCCCACATAAATCTAAAATGCTGGAAAAACTGGATCTTACAGATAATGAACTAACTGATTTGGAAAACTTCTTAAATACTTTACACAGTTACAAGTATAAAATGAGAGCACCGCTGTTACCGAAATAAAAGAGAAGCAATTGCTTCTCTTTTTTTGTAAGAAGTTATAGGATTACTGAAAAAAACAAAGAGTTGAAGAAGAATTGAAATTCTATGAAAATAAATAGTGAACTTATTTAAATTACGCAGTACTGTCATTCCGGAGGAATCTATACAAAGTTGAAATGCTTACAGCATGACAAACCGTATGCTATGGTCAGGATAATATATAAGTTGCTTAGTTTGAGAGAATGAATACTTCAAGACTCCGCCTTCGGGATTATTTCATTTAAAATTAATACTTACACTTTAATTTTGGCATCAACAAGGCATTCCGTACCTTTGAAGCCTAATTTATCATTCATGCTACTCGGAAGAACCCAGACTTTAAAAATTTCAGAAAAAAACAGTTCAGGATGGATCCTTACTGATGAATCCGGTGAAAAGGCTTTTCTGCCTAAGATCTTTATTAGGGAAGAAAAGGAAATTGATGAAGAAGTGGAGGCTTTTGTGTATCAGGATGATGGTAAATTAAAAGCTACTACAGAGATTCCACTAGCTGAAATAGGAGAGTTTGCTGTGATGAGTTGCGTGCAGAGCCTGCCAAGCGGAGCTTTTATGGACTGGGGAATTATTAAGGACTTGTTTATTCCCTACAAACAGCAGAAATCCAAGATCATTGAAGGAAAAAGATATCTGGTTTATCTCTATATAGACGAAGCAACCGGTCTGATCACCGGTACTACCAAATTCAAAAGAAACCCACAGTATCAGGATCTGACATTTAAGAAAGGAGACAAAGTTGAACTGATCTTAATGAATGAAAGTGAGCTGGGCTGGAATGTGGTGATTGATAAAAAATACATCGGGCTGGTTTATGCTTCCGATGTCTACAAAAAGCTATATCCTTTATCTGAAGAAACAGGATATATCAAGGCAATGCGTGAAGACGGGAAAATAGATGTCTCTTTACAGCGGGAAGGTTTTGAGAATATTGATGAATTCAGGCAAAAAGTTCTGGATAAACTGGAAGAGAATTACGGTCTTCTTTACCTTTCGGATCAATCCACTCCTGAAGAGATTAAAGAGAAGCTCCAGATGAGTAAAAAAAACTTCAAAAAAGCGATCGGCGGGCTTTATAAAGATAAGGTCATTGATATTTCGGAAGATAAGATCAGGTTATTATAAAATGAAAGAGCGGAAATTTCCGCTCTTTTTATTTCTAAACATGCGGAGTTTATTCAAAAACTCATTTAAACTTTTTATTTTAACAACAAGAGATACTCAAATATCGGATAATTCTATACCATTAAGAAGTAAAGGCTAATTAAGATAAATCAGGCTAATTGTTTAAGGTTCGCATGGACTTTCTTAATATTCTTGACGATTCAGTATACCTTAATGGTTCAAAAAATAAAAATTATATGGTTTTAATCTAAGATCCTCGTAAAAAAACGTGATGTAAATCATAATAATTTTATTAATTTTTTTGTTTAACAATTTTGTCAAAACGAATGATTGATTTATATTTGCACAAATTTGTTTAACAAAAATGTCAAATCAATCAAAAAAGGACCAAACACAGGAATTAATTAAAGAGACCGCGAAGAATTTATTCTTTGTGAAGGGGAAGTTTGACGCCACTACGCAGGAGATCGCCGATGCCGCAGGTGTTAACAGAACCCTTATTAATTATTATTTCCGCTCAAGAGATAATCTGATCCAGATCATTTTTGATGAAGCTCAAAAGGTGGAACAGGAAAAATCGAAGATTATTCAGGATTCAGATTTGCCATTTAAGGAGAAAATAAGCCAGTTTATTGAGGGTAGCCTCTCTACAAGCCTGCAGTATCCCTATCTGGAAACCTATATTGTCTCACAGATTAATAAAGGAAACTGCCACAAAAAAGACATTGAGGAAAATGACCTGAAAAAACTCTATAAAGATATAGAGAAGGAAATGGAATTGGGTAATATTGAGAAAATGGCTCCTATTCAATTCCTTTTGAATATGGTTTCACTATTGGTTTTCCCAAGCGCGGTAAGGCCGTTACTGATGGAGAATCTGATGATCAGCGATGCGGAATTTGATAAAATTATTTCTGAAAGAAAAGGCATTATCCTGAATATGCTGTTTAAAAATTAAAAGAATGTTAAAGTATTTTAAGAAATGATCCGTCTTTTAGAAATAAAAACATTTGGGGAAAATATTCTATTAAAAAAATAAAGAAGTAATAAATTATGGAAAGAAAACGTATAACTGCAACGAAGCTTAAAATAGGAATAGCTGCTGCATTTATGATTTCCGGGTTTTTACAGGCTCAGCAAAGCTTTACCGTAGAGCAGAGTCTGGATTATGCTGTTGCAAACAATGTAAACGTAAAGAAAGCCAGGATAGACCAGGAAAAAGCATCCCAAAAGGTAAAAGAAACTACCGGTATCGGATTGCCTCAGATCGATGCTCAGGGTACTTACAACTACTTTTTAAAGATTCCTGTACAGCTTTTGCCTGCTGAAATTGTAGGTGGGGCCCCGGGCACGTATATTCCCGTTCAGTTCGGATTAAAGCAAACCGCAACTGCGGGAATTACTCTCAAGCAATTGCTTTTCAATGGTTCTTACCTTGTGGGACTGCAATCCGCAAAAGCTTACAGGGAAACAGCTGCATTAGCAGAGGAAAAAACGGAGATCAGTGTGAAAGAGGGTATCATGATGTCCTATGCGGCAGTGATTGTGACTGATGAAAATATCCAGACTCTGGAAGAAAACAGAAAAGTTGCCGAAAAGACCCTGAATGATACCAGAGAAACTTACAAAGTAGGCTTGGCAGAAGAGCAGAATGTAGAGCAGTTGGAATACAGCTATAAAAACCTTCTTGTCAATATGGAAAACCTGAAAAGGACGAGAACAAAGCTTCTTATGGCTCTTAAATACCTTATGGGATATCCTTTGGATCAGAATATGGAACTGAGTACCACACTGGAAGAGATGGTACAGAAAAACCAGGCTTTAGTAGATCAGAGTTCAGACGTAGATCTTAGCAGTCATATCGATATAAAACTGAAAAATAATGCGGTAAAAGTTTCCGAATTACAGCTGAAATATCAGAAATCCAAGTCATTGCCGTCATTGTCAGGCTTTATAAGCTCTACTTATAACGGAAACAGCAATAGCTTTACATTCTTTGACAGAGATCAGCAATGGTTTAATACATCGGTTGCGGGATTGCAGCTGGACATTCCGATATTCAGCGGTTTCCAGAGACATTGGCAGACCCAACAGGCAAAGCTGGACCTTCAGAAAGCCCAATTGGATAAGGAAGATACAGAAAGAAACCTGAAAAGTGATTACTACGCTAAAGCAGTAGATTATAATAATGCCTTTGAAAGTTACAAAACCGCACAGGATCTGATCAAACTGTCTTCCAATATCTACCGTAAAGAGCAGATTAAGTTTAAAGAAGGTTTGGGAAGCAGCTTTGATCTTCAGAACAGTGAAACCCAGCTGTACACTTCTCAAGCGCAGCTTTATGAATCCGCAATTGGCTTAATTCAGGCTAAAGTAGCCCTTGATAAAGCAAAAGGCGATCTGTAATAAAACAAACGAAAATAATAAACTATATATGAAACCGAAAGGTTCATGGGACAACTTAAAATAAAAAATTTCCACATGAAAAAAATATTTCTCCCATTAGCATTAATACTTAGTCTTGCGGCCTGCAAGAAAGAAGGTGATGTACAGGATAAAACCCTGGAGGCCCTTATAAAAACCAAAGATGTAAAAGGACTTCAGGCGTACAAAGACCGTCAGAAAGCGAAAATGGACAGCCTGAACAGCGTGATGGCTGAAGTAGATAAAAATCTTACAGCATGGGGGGTAAGCCAGACTACAGGATATGTATCCGTACAAAAACTGCAGCAGACCTCATTTGCCCATAATGTAGAGATCCAGGGAAATGTAACGACCGATCAGGATGTTAATGTACAATCCCAGTTCAACGGAACTTTAACCCTTTATGTAAGAGAAGGCCAGAGAGTTAACAGAGGACAGGTAATCGGAAGAATTGCAGACGGCGGGCTGAATGACCAGCATAAACAGGCATTGATACAGGTTTCTGCAATGAATGCACAGCTTCAGCAGGTAAAATCACAGGCTAATCTGGCAAGGATAACCTATGAAAAGCAATCGGCGCTTTGGAAACAAAAGATCGGTTCAGAATACCAGTACCTTCAGGCGAAAACCAATTACGAATCTGCCCAAAAACAAATTGCTGCAGCCCAAAGCCAGGTGGCTGCCACCCAAAAAGCGGCTGATGCAGTGAGGGCTAATCTGGTGAAAACAACAGTGGTTGCACCATTTAGTGGTGTGATTGATAAGGTGATCACCCAAAACGGGCAGGCGGTATCTGCTGCTCCGGCTTCAGACATCGTTAAGCTGATCAGTCTTGGAATCATGCGTGTAGAAGCAAACGTTCCGGAAACCTATTTGGCAAATATAAAACCGGGAACCAGCGTAGAAGTTTTCTTCCCGGCCTTGAACAAAACAATAAAATCCAGTGTGAGGTTGGTAGGGAACTATATAGATCCGGCTACAAGAACATTTACCATTCAGGTTCCTGTTTCTAATGAAGGCGGGTATATAAAACCGAACCTACTGGCACAGATCAAGATCCAGGATTACCTGAATCCGTCTGCAATACAGATCCCTGCACAGTACATCTATGAAGATGCTGCCCACAAAAGCTATGTATTTATAGCTACCAACATCAACGGAGAGAACGGAGTGGCTAAAAAAGTGTTTGTGGAAACAGGACAAAAATCTGAGAACAGTGTGGAGATTACAAGAGGGCTGAAAGCAGACGATGTGATCATTACAGACGGTTCCAAAAACCTTACGGAAGGACAGAAGGTAAAAATCTCAAAATAATTTGAAATAAATTAAAATTATGGGCGAAAATAAACACCACGAAAAAGAATCGTTCTTTTCCAGCTGGGCGGTAGACAACAGAACCACAGTATATGTACTTACTTTCATTATAGTCATTATGGGGATCTTTGCTTACATGTCCATGCCAAGGGAAAGCTTTCCGGAAGTGGTAGAAAACAAGATATATATATCTTCTGTATATCCGGGGAACTCCGCAGAAGATGTTGAAAAACTGATAACCAAAGAGCTTGAAGATAAGTTCAAGAATGTTTCAGGAGTAAATAAGGTGACCTCAAATTCCTTTCAGGACTACTGTCTGATCACGGTAGAATTTGATGAAAATGTAGAATTACCTGAAGCAAAGCAGAGAATAAAAGATAAGGTAGACGAAGCAAAGGGAGATCAGGACTGGCCTACGGTAGACTCAGGGTCTAAGGTAGAGCCAAGTGTTTTCGATCTTAATATTTCAGAAGAAATCCCTATTTTAAATATCAATCTGAAAGGAAATTATCCGAAATTTACGTTAAGACAATATGCTGATGATATCAAAGATGATCTTGAAGACATTCCGGAAGTAAAAGATGCGGTGGTTTTAGGAGTTGATGATAATGAGGTGGAAGTAGCGCTTGATATTTATAAAATGAATGCTTCGGGAGTAAGCTTTGACCAGGTGATCAATGCTATACGGAATGAAAATATTACCATCTCCGGAGGTAACCTTATCTCCGAAGGTAACCGTGAAAATGTAAGGATCAAAGGGCAGATTTCCAATCCGTCGGATCTCAATAACTTCATTGTCAAGCCGGGAGTAAAAATTATGGATATTGCAACGGTAGCCTTCAAAGAAAAAGAAAAAACTACTTATGCAAGGGAGTCCGGAAAGGATGTGGTCATGATCAACCTGAGAAAAAGATCGGGGACCAACATGATCGCTGCCATAGAACAGGCCAAAGAGAAGATCGAAAAAGCAAAAGAAACCTATTTGCCGAAAGATCTTGATATTTCCCTTACCTCTGACCAGTCTACGGACGTTGAGCACCAGGTAAACGAACTGGCCAACCACATTTTGATCGGTATCCTTTTGGTAATGTGTGTGCTGAGTTTCTCAATGGGGCTTAAGAATGCACTATTTGTGGGTACGGCGATCCCGCTCTCCATGTTAATAGCCTTTGCGGTCTTAAGTGCTTTCGGGGTTACCTTAAATACGATGGTACTTTTTGCGATGGTAATGGGACTGGGGATGCTGGTGGACGACGGAATTGTGGTCGTGGACAACGTATATGCCAATATGGAAAAGGGTTATAAACGCAGGGAAGCTTCCAAGTTTGGGATCGGGGAGATTGCTTTCCCGGTAATTACTTCTACATTAACCACAGTTTGCGCATTCTTACCCATGCTGATGTGGCCGGGAATTATGGGTAAATTCATGAGGTATTTCCCGATCACGATTACCGTTACCCTTTTGGCTTCCTTATTTGTTGCATTAATCATCAATGCTTCGATGACAGGTGGTGGAATGACCTTGGACAACAAGAATATTACAAAACGACAGGCTATAAGATATACCATGATTTTTGCTATTCTGGCTGTTGTTTTCGGAGCTTTAAGATTATTTACAGGAGTAGAGTATTTCCTTGCGGTAGTGACGCTGTCTATATTGGCTATTGCGGCCATATGGTTATATAAAAATTTCTTCCATGACAGGATTGAACATTTCCAGTATACTTTTTTCCCTAATCTGGCGAAGAAGTATCAGAAATTCTTAAGAAACCTTTTACAGGGGAAAAAACCAAGAAATGCGTTCTTAGGTGTTGTAGGGGTACTTATATTTTCATTCATCCTTTACGGAGCAATGATGGGAATGGGACGTTCCAAAGTATTGTTCTTCCCGGAAAACATCCCTAAGCAGGTGATCATTTACATGGAATATCCTCAAGGGACAGATATTGCCAAAACCAATACTGCTACCAAGCAGGTGGAGGCTAAAGTTTTGAATGTCCTTAGAAAATACAATGATAAGAGCGGTAAAAACTTCCTGGTAGAGTCTATGGTGACGCAGATAGGAAAAGGAGCAATTAACCCGCAGGTAGATGCCGGTTCTGAGGCTGATACACCGTTCAAGTCAAAAATTACGATCACTTTCGTGGAGTTTGCAAAACGTCACGGTATAGATACGGGTGATGTGATGGAAGACATCAGGAAAGCTATTCCTAATATTCCAGGGTTTACCTTTACAGTGGAAAAAGATGCAGCGGGGCCGCCGGTTGGTTATCCTATTTCCATAGAGCTGAAAGGAGATAACTATGACGAACTGTTGGCAGAAGCTCATAATATGATCTCTTTCATTAACAAACAGGGCATCAGTGGTATCGAAAAACTGCAGTCTGATATCAACAAGGAAAGCCCGGAGCTTATTATAGATATTAACAGGGAAACTGCCGGAAATATGGGTGTTTCTACTGCCTACACCGGAATTACCCTTCGTAGGGCTTTATTCGGGCAGGATATTTCTACCTTTAAGGATGTGAAGGAAGATTATGATATCTCTGTAAGGTTACAGCAGGATCAGAGAAGAAATACAAGTGTACTCTTTAACCAGCCGATTACGCTTCAAGGGCCTAACGGACCGGTTTTGGTTCCTATGTCCACATTCTCTACGATGAAGGAGGAAAATACGTTCAATAAGATCAAGAGAAAAGACAATACGAGGACGATCATGGTGTATTCCAACGTATTAAAAGATGCCAATGCCAATGAAATTGTTCAGGAAATACAGGCTTCCCTGAAAGGCTATAAAACTCCTGAAGGAATCACCTATAGCTTTGGTGGAGAGCAGGAAGAGCAGGGGAAAAACATGAATTTCCTATTATTTGCTCTATTCCTTGCGATGGCGCTGGTAACCTCGATCATTGTATTCCAGTTCAACTCTATCTCTAAGACATTGATCATCATGACTACCATCTTCCTGAGTTTTGCAGGGGTTTTCTTAGGATTATCGATCTTCGGAATGGACTTTGTGATCCTGATGACGATGATGGGCATCATTTCCCTCGCAGGGGTTGTAGTGAAGAACGGTATCGTACTGATGGACTTCTTCGTCCTCAAGCTGGATGAAAAAGTATCGCAAAAAGGTGTGGAAACTCATGATGACCTTGAGCTGGAAGAAGTAAAAGAGATCATCATAGAATCCGGAAAAGAACGTCTGAGACCGGTATTATTAACGGCAACTACAGCGATCCTGGGATTGATCCCGTTAGCGGTAGGTCTGAACTTCGACGTCTTCTCCTTCCTTACGACCCTTAATCCGCATTTCTCGGTAGGAGGGGACAATGTAATGTTCTGGGGACCATTGGCATGGACGATCATCTTCGGATTATCATTTGCAACATTCTTAACGTTGATCATTGTTCCGGTAATGTTCTACATTATCTCCAAGAGAAAGATCAAAGCGAGAAGAAAGTATGTGGAAAAACATGCTCATGATGCGGAGAAAGATGCTGAGGAACAGGAAAGATTGAAGCAATTGTATCCTGAAGAGTATGAGGAATATCATAAGAAAAAGGATTCTGGTTCGGAATCTGAATAATAGAAAAGCGCTCCCATTTGGGAGCGCTTTTTTATGAATCAAAAAATCCATCTCACACTTTTGATGAGAATTTTGTTTAATTAATCTGGGGTCAATCTTACTTTTAAGTATTGATATTCAATCTTTAAATTCAAGTGAGAAGTTTAGTAAGTAGGGTTCTGGTTTATTTTTTGATAATATAGTAGTTTATCTTCCGTATATTGCTCAATAGTTAAAATATAATCTATAGAATACCAGTCAGTATATTTATGAAGCTTTTCAAATTCTTTTGCCCACCATATAAAGTTTATAATATCTGCTCGTGAATTTCCTGAATAAAATCCTTTTTGACCTGCGTGATAAGCAATGTCTGCTATTGTTTCTAAAAGTTTATAATCCATATTATAATCTTAATGTTTAAAACGTTCTTCGTTATGGTATTTCAAAAATTCTATATCAGGTAAAAATCTTGAGGGCAAAATAATTTTTTGATTTTCAAACCTGCCAAAAAAATCGAATGATTGTTGATTAGTTTGTTTTAAAATCAAAGGAGAGATTCTAATGTTGTATTCAGGTGTTATAGTTATATATCCTATTTCAAAAGCTTTATCATGCAAGGCATTTATGGCAATTCCATTCCTCGGATTTAATCTATTCTTTTCATCAATTCCCCAAGGTCGAATATGTCCTGCTATTAAAAATTCAGATTGGCTAATTCCAGTTATACAGCAAGTGTTATTATAGGCTGCTAAAACTGAACTTCTAAAAAAAGATTGATTAACTCTAATTTTTACAATTTGTTCTTTTACTTTGCCTTCTTTTGGTAATTCACTTTCCTGTATATGATTTAGCTGTTCAATGGTTATATGCTTGAATTGTGCTAATAGTTTTTCGCTTTCATATGGAAGTATATCCCAATGATTATAAAATTCATTCCAGATTTCTTTATCCAATTTGCTAGTATTGGTAGCACCTTTTATTCCTCTTGCTTTTAAACTAGGGTCAAGACTTGCAAAATTTACTAATTTATATGCAACTGAACTTGGAGTTCTATTAATTAGATTGGAAAAGCTTATAATTTCAGGGTTTAAACGATGCAAACGACCAAAAGGCAGTTTGCAATAAAGATTAATTGCTAAAATTAGTTCTTCTCTTGTCCATAAACGCTGTCCTTGTTTCATGAATGTTGTTTGAATTAAACTTTGAAAGAAAGTTATTAAATATACTCCTATTTTGCTTCTTTATAATATGGGTTAGAAAAATATATAATTTAATTAGTATCTTTAATTTCAGATGATTAGACGAGTTATAAATTCATAATGATCAGTCTAGATAATTTACATTGAGTATTCCTTTTTTAAAACTAACTTTTACAGTGTCATTATTCTTATATTCAAAAATAAATCTGGAATTTTTTTGAGTAATGTTTTTACTTAATTTAAGCATTTCATCTTTATCATGTAGGCTGTTTTCACCTGCGTCCAACCAAAAAACCTTCTGTTCCTTATGGTTAATCACTTGATATTCTCGTATAATTTCTTCTTTTTCAGTTTTAAAATTTATATAAAGTAAAGCATTGCTGATAAATCTGTAAAATCCAAAAAATGTAAGTAATCCCGAAAAAACAATGACCATAAATACTTGGAGGATATGTACTTTTTTTAATCTGAGCTGGATTACAGCTATTGTAATTACTGCAATAAATACAGAAATGATAAGTAAATATCGCCAGGAAATGTGTTCAAAACTTTTGAGATCAGTATCCAGATATTTTTCCTTAATGATAGGTTTCAGAAAGAAGTCGTTTATACAAAAAATAAATATTAAAAAGGATATAATAATTATCTGGAGTTTTGATAGTTTGAAGATTTTTAGCATAAAAATTTAAACTTAATAAAGATGTACATTTGAGTAAGTGTTCAGTTGAAATTCATTATTAAAACAAGAGTTTTACAACTTCCGTTCAATCAATATTTTTCGGATGGCATTTTTGGCTTTATCGGATATATTTTCCTGCAGCTTTCTTTTTAGCTCATCATCATTAAGATCTTTGAAACGGGTTCTGAAAAAGTCGATCTGGCTGTTTCTTCTTTCTGAGATTTCCTCTTTTGTTGTTCCGAACCACTTCTCTTTCAGACCGGAAATGATGTCGCGTTTTTTATAAGCTAAGATTGATAATAATAGCAGGTTAATAATATTTATATGAGCAAAATTAATCTGAAATGCATTGTTGAAACTGGCTATGTTAAAAACTCCTATACCTAACAAAAAAATTAAAATGATTGTACTCAGTCTGGGACGGAATTTATATAAAACAGAAACAATTGCTAATCCGGCTATTCCTATGTTTAAAAACAGATTTGAATAAGGAACGGTAATAAAGGAAAAAATAATGTTCAACCAAAGAAAAAGGATAATGAGTACTTCGGTTTTCTTAAACATTGTGGTCACCTGTATTTGTGTTATTAATAACGTAAAACTAATGTTTTTGAAGCTTAAAAACAAAAAGCAGGAGAAAATACTCCTGCTTCCCTATTAAGAATTAAGACCAGTGATCTTTTAATTTCTCCCGTGTGACATAAGCTGCACCAGCTTCCTTTGAAGCTTCTACCATTGCAGTCAAAGCTTTTTCGGTTTCGTCCCAATGCCGTGTTTTTAATCCACAGTCGGGGTTTACCCAAAGCTGTTGAGCAGGAATTACGGTTTGGGCTTTCTTCAGCAGTTCCAGCATTTCTTCTTTTGAAGGAACCCTTGGTGAATGTATATCATAAACTCCGGGGCCAATTTCATTCGGGTATTTGAAGTCTGCAAAAGCGTTCAATAGTTCCATCTGGCTTCTCGAGCATTCTATTGTGATGACATCAGCATCCATTTCTGCAATATTCTGAATAATATCATTGAATTCAGAATAACACATATGAGTATGGATCTGCGTAGCATCCTCAACACCTCCCGCTGAGATCCTGAAGGCTTCAACCGCCCATTTCAGGTAATTCTGCCAGTCCGCTTTTCTTAACGGAAGGCCTTCCCGTATTGCCGGTTCATCTATCTGGATAATCCTGATGCCTGCTTTTTCCAGGTCATTCACCTCATCGCGAATGGCCAGTGCGATCTGCTTACAGGTTACTGAACGGGGCTGATCGTTACGGACAAAAGACCATTGAAGGATCGTAACAGGTCCGGTTAGCATGCCTTTTACCCATTTTTTTGTTAAGGACTGGGCGTATTGAGACCAGTAAACAGTCATCGGGTACGGCCTGTGAACATCTCCAAAGATTACCGGTGGCTTTACGCAACGGCTTCCGTAGCTCTGTACCCACCCGTTTTGAGTGAATGAGAATCCTTCAAGCTGCTCCCCGAAGTATTCCACCATATCATTACGTTCAAATTCGCCATGTACCAGCACATCGATCCCGATTTCTTCCTGCCAGCGGATAGTCCTTTCAGTTTCCTTTTTAAGCAGGTGGTCATACTGTTCGGAGGCCAGTTCCCCTTTTTTGAATTTTGATCTCCAGCTCCTCACTTCTTTTGTCTGTGGAAAGGAGCCGATAGTCGTAGTTGGAAACAAAGGGAGCTGCAATACTTTTTGCTGTGCTTCTTTCCTTACATTGAACGGGCTCTTTCTTTGGGAATCTTCTTCAGTTATAATATCTACACGATTTTTTACCTCCTGATTATGGATCAATGCAGAGGTCTTGCGTAGGGAGGACGCTTTTTTATTTTCAGCATATTGGTGTAATGCCGGATAATCTGCATTTCCTGAAGCTAACTTTTTTAGGGAAACGATCTCATAAACTTTTTGTTTGGCAAAGGCCATCCATTGTTTAACTTCCGGGGATAATATTTTTTCGTTCTGCTCCAGATCAAGGTCGAAAGGAGAGTGTAGCAATGAACAGGAAGGGGCAATGAATACTCTTTCGGAACCAATTTTACTGATTGCTTTTTCGATAAAATGTAAAGACCTTTCAAAATCATTTTTCCAGATATTCCTCCCGTCTACAATACCTAAGGAGAGGCTTAATGTCTCAGGAATGATACTTAAAACCTCATCCAATTGTTCAGGACAGCGTACCAGATCGATATGCAGGACATCAACGGGAAGTGAGGCGGCTAATGAAAGATTATCTTTCAGACCATCGAAATAGGTGGTAACGATGAATTTCAGGTCCGGGAACTGTTTCCTGATCTCACTATAGGCCCATTCATAGGTTTCTTTGGCTTTTTCATTGAGATCCAACGCCAGAAACGATTCCTCGAATTGGATCCATTGAGCTCCATAATTTTGTAGTTCTTTTAAAATTTCAGCATAAACAGGTAATAAATTTTGGATCAGGTCCAGCTTATCAAAACCGTTTTCCTTCTCTTTTCCTAATAAAAGATAGGTCAAAGGCCCTATAATTACGGGTTTTGCATTGACGCCGGTTTGCTTTGCGCTTACGAATTCATTCATGATTTTGTGCGAAAATAATCTGAATGGCTGATCTTTTCGGAATTCAGGGACGATGTAGTGATAATTGGTGTCAAACCATTTGGTCATTTCCATTGCGGTGATGTCTAAACCTTCTTTCTGATATCCTCTTGCCATAGCAAAATACAGGTCAAGCTCCGGACCTGACTGTTTTGAGGCAATTTCCTGATAACGTTCCGGAATGGCTCCCACTGTGAGTGTCATATCCAGAACCTGGTCATAATAAGAAAAATCGTTGCAGGGGATCAGGTCGATTCCGGCTTCCTGCTGAAGTTTCCAATTTTGCCGGCAGATGGTTTCTCCCACCTTTAGAAGTTCCTGTAATGATGTTTTGCCTGACCAATACTGCTCGCAGGCTTTTTTGAGTTCTCTGTTGCTACCAATACGCGGATAGCCAAGAATGTGCGTTCGCATGTTCTTTAAACTTTTAAATTAAACAATGATTTTTAAAAGCTCTTTAGAATGCTTCGCAATGCAGCCGGGAAAGAATTTTGAGGAACAAGGCGATACTGTAACGTAGTTTTCTAATTAATATTAAGATGGCTCAAAATAGTTTTAAAATTTAACCATAAAGAAAATTTAAGTTGTTGAGATTAATTAAGGAAAGCTTAAAAATCTCAATTTCTAACAGTTAAAAATTAATTTTATTTTTTGACGCAAAGTTTTAATTAAAATTCTTTTTTATTCAGTAAGGCAAAGAAGTATCAATTTCATTGATTTTATGGAGTGAATGCTTATGGATAAGCTTCATAGTGATCGATCATATTTCTTTGCTCCTTAAAAAATTAAGAAGTCATTATAAAAATCTTTACGTTTAAAATTAAATCAAGCTAAAATTTTAAACCAAATACGTTCAAAAGTATCATCTGTATGACCTTAAGCTTCAGACCGCGAAAGCATTGTCAATTCAGAACAGGCAGGTCTCCTGGCTTATAACGGTGTTTGTCATCCTTCCCGCTTATGGCAGTGGATATACTGGGACAAAAACCTTTGGTACGTTACTTACAGTTGCGCGACAGCTCGTGATTTTCACACGATTCCCTATTAATCTACGTTAAGTAAAACCTCTTCTGTTTGATGAAGGATGTTAAAGAACTGTTTTCAGAACAAATGTAGGGAATATTTCTTGTTGTTGGGAAGTTAAGGACAAAATTTATAAAACTAGAAAATCAATTATAAGGCTTACTATTTCATGATCTTTTGCGAAATTAATCATTAATAAAACTTATTCCGTTCTCTGATAAATATAAGTTAGTTTCGAGTTTTTAATAAAATCCTCCGTTGAAGTTTTGTCCGTAGCATTTTTGTTGGTAAGCTCGATGAAATAGGTAAGAGTACTGGAAATCCTGTTGTCTCTACATAGCACTTTAAACCTTTTAACATGAGGGTTTGAGCTCAGGAAAGTTAATTCAGAGGCTTCTGTTAATTTTACATTATTAACGTCAAAGGAAGTTCTGGGATCTTTCTGAAGCTTTAAGAATCTTTTCTGTGTTTTATCCTCCGTTTCATCCAGAAACTTGTCCATCTGATAATCCGTTAAAAGCTGTGGGTAAATTAGACCTTCCCGTAAGAGTAAAGCCGTTAACTTATCAGATTGATCATAAAGCATCACTTTGTCATCAAACTGTACCTTGTTGTCTTTTACGGTAATCTTTCCGGCAAATTTTTTATAATTCTTCTTTTTGTAATCGTTCTTAAAGTGCTCGGCAATAGCTTTATCCTTTGCATTGAGTGTTTCTTTCTTCTGGCCAAAAGCCGTGATAAACAGTAATAAACAAAAAATGATTGAAAATCGGGGTCTCATATATTTATTTTTTTAATTCTTCTTCTTTCTCAATAAATCTTCCAAAGCTCCTTTCAGATCCGGAAATTCAAACCTGAATCCGGCATCCTGAATTTTCCGGGAAGATATCCGTGAACCTTCCAGCAACGCTGTTGCCAATTCTCCGAAGATCAGTTTCAAAACAAAAGCAGGAACATTAGGCATCCATAAAGGTTTCTTTAAGACTTCTGCTATACTTTTTGTAAGCTCTTTATTGGTGATATGCTGAGGTGAAACCGCATTATAAGCTCCTTTTATATGAGAATCTTTCAAAGCAAATTCATAGATCGAGCAGATGTCTTTCACATGGATCCAGGGCATATACTGCTTTCCGCTTCCTAATGGGGAACCAATGTAACTATTTATAGTCGGTACCATTTTCTTCAAAGCACCATCTTTTTCGGAGAGAACAACGGCTGTTCGTATTTTTACAATTCTTTCGGCTCCGTTTTCTTCCAAAAACTGATCGGCGGATTGCTCCCAAACAGCCACCACTTCACTTAGAAAATCATTACCGAACGGGTCTTCTTCAATATAAATTTTTTCAGTGGTCAGAGTTCCGTAAGCGTTCACTCCCGAAGCTGAAATAAATGATTTTAGCTTAATGCCTTTCTTTTTCACAGTATTTAAAAGCAGTCTGGCGGAATCTGTTCTGCTGGAGATCAATTCTTTTTTCCGTTCATTCGTCCAGCGTTTTTCAGAAATATTGGCTCCGGCTAAATGAATGATATGTGCTACACCTTCAAAGGCAGATTCATCAATAGTTCCTTGGCTGATGTCCCATTCATATTCATTATCCTGTTTTTTTCTTCGCGTTAAGAATCTGACAGTATATTCTTTATCAATTTTTTTTGCCAGTTCCTTTGCGATCATGCCGCCGGCTCCGGTAATCAAAACCACTTCTTTCATAATGTTTAGTTTGTGTGTTATTATCCCTGATTTTTCACAATCAATATAAAATCATCATCCAACAGTTTATAGCCATAATCATAGATGAATCTATATTCGGATCCGTTTTTATATACTTTCAGATTGGTAAAATAATCAAAATCAAAACCTAAGCCATCCAGTTTGGATTTCAAAATTTTAGTTTTGCCTTCTGTATTGGTTTCCCTTAGGATGCGGTAATTCCTGCGGAGCTTATTATTGATATTCCGCATCAGATTACTGGAATCCTTATTCTGTTTATTGTTATAGGCATTACGGCAGGCATCATTACAGAACTTTTTATCTGACCGGCCAATTATTTTTTCGCCACATTCGAGACAATTCATAATTTCTATTTTTTCATTTTGTGTGTATGTTTTTTCTTCAGTAATCTTTTTAATCTGCTGTGGGTAGGGTAGTCTCGGTTGGAGGTCATGTTATTAAAGATCAAGGCTACGACCAGGAGAATGATGCATCCTGAAAGAACAGGAGAGATAACATACCAATAACCCAACTCAGGAATTTTTCCTGTTGAACTCACTGCGATCAGAGCTGTTGCCCCACCCGGCGGATGTAAAGTCTTTGTATATTGCATCAAAACAATGGAAAGGGCTACGGCCAAAGATGCGGAAAGCCAGAGAACGTCAGGGATTATCTTAAAAACAGTTACCCCTACGAGTGCCGAGATCACATGTCCGCCTATCAGGTTTCTAGGCTGTGCCAACGGACTCTGGATCGCACCATAGATCAAAACACTGGAGGCTCCGAAAGAACCGATCAGAAATATATTTTCTGTTGCAGATAAGGAATGAGATTGAATAAAAGCAATGATCCCTATTCCGAAAAACGCTCCCAGAAATGACCAGAAATGTTCTTTGTAATCAACAAGAGTTTCTTTGTAAATCACATACTTTGAAACCCTGAATGTTCTTTTTATGGTCTTCTTCATTTAGTCTTTTTTAACTATTATTTGAATTAAATTTTCTAAAAAAGGGTGGGTGTAAATGCCATTTTCATCATAATCTGTTGATCTATTCCGAAACACATGATCTCAAAGATAAGAAAATATCCGTTTGCAAACGACTACAAATGAATTTAAATAGTTTTATACCGACTCTGATTTTCCTGTTCCCGCATCTTTGTTGCAGAGATTTGAGAAATCAGTGAACGTCTCTTATCTGAATATTAATCTTAAAAATTTAAATGCTATGTCACTAAGAAACAAAGTAACCCTTATAGGGCACACAGGTAAAGAAGTTGAAATAGTAAACTTCGATAACGGAAATATAAAAGCAAGCGTATCTCTGGCAACCAGCGATCACTACACTAACGCAAAAGGTGAAAAAGTGGAAGAAACACAATGGCATAATCTGGTAGCTTTCGGAAAGGCAGCAGAGATCTTCCAGAAATATGTTCCTAAAGGAAAAGAAATTGCCATAGAAGGAAAACTTACCTATCGTTCTTATGATGATAAGGACGGAGTAAAAAGGTATATTACAGAGATAAGAGTAGATGAGATCCTGCTTTTGGGCGGTAAATAAATTTTAACAATTAAAAACACAGATGATGAAAACAAAAGTTTTTAAAATAAGATTATCTGAGGACTTCCTGCGTATGGATCAGAGATCTTTGGATGATTTTCTGGAAAGCCATGAGATCATAAAAGTGGAAACGGCTTTTGTAGGCAGTGAAAATTATTGGTCGGTTATGCTTTATTTTGAAGAAATTAAGCCGGTAGCCAGTGTCAGAGAGACCAAAAGTGTAAAGTATTCAGCCGATAATGACCCGTTGAATAGTGATGAAGAGAAAATACTGGATGCCTTGAAATACTGGAGATCAGAAAAAGCCAAAGAACAAAATCTTCCTTCATATTTTATAGCCAGTAATAAAGAATTGATATCTGTAGCTAAGTATAAACCAGCCAGAAAAGAAGAATTGTTGGATATTAAAGGTTTTGGCAAGCATAAGATAGAAAATTATGGAGAAGAGATCCTTGAAATTCTGGAAAATGTCTGAAAAGACCTATTCATAACACAAATGATTAAAAAAGGAAGCCGGAGAAGATTACTTCTTTGGCTTTTTTAATGTACCAAAAGTCTTTTCAATTCCTTATTTTTGCAATACTTATCAAATATTAATCATATTATTTATCAATTATAAATGAAGCCAAGCTTAGCAAAAGGGACAAGAGATTTTACAGCACTAGAAGTTTCAAGGAGAAGATATATTATCAATACTTTGCAGAAAAACTTCGAGTTATTCGGATTCCAGCCGTTGGAAACCCCAAGCTTTGAAAATCTTTCGACACTGACGGGGAAATATGGAGAAGAAGGAGACCGCCTGATCTTTAAAATTTTAAATTCAGGGGATTATACTTCTAAAGTGAATCAGGAAGACTGGGAAAATAAAAACCATCAAAAACTTACTTCTCAAATTTCAGACAAGGCTCTTAGATATGATCTTACCGTACCTTTTGCAAGGTTTGTGGCCATGAACCACGGGCAGTTAACATTTCCTTACAAAAGATATCAGATTCAACCGGTTTGGAGGGCAGATCGTCCCCAGAAAGGCCGATTTAGGGAGTTTTATCAGTGTGATGCCGATGTGGTAGGAAGCGAAAGCCTGCTGCAGGAAGTAGATCTCATACAGTTATACCTTAAATCATTTTCGGATCTTAAAGTCCCGGTTACCATTCATTTAAACAATAGAAAGATCCTTTCAGGTCTAGCTGAATATGCAGGAATTACTAATAAGCTGATTGATTTTACGGTAGCTCTTGATAAACTTGATAAAATAGGAAAAGATGGAGTTGTAAAAGAATTGCTGGAAAGGGGGATTGCTCAGGAATCCATTGACAAACTTGAGTTCTTGTTCAGCCAATCTGATGATGCATTGGAAAACCTTCTCCAACTCAAGGAAAAATTTGGAGGAAATGAGATCGGTTTAAAAGGAGTGGAGGAACTGGAATTTGTGCTTACCCAATCTTTGAGCCTTGGTGTGGATATTCAGAATCTTGTTTTTGATATTACCCTGGCAAGAGGTCTGGATTATTATACGGGAGCGATCTTTGAGGTGAAAGCAGATGAAGTTCAGATGGGTTCCATTGGAGGTGGTGGAAGGTATGATAACCTTACAGAGGTTTTTGGAGTGAAAAATATTCCGGGGATCGGGATTTCGTTTGGATTAGACAGGATCTACCTGGTGGTAGAAGAATTAGGTCTTTTCCCTGAAGAAGCTGCGTCAAAAGTAGAGTATTTATTTGCCAATTTCGGTGGGGAAGAAACTTTGGAAGCTTTAAAACTGATCCTTCAATTAAGAGAAAAAGGGATTTCAGCAGAACTGTATCCTGAAAATGCCAAACTGGGGAAACAATTCAGCTATGCGGAAAAGAAAGGTATAAAGAATCTTGTTTTCTTAGGCGAAGAAGAGATCAGAAACAGAACGGTTACCTATAAAGACCTTGAGGCCGGAGCACAGAAAACGATTTCTTTGGAGGAATTTTTAAAATAAAACGCTAAAAACTAAATAATGAGTGAAAAATCAAGACTTGACGAAATAAGAGAAGAACTTGAAAAATTAGATATAAATCCTACCTTCTTTGCCAGAAAAGAGATCCGTGAACTGCCGAATGTTCTTTCAGCAGATGAAAAGATCGTCTATCTGGTGGAAGGAAGAAATAAGCCATCCAATCATCATATCCTTTTGGTGGCTACAGACCGACGATTGATCTTCATCGATAAGGAATTCCTGTACGGATTAAAAGTAGAAGACTTTTCTTATGATAAAGTAACCTCCATACAATACGAAACGGAATTTATGCTCGCTTCCATAGATGTTTACATTTCCGGAAATATTGTTGAGATCGACGGGGTAGGAAAATACGAAGCGGAATTATTCTGTGAAAAAGTGAGGGATTTCATGTCCCGCCCCAAAGAATATTTTCAGGCTAAATCCGAGCCAACTGTTTTAGATCAACTGGAACAATTAGGCAGACTTAAAGAAAATGGAGTGATAACAGAAGAAGAATTTATTGAGCAGAAGAAAAAGCTGCTTGAAAAATTGTAGCATAAAATGTGGAAAATACTTAATAAAAAATGGTATCACTTAATTGTTATAGGTGTACTTATAAGTATTCTTTGTTTTTATGGGCTTTCAATTCCCAGCCAATACATACTTTATCTCTCTTTTTTTCTGCCGTTTATTTTTTTTCTGATGGTAGGTATTGGAGGAATTATTCGTATTCTTAGAAAAGAATATCTGAACGGAATATTGCAAACCTTCTTTACTATAGTTTTGGGAGCAGTAGTTTATTGTTGGTACTCTTTTGCTTTAATTTTTTATCCGTATGATTTTTTTGCCAATAACCTGGACATCCCGGAAAATATAAAATTTGAAAAGCCTTTGGAAATCCCATATGAAGAAAATAAGCCAACACCTAAAGTGGATAAACAGGATTTGGTTCTATATGATTATTCTCAACCTGGGATATATAAGTATGACGTATATTTAAATAACATTGAAAAAGGCAAGATTTATTTAAAAGTATTTGAAGTAACTAAAAATAAGCTTCTTTCTGAAAAAAGTGTAAAAAACCGTACTGAAATGTTCGTTTTTAATCCCGCAGATACATTGAAAAGGTTTGAGCTTAAAAATGATTTCACCATATATGAAGGAGATTGGGGTGATTTTTATGGAAGCAGGATTGAGGTTTGGTTTAAACCGGATCAATTGAATAAACCGGAAAGGAAATTATTTACTAAAAACTATATTGTCCAGGGCTGGATGAGATAAAGTTTAAATTATATAATCACCAGATTTAATTTATTTAACTATGAAAAACTATTTAGAGATCAACAAAAACTCATGGAATGCCAAAGTAGAACCGCATTTGAAATCGGATTTCTATTTTGTGGATGAATTCCTGAAAGGAAGAACATCTTTAAATTCAATTGAACTGGAACTTTTAGGAGATGTAAAAGGAAAAAGTATTCTGCATCTACAATGCCATTTTGGACAGGATACGATCTCATTGTCAAGGCTTGGAGCAAAAGCTACTGGAATAGATTTGTCTGATAAGGCTGTTGATGCGGCAAAATATCTGGCTCAACAATGCGGTACAGATACTGAATTTATCTGCTCAGATATATATGATCTTCCTACTGTTTTAGATCAGAAGTTTGATATTGTTTTTACCAGTTACGGAACCGTTGGCTGGCTTCCTGATCTGGAAAAATGGGCCGGAGTGATTGATCATTTCTTAAAACCCGGAGGAAGATTTGTTATGGCAGAATTTCATCCGGTAATCTGGATGTTCGATGATGATTTTAAAGGAATTCATTATAATTATTTCAATGAAAAGCCGATCATGGAAACATATGAAGGAACATATGCTGACTTTTCGGCAGATATTGTTCAGGAATACGTCATGTGGAACCATTCTTTGTCAGAAGTCCTGCAAAACTTGATTGATAAAGAGATGGAACTTGAGAATTTTCAGGAATTCGACTGGTCGCCATATCCGTGTTTTAAATATGTAGATGAGTTTGAAAAAGGAAAATGGAGGATCCCTCAGTTTGGCAATAAAATACCTATGGTATATGCATTGAAAGCACAAAAAAAGTCATCATAGTGTGCAGTTATGATGACTTTTATATATGAATGTTAAAAAACTAAGTCTTAATTCAAAGAATCTTCAGCTTTTGTTTTAGCTTCGTCTACTTTATTCTGAACCTGAGAAGCTACTTCATTAGCCTTGTTTTTAAGATCATTTCCCCACTTATTAAGGTTGTCCTTAGCTGTGTTGATCTTATCTTTAACAGCCTGCTGCTCTTCAGGAGTCGATTTTTTATACTTCCAGTAGGCTAAAGCTCCTAAACCTAATAAAGCCAATAATCCATTTGTTTTATTTCCCATGATTTCTAATTTTTAAAATTAATAATATTAAAATTTGTTATGTATTCATATGTAAAATACGTGCCAAAAAAATAAATAAGAATTATAAAATAATGTTAAAATTATTGGAAGACCTCAAAGTTGTCTCCGTCAAAACTAGCAAAAACCATCGTGGGATAGGAGTCTTTATGATAGATATTACCCTCTTTGTCTATGGCAATGGCACCGGCAAACCCGTCAATGGCTTTCAGTTCATCAAAAGTTTTGTCAAAAGCATCTTTCAGGTTCATTCCATCAGTTACTCGGGTTACAATCTTTGAAGCGGTAGCATTGCTTACAATATCCTCTCCAACGCCCGTACAACTTACCGCGCAGAGAGAATTAGCATAATTCCCGGCCACAGTGGCAGAATCTGAGATCCTTCCCGGAATTTCAAACCCTTTTCCTCCTGTAGAGGTAGCTACAGCCAGCTTTCCATCTCCATCGAGGGCAACACAGCCTACCGTACCTTTTCCGCCATTACTAAGTTTGGCTTCATATTCTTTTCTTCTTTGGGGAATTTCTGTCGAGAAATCTTCAAAACCGTGTCCAGAAGCATAGTTTTTGGCCCCGCTTCCTCCTAAAACCCGGTCATCTTCCTTCATTAATTCTTTAGCCACAAAAATCGGGTTCTTTACATCCTGAATATTGATAACCCCGCTCAGTTTTTGTGTTTCACCATCCATAAGGGATGCACTCATCCGGATAATTCCGTCACTCTGGATCTGCGAGCCGATCCCGGCATTATAAAGCTTATCGTCTTCCAAAAGAGAAACAGCATAGGCTGCCGTATCCAATGCAGAATGGGATCTGAGATATTCAAAAGCCTGCTGAGCTATTTTTTTTAAAGAATTTTGTTTGGCCGTTTTTACTTCATTACTCTGATCGCTTTCTGAAAAGAAACCACCGTGTATTATTAATTTCATTAATGATGATGTTTTTTGTACACAAGATAACCAATTTTTATATAATCGTATATTAATCCCAATAATAATATTATACCGGCCAGAATAAGGATTGCCAAAGCAATAGAACCATAAAGGACTCCGCCGGTAATACCCCCTAAAAAGAAAAAACTAATAATAGAAACTCTAAGCCTAATGGATGAAAGGAGTCTTTTTCTTTTCTCTTCTTTATAAAAAAAGAGTTGCGAAAGCTCAATGCCCAAATCAGTAAACAGCCCTGTTAAATGAGTAGTTCTCACACTGGCATTAGATATTGTAGTTACCAGTGAATTCTGCATGCCCATAGCAAATAATAATAGAAAAGACAGCAGTACAGGATTGTATTTTATAAAATAGCTTCCCCATATTCCGGTAGATAATAAAATAATGCTTTCCATTAAAGTAGGGATTACATATATATACTGACTGTTTTTTCTGGAAATTATTTCTGTGATAAAATTAGAAATAAATGACCCCATAAAGAAAAACAGGATATAGAAAAAATAAATAGAACCCTTCCAGAATCTAAGACTAAATATTTCATCAATAAAAAAGGCAAAATGCCCTGTTACATTAGTGGTAAGGGTTTGCACAGACAAATACCCGGCTACATTTACGATTCCGGCTACAAAAGATAATAAGCAGGCTATATGCAGGTTATGGTAATAAGTCCGGGTTTTCCCTTTATGCCTGAACATGATTTAGCTTACCGGTCCTGAGGTACGGGATTGAACTGGGAGTTTTCGATCGTCAGTGCCCGGGTTGCCAGATCATAATGATCATTCATTGACATTACGTGCACTGTTAAATTATCAATGGAGATAGGCTCACCCAGATTGATATTGGTAAGATTGGTGTCTTTAATAAATCTTCCGTCTACAATAATGACAAGCCCGGAACCAATAGCAGTCATCACATCATTATGAATGAAAAGCCCGGTATCTTCTCCCAAACCAATTCCTAATGTCCTTGGATTATTAACCACTGCCTGGAAAAGACGTCCGATCCTTCCTCTTTGCACGAAATGAGTATCAATAATAACGTTGTCAATAAGGCCTAAGCCCTGTGTCGTTTTGATCTCTCCCTTGAGCAGAGCCTCAGAACTGCTTCCCTGATAGATCATGTTTTCAGAAGCAGCAGCAGCGCCGGCAGAAGTCCCGGAATAAATAAAGTCCTCCTCCTGGTATTTCAGTAAAATGGTATCATGAAATCTCGTCCCGCCAAGGATAGACGTCAGTCTCAGCTGATCCCCGCCGGTGAACATGACCACATCGGCGGCACTGGCTCTTGCGACCATAGCATCAGAATTGGCTTCTTCACGGTTATGGATATCAAGAATATTTACATTTTTGGCACCCAGAAACTCGAATGCTTTTTTATATTCCGTACCTACTATTTGAGGGATTTGTGAGGCGGTAGTAATAACCTCTATGACCGAATTTTCTTTGTTTTTAGACTCATTGATAATCTTTCTTAAGATACCTCTTTCAAAGAAGTTAAGGTTTTTTTCTATATTCTGGTCAAAATCGGTTTCCGTAAAGCTTCCTTTGTTTACAGCACCTCCGATAATAATTAATTTTCCAACAGGTTTCATCATAGTATGCAAATTTAAAAAAAAATTAAATGTTAACTATATTTCAACAATATTTTAACTGAATTTCAGGGTGTTTTGGAATTATTGATCATATTTATTTCTTTTTTAGGAAATCTTTAAGCAGGTTATAGTTTTTTTTACGCTTTTGTATTATATTTGATTTTAGAAGAGAGTATTATTAATCAGGAAAAATGCAAATTGACTATGAAAATCGAAAAGATACAGGCTTTACGCGGACCTAATATTTGGAGTATAAGAAGGAAAAAGCTGATACAGATGAGGCTTGATCTTGAAGAAATGGAAGATTTCCCTACCAATAAAATCGAAGGTTTCCGGGAACGGATAGAAAAACTGATGCCATCCTTAATCACACACAGATGCTCCGAAGGAGTGGAAGGAGGTTTCTTCCACAGGGTAGAAACTGGAACCTGGATGGGACATGTTATTGAGCATGTTGCTTTAGAGATCCAGACCCTGGCGGGAATGGATGTGGGATTCGGAAGAACCCGGGAGACTAAAAGTCCCGGAGTTTACAATGTAGTATTCAATTATCTGGAAGAAAATGCAGGTATTTATGCTGCCGAACAGGCTGTAAAAATTGCGGAAGCTTTGGTTGAAGGAAAAGATTACGATCTGAATGCCTGTATCCAGAAACTGAAAGAGATCAGGGAAAGGGTACGTTTAGGCCCTTCAACGGGAAGTATTGTGGAAGAAGCTGTTTCCAGGAGGATTCCGTGGATAAGGTTAGGGACCAATTCTTTAGTACAGCTGGGGTATGGGGTAAACCAACAAAGGTTTCAGGCTACCATTACCGGGAAAACAAGTTCTATTGCCGTTGATATTGCCTGTAATAAAGAGCTTACGAAAAGAATGCTGCATGATGCTGCTATTCCTGTTCCGTTAGGAGATCTGATCGTGGATGAAGAAGATTTGGAGAGAGTAATCCGGAAGATAGGATACCCCATCGTTTTGAAACCTTTGGACGGAAATCATGGGAAAGGTTCTTCGATCAATGTAAATGATTGGGAAGCTGCCAAAATTGGCCTGCAGCATGCCCAGAAATATTCCAGAAAAGTAATTGTTGAAAAATATATTACCGGATATGATTTCAGGGTGTTGGTGATCAATAATAAAATGGTTGCAGCGGCAAGGAGAGTTCCTGCTCACGTTGTGGGAGACGGTGAACTGAATCTTGAAAAGCTGATAGAAAAAGAAAATAAGGACCCGAGAAGGGGATATGGCCATGAAAATGTCTTAACGGAGATCGAAGTGGATAAAGATACCCTGGAACTTCTTGAAAAATTACAATATACTCTTGAAACCGTTCCTCAAAAAGGAGAGGTGGTTTATTTAAAATCGACGGCAAATCTTTCTACAGGCGGAACTTCTATTGACGTGACCGATATGGTGCATCCCGAGAATGTAACGATGGCAGAAAGAATATCCAAGATCATCGGGCTTGATGTCTGCGGAATCGATATTATGGCGGAAAATCTTACCCAGCCTTTGAAAGAAAGCGGAGGAGCCATTATTGAAGTGAATGCAGCACCGGGTTTCAGGATGCACCTGGCCCCAAGTGAAGGACTGCCAAGAAACGTTGCCGCTCCGGTGGTGGATATGTTGTATCCGCCGGGAAAACCTTATACCATTCCAATCATTGCGGTTACCGGAACTAACGGTAAAACAACGACAACAAGATTGATTTCCCATATCGTTAAAAGTAATGGCTATAGAGTGGGCTTTACTACTTCAGACGGGATCTATATACAAAATACAATGCTTTCCAAAGGGGATACCACAGGCCCGCTTTCTGCAGAATTTATCTTAAAAGACCCTACCGTGGAATTTGCTGTTCTGGAAACTGCAAGGGGAGGGATTTTGCGTGCCGGATTAGGATTTTCACAATGTGATATCGGTGTTCTGACGAATATCAAGGAAGATCACTTGGGACTGAATGACATTCATAACCTGAAAGACCTTGCAAAAGTAAAAAGAGTGGTTCTGGACAGCGTAAAGAAAAACGGATGGAGTGTGATGAACGCAGATGATGAATATTCTATGAAAATCCTGAATGAACTGGACAGTAATGTGGCCATTTTCAGTATGGATGAGAATAATCCTCACATCAGGAAATTTGCAAAGGAAGGGAAAATTACCTGTGTATATGAAGAAGGTTTTGTAACCATTAAAAAAGGAGACTGGAAGATCAGAATAGGAAAGGCAAAGGATTTCCCGATCACTATGGAAGGAAAAGCCAAATTTATGATCCAGAATGTTCTGGCAGCCAGTCTGGCGTCTTATCTTTATGGTTTTGGCATTGAAGATATTTCCAATTCATTGAGGACATTCATTCCAAGTGCCCAGCTTACCCCGGGAAGACTGAATATTTTCAAATTCAAAAATTTCAAGGTACTCATCGATTTTGCCCATAACCCTGCGGGATATGAAGCCATTGAAGATTTCCTCAAAAATATAGAAGCTACTAAGAAGATTGGTATTATTTCAGGAGTTGGAGACAGAAGGGATGAAGATATCAAACTTTGCGGAAAGATCGCCGGAAGGATGTTCGATAATATCATCATCAGAAACGAAAAACATCTTCGCGGAAGAACGGAAGAAGAGATCAACGGGCTGATCATTGAGGGAATACAGTCTTCGGGAAGAGATGTGAGCTATGAAATTATTCCAAAAGAGATCGAGGCCTTAAAGCATGCGATGAGCATGGCGGAAGAAGGCACTTTTATCACGGCCTTAAGCGATGTGATCTCTAATGCGATCGATCTTGTGCAGGAATACCAGACAAGAGAGTTGCAGGAAGACAATAAGATTTAAACGCAATATTGCATCATAAAAAAACCTCCGAATTTTCGGAGGTTTTATTTTTTTAGACTCTATTCCATTTTTTTTCTATTTTCCGCATATCTATCAGATAGAAAATCAAAGGAATCAATTCCAGCCTGATGCTAAACTTAATCGCATCGGAGATGAAAGGAATAATCATCATCATAGCCGAGCATATAATAATACCTGCAACAGCGTCAATGATTGCTGCTTTTGGGGCCCAATCCTGTTCAAACCAGAGTCCGTAAGCCACAATGCCTTTGCAGATCATTAAAATACTAACGATAAGTCCGGAGATTGTATAAGGATGATTAGCCTCAATGCCATAAATTGATAATTCTACATCGTCCATAAAAAGCCCGCACAGGAAGATCAAAACAGCAATGCTTCCCATGATCAAAAATATCCATAAAAATATCTTGATCCATAACGGGAGCAGGCTTCTTCTCCGTATGGGACCGGTTTTTACATCAAACTCTTCAAATGCTGATTGTTCTTCCATATTATCTTAGTTTTTTAGATGCTTCGACTTTGCTCAGCATGACAGGGAAATTATAAATTATAGATTTTAAATTTTAGATGAGAAGTGATTTATCGTTCATCAATTATCTTTTATCAATTATTCTGTGTCATGCTGAGCAAAGTCGAAGCATCTAAATTATATAAATCAGATTTTATTCTTCACCAAAAAAGGCATTGGAACCTCCGATCCAGATAGCATCTTTCTTATTGAAATCTACATTCACCATAGCTGCTTTGGTCATTCTTCCAAGATTTTCAAGAAGAACAGGTCTTTCGTCATTTTCTTTCCAGATATATAACAAACGGATTTCTGCTTTTGAAAATTCACCGTTGATATCCTCAAGAATTGGTTCATAGGTTACTTTTCTCTGTAAAATGTAGTTTTCTTTATCTTCAATGGCGTCTGTAACCTCCTTTGTCGGGTTCAGGTTAACTCCGCTTCCTGCAAAGGAGAATAAGGGTTTTAAAACAAAATTCTCAAGGTTTTCATTTTCCGGGAACTCATGCAGGAAATAGCTTTTTGGAATAAACTGATGTTGCAATAATGGTAAAAGGAATTTTGAAACCTTAAAGAACCAGTTCGGATGGGTGATCCATTTTATATCAATATCATCACGGAAATCAAATTCAGTGGTAAGATCCGGGATCCTGTCCAGCTCATCAAAGATCACACGGTTATAGATCCTTTTAATCTCTATAAGTTTTCCGTCATTCTCATAGTAGAGTTTGTTTCCCTGTTTTTTTACTTTGGTCAGGCAGACCGTTTTAATTCCTAATAACCTTTCGGTAAGCGCAAAATCAATGCCTGTTTTCTGCCTCTCCGGGAAAATTTCTAAAAGAATGACATTTTCAGGATCCTCATCCCCAACGATTACCTCTTTCAGGTAGTTTCTTAATTCCTCGTAAGGCATTTTATTCCTGATCTCATTGAGGAAAGGATACAATTCGCAGAATGTATCTTCATACACCTGCTGGAAGGCATACAGAGACGGGAAAGCCTGCAGTTCTATAAGCTGCGGTTCTATTTCACCTTTTTCATTTTTGCAGATACCAAAATCTATCGTAAGGAAATGAGGCTGTTTCGTATCATTGGGAACTTTACAGTTTTCAGGGATGGACTTATCCAGTGTTTCAGGAGGTAAGGATTTGATCTGGTCTATAATGCTCTCACAGGCATCAATAAGTTTGCCTTCAAATTCTTTTGTAAGGAAGATCGGGCTTTCAGAAATTCTGAAAGCAGGCTCTAAGCCGCTTTTTTGCTTCAGTATCTGTTTAAACTGATCGTATTTTTCGTAAGTGAATTCCTGGTTAAATTGTTTCCGGTATTTTGGTATCATAATTTTTTCTTTGTGATTTTAAAAAATCGAGCAAATTTGCTCGATTTCTGTATTTAAATAGTTTATTTTTTAGATGCTTCGTAGTTCATGAAGTACCTATTTTATTAAGCTAAGCTTCTAAGCCATTACAGCAAACCCTTTTAAAATGTTCTTTTTGGCAAACTGTAAAAATCTTGGAAGTATCTGAGCCTGGGTAAGGATAATCTTATCTTCATCATCCATTCTGTCTAAGGTTTCAAGATACTTTTCCATTCCGAAATTTTCTATCATGGCTTCCTTGTTCTTTTCATCCTTCAGGTTTTCGACCATGCCTGCAGGGTTGGCCTCAGGATGGAACTGTGTTCCAAAGATCTCATCAGAAAAACGAATAGCCATTACCGCCCTCTCTAAATTGATGTGCGGACGGAATTTTTCGATCGCCACGATCTTCATTCCCAATTCTTCAAAACGCTCATAGTTGGGTTCAATAAACTGGTACGCTCTTGAATCCACAGCATAAAAAGGATCCGGAAGGTTTCTGAATAAAAACTCCTGTTCGCCTTCTTCTGTTTTATGAACCGGCATTACTCCGAAAGAATAAGATTTTCTTTTGCATATATTACCCAGATCCCAATGAATACTCGCCAACTGGAATGAGTGGCATATTAGGAACAGATACTTTTTATCCTCGTTGTATTTATTGTGTTCGAAAACCGTATCCAGAAAATTCGCAAATTTATCTTCCCATTCAAAACCTTCCCTGTGCGGCGTTCCGGGACCTCCCGAAGAAATAAAAATATCAAAATCCTCAATATTCGGAATTTCATTTTTATGCCTTACATCGAACGTTTTAATGGTTACATTCTCATCAGAACTTAGCTGGAACGCTTCAGAAATTTCTTTAATGTTTCGGAAACCCTGATTGACATGATTGTTGTTCATATCCAACAAAGCGATTCTAATATCTTTCATACTTACTTCTAATTTCCTGCAAAGTTACCAAAAAAATTATGAAGCCGTTTCGCCATGTGTTATGCCAAACTCAGTTTCTGAGATCATATAGTCTACAACCTTGGCAAGATCCCCTGTTTCATTGAATACTTTAAGCTGTCGGTCAGCTCCGGTTCCGTTTTCAAGGATTGTCCAGGCATATTCCACTTCTTTTCTGCATCCCAGCTCATCCACTACATCATCAATAAATTCAAGGAGTTCTTTTAAAAGGTCAGGATAAGGCACGGATTCTTCTTTCCCGAAATCGATCAGGTGAGCTTCGATTCCGCTTTTGGAAGCCCTCCATTTATTTTCGTTAAGCAAGAGCCTTCTATAGCTTCTGAAACTTAAATTCTGCTGATGAAGTTTATATATCTTGGCTACAAGGCTCTGCATAATAGCTGCCAAACAAACCGTTTCGTCAATTCTTAGCGGCATGTCACAGATCCTGAATTCAATGGTAGGGTAGAACGGGTGTACACGAAGATCCCACCAGATCTTTTTGGCATTATCTATCGTTCCTGTTTTTACCAGAAGATCCACATAGCTGTCAAACTCGGCAAGGGAATTAAAGTAGCTTGGTATTCCTGTTCTCGGGAATTTTACAAAAATTTCCTGTCTGTAAGACTTAAACCCGGTGTTTCTTCCGATCCAAAAAGGAGAATTCGTGGAAAGGGCATATACGTGAGGCAGAAAATAACGCATTACATTTTGAATCCTTACGCCTTCCTCACGATTCGGAATCCCGATATGAACGTGAAGTCCGAAAATAAGATTTCCCCGTGCTACATCACCCATATCATCCACGATCTTGATATAACGTTCTCCGTTGGTGATCGTATTATGTTCCCAATTTGAAAACGGGTGTGTACCCCCTCCTGAAACGCGAAGTCCCTGTTCGTGGGCTGTGTTGATAAGGTGTCTTCTTAAATTGGTAAGCTCTGCTTTGGCTTCCTGTATATTCTGACAAATGCCGGTTTCCATCTCGATCATGGATTCATGCATTTCGTGTTTTAAATTTTCACTTAAAACCGCTTTTCCGCCTTCAATGATTTTCGAAACATGAGAGACAAGATCCCTGCTCTCAACATCAATAATTTGATATTCTTCTTCGATTCCGATAGTAAATTGATGCATTTTTTTTGTGTTTTATTTTCTTAATTTATTTTGCTGAATCTTTTACAAAAGTTCCCCAAGAGATATTTGGTTTTCCCGGAACATATTCTTTAGCTTTTTCAATAGCCAATTTTGCAGAATGTTCCACAATCCAGGCAAAGTTTTCTTCTCCTACCGAATTCTTGTCTGCATCCGGTGCAGGGTTACAGAAATCGATCGCATAAGGAATACCGTCTCTTACTGCAAATTCCACCGTATTGAAATCATATCCTAAAGCCTCATTCATTTTGATCGTGTAATCATGAATGGTCTTTAATAATTTTTCCAGATCTTCACCCTGCGTTTGGTGAGTCGTAGCATATCTCAGGTGATGTGGATTTCTTGGCTCATAAGGCATAATATGCACATATTTTTTACCTAAGCAGTACACTCTGTAATAATCCTGGAAAACGATCTCTTCCTGAACCATCATGACAAGCTGTTCCGTTTCACCTAATTTATTCCACATATCTTCAGCGTTCTCCACTCTGTACACGTTTCTCCATCCACCGCCGTCGTGAGGTTTCATATAAGCAGGAAAGCCTATATAATTGAATATATAATCCCAGTCATGAGGAAATTTCAGGTTTCTGAATGAAGTTTCCGAAGTATTGGTAGGTCTTTCATGTGATGGTAACAAAACTGTTTTTGGAAGTGGAATTCCCAGTTTAGACATCAGTGCATTATTGAAGAATTTCTCATCAGCACTCCACCAGAACGGGTTATTGATCACATAAGTTCCGTTAACTGCTGCATTTTTAAGGTAAGCTCTGTAAAAAGGAACATCTTGCGAAATTCTGTCGATAATTACTGCATAGCCATAGTCAGCGCCTTGTTCCAGTTTGTCGATACTTACAGGTTCTGCTATAACTTCTCCGCCGCCTAATTCATTTACCTTGTCAATAAATGCCCAAGGAAATGTATCTTCCATTCCGAATAGAATTCCCACTTTTTTTGCCATAATTTTTTGTTTTTTAATGTTGTATTTAATGTTTAGATATTATTTCAGTTTTAAAAGTTTAGGAGAAGAAGGATCCTATAAATGTTGGGAAAACCATTCTCCATAGTGGCCAATCATGATTGATCCATTTTCTTTCATCATACCAGAAATCAATTCCTTTTGATTTTAAGATCCCTGCCATTTCCAGGTTTTTATCCTTGCATATATCCTGATCTGAGGTACTTAAAACAATATGCATATGTTTGTATTTCCAGGCTTCATCATTTCTTACAAATTCCCGAGGGCAGTTAAAATAAACCAGCTCATCGGAATAGCCGTCCATAAAATTCCGGATGCTGAAAGCCCCGGACAGGCAGAATAAATGCGAAACCACATCCGGAAACCTGAATGCGAAGTTGGCAGCATGGTACCCTCCAAAACTGGCTCCTGCAACAGCAACGCGATGGGTCTGATGAAGCTTCTGAATGTAAGGGACAAATTCTTCGATCAGAAATCTTACATAGAGTTCATAATTTTTTATCCTTTGCTGCGGGGAGATCTTTTCATCGTAAAAGCTCCAGCCGTCAATGGTCTGAACATTATATAGTTTAACTTTTCCCTGTTCTATAAACCAATTAATACTTCCATTAAGGTGGAAATCATGGTTTTGTGTGTATTGTCCCTGAGAAGTCGGAAACATAATGATAGGATATCCGTAATGTCCGGTTACTTCTACTTTAAGGCTTGTTCCTAATATATGTGAATAATAGTCTGTATGTTCTATTTGAGGCATATTTTATTTATAAATGATAATTGATTAATGATGATTGATATTTTGAGTCATGAATAATAAATAATTTTGCTAACTCTTAACTCTTAACTCTTAACTCTTAACTCTTAACTCGTTGGTCTGTCTTTAGGAGGAAGGATATTAAGTAGTTCCGAGTGAATTTTTTCAGCAGCATAATCCAATCTTTCCTGTACAATGGCAGAATCGTTGGATTTGTAAACAATTCCCACATGATAATCTATCGGGAGAAATTTTACAACCTCTTCGCATTTAAATTCATTATAATCGGGTTCTTTGTCTTTGATCAAAGCTACGATGAGCCCCGAATAATATCCTGTAGGTTTAGAAACCTCGTAGTTCTTACCCCTTAAAAGTGCGTCTTCAATTTTTGCCCATTCTCTCCAGATATTAATGTTGCTGGAAGCTTCTACCAGATCCGGGATATGGGCTCCTCCGACTCTTGAAGAAGTTTCCAGGAAATACCACTTTCCGTCATCTTTACCGCGGATGAATTCCGTATGCGTTGCTCCATTCATCAATCCGAAGCTGGAAATAACTTTTGCATTTACCTGCTCCAGGGACTTGAATTCATCAGAATATCTCCCTAAAGTTTTGCTTCTGAAAACACCCCCTTCATGAGAAACCTGCATAGGTGGTGCCAGATATTTTGAAGCGGATGTGAAGACAATGTCTTTATTGAATGTTAAGCTGTCCACATGATAAACATCGCCCGGTTTAAAACTTTCCAATAAGAACATATGCCGTTCTTCTCCAAGCGTATCCAAAGCTTCCCAAAGCTGTTCTTTGGAAGTCAGTTTTTTAATTCCAGATGCAGATGCTTCTGAACGCGGTTTTAAAACCCAAGGAGCAGGAACGTTATCAGTAAACTCGTTAACTTCATCATTGTTGAAAACCGCAGTGAATTCCGGTACACTGATCCCGGAATCTTTAGCCTTCTGTCTCATCGCCAGTTTATCCCTGAAATAACGATGCGTAGTCTGTCCCATTCCCGGAATACGGAATGTTTCCCGGATAAGGGCTGCTTTTTCTACATCGTAATCATCCAGCGCGATCACGGCATCTACTTTTCTGGTCTGCATCAGGTGGGAAAATCCTTGTACCAGATGATCCATATTCCAGACAGACGGCTTTACCTCGGGCATGTAGAATACCTCATCAATGGCATGCCAAGGCCAGTCTTTTTCTTTAAGATTTTCGGATGTTACTAAAATAATCTTATTACCGAGCTTCTTCATTTCATTCATGAAATCATAGCCCTTGTAATAGCACGAAATACATACTATTGTTTTCTCCTCCATACAATGTTTTTTAAATTTTGATGAATTTTCAAAAATAAAATCAAATTTTTATTAAATTTTTAATGCTAAAATTTGAAATATGATGAGCTTTTGAAAATTTATATATCAATTATACAGAGAATTTTTGTAATAAACTAATTTTTAGTGATAATTTTCGATTAAATCCGTTAATAATTGTACCCCGAAACCGGTAGCTGCTTTTTCTTTGGCATAATTTGTGTTTCCAAAAGCAACTCCTGCTATATCTAAATGTGCCCATTTAGGATGGTTTTCAATGAATTGCTCCAGGAATTTGGCGGCAATGATACAATCACCTATTGGTTTCATGGAAATATTCTTAAGATCGGCCACATCAGACTGAATATCATCTTTCCATACATCCCACAGCGGAAGATTCCATAATCTCTGATTGGTTTTATCTCCGGTTTTGATCAAAAGATTTTTCAATTCTTCATTATTTGAAAATAAAGCCCCGCAGGTATCCCCGAACATTCTTACCGAACTGCCCGTTAAAGTGGCAAGATCAATAATAAGGTCCGTTTTGTAATTTTTGGCGAGATAGGAAAGGCCATCGGCTAAAATCATTCTTCCTTCCGCATCAGTATTCAGTACTTCTATGGTTTTTCCGTTATAAGCAGTAATCACATCACTTGGAAGAAAGGCATTTTCCGAAATAGCATTGTCTGTGATCGGTAAAACAGCAATAATATTAACGGGAAGCTTCATTTCTGAAGCACAGATCAAAGCTCCCAAAACGGCTGTAGCGCCTCCCATGTCGGATTTCATATAATGCATATTGTCCGGATTTTTCAATGAAACTCCTCCGGTATCAAACAATACGCATTTTCCGACTAATCCGAAAGTTTTGGCTTTTTTAACGTCTGTTTTATATTCCAGGATAGTGAAAGCAGCATCGTAAGCGCTTCCCTGATTGACGGAAAGATAGGCGCCCAGGCCAAGCTCTTCGCATTTTTTCCGGTTGAAAACGGTATATTTTAGGTGATGCTTTTTGGCAAGAGCTTTAAGATAGGTATTGAAAATATCAGGTTTTTTAAGATTGGCAGGTTTATTCAGCCATTCCTGGCAGGCAATTTGTCCGTTACTTATGGCTTCAGCTCTCAGAATGACCTGGTCCAGTTTTTTCTGGCTCAGGCTTTCAAAGTGAATTTCAAATTTAGTATTCCAGAAGGGATGGTTTTTTTCGAAAGGGTAGTTGTATGTCCCGATCAGAAGCCCTTTTACAAACTCCTCGAATTGTTTTTCATTGAGGAAATCGGCAAGAACCAAAGTGGGAGCGGCCTGTAAACCTTTTTTCTGGGTTTGTGAAAACTTATTGGCTACTTGTTGGATTTCAAAATTCTCCAGCGTAGATTTTCCAAGACCGATAAAGTAAGTAATCCCATCTTCATCGGTATTGATGAAAACTTCGTGCTTCTTTCCGGTAAAAAAAGTGGAGATATTTTTATTGAATTTTTTATTTGCTTTAGTCCATTCTTCTTCTGTGAATAAATGGAAGATTTGAGTATATTTTTTATTTTTTTTGTTGATTAGTTTCATAGATATTAATTTTTGATACTTTTCTGTTGTGGTTTTACCTCAACAGGGTTTTCTTTATTGTCGTAGAAGAGCCATTCGATTGCTCTCGGGAATTCCTGAGACCAGTAGAATTCACTATGTGTACCTTCCGGGTTAATATTCGTTTTAAATTCAAAATCAAAAAGATTTTTTTTCTCCCATCTTTTCAAATAATCTTCGAAAAGGTGAATTCTTTTGACCATCTTGGAGCCTTCCTGCCCGCCGCCGTATAAATATATTTTCATTTTGAAGGGTGCCCGGAAATTCATCATAGGGAAGTTATTATTCGGTTCTACCCAAAGAGAAGGGGAGAAGATCAATAATTTAGAGTAGACTTCCGGATAAAGGAATCCACTGTAAATGCTGATCAAAGCTCCTAAAGAACTGCCTCCGATGCCGGTGTTGTCCCTGTCTTTTTTGGTTCTGTAATTTTCATCTATGAACGGTTTCAGGGTATCTGTAATAAAGCGGATGTATTTCTTCCCTTCAGAGCCGTTGGCCACATTGTCATTATCGAAAATGTATTCTTTGATCCTTTCCTCACTTCCGTGCTCAATGGCAATAATGATCACATCTCCACGGTCGTATTCTGCAAGGATGGAGAGCTTTTTATCGATCTCCCAGTTCCCATAGCCGCTTCCTTCATTGAACAGGTTCTGTGCATCCTGAAGATACAAAACGGGATAAGCTTTATTGGAAACATAATAATCATAAGGCAGAAGCGCCCATACTTTCCGGTAACGGTCAAGCTGGGGAATATAAAATTCTTCCGAAATAATTTCTGCAAGGGGAAAATACTCCTTTTTAAAAGGTCCCCAGTTGAGCCTCCATTTTTCCACACTATCAGAAACCCTGCCTTTTGATTTTTCGGTTTTCCGATTGGGAGTAATGTTCCCGTATTTGTCCAGTTCCACATTTTCCCAGCCCCCTTTGGTAAATTTATAATCTATATTGGGAGATAGAAGGCTGTCATCAATTTCAATAGAATAGCTGCCGGTATCTGATTGTTTAAGTTGAAAGTTGCTGTCTTTAGGATTCCAGTTGTTGAAATTTCCCGTGATATACACAGGCCTGTCGTCATTTTCTTCTGTATAAAGGTCGAACCTCATCATGCGTGTTTAAAAAAATTAAACGCTAAATTTATAAAAAATCTTTTTATGTGGATTATTTAAAATCATAAAAACTATGAATGAAAAAATTATATATTTGGTAAACTGGCAAAGAAAAGGAATTAACATAATAATTATTTCAATAATAATTAATGCGTGTTGCCAATATTTTTTGTAGTTTCATGAAAATATAATATTAAGTCCAATCCTGATGATTTCAGTTAAAACCTATACACTTTTTACAGATCATGATGTTTACCTTTTTAAAGAAGGCAGGCATTATAAACTGTTTGAAAAGTTCGGGGCACATTCTGTGGAGAAAGATGGGATTCATGGAGTTTATTTCTCAGTTTGGGCGCCTCATGCAAAAAAAGTTTCTGTAATAGGGAATTTCAATAACTGGAATCATAAAGATCATATTCTATATCCCAGATGGGACGAATCAGGAATCTGGGAAGGCTTTATTGCAGGTCTTACATGGGGAACTTTATACAAATATGCTATTGAAACCGCTTACGGAGAAATTTTGGAGAAAAGTGATCCTTATGCCTTAAGCTGGGAACAGAACATACAGGCCGCTTCTTTGGTTTCTACGACATGGTACGAGTGGGAAGACCGGGAGTGGCTTCAAAACCGCTGGAAAAAAAACAGTCTGGATGCTCCTGTTTCCGTATATGAGCTGCATTTAGGTTCATGGGTAAGGGAGGGGGATGCCCCTGAAACATTCCTGAATTACAGGGATGTTGCTAAAAAAATAGTCCCTTATATCAAAGAAATGGGTTTTACTCATGTGGAATTCATGCCGGTGATGGAATATCCGTATGACCCGAGCTGGGGATACCAGATCACGGGATTTTATGCGGCAACCTCACGTTTCGGTTCACCGCAGGATCTGATGCACCTTATTAATGAGCTTCATAAAAATGATATCGGAGTTATTTTAGACTGGGTTCCGTCCCATTTTCCAGGAGATGCTAACGGATTGCATCGTTTTGACGGCTCTTTTCTGTATGAACATGAAGACCCCAGAAAAGGCTTTCATCCGGACTGGAAATCCCATATTTTCAATTACGGAAGAAATGAAGTGAAATCTTTCCTTATTTCAAACGCCATGTTCTGGCTGGAGCGCTACCATGCGGATGGCCTTCGCGTAGATGCGGTCACTTCCATGTTGCATCTGGATTATTCGAGGAATGAAGGGGAATGGGAACCTAACATTTATGGCGGAAACGTAAACCTCGAAGCCAAAGCTTTTTTGCAGGAATTCAATACAGCTGTTTATAAAGAATTTGGAAATAACATTATTACAATAGCAGAAGAAAGTTCGGATTTTCCTAAGCTGACAAAGCCGATTCATGAAGGCGGGGTAGGCTTCGGTATGAAATGGATGATGGGGTGGATGCATGATACCCTGGATTATTTCAAGGAAGATCCTATTCACAGGAAATACCATCATCATAAACTCACCTTTGCCTCCATGTATATGTATAATGAAAATTACATGATGCCTTTATCTCATGATGAGGTGGTTCATGGAAAAGCAAGCCTGATCTATAAAATGGTGGGAGATGAATGGCAGAAATTTGCCAATCTTCGGGCATTATATGTGTACATGTACACCCATCCGGGGGCCAAGCTTCTGTTTATGGGAGATGAATTTGGGCAGACTAACGAGTGGAACTTTACCCGGAGTTTAGACTGGCATTTATTACAGTATCCGGTTCATAAAGGCGTGCAGACGCTTGTAAAGGATCTTAACCATATCTACAGGTATGAGCCTGCCTTTTATGAAAATCAGTATAATCCGGACGGTTTTGAGTGGGTGGAGGCCAATGATGAAAATAATTCAATTTACGTATATTTAAGGAAGGGTAAAAAAAAGGATGATGCCTTTATGGTAGTGTTAAATTTAACACCACGTGTGCTGGACTATAAAATAGGAGTGAATGCAGCCTCCCATTGGGAAGTTTTTTTCAGTTCCGATGATGAACGGTATAAAGGAAGCGGAATAAAACCTGAGATCCTTAAGGAAGAATACGGGCAATGGATGGGGCATTCAAAATCGATCACCCTGAAACTGCCGCCTCTTGCCGGGATTATTTTAAAACAGAAAAAAGACAAGAAATATAAATTACAAAGGATTAAATTACACAAAAGATAAAATGATTGTTTATCATCTCAGTACGGAATGTTATCCGGTGGCAAAAGTAGGCGGCCTGGCGGATGTTGTAGGATCGCTGCCTAAATATCAGAATAAAATAGAAGGAGTAGAGGCCAAGGTGGTAATGCCGTGGTACAATAAGGCTTTCTTTTATGATCATGAGTTTGACATCGTTTTTGATGGATTTATTCATCAGGGATCCAATATGCTTCAGGTTCAGGTGATGAAAGAAAAAGCCGATATATTGGGCTTTGAACTGTATATGGTTAAAATTCCGGGGCTTTTAGACAGGGATAATCCTTACGGGTATCAGGACGAAAGCTTTCAGTTCCTGGCTTTTCAGCACGGAGTTCTGCATTGGCTGAGTGCGATGCAGATCCGTCCGGACATTCTGCATTGCCATGATTATCATACGGGATTAGTGCCCTTTATGATCGAAAATTGCCCGGAATTTAGTTTCCTGAAAGGGGTAAAAACGATCGGAACTATCCACAATGGAGAGTATCAGGGAATGATGAGCTGGAATATGGCCCATTATATGCCTTCTTTTGATGCATGGAAATGGGGGCTTCTGGATTGGAACGGATTCATCAATCCGCTGGCATCTATGATCAAATGTTCTGATGCTTTTACTACCGTTTCGGAAGGGTATCTGGAAGAGCTTTATATAGCCTTCCGTGGACTGGAAAGCCTGGTGCGGCAGGAATTCGGAAAAGCTTACGGGATCATCAACGGTATTGATGCGGAAGTATGGAACCCTGAAACCGATCCTATGCTGGATTTTAATTTTAACATCAAAAATGCGGTTAAGCAAAAAAAGAAAAATAAGGAGAAGCTCTGCAAAGAATACGGTCTGAGGCCTGACCTTCCTTTGTTTGCCTTTATCGGAAGATTTGCTACGGAAAAAGGTGCCGACCTGTTGCCGGAAATGGTCTGGAGAAGCATCAAGCAGAGTTATGGAGCCTTAAATATCATGATCCTGGGCTCCGGAAATACCTATATAGAGAATAAGCTGAAAGAATATAACTATACTTATAGCAACTTTGCTTTGGACTTAGGATATAAAGAACATCTTTCGCATAAAATATATGCTTCGGCAGATTTTTTATTAATGCCTTCAAGAGTGGAACCCTGTGGTCTTAACCAGATGTACTCAATGAGGTATGGGACTGTTCCGGTGGTACGGTATACGGGTGGATTGAGAGATACGGTGGAAGATGTTTCTACAGGCGGGGCCGGGTTGAATTTTACCTATCCGGGAGTAGATGACATTATCCATGCTATCAATAGGGGGATCGGTCTGTATAATCAGAAAGATGTCATGGAAAATCTTATCCGCGCCAATATGCAGTTTGATTTTGCATGGGAGAAATCTGCCGAAAAATATATAGATTTATACAATAAATAAAACGCAACATACTTATGAAGCACAATGTTATTTCCATTGTTTTGGGAGGAGGTAGAGGAACCAGGCTTTTTCCGTTAACCTATTCAAGGTCGAAGCCAGCCGTTCCCATTGCCGGAAAATACAGGTTGGTGGATATACCGATTTCAAATTGTTTAAATTCAGGATTAAATAAGATCCTGGTTCTTACACAGTTTAATTCAGCATCTTTAAATTCACATATTAAGAATTCTTACCATTTTGATATCTTCAGCAAAGGATTTGTAGATATTTTAGCTGCTGAACAGAATGTAGAGAACGACAGCTGGTATCAGGGGACGGCAGATGCTGTCCGCCAGTCTATGAAGCATCTTGACAAATATGATTATGAGTATATTCTGATTCTTTCGGGAGATCAGCTCTATCAGATGGATTTCAGGCAAATGCTGGATTTTCATATTGAAAAAGGGGGAGACGTTACTATTGCTACCATCCCCGTAAACGCAAAAGATGCCACAGGTTTTGGAATATTGAAATCCGATGATGATGGTAACATCACGTCTTTCGTTGAAAAACCGGGTTTTGATATGCTGGGTGACCTGAAATCCGAAGTTTCCGAAGAAAATAAGCATAAAGGAAAAGAGTATTTAGCCTCAATGGGAATCTACATCTTCACCAGGAATATCCTTAAAAAGATGTTTGAAGAAGGGGCCGGAGACGATTTCGGGAAGGATATCATTCCAAGCTCAATAGGAAAGTACACCACCCTAAGCTATCAGTTTGAAGGATACTGGACAGATATAGGAACCATAGAATCTTTCTATGAGGCCAATTTAGACCTGTGCCAGGATTTTCCGCAGTTCAATTTATTCTCTTCTTCACCGGTTTATACCAGGGCAAGGATGCTTCCGCCGTCTAAGATCAACGGGTCTTATGTAAGCAAAGCCGTTTTTGGGGACGGATGCATCATTATGGCGGATAAGATTGAAAATTCAGTGATCGGAAATAGGACAAGGATCGATAAAGGCAGCACCATTGTAAATTCCTATGTAATGGGCGCTGATTTTTACCAGAAAACTACAGAAATTGTAATGAACGACAGAAAAGGCCGTCCCAATATGGGAATCGGGAAATACTGTTACATAGAAAAGGCCATTCTGGATAAAAACTGCTATATCGGAGACAATGTAAGGATCATTGGCGGGAAGCACCTGCCGGATGGTGACTTTGGAACCCATTCTGTGCAGGACGGAATTGTGGTAGTGAAAAAAGGAGCTGTGGTTCCTCCGGGTACACATATCGGGTGATAGCTAAAGAGTAGGGAAGCTGGAAGTAGGGAGTTATTGAAGACGACAAAGAATAAACAAAAATCCCCAACGCAAGAAGGGGATTTATTTTAATCTAAAAGGTTATTTTCCTTTACTTTAATTGATTCTTGTTTTTCTATTTTTATTTCCTTTCCATCTGGCCCTATTGCTTTGTATTTAGATTCGTGATTACTCGTATTAGGATCTATAACATATTCTTTCCTTTTTTTCAAAAATTGGGATTTACTCACATCATATACCGAAGCATATTTAAGAGGCTCAATTAATTCCTTCACTTTTGCAATTTCAACAGCATTTATCTTTATTGTTTTTTCTTCGTTATAAACTTCTAAAATTAAACCATTTAATCCTTTAAATCTAAAAGGTCCTTCAGGGATGGGTATTGATGGGCTGTACCAAGCATAATATACTTTTCCTGTATCTGAGGTTGCTTTAGCTAAATTACATGAATAAGTGAGAATGGTTTTTTGTTTATCTTTTATAAGCTCCCATTTTAGGTCTGGTTCTTCATACCTGTATAAATCTTTCCTTCCTATCGGAAGTGTAACAATTACTTTATCACCCTCTTTATAGGTGCTGCTTTTAGATTTCGGATAACTGTTGATAGGAAGTTGCCCATAATTACCTCTATTACTACGGAGGTAATTATAAAAAGTCTTAGCGGTTTCATCTGCATAAATAGATCTATCTGCATTACATAGTAGCGAGTAACTGAAAACAGAAGCTTCATTTTCATTTCTCAATAAAGCGGAATCAGATACCATAATCATATAATAACGTACTTTAAGATCAGATACATCATTCTGTTTTTGAGAAAACAACACTGTATATAAAACAACAGAGATAAGAATCAATATTTTTTTCATTGAGCTAATTTACGTATTATTTAAACTCTTTCTTTTACCCCAGAAGTATTCATCATTTTGATAAATGTAAAATTATTAACAGGCTTTTCTCCATGAAGTTTACAAATTTGGTTATTCATGGTTATCACTTCATCTATGTAATTCTCGTATTGCTCATCGGTCATGTTTTGTATTGCAATATCAGAAGTCATATTAAACGTCCAACCACAGGTAGACTGGTAAAGATAATGCCATTTCAATTCCCCCAAATTTTTTGTGCTTTTTTCAATTTTCACAACACTTAAATTGGAAAGGTCAAGAGAATTTAATTTGGCTTCAGAATTTTTCGCACTAATTAATCCGGCAACTCCTAAAGTTGCAATTACTAAAACTTTTTTCATGATATGATTTTTTTTAAATTAAAGTGTGAATATATACATTAATTCAATAGATCATGAATAATTTTTATTATATTAATTTGTATAAAATTATATTTATAATTACCAATATTTATTTAAAACTTTTGTGCCTTTTATTGTTAAAACTTTGAAGAAACTTTAAGCAATTTTAACATACAACTATAATGGCCAACATATTGGTCACTTTTTTTATTTGTATTACTTTTGTGCGATGCGTTTTATTAAGATCATAGCGGTAATTATTTTGGTTCTGATGGGGGCTTATGCGCTTTCCATGTATTATTTTGTGGATGAGAGCAAGAATTTCCAGATCGAAAAAGAGGTAGATTATCCTGTAGATAAAGTGTTTTCTCAATTCAACAATCTTCAGAACTTTACCCGATGGAACAATTTCTTTACCAGTTCCCAATCCATTGATATTGATTATTATACCCCTTATGAAGGAAAGGGAAGTGCGATCAGCTATATGGATCAGAAAAATGATATGGATGGGGAGATGTTCATTCGCTATGAAAACCTGAACAAAACTCTGAGATACCAGCTCTTTGAAAATAAAAATGAGAATCCTACTCTTGTAGATGTAAAATTCAAACCACTTTCAGCCACAAAAACAAAGATCATATGGTATGTTCATACGCCTAAACTTTCGGTTTTAAAAAGAGTGAAAAACTTCTGGACGGAAGACCGTTTTGCAGACAATATCGATAAAAGTATGGTCAACCTGAAAAATGTTTTAGGAAATAAAGTGGAAAAAGACAACCAGATGGCTTCCATAAAATATGACAGCCTGATGGTGGAAAATGAAGAAGATAAATTGCTTTTGGGGATCAATGTAAGTGCTTCCAACAAGAAGGATGCCCTGTACAAGAATATCGTGATGAATTACAATAAAGTGTACAACTTTGTAACGATGGATCTGGGCAAAAAAGATGACGAATTCGGGTATCCTGTACTGCTCACCGATGCCGATAACTATAAAGACAAAGAGGTGTCCTATTTTCTCGGAATTCCATTGTCTAAAAAAATAGGAGTTACAGATAATAATTTCAGTTTCAGGACGATAAATCCGACTCAGAATTACATTATGTACTATAAAGGAACATATGCCGGAAGAGTAAAAGCCATCCAGCAGCTGATCCAGAAAGCCAAAAAAGATGAAATGCGTTATGGCGATGTTCGCCAAACCTTTATTGAACGGCCGATGGAAGAGCAGGATGTGAATATGAAACTTTCATTATCTGTTTATAAATAAATTATTGACAATCATTTAGAGCCGGTTTGTTTTCATTTTTAAGCGAAAACACCCGAAGGCAGAAAATCCGATCGATCTTCTGTTGTTCTCATTTAATTTTCTGATATTCTAAAACCCTCAAACTCTAAAACTTTAATACTTCAATACTGTTCCAAGTCGGTTTTTTTTATTAAATTTGAAGATTAATTTTACAAACAAATTTTAATAACAGATAAACTGTAATAATGGACAGATTTTCATTCCTAAACGCAGCTCATTCTCAGTTAATTGAGGATTTATACCAACAGTACTTAAAATTCCCGGATTCTTTAGAACCATCATGGAAAGCCTTCTTTCAGGGCTTCGATTTTGCTTTAGAGAACTATGGTGATGACAATAATATTCAGTATATCCAGGCTTCGGCCGGTGCGGCTCCTGCAACACAGCAAATATCTCAGGCAGTTTCCAACGGTGAAGTTCCTGAGCACATCAAAAAAGAATTCAAAGTCGTAAACCTTATCGAGGCTTACAGAACCAGAGGGCACCTGTTTACACAAACAAACCCGGTAAGAGAAAGAAGGCATTATACCCCTACTTTGGACATCGAGAATTTTGGATTGTCTCAAGAAGACCTGAATACAAAATTCAACTGTGCGGTAGAAACAGGAATGAAGGAACCCGCCACATTGAAGGATCTCATTGCACACCTCGAAAACATCTACTGCGATTCGATAGGGGTAGAGTATATGCATATCAACAATGTGGAAGAGAAAGATTTCATCAAAAAATGGTTGCAGGTTAATGAAAACCATCCGAACCTTTCCGCGAATGAAAAAACTGAGATCTTATTAAAATTAAACCAGGCCGTAGCATTTGAAAATTATCTACATACCAAATTCGTAGGGCAGAAGAGATTCTCGTTAGAAGGAGGGGAGTCCTTGATCCCTGCTTTGGATCAGCTGATCACAAGATCTTCCCAATTAGGGGTGAATGAAGTGGTTTTAGGGATGGCACACAGAGGAAGACTGAATGTGCTGTCTAATATCTTTGGGAAGTCCTACAAGCAGATTTTCTCCGAATTTGAAGGAAAAGAATTCGAAGAAGATGTATTCTCCGGTGATGTTAAATACCACTTAGGTTCATCCAAGAAGATCCAGACAGCTTCAGGAGAAGAAGTATCCATTAACCTTACTCCGAACCCGTCTCACCTGGAGACAGTAGCTGCCCTTGTAGAAGGGATCTGTCGTGCCAAAGTAGATGATAAATATAAAGGGGATTTCTCTAAGATCTTACCAATTATAATCCACGGTGACGGTGCTATTGCAGGACAGGGTATTGCGTATGAAGTAGCCCAGATGATGACCCTTGAAGGCTATAAAACAGGTGGAACCGTTCATATCGTTGTGAACAACCAGGTTTCATTTACGACCAATTATACCGATGCAAGATCCTCAACATACTGTACAGACATTGCGAAAGTGACGGAGTCTCCGGTAATGCATGTGAATGCAGATGATGCGGAAGCAGTGGTACATGCTATTCATTTTGCAGCTGATTTCAGGGCTAAATTCGGAAAAGATGTTTACATTGACCTGTTGGGATACAGAAAATATGGACATAATGAAGGAGATGAACCAAGATTCACGCAGCCTAATTTATACAAAACAATTTCAAAGCATCCTAACCCAAGAGAGATCTATAAAGATAAATTACTTCAGGACAGTGTAGTTTCCAACGATGTTCTTAAGAAAATGGAAACCGATTTCAAAGCTCTTCTGGATAAAGACTTTGACGCCTCCAAAGAGATTGAGAAAAATGCAATGGATGTGTTCATGGCTGAATATTGGACCAATTATCCGATTGGAAAGAGAGGTGCAGTTCAGCTGCCGGTTGATACAAAATATGATCAGGCTAAGCTGAAAGAGCTGGCTGTTAGAATGTCAACACTTCCGGCTGATAAAAAATTCATTAATAAGATCACAAGACTTTTTGAAAACCGTATCAAAGCGATTGAAGGAAACTCATTAGACTGGGCTTTAGGAGAATGGTTAGCTTATGCAACATTGCTTACAGAGGGGCACAACATCAGAATTTCCGGGGAAGATGTGGAAAGAGGAACATTCTCTCACAGACACGCTGTAGTAAAAACTGAAGATACTGAAGAAGAATATATCCCGTTAAGACATGTTTCCGAGAACAGATTCGATGTGTACAATTCCCACCTTTCAGAATATGGGGTTCTGGGATTTGATTACGGATATGCAATGGCTTCACCAAATACATTGACAATTTGGGAGGCTCAGTTTGGGGATTTCGTAAACGGAGCACAGATCATTGTTGACCAGTATTTAGCTGCAGCGGAAGAAAAGTGGAAGATCCAGGACGGATTGGTGATGCTATTGCCTCATGGTTCGGAAGGGCAGGGAGCAGAACACTCTTCTGCAAGACTGGAAAGATTCCTTACCCTTTGTGCCAACGAAAATATGGTAGTAGCCAATATTACGTCACCGGCTAACTACTTCCACCTGTTAAGAAGGCAGTTGAAATGGAACTTCAGAAAACCATTGATCGTAATGAGTCCGAAATCTTTGTTAAGACACCCGAAAGTGGTTTCTCCATTGGAAGACTTTGCCAACGGTTCGTTCCAGCCGATCCTGGATGATCCAACAGCAGATCCTAAAAAAGTAGAGAAAGTAGTTCTTTGTTCAGGTAAACTATACTTTGAGCTCTTATCGAAGAAAGAAGAATTAAATGCCGAGAATATTGCTTTAGTAAGATTTGAGCAATTATATCCGCTTCAGGCAGATGCTATCGAGGCAATCCTTAATAAATACGAAAACAGAAAAGAATTGGTTTGGGCCCAGGAAGAACCGGAAAATATGGGGGCGTGGTCTTATATCCTGAGAAACTTCAGGGAGACGGGAATTCAGGTGATTGCTCCGGTACCAAGTGGTGCTCCGGCTCCGGGAAGCCATAAAATGTTTGAGAAAAACCAGAATGCGGTGATCAACAAAGTGTTCGACAGAAACGATGCTCCTGCCAAAAGACCGGTTACAGCCTAATCAGAAAAATAATAATCAATTAAAAAATAAAAAATACTCAATAATATGTCAGTTTTAGAAATGAAAGTTCCTTCACCGGGCGAATCAATTACAGAAGTTGAAATTGCAACTTGGCTTGTAAAAGATGGTGATTATGTAGAAAAAGATCAACCGATCGCTGAGGTAGACTCAGACAAAGCAACTCTTGAATTGCCTGCTGAACAAAGTGGTGTTATTACTTTAAAGGCTGAAGAAGGAGATGTGGTACAGGTAGGCCAGGTAGTTTGTTTAATTGATATGGATGCTGCTAAACCGGAAGGTGCGGCTGCTCCTGCTGCTGAAGCTCCAAAACAGGAAGAGGCCCCGAAAGCGGCTGAACCTGCTAAACAGGAAGCTCCAAAGCCTGTGGCCCAACCGGCTGCTGCTGCACAAACTTATGCAACCGGAGCTCCGTCACCTGCTGCTAAAAAGATCCTTGACGAAAAAGGGATCGATGCCGGGCAGGTTTTAGGAAGCGGAAGAGACGGAAGGATCACTAAAACTGATGCTGAATTAACAGCTGTTCCAGCATTGGGAGGAAACTCATTATCTGCAACAGGATCCAGATCTACCACTACCACTAAACTTTCTGTTCTTAGAAGAAAATTGGCTGCAAGATTGGTTTCTGTAAAGAATGAAACAGCCATGCTGACTACTTTCAACGAAGTTGATATGTCTGAGATCTTCAGGATCAGAAAGCAGTATAAAGATGAATTTGCTCAAAAGCACGGAGTAGGTCTTGGGTTCATGTCTTTCTTTACAAAAGCGGTTACAAGAGCGTTACAGATGTATCCGGACGTAAATGCATCTATTGACGGGGATTTCAAAATAAACTATGATTTCTGCGATATTTCAATTGCAGTTTCAGGGCCTAAAGGATTAATGGTACCTGTATTGAGAAACGCTGAAAATATGACATTCAGAGCGGTTGAGGCCAATATTAAAAATCTTGCTGACAGAGTAAGAGATGGTAAGATTACCGTTGATGAAATGACAGGAGGTACATTTACAGTGACCAATGGTGGTGTATTTGGTTCCATGCTGTCTACACCGATTATTAACCCTCCTCAATCTGCTATTTTGGGAATGCACAACATCATTCAGAGACCTGTGGCTATTGACGGGCAGGTGGTAATTCGCCCAATGATGTACGTAGCCATGTCTTATGACCATAGAATTATCGACGGAAGAGAATCTGTAGGATTCCTGGTAGCGGTAAAAGAAGGTATCGACAACCCTGTTGAAATATTAATGGGTGGTGACGAAAGAAAAGCATTAGAATTATAATTTTTAATGAATTAATAATATAACTTTACAATCTCGCTTTAAAAAAGGCGAGATTTTTGTATATATTTAAGAAATACTAAAATGATGTTCTCAAAAATAACTTCCAATATCAAAGTTTCAGTGGTTCCTGAATATGATAGCAAGAATAGTTACCCGTCTGAAAACCGTTATGTTTTCAAGTACAATATCACGATAGAAAATGAAGGAGATTTCCCTATAAAAATATTGAAAAGAAAATGGCTGATTTTTGATGTAGGTTTCGGGTACACGGAAATTATGGGAGATGGTGTAATTGGCTTAACCCCTGAAATTCCTGCCGGAGATAATTTTGCTTATTTCTCCAATGTGATGTTACGTTCGGGAGTAGGAAATATGAGCGGAAAATACCTCGTTAAAAATATGAAGACCCAGGAAAATTTCGAGATTGATATTCCAAAATTTAACCTGCTGTCTGAAGTATTAAGCAACTAAACAAGCCAGCTGATTATTATTCGTTAGCTTTATATAACTATAGAATTAACACAATCTGGAATTATACGCAATCATCCGTGTAATTTGCTATATCTGCGAGCAAAAACTAAAGCTTTTTGATCTTCAATTTCATATAATCAGTAATCTCTTCATTATTGGTGAGGAACAGTTTCTCAAAAGCCAGCAAAGAAATTCTTGCACAAGCCTCAGCATCATCTCCGGCTCTGTGATGCTTAAATTCGATCCGGTGATATTCAGCCAGATGTTTCAGTCCATAGCGGGGAAGGTAATTCCACGACTTTTTGGCCAGCTGGATGCTGCATAAATAATTCAGTTTGGGAGTGAACATTCCATAATAATTGAGGCAGCTTCTTAAAACCCCGGCATCAAAGCTTGCATTATGGGCGATCATTAAAGTTCCGTACATCATTTCTTCCACCTCGTACCAGATCTCATCAAAAGTGGGAGCGTCCTTTACATCTTGAGGAGTGATCCCGTGAATGTCAATATTATGCTGGCTGAAATAAGGAAAGCTTGGAGGTTTGATCAGCCATGTTTTGGTTTCCACAATTTGAGAATTTTGAACTATACATATACCGAGCTCACACGCGGAATGCCTTTCGAATGTAGCCGTTTCAAAATCTATGGCGCAGAAATCAATCATTCCTTTGGGGATGGATAATTGAAAAAATTTCTTTCATTTCATGGTGATACTGCTCGAAATTGGAAAGATCATTATGGCTTCCTTTCTTAATTTCTATAAACTTTTTAGGGACTTCAGGCCTTTTTTCTTCCAGTTCATTAAAAAGCTTTTTGCCGGATTTTATGGGAACAACGAGGTCTTTATCTCCATGAAAATGATAAACAGGACAATTGACCTTAATAATATGCTCATCAGACCTGAAATCATAGGTCATCTTCGTGGTTATTTTTTCAGTCGTATTTTTGGGGATCCAACGGTTTACCATATCTTTCAGATTATAGAAAGTGGCTTCTACGATCAATAGTTTTGGTTCATTTTCTGCAGCCATTTTTATGGCAAAAGCACCACCCAGGCTTACCCCATAGACAATAATGTTTTCTTCGCCATATTTTTTCTTTACAAAATCATAGCAGAATTGCGCATCCGCATATAGGTTATTTTCGGATCTTTCCCCTTTGCTTTTCCCGTAATGGCGGTAATCCATCACCAGAACGTCGTGATCATAATCGGTGAAATTAGAAGCAATAGCGCCCCATCTTACCAGATTATCTGCATTACCATGAAAAAAAAGTATGACACCTTTGGGGTTTTTAACCTTAAAATGTAAGGCATTGATAACCCCGCTATTGGGTGTTTCGAAGAAATATTCCTTAAATTTTTTCGGAAAATCATAAGCATAATCCTCCGGTAGCTTTACCGGAAGAAATATCAGCTTCTCCTGCAAAAAATGAACCCATTTTGTCATATAATAGGGAATGATATTGTTTGAATTTTTATAGAAATGGACATTCCTTTTTTTAAGATCTGTGGTTAATATTCATACTGGTATTCTGGAAATTGATCTCCTTTTCCGGCTCTTCAATATCTTCAAAAACTTCATCCAAAACGCGGTGGTATTCCTTGAATGTATGTACATTGATATGTCCGGCTTTCAGAATGATATAAAGCCGTGTATTTTCGGGCTGAATTTCGGAGAGTTCAATGGCTGTTTTCACAGGAACAAGCTTGTCATCACTTCCATGTATAATTTTGATAGGACATTTTACGCCTCTGAGATATTTGTAGGTCGGAAGATTAAAGCGCATAAAATATTTGGCCGGTAACCAGGGAAGATACCGGTTGATCGACCGCTCTAAACTGTAAATAGGCGCATTAAGGATCAACAGCCTCGGATTGTTTTTTGCTGCTAGCATAGCGGCAAAAGGTGTTCCAAGACTTCTTCCGTAAACAACGAGCCGGTCTTCCGGCACCTGCTGTTTCACAAGATTGTAAATAAAACGGATATCGTGTTTCAGCCCTTCTGAGGTCCTTTTTCCGGTGCTTTTCCCGAAACCCCGATAATCCAGCATGATCACATCATACTGAAGACGGGTGAAGTCTATCGCAAATTTTCCCCATCCTTTGATACTTTTGGTATTGCCTTTCAGATAAAAAACAATTCCTTTCGGATGTTCGGTTTTGAAGTGAAGATAACTGATGAAAACACCGGGTTCGGTTTCTGCCGTTAATTCTTCTGCATGAAGGTTATCGTAGGCAAATTTGAAATCCTTCGGCAGTTTTTCTGGATGAAAGAAAAATTTTTGCTGAAAAAAATAAATAATTAACCCTAAAATCAGGGTTATAACGCAAAAAACGATGAGAACTGTGTAAAAATCTAATTTCATAATTGTTATGAAATAAAGGTAAAAAAAATTATCCTAAAAAATGTTTGAAAATCAAATATTTGGACTGATAGTAATTTTTAATTTGATTTTTTCCACGAAGCTTTAAAGTTCCCGGAAGCTGGGCATAAAACCCGAAATGCGCCCTCACAACCGCCCAAAGGTGCGGAAAGCCGTTTTTTAATCCAAAATAGATCCCTGCGACACCATCCAGGCAAAGCCTGAAAAATATCAGCCAGACCAACTTTGGAAAAGGTAAATTCTTCACCATCATCGAAAGATTGTTCCTGATGTTCAAATAAGTCTTCTGAGCGCTCTGTTTGTTCAGCGTGCCGCCTCCTACATGATAGATCTTGGATTTTCCCGTGTAATATATTTTCCTTCCTGAATTGATAAGCCTCCAGCAAAGGTCGATTTCCTCCTGATGGGCAAAAAACCTTTCATCAAATCCCTTATGGTCCCAAAAATCTTTTGAACGGATAAAAAAGCAGCATCCGGAAGCCCAGAATATCTCTGCTTCATCATCATACTGTCCCTTATCTTCTTCCAGATCATCAAAAACACGTCCTCTACAGTAAGGATATCCCAGATTATCTATTAATCCGCCCCCTGCTCCTGCAAATTCAAATTGCTCCTTATTATGGAATGATAAAATTTTGGGCTGTATTGCTGAGATCTGAGGATTTTTTTCAAACAATTCCAAAACAGGTTCGATCCAGTTTTCCGTCACTTCAACATCGGAATTGAGCAGGCAGTAGTATTCAGCCTTTACTTTCTTTAATCCTTCATTATAGCCGCCTGCAAAACCGTAGTTTTTATCATTTCTGATGATTTTCACAGCAGGGAACTGCATTTCCAGATAAGCAATGGAATCGTCAGTAGAAAGATTATCAATTATATAGATGTCAGCTTTCCCGGAAAAGCGGATAACGCTCGGAAGAAATTTTTCAAGCCAGCTTTTACCATTCCAGTTTAATATTACTACAGCTAGTTTTTCAGACATTTGACCTATATTTTTTCGGAATCAAAATTTTTGATGGCATCCTGGTATTTCCATTTTCTGTGGGACCAAAGGTAATTATCGGGGCGTTTATGCAGGGTGTTTTCCAGCAATTTATGGAATTTTTTCACGACTTCATGTTCCGTAAATTTTTCTCCGTCAGGATAGATCCTGTGATAATTGACCTGGTAAAAACCACGTTTTACCTTTTTCATCTCACAATAAATAAAAATAAGATCCATTCTTGTTGCCAGTTTATCATATCCTATAAAAACAGGGGTTTTCTGATTAAGAAACTCTAATCCGTAGCTTACGTGTGAAATATGCGGGCTTTGATCAGCCACAAACATATAGGCAGAATTTCCGTCATTTTTAGCCCTGAAAATATTCATGATCACCTCGTTGGCCTCCAACGCTTCGTTTCCGAATTTATTCCGCACTTTTTTCATCTGGTTTTCCCAGAAATCACTGTTCACCTTTCTGTAAACCGGGTGGCAATGCTCCTGAGGAATGATCTTTGCAAATGCATTGATCCATTCCCAGTTGAAAACATGCCCGGCAAGCAGAATAATGTTTTTGCCTTCTTTTTTAGCCTCGTGAAACACGTCTTGGTTGATATGCTGCATCCTCACGCGGGATTCCGTTTCTGAAATACTGAACGATTTCACGGTTTCTACAAGATAATCGGAGAAATTGCGGTAGAATTTTTTTCTGATCTTTCTGATCTCTTCATCCGGTTTATCCGGGAATGAATTCTTTATATTCTGTGTAATTACTTTCTTCCTGTACCCGACAAAATAATAGTTCAGAAAGAAAATAATATCCGAAAAAATATATAATACTTTAAGCGGAAGTTTAGAAATTAAATACAGTATTTTGATCAGGAAGTTCATAAAACATGCAAATTTAAGGATAATAAAATTATGGTTCTATTTTTGCTTCGGGTTAAATATTATTTTTTATATTTAAAGTATGAAAAAATTATCACTGATTGCTTTTCTGGCACTAAGCACAGTTGCTTACTCTCAGGAAATTAAAAATACTCCTGAAAGGAATTCCGGAGATAAAGCCCTTCTGGTAAAGCCGGATCATGCTGAGCTTGAAGCAAAGAAAAGGACAGCGGAGGAGAAAGCCAAGTTGCCTAAACCTTATAATCCAAAAGCTGATGCGCAGAAAGATATAGCAGCCTTGGTAGCACAGGCTAAAAAGGAGGGTAAAAACATTATGATCCAGGCAGGTGGTAACTGGTGTATCTGGTGCCTGCGCTTTAACGATTTTGTACAGAACACTCCTGAACTGAAAGAAATTGTAGACAAGAATTATCTATATTATCATCTCAATTATTCCCCTGAAAATAAGAATGAAAGTATTTTCATGAAATATAATAATCCGGGAGAGAAATATGGGTATCCCGTATTCATTATTTTAGATCAAAATGGTAAAATGATCCATATTCAGCAGAGTGATGTGCTGGAAGAAGGGAAAGGATATAGTCTGGATAAAGTAAAAGAGTTCTTTAGCAGCTGGAGTCCGACTTCATAAATAAATCAAACCGGGAAGACTCCCGGTTTTTTGTTTTTACAGAAGCCTTTTGATCCACTTTAATTTTTGCTCAGAATAGGGTGGGTATTTTATATTGGGTTCACCCCATGTAGCCCTTTCAAGAACTGCTTTCTGATGAGAGAAAGTCTCAAACCCATATTTTCCGTGATAGCTCCCGATCCCTGAATTTCCCACTCCCCCAAACGGAAGATTTTCGTTCCCCAGATGCATAACAACATCATTGATGCATCCTCCGCCGAAAGACAGCTTTTGAGTGAAAGCGTCTTTTTCTTCCTGACTGTTGCTGAATAAATAAGCAGAAAGCGGTTTTTCCATTTCCAGTACCGAGTTGAGAGCGGTATTAAAATTGTCAAAAGAGATTGCCGGAAGGATAGGCCCGAAGATTTCCTCCTGCATTACATCATCTTCCCGATCCACATTGCTTAAAATAGTCGGTTCTATATAAAGTTTTTCCTCATTATAGTTTCCTCCATAATAGATCTTTTCCTTATCAATAAGTTGAATAAGCCGTTGAAAATTTTTTAGGTTGATGATCCGTGTATAATGCCCGGAGCCCGGCTCATACCTGAATTCTTTGATATAATTTCTTAGAAGTTCCAGGAACTGTTCCTGTACAGTCTCTTCAATCAGTAAATAATCCGGAGCTACACACGTCTGGCCTGCATTCAGGAATTTTCCCCATACGATCCTTTTGGCGGCAATTTCCAGACTGGCATTTTTGGTTACTATAACCGGTGATTTACCGCCTAATTCCAATGTTACGGGCGTAAGATGTTCAGCAGCGGCTTTGTAGACTATTTTTCCCACTTTTGTACTTCCGGTAAAGAATATTTTATCAAATCTCAGTTTCAGAAGTTCTGTGGTTTCTTCGATACCCCCTTCATAAACATATACATATTCAGGAGGGAAATTGTCATTGATAATTTTTGCCATTGCTTTTGAAGTATGGGCAGCAATTTCGCTTGGTTTCAAAATACAGCAGTTTCCGGCAGCCAGTGCGGCAATAACAGGGGAGAGGGAGAGCTGATAAGGATAATTCCAGGCTCCGATGACAAGTACGCATCCCAGCGGATCTGTACAGATCCTGCTTTTCCCGATCTGATTGGCTAAATTGGTACGAACTTTTTTAGGACTGGTGAGGATATTTAAATTCTTTAAATAATAGCTAATATCCTTTAGAATAAAAGAGATCTCAGTAGTTGCAGTATCAAATTCAGACTTGCCGAAATCCCTGTCAATAGCTTCATACAATACGTTTTCATTTTGTATGATAAGATCTTTCAGCTTTTCAAGATACATTTTCCGGAATCTGATATTCCCGGTTTTTTGTGTCCTGAAAAACATTTTTTGTTCGGATAAGATTTCCTGAATTTCCATATTCAAAGTTTAATTGAGTAAGCAGATGAATCTATGTGATATTTTACCAGCAGCAATAAGCTTACCATTGAAGGGCATTGAAAACAAAAAACCACTTCAAACGAAGTGGTTTTGTATGTATGAGAATTTGTTTTCTCTTTTGGATATTAAGCTTCTTCAGTTTTAGCTTCCTCTTTTTTAGCCGGAGCAGCTTCAACAGGAGCATCAGATACAACATCGAATTCGTAGTTGTATTCAACATTTCTGTGAAGTCTTACAAGAGCAGAGAATTTACCTGTTCTCTTGATTGTGTTTCCTGGGATTTTGATGTATTTTTTATCTACAGATACACCTGCTTTTCCTAGAGCTTCAGCAAGGTCAGCATTGTTGATAGAACCGAATAATTTATCACCTGTACCTACTTTTGCAGGAATTGTGATAGAAGTTTTCTTCAATTGATCTACTACAGAGTTTGCAGCAGAGATCAATTTAGCTTCTTCTTCTTTTCTTGTCTCTAAAGTAGCTTCTAAAGCCGCTTTGTTTTTAGGAGTAGCTAAAAGTGCATATCCCTGAGGAATTAAGAAGTTTCTGGCATAACCAGGTTTTACATTTACTGTATCAAACTCAAGTCCTAAGTTTTCTACGTCTTTTTTTAGGATAATTTCCATTGTTGTTGTCCTTTTTTAGATGTTAGATGCCAGATAGTAGATGTCAGACTTAAAGTCTTGTGTCTGAAATCTGAAATCTAAAATCAAGTTAGAATTAATTTTAATTTATTCAGCAACTTAAAAAAAGAGAAAAAGACCGGGATCTTTTCTCTTTCTTCTTGTTTCTTTTATCTTATTTTAATAAGTCTGCTACGTATGGTAGTAAAGCAAGGTGTCTTGCTCTTTTGATTGCTGCAGAAACTTTTCTTTGGTATTTTAAAGAAGTTCCTGTGTATCTTCTTGGTAAAATTTTACCCTGTTCGTTCACGAATTGTAATAAGAAATCGGCATCTTTATAATCTACATGCTTGATTCCGTATTTTTTGAATCTACAGTATTTCTTTTCAGATTTTGTATTGATATCAAGCGGAGTAAGGAATTTTACTTCTGATTCTCCTCCAGCTGAGGCTTGTTTAGCCATTTCATCTATTGCCATGTCTTGTCTTTTTTAAATTGGGTTAATAATTAAGCTTTAGCTGCTTTTACTTTAGTTCTTCTGGTTACAGCATACTCAACAGCGTGTTTGTCAAGTTTTGTAGTCAGGTAACGGATCACTCTCTCGTCACGTTTGAATGCTAATTCCAGATCAGCAACTACAGTACCTTCACCTTTAAACTCGATTAAAGTGTAGAATCCGTTCTTTTTCAATTGGATCGGATAAGCTAATTTTTTTAATCCCCAGTTTTCTTTAGCAACGATTTCGCAGTTCTTTTCTTTTAAAAGATCTACATACTTGTTCACTGCTTCCTCCACCTGAGCATCAGATAGAACGGGAGTTAAAATGAAAACAGTTTCGTAATTGTTCATAATGTTAAATAAATTTGTTAATTATTTCGAGGTGCAAAGGTAAGAATTTTATTTACAATACGCAATGAGAGTGGTGAAATATTTCCGGAAATCAATTATTGGAATTGAGTTATGAATTATGAATTATGAATTATGAATTATATTGATGATAAGCTTCTGCACTCCATTCAACAATGACTTATAACTTATAACTCATAATTCATAACTTTTAACTTCCTTTACCCCTCACTTCTTCCAGAAAATTCACTTTGATCATATCATACAGTGAATGACGGCTTACCAGAATGGAAACGATGGAAGAAACCATTCCCGCCAGCATTAAGTGAAATATCAATGAATGCCTGTCGGTCATTTCAAGGACAATGATGGCAGAAGTAAAAGGTGCTCTTGTAATACCGGTAAGAAAAGCAACCATACCTGCTAAAATAACTACATTGGTTTCATTAGGGGATAAATTGATAGCACCGGAGATCACAGACCCGATACTTGCCCCGGCAGTAAGGGCTGGAGCAAAGATTCCACCGGCTCCCCCTGAAGTAAATGATAATGCAGGTCCTAACATCCTTAAAATGGGTACATACCAATCTTCGTGCTTGTCAGACGTGAAAAGCACCCGTTCCATGATCTCTTTCCCGGAACCCAGAATTTCTCTGTTGATAAAATAAGCAATAGAAGCAATGATAAGGGCACTGAAAACAAGGAATGCTACATTTGCTCTGTCGGTCTTCAGTTTTTTCTTTTTCCAAGTGCTCATTTTAAGCATCATTACCGAAAGCTGGCTTGCCAGGATCCCTGCAGTTCCGGCTACAAGCATAATAGGAAACATTACCATTAACGAAACATCGTTGGTTTTAGGATATCCAAGGTATAAATAAGAACCGGCCAGGGTCTGAGCCGTTAAGCCGGCAATGATGACTGCAGTGAAGAGGGCTGTTTTAAAATAATTGATGTGCGTTTTCGAAAGTTCTTCAACTGCAAATACGATCCCTCCGAGCGGAGTATTGAAAGCTGCTGCCAGCCCCGCCGCTGCTCCGGTCATGATCATGTTTTTCTTTGATATTTTAGGCCACCACTCAGGAAGATATTCATTCACCTTCCGGAAAACGGATCCTGAGATCTGTATCGTAGGACCTTCACGCCCCACAGCACCTCCGCCAATAACCAGGACAACGGATGAAATGATTTTAAAAACAATGATCTTAAGGCTTAAAAAGCTTCTGATGTGCTTATGCTCTTTCGGATTGGCAAGTTCTACCGCAGCCATTACCTGTGGAATTCCGCTCCCTTTTGCATTAGGGGCAAATTCCTTAACCAGCCACCATGAAATGACAAAACCAATGGGAGCAATGATGAAGATCATCCAGTCATGCCAGTTGAGTATAAAATTCAGGAGACTTTCTCCCCAAGCAAATATTTTGGCATACATCACAGCAAAAAAACCTGTTATTACAGAACCTATCCAAAAGGGTATTGCCTGAAGGAGGGTTTGTTTCAGACGTTCATTTCGGATGTTGTCAAAAGATTTTTTGAGACCTTTTCGGATGTAAGTCAGAATTTTGAGCATATTTCAAATTTAGAATATTATTTATTAAAATAAAAATTTCAGATATGAATGATGCTTAATAGTTCTGATATTATATGTATTAGAATAATTAATATCCTGTTTGTCATGCTGTAAGCATCTCTACGAACTTAGTTTAGATTCCTTCGGAATGACAAACTTTATGTTGATGGATACCTCTAATATGAATAGTTAGGATCCTTGTTTGTCATGCTGTAAGCATCTCTACGAACTTAGTTTAGATTCCTTCGGAATGACAAGCTTTATGTTGATGGATACCTCTTTCATTTGGATTATAAAAAATAATTAGGATAATGTTTGTCATGCTGTAAGCATCTTTACGAACTTAATTTAGATTTTTTGGAATGACAAACTTTGTGTTGATGGATACTTCTATTCATTTGGATTATAAAGAATAATTAAGATAATGTTTGTCATGCTGTAATCATCTCTACGAACTTAGTTTAGATTCCTTCGGAATGACAAACTTTATGTTGATGGATACCTCTACTCATTTGGATTATACAGAATAATTAGGATCCTTGTTTGTGATGCTGTAAGAATCTCTACAAACCTGGCTTAGATTCCTGAGAAATAACAAACTTTGTTTTTTTGATAAAGAGTAACAAAAAAACCTCCGGAAAATCCGAAGGTTTTTATATTATTTGAGATGCTTCAACAAGCTCAGCATGACAACTATTGTTAGATTATTTATATTTCCGTATTCATATCCCAGTTCTGCAGGTAATCATGAACATGCTTTAGGAACATACCCCCTAAAGAACCGTCTACCACCCTGTGATCATAAGAATGTGACATGAACATCAACTGACGGATCGCAATAACATCCCCATCCTTAGTCTCTAAAACAGCAGGTTTTTTAACAATAGCTCCGATCGCTAAAATAGCTACCTGAGGTTGAGGAATAATAGGGGTACCCATTAAATTTCCAAAACTTCCGACATTAGAGATGGTATATGTTGCCCCCTGAGTATCTTCAGGCCTTAATTTTTTATTTCTTGCTCTGTAGGCCAGGTCATTGATGGCCTTTGCCAAACCTGAAAGGGATAGCTGGTCTGCATTCTTGATGACCGGAACGATCAGGTTTCCGTCAGGAAGGGCAGTTGCCATACCAATGTTGATATTTTTCTTTTTGATAATGTTTTCACCGTTTACGGAAACATTAATCAGAGGATAATCCTGGATGGCTTTTACAACAGCTTTTACGAAGATCGGCATGAATGTAAGCTTTTCACCTTCACGCTTTTCGAAAAGATCTTTATGCTTGTTTCTCCATTTTACAACATTGGTTACATCCGTCTCAATGAATGAAGTAACGTGCGGAGCAATCTGTTTTGCCTTTACCATGTTTTCAGCAATGATCTTTCTCATTCTGTCCATTGGGATGATCTCATCACCTGCTGCAACCGGAACTGTAGGAGCCGGAGCTGATGCCGTAACAGGCTGTGGAGCAGAAACCGCCGCCTGTACCGGAGCAGCTTGTTGTGGGGCTGCCTGAGGCTGGCTTCCTCTGTTGGCAACATATGATAAAATATCTTCTTTGGTAATTCTTCCTTCCAAACCGCTTCCTTTGATGGTCTTAAGTTCGGATTCTGAAATATTTTCCTGCTGGGCGATAGATTTTACAAGCGGAGATAAGTAAAGTTCTCCTGAGAATTCAACGTTAGAAGCCGCTGTTTGTAAGGGCTCTTCAATGGCTTTTAACGTTTCGGTATCAGGAGCTGCAGCCGGAGTTTCAGTTTTAACCTCTTCTGAAGTGGTATTGCCGCCTTCTCCTTCAATTTCTAAAATAGCAATGGCTTCCCCGACTTTTGCAACTTCGTCCTTCTGTTTCAGGATTTTCACAATTTTCCCCGAAACCGGTGTCGGAACATCTGAATCAACCTTATCTGTTGCAATTTCTACCACGGAATCATCTTCCTTTACCGTATCACCTTCATTGAATAACCAAGTGATAATTGTAGCTTCCATAACACCTTCTCCCATGGAAGGAAGCAATAATTTGTACTCTGCCATTTTTATTTTTTAGATTTTGACAAATATATAAAAAAAATCGGTTTTTTTATGAAAAGTATAATTTAAGAAAATTCGATATAAATATTCTCGCCGACATTCAGTCCGAATAAAGTCTTGGCCCCGTTTTTTTTACTTCCTTTATAAATGGTAAGTTCCAAAAGATGGCTGTCATTGAAAATTGCAGCGGACTGCCCGTGAAATTCGGTTTCCCGCTCCCAGTCTGAAACGACTTCAGTGTGGCTTGAAAATATCCGGGAAAGACTTAAATTCCTGAATTTTATTGTAAAGTTTTCAAATCCTTTGGCGACGGTCTCAAAAAAATCTTTACTGATATTTGAGATTATATTTCCGAAATTATCAATATACATTACTTCTCCTATGATCATTCCCTCAGATTCATTATAAACAGGTTTGGGGAATAAAAGCTGCTTTGCCGATTTGATCTTTCTTCCGATCACTTCCGGAAGTCCACCGTTGGCCAAATGTACCGCAGCAGGCACAAAAACATCTGCTGATGTAAAATTGACCACATCATCGAACCTGTTATTCAGGGTAACTTCATAAATAGCTTCTGGCTTGATATCGAAGAAAATAAGACTCAGTAATCCGTTATCTGCTGCCAGAAAGTAGGAGCCATCTGCTTTGTACAGAATATTCTTTCTGGATTTATGAAAAAAACTGTCGACGGACAGGATATGAATGGTCCCTTTAGGAAAATACCTGTAAGCATTTCTGACGATATATGAGGTCTGTATAAGGTTGTATGCCTGAATATCGTGCGTAATATCTATAATACTGACTTCCGGATTCAGAGATAAGATCCTGCCCTTCACGGCAGAAACTCTATAGTCTAAACTTCCAAAATCTGAAGTAAGGGTAATAATTGACATTCCAGAATAATAGTGATGCAAATTTATTTAAAAATAAAAGAAAGCCCGGAAGATTGTGGATAACAATTTAAGATAAATTTGAAAAAAAACTTTAATTTTAAAATCTGAATAAAAAATATTTGCATGTTTGAAATAACATATGATTTAGAAGGAATTGATGCAAAAAGCTTCTATGGGGTAAACAATCAATATTTTAATTTAATAAAATCAAGTTTTCCGACTCTTAAGATTACAGGCAGGGATCATTATATTTTTGCAATGGGAAATCAGGAGGCTCTGGATATCCTGAAACAAAAGCTGGATGATATTGTAAGCTTTATTTCCAAAAATAATTCTATTGAACTAAAGGATGTGGAAAATATTCTCAACATAAAGGATGAGAATGAAAAGCAATTGGTCTTTGACCAGGATATTATTGTAAAAGGAGTCAATGGAAAGGTCATTAAAGCCAAAACTACTAATCTTAAAAAACTGGTAAAGGAAACCGAGAAAAAGGACATGGTTTTTGCCATTGGGCCTGCGGGAACCGGGAAAACATATACCAGTGTAGCGTTGGCAGCAAGAGCTTTAAGAGATAAGGAAGTTAAAAGGATCATCCTGACCAGGCCGGCTGTGGAAGCAGGGGAGAGCCTGGGATTTTTACCGGGAGACCTTAAGGAAAAGCTGGATCCGTATTTACAGCCTTTATATGATGCACTCCGGGATATGATTCCTCATGAGAAGCTTGAAGGCTTTATGGAAAAAAAGGTAATTGAAGTGGCACCTCTTGCTTTCATGAGAGGGAGAACCCTGGATGAGGCATTTGTTATTCTTGATGAAGCTCAGAATACCACTCATTCTCAGATGAAAATGTTCCTTACCCGAATGGGGATGAATGCCAAGTTTATCATCACCGGTGATCCGAGCCAGGTAGATCTGCCGCCTAAGCAGCAATCCGGATTAAAAGAGGCTATGAGGATATTGAAAGATGTAAAAGAGATTGGTTTTGTGCATCTTACTGAGGAAGATGTGGTAAGGCATCCTGTGGTTAAAAAGATCATTCTTGCTTATAATGATGAGGAAAAGAGAGTGAGAAATGATTGATTTTATGATGTTAAATTTATAAATTTACACATCTTACTTTTATTAAAATTTGTTAATTTGGTAAAAAGTATTTAGATTTGCCGAGAATAATTAAAATTAATCATGAAAAAACTATTATTGATTGGAGCTTTGGCTCTATTAGGAGCAAATGTTAATGCACAGGAAAGTCATTTTAAATTAGGAGCTCATGCTGGTTTACCTATTGGTGATGCTGGTGATGCTTATTCTTTCAATGCCGGGTTAGACGTGGCATATACTTGGGAAATAGCTGATAACTTTGAATTAGGAGCTACAACAGGATATTCTCACTATTTTGGGAAAGAATATAGTACGCCTGCAATTACTATGGGACCTATCACTATCCCTGCACAGTCTTATAAATTCAATGTAGGTGCTATTCCGGTTGCTGCTACAGCTCAGTATAGCTTTGACGGTGGATTTAACTTAGGTGCAGATTTAGGATATGCTTTCTTAACAGGTGATGCTGATGGAGGAGGATTCTATTATCAGCCTAAAGTAGGTTATACATTTGCAGAAAAGCATAATGTATATGCAGGATATAAAGGAATCAGCAAAGATGGTACACTTAGTTCTGTAAACATTGGATATGCTTATAAATTTTAATTGAATTTTTATATTAAAGTATCAGAGCCGCTTATTTAAGCGGCTTTTGTTTTTTATCAGAGGTTGGGCAGCAGTGATTTAAGTTATATATCATATAGGACCCAAAAAACAATTTTGAATATTGGGGGCTCTATCGGTAGGATGGCAGATGTTATGATCATCAGAATGATTTTTTTTAATAAAATTAAGATGTATTGAAAAATTACATATATTAAACTCCGATTGAAAAGTTGGAGTTTTTTTATTCAAAAAATTGTAAATAAATCAAAAGCATGTATATGATGCATATTATTATTGAAAATTACTAGAAATTATTAATGATATTAATCACATTAACAAATTTTAATATGTAATAAGGCCAGTGTAAATTTGCCCCAGAAAGTATTAAAATTTTTTAAAATGAAAAAACTATTATTAGCAGGTGCAGTTGCACTTTTCGGTTTATCAAATGCTCAGATCGCTAAAGGAACTGTTTATGTTTCCGGACAAGTAGGGTATTCCCAGGAAGAAAACAACAATAACAATTCTAAAGCAGAAAGCTTCAGAGTAGTTCCTACCGTAGGTTTCTTTGTAGCTCCTAACTTAGCTGTTGGTGCAGGTGTAGGATATGCAAATGATAAAGTAACTTTAACTTCTACGAGTGCAATGACGGTTGCTAAATCTGAAGTTACCCAGTCTGCATTTGTTGCAAGCCCGTTCGTAAGAAAATACTGGACTTTAGGAGATAAATTATATTTCTTCGGACAATTAGAAGTTCCAATGGAGTTTGGTAAATATAAAGAAGAGGCTACTGCAACTACAACAGTAGGAGGTAACACTACAACAGTATCCAGCTCTGACGAGGCAAACTATACTTCTATCGGAGTAAACGTTAAGCCAGGTTTAGATTATTTCTTAAACAAAAACTGGACTATCGAGGCTACTATCGGTGAATTCGGATACAACACTTCCAAGTTAGATGTTGACGGAGCTAAAAGTGTAAATAACTACAAGTTCGGTTTGAATTTATCAGCGGTAACTATTGGTGTTAAATATGTTTTTGCAAAATAATAAACGAACATATACAGAAGATAAAGTCCTGAGATTAATTTCTCAGGGCTTTCTTATTTAAAACGGAAGCTTATTATAAGCATCTGCTTTGTCATGCTGAAAGCATCTCAACACAGTTTAGATTCGGAAATATTATATAGAAATTGAAACAGGTTTATTTTAATGGTATTATAAAAATATAAAAGCTCCGGTTCGAAGAACCGGAGCTTTTATATTTTTAGTAGATCATTTATTTTCCAAACATTCCGCCCATACCAGGCATATTCGGCATTTTGCTCATCATCTGCATCATCTGTTTTCCCTGAGGCCCCTGCATCATCTTCATCATTTTACCCATCTGGTCAAACTGTTTCATCAATTGGTTGACATCTTCAATTTTTCTTCCTGCCCCTTTAGCAATTCTTTGTTTTCTCTGGGTATTGATAATAGATGGTTTTCTTCTTTCATCAGGGGTCATAGAATGGATAATCGCTTCAATATGCTTAAATGCATCATCACTTATTTCCACATCCTTGATGGCTTTTCCTACCCCCGGGATCATACCCATCAGGTCTTTCATATTACCCATCTTTTTGATCTGGTTGATCTGTTTTAAGAAATCATCAAAGCCAAATTCATTTTTAGCGATTTTTTTATGAAGTTTTTTGGCTTCTTCCTCATCAAACTGCTCCTGGGCTCTTTCCACTAAGGAAACAACGTCTCCCATTCCCAAGATCCTGTCTGCCATCCTTTCCGGGTAGAAAAGGTCTAAAGCTTCCATTTTTTCACCCGTGGAAATGAATTTGATCGGTTTTTCCACTACGGAACGGATCGTTAAGGCAGCACCCCCTCTGGTATCACCATCCAATTTTGTAAGAACAACACCATCAAAATTTAAAGCATCATTGAATGCCTTTGCCGTATTTACGGCATCCTGTCCGGTCATAGAGTCTACTACAAACAAGGTTTCCTGAGGCTTGATGAAATAATGGACTGATTTGATCTCGTTCATCATCTGCTCATCTATCGCAAGACGTCCAGCAGTATCGACGATCACAACATCATGGTTGTTCTCTTTTGCAAACTTGATTGCATTGTCTGCAATAGTGGAAGGATTGGTTGCTCCTTCTTCAGTATAAACAGGAACCCCGATCTGGCCGCCTAATACTTTAAGCTGGTCAATAGCAGCCGGACGGTAAACGTCACAGGCAACCAACAGAGGTTTCTTAGTTCTTTTAGTTTTTAAATAATTGGCAAGTTTACCGGAAAATGTGGTTTTACCTGACCCCTGAAGACCTGCAATAAGAATTACAGTCGGTTTCCCTGAAAGGTTGATCCCCTCTTGGGAACCTCCCATTAAGTCTACGAGCTCATCATGAACAATTTTTGTCATCAATTGCCCCGGGGTAAGAGAAGTAAGAACATTTTGCCCTAAAGCCTTATCCTGAACCCTTTTTGTAAGGTCTTTTGCTACTTTATAGTTAACGTCGGCATCCACCAGCGCCCTGCGGATCTCCTTTACGGTTTCTGCAACATTGATTTCTGTAATTTTCCCGCGTCCGGAAATATTATGAAGTGCTTTGTCTAATTTATCCTGTAAACTATTAAACATATTTATAAATTATAGTTTGCAAAAATAAGGATTTTTAATAATATATATCATATAGAATAGCCGAGATTTGTTTAGTTTAATCAATTATAGTTTTATTTTTGCAGTATGGATTTTTCAGATGGCCTTATTGTGGTATTTTTAATAGTGTTGCTCAACATAATAGTGTACATACTATTCAGACGATTTTTGTATGGTAAGCCTGATGCGGGGATGAAATTCCTTGCCATCAATATTTCTAAGGATATTATATGGCTTATTATATCATTGGCAATAATTGACAGAACAAAGGAAGGTTTTCTATTTATTGTGATCTGCTTTATTATAGCATCTTTCCTTATATATTTACCTATAATAAAACTCATTAACAGATCCTGATTTTTTTGATGATAAAAATCAATTTTTAATATTGGTAAAGTTTAATAAAATCGATATATTTGCACACGATTAAAAAAGAGATATGAACAGAAAGATTTCTTCATTATTTTTCGCATTTTTATTTGTGTTCATTAGCAGTTTTGCTGCTGCACAGCATGGATCTGAAGGTGAAAAGTCAGCTGAAAAAGTAGAGCATAAGGAAGATGAAAAAGACTTCAATGCTACCAAAATGATCATGGAACACATTGGTGATTCCAATGAATGGCATTTATGGACTACTAAAGATGATAATGGTGAAGAGCATCATGTTTCTCTCCCTTTGCCCATAATTATTAAGGATAATGCAGGCTGGCATACATTCCTGTCAAACAGTATTGCCCACGGTCATGAGCATGACGGATATACGTTAGAACACGGACAAGTGGTTTCTACCAAAGGAGTTGAAAAAGCAACATTATTCTCTATCATAAACGGGAAACAAAAAGCAAACGAAGTGTTTTTTGATTTCTCAATTACCAAGAATGCAGCTTCAATGTTCCTTTCAGTAATCTTTATGATGATTGTTTTCATCGGGATGGCGAGAGGGTATAAAAAATCCCAGCTTCCGAAAGGAATCGGGAAAGTAATGGAGCCTGTTATCGTATTTATCAGAGATGAAGTAGCTATCCCGAATATCGGATCTGTAAAATACAAGAGGTATATGCCTTATCTTTTAACGGCTTTCTTCTTTATCTGGTTCAATAACCTTTTCGGGTTAATCCCTTTCTTCCCGGGAGGAGCCAACCTTACAGGAAATATTGCAATTACTGCCGTATTGGCGATCATCACTTTATTGATTACTTTGTTCAGTGCCAATAAAGACTACTGGAAGCACATCTTTATGCCGCCGGTTCCGATCTTATTATACCCGATTATGGTTCCGATCGAGATCATCGGGATCTTTACAAAGCCTTTTGCATTGATGATGCGACTTTTTGCCAACGTAACGGCAGGGCACATCATGATCCTGGCAATTATATCTTTGATCTTTATATTTAAAACTCCTTTCTTAGGATTTGCATCTGTACCATTGGCGTTATTTGTTTCAGTACTGGAATTATTGGTAGCAGCGTTACAGGCATATATCTTTACCGTATTGTCAGCATTATTTATTGGTATTGCAGTGGCAGAACACGAGCACGAACATCATCATGATGACCATGCGCATGAAAAAGCGGGAGCTTAATTTTGAAAATAATTTTTAACTAAATATTTATTTTATTATGGATACAACAACTGGAGCAGGATTAATTTACGTAGGAATCGGTTTAGCAGTATTAGGAGTAGGTCTTGGTATTGGTAAAATCGGTGGTCATGCTATGGATGCTATCGCCAGACAACCGGAACAAGCTGGTAAGATCCAGGGAGCAATGCTTATTGCTGCTGGTCTTATTGAAGGTGCTGGTCTTATTGCGATCATCTTTGGTGCTTTCATCAAGTAATTATCCTCAAAAAGCTATTCTTAGCAGTTAAGCGGTTGGCTGCTGCTAAGAATTTTTAAAAACGATCCATAATATAACATTAAAAAAAGAATTTACAGATATGGGAATTATTGAACCTGGAATTGGACTTTTGTTTTGGATGACCCTTACTTTTGTTATCCTATTGTTTCTTTTAGCAAAATTTGCATGGAAACCGATTGTGAATGCAGTTAACGAAAGAGAAACATCTATTGTTGATGCATTGAATCAGGCTAAACTTGCTAAAAAAGAAATGGAAGATCTTAAAGCTGACAACGAAAGAATCATTCGTGAAGCTAAAATAGAAAGAGATGCTATCCTTAAAGAAGCAAGAGAAATTAAAGACAGAATTGTAGGTGAAGCTAAAGATGCTGCTAAAACTGAAGGAGATAAAATGATCGCTGCAGCTAAACAGACTATCGAAGCTGAGAAAAATGCTGCTATGGCAGATATCAAAACTCAGATCGGTACTTTATCTGTAAATATTGCAGAATCTATCTTAAAGCAAAAACTGGATAACAGTGAAGCTCAAAACGAATTAGTTCAAAATTATCTAAACAAATCTAACCTTAACTAAGAATGCTTACGTCTAAAGTAGCTAAAAGATACGCACAGGGTTTACTGGATTTTACAACAGAATCCGGACAAACAGCTACTGTATTTTCTGAAATGAAAGATGTAGTGAAACTAATGTCCGAATCCAAAGATTTGAACAAATTTTTCCTTACCCCTTACATTGATGCTAAAAAGAAAATAGAAGTAGCCAATGAGATTTTTAAAGGTTTATCAGTTTCTTCTCAAAACCTGATCAGATTAGTGATCAGACAGGGGCGGGAAAGCCAGCTGAAAAATATTGCTCAGGAATATATCAATAAAGTAGAGGATATCAACGGGATAAAAAGAATTACCCTGACTACGGCAACAGAAATTTCCGATGCAAATATTGAGCAGATTTTAAGATCTACCCATCTTGTTAATCTTAATTCAAATTTTGATCTTAAAAAAGAAATTAATCCTAATATTTTAGGGGGGTATATCTTAAGAGTAGGCGATCAGCAGATTGATGCCTCTGTTAAGACGAAACTTAACCAGGTTAAAAAAGACTTCCAATTAAACTAAAGATGAAAAAAGTACTGCTTGTTTGTTCTCTGGCTGTATTTGGCTTTATGTCCTCTCAGGATATCAGGCTTAAAGATGACCATGTGTTCATAGATAAAAATAAATGTATGAAGTACACTTCAAGAGAGTTAACATCCTTCAATACATTCTATTCTTTGAATGGCGACAAACTTTTCTATATAGATGTTGCAGAGAATAAACGAGGAGAAACCTATTTTAAAATTCAGTTCAACGGTTTCGATGATATCATAACCGCTCAAGCTACTGCAATGAACTTTAGAAAAGGATTCATCAATAATATGATTGAAGAAGGAGTTTTAGATCCTAAAAATTGTCAGGTTAACCTATCCAATATCAAAACTTTCAAGGACAGGTACAACAAGAACTTTGAAGATACTGAGACAACGGTAATTATTAATAATACACCGGCTGATACCAGACCCAGAAACGGCGTAAATATTAGAATTGGAAATTAAATTATTTAAAAAAGAAAAACAACCATACAATGGCAGAAATAAATCCGGCAGAAGTATCTGCGATCTTAAAACAGCAATTGGCCAACTTCGATACTCAATCCAATGTTGAGGAAGTAGGTACAGTTTTAACCATCGGTGATGGTATTGCCCGTGTTTACGGGTTAGAAAACGTACAATACGGTGAGTTGGTGAAATTTTCCAGTGATGTAGAAGGTATTGTACTTAACCTTGAAGAAGACAACGTGGGTGTTGCTCTTTTGGGGGAAAGTAAAATGGTAAAAGAAGGAGATACCGTAAGAAGAACAAACAGAATCTCTTCTATCAAAGTAGGAGAAGGAATGTTGGGAAGAGTAGTGGATACCCTTGGTAACCCTATCGATGGTAAAGGTCCTATTACCGGAGATTTATATGAAATGCCATTGGAAAGAAAAGCTCCGGGAGTTATCTACAGACAGCCCGTAAATGAACCTTTACAGTCAGGTATCGTGGCGATCGACTCTATGATCCCTGTAGGAAGAGGACAAAGAGAGCTTATCATTGGTGACAGACAGACTGGTAAAACTACTGTTGCGATCGATACGATCATTAACCAAAAAGAATTTTATGATGCAGGGCAACCTGTATATTGTATATATGTAGCGATCGGTCAGAAAGCATCTACGGTTGCTCAGATCGTTAAAACCCTTTCAGATAAGGGAGCTTTAGCTTATACTGTAATCGTTGCGGCTAATGCTTCAGATCCCGTTCCAATGCAGGTATATTCTGCAATGGCAGGTGCATCTATCGGTGAGTTCTTCAGAGATACTGGTAGACCGGCCCTGATTGTTTATGATGATCTATCCAAGCAGGCAGTTGCTTACCGTGAGCTTTCTCTGTTATTGAGAAGACCACCGGGACGTGAAGCTTATCCTGGGGACGTTTTCTATCTTCACTCAAGATTGTTGGAAAGAGCCGCAAAAGTGATCGCTGATGACGAGATTGCTAAGCAGATGAATGACTTACCGGAGTCTCTGAGACCAATTGTAAAAGGAGGTGGCTCATTAACAGCACTTCCAATCATTGAAACTCAGGCGGGTGACGTTTCTGCGTATATCCCAACCAACGTAATCTCTATTACAGACGGGCAGATCTTCTTAGAGTCTGACCTGTTCAACTCAGGGGTTCGTCCGGCGATCAACGTGGGAATCTCCGTATCAAGGGTAGGAGGTAACGCTCAGATCAAATCAATGAAAAAAGTTTCTGGTACACTTAAATTGGACCAGGCTCAATATAAAGAATTGGAAGCGTTTGCTAAATTCGGTTCTGACCTGGATGCTTCTACTTTAGCGGTAATCTCTAAAGGAGAAAGAAACGTAGAGATCCTTAAGCAGCCGGTGAACTCTCCACTTCCTGTGGATAGCCAGGTGGCAATGATATATGCAGGTACAGAGAACTTATTGAGAAACGTTCCGATCAGTAAAGTAAAAGAATTCCAGAAAGAATACGTAGAATTCCTGAGATCTAAGCACCCTGATACAATGGCTGCAATTAAAGCAGGAAAAATTGATGATGAGATCACAGGTGTTCTTAAGCAGGCAGCTAACGATCTGGCTTCTAAATATAACTAAAAATTAGTTGATGGTTTTTGGTTGATAGTTGACAGAAATTTCTAAAACTAGCAACCAACAACCGACAACCAACAACTAACCCAATATGGCAAACTTAAAAGAAATACGAGGAAGAATCAGTTCAATTTCATCTACGATGCAAATTACCAGTGCTATGAAAATGGTTTCCGCTGCGAAACTGAAAAAAGCACAGGATGCCATTGTGATGTTAAGGCCTTATTCTGAAAAGCTACAGGAAATTATCCAGAATGTAAATTCCAGTTCAGATCCTGACCAGGTTTCTATCTATGCTCAGAAAAGAACCGTTAAGAGAGTCCTTTTTATTGCTATTACTTCTAACAGAGGTTTGGCAGGAGCTTTTAACTCCTCTATTGTAAAAGAGCTTAACAGTCAGTTTCAGAATAACTCTCAATATGAAGTTGAAGTCCTTACCATTGGTAAAAAGGTTTATGATGCTGTAAGAAGAAGCCGTACCGTGTATGGGAATTCAAGTTCTGTGTATGATAATCTGAATTTCGATGTGGTTTCTAATGTTACCGAAGGTGTAATGAGCAGCTTCAGAGAAGGAAAATTTGATGAAGTTTATCTGATCTACAATAAATTCGTTAATGCAGCAACACAGGAAGTCAATACAGAAAAACTTCTTCCGATCTCAATGCCTGAAACTGTTGCGGAGCCACAAGTGGAAACAGATTATATTTTTGAACCTAACAGAAGTGAAATTTTGGATAACCTTATTCCAAAATCCATCAAAACCCAGGTTTTTAAAGCGATCCTGGATTCAGTAGCCTCTGAGCACGGCGCGAGAATGACAGCAATGCATAAGGCAACCGATAATGCCCAGGCTTTGAAGAACGAACTGGTGATCTTCTATAACAAAGCAAGACAGGCCGCTATTACCAACGAGATCCTGGAGATCGTTTCCGGAGCGGAAGCTTTGAAAAATTCATAAAGGATTACTTTATTAACAAAATATTAAAAGCATCGAGGCATTCGATGCTTTTTTTGTTATTTTTATTTTATATATCTTTGTACCATAAATTTATAATTTTTTAAATGGACTCGGACATAGTCAGGCTTTTGCTAGCCTTGTTTCTTGTATTACTTAATGGCTTTTTCGTAGCCGCAGAATTTTCAATCGTTAAAGTTCGTTATTCACAAATCCAATTAAAGGCCGCAGAGGGTGACTCTATGGCAAAGCAGGCAGAGCATATCATCAAGCACCTTGATGAATACTTGTCTGCAACCCAATTAGGAATTACATTGGCTTCCCTTGCTTTAGGTTGGGTAGGAGAGAGCGCACTGCATCATATTGTAGGGAATATCTTTCATTATGTGAATTTAGACCTTAGTGAAGCTACCATTACTTCTGTTTCATTGATTATAAGCTTCATCCTGATTACCGTTATGCACATTGTTTTTGGAGAACTTATTCCTAAATCCATTGCGATCAGGAAATCTGAAGCTACAACAATGGCAACTGCGGTTCCCTTGAGAGCTTTCTATACAGTCTTTAAACCCTTTATCTGGTTGATGAATTCCATGTCAAATGCTTTTCTGAGACTTGTTAAAATACACCCTGCATCCGAGCAGGAGATCCATTCAACCGAAGAATTGCAGCTTTTGGTAAAGCAGAGTGCAGACAGCGGTGAAATTGAAGAAGAGAATTACGAGATCATTAAAAATGCGTTTGATTTTACTGACCATTCCGCAAAACAGATCATGGTACCCAGACAGAATATTACTTCCATCGATATTGAGGAAGATATTAATGAGATCATTAATAAGATCATGGAAAGCGGATACTCAAGGATTCCTGTTTACCTGAACTCTATAGATAATGTGATCGGGGTATTCTATACCAAAGAGATTATAAGAGAGTTTGTTAAAAGAAAGGGAGAGCTTAATCATGATGACCTGAAAGAACTGATGCGGGAAGCCTTCTTTGTAGTGGGAAGTAAAAAGATCTCTGACCTGTTGAAGATATTCCAGCAGAAAAAACAGCACCTTGCTATTGTAATTGATGAGTTTGGAGGTACGGAAGGTATTATTACCCTGGAAGATATTTTGGAAGAATTGGTAGGAGAGATCCAGGATGAAGAAGATGAAGAAGATAAACTGGTAGATAAAATGGGAGAGAATACTTATTGGGTGAAAGCTACACAGCCGTTGGACGAAATCAATGAGTTTCTGCCGAAAAAACTGCCTCTTTCAGAGGAAAGTGAGTATAACACCTTAGCTGGCTTTATCCTCCATGAGCTGGAAGATATCCCAGAAGAAAACCAGGAGTTTGATCTGGAAAACTACCATTTTAAGATCCTGAAAATGAATAATAAGAGTGTGGAACTTGTGGAGCTGGTTTATCAGGAACCCAGTATCATGAATGATCTGGCAGATAAAATAGGAGAGGTTTAAATAGATGAAAATGACTTTTTATAACAGCATAAAAGATTACGAAGATCCAAAACGTCAGTATGAAGAAGAAGTTCTTGTTTTGGATGATACGGATGAAGTTTACAAGCTGGTCCTGCATAACGACGATATTCATACTTTCGATTATGTGATCGATTGCCTGATCGAAATTTGTAAGCATACTCTGGAGCAGGCAGAGCAATGTACCATTTTAGTCCATTACAAAGGCAAATGTACGGTAAAGACCGGTTCAATGGAAGTGCTGAAACCCATGCACGAAAAGTTGCTCTCAAGAGAACTTACCAGTGAAATCGTATAATAAATAATGCTCTAACAATAGTTAGAGTTTTTTTATTGTGATTTTGTATACCTTTTAAATTTTTAATAATAAGCCTGCTTAGCTTTTATTTTTAACGATAAAAGAAGCAAAAGTTTTTATATGAGCCTGCAAATAAGGCCTTAAAAAGTTCATCAAATAAGAAAAATCAAAGATTTTCAAAAATTTATGCGCCCTTAAATATACTTTATAAAGAGCTTTTTATTAAACTTAAGTGTTTACAATAGCTCTTGTGACTTTTGTGGTTTATTTTTTTGACAAATTTAACCAGATTCAACATTTCTTTTAATAATTTCAAAATATTGTGCTATTCGAATAATCTTTTTTATATTAGCTTGGTAATATTGAAGACATTATATGAAATTAAAAATTAACTCCTTAATTCTTGGATGTGTGTTATCATGTTCAGGTCTTATCGCACAGGAATCTTCCCTTGAGGCTCCTGCAAAAAGATGGATCACTGAAAATTCCAGAAACCTGGGAATTCAGAACTTCAGCCAGCTGAAATTAAACTTCGTAAGAAAGGGAAATGCAGGAGAAACACTTCGTTTCCAGCATATGATCAAGGACGTTCCGGTATTCCAGTCGGAAATTGTAATCCATTTCAATAAAGAAGGCAGAATTACATATACAGGAACCGAGAGCTTAAAAAAGAATGCTCAGGATATCAATACATCACCAGCTTTTCCTGCGTCCGAAGCCCTTAAAAAAGCTCATATAGCTTCCAAAACAAAAGGAAGGATAACGCATGAAGAAAATACATTATTGGTGTATGTTACCGATGCCGGAGACACAAAACTGGTGTACAGGGTATTAACAAGCTCACATGATAATCCTGGAAGCTGGGAAACCATTGTAGATGCGCAGACAGGAAATGTCATCAGTGTGAAAGACATTGCATTTCGTCATCACAGCAAAAAAGATCCTGTAGATCTGCCCAGAAAAAATAATAAAAAAGAAGCGAAGACAAAAGCAAAGAAAGCATTTGTAACGGGAAGCGGATATATTTTTAATCCGGATCCTTTATCCAAAACGCTCTCAACCTATGCAGGACAGTATGTGGATAACAGTGATGCTACCAATGCAAGCTTAGACGCGGCAAGAACCTTAGTGACCATTCCGGAGGTAGATCTTACGGGAGGCGTGTATAAGCTTAAAGGGACTTACGCAGAAATTAAAGAACTGGAATCGCCTTCCACAGGACTTTTTACACAGGCGACCAATCAGTTTTTGTTCAACAGGAATGCCCAGGCTTTTGAAGCGGTAAATGCCTATTGGCATATCGACAACAGCCTTCGTTATATCAATGTCACCCTTGGGATCTTTTGTAGGCCATCATTAAATGGCGGAGTTGTATTCTTCGACCCTCATGGGGAAGGTGGAGCAGATAATTCTCATTATGATCCTAACAGTGAAGTTCTTGTTTTTGGAGAAGGTGGAGTGGATGATGCTGAAGATGCAGATGTAGTACTGCATGAGCTGGGCCACGGTATCCATGACTGGATTACCGGTGGAAGTGCCTCACAGGTGAATGGTCTGGGTGAAGGAAGCGGGGATTACTGGGCACAGTCTTACAGCAGAAGCTTAAATCAATGGACATCAGCTAATGCCCAATACCACTGGATGTTTAACTGGGATGGACACAACCCGTTCTGGGCCGGGAGAGTTACCAATTATACGGCAACATATCCGGGAGGATTAACAGGTTCTATTCATACAGACGGGCAGATCTGGGCATCGGCTTTGATGAGGATATATAACAGTATCGGCAAAGAAAAGACCGACAGGGCATTTTTGGAAGGATTGGCCTTAACGAATTCAGGCACCAATCAGCAGAATGCAGCTATTGCAGTAAGACAGGCCGCTATTGATATGCTGGGACAGTTCGGGTTCAGCTGTAGTGATATTACGACCATGACACAGGAATTTACGAATTCAGGATATATACTTCCGGCTTACAACTGCCAGCTGAGTGTTACGGAAGCCTCGGAAAAAGAAGTTATTGCCATTTATCCGAATCCGGCTTCAGATGTGATCAATGTTTCCATGAAAATAAGCGGAGAAGAAAAAGCCGAAATTTACAATATGGAAGGAAGAAAAGTGTTGGAAACTACCATTGGAAAAGGTAAAAATACTATCGATGTTTCTAATCTTCCGACAGGAGATTATGTTCTGACTCTAAAAGGAATCAACGTTTCAAGCAAATTTGTCAAAAAGTAAAAAACTTAATATTATAATAAGATCCGGTGCTCTGCGCCGGATTTTTTTTGTTCCGTAAATTCCGTATTCATTATTTTACTTGCATTCAACTAAAATAGTATATTTGTAAAAACTATATAGAATGCTTGTAATAGGAATTGCAGGGGGCACGGGATCCGGCAAAACTACGGTTGTTGAAAAGATTCTTCAGCAACTTGATATTGAAGGAATGAACATCCTTTCACAGGATAATTATTATCACGATAACCATAATCTTACCTTGGCTGAAAGAGAGGCGTTGAACTATGATCACCCGAAGTCCATAGATTTTGAGTTATTATTAAAACATGTAAAAGCGCTGAAAAACAATGAATCCATTGAGCAGCCGATTTACAGTTTTGTTACCCATTCCAGAACCGGAGACCACGTTACTGTAGAACCTAAAAATGTATTGGTAGTAGAAGGAATTCTGGTGCTTACCAATAAAGATCTGTTAAAAGAATTTGACCTGAAGGTTTTTGTTCATGCAGATTCAGACGAAAGGCTGATCAGAAGGATCAGAAGAGACACGCAGGAAAGAGGCAGAGACCTGAGCGAAGTTTTACACCGCTATCAGACCACCCTTAAGCCGATGCATCAGGAATTTATTGAGCCGTCAAAAAATGATGCCGATCTCATTATTCCCAATATGAGGCAAAATTCTGTGGCAATTGATTTTTTAACTACTGTTATTAAGAACTCGTTGAAAAAGCATTAAAACCAAAATGGCAGAAAAAAAATTAATAAAAGACATCCAGCCAAAATCCGATACGCTTAAGCTGATCCAGAAATACGTTTTGAATAAATACTTCATTACCATATGCCTGTTTCTGGTCTGGATGATCTTCTTTGATAAAACATCGTTTCTGGTGATCAATGAACTGAACGATGAGATCAATAAATATGAAGAGCAGCTTCAGTATTATAAAACCGAATACGAAAAAAATGATGCGTTTTATAAAAAGCTGATGAACAATAAATCGGAAAAAGAAAAATACGCAAGAGAAAATTATTTTATGAAAAAACCAAATGAGGAAATCTTCATTTTGGTGGTAGACAGTACCAATGTTGCCAAAAAGTAACTTATCATAGATTGTCAATAGGTGAACAGTCAATCATTAGTTGCAGTATTCACACCTCATAACTTAAAACTCATAACTTATAACTTCAACTGATGTCAAATACAGATACACTTCCGGATTGGGAAAACCTGGTAAAAAAACAGCTTAAAACAGAAGATATTGATGCCATTCTGAAAAAGGATAATTTAGAAGGAATTGATGTCAGTCCTTTCTACAGTTCCGTACAGAAACCGCTTTCTAACCTCCCTAAAGTAGAAGAAAACACCCATCTGGTTGCTAAATATCATGAAAGCCTTGAAGGTGATGTTTTTGCATTCCTTTTGGATCAGAATGTGGAAAGCCTTGAGCAGAAAACTATTTTCATCAATAATAAAGATTTAGCGGAACATATCAGCCCGGAAGAAACAGATCAGTACTTTTCATTGATCGACGTCTTTGATGAGAAAAAAGGGATCATTAATGATCAGTTGACCAAAGAGCTGTTGGCAAAATCTTTCAAAAAAAACATTTGTGTTGATATCTCCCTTCATCAGAATGCAGGCGCAGCCATTTACCAGCAGTTGGGAATTGCCTTGGCTAAAGCCAAAGAGCTTGTGGAAGCCTATGGAGAGGAAATTTTAAATAAAATCATCTTCAGGATAGCCGTAGGAGGAAACTATTTCTTTGAAATGGCCAAACTGAGAGCATTTAAGCTCATTTTCAACCAGCTTTCGAAAGAATATGGCCTGGATGAAGTACCCTATATCTTTGCAGAAACATCATTAAGGAATAAGGCCGTTGCAGATAATGAGAATAACCTCATACGCTCTACATTAGAGCTGGCTTCCGCTATGATTGGTGGGGCAGATGCTGTTTTCAGCAATAATTACCTTATCGGGAAAAGTACAGAAAATTCAGAAGAAATATCTTTCAAGCAGCAGATCGTTCTGGCTTATGAAAGCATTATCAATGTATTTGAAGATGCTTCCAACGGGAGTTACTATATTGAAGATATTACCCGGCAGATTACAGAGAAATCCTGGACTTTCTTTATTGAGATTGAAGAAGCGGGAGGATATCTGGAACTGCTTAAACAGGGCGTGATCCAGAAAAAGATCTATAACCATGCCATAGAGGAGCAGAAATGGGTAGAAGAAGGAAAAATAAAGCTGATCGGGGTCAATCTTTATCCGAAGCAGGATATAAAAAGATCAATAGAAGATCTTTATGACGAAAAAGAAATAAAAGCCGTTCGCTGGGCTGAAATGTTCGAATAAAATGAAAGAGAAACTGATCGATCTGTTTCAGTATACCGATCATTTCAATCAGCAAATGATAAAGCTCATCTCTGAAAACCTTTCAAAAGTAGACGAGAAAACGATCAGTCTGATCAATCATACGCTCAATGCCCAGCAGATATGGAACTCAAGGATACTTGGGGAAACTTCCTTTGAAGTGTGGCAGCTCAGTCCTTTTGAAGATCTGGAGCAAATCAATCATCAGAACTATCTGAAAAGTGTGGCTATTGTTGAAAACTATGATTTAGACAAAAGAATAGAATATCAGAATTCAAAGGGTTCTAAATTTGAGAACAGTATTTTCGAAATGCTGTTTCAGGCAGTCAATCATTCTACTTATCATCGCGGGCAGATCAATTCCCTGTTAAAACAAAACGGAATAGAACCTTTATTGACGGATTATATTTTTTATAAGAGATAACCTTATTCTTTGGTGAGAATATTATATTCCATAACCACAGATTACACAGATTTGCACAGATGATTATGCATACACGCCTGTGAATTTTACAAAAACACAAAAACATATATTTAAGATGAAAGAAAATGAAATCAGTTTTTATATCAGAAAATCTATATTTTCTGCATATAATGAGCTTGGTCCCGGTTTGCTGGAAAAAGTTTATGAAAAAAGTTTTGGTTTATGAACTTCAGAATAACGGATTGAAAGTTAAAACCCAAGTTCCCATGAATATTAAATATAAAGATACTTGTATTGAATCCGGTTTTATAGCAGATATCATCGTTGAAGATAAGGTCATTATTGAAATAAAAGCTGTTACAGAAATAAATAATATTCATCATCAGCAATTATTGACTTATCTGAAGTTAACAGATTTAAAATTAGGAATTCTGGTTAATTTCAATACCGATTATATTGATAAAAGTATCTTCCGAAAGATAAACGGAAATTTAGATTAATAATTAAAGTATTATAGCATAAACATCTGTGCAAATCTGTGGTTAAAACAATTATAAATCAAGAAATTCAGGAATTCATCCATGCAAATCTTAAAACAGATTTACATGCATTGCTATTGAAAAAATCTCCCTTTCCGGAAATTTCAATGTCTGAGATTGTACAGCAGATCAAAGGAAAGCAGGTTGCACAGAAAAAATTCCCGTTCCTGATGAAAGAAGGGATCATTTTCCCTCCACAGCTTAATCTGGAACAGTCATCATCAGAACAGACGGCCATCTATAAATCCGGAATTTTAAAAGGGAAAAACTTCGTTGATCTTACCAGTGGTTTCGGGATCGATGCCTATTACCTTTCCCGGAATTTTGAGAAAACTACCTTGGTAGAACAAAATTCTGCACTTTTGGAAATAGTAAAACATAACTGGGAAGTTTTGGAAAAAAAAGCCAGTTTCATCAATGAGAAGCTGGAAGATTTTCTCGATCAGAATAAGGAGTATTTTGATGTAATTTATTTAGATCCGGCAAGAAGAGATGAGCATAAGAATAAAGTATTTCTTTTGGAAGACTTATCCCCTGATATTCTTGAAATTCGGGAAAAGCTGCTTTCAATTTCAGATCAGGTGGTCATCAAGTTATCACCATTGATCGACCTGAAATATCTGGTCTCGGTTTTACCCGGCATTTTCAGGATAGATATTGTTGCTGTAAAAAATGATGTGAAAGAAGTGGTAATATTTCTTTCGAATACGGCTGATCATACCATTGTCTGCAATTGTGTGAACCTGGAAAGCGGGGAAGATACTTTCACATTTCAGTTTGGAGAAGAAGAAAATGCCCGGGCAGAATACTCAGAGCCGGAAAGATTGATCTATATTCCTAACCATTCAATACTGAAATCCGGTATTTTCAATCTGATTTCGGAAAAATTCAGGTTAAAAAAACTTCATCCTAATACCCATCTTTATACTTCCAGTGATAGAGCAGACAATTTTCCGGGCAGAATAATAGAAATGGAAGTAGTTGAGAGTAAGAATATTAAAAAGAAAGACCAGTTTAATATTATTTCCAAAAATCACCCGTTAAAACCTGAAGAAATTAAAAAGAAATACAGCCTGAAAGACGGCGGAGAAAATTATCTTATTTTTACACAGTCCAAAAAAGGGAAAATTATTTTAAAATCAGTATAAAAATGTTGCCGAAACATACAAGATTTCTTACTTTTGGGCATTCAAAAATTTAAGCATGAGAAAGTTAATTATATGTTTAGCCGTTGCATCCCTGGCAGTAAGCTGTAAAAAAATACAAGCCGGAGGTAATAAAGGAACCCTGAAACTGGAAGAAGGAGTAGAGCGATACTCTGATGACGTAAGATCCAGTGGCCACGGCCATGGTTCGGCTTCCGAAGGTCACGGTTCTGAGCATGCTGAAAAAAAGCCTCAGGTTTCTATTGATTTGAACGGTACTGCTTTGAAAGGTTTTGCAAACGGAATGGAGGATAGTATGATCAAATATCTGAAATCAGGAAGCTATGCAACAGCTACAGAGGAAGGTTTGAAAGATGTCTGGTACAATTTTGATAATGTAAACTTCAAAACAGGCTCTGCCAATCAGTTGGAAGCAGGTTCTCATGAACAGCTCGATAATCTGGCTAAAATATTAAAAGCATATCCTGATGTGAAAATTAAGATAGGGGGATATACCGATAAAACAGGAGATGAAGCTAAAAATGTAAAATTATCCCTGGACAGAGCTAATTTTATCAAAGCTGAACTTACTAAAGCAGGCGCCGGGGGGCAGATCGTATCTGCGGAAGGATATGGAAGCAAGTTTGCTACCGTGGATGCCAAAGCCTCTGATGCAGAAAGAGCTTCTGACAGAAAAATGGCTGTAAGATTCACAAAATAAAATAACCATACAAAGAAATATGAATGTCTTGCGTGAGCAGGGCATTTTTTTTATTTTTAACGAAATAAATATTTACAATGCAAGAGACATTAAATTACATTAACGAAAACAAACAGCGTTTCGTGGATGAATTATTTGAGTTACTGAGAATAGCTTCCATTTCTGCTGATCCGGCCTACAAAGATGAAGTTCTGAAATGTGCGGAAGTATGTGCAGAACACCTTAAAAATGCAGGTGCAGACAATGTTGAGGTTTGCCAGACCAAAGGGTATCCTATTGTTTTCGGGGAAAAGATCTTAGATAAAAACCTGCCGACAGTCTTGGTTTATGGGCACTATGATGTCCAGCCGCCTGACCCACTGGATCTGTGGAAAAAACCTCCCTTTGAGCCCTATATCGAAAAAACAGAGCTACATCCTGAAGGTGCTATTTTTGCAAGGGGTTCTGCAGATGATAAAGGGCAGTTCTTTATGCATGTAAAAGCATTTGAAGCAATGATGAAGACTAATACACTTCCTTGTAATGTTAAATTTATTTTAGAAGGAGAAGAAGAAGTAGGTTCCGTGAGTTTGGGAGGCTTCGTGAATGAAAATAAAGAAAAGCTGGCCTGCGACTGTATCCTGATCTCTGATACCCATATTTACAGTAATGAGCAGCCTACAGTGACTACAGGCTTAAGAGGCTTAAGCTATGTGGAAGTAGAAGTGGAAGGTCCGAACAGGGACTTGCACTCAGGTCTTTACGGAGGGGCTGTTCCCAATCCCATTCATGTTCTTTCAAGAATGATCGCAAAAATGATCGATGATGACGGACATATTACCATTGACGGGTTTTATGATAATGTGGAAATTATTCCTGCAGAAGAAAGAGCGGAAATGAACAAGCTGAAAGACAATCCTGAAGAATTCAAAAGATCTATTGGATTAAATGGAGTAGAAGGTGAGAAAGGCTATACAACGCTAGAAAGAACCTCTATTCGTCCTACTTTGGATTGCAACGGGATTTGGGGCGGTTATACGGGAGAAGGGGCTAAAACGGTTATCCCTTCAAAAGCTTTCGCTAAAATTTCAATGCGTCTGGTTCCTTATCAGACCCCTGAAGAAATTACAGAGAAATTTACAAGATACTTTGAAAAAATAGCTCCGGATAATGTAAGAGTAAAGGTAACTCCGCATCACGGAGGGATGCCTTATGTGCTGCCAAGCAATACCAAAGAGTTTTTGGCGGCAAAAAAAGCAATGGAGACTGCATTCGGGAAAGAGGTTCTTCCATACAGAAGCGGCGGAAGTATTCCGATCACGGCAATGTTTGAAAAAGTATTGGGGGCCAAATCCGTTTTAATGGGCTTTGGGCTGGATTCTGACGCAATCCATTCACCTAATGAACATTACGGATTATTCAACTTCTATAAGGGAATTGAAAGCATCCCGCTGTTTTTTGAGAACTATTCAAAATAGAAAATATTAATCCTTAAGAGAAATATCTTAAGGATTTTTTATTTTTTATGAGAATATTTTTCCGAATTATAATAAATTTTTTATATTTACTATCAACTAAAAAAATAATATCATGAAGAAATTTCTATCTACTTTACTATTGTCTTCTTCCCTGATCGGGTATGGACAGGTATTCAGTTCAGGATTTGAAACGAACTATGGCCCGATAACCAATTGGACCTTGTACAATGTGGATGGGCTCACGCCTGCCACTCAGGTAAACTTTGTGAATGCGGCATGGGTAGCAACGGCTGAAGAATTTGGAAATAATGTAGCCATGAGTACATCTTGGTACAGTCCGGCAGGTACTTCAAATGACTGGATGGTCACTCCGTCCATTGCATTACCGGCAGGAACTAATACCCTGTACTGGCATGCAAGATCATATGATGCCACTTATAAAGAATCTTACAGGGTTTTGATCTCTACTACCGGTAATGCCGTTGCTAATTTCACAACCACCTTACTGACTGTTAATAATGAGGACACTGCCTGGCAGAATAAAAGTATAGATCTTAGTGCCTATGCAGGACAAACCATCTATCTTGCATTTCAAAACTTCTCTAATGATAAATTCTTAGGTGCTATTGATAATGTGTATATTGTCAATGGTACATCCCCTCAACCCGGAAGATTAATTACTACATCTAATATAACCAAAACAGGTGTATCCCTTAACTGGACTGCAGCTACCGGTGTAACAGGCTATGATTATTCTTGGGGCTCAACGGGACATGTGCCCAGTGCAATGGGAAGTGTGAGCGGTGCAGCAACTAATACGGCAAGTATTGGAAGTTTAACAGAGAATACGATGTATGAGTATTATGTGAGAAGTAAAAATGGGACAACTAACGGAGGCTGGATAGGCCCGTATAGATTTTTCACAGCTCAGGAATTGGGGGTTGGAACCTATACTTATGGGTTTGATAATACCGCAAGTGGATTTTATCAGAACGACGGTTGGTCCGGAGCTTGGTCTACTAATGCAGGAGCTGGTAATCCACAAGCAGGCGCTCAGATGGTTTTTTCAAATAATAGTAATACTGCAGCAACCAACAGATGGCTATTCTCCAAACCATTTAATCTGACAACCGGTAAAAGTTATACTATTACCTTCTATTTGAGAAATTTCGGATCTACTACTACAGCTCAGAGTATTAAATTAACAACAGGTAACGCAGCGACAGCAGCAGCACAAACCAATACTGTATGGACATCATCCACAGTAGCCAACGCGGCGTGGACACAGTATACTGCTACTTTCACTCCAACTTCTGACGGAACTTATTTCACTTTTCACCACTACAGGCAGCTTCTGTATCTCTGGGGCTTGATTCATTCAATGTTAATGGATTCCTTGGGGTGAATGATGCTGAAGCTAAGCAAAAAGAAACTTCTCTTTACCCTAACCCTGCCAGAGACTTTGTAACCATTAAAACAGAGTCTAAAATAATTAAAGTTGAGATCTTCGATGTGGCAGGAAGAAAAGTTCAGGCAAACTTAGATGGAGATAAATTAGATGTAAGAAACCTGGCTCCGGGAAGTTATATTGTGAATATTGAGACCAACAAAGGTAAAGTATCTGAAAAATTAATGAAAAGATAATTAACTGATAAATCTTAGCATATATAAACGCTCCAATTGGAGCGTTTTTTTTATTTTAGGGAACCAAAATTAATGTTATGCTGGAAAATAAAGTGGCCTATATAACGGGCGGAACCAAAGGAATAGGTTTCGGGGTTGCGAAGATTCTGCTCGAAAACGGGATCTCGGTGGCATTTTCGGGGAGAAAATATGACGATGTCCTGAAAGCTGAAAAAGAATTGCAGCAATATTCCGATAAGGTTTTAGGAGTGGTCTCTGATGTAAAAAATCTTGAAAGTGAACAAAAAGCTGTACAGAGTATCCTTGAGAAATTTGGACAACTGGATTTTGTTATTGCCAATGCGGGGTTAGGGATTTTCAAGCCCGTAGACGAGCTTTCTGCCGATGAGTGGAATGAGATGATAGAAACCAATCTTACCGGTGCTTTTTATACTTTAAAAGCTTCAGTAGAAGAATTGAAAAAAACGGCAGGATACTATATCACGATCTCAAGCCTGGCCGGTGCCAATTTCTTCGAAAACGGAACAGGGTATAACGCCTCGAAGTTCGGGGTGGTGGGTTTCACACAGGCTGCAATGATAGATCTTAGAAAATATAATATCAAGACAACAGTTATTATGCCGGGTTCAGTAGCAACTAACTTCAATGGAAATATACCGTCAGAAAAAGACAGCTGGAAGATACAGCCGGAAGATATGGGGAATCTGGTGCTGGATATTTTAAAAATGAATCCGAGGGTTTTGCCCAGCAAGATCGAGTTTAGAGCAACAAAACCAGCGTAGTAACCACTTCTAATGTATTGAATAATAAATTAATAAGTATTATGCATGCATAATATATTTTTTATTTATATTTACAAAAATTAATAGAATAAAATCTCCGTATAAAACCACACGGTTTTATGACCTAAAAAAATAAATAAAGTACACATGAAACCTTAAGGTGGCATATGCAAATCAAAAAAAATTAAAACAACATATGAAAATATTAGTTTGTATCAGTAGTGTTCCGGATACTACTTCTAAAATTAACTTTACAGCAGATAAATCTGCTTTCGACAAAAACGGAATCCAATGGGTGATCAACCCCTTAGATGAATTTGCGTTAACAAAAGCAGTTAAACTTCAGGAATCTCAGGGAGCTTCAGTAACAGTGATCAATGTAGGGGATGCGGCTACAGAACCGGTGATCAGAAAAGCATTGGCGATAGGTGCCAATGACGCAGTAAGAGTAAACCTTGATCCTAAAGACAGTTATTCTACAGCAAAAGAAATTGCTGCTGTTGCTCAGAACGGAGGCTACGATCTTATTCTATGTGGGAAAGAATCTATCGATTACAACGGAGGTTCAGTTCCGGGGATGGTTGCCCAGTTATTGAATAAGCCTTTCGTAAATGCATCCGTAGGTTTGGAAGTAAACGGAAGTGAAGCTACGGCTGTAAGAGAAATTGAAGGAGGTAAAGAAACCATTTCCGTAAAGCTGCCGGCAGTATTTGCAGGCCAGAAAGGATTGGTGGATGAAAAAGACCTTATTATTCCAAACATGAGAGGGATCATGTCTGCAAGAACAAAGCCTTTGCAGGTTGTGGAGCCTGCATCTTCTGAAGTGAAAGTTCAGGGAGTTTCTTATGACAGCGTACCGCCGAGAGCAGCCGTGAAAATTGTATCTCCGGACAATCTGGATGAATTGGTAAGATTACTTCACGAAGAAGCTAAAGTAATCTAATCTTTTAATCATTAAATTTTTTAATCTTTAAATTAATTTTAAAATGGCAGTATTCGTATACGCAGAAAATATAAACGGAGTTTACAAAAAAGCGGCTTTTGAAGCAGTTTCCTATGCTAAAGCTGTTGCAGACCAGGCTGGAGATACAGTGACAGCAATCTCTGTAAACCCTACGGATTCTTCAGATGTATTATACAAATATGGAGCATCCAATGTAATCAATATCAAAGACGAAGGTCTTAAAAATTTCTCGGCAAAAGCATTTGCCCAGGCTGTAAGTGAAGTTGCAGGCGGAAATATTATCGTTTTCCCGCATACTACTGATGCTTCTTCAATTGCTCCCATGCTGGCAGTAATGAAGAACTATTCTTTAATCACCAATGCTTTGGCTGCTCCTGAAAGCCTTTCACCCTTCCAGGTGAAAAGAAAAGCTTTCTCAGGAAAAGGTTTCATGCATGCAAAAGCAGAAGGCAGCGGGGTGATCGTTACCGTATCCCAGAACGCATTCGGTGTGAAAGAAAATGCAGTAGCAGGTTCAGAAGAAGTGAAAAATCTTTCCGTAGCCAATGAAGATACAAAAGTGATCTCTCACGAGCAGAGTTCCGGAAAACTGGACCTTAAGGAAGCTGAAGTGGTAGTATCTGCAGGAAGAGGGATGAAAGGCCCTGAGAACTGGGGAATGATCGAAGAGCTGGCTAATGTTCTCGGAGCAGCTACTGCTTGTTCCAAGCCTGTTTCAGATATCGGATGGAGGCCTCATACAGAGCACGTAGGGCAGACAGGAAAAGCAATTTCCCCGAATCTTTACGTTGCTGTAGGGATTTCAGGAGCTATTCAGCACCTTGCCGGAGTTAACTCTTCTAAAACGATTGTAGTGATCAACAATGATGCGGAAGCACCATTCTTCAAATCAGCGGATTACGGAGTAGTAGGAGATGCATTCCAGATTATTCCTGCATTAACTGAAAAGATCAAAGCAATAAAAGGATAAAAGTGAATTGGCAGGAGTCAATTCGTTTTGCTTGTCAATTTTAAAATTCACTTGCGAAGCAAAATTGACAATGCAATTAATTCACAATTCATATATAAAAGCCCTTTCCGGGCTTTTATTTTTGTGCAAAAAGTAAAACCTACAATAAAAAATTAATTTATATTTGTAGTTATGGATTATAAACAGTTAGTTATTCGCGGAATATCATACAGCCAGACCCAATCTGGGGCATACGCACTATTATTGGAACATGAAGAATCACATATAAAATTACCTGTTGTTATAGGAAATTTTGAAGCACAATCCATTTCTCTTGGCTTGGAGAAAGATATTCACCCGCCCCGCCCTCTTACTCATGATTTATTCACAAAATTTATAGTTTCTGCCCATTACGAACTGGTTTCGGTGATCATCTATCAGATTGTAGACGGAGTTTTCTTTTCCAATATCAATTTCAAGAATAAAGCTAATGATGAAGAACTCATTCTGGATGCCAGGACTTCCGATGCCGTAGCAATGGCAGTAAGATTTGATGCACCTATTTTCACGACGCAGCAGGTACTGAATGAGGCAGGAATCCTTCTGGAACTCGAAGATGTATCCAAAGAAGAGCAGGCATTTTCAGAAACGGTACATACAGAGGACAGCCTGAGGTCGCTATCTATGGAAGAGCTTCAAAAATTACTGGAAGAAGCCGTAAAAGAAGAAGATTATGATACGGCTCTGGAAATTCAGGAAGAGATCAAAAGGCGAAAAAAGAAAATCGATTAAGAAGATATTATTTATAACAAATTATGAATTTAAAATTACGACTTACCATCCTCAGCTTTCTTCAGTTCTTTGTCTGGGGAGCATGGCTGATCACCATTGGAGTGTATTGGTTTGGTACTAAACAATGGGGTGGTGCAGAATTCGGGGCTGTATTTTCTACATTAGGTATTTCATCCATTATTATGCCCGCACTCACGGGAATCATTGCCGATCGTTGGATGAATGCCGAAAGATTATACGGTATCCTTCACATTTTATATGGTATAACATTGTTTTTTCTTCCTCAGGTATCTGATCCCGATCAGTTTTTCTGGGTGATGCTTATTGCGATGTTCTTTTATATGCCTACCATTTCCTTGTCCAATTCAATTGCTTATTACGTTCTTAAAAATAACAATTATGATGTGGTAAAGGTTTTCCCGCCGATCAGGGTTTGGGGGACCATAGGGTTTATTGTGGCCATGTGGATCACCAATCTTACGGATAATAAAGATTCCGCCAACCAGTTTTATATTGCAGCGCTTTTCGCTATTCTTTTAGGGATCTATGCCTTTACGCTGCCAAAATGCCCGCCACAGAATGCCATTCCTAAAAATGCCACCACATTGGAAAAATTAGGATTGAATTCATTATCCCTTTTCGGGAACGGAAAAATGGCGATGTTCTTCGTGTTTTCCATGTTTTTGGGAGCCGCTTTACAATTGACCAATATGTACGGGGATGCCTTCCTTTCAGATTTTGGTAAAATGCCTGAATATGCGGACAGCCTGGTCGTGAAACGATCCACATTGATCATGTCTATCTCCCAGGTCTCCGAAACTTTATTCATACTGGCAATTCCTTTCTTCCTGAGAAAATTCGGGATTAAAAAAGTGATGCTGATCTCTATGTTTGCCTGGGTTCTAAGATTCGGATTCTTTGCCTATGGGGTTCCGGAAGGTTTTGGCCTTGTTCTCATCATCCTTTCCTGTATAGTGTACGGAATGGCATTTGACTTCTTTAATATCTCAGGTTCTCTGTTTGTAGAGACCAATACCGATTTTAAGATACGTTCTTCCGCACAGGGATTATTCATGATGATGACGAACGGTTTTGGAGCCATGATGGGAAGCCTTGTAAGTGGATGGGTAATTCAGAATTATTTTACCTTACCTAACGGAGATAAGATGTGGCATGAGATCTGGCTGTATTTTGCTGCTTACGCTTTAATCATTGCCATATTGTTCGGTCTATTCTTTAGGCACAAACATGATCCTAAGGAGATAGCGGAGGTAAAACATTAATTTTATCTTATTGATTATTAAAATATTAAATTGCATTTTAAAAAAAAGTGCAATTTTTTTTATTCTACAGGCAACTATTTCAAAATTTCGCTGTCTTATAGATAGAAACTGATACATGGAGAATTTAGAAAAGAATTTTATACTGGCTAAAAAGCAGGACCGTAGAGCTCAAAAGGCTCTCTACGAAATGTTTTCGGGCAAGATGCTCGCCATTGCGAATTCTTATACGAATAACCTTCATGATGCTGAAGATGTGCTGCTGGGAGCATTTATGAAATGCTTTACGAAGATTGAAGAATGCAGGGACTGGAAGAGCTTTCCGTTTTGGCTGAGGAAGATTGTAGTCAATGACTCCATCAATTGTATACGGAAGAGTAAAAACCTTCTCTATGTTGACATAGAAATTGCAGATGATTATTCTGACGAAGATTTTGAAGAACCTTTGAAAGAGATTAATCTGGAAGAGATATTTTCTCAGATGCCGGTAGGATACAGACTGATCTTCAACCTGTATGTTTTTGAAGAAAAGAAGCATCAGGAGATTGCCGAAATATTAAATATTTCAGAAGGAACCAGCAAAAGCCAGCTAAGCAAAGCTAAAAAATGGCTTGCAGATTTTTTAAAAGAAAAAAAAAATGAAAAAAGAAATATTGAAACAATTAAAGTCTGAGTATGAAAGGCATGAAATAAAGCCTTCTGCCGATCTTTGGGACAGGATAGAGCAGGAAGCCGGAGAAATGCCGGATATAAGCCCTAAAACATCTTTTCAATGGTGGAAATATGCTGCGGTACTATTGCTATTGGTTTCAACAAGTGCTATCCTTTATTTTACATTCAATACAGACAATGTTGAAAAGACAATAACCAAAACCGGACTTCCTCAGAAACCGGAAAAAACAGAAAAGGACCCGGATATTCTTCCTCAAAAGAAAACTAATGAAAATACGGGTACTACTTCTGATCTGGCAGTACATACGGAAACAAGAAGCAGCCATATAAACAATAAAAAAGAAAGTCGTATACAGGTCTATAATGATCAGTATGAACGAAGTCATCATAAAACGGAAACACAAAGAAATCATAAAACTGATAATATTATTCAGATTGCCTCTGACGATCAGGTAAAAACCCCGGATATGGTAAAACAGGAAGAAAAGATCATTGAGGATAACGATAAACTGGCCGTTTCTCCAAACATTCCTGAAAAGAAACCGGCAAAATATATAAAAGCATCCGATCTGCTTGCCGGAAGAGAATATGAAAAAAGCCCCGAGAGCCGGAAAAAAGGATCTTATGTAAGAATAGATTTAAATAAATTAAAACCTCATTTCTCACAAGTGGTGACTTTAGGGATCACTGTGCACTCTAACAACGATCAATAAATAAAAATTCACTAAGAATCAATCATAATTATTCAACTGAAAATCAGTTGAACAGCCAGGATAATAATTAAAAAATAATAAAAAATGAAAAATAAAACCCTATTCTCTGCCATTATGCTGACTTTTTCAGTAATGGCCTTTTCACAGAAGGAAAACGATAACCGTGCTGGTGAGACCCTGAAGGTTAAGATCAATAACTATGCAACAAAAATAGACAGCATTGTATCTTCTGAAAAAACAAAAATGAACGCTGAGCTGGACAGCATTGATAAAAGCTTTAAGGACGGGAAGATCTCCGGAACGGAAAAACTGAACCTTAGCAGCCAGATCGCGTCAAGGTATGAAGGACTCATTAATGAAAAAGTAGATGCTGAAAAAGAAAGCTTTGAAGAAATAACCCGTGAAAGAGTAAAAAAATCTGTTCTGGGAAAAAGTGCTGAAGAGAAAAAAAGCGATATGAAAAGGCTTTTGAACAACTCCGGATTCCTCATCAGTATTGGTTTTCTGAATCTTACAAACAATTCAGCACCGTTTGACTTCTTCAATAAGCCTGAAGAAATGCGTTTCGGGCAGTCAGGGTCTATTTCCTATCAGTTCAGGTTTGAAATGCAGGTCGGAAACTATTCCAGCCCTGTGTTTTTAAACTACGGACTAGGGCTGAGGGCAGACGGATATGATGTAAAAAAATCAGCTGTTTTCGCTCAGGGAAACGGAAAGCTGTTTCAGGTGCCATTTACTCCTAACAGCCTTAAATATTCACAGCTAAAAGCAGAATATATTGAGATTCCATTGGATTTGCAGTGGGTGCTTAATCCTAAATACGTAGACTATGACGGGGAGAAATTTATAGATGATACCAAAACACAGCTTAGGGTTGGGATCGGAGTATATGGAGGAGTAAGAATTGGAGGCAGGATAAAATACAGGTATTCGGACGAAGTAACGAATAATAATATTTTTAAGCAGAAGGTAGAAAACGGAATGAATCCGTTTCTGTTCGGAACTAAATTCAGTATAGGCTATGGCGGGATCAGCCTGTTTGTAAAAAAAGACCTGACTCCAATTTTTAATGATGATGCCATAATGAATAACAAAAACGGTTTACAGATAGGAGTAGAGCTTTTTAATTTAACATTTTGATTAACAGATAAATATGTTTATTTGGAACACACTTTTCAGAGTGTGTTTTTTTTTGTATTTTGGCACTTTAGAAATATGAAAAATATTCAGTTATTAGGATTGCTATTGGTAGTTGTGGGAAGCTTTCTGCCATTGGTTCATGTTCCGATTATCGGAAACTGGAACTACTGGAAAATAGACCACTATCTGGCTATTGCATGCTGGTTTCTTTCTGCCTGTGCATTGTTCGGAATTGTAAATGGCAGTATGAAGATCGTAAGAACATTTGGGGTTCTTTTGATCCTTTTATTCATCTTTACTTTAATAGCTATTAAATTTCAATCTCTAGAATATTTCAATTTTCTGCCATTCAAATCCTGGAGAGAAGCCTTTGCCGGCGTGGTAAAGCTCAGATGGGGCTGGGTCATAGAGTTCTTTGGAGCTTTTTTAATGATTATCACTAAAAATAATAAAACAGCAACACAGATATGAATTGTTTAAAAGTAATTCCGGCAGTACTTTTGTTTTTGGGTATTTCCCAAGCCAAAGCTCAAAGTACTCCTTTCAAATCGCCCGATAAAACCGTTCAATGTAAAAATATAAAAGAGGGAAAATTCCTGCGTAATGGCTATCCCGAAGAAATATGGTATATGACGGTCAAAGATAATGTTCAGACCGAATATTTTAATGGCGGTAAAAACTTTATAAAATCCACTCTTGTGTTTGTAGATGACTGCAACTATAAAGCAATCGTAATGGAAAAAACGGTGAAATCTACTCCTATTCAGATAGGGGATGTTTTTAATAACACCATTACAGAAACAGAAAAAAATGCTCTGAAAATTCAGTCTAAAATAGATAAAAAACAATTTGAACTGGTATTGGTTAAAGTAAAATAATAAATTAATATAAAAGTAAAACCGCAAGGTTTAAATGACTAAAAAAATTAAATATATACACATGAAAGAAGTATTCATCGTCTCCGCAGTAAGAACCCCAATGGGAAGTTTTATGGGAAGTTTATCTACTGTTCCTGCAACAAAGCTAGGATCTGTTGCCGTAAAAGGAGCATTAGACAAGATTGGCCTTGACCCTAAGAACGTTCAGGAGATCTATATGGGAAATGTATTGCAGGCGGGAGAAGGACAGGCACCTGCCAGACAGGCGGCACTTGGAGCAGGACTTTCTATCGAAACTCCTTCTACAACCATCAATAAGGTATGTGCTTCGGGAATGAAGGCCGTAATGATGGCTGCACAGTCTATCAAAGCAGGAGATGCGGACGTAATTGTTGCCGGAGGTATGGAAAATATGTCGATGGTACCTCATTATTATAATGCAAGAGTAGCCACTAAATTAGGTGACATTAAAATGCAGGACGGAATGGTTCTTGACGGGCTTACTGATGTTTACAATAAAGTGCATATGGGAGTTTGTGCAGAAAAATGTGCAACAGATTACGGCATTTCAAGAGAAGATCAGGATAATTTTGCTGTTGAATCATATAAAAGATCAGCCAATGCATGGAGCGAAGGAAAATTCAAAGATGAGGTGGTGCCTGTGGAAATTCCTCAGAGAAAAGGAGATCCGGTGATCTTTGCTGAAGATGAAGAATACAAAGCGGTAAATTTCGACAGAATAGCTACACTTCCTACCGTATTCAAAAAAGAAGAAGGAACAGTAACGGCAGCCAATGCGTCTACTTTAAATGACGGAGCTTCTGCCCTGATCCTTGTTTCAAAGGAAAAAATGGAAGAATTAGGGCTTAAGCCTCTGGCTAGGATCGTATCTTATGCTGACGCCGCTCAGGAACCTGAAAACTTCACGACAGCACCGGCAAAAGCTTTACCTATTGCTCTTAAAAAAGCAGGTCTGGCGCTTACGGATATCGACTTTTTTGAGTTTAACGAAGCATTCTCTGTCGTAGGTTTGGCCAATAACAAAATTTTAGGATTAGATGCTTCCAAAGTAAATGTGAATGGAGGTGCCGTGGCATTAGGACATCCGCTTGGAAGTTCAGGATCCAGAATTATTGTTACTTTGATCAATGTTTTAAAGCAAAACAATGCAAAATATGGTGCTGCAGCTATCTGTAATGGCGGCGGTGGTGCATCTGCAATTGTGATCGAAAACTTATAAAATAGCTTTACGTGAGGGTCAAACATATATTATTGATTTTCTTATTAGGATTTGTATTAAGTGTTTTAGGAGCATTATTTAAAATTTTACATATTTTTAGTGGAAATTTAATTCTTATGATTGGTTCCTTCTTTCAAATTATAGGAGCTATATTGTTTGGATATAAACTACTTACGAATCCAAAGTTTAAAGAATTTTTAAATCAGTAAGGGCTTTTTAAAAAGATAAATAATCAAAGCCATTAAGAATTAATGTTTTTTTCAGCATTATCTTAATGGTTTTTTTATTTTTGTGCTACTAATATTTATTTGAAATGTCTGAAATTGAGAATCAACAGCCTCAAAATATAAAGAATAATCCAAAGATTATGAAGGCCTGGGCTGTATATGACTGGGCAAATTCCGTATACTCTCTGGTGATCACTTCTACCATTTTCCCGATTTATTACTCTATACTTACCACAGCGTACGAAAAAAAGGAGTATGTAGAGGAAACCAAGCAGTGGATCGATGTGCCGGTAAGGCACATGATCAAGATCTTCGGAAAAGAGTACCAGCCGGATGCCGTATATGGATATTCCTTAACCATTTCATTCTTTGTTGTAGTATTGCTTTCTCCATTCTTATCTTCCCTGGCGGATACCATCGGAAATAAAAAATCTTTCCTGCAGTTTTTCTGCTATTTGGGAGCTACCTCATGTATGGGGCTGGCAATGTTCACAGGAATGCATAATGTGTTTTTAGGGCTGCTTTTCAGCATTACGGCCAGTATAGGCTTTTGGGGAAGTCTGGTTTTCTACAATTCATTTTTGCCGGATATTGCGACCCGTGATAAGCAGGATGCACTTTCAGCGAGAGGATATGTGTATGGGTATATCGGTTCTGTAGTTTTGGTAGTGATCTGTTTGTTGCTGATTCAGGTTTTTGCCAAAGGGCCGGAGCAACAATTGCTGTTTACAAGGATCAGTTTCCTGTTTACAGGAGCATGGTGGTTTGGTTTTTCCCAGTATACCTTCAAGCATCTTCCTCAGTTTGGGGACGTTAAGGATAAGCTTCCGAAAGATCTGGTACTGCTCAACTATAAGAATATCTTTAAAAAACATGAGGAGCAGGGTGGTTTCTTTGAAGTTCTGAAAGATAATTTAAGCTTCTATAAAGATATTGCCAAAGAAAGCTTCCATGAACTCTTCAAGGTAGGAAATGAGCTGTTTAAAGACAAAAACCTGAAATTCTTCCTGTCAAGCTTTTTCTTCTACAGTGTAGGGATGCAGACGATCTTCCTTATGGCCACCTTATTTGGTAAAAGTGAGATCAACCTGGCTCAGGATAAACTGATAGCTACGCTTTTGATCATCCAGATCGAAGCTATCATTGGAGCCGTGATATTTTCAAGGCTATCCAAAAAAATAGGGAATAAGAATGTGATCTCTATTGCCGTGTTTTTATGGATCATTGCATGTATTTGGGCTTACTTCCTGAATAAGGAAAACCCGACGGTAGAATACCAGTTCTATGGCGTTGCGGCGGTTGTAGGATTAGTAATGGGAGGCCTTCAGGCAATGTCCAGATCTACTTATTCAAAATTACTTCCGGAAGACTCTATGGAAAATACCACATTCTTCAGTTTTTATGATGTACTGGAAAAAATCGCCATCATTATCGGTACATTCATTTTTGCTACCCTTATCGAACATTTTAATAATATGCGTATTGCGGCACTCTCCATGACGCTGTTCTTTGGGGCCGGGCTCATCCTTGTTCGGTTTGTTAAGATCAATATGCTGAAAGATAGAGATACTTTATAAAACAGAAGACGTTATTTTTAACGTCTTTTTTATTTTTAATATTTTAAGGGATAAAGCTGATCAGAAGTTTAATTAATTAGCCTTTATTATTCCTGTTGGAATAAATTTTAGCAGAAGTTTGTGAAAACCTGTCACCGGATTTTGATTTTTTTTGTTTATTTGCAAATCGTAATAATTTGAAAAATGATTAAGAAAATTCTGTTCCTTTGCATTTTGCAATGCTTTGTTTTTAGCTTTGGGCAGAAACTGCGTCCGGTGGCTCAAAAGGTTTCTGAGTACCATGACCAGAATAAAAACTTCACGAAATATGATGTATTTGAAGTCAATAAAGCTTCAGATAAAATTGTTGAGTATAAAAGGGCAGCCACGGATATTACAGTGATCAATATAAAGTCTGCCGAATTAAAAAGACTGATCAAAGATAAACCTGAATTTATTGAAGTATCATTTCCTTTTCAGGGAGATAAGCAGATCACGGTTGAGCTATATAAAAATCAGATCTTCACCAATGACTTTAAAGTAACAACCAATAAAGGAGAGATCGTACAATACACCCCCGGAGTATATTATCAGGGTATCGTAAAAGGGGACAACAGCTCAGTTGTTGCATTCAGCTTCTTTGATAATGATGTGGTAGGGGTTGTTTCTACAATGGAGCTTGGAAATGTAGTTTTGGGAAAAGTAAAGAACTCTGAAGATTTTGTAAGCTATTCCGACTCGAAACTGACAGGCTTAAATCCTTTTGTTTGTGAAGTAGACGAGCTGGCAGAAAACCAGTCTCAAAAAATATCTTTTGACCCGGCTGTAAGTAAAAAAGCATTAACGGAAAACTGTGTCAGGGTATATTATGAGATCTGTTTCAAACCTTATCAGAATAATGGTTCAAATACCACAACCACTGCCAACTGGCTGACAGCCGTTCACAATAATATCGCTACATTGTATAACAATGATAATGTTAAAACGGCATTAAGCGAGATCTATATCTGGACGACTGTAGACCCATATACCGGAAATCCAAGTACTAACCTAGGTAACTTTAGAAATAACAGAACTTCTTTTAACGGAGATCTGGCGCATTTGGTTAACGCTCCTGCAACAACAAGTGTAGCTTATCTGAATTCACTTTGTACAGCTAACAGATATGCCTATTCGGGGATTTCACAGACGTATAGTGATGTTCCGGTTTATTCCTGGACTATCCAGGCAATGACCCATGAAATGGGGCATGGTTTAGGATCTCCTCATACCCATGCATGTGCCTGGAACGGAAATAATACTGCTATTGACGGTTGCGGCCCACAGGCAGGCGCTAATGAAGGATGTAGTGGCCCGATCCCGTCTACTTCTACAAAAGGAACCATTATGAGTTATTGCCATTTGATTTCCGGAGTAGGAATCAGCTTTGCTAACGGATTCGGCCCTCAGCCGGCTGCCCTGATCAGAAATACGGTAGAATCCAAGCCGTGTCTTGGTACCAACTGCACGGAGTCATGTGGCACCACCGTTACAGGATTAAGTGTGAGTGGTATTACACAAAGTACCGCCAATGCTGCCTTCACGGATGCGGCATCCACATCCTGGAAATATAAGCTTACCAAAATGCTGGATGGCTCTACGGTAAGTAGCGGAAATACAAACAGCCAGACTCTTAATTTTACTAACCTTCAACCAGCGACGTATTACGTAGTGCATGTAGGAACAGATTGTTCCGGATCAGGGGCTTATCAGAGAACTCAGCTGTTCCTGACAGATGCAGAATGGTGTAGCGGAGCGCAGCAGTTTACAGATACGGGAGGTTCCCTATTCAACTATTCCGATAACCAGACGATAGTGAAGACATTCTATCCGGCTAATGGTTCCCTTACCATGACATTTACGCAATTTGATTTAGAATTGGATTATGATTATATGTTCGTTTATGACGGTCCTTCTACATCTTCGCCTTTGTTTGCAAACGGGATTGGATTAACAGGGGATACTGTACCGGGGCCTTTTACCTCTACACATCCTTCAGGAGCCATCACAGTGCGGTTTATATCCGATGAGGCCATCAGTGCAGCAGGTTGGAATGCAACTTTTTCATGTGCTGTTTTAGGGGTAGATGATGTTGATGTGAAAAACAGTATAATCAATATCTATCCGAACCCTGCCAAAAATGTGGTAGTGATATCTTCCAAAGAAAACCTGAAATCCTATAAAATATTTGATGAATCTGGCCGACTGGTAATTTCAGCATCATCAGTGAAAGGAAATAAGCAGGAAGTAAATGTTTCCTCACTACTGAAAGGAAACTATATAGTATCAGTGGAGACAGAAAAGCAAATTGTAAACAAGAAGCTGATTAAGCAATAATATTCACATAGAAAGCCTGATGATTTCAGGCTTTTTTATTTAGGAGTATTTTCTTGGATTAAGTTTAATTTAATAAGCTGGGCACAAATAAGACAATTCGGCTTAAAATTTGCTTATATTCAGCGAAATAATTTTAACTTTGCAAAAAGATTTGTATATATAGATGACAAACCCTTTATTTTACGCAAAAATTCTTTTATTTGGAGAATACGGAATCATTGAAGATTCCCAAGGTTTGACACTACCTTACAGTTTTTATAAAGGTGCCCTCAAATTCTCATCACTGGATTCGGAATTTGAAAAAAAATCCAATACCCATTTAACGAAATATGCAGATTACCTGCTGGATCTGGAACTTCCGAAAGGATTTGAGCTGGATGTTCAGAAATTTCAGTACGAGATTTCTGAAGGGCTGTTCTTTGACAGCAATATCCCTCAGGGCTATGGCGTAGGTAGCTCAGGAGCATTGGTAGCCGCTATTTTTGAACGATATTCAATTACAAAATATAATCCCGAAAATATTTCAAAAGACCAGCTGAAGAACCTTAAAAAGGTTTTCGGGCTGATGGAAAGCTATTTTCATGGCAGAAGCTCGGGAATTGATCCTCTTATCTGCTATATGAATCTTCCGATTCTTATAGAAAATAAAGAAAGTGTGGATAAAGTAGCCATTCCTGAAAGTGAAGAAGGAAAAGGAGCCATTTTCCTTATCGACTCGGGAATGACCGGTGAAACAGGGCCTATGGTTCAGATCTTCTTTGAAAAAATGAAGACAGAAGGGTTCCGTAAAACACTTAAGGAAGAGTTTATCCGTTATAACAATGCCTGTATCGAGGCTTTCCTTAAAAAAGACATGAATCCGTTCTTCAGAAATCTTAAAAAGCTTTCAAACTGGGCTTATGAACATTTTCGTCCCATGATCCCGGAAAGCATTTTTAATGTCTGGAAAAAAGGGCTGGATTCCAATGCTTACTATCTGAAACTCTGCGGAAGCGGTGGCGGAGGGTATATTCTGGGCTTTACCAAAGACTATGAGAAAGCCGAAAAAATGCTGGATGGATTCCATAAGGAAGTGATCTACAGATTTTAAACGAAATGGGAATGAATTCTGAAAAAGAAACTTTCCAACCTAAAAATACGGCTTCTAAATCTTTATTTTACAGATTCTCACAATTGGTGGGGTTTCTTTTGGGAGCCAGGGTCTTTGTAGCGGCCCTGCTTACGTTTGCCCTCTATGTTTCTACTTTTTTTCTTTTTAATCAGGAAGAAAGCCTAAGGAACTTTGTCTTTGATTTTAAAGTACACGGTATTATTTTCTGTACCGTTTTAAGTATTCTGGCGGGAGGGATCATCAATCAGTTCTATGATTTTGAGAAAGATCATATTATGAAGCCTTTCAGGACAAGGATCCAGAGCTTTATTCAGCAAAAATATTTCCTGTATGCCTATCTGGGATTAAGCATTATTTCTTTGGGAGTGGCATGGATGATCTCGCACAGGGTATTTGTTTTCTTTGTGATTTACCAGTTTTTCATGTGGTTTTACAGCCACAAGTTAAGCCGGATTTTAATCATCAATAACCTCACCTTTGTAAGCCTCACCTTATATCCTTTTTTTGGAATGATGGTATATTACGAGACTTTTTCCATGAAGGTCTTTTTAATGGCCATATTTCTCTTTCTGATCCTTTTATCCATAGATATCACCAAGGACACCCTTACAAAGAGTGTAGACAAAACATTCGGGTACACTACGATCCCCAATTACTTTAAGACCAATATCACCAAAATAATCATGATCTCCCTCCTGATCATTACAATGGCTGTTTCTATGAAGATCATTGCCAGAACCGGTGTTTCAGGGTTTATGGGGTATTATTTTGCAGGCGGATTATTCATCATCATTCTTTGTATTTACCTGTTTTTGGACTATTCCAGAAGAAGCAAGTCTGCGACTCTTAATATCCTCCGATTATGGGTTTTTATAGGAATAATTGCCATGCTTTTGAACGGGATAGAGAGCAAAATATAGAAAATATTCTTTTAAAAGACTGCGGTTATTATTACCTTTGCAGAACTAAATTTAATAAAAAGGAATGCCCATTTTTAACGATACTAAAGTTGCATTTGCAGACAAGTCTGATGCACAACTCAGAAAAGCGTACTGGATGTTCAAAATGATCGAACAGCCTGCGCTTACCAGCCTTGGTACTTCAGTCCTTAATTTTACGGTTCACAACAATTTCCCTTTTGTTACCGGGATTGTGAAAAATACCTTATTTGAGCAGTTTTGCGGCGGTGAGACCCGCGAAGAAAGCATGAAAGTGGTGAAGCAGCTTTTCAATAGAGGTGTGGGAAGTATTTTTGATTATTCCATAGAAGGAAAAGAAGATGAAGAAACCTTCGATGCCGTTTGCAATGAGATCAAAGATATTGTTAAATTTTCGGTGGGAAATCCTGCTATTCCCTTTATTGTTTTCAAACCTACGGCTTTTGGCAGAATAGATCTCTATGAAGCTGTCGGGAAAAATGCGGAGCTTACCTCAAGCCAGAAGGAAGAATGGATAAGAGTGGTAAAAAGATTTGATGAGGTGTGCAAACTTTGCCATGAGCATGATAAAAAAGTGATGGTAGACGCAGAGGAAACCTGGATGCAGGATGCGGCAGACCATCTTTGTGAAGAGATGATGGAGAAATACAATCAGGAAAAACCCATTGTTTGGAATACGATCCAGATGTACAGAACCGGAAGGCTGGAATATATGAATGAACATCTGCAGAGAGCCAGGGAAAAGAATTATTTCATCGGTTACAAGATCGTTCGGGGCGCCTATATGGAAAAAGAAAGAGCCAGAGCGGAGGAAAAAGGATATCCGGATCCGATCCAGCCTACCAAAGAAGCTTCCGATAAAAATTATAATGCAGGAATCGATTTCGTAATGGAGCATTTGGATAAAGTTTCCGCTTTCTTCGGGACCCATAATGAGATCTCTTCGGAACTGGTAATGGATAAAATGAAGGCCCGATCTCTTGAAAATAACAATCCTCACATCCATTTCGGGCAGCTTTATGGGATGAGTGATAATATTACCTTCTATTTGTCAGATAAAGGCTATAATGCGGCCAAATACCTCCCTTACGGCCCCGTGAAGGATGTGGTGCCATACCTTACCAGAAGAGCCCGGGAAAATACTTCCGTTGCAGGACAGACAGGGCGGGAACTAGGCCTTATCAAAAAAGAATTGGAAAGAAGGAAAAATCGATAGAATGATCTTGAAAAACAGATATGAAAGCTTTACATTTTGTGAAGCTTTTTTCTTTTTATTATATTAGGAAAAAGCTTATAATATTAATTAAATGTTTAATTGATAAAAAATATTATAATTATTTAATATGTTAATAATAATATAAAACTTTAATGTTTTTATTGTTGATTTAATTATATTTAATATATTTGATTAATAAAACTGATATCTATGAAATAACCTTTACTTCTGACTATTGATTCCTGATAGTAAATTTCCTGAATAATAAATAAATTCCAGGCCTGGCTATATCTCTATATTCTTTATGAATTTTTGATTGCTTCATTTCAAAAGGAAGATTTACAGAAAAGGAATATGATATACAAAAATAAAGCAATCTGCTTTAGCTTTCTTCTTCAAATATTTTTACCTGGTCATTTTTTTTGATCAGGTTTTTTTAAGGCTCATAACTTTCAAATTTTCCGTTTTCAAAGAACAGAACAATCCTTTTGATTTTATGATATTGATTTCCAATGACTTGGCTGACAAATTCTTCATTATGTTTTTCTAATCGCTGAGAATCGCTTATTTTTTCTTCATTTGTACTTGGGTAAGGAATATTGAATTCTCGCGGGCTTTCTTTTTGGGTTCTGTCCTCACTTTCTGTCACTCCGAAATTATCATCATCAATTAAAGAGAACAGATCCGGCAGAGGTGTGGGCTTTATTTTGTCTTCAGAAATCTCGGTTTCGTATTTTTCAGGAAGGTCAGATTTCAGCATTTCGCCTTCGCCGGTAACTAGCCAGTCCCATAAAATCTCAGGAAAGCGGGATTTTATCTTGATGATGAACTCCAGGGAAGGTTTGTTTCTCCCGGAGGTTATGTGGGAAATAGAAGAACGTTGTACATCTATTTCATCTGCAAACTCAGAAGAAGTGAGATTTGAATACTCGATCACTTTTGAAATTCTCTCATTTAAACTCATAAAATAAGGTTTAAAATTACTTTACAAATGTAAAAATAAAGTTTACAAATGCAAGACACAAAAGTAAACAAATGTAAAATATCTTAATATACAAAAGTAAATTAAAGTAATGTATTAATATACAGTAGTTTACATTTTAAATTATGTCAGTTATATACTTACAATGGGAATTTTATCTTGTTATCGCCTTTCTGTTAAAGTACTTAAAGTAACAAATGAGGTAGAAGATATAATGTTATATTTAAAGTGAAATATTTTTCATAAATATCCTGTTTATAGCTTATACAGATAAATTATAGTACATAATTACTGTCTAGAGTGGGAGACAGGTTAAATGCCTGATCTTATACCTATAATATATAAATGAGAAGTAAAGGGTAATAGCTAACAGAGCTTTTGATCCTTTATTATAGCTCGTTTTAGCTTGCATTAGTTGCAGCATTTCCAAAGTCATAGTCGGGAAAGTTATATCATTTATTTCAACCTGAATTTGCCAGATAAAAACTGTAATAAACCTGGAATTTAAACCTGTTTACACTTGTATATTAAAGGAAAACAATGCGCTTTTCCACATTATTCTTGTTTAACGAAATTACGCTCAATTCAGTATAAATAGGATTTCTACCACTTAAAGTAAAGTTCAAAAACTATTTTAAATAAATAACATAATTTATTGATTTTAAATTAATTAAATTAAATATATTAAATTATTCACAATCCACAATTTTATCCACAGACAAACTGGCAATTTACATTGTTTAATAATGTTACAAATGTTAATTTCTTTTTCAGCATAAAAATGGTTAAATTTGACTCCTGTAAACCATTTCACAAATGAATTTTGAACAGATCTATTTCCCGAATCCCGATTTTCCTAATCGCTATATTTCCCCTGAAAAATTATTTTTCTACCTACAGACGAATCTCAGCGATTACATTCAGGAGATTGGAAGATCATATTTGGATAAGCCTATTTACAAATTAAGTGTTGGTACAGGAAGCATTCATGTTCTGGCCTGGTCACAGATGCATGGTAATGAATCCAATGCTACCCACGCCATGCTTGATCTGCTGATTAGTTTGGATAAACAACCTCAAATGAAGGAAGAGCTTTTCAGTAAGATCTCTCTGGATTTTATTTTTATGTTAAATCCGGATGGTTCGGAACGATGGACAAGGCTGAATGCAGCAGATATTGACCTGAACAGGGATTTTCATAATGAAGCCAGCACAGAGATCAAATTCCTTAAAGCAATGGCCTCTTCTAAAAAATATGATTATGCCCTGAATCTTCATGAGCAGAGAACCATCTTTACTACAGATGGTGTTCATCCGGCCACATTGTCTTTTCTGGCCCCTTCAGAAAATGTGGAACGTACGGTTACGGAGAACAGGAAAAAATGCATGGCGGTCATTGCCCGTGTCTATGATCATTTAAAACACCTGATCCCTAACCAGATTGGAAGATATTCTGATGAATTCTATCCGACATCTACCGGAGACAATTTTATAAAGAGCGGAATGCCTACCATTTTATTTGAAGGCGGGCATTTTGTGGATGATTACACGAGGAAGCAAACCAGAAAATATTACACCATCGCATTATATGATGCCTTGAGCGCGATGAGTGACCTGAATTCCGGTACTACCGGCTGGGAAACTTATCTCAAAATTCCGGAAAACCAGGAAACTCATTATGATGTGGTCTACAGGAATGTGAAGCTGAATACGGAGCATGAATGCATTCTGGATGTGGCTGTACAGTATAGAGAGGTCATGGAAGAGGGAAAAGATGAAATATCCTTTATACCGTTTGTAATGGAAGTAGGAGATGTGAAAAAACGGAAAGGCTGGCTGGAAGTAGACTGCACAGGCAAAAAATTTGTTTCAGCAACTAAATATCCGAAACTGGATGCTGTTGCCGATTTTAAAATAGAAGATTAAAAAAGCGGAACAATTTAATTGTTCCGCTTTTGTTTTATAATTTGTTTCAGTAAAACGAATTAGTTGACTACTTTAATGCCGTTGGCCATAAATCTGATCTCTTCTTTCGGTTTTGTAATTGCATCTATCTCAGATTGTGGCTTTTTAGCATCTTCGGCATAATGCTTCTGCTCATCCACAGAAATTACTTTCCTTTCCGCACTTCCTTCCAGTACTACATTTTTACCTTTTAAAGCTGTTGGAACGAAGAAAGCATAATCTTTCATTTTTACAAAGAACTGAGAATCATCTTCAGTCTGGATGGTTAGCCAGCATCCTTTTTTCTCACAAACATCCGTTACTTTACCTTTAATGGCAACACCTTCAGCTTTTTTATTGTCTTTTTTTAATTTTTTAGCCAGTTTTTTAACGGTAATAGCTTTAGATTCGGACTGGGTGTTAACACCGGCTCCGTATGCATCTCCTACAAGTGCATTCCCGGCTGGCGGAGCAAATTTTTTCTGTGAAGTTTCCTGCGCAAATGCCAGAGAAGAAACACTTACTGCAACTGCAAATAATATAGCCTTGAATTTCATTTTTAATATTTTTTCCAAAAATACTAATAAAAATTGAATCCAAAACCTGTATAACCCTGAACTTGTTTTATTTTCCACTACAAAAGCCACAAAAGCTTTCCGGATACTTAAGGTGGATAAAAAACTTTAGGAAAAACGAGCTAAGTCGAAATGGCCTTGTATATGGACCTTTTAATGACTTTTAAAGCCTGATTAAAAACTTTTGAGTTAATTTTTTGAGAAAAGTCATATTAAGTACCAAAATACAAACAAAGTTAAAAACCAAATGCATATTTGTTTATATTTGACCCCTATACATCACTATGCAGAAAAAACTAAAACTTTGGGACGCCATTATGCTTGTAATGGGCTCTATGATCGGTAGCGGAATATTTATAGTAAGTGCCGATATGATGAGAAATCTGGGTTCCGGATACTGGATGATCATTGTTTGGGTCATTACCGGGATCATGACCGTAGCAGCTGCAATAAGTTACGGTGAGCTTTCGGCCCTATTTCCTAAAGCGGGAGGACAATACACTTATCTTACCGAAATTTTTGGCAAAAAAATGGGCTTTCTTTATGGATGGGGATTGTTCACTGTGATCCAGACAGGTACAATTGCTGCTGTGGCTATGGCCTTCGGGAAATTTACAGCCTATCTCGTTCCTGCCCTTAACGATGCGGCTCCTATTTTTCAGAGTGGAGAATTTAAGATCACCTGGATACAGATATTAGCTATTGCCATTATTCTTCTGCTGACCTATATCAATACAAGAGGGGTGGAAAGCGGGAAATTATTACAGAATATTTTCACAGGATCTAAAGTATTGGCTTTATTGGGGCTGATAGCAGTAGGCTTTATTTTAGTGGATGTTTCCCATTTATCAGAAAATTTCAGTTTAGGATCTGATTCTTTTAACAATCTTAAAAAAGATATAGACGGAAATTTCCTTAAAGAAGGATGGGAGCCTATTGGAGGTATGACATTACTCGGTGGGATTGCAGCGGCAATGGTGGGTTCGGTTTTCAGTTCCGTAGCATGGGAAAGTGTGACTTTCGTTTCAGGTGAGATTGAAAACCCAAAGAAGAATGTAGTGAAATCAATGATTTACGGGACAACTGCCGTAATGATTTTATATATTGCCGTAAATTATATTTACCTGAATGCCTTAGACAGGGATTCCATTGCATTTGCTGCGAATGACAGGGTGGCGGTGGCGGCTTCACAGAATATATTCGGGAGTGCGGGAACCATTATTATTGCTATATTGGTGATGGTATCCACTTTCGGATGTAACAACGGACTGATCTTGGCTGGAGCCAGGGTTTTTCAGACAATGGCTAAAGACGGTTTGTTTTTTAAGTCAGCTGTAGATAATAATAAAAATGATGTTCCGGCCAATGCATTATGGATGCAGGGAATCTGGGCTTCTGTTTTGTGCTTAAGCGGACAGTATGGAAACCTTCTGGATATGATTTCTTTTGTGATCGTGTTATTCTATATGATCACCGTGTTCGGAGTGATCTACCTAAGATTTAAAAAACCTGATCTGGAAAGGCCTTATAAAACATGGCTATATCCGATTACTCCCATCATTTATTTATTGATAGGTGCAGGGTTCTGCATTCTGCTTCTCATCTATAAGCAGCAGTACACATGGCCCGGATTTTTAATGGTTTTATTGGGGCTTCCGGTGTATTACTTTATCAATAGAAATAAAAAAGTTAATGAATAACAATTAGTTACAGTTTAGAATTCCGGCTTTCAAACTTGTTTGAAAGCCGGAATTCCTTATTCTCAGACATTATTAACTCTTATAATTGCTATTATAATTTCATTAAACATCCTGTTTGCCATGCTGAGCGAAGTCGAAGTATCTCACTTAGAAAAGTAGTTTTTTATTAATTTAAAAACAAAAACTTTTGTAACATTAGTGGTGAATAAAATTCCATAAAATTCCGTAATTTTGCCCATCGTGATTTTCAGGCAGAATCACTCTACATTATGAGCAAATCAACGGAATATATAGAGGTTTACGGCGCACGCGAGCATAATCTTAAAAACATTAATGTTAAAATCCCACGCAATGAATTGGTGGTGATCACAGGGCTTTCCGGGAGCGGGAAATCTTCACTGGCTTTCGATACCATTTTTGCAGAAGGCCAGCGCCGGTATATTGAAACTTTTTCCGCGTATGCCCGTCAGTTCCTGGGAGGATTAGAGCGTCCGGATGTAGATAAGATAGAAGGACTTTCTCCCGTAATTGCCATTGAACAGAAAACCACGAATAAAAACCCTCGTTCTACAGTAGGGACCGTTACCGAATTATATGACTTTCTTCGTCTTTTATATGCAAGGGTATCCGATGCCTATTCATTATCCACGGGAAAAAAGCTGGTAAGCTATACCGAAGAGCAGATCCTCGAGACCATTAAAGAAAATTATAAAGGAGAAAAAATAATGCTGTTGGCTCCGGTTGTGAGAGCAAGAAAAGGGCACTATCATGAGCTTTTCGTACAAATGGCAAAAAAAGGGTATGGACAGGCAAGAATTGATGGTGAGCTGCAGGATATTGAATATGACTTAAAGCTTGACCGATATAAAACCCACGATATTGATATTGTGATCGACCGCTGGATCATAGGGGAAAGTGCTTCCGAAAACAGAATGGAAAAATCCCTGAGAACAGCTATGGAAATGGGAGAAGGGATCATCGGGATCCAGAGACTGGGAGGCACGGATATCGAATATTTTTCAAAAAACCTGATGGATGCGGAAACCGGCCATTCATTAGCTTTGCCCGAACCCAATACTTTCTCCTTCAACTCTCCGAAAGGAAGTTGCCCGAACTGTAAAGGACTGGGAACCATCAAAAAGATCAATACAGATTATTTTATCGATAATCCTAAACTATCCATTAATCAGGGTGGTCTACTTCCTCTGGAAGATATTAAATCCAACAAATGGATCTTGTCGCAGATCAAAAGTATCCTTGAAATTTTCGGTTTGGGCTTGGCCACTCCTTTAAAAGAGGTTCCTGAGGAAGCATTGGATTATATGTATAACGGCTGTCATAAAGAATTCAATAAAGATCTTAAATATGCCGGGATTACCAAGAAAATAAAGGTTAGTTTCGATGGATTGATTCCTTTCATGGAGGAGATTATCGATGAGAGGGAAACCTATGAAGCGATCCTTTTGGAAAGGCACTTTACAACAGAAGAAGCCTGCCCTGAATGTGGCGGAACGCGTCTTCAGCAGTCAAGCCTGAGTTTTAAGATCGATGGAAAAAATATTGCTGAGGTCAATGCCTTGAGTCTGGCTGATTTACAGGATTGGCTGAAAGAGGTTAAAGATAAATTTTCCGAAAAAAATAAGATCATTGCCCACGAGATTTTAAAAGAGATCGAAACCCGCCTGCAATTCTTATTGGATGTGGGGCTGGACTACCTGAGTCTGAGCAGAAGCTCAAAAACACTTTCAGGAGGAGAATCCCAGAGGATCCGTCTCGCAACACAGATTGGCTCCCAGCTGGTAAATGTGCTGTATATTCTGGATGAACCCAGCATCGGGTTGCATCAGAGAGATAATGAGCGATTGATCAATTCACTGAAAAATCTCAGAGACATTGGAAATTCCGTTTTAGTAGTAGAGCATGACAAAGATATGATCCTGGAAGCTGATGAGGTGCTGGATATTGGTCCAAGAGCCGGTAAATTTGGTGGAGAGATCCTCTGGCAGGGAAAACCCAAAGATCTGCTGAAAGCCGATACCATTACGGCGCAATACATTAACGGAAAAAGAAAAATAGAGGTTCCGTCAGAAAGAAGAGCCGGAAATGGTAAAAGCATATTGCTGAAAGGAGCTACCGGAAATAATCTTAAGAGTGTAAACCTTGATATTCCATTAGGAAAACTGGTGGTGGTTACCGGTATCTCGGGAAGCGGAAAATCTTCACTCATTAATGGAACCCTCTACCCAATCCTTAACAAGCATTTTTACAGGGCAGTTCAGGAGCCCTTACCCTATAAAAAGATCGAAGGGCTTGAGAATATTGATAAAATTGTAGATGTAGACCAGACCCCGATCGGAAGGACCCCGCGTTCAAATCCTGCAACCTACACAGGAATGTTTACGGATATCAGAAACCTTTTTTCAGAATTGCCGGAAAGTAAGATCCGTGGATATAAGCCAGGAAGATTCTCTTTCAATGTGAAAGGCGGAAGATGCGAAACCTGCCAGGGCGGAGGCTTGAAGGTCATTGAAATGAACTTCCTGCCGGATGTATATGTTCATTGCGAAACCTGCAACGGAAAGCGTTTCAATAGAGAAACCCTGGAAGTCCGTTATAAAGGAAAATCCATTTCCGATGTACTGGACATGACGATCGATGAAGCCGTGGAATTCTTCCAGCCGATCCCGAAGATCTATGCCAGAGTGAAAACCCTGCATGATGTAGGTCTAGGGTACATCACCTTGGGACAACAGTCTACCACACTTTCCGGTGGTGAAGCACAACGTATAAAACTGGCCACGGAACTAGCCAAGAGACAGACGGGAAATACATTGTACATCCTGGATGAGCCTACAACCGGGCTTCATTTTGAAGATGTAAAGATCCTGATGGATGCGATCAATCAATTGGTAGATCTTGGGAATTCATTCATCATTATTGAGCATAATATGGATGTCATCAAAATGGCGGACCACATTATAGATGTTGGTCCTGAAGGCGGGAAGCATGGCGGACAGATCGTAGCACAGGGAACCCCGGAAGAGATTATAAAATCTAAAAAGAGTCTTACAGGGAAGTTTTTAAAGAGAGAACTTTAATGTTTGAATCTGAAAATGCTGAAAGTTTTAAACCTTAAGCTGTAATAAAGTATTAGATATTTCGTTTTAAATTGAACCAGCAAAAGTAAAACGATATGAAAAATCTGAAAAAACTTTCAAAAGAAGAATTGAAAAAAGTAAGTGGCGGTGCTCCTAAAAAGTACTGTGTTTACTGCGAATGGATGAATGCTGTAGTATGCAGCGAAGTTCCGATTGCTCAATGTCCTTAAAAAATTAAAGCCGCTTTTTAAGCGGTTTTTTTATTTCATTAAAATCTTAAAATTTACATTCCGCAAAACGTAAAAATTTATACATTTGAGTATAAATAAACTATTGTGAATCCTATTCTTGATGTAGTGGTCCGCTCCCTTTGCGTTTACCTTTTTATGGTAATAGCTATCCGTTTATTTGGTAAAAACCAGCTTTCCCAGCTTAATGCCGGAGACGTGGTCTTGCTGCTGCTTATTTCCAATGCCGTACAGAACGCTATGGTGGGGCAGGATACCTCTTTGCAGGGCGGTCTTATTGCTGCATTAGTATTGTTTGCCGCTAATTTTATTGTCAAAAGGCTGATGTTCTCCAACCATTCTTTTGAAAAATTTCTTGAGGATGATCCTGTAATTTTGGTTAAAGACGGTATAGTTGATGAAAAAGCCCTGAGCAAAGTGAAAATTACCGAGGATGAGCTGAAAGAAGCCATAAGAGAACATGGAGTAGAGACAATAAAACATGTGAAACTCTCTATTCTGGAAGTTGACGGAAATATCAGCGTTATATCACAGGATGAGAACGATAAGCAGACACATTATACAAGGATAAAGCGAAAAAATAAAAGAAAATATCACTAGCACAATGAATTACGAATTAAGAGAAATGCTTCCGGGAGATATTCCCCGGGTTTTGGAAATTTTCCGGATGGGTATCGATGGAGGAATGGCGACTTTCGAGACAGAAGTTCCCAACGCGGAAGCCTGGGGTATGGAATTTTTTAATGACTGCCGATGGGTATTGGAAAATGAAAACGATGAAGTCGTAGGCTGGTGCGGGTTGAAACCCGTAAGTAAGAGACAGTGTTTTAAAGGCGTTGCAGAAGTCAGCATTTATTTTGACGATAAATATCAGGGATTGGGTTTGGGATCAGTATTACTCAGAAAGATGATTTTAGATAGTGAAGATCACGGATTCTGGACCTTACAGTCCAATATATTCCCGGAAAATCAGGCATCAGTCAAATTCCATCAGAAAAACGGTTTCCGGATCGTAGGCACCCGTCAGAAATTAGGAAAACTGAATGGTGAATGGAAAGATGTGGTCATGCTGGAAAGAAGAAGCGAAAAGGTTTATTAATAAGTATAAACTAGGATTTATAGTCGTAAAAAATATTAAAACAAAGTTCAATAAACGACCTATATTAGACTATAATACTTAATAACATCTTATGGTTCTTTAATAGTTCAAAAAAAACAGGCTCAAAGATCAAAAATTAATAACCCAAAAGCCCCGATCAACATCAGGGCTTTTATCCTTTATCGTTTAAAACCTAGATTTCTTTGGATTTAAAAACGTGTTGAAAATCATAATATCCTGTCCGAACTTTTTCTCAATTCTTTCCGTGATATTTACCAGTTCACTTTGAATAAAATCATTCCGAAGATCATCATTATCAAACAGCAAAAGAAGGTTGTAATTCTTTCCCTCCTCAATATAATCACTGTGTACTTCAGAAAGGATATATTTATTTACATCCATAAGATTTTCAGTCATTAAGATCAGTGACTCGTCCATATAATTTTCCCATTCCTCAATATTATTTTTCGGACAATGGAAAGTTATACTTAATACGCTCATATTTTATGAATTTTTAAGATTTTGTGGATAAATTCTAGGGCAAAAATCGGCAAATTTTTCGTAAATTAGCCCGTTATTAAAAAAGGGTAACAAATAATTCTCAGACACTCATCTAAGGGTCTGACTATCATTATAATAAAATTTGTTTATGCAAAAAGAAGGAGAAAGACTGATTCCTATCAACATTGTTGATGAAATGAAGTCATCTTATATCGATTATTCGATGTCCGTTATTGTTTCCAGAGCATTACCGGATGTAAGAGATGGCTTGAAACCCGTTCATAGAAGAGTGCTTTATGGTATGTATGGCTTAGGGGTTTTTTCCAATAGAAAATATTTAAAATCTGCGAGAATTGTTGGGGATGTTTTAGGTAAATATCATCCGCACGGTGACTCCTCTGTATATGATGCAATGGTGAGAATGGCCCAGGAATGGAGCTTACGTTATCCTCAGGTTGACGGCCAGGGGAACTTTGGATCTATGGATGGTGACCCCCCTGCGGCAATGCGTTATACCGAAGCAAGATTAAAAAAGATCTCCGATGAGATCCTTTCAGACCTGGATAAAGAAACGGTAGATTTTCAGAATAACTTTGATGATAGTTTAACTGAACCTACGGTAATGCCTACTAAAGTTCCAAACCTTTTGGTGAACGGAACTTCCGGTATTGCGGTAGGGATGGCGACCAATATGGCCCCGCATAACTTATCAGAATCTATAGACGCTATCTGTGCCTATATTGATAACAAGGAAATTACCATCGATGAGCTGATGCAGCACATTATTGCTCCCGATTTCCCTACAGGAGGCATCATTTATGGCTATGACGGGGTAAGGGATGCTTTCCATACCGGTAGAGGAAGAGTTATTCTTCGTGCCAAAGTCAGCTTTGAAGAAATAGGAAACAGAAATGCCATTATCGTTACTGAAATTCCTTATCAGGTTAATAAGGCAGAGATGATCGCCAGAACAGCAGAACTGGTTAAAGATGAAAAAATTCCGGGAATATATGAAATAAGGGATGAGTCAGACAGAAAAGGTCTGCGTGTTGTATATGAATTGAAAAATGATGCGATCCCGAATGTAGTCCTGAACCTTTTATACAAATATACAGCGCTTCAAACCTCTTTTAGTGTCAATAATATTGCATTGGTCAACGGAAGGCCGGAACAGCTGAATCTGAAGGATATTATCCATCACTTTGTTGAGCACAGGCATGTTGTGATCGTAAGAAGAACTGAATATGAGCTGAAAAAAGCTAAAGAAAGGGCCCACATCCTTGAAGGCTTCATGAAAGTGATCGGTACTCAGGATGCTTTAGATAAAGCCATTTCCATCATCCGTCACAGTGCAAATCCTCAGGCAGCTAAAGAAGGCCTGATCGAAGCATTTGACCTCTCCGAAATTCAAGCTCAGGCGATCCTGGATCTTCGTTTGGCTCGTTTAACAGGAATGGAGCTTGACAAGATCCGTGACGAGTACGAAGCCATTATGAAGGAGATTAAGAATTTGGAAGACATCCTTGCCAACGAAGGCAGAAGATTCCAGATCATCAAGGAAGAATTAATTGAAATTAAAGAAAAATACGGTGACGAAAGAAGAACCGAGATCGATTATTCAGGCGGAGAAATGTCAATTGAAGATATCATTCCGAATGAATCCGTGGTTCTTACCATTTCTCACGCAGGATACATCAAGAGAACATCACTTTCCGAATATAAGATCCAAAGCAGGGGCGGTGTAGGAAACAGGGCTGCGACGACAAGGGATGAAGATTTCCTTGAATATATCGTTTCTGCAACCAACCATCAGTATATGCTGTTCTTTACCGAAAAAGGAAGATGTTACTGGCTGAGGGTATTCGAAATTCCGGAAGGTTCCAAAACGGCAAAAGGAAGAGCGGTTCAGAACCTTATCAATATAGAGCCGGATGATAAGATCAAAGCGTACATCAGAACCAACAACCTTAAAGATTCTGAATATGTAAATCAGATGAGTGTGGTAATGGTTACCAAGAACGGAACAATCAAGAAAACTTCGCTTGAAGCTTATTCAAGACCAAGAGTGAATGGGGTTAATGCCATTGAGATCAGAGATAACGACCAGTTATTAAGTGCTTACCTGACTAACGGAAACTCTCAGATCATGATCGCTACTAAAAACGGTAAATGTATCCGTTTCCCTGAAGAAAAAGTAAGAGAAGTAGGAAGAAGCTCCATCGGGGTGCGTGGTATCACGCTTGAAGACAATGATGAGGTTATTGGTATGATTGTTGTGAATGATGTAGAAAATGAAACGGTACTTGTGGTTTCTGAGAAGGGATATGGAAAGAGAACTGCAGTAGAGGATTACAGAATCACCAACAGGGGAGGAAAAGGAGTAATTACCCTTAATATTACTGATAAAACAGGAAACCTGATCGCCATTCAGAATGTGACGGATGAAGACGGGTTAATGATCATCAATAAATCAGGAGTGGCCATCAGAATGGGAATGGATGAAATGAGGGTGATGGGAAGAAATACGCAAGGGGTAAGAATGATCAACCTTAAGAAAAATGATGAAATTGCAGCCATTGCAAAAGTAGCGATGGATAAAGATGTAGAAGATGATTCTGAAGAAATTGAAGAAGGGGCAGATGCAGCTGATAATCAGGAAAGCAACGCAACACCTCAGGCCGAAAATGAAAACCCGGCTGAAGGAAATGAGAATGCTGATTCTGAAGAATAAATTTGTACAATTAATATAAAATAGTGATTATGAGAAAGCTAATTTTAGGTATGGCTATTGTGGCGTCTGCCTTTGCTTTTGGGCAAAAGGAAGATATTAACGCAAAGCTTCAGAGTGCTAATAAAGCAGCTATGGATGCGTATAATGTAAAAAACTATGCTGCTGCTGCTCCCAAGTTTTTAGAAGTATATAACTTATTAAAGACGAATGGTCAGGAAGACAAATTATATATGTATTATGCAGGAGTTAGCTATGCATTGGCTAATAATGTGGATGAAGCTATTAAAATATATACAGATTTGATCAATTCCGGGTATACAGGAGTTCAGACTACTTATACTGCCAAAGATAAAAACGGTCAGGTTTCAACTTATGACAAGAATACCTGGGAGATCCTTAAAAAAACCAGCAAAGATTATACTGATTTTAAAACAGAGCAGACTAAAAGCGTAGAAGCCGACCTGTATGAAACACAGGCTACACTGCTTTTGAATGCAAAGAAAAATAATGAAGCCTTAGCTATTATTGAAAAAGGATTGGCAAAATTCCCTAATAGCACCAAGTTAAAAGAATTTCAGGGAACCGCTCTTTATCAGGCCGGAGATACCGATAAATTCATGGTCAACCTGAAAGAGCAGCTGGCTAAAAATCCTAACGATGCTACCAATTGGTATAACCTGGGAGTATTACAGTCTAAAAATCCGGCCACGGTAGCGGATGCAGAAACTTCATTCAAAAAAGCACTTGAGCTTCAGCCGGCTATGTCCAATGCACATCAGAACCTGGTGTTGACAGTTATCGGAGATGATGAAAAAGCAGTCAACGATATCAATGCAGTAAGAAAATCGGATCCAGATAAAGCAACGGAACTTATCGAAGCCAGAAAAGCAAGATTCGATAAGGCTTTACCCTATGCTGAAAAATGGTATCAGACCAATCCGACCAATTTAGAAGCGGTTACCACACTAAAAAACATCTACGGAATAACTAAAAATCAGCCAAAAATGGCTGAAATGAAAGCTAAAGAAGCTGAACTTCAGGCACAACAGCCTAAACAATAATTTCTTTTAAAGAATAACCGGAACCGGAACAGATATTGTTCCGGTTTTTTGTTTTTTACTCTGGGCAGAATATAGTTTATTTTAATATTTTTCGGGTGATTATCATCAAATTTGAATGTTAAAATTCTCTGTAATTCCGTATATTTGAGAAAAATTTTTACAAAATGATCGAGTGGAAAACCGCCAAAGAATACGAGGATATTACCTATAAAAAATGTAACGGAGTAGCAAGGATTGCTTTCAACAGACCGGAGATCCGTAATGCTTTCAGGCCCAAAACGACTTCGGAATTATATGATGCCTTTTATGATGCTTCAGAAGATCCTTCAATAGGGGTTGTATTGCTTTCGGGAGAAGGGCCGAGCCCTAAAGACGGAGGCTGGGCATTTTGCAGTGGCGGCGATCAGAAAGCGAGGGGGCATCAGGGATATGTAGGTGAAGACGGAAGGCACCGGTTAAATATCTTAGAAGTTCAGCGTCTCATCCGTTTCATGCCGAAAGCTGTGATTGCAGTAGTTCCGGGTTGGGCAGTAGGCGGTGGGCATTCACTTCATGTGGTTTGCGACCTTACTTTAGCGAGTAAGGAACATGCTATTTTCAAACAGACCGATGCGGATGTTACAAGCTTTGACGGTGGCTACGGTTCTGCTTATTTAGCGAAAATGGTGGGCCAGAAAAAAGCCCGTGAGATCTTCTTTTTAGGAAGAAATTATTCCGCCCAGGAAGCATTCGATATGGGAATGGTGAATGCAGTGATCCCTCACGATGAACTGGAAGATACGGCTTACGAATGGGCACAGGAAATACTGGCAAAATCCCCTACCTCTATCAGGATGCTGAAATTCGCTATGAACCTTACAGATGACGGAATGGTAGGGCAGCAGGTTTTTGCAGGAGAAGCCACCCGTTTAGCGTATATGACCGAAGAGGCAAAAGAAGGAAGAAATGCATTCCTGGAAAAAAGAAAGCCAAACTTTGGAGAAAATCAGTGGATATCATAAACCAATACAACCGGGAAACTCAAAAACTGGGTTTCTGATCAGTTAATGGAACAAAAATTTGAAAATAAGCAGCTTTTTGATCTTGAAATTCCAAATTTTGAGGATTTGGAACTCACTCCGGTTTCTCCGCAGTATTTTAAAATAATCATCCTGAATACTATTTTATTTTCACTGTTTTTGCTTTCAGGATTTTTAGCGGCTTATCTTTTCTTTCGCGAAGATTTTTCATCACTTCAGATAGGAATGGTATTTACAGTCGTTGTATTATTGATTGCCTTTTTATTCCTGAGTGCGGCTATAGGCTTTAAGTACAGAAAATATGCAGTTCGGGAAAATGACCTCGTTTACCAGCACGGCTGGCTGAAAAGAACATTGATCATTGTACCTTTTAACAGGATACAGCACGTTAAAGTAGAACAGGGTTGGTTTTCAAAAATACTGAAACTGAAATCCATTTCCGTATACACAGCAGGAACCGACGCCGGTGATATATCCGTTAACGGTTTGCCGGAAGAAACTGCAGAAGGAATTAATGATCTGATCCTGAAAAATATCAAAGCTGAATATGCAGAAGATGGAACAGGAGCATAACTCTTTTTTCCAGCCTCAGAGACAATCGAGGACGGGGATTGTACTGCTTTTTTTGTATTCCATAGGGCAGGTGATCAAGAATTCCTGGGCGCTGATCTTCATATTTTTTTTCAAAAAAAAGGATATAAGCCCGGTATTCATTGTTCTTTTTATAATTGCGGTTTTAATTCTTTTAATTGTTTCAGCGGTTTTACAGTATTATAATTTCAAATATTATATAGATCCGGAAAATGAGGAATTTGTGATCCATAAAGGCATTATCAATAAATCAACCATAAAGATCAAAAAAGATAAGATCCAGGAAGTTAATATTTCCCAACCGTTTATCCACCGCATATTTAATATCTATAAACTGGAGATCGATACACCGGGAAGTTCAGAGAAAGAAGTTTCTGTTTCTGCGCTTTCCCGTCAGAATGCCGTGGATCTGAAAAAATACCTTCTTTCAGAAAATGATCTGAAGATAGAAAATACGAACGAACCTGTTGAAGAAAAAACAGCTCCGCAAAGCATCAGGATCTCAACCCTCAGTTTATTAAAATACGGATTCACAGCAAACTATGTCCAGAGTTTCTTTGCCTTAATAAGTTTAGGTATTTACGGGATCTTTCAGGTCAATGACCTGCTGGATAAAGCTGATTTTGAAACCAGGCTCAATTATGAAGAGCTTACTTCACAGCTCATGACGTTCTCGGTTCCCGTTATTGCTGGGCTGATCTTTTTTGTGGTCATTCTGGGTGTTCTCATCAATGTGATACGTACATTGATCCGCTATTATAACTTCAGGATCGCTGAGAATGATCAGCGTTTATCATTAGAATACGGTTTATTCAATACAAAGAATGCTATAGTTACCAAAACTAAAGTGCAGGTAATTACAGAAACCCAAAACTGGATCCAGAGAAAACTGAATGTTTCGTTCATCAGATTCCTTCAAATGGGTAAAGGGGAAGATGAGAAAAATGTTTCCTCTGTTCCGGGTATCCATCAAAGCGAAAAAGAAAAATTAATTTTTTCGATCTGGAAACAGGAACCAGAGTTTAAACATGCTCTTAAACCCAATTTCAGATGGCTTGTCGTGAATAACATGAAATGGATTATTTTTCCGCTGGTTTTAATTTGTATTTTTAATAAGAACCTGCTGATGGATTATTGGCTGATAGTTTTAGCCTATTTCATTATTGTGGAGCTCTTCTTAGTGGTTTCTTTCCTTAATCTCAGGTTATATTACAGTGACAGATTTATCAGGCTGAGATCCGGATTTTGGGACATCCATTACCGTACTTTTGAAATAGAAAAACTTCAGACTGTGAAAATTTCTCAGTATTTTTGGCAAAGAAAAGCGAACATAGGAAGTATTATCTTATATACGTCTGCAGGCAGATTTAGCTTTTCTGCAGTAGATTTTTTAAAAGCAAAGAGACTTTTCAATTATATGATCTATACAATAGAAAAGTCTAAAAATCATTCAAAATAAATAATAATGTCAGAATGGATAAAAGCCGCAAGGCTGAGAACATTACCGCTGTCTCTAAGCGGGATTATCATGGGAGCCTTCATTGCAAAATGGAGACTGTATGGTGAAGGCGGAACCTGGGACTGGAAAATATTTGCACTGGCTCTTCTGGTGACCCTGCTGTATCAGGTTTTATCAAACTATGCCAATGATTATGGTGACGGGGTGAAAGGAACTGATGCCAAAAGGATTAACGAAGCGGAATCCAGGGCTGTAGCCTCAGGAAAGATCACGGCAAAGCAGATGAAGAATGCGGTGATCCTTTTTTCCATATTATCTCTGGCTGCTACGGTTGCTCTGTTGTATGTTGCTTTTATTCCGGAGCATATGAATGAGTTTTATATTTTTATAGGGCTGGGAATAGCAAGCATTTTGGCTGCGATCGGTTATACCGTGGGTAAAAAACCTTATGGATATATGGGATTGGGAGATCTTTTTGTATTCATATTTTTCGGATTGGTTTCCGTTTGCGGAAGCTATTTTCTGTTTACAAAAACTTTCAGCTGGGACGTTTTGCTTCCGGGCACGGCCATCGGGATGATGAGCATGGCGGTCCTTAACCTTAACAATATGAGGGATATTGAAAGCGACAGGTTATCCGGAAAGAACAGCTTAGCTTTAAGATTAGGCTTCAGAAATGCCATGATCTATGAAATGATCCTGCTTCAGCTTCCCCTGATCCTGATCCTTATATTTTTAGGAGTAAACGGTTTTATACAGATGCAGAACTACTATGTTTTCATTGTCATGATTTTGTTGCTTCCTCTGATGAAACTAAGAAGAAAAATAATGTCTGTAAAAGAACCGAAAGAACTTGATCCTTTCCTGAAGCAGGTGGGCATCATGACATTGATGATGGCGGTTCTTACGGCTTTCGGTCTTAATTATTTTAATTAAAATACTATTATTATGAGTTCTACTGTATATGTTGAAGCTCAGATGCTGATCAGAAGACCGGTTGAAGAGGTCTTTGAAGCATTCATCAATCCTGAAATTACTACTAATTTTTGGTTTACAAAATCTACCGGAAGATTGGAAGAAGGCAAAACGGTTACATGGGAATGGGAAATGTATGGCGTGAAATCTGATGTAAAAGTAGAGGAGATTATCTCAGACCAGCTGATCAGAACAATATGGGGAGATCCTGTAACCAATGTAGATTATGAATTCAAACAGATGGAAAAAGGAACTCTTGTTGTTATTACAAGCTACGGATTTATCCAAACCGGAGAAGATCTGGCAAAAATTATTAATGATAACACTGGAGGTTTTACAACGGTTTTAGATGGTTGCAAGGCTTATCTGGAACACAGGATCAGACTCAACCTGATTGAAGATAAATTCCCGCAGAAATAAAGGTGAATATCCGGACCATAAAAAGAATTAATATAATATTATCAATATTGGTATTGATTTTAAGCCCTTATTTTCTGTATGGTACATCAAAAATCCTTATGACAGACGGAGGAGCGATGGGATTTGGATATTTAATATTACCTTTTTTTATTATTTGTAACCTATTTATTATACCTGCTTTATTTACATTATTTAAAGGAAAAAAATATAATAGATCTTTCCTCTTTATAAATACTGCAGGCTGCATATATTCAGTATTACTTTTACTATTGTTAATAAAAAATTAAAAAATGAAAATACAATATCTGGGACAAAACTGTTTTTTGTTTACTTATAAAGACAAAACCATTTTGAGCGACCCTTTTTACAACTATCAGAAAGCCCAGTCGGGTTTTGATATCGCCGCTCAAAAGATAGATTATATCCTGTTGACCCATGCACACGGAGATCATATTGCCGATGTGGAAGAAGTCTTGCAGCATCATCCGGAAGCAACCATCATTGCGGTTCCTGAGATTTGCGGTTATTTTAAAAATGCCAAGAATACGGACGATGTGAACTTAGGAGGATCCGCAAAAATTGATGATCTTAAAATTTCCATGGTTCCGGCCCATCATACAAGCTCATTTCCGGACGGAAGCTACGGAGGCGTGCCTGTAGGATATATTTTCAGGCTTCCTGAAGGTAAAAACATCTATCTGGCAGGAGATACCGGTGTAATGGCAGATATGGAACTGTTCCCGAGATTATTCGGACATATAGATCTGTCCATTCTACCTATTGGCAGCCATTATACCATGTGCCCGAGAAAAGCAGCTTTTGCAGCAGCTGAGTTATTGAAAACACCAAAGGTGATCGGATGTCATTTTGATACCTTCCCGCCAATAAAAATCAATCATGAAAGTGCATTACAGCATTTCAGTGATAAAAATGTAGAACTTGTTTTACCGAAACTGGGAGAGGAGTTTGAATTTTAAACTAAAGGAAATAAAAAATGGCAAGCTATCTACATCACACCGCTACGACCAATTACCTTTGCTGCGTTCCCACCCTGGAGGATTCTCAGGAGCTGGTTGTGTAGGACTTGCCGGTGCAAAGATAGCAAATTATTATGAATGAGAAAACAGAATTAAAGAAAAAATAGTCTGGAAAACACATGACCACAGATAAAAGATTGAAATTTAGAGAAATAAATTTTTAAAAAAATATAACAATATAGCAATGTAATAATGTAACAATAATAAAACAGTTTAGTAGGGTCAAATAATTATATAAAATATATTAGCATATAAATAATTGTTGCACAGCTATATTGATAAACTGTTACATTATTAAATGATAAAATTATGACGAAAAGTCCATCAACACTAGGAATTATACTTTTTATAGCCACTATGATCATTTTTTTCATAGTGTATTACTTCTATTCAGGAATCAATTATTTTGATACATCGCTCAAGATCAATGCGTTCCTCTTGCCTGTTCTCTATGCCGGTGCAGCGTTCTGGTCAGTAAAATCCTATTGGAACAGCAACAGGGTTGTCACTTTCAGGGCAGCTTTTAAAAGAGCATTTCTACCCATGTTTATGGGTGGTATTCTTTCCATTTTCAGCATCTATGCATTTTTGAACTTCGTAGATACGGATGCCAAAAGGCTACTGAATTATCAATATGTACAAAGACAAAAAACAGAGCTGAATAAGGAATATACTTCGGCCAGAAAGATCTTGAAACATCAGAAAGATATTGATGAATTAGACCAGAAATATAAAGAAAGGCTTCAGAGTTTCACTCCCGAAGCAGTTAAAGGAAAAGATATGCTTACGGTAAGTCATTTTTCCGGATATTTTGCAGCAATTCTTATATTTTATGTAGTTTTGTCACTGTTTTTCGGAGCATTTTTCAGAACAAGAACCAGTCAGCAATAATTTACAATATTTTAAATGAATTTATCTATAGTTATTCCGTTACTTAATGAAAAGGCCTCCTTGGAAGAGCTTTTTTCAAGGATTGATAACGTTTGTAAAACCAATAATCTGTCTTATGAGATCTGGTTTGTAGATGACGGGAGTACGGATTTGTCATGGAGTATCATTGAGAACCTTAAAATACAGCACCCTCAGATCCATGCTATTAAATTTTCCAGAAACTACGGAAAATCACAGGCTTTGCATGCGGCTTTTGAAAGAGTTAACGGAGAGGTGGTGATTACTATGGATGCCGATCTTCAGGACTTTCCGGAAGAGATCCCGGAATTGTATAACATGGTGATCGAGGATAATTATGATATTGTTTCCGGCTGGAAAAAGAAACGCTTTGATAATGTAATGACCAAAAATATTCCGTCTAAGCTCTTCAATGCGGCTGCGAGAAAAGTATCCGGGGTCCATCTTCATGATTTCAACTGCGGGCTGAAAGCTTATAAGAAGCAGGTGGTGAAATCTATAGACGTATATGGAGATATGCATCGCTATATTCCCGTATTGGCTGCTAATGCAGGATTCAGAAGAATTACGGAAAAAGAAGTGCAGCATCAGGCAAGACCCTACGGAACTTCAAAATTCGGAACAGAACGATTTGTCCGTGGGTTTCTGGATCTGATTACCCTTTGGTTTGTAAGCCGGTTTGGAGGGAGACCGATGCATTTCTTTGGTGCTGTGGGAACCCTGATGTTTATTGTCGGTTTCCTTTCTGCACTTTGGCTGGGAATTTCAAAGCTGATTGATGTTTCCAGAGGAATTTACGGACATCTTATTACAAATAATCCCTGGTTTTTTATTGCCCTGACTATGATGATCCTGGGAACTTTACTTTTTGTAGCTGGGTTTTTAGGGGAAATGATCATCAGGACCCATAGAGAGCATAAGAATTATAATATTGATGAAGTGATCTAAAAATAATAATAAATAAAGATTGAAACCTCTTTTACTGTTTCTTGAAGTTTATACAAGTTAAGACTTAACCACTCTTTTAGTTTAATTTGAAAGTGTTTTCATACTCAATATAAAAACTAATTAACTATACTTAGTCATTCTCCAATTTCAATGAAATCTTTTAAAACAGCATGAAAAAATATATCAGCCTTTTATTCATACTTATCCTTGTTGTTTCCTGTGGAAAGATAGCTCCGAAAGGAACCATTGAAAGCAAGGAAATTCCTGTGGAAAATTTTAAAAATATCTTTCTGAAAGGAAAATTCAGAACGTTTCTTGTTCGGGGAAATAAAAGTATGGTCAATGTGGAAACGTATCCCAATATTTATGATAACCTTCATATTGAAGTAAAAGACGAAGGTTTGTTCATTACCGAGCTTAGGGAAACAAAAGGTGTTGATTTTTATAATATTACCATTTATTCCAGATACAGCCCGGAAAAAATAAGTATTTCAGATTCCGCAGAAATGAATATTTCCAGTGAAATAAAAACCGATAATTTTAGGCTGAATTTGAAAAATAATGCTACATTTATGGGTTCAGTGAATACGAGAAGAGCAGAAGTGGAAATGCTGAACAGAAGCAGGGCTAATTTTCTGGGAAGAACCAAAGATGCCGTGATAAAGATTTCTGATACGGCGAGTTTAATTGCGCCTTATTGGAAAATAGGAAATCTGGATATTGATTCAAAAAACGGGAATTATGCAGAAGTCAATGTCAAGGATTCCCTGAAAGGGCATGTTCAGAATACTGCAAAATTTTTGTATTATAACGACCCGATCCGTGCATTTAAAATTGATAAGACGACGAAGGTTGAGAATAAAAAACTGAATTAATATTCTCTTTTGTCATTCAGAACGGAACGAAGTGCAGTAAAGAATCTAATTAAATAATAGTAAGAGATTTTTCATTCCTTAAAATGACAAAAATTAAATATAGCAAACTAAAAAACGGACAAAATACAAATATGACAACATTAGAAAAAGCAAAACTTTGGTTAAGTGATACATTCGATCAGGAAACAAGAGAAGCTGTTCAGCTTTTGATCGACAGTAATTCTCCGGACCTGGAAGACTCTTTTTACAGAGAGCTGGAGTTTGGAACAGGAGGGATGCGGGGCATTATGGGTGTTGGGACCAATCGTTTAAATAAATATACGTTAGGACAGGCTACACAGGGACTTGCGAACTATATGCTGAAGCAGTTTCCCAATGAAGAGATCAAGGTGGCTATTGCATATGACGTGCGTAATAACTCTAAGGAATTCGGAAAACTGGTTGCTGACGTTTTAACGGCCAACGGGATTAAAGTCCTGCTTTTTAAAGATCACAGACCCACTCCCGAATTGTCTTTTACGGTTCGTGATAAAAACTGTAACGGCGGAATCGTATTGACGGCGTCTCACAATCCGCCTGAATATAATGGTTATAAAGTGTACTGGAATGACGGGGCACAAATTGTTCCTCCACATGATGAAGCCATTATCAATGAAGTATATTCCGTAAAATTTGAAGAAATTAAATTCGATGGAAATGATGACCTGATCGAGTGGATAGGCGAAGAGCAGGATGATGTTTATATTGATGCCTGTATCGAACATTCTACATATCAGAATGTAGGAAAAGAAAATTTGAATATTGTTTTCACTTCGATCCACGGAACAACCTATACTACCGTTCCGAAAGCATTGGAAAAGGCAGGCTTCAAAAAAATAGATTTAGTAAGGGAACAAATGATCCCAAGCGGGAATTTCCCGACGGTGGATTCTCCAAACCCTGAAGAACCTGCTGCTTTGGAAATGGCAATGGATTTGGCAAGAATTACGAATGCTGATATCGTTATCGGAACAGACCCGGATGGTGACCGATTAGGAATTGCCGTAAGAAACCTTGACGGGGAAATGCAGTTGCTGAACGGTAACCAGACCAATACCATCCTTACCTATTATATTTTGAATGAATGGAGAAAGCAGGAAAGGATCACTGGAAAAGAGTTCATAGGCTCTACGATCGTAACTTCAGATATTTTCTTTGATATAGCCCAGAAATTTGGAGTAGATTGTAAAGTGGGGCTTACAGGGTTCAAATGGATCGGTAAGATGATCCGTGAAGCGGAGGGAAGAGAAAAATTTGTCTGCGGTGGTGAAGAAAGCTTTGGGTTTATGACCGGAGATTTCGTTCGGGACAAAGACTCTTGTGGAAGTATTGTTCTGGCATGCGAAATAGCCGCATGGTGTAAAGCCAATGGTAAAACCATGTACCAGTACATGATCGAGATCTATCAGGAAACAGGCATGTACTATGAAGGGCTGGTAAATCTGGTGAGAAAAGGAAGAGACGGCGCCGAAGAAATCCAGAATATGATGAAGAACTTCCGTGAAAACCCGCCTAAACAATTGGCAGGATCATTAGTAGAAGAAGTAAAAGATTTCAAGGAGCAGACTAACTTTGTTGTTTCCCAGAATGAAAAAAAGGTAATGAACGACATCCCAAAATCCAACGTGTTGATCTATTACACACAAGACGGGACTAAAGTTTGTGTAAGACCTTCAGGAACAGAACCTAAAATTAAATTTTATATCTCAGTAAAAGATTCCATCACTTCAGAAGCGGATTTCAAAGAAAAACTGATAACGCTGGAAGAAAAAATAGAAGAAGTGAAAAGAGATCTGCAATTAGTATAAGATAAGTTATAAGTTTTGAGTGATGAATTATGAGTGAAAGTATTATTGCGAAGAAGAGCTTTGAATTTGCCATAAGTATTGTAAATTTTTACAAGAAGTTTAGTTTGGAAAAGAAAGAGTTCATATTGTCTAAGCAAATTTTACGTTCAGGAACATCTGTTGGAGCTAATGTTAGAGAAGCATTGAATGCTCAAAGCAGAATGGATTTTATCCATAAACTCTCTATTTCTCAGAAAGAAAGTGATGAAACGATCTATTGGCTCGAACTTTTATTCGCCACAGATTATATTTCACAAGATGAGTTTAATAGTTTAAAAAATCCGGCATTGGAAATTTTAAAAATGATAAGAAGCATAATAATTACTACAAAAAGCAAAAACTCATAACTCATAATTAATAACTTATAACAATAATAAATAACGTAATAATAAAAATAAAGTGAAAGTTTCAAAATTAGCGGCGAACCTGATCGGTTCTGAAATTGTAAAAATTGGTAATGAAGTAAATGAGTTAAAGGCAAAAGGAGCAGAAATAGCCAATCTTACTATTGGCGATCTGAATTCCAATATCTACCCGATACCGACAAAGCTGAAGGAAGAGATTCAGAAAGCCTATCAGAATAATCTCACCAATTATCCGCCTGCCAATGGACTTTTATCTTTAAGAAAAGAAGTTTCCAGGGATTTAAAAAACAGATGGAACCTTGATTATGACCCGAATGATATCCTGATCACGGCAGGATCAAGGCCCTTGATCTATGCGGTATACAAAACAATCGTGGATGAAGGGGACAAAGTCGTATATCCTATTCCATCATGGAATAACGACCATTATGCTTATCTTACGTCCGCTAAAGAAGTGGAGGTAAAAACAACCCCTGAAAATAATTTCCTTCCAACAGCAGATGATCTGAAACCACATTTGAGCGGTGCTGTTTTGTTGGCACTTTGTTCACCATTAAACCCTACAGGGACCATGTTTACCAAAGAACAGCTTTCTGAAATTTGCGAGCTGATCCTGGCAGAAAACAAGAAAAGAGGAGAGAACGAGAAGCCGTTGTACCTGATGTATGACCAGATCTATTCTAACCTTACTTTCGGGGCACAGCATTTCGATCCTGTTTCTTTGTTCCCGGAAATGAAAGAATATACCATCTACATTGATGGGATCTCTAAATGCCTTGCAGCAACAGGAGTGCGCGTAGGATGGGGATTTGGTCCGGCTCATATCATTGATAAAATGAAAGCCCTTCTTACCCATGTGGGAGCTTGGGCACCAAAACCAGAGCAGGAAGCTACAGCAAAGTTCTACGAAGATTCTGAAAATGTGACTACTTTCGTAGACGATTTTAAAGCAAAGCTTGAAGCCAGTTTAAAAGTCCTTCATAATGGAATTCAGGATTTGAAAGGAAAAGGACTGGCCGTAGAAAGCATTCAGCCGATGGGAGCTCTTTACCTTACCATCAAACTGGATTATATCGGAAAAACAAAACCGGACGGAACGGTGATCGGGAATTCTTCCGATCTGGTATTTTACCTGATCAATGAAGCGGGTGTGGCATTGGTTCCGTTTTCAGCCTTCGGGGAAGAGAAGTCTGATCCCTGGTTCCGGGCTTCGGTAGGAGGATTAGACATCCATGAAATTGAAGTGATGATGCCGAAACTGGAGAATGCATTAAATAAGTTAAAATGAGTAGAGTTATAAGTTATTTATTATGAGTTATGAGTGAAAGCGTTGTGGGAAAAAGAGTTTCGAGTTTGCAGTAGATATTGTGAATTTTCATAAAAAATTCACTGCTGAAAAAAGAGAATTTACTTTATCCAAACAATTATTACGTTCGGGAGCAAATGTTAGAGAAGCTTTAAATGCTCAAAAGTAGAATGGATTTTATTCATAAACTCTCTATTTCTCAAAAAGAATGTGATGAAACAATTTATTGGCTTGAGCTTTTATTTGCAACAGATTATATTTCTAAAGAAGAATTTGAGAGATTAAAAAATCCAGCATTGGAAATTTTGAAAATAATCCGAAGTATAATAATTACAACAAAAAGTAAAACTCATAATAAATAACTTATAACTTTTGATATGAACTTCCCTAGGAAATCTTTTCTCGAAACCAAAATTGTATGTTACTCAACATTAGTGATCATTGTCCTGGTTATTGTAAGTGTCTGGCTTTCCGGAAAAGATTCTCACCGTTCTTTATTTCAGAATTCAATTTTGTCAACCTCAATTATAGCGGGTGCATTTTTCCTGTTTATCAGTTTTGGATTGTATTATGGACTGAAATTAAAAGATAATGTGGGAAGTATTTTCCATAAGGAAAGAATAAAGAAAGCATATCCGGACAAGATGCCATCGTTTGAGGGAGGAGATTTTGACCTTCCGGATGTAGGAGGTGGTGATGAAGGATGTCTTGGAGTTATAGTAGCCATTATACTTTGGTTTCTGGCTGCCATTATTATTGCTTTTGCCTTGTATTTTTTAGGATTTATATTTTGGGTTGCGGTTTTATTTCTGGCGGCAATGCTCTATTGGATATTCTTCCGTGCCTTACGTTTGGTGTTTAAAAATTCAAGACAGTGTAAAGGAAATTTGTTAAAAAGCATAGGATTCGGTCTTTTTTATTCGTTTCTGTATGTTTCATGGATATACGGAGTTATTTTTCTGGCAAATTATATAGGTTAAATACACCATAAAAAGCATAACTCATAATTAATAACTTATAACTCATAATTAAAATGAAGATTATAGCTGTGATCCCCGCCCGTTACGAAGCAAGCCGGTTTCCGGGAAAGCTGATGCAGGTATTAGGAGAAAAAACCGTCATTACCACTACTTATCAGAATGTTGTGGAAACAGATCTGTTCGATGAAGTTTTTGTGGCCACGGACTCTGAAATTATCTTTGATGAGATCGTTAAAAATGGCGGAAAAGCCGTAATGACAGGACAGCATGAAACGGGAAGTGACCGTATTGCGGAAGCGGTTCAGAATATAGAATGTGACATTGTGATCAATGTTCAGGGGGATGAGCCTTTCCTTAAGACCGAACCGTTGAAGCAACTCATAGAAGTCTTTAAAGAAGACCATCATCAGGAGATCTCTCTGGCTTCTTTAAAAATAGAGCTTATGGAAAAAGAAGAGATTGAAAATCCTAATAATGTAAAGGTTATTACAGATAATAATGGTTTTGCATTGTATTTCAGCCGTTCTGTTATTCCTTATCATAGGGAAGCTTCTTATAATGTAAGCTATTTTAAGCATATCGGGGTATATGCTTTCAGAAAGCACGCCTTATTACAGTTCTCAAAACTGGAAATGAAACCGCTGGAAATATCCGAAAAGATCGAATGCATCCGCTATCTGGAATATGGAATGAAGATCAGAATGATAGAGACCAATTTCATTGGAGTAGGAATAGATACCCCTGAAGATCTGGAAAAAGCGAGAAAGCTAATTTAAATAAAGGTAAAACTGTTGAACCGCAAAACCGTAAAATCGTAAAGTTGCAAAAAAGCTTTAATTCCATAAACAATTTAACAATTTAGCAATTTAGCAGTTTTGCGATTTCACCACTTTACGATTTTGCAAATTCACCTTTTCGCCTTCCCACAAAAGCCTTATATTTGAATTATAAATTGAATTAATGAAGAAATTATTTTTTGTTTTCGTCCTGATATTTTCACAATTTACTTTTGCCCAGACAGCAAAGGAGATTATAGATAAAAACATTGAATTATCCGGGGGATTAACGAATTGGAAGCTTTTGAATTCAGTACTGCTTCAGGGAAAGGTAATTCTGGGTATCAAAGATGAATATGCCATTAAAATTTATCAGCAGCGCCCCAATCTTACCAAAACAGTAATTACCATCAATAACAAAGAAACTGCCATTGAAGGATATGATGGTAATAAAGGATATGCCATGAACTATGCTGCTAATAAACTCCAGGAATACAAGGAATATGTGCCGGAAAATTTTGATAACGATTTTATAGACTGGGAGAATAAAGGTTTCGAAGCAAAATACTTAGGAAAAGAAAAAATAGGAAGTATTTACTGCCACAAGGTGGAGCTTACAAAAAATGTGAATAAGAATATCTACTACTTTGATACAAAAACTTACATGCTTTTAAGGGAAATAAAAAAAGACGAAACACTGAATTATTCCGATTATAAAAAAGTGGGAAATTTGGCAATGCCTTTCAGAATAGAATCCATCAGCCTTAAAAAAGACGGAGACTATGTAATGCTGATCAATAAAATAGACATCAATAAAGCATTTCCTGCCAATATTTTCAAGTTTTAAATGAATACGGCAACACTGCCAACTAAAATTATACGAATGAAAAAGATCTTCTTAGTACTGCTTTCTTTTGTAGCCTTCCTGCAGAATTGCACCAATCAGAAAAGTGAAATATCCAAAGCTAAAACCAACGAACTTATGGGAAAAACAATATATGATTTCAAGGTAGAAAGCCTTGATGGTAAGGAAATTAATTTTGCCGATTTTAAAGGAAAAAAGATCCTCATTGTCAATACAGCCTCCGAATGTGGATTTACGCCACAATATGCGGATCTTGAAAAACTGTATGAAGACCACAAAGATAAACTGGTGATCGTCGGTTTTCCTGCTAATAATTTCGGAGGGCAGGAACCGGGAACTAATTCGGAGATCGGTGCATTCTGTCAAAAGAATTATGGCGTGACATTCCCTATGGCAGCAAAAGTTTCCGTAAAAGGGGATGATACGGCTCCAATCTTTAAATATCTGACAGAAAAAGAACTAAACGGAGTAAAAAACTCGACTGTCCTTTGGAATTTTACGAAATTTTTGATCGATGAAAACGGAAAGCTTATAGACTCTTTTGTAAGCACTACAAACCCAACGGATGAGGCTATTACTAAGTATTTGAAATAAATGTTGCAGGGTTGAAAATTCTATGCCTGTAAATAGAGAATCTTTTTAAGCATTTTTAATATAGCTTTCTATGGATGAAGAATGATGATAAATTTGAAGCTTGTATAATTGGCGGGGCTATTGGAGATGCTTGGGGAAGCAGTTATGAAAATGAAGTATCAACTGATGATTCACAAATATACTACTGGGGTAAAAAGAAAACCAAATTACGAAAATGGCAGATCACAGATGATACTCAGCTAACACTCGCAACTTGTGAAATTTTATCTGCAGAAAGTTTTGACCCTCAAAAGCTTCTGAAAAAATTCAGCGAGTATTATAGAAATCATAAACTAATTGGAGTTGGAGCAGCTACGCTTAAAGCTATTTTAGATAATGATGCCGGTTTTCACTGGACCCAGACAGGGAGGGCAGGGGAATTTGCGGCAGGTAACGGTCCCGCTATGAGAATAGCTCCATTTGCTTTTTTTCCGGGAATAACCAGAGAAAATATCTTTGATGCATGTAAAATTACCCATAGAAATGATGAAGCTTTTGCCGGCGCTTTGGCGGTATATTTGTCAATAAAAGCAGTTTTAAACGGCAAATGGGATGGTAATAATAATCTTTTTGATATCATTATTCCCGAAATTCCTGATACCAGTGTAAGGGACAGATTAATTGATATTAGCAGATATCATTCAACAACAGCTATTGCAGATATAGCAAAGCTGGGAAACAATGGATATGTTGTAAATTCTGTTCCTTTTGCTATTTATTGTTCTACTCGAATTATTGATCTGGGAATAGAAAAAATGTTTCAGGAAATAATAAACTCAGGTGGTGATACGGATACCAACGCTTCTATAGCCGGGCAAATTGCCGGAACATTAATCGGTTTAAAAAAGATACCTCATGAGCTGCTTATAAAACTTAAAAATCTGGAAGAATACTCCTGGATGAAACAAATCATTGATACAACAAAAAGATGTATCTAATATTTACTCATTACACTTTTCCGCAAAACAGAAAATATTTCCCAGCTTGATACTAGAATAGCCGTAGCTTTTTATTTTAGAGGAATTGATCATGGCCTTAGCCAGAACATCCGTAGGAAGAGGTTTCTGGCTTTCCAAAAGTCCCAGTGTATTGGCAAATTTTATGATCCTGCTGCCCAGAACTTCCCCTGTTCGTTCAGAATCTTTTCTTTCCAGCATGCCAGGTTTGAAAATGGTGATCTTATTGAAATGCAGCTCCTTTACGGCTTCTTCCAGCTCACCCTTCATCCGGGAATAAAAAATTTTGGATTTCGGATTGGCTCCATAAGCAGAGACAAGGATATAATCATCCACATTATTTTCTTTGGCTGCTTTGGCAAACTCATACTGATAGTCGAAATCTACTTTTCGTTGTGCTTCCTTGCTTCCCGCACTTTTTAGTGTGGTTCCCAGACAGGAAAAGGCAACATCGCCTTTCACAAGATCCTTCCAGTTTTCCGGATTCTCAAAATTGATGACATGGGTTTTCAGTTTTTCATTCTGAATATCCAGAGGTTTTCTTACAAAAACATCCACTTCCTCAAAATCTTTATCGTTGAGTAACTGATTGACCAGATCTTTTCCTGTGGCACCTGTTGCGCCGATTACCAAGGCTTTCATAATAAACTTAGGTTTTGGATTAAATAATTCGATAATTTCTCTTTTAAATTTACAAAAATTTAATAATATTGGTCATTCAATTTCAAAACTAATTAACAAGCATGGACACCAATGATATTCTGGATTATTGTCTTGCCAAAAAAGGCGTTACCGAAACATTTCCTTTTGACAATGAAACCCTTGTGATGAAGGTGGGTACCAAGATGTTTTTATTGTTACCCTTAGAAAAGCAACCATTGTCCATCAATGTAAAAACAGATCCGGAATGGAGTGCCGAGCTCAGGGAAAGATATCCCCAGATCACGGGAGCTTTTCATATGAATAAAACGCACTGGAACTCAGTATTGGTAGACGGCCTGAAAAGAGAGCTTGTCTTACAGCTGATCGATCATTCCTATGATCTGGTGTTTAAATCATTAACGAAGAAAATTCAAAACGAAATTATTAATTCATAAAAACACAATTAAATATGAAGAAAATATTGATTTCCGCAATCTATTTTTTATCTGTAGGAGCATGGGCGCAGACAAAAGAACATGCTGCTGCATGGGAACTTTTATTAAATAACAAAAGGACGGAAGCGAGAAACTTTTATGATAAAACATTAAAAGACCAAAAATTAAAGAACTTTGAATCGCTGTTCTTGGATGCTGTTATAGATCAGGAAATGGGTGAGATTATTTTTGATGAAACTTTTGTAAAAAACTTTGTCAGCGTTACCAATGATGAAGCTTACCTTTATCCTGCGGTCCGTGAGAAATTCATGATCGGGGATATTGATGAAGAAGGAGTTGATGATTATACCTACAAGAAAATAGATGCTTTATATGCCAGTAAAACGTTTAACAACCTGAATGCGGTCATTGAGCTTAAAGCCCATTTTGATAACATAAGAAATAATTTTACAGGCTCCGCAGATGCTATCTCAAGGCTTGGTAAAATAGATAAGTGGCAGTATGCCGGCGTATTTGAAAACCTGAACGGCAGCGGGCTGGATAATGAGTATGAACCCGAAACCTATGCTAAGAACGATAAACTGTTCAATGCCAACAGCTTTGGAAATGTAGGATGGTACAACAGAAAGTATAAGGAAAATGATGGCTTTAGCTTTTTCCTTAATGAGCTGGAATACGGAAGAGGAATCATCTATGCACAGACCTTTATAGAAAATCCAACGGAAAGAAAAATATGGCTCGAAGTAGATGCCAATCATGAAATTAAAGTGTTTTTAAATGATGTCGAAATTCTTTCAAGTACCAAAGACGGGTATACTTCTACAGGATCTCACCTTGTGGAAGTAGTACTGCCAAAGGGAATGAACAGGCTGCTTCTGAAAAATGATTCCCAGGCTGCAAAACTGGCGGGCTTCATGGTTGTTCCTTACGATACCAATTATCAGAGAATTACAGACCTGAAATATTTTGATACTTACAAGGATTACCAGAAAAGTACCCTCGCACAGCTGCAACCCAAAGAACTGGAATTAAAATTCGAAAAAGGCCTAAAAGAAAAAATAGCACAGCATCCGGGTGATTTCGTATATGATTACCTTCTGACATTGGGGTACCTCAATAACCAGCAGTATGAGAAAGCAAAAGAAAAAATAGATGTATTTGTTCATAAATATCCTAAATCTTCGTTGGTTCAAACCTTATTATCCCGTTATTATACAAATGTTGAGGATAAAGAAAAAGTATCGGAGGTTCTTAAGAATATAGAAGTGAATGATCCCGAATATTATGTGGTTCCGGTGATGAAAATGGCAGATGATGATCTCGTAAAAAATATGAGCATTCAGGAGCTTGAAAAATATAAGAACATCCTTAGCAAAACAAAAGCTGCATCTATGGCCGAGCTTTTTGATATTGTAATATCCGCCAGGAATCATGATCTGGAAAAAATGAAAACACATATAAGTAGTGTAAAGACTACTTTTGCAAACAATGATAAGTTCTTTGTTTTATTAAGTTATCTTGAAGATGCGGAGAAAAACGACCAAAGCGGAATTATTAAAAAGCTGGAAGACTTTCTTACAAGTAAAAACAACCTGGATATCATGTCCTCTTTGTTTGACTATTATGAAAACGCCAACAGAGTAGAGGATCAGAAAAAACTCCTTAAAAAATACATAGGTTTGTATCCATCCGTCAATATGCTGAGAGCAAAATACATCTCCCTTCTTCAGGAAGACCCGAAAAACCCGGAAATCAAAGAACAGCTTGACGAAGCTCTGGCCAACTTTCCATACTCTTATTCTTTAATGGCCTTAAAAGCCGAGATGCTGGCCTTGCAAAACAATAAAAGTGAGGCCGTAAAACTGGCCAAGCAGTCCCTTTCCCACAATGCGGAAAATGAAGCGATGCATAAGCTTGTAAAAGATCTGGACCAGACAGAGGACGAGATCGATCAGATTGCCATAAAAGATCTTCACAAACTTGTTGCGGAAAGAAGAAACAAAGGTTTGAAAGGTAAAAAAGGAGTCACCGTCCTTTTGGATGAATATATTGCCAATGTATATCCTGAAGGAGGTATCAAGAAAAGAAGCACCTATGCTTATGAGATCACTTCCGATAAAGGGATCGAGGAAATGAAGGAATATTACATCAACTATTATGACCATGTCCTTAAATCGGAGATCATAAAACCTAACGGAAGCATAGTTCCCGGGGAAAAATCCGACAATCAGATTGTATTTACCAATCTGGCCATTGGAGATGTAGTGCTTATCCAAAAAGAAAATCTGGAAAGAAGCAGTGGCAGGTTTTATAAGGACTTTAACCTCAGTTCCTACTTCAATTCAGAATATCCAGTTATAGAGTCCATATTTACCATAATAACCCCTGAAAGCCTGAACTATCAGGTGAAAAATAATAACAGGGAATTTCCTTCCGCAAAGAAGAAAGTAGGGAACAAGCTTTTCCAGACCTGGAAATTGAATGACCTCGCAGAACTAAACCTTGATGAATATTATGGCCCCAGCTATTACGATGCCACCATCTCTGTTACGGCCAACTCTATCAAAACATGGCAGGATATCTCAAACTGGTACGCCGATTTAACGAGAAAAAGCCTTGTATCGGATAAAGTAGTGGATAAAGCTTTCAAAGACATATTCCCTAATGGTGTTTCAGGAATGGGCGACACCGAAAAAGCGGAGAAAATCTATAACTATATTGAAAAAAATGTAACCTATAGCTATGTAGATTTCCGTCAGAGCGGTTATATCCCGCAAAAACCGTCCAAAACACTGGTAACCAAACTGGGAGACTGTAAGGACCTTTCGACACTGTTTGTCATTTTAGGGAACCAGGCAGGGCTGAAATCGAATCTGGTTTTGGTTCAGACCAATAATAATTCACCACAGCAGCTTTTATTGCCTAATTTAAGCTTTAATCACTGCATCGTAAAGGTAAACCTGAACGGAAAGGATACGTTTCTGGAAATGACAGACAAATATCTGCCTTTTAATTCTGCAGTTAAGCTTAATTATAAAGCGAAAGGCCTTGTGATCAATACGGACAAAACAAACGGAAATGCAGGCCTGATTGATATTTCCATGGATAATAATACCAAAACGGTTTACAAAACGATCAGTGAAGTAAATGTGAATGGTGACAACCATAATTTCCTGACCAGGCAATATGTGATGGGGGAGACCAAAAGCTATTTTAATGATTTCTTCCAGGAAGAGCAGACAGATGAGTACCGGAAGAAAGAAATGGAGGAGCAGTATGGCTCCGTGCTGGATAAAGTGATCAATGTAAAATCTGTGAAACTGCTTGAAGGAAAAGATCTGACGGCAAAACCTCTGGCTTATGAGCTCCAGTTTAATATCAATGATAAGCCGCAGTCCGTGGGAAGCCTGAAAATTATGAAAATCCCATTTGTGACCAAACCCTTCACGAAAGAGATCATTGCCACGGAAAACAGGAATACGGATATCCAGTACACAAAATATGAAAAGCAAAATGAATATTTTGAAGAAGTATACCTGAATATTCCCGAAGGAATGAAATTCATTGAGATCCCTGAGAATAAGTCGTTATCTTACAATAATTTAAAATATTCGATCAGCTATGAGCTTCAGCAGAATAACAGGCTGAAGGTAACAAGAAAGGCAGATACCCCTTGGGATAACATCAAAAAAGAACAGTATCCCGAATTCAAAAAATTTGTTGAAGAAGCCATCAATTCTGAAAATCAGATTTTAGGATATAAATAACAAAGAAAAATGCTTACAAACCTGTAAGCATTTTTTATTTCTAAAAATTGAATTCCTCAGTAAGTCTTTTATCTTCATCCAGCCTTTCGATCAGTTTTTCAAGGCTTTCAAATTTGATCTCTTCATGAAGGAAATCCCTGAACTTGACGGTAATTTTCTCATCGTAAATATCATCATTGAAATTTAGGATATAGACTTCAACAGTAAGAGATTCTCCATTGACGGTCGGATTGGTCCCGATGCTCATCATCCCTTTATATTGCTGATTTTTTACATAAACTTCCACAACATAAGCCCCTTTTTTGGGTAAAAGCTTAACAGGATCTGTTCCGATATTGGCCGTAGGGTACCCGATGGTTCTTCCTATTTTTTTTCCGTGCATCACTTTTCCGGAAACAGAGTAGGAGTAGCCCAGCATTTCGTTGGCCTCCTTAATATTTCCTGCTAAAAGAGCATTCCTGATCTTCGTAGAGCTTATATTATTTTCATGAATATTGATGGCTTCCATTTGTTCTACCTCAAAATCCAGTTCTTTTGACAGTCTTTGAAGAAGTTCAAAATTTCCGCTTTTGTTTTTTCCGAAAGAATGATCGTATCCTATGATCAGGTATTTCACATTCAGTTTATCAATAAGGACCTGACGTACAAACTCTTCACCGGTAAGATTTCTGAACTCTTCATCAAATTCTTTCAGAAATAAGTTACTGATGCCGTATTTTTCCATCAGTAAGGTTTTTTCATCCAGGGTATTCAGAAGTTTCAGGTCTTCATTGGGATTAAAAACAAATCTCGGATGTGGCCAGAAAGTAAGAATGGCAGTCTCTAGATTATTTTCTGTGCCTATCTTTATCAATTCATCAATAATACATTTATGCCCCAGATGTACTCCGTCAAACATTCCAAGGGACAGGGCCAATGGTTTTTGAGAGGAATAATCGTTAAAATTCTTGAAAACTTTCAAAACGGAAAAATTTGACTGCAAATATAGAGATAATGTAACAATGTATCAATATGACAATTTACCAATATTTTTAACTGATAGCATTGTTATATTGCTAAATCGGTACATTGGTAAATTAATAAAAAGCATGACAAAAATCTTTTTTTTATCAATTGTGGGTTTGTGAAGTTTCATTATATTTGCACCAAGAAAAAATTTAGCAATGGCAAACCAAATTAAAGGAAAAATTTCTCAAATTATTGGTCCGGTAATCGACGTAGTCTTTACAGAAGTGGAAGCACTTCCAAACATTTATGACGCGTTAGAAATTCCAAAAGGAAACGGTGAAAAATTAGTCTTAGAAGTAGAACAACATATCGGTGAAGATACAGTAAGATGTATCGCTATGGATGCAACTGACGGTCTTCAGAGAGGTCAGGATGTAATCGGGTACGGAAACCCTATTACCATGCCGATCGGTGAGGAAGTGAACGGAAGACTATTCAACGTTGTTGGGGATGCTATTGACGGACTTCAAAATATTTCCAAAGAAGGAGGACTTCCAATCCACAGAGAAGCTCCGAAGTTTGACCAGCTTTCAACTTCTGCTGAAGTTTTATATACAGGGATTAAAGTAATCGACCTTATCGAGCCTTATGCAAAAGGTGGTAAGATTGGTTTGTTCGGTGGTGCCGGTGTAGGTAAAACCGTATTGATCCAGGAATTGATCAACAATATTGCAAAAGGGCACGGAGGTCTTTCCGTATTCGCCGGAGTAGGTGAAAGAACTAGAGAAGGAAATGACCTTTTAAGAGAGATGCTTGAATCAGGAATTATCAAATATGGTGACGATTTCATGCACTCTATGGAAAACGGAGGTTGGGATCTTTCCAAAGTAGATCTGGAAGTGATGAAAGACTCTAAAGCAGCATTCGTTTTCGGACAGATGAACGAGCCACCGGGTGCGAGAGCGAGAGTAGCCCTTTCCGGTCTTACATTAGCTGAATACTATAGAGATGGAGGAGAAAGCGGGCAAGGTAGAGACGTACTTTTCTTCGTAGATAATATCTTCCGTTTTACACAGGCAGGTTCTGAGGTATCTGCACTTCTTGGGCGTATGCCATCTGCAGTAGGTTACCAGCCGACACTTGCTTCCGAAATGGGTGCGATGCAGGAAAGAATTACTTCCACTAAAAACGGTTCCATTACTTCAGTACAGGCAGTATATGTACCTGCGGATGACTTAACTGACCCGGCTCCTGCAACTACGTTTGCCCACTTGGATGCCACTACGGTACTTTCCAGAAAAATTGCTTCATTAGGTATCTATCCTGCGGTAGACCCGTTGGATTCTACTTCAAGGATCTTAGCTCCTGAAATTATCGGGGAAGAGCATTATAACTGTGCTCAAAGAGTAAAAGAAATTCTTCAGAGATATAAAGCGTTACAGGATATCATTGCGATCTTAGGGATGGAAGAACTTTCCGAAGAAGATAAACTTGTTGTTTACCGTGCAAGAAAAGTTCAGAGATTCCTTTCTCAGCCATTCCACGTGGCAGAGCAGTTTACAGGTATTCCTGGTGCATTGGTGGACATTAAAGATACGATCAAAGGATTCAACATGATCATCAATGGTGAATTAGACCACTTGCCGGAAGCTGCCTTCAACCTGAAAGGAACTATTGAAGAAGCTATTGAAGCCGGACAAAAAATGTTGGCTGATAACGCTTAAGAAATTAGACACAAGATATCAGACTTTAGACATGAGACTTGGATGTCTGGAATCTGGAATCTGGAATCTTTTAATCTAAATTAAAATGAATATAAAAATTTTAACACCAGAATACGTAGTTTTTGAAGGAGAAGTAAACTCTGTACTGTTGCCGGGAAAAAATGGTGAATTCCACATCATGAAAAACCACGCAGGTATTGTTTCTTCTTTGATCGGAGGTAAAGTAAAGCTGTATGTGAATTCTGTTAATGAAATCTATGCAAAGCGCTTTACTAAAGAGAATGAGAAAGACTCTGTTTTTTCTTACCAGATCAAAAGCGGTGTTGTGGAATTTAATCATAATAAAGGAATTATCCTTTGTGAGTAATTCAATGAAAAGCTAAATATATTTTTCAAGAAAGGTGTAACTTTGGTTACACTTTTTTTATGTCATGTAAAAATCTGATTCTATGAAGAAAAGTATAATCATATTCTTTACAGTTCTGGTAACATTCATCAATGCCCAGAATATCAAAACCAAAAGAGGGGTTATAAGTATTGACGGGGCACCTGTCGCAAAAATCTCCGGCAAATCCAGCGAGTATACCTTTATGGATCTGAAAGAAACACCCATATACACTATGGAATTCGTTGATAAAAGTATAGTGGATTCTATCAGGGATAGCTATATAAAACTCAACAGGGTATATAACAGGGAAAAGACCATCGATCTGGATTATGTTTCACCGTCAGCATTTTCAGGAGAAGAAAGGTCAGCCGTGTACACATCGATCAAAGCATTTAAAATTATTGATCATAAAGGAGTTAATATTAAAAACCTGGATGAGCTGTTTTCCAATATTCCCAAAAGAAAATTAGACAATAAGACCAAAGAAGCTTATACGATCAGGAATAAAATAGACAAGCTTCAGCTGGAAGTCAATAACGTAGGTGAAATATTAAGCAAGGGTGTGAAGGTGGGATATTTTACCAATCTTCCCGTTAGTTTTGGCTCCGAAGAGACCATTACGGAAAAAACCATCATCGATATTGAAATTTATGATGTAAACAACAAATACATCGGAAAATATATCACTACGACGAAACAGATCAAAACAGCCAACGGAAAAAGTTTTACCCTCTATAAGGAAATGTCGGGAAGGGCTTCTATTTTGAAGTTCCCGACTTATCAGTCTCTTATAGAAAGAGTAGTATTAATGGATCCTAATTTTATAAAAGGATAAATCATAAAAGTGGAATTATTATTATCTTTATGGCCAGATTCAAATTATATCATTAGATCTCATCCGTAAATACCATGTACCGTCCGGCATTGTTTTTCATTATGTTCTTCTCCTGTATTATACAGGCCCAGGCTCAGAAGTTATCTCCTGCAGAAATAGATACATTGCAGGTACACAAACAGGACAGTTATTATGAAAAAGGGCAGTTTTCCGAAGGAATTGAATTCAATAAGAAGATCATTCAATTATGCGAGGAGACCCATTATACAAAAGGCAGGATAAGGGGATATATTAATATTGCCAGCTTTCTGTATTCTCTTGGCAGATACAATGAAGGTATGCAGTACCTCCAGAAAGCGGAAAACCTGAGTGATGTATACAGTGATGATGTATTACAGGCATCATTGTTTGTGTGGTACGGGAAAAATTATCATGCGCTGGGATTCATTGAGAAATCAAATGAAAATTATAGCAAGGCAATTGATAAAGCTGTCAAAATAAAGAATACAAAATTAAAAAGAAGGCTTCTGCATTTTATTTACGGGAATAAAGCCATCAACTTTGATCAGGTTCAGAACAGCGATTCATTGTACTTTTATATCCATAAGGCATATAGAACTTTTCCCAAAGTAGTGGAGGCGGCTAATCTTACAGATTATTTTCTCAGGATAAAAAAAAATCAGGACTCTGCAAAGTATTACCTTGATAGAGCGGAAGATCTTTTAAAAACATCAGGGAAGACATTTGATTATATGATGTATTATTATGCCGCGGGGCAATATTACGGAAGTAAAAAAGAATATAAAAAATCTTTGGAATACTACGAAAGATCCCTTGGAGTTGCCGTTAAAATGAAAAGGCCTGAAAGTATACTGAATAATTACAAAGAGATAGCTGAGATATACAGGCTTCAAAATGATATTCCTAAAGCCGGTGAATATCTGCTGAAATATACCGAACTTAAAGACAGCCTGGCTGAAAATAGTAAAGTAGCCGTGCAGACTTCCGAAAAGAAAATTATTGAGGACGAAAAGAAACTCTACCAAAATTCAAAAAACAAATTATATTATATTTTAGGAACATTATTTTTGTTATGCGTGCTTATAGCCCTGTTCAGCTATTCATATTACAGGAAAAACCGGAAACAAGATCTTCTCCTGAAAGAAAATAAAGACCTTATTTCTCAAAAGAACGAAGAGGTACATGGCTTGAAGACAAAAGTAAATGAAGCATTCGATAATATGCTGTTATTAGCAAAAACCAATGATCCCTCATTTATCACACGCTTTCAGGAAGTGTATCCGGAGTTTTGCAAAAAGCTACTTTCTGTAAATCCCGAACTGAATACTTCTGAGCTTATCCTTTGTGCGATGATATGGCTGGGTTTCTCTTCAAAAGATATCGCAACCTATACTTACATCACTCCTAAATCTGTAGAGATGAAAAAATACCGTCTCAGAAAAAGGCTTAATCTGGAAGATCAGAAAAACCTGTATCTGTTTTTGCAAGCTTTGTAATTATTTTTTTAGCTGCTTTTTTGATAATTGTAGTACACAATTCAACATCTCTTCAACTTTTCCAGTCTTAAAAAAAGACTTAAGTAAAAATAAGTTTTCTATTTTTCTGAAAACATTCCATCAATAACTCCACTTTTTGCTTCAATTTTCTGAAAACTCAAAACTTTTGAAATATTATTTCAAAAAAGGATTTACAAATTTACATATATGATAATCAATTATTTATAGTTTTATTCTACAATGAGCTTTTATCATGTAAGAATAGAGAGTGATATTGTAGAGATCCATTTTTTTGTTTTTTTTTTAATCGGAACTAATATTGCCAAGCATTTAGCTAATATTATCAAATATTTTAAAACAGAAAAATTTTTAAATGATTTTTGCCCATATAGGGATTTGTTATATGCTAAATGATAAAAATGACGAAAGATGGCCAATGACAATGTCAAAAAGCATAAGCAAATATCTTGTGGAGCTATTTTCAATTAAAATAACATAACATTTAAAATATATAAAAGACACTAAGAATTATGAGAAAATTAAGTATTTCGATTGCTGTATTATCAGGGTCCTTTTTTTTAGCACAAACAGGTAATGTAGGGATTAATACATCCAGCCCGGACTCTAATGCAGTATTAGATGTAGTATCTTCAGACAAGGGACTTCTTCCTCCCAGAGTATCCCTTACTTCTACCTCTTCAGCTTCACCACTTACTGCCCATGTAGCCGGGATGATTGTATATAATACAGCTACGGCAGGAGATGTAACACCTGCATTGTATTATAATGACGGCACAAAATGGGTATTAGGCGGAGCAGGAACACCAGCCGCTACCACCAATAATCTGACCACATCAGGAAATACCATTACCTCTAACGTGAATGGTATCAGTTCAACGGCGCCTGCAATTAATACCAATTCATTATCATTATCAGGAACCAGTTTAACGGGTACAGTGAATGGTATTGCAAGTAATTCACTGGATCTTACGCCTGCCATAACGGCTGCTACTACCAATACCTTGGTAAGTGGCGGTACGGGAAATAATACGATCACTTCCACAGTGAACGGAGTTTCTGCAAATACCACTGCTGTAAAAACGGTAAGTAATACTTCCACCGGTAATTCCCTTTCCACGACTGTCAATGGTATAGCAGGTACAACGGTACCCATGATCAATACCAATGCGTTATCATTATCGGGAACCAGTTTAACGGGTACAGTCAATGGTATTGCAAGTAATTCACTGGATCTTACCCCTGCCGTTACCGCAGCAACCACCCATACTTTATCGGTATCAGGAAATACACTGACATCCAATGTGAACGGGGTTACTCCCAATGTTACGGTTCCCAATATTTATACGGCAAATGGAACCCTTACCAGCGCAAGGACTGTAAATACATCCAGTTTTCTGTTGTCATTTGTCAATGGCTCCAGCTCTACTACCATTAATAATACAGCAGCAGGAAATGGAATGCTGTCAGTGGGAGGTTCATCCAGGGGATATATCCGGGCTATAGCATCAGGAAATACTTTTGCAGATATGTTTGTAGATGCTTCAAGTGCTGCCCAGTATACAGCGGGAGGGTCCATCTCCGGGATGGATGTGGGAACGGCCACTGGTTCAGCCACAAGTTTAAGATTGGTAACAGCAGGACAGGGTAGAATGACGGTAAGTGGGACTACAGGCAACGTTGCAATAGGTACAAATCCTACATCAAATAAACTTGAAGTAGCCGGATCTGTAAAAGCCACGAACTTTATTTCCAATACCACAACATACCCGGATTATGTATTTGAAGGCTATTATCAAGGAAAGTCAGCAATCAATCCTCAGTATAAATTCAAAAAACTGGAAGATGTTGAAGGATTTATTAAAGAGAACGGACATTTGCCGGGCTATGCTTCCATAGAAGAGATACGGGAAAAAGAGATGACCATAGATGTTTCTAAAAATACTATTACCAATATGGAAAAGATAGAAGAACTGTATCTGTATGCCATTGAACAGAACAAAATGATAAAAGAGCTTCAGGAAGAGATAAAAGTACTTAAAATGAAGCAGAAATAAACATCGGTACTGGTCTTAATTTCTTAACCGCAAACTACTAATAGTCTTTAGATTATGGAAGCAGATTTTAAAAATATCCATATAGGAAACTATATCAAAAAGCAGATAGAGCAGGAGGAGATCTCTATAGACAGAATCTGTAATTTTTTCAAACTCAAAGAAGAAGAGATTCTCAGGATGTATGAAGAAAAAAGTTTGGATACTGATGTCCTCCTCAGATGGAGTAAGCTTGCAGAATATGATTTCTTCAGGATATATGTAACACACCTTTTGTTGTATGACGGAATTTCGCATACAAAAAACAGCAGAAAGGCCAAACAGACGGGAGACAAAATAGTATTCAGAAAAAATATTTATACCCGGGAGATCAGGGAATTTTTGGTGAAGCTTGTTGCATCAAAGCAAAAAACTGTAGTAGAGGTCATGCAGGAATATAATATTCCCAGAACTACTATTTATAAATGGATAAGAAAATATGAAATTACACTGACCAATGAAAATACCCAATTACCAAAAGATTTATGAAGATCTGTTACGATCAAAAGGGCTTGAAGGAACCAAAGAAGTGCCACGTTTTGAGAAAAGTACGGATATTATCCGATTCGATAATCTGATTTCGGATAAAAATAATGAAGGTGCTGATAAAGAAAATCAGCGTTTCCGGGCTTATGATGAAGAGTCTGTTCTGGAGATTTTAACTTATCAGAAGAAGTACCGGCTCAATAATTCAGAGTTGGCGAGGATATTCAGGCTAAGCAGAAATACTATTGCCAGATGAAAACAGATTTATCAGTTAAATCATATATAGTTTAACAGGATAAAAAATAATGATACCCAACCACTTTCAATATGAAAATATGAGAGTGGTTTTTTATTGTATAACAGGCTTTTGAAAACCAAAAGATATTTTAATTAAAAAACAGAAAATGACATCTGTCTAATAAAACGAATTTTATGATGAAAAAAAGAAAACAGCCATGAACAGCGAAAAGACAGCCAAGAAGCCAAATCACGGGGAAAAATGACTTATCGCGGTTTACTTTATTAAACGGTTGAATAAGAAAGTAATGAAATCTGGCAATCAAGAAGGCTAAGGAACGGTTATAATAAAATGATATCCGGAAGTGGCAGAACATCCATATCGCTTGGCTTAAGCTCTATAAGGTCAGAATAGCACCATTCTCCTTAAGCTGCTGTATGGGCTTTGAGAACCAGAACAATTCAAAATCTTCAAAATTTTCTTCAAACCGGGCCTTAAGTTGTTGAAGAGTAACCCTTTTCGAACTTTCTATCGGATTTTCTTCAAGGATTTTTACCAGCCATTCCGCTTTTTCCTGTTCCAGATCAACTTTTATGATGTTGGTTTTTATATGGAAAGATAGCCGGGTGTATGGCCAGCTGTTCCTCTTTTTTGTTTTGATAAAATGATCAATTATCGGGTTTTTAGCCGGAAAAAGGACTCTTGAATTTCCTTTAAAAATAAACTGATCTTCTTCTAACAGGCAGTTATGGATATGATCTGGATGGATGGTGGTCTTTGGAATTTTAAAATCGAACCATTCTTGGAGCGGAATTTCAAAATGAATCCCGTGCATATAGTTAAAAAGAGACTTTCTCAGCCCAAAACTAAAAGCATGATGATCAATTCCCGTCTTATCTTTAAAATCCACATCATTATTGGCAAACAGGATTTCCTGCTTAACTGGTATCACTCCAAACTCTTCAGGGTGCATACCTACCGGTGAATGTGCAGTCATGGCAAACTGGTGCCAGAAACCGCTTTGCAGGATTCCCATTTCAAACATCTGTCTTACCATTTCCAAAGAATCTATGGTTTCCTGGACGGTTTGGGTAGGGTAGCCATACATCAGATAAGCATGCACCATGATTCCTGCTTCCGTAAAATTTCGTGTCACCCGGGCAACCTGCTCCACAGAAACTCCTTTGTCAATCAATTGAAGCAACCGGTCACTGGCCACCTCTAATCCTCCCGAAACAGCTACACACCCTGAAAGCTTCAATAAATAGCAGAGATCCCGGCTAAAGCTTTTTTCAAACCGGATATTAGTCCACCATGTCACTACAAGATTTCTTCGCAGGATCTCTAAGGCCACTTCTCTCATGAGGGCAGGCGGTGCAGCCTCATCCACAAAATGAAACCCGGTGTCGCCGGTAGTTCGTATAAGCTCTTCCATCCGGTCTACCAGGATTTTGGCAGAAACAGGCTCATAAATTTTTATATAATCCAGCGAAATATCACAAAAAGTACATTTACCCCAATAGCAGCCGTGAGCCATTGTAAGTTTATTCCATCTTCCGTCACTCCATAAGCTGTGCATCGGGTTGGCAATTTCGATAACGGAAATGTACTGATCCAGTAGTAAATCTGTATAATCCGGTGTACCGATGTCAGCCTGTTTATAATCATGCCTTTTTGAATTGTTTTTATAAACAACCGTTTGGTCTTCTGCTAAAAAAGTTCTTTTATACTCAGTTTCAGGATTGTACTCTGCATTCAGGTTTTCGCAAAGCAGCTCTAGAGGTAACTCGCCGTCATCTAATGTAATGAAGTCAAAGAATTCAAAAACCCTTATGTCTTTCACTTCTCTCAGTTCGGTATTCGGAAAGCCACCACCCATTACGGTTTTGATATGGGGATAATTTTCTTTGATGAACTTTGCACATCTGAAACCGGAATACAGGTTTCCGGGGAATGGAATGGAAAAGCACACCATTTTGGGCTCTATGGTATCCAGCTTTTCCCGAAGGATGTTTAGAGTGATATCATCAATAAATGATTGCTCATCAGTAAGCTTTGAATAGAGCTCATCAAAAGAATTGGCACTTTTCCCCAAACGCTCTGCATACCTGCTGAATCCGAAATCAGGATCTGTATTTTCAACAATATAATCTGAAAGATCCTCCAGGTATAGGGTAGCAAGATGTTTGGCTTTATCCTGCAGACCCATATTCCCGAATGCAAATTCCATATCATCCAGCTGATTGAAACGGGATGCTTCCGGAAGAAAATTCATACTGCAGATCTGCCTTGCCAATGTAGGATTTTTACCCTGCAGGAAAAGAATAACCTGATCGATCGTTTTAAGGTATTCTTCCCTTAACGCAAAAATCCTCTGGGAATTTTCAGATGGGTTTCTCGGGCTGGTTTCATTATTGAAAACCTTTCTTAGACCGTCTGCTGAAAATATCCCCAGTATAACCTCGATCCCCAGATCCATCTGGCAGGCGGAAATATTTTTGGTATTCAGGAAACCTTTGATATATGCCGTTGCTGGATAGGGAGTGTTCAGTTGGGTAAATGGCGGAGTGATAAGAAGCAGATCTTTCAATAGAAAATTTTTACAAATTTATTTTAAAAATTCCAGACTCATTATACATTTCGGAAATTAAGAGGTGATGCAGAGCATTTGTGAATTATTAATATTGACTTTCGGTTATATTTTGTACCTTTAATTGACAAAATTCAAACGATGAGAAGGAATCAATTAATAGTATTGTTTATTTTTTCCTTTATACTCATACCTGATTTTTTTTTCTCCCAGGCAGGATATATTAATCATAACAGGGTACAGGCATATTCACTGAAAGAGATAGACAGCCTGCAGAATAGTATCACTCCGTTCCTTAGAAGTCAGGGAAAGTTCCGGGAAGTGGTTTCTTTGAACAAACAGCTGATACAGAGATCAAAAAACTTAAAATACTCCAGAGGAATTATAAGCGGATATATCCATATCGCCAATATTTTATTCCTTACCGGCAAATATGATGAAAGCCTTCGCTTTTTGAAGCTGGCAGAAAAAGAAAATGATAAAAAAAAAGATCATTATATATCAAGTTGGCTATACATTGAGTTCGGAAACAATTTTGACGTTCTGGGCTTTAGTGAAAAAGCCAGCCAGGCTTTCAGTAAAGCCATACAATATGGCAAGAAAATAGAGGATGCATTGAGTAAGAAACGTATGTTGTCCTATGCATATAACCGTAAAGCGGTCTGTAAATACATTGCCGGAATTCCGGATTCCTCGCTTTATTATTTTAAAAGATCTGTTGATATACTTCCTGAAGAACCTACATCCACGATCAATGTAGGGGACTGGTATGCGAAAAGCAATAAAACAGACTCTGCTGAGTATTACTTTGGAAAGGCCTTTGAAATCATCAGGGACAGGCCTGATTTTGTATATCAGAAAGCCTGCCTGGATTGGGGATATGGCACCTTATACAATAATCAAAAAAAATATAAACAGGCTCTTGAAGCTTTTGAAAATAGTGAGGCGATTTTTAAACAATTAAAGCAGCCGAATGATCTTGTAGGGCTTTATGAGCTTATAGCAAAAGTATACGACAGCCTGGATATGCCTGAAAAATCAACTGAATATTTTCTGAAGCATACTCTGCTAAAAGATAGCCTGAACAATATAAAGCAGCCGGCCCTTGATATGTCTGTCATTCATTTTCTCGAAGAGCAGGAACAGGAAAGCAGGGCTGTTAAGTATAACCTGTATTATACCATAGGCGGAATTATTGTGGTCAGTATAGGTATTGCCTTATTAGGAATATTCTATTACAGGAAAAATAAGAGGAAAGAATTCTTACTTACTGAAAATACAATAGCGATCTCACAAAAGGATAAAGAAATGGAAGAGCTGAAGCAGAAGGTGAATGAAACTTTTGAAGAAATCATACAACTGGCCAAGGAAAACAGTCCCGAATTCTGGGGGCGCTTCCAGGAAGTATATCCGGGATTCCGTGAAAAAATGCTGGATATCAATCCCGGCCTTAAGACCACGGAGCTTATATTATCTGCTTATATTTATCTGGGATTCAATACCAAAGATATTGCTGACTATACCTTTAAGGCTGTTCAGACCATAAAGAATAATAAATATAACTTAAGGAAACGCTTAAACGTTCCTCCGCAGGATGATATTATATTATGGATGAGGGAAAACTCCCGGCAATAGAAAGTCTGTAAATATTTTGTATCTTTAATTTTATAAACCTCAAGGAATGAAAAGGAAATTGTTAATACTATTATTTAATCTTTCCTTTATCCTTATTTCAAATTTTTTTCTCTCCCAGGCAGGAATTATTATTGAGAAACCACTTTCCGGTCACAAAATGTATACTCCGAAACAAATTGACAGCCTTCAATATAACGAGATTGTCTATCTCAGGGATGAAAGAAGATTCAAAGAATTATTCTTATTAAGTACTCAATTGATCGAGGCATCGGAAAAAATACAGTATTCCAAAGGAGTTATTACAAGCTATCTGAATATTGCCAATGCCCTCTTTCTTATCTATAAATATGATGAAAGCCTGCGATTCCTGAAACTGGCGGAAAAACACAAGGGCATGGAAAGTTCGAATCACCTGCAAAGCTGGCTATACATAGAATACGGGAATAACTATGATGCATTGGGTTTCCATAAAAAAGCAAGCGAAACCCTTGATAAAGCCATACGGTTCGGAATTAAAATAAAGGATCCCCAAAATAAAGGATTTATGCTTCATTATGCGTATAATCATAAGGCCGTTTGCAGATATATGGCTAAATTTCCCGATTCTTCCCTTTATTATTTTAAAAAAGCATATGAGGCACTTCCTGATGATCCACGGCGTAACTTAATTACAATAACCAATATAGGAGACTGGTATTCGAGGCATAATAAGCTGGATTCCGCAAAATATTTTCTTGATAAAGCTTCTGGACCCATAATGGATAGTCAGGACTTTCTTTTTCAGAAAGCATGCCTTTATTGGGGATATGGTACATTATCCGCCAAGCAAAAACGTCATGAGGAAGCCCTGGACTATTATAAAAAAGCAGAGCATATTTTCAAACAATTAAATACACCTAATGATTTAGTAGGGCTATATAAACTTTTTTCTAATGAGTATGACAGTTTGAATCTGCCTCAAAAATCTAAAGAATACTTATTAAGGCATACAATTTTGAAAGACAGCCTCAATAGTATCAAAGAGCCCACAATGGATACCTTTGTCGTCCATTTTCTAAATGAGCAGGAAAGGGAAGAAGAGTCAAGACGAAACAGGCTGTATTATATTATCGGAGGTATTTTTGTGATCAGTATAGGTATTGCCTTATTGGGAATATTCTATTACAGGAAAAATAAGAGGAAAGAATTCTTACTTACAGAAAATGAAATAATGATTTCACAAAAGGACAAAGAAATGGAAGAGCTGAAGCAGAAAGTGAATGAGACCTTTGAAGAAATAATACAACTAGCCAAAGAAAACAGCCCTGAATTCTGGGGACGCTTCCAGGAAATATATCCGGAATTTCGTGAGAAAATGCTGGAAATTAATCCAGGCCTTAAGACTTCGGAACTTATACTGTCTGCTTATATTTATTTGGGATTCAATACAAAAGATATCGCAGACTATACTTTTAAGGCTGTTCAGACCATAAAGAATAATAAGTATAACTTAAGAAAACGTTTAAATGTCCCCCCGCAGGACGATATTATACTATGGATAAGGAACCGTACAGATAGCTGAATACAGCTGTCAATATACATTTGTTATCATAAGGTACTTTATTGGTACCTTATTTTTTTTGATTTCAACCCTGACTTTTTTTGCTTTGTGTTTTAAAATAAATATGGATGAAAAAAATAAAAATTCCGTATGGCTGCTCCAAAAGAGAGTAATCAGGTATGGAAACCAGACAATCAGATACAATTCATATTTAATAACAGGTGTCTATTCAGTAAATACCGTTATTATTCCTGTCTTTAACAATTAATTAGAGATCCTTATTTCAGTATGGTATCAGAAAAAGACCAAAAAAAACATAAAAGAGGTTTCAGTATATCTTCTGTCATCATTGGAAGCGCAACAACGATCATTTCATTGATGTATTATATACTAAACAAAGAAAGAGAAAACCTGAAAACTTCATTGTATGAACAGAAAACAGGGGAAGCTTTTGATGAAATTATTCAGCTGGCTAAAAGTAACAGCCCTGAATTTTGGGCACATTTTCAGGAAAAGTATCCCTCATTTCGAAAAAAACTGTTAGAAATCAATCCTGATCTTAAAGCTTCAGAGCTTATTTTGTGTGCTTACATTTATTTAGGATTCAATACAAAAGATATAGCGGAATATACTTTTAAGGCTGTGCAGACTATTAAAAATAAGAAATATAATCTTAGAAAAAGGCTTTCTATTCCGGTGAAAGATAATATAATGTTATGGTTACGGAAAAATCTTGATGAATGATTAAGTTATTGATTTTTATTGTTTTATATTTTAAAGTACTTCGTTGGTACCTGCAATTTTTGCTTTGATCGGAATATTTTTAGTGATTTGCAGGACAAAACACAATTGATGAAAAAATTTCTGTCCATTACTTTTTTTACTGCTAAAATGTAGGGCTTACTTCTTTAAGAATTTCAAAGATTTCAAAATTAAAAAAACAACACACAAGATGAAAAATAATATAACAACCTCCATTTGTACCTGATATATATTTTCTAATAATTCACAAGTTGGCACTGGTACAAAAATAATGTTTTCGGTTCTGTCTTCTCAGTCATCCGATTAAAGTACACAATTCTACAAACATAAATACACAATGAAAAAAAGATTAATTCTTCTTGGGACTATTTTTGTCTCATTCTTATCCTTTGCTCAAGTGGGAATCAATACCTCTTCCCCCAATACAGATGCCGCTTTGGATGTGGTATCCAATACCAAAGGTATTCTCAATACCCGTATTGCTTTAAGCTCTACCTCCAGTCCTTCTCCCTTAAGTGCACATGTAGCGGGGATGATGGTCTATAATACGGCATCTGTTTCAGATGTTACCCCCGGATTGTACTATAATGACGGTTCCAAATGGGTAAGAGCCGGCGGATCCTCAGCTTCAAATCCTCCCCTTAATGTTATCTACCAGAATGGCAGTTATACCGCATTGCCTACAGATGATATCATTCTGTACACCAATAACACGGTGGGAACCCGTCTCACCCTTCCCACCACAGGAGTAGCGGTAGGCAAAAAGATCTATGTTTCCCTTATTGGTTCAGAAGATGTTCTGCTCACCCCTGTTCCAAGAGAAACAGCTAACCAATACCTGATCAGCGGGCAGTCCAACATATTGATGTACACTGGTGATGCCACCTCCCCATGGTCCATTATATCAGGCTATTAACTAATAACAAAAGAACACAATACATTAAATTTAAGAAAAGATGAAAAAAGAGATCAGACAGATCATGATGATCGGTGCAATCGTATGGGGTAGTGCAGCCCACTCCCAGATAAGGATTGCCAACAGCACCACCAATCTTGCAGTCACAGGCAGCTCAGCCTTTATAGATGCTTCCTCCAATGCTACCTACAATAGCTCTTCCAATACAGGCAAAGGCTTATTATACCCAAGAGTAGACCTTACCACTTTCACTTCTTTCGGAGGAGCCCCGATAGGCCTTCCTACCTCTTTCCCGAGCTATTATGACGGATTTGTCGTGTACAATACCAATACAGGCGGAGTAGCAGGAGTAGGGACAACAGAAGGAACCTTAACCTCAGGTTTCTGGTATTATGATAACAAATCGAGAGACATCAACGGTGGTACGTGGAAGCCGTTTATTCCGTCATCCGGTACCATCTCCATTACCAATGTACTGACCAGTACAGGTAATACCGCTACCTCCACGGTGAACGGAATATCCTCCTCAGCCCCCATAGTCAACAGCAATGCACTTTCCTTATCAGGGAATAACCTAACCAGCACCGTGAACGGAGTAACATCCACCGTAAATTTGGCTCCTCTTATTACCTCGGGTACCACCAACACACTGATAAGCGGAGGAGTGGGCAACAATACTCTTACCTCCACTGTGAACGGAGTGGCAGCAAGCACTACAGCGGTGAAGACAGTTAGCAATACAGTTTCAGGAAATACCCTGACCACCACAGTCAACGGCATTAGCAGTTCGGCCATAACCCTCCCGCAGGGAACCAATATCTATAATTCAAACGGAGCCCTCAATAGTGACAGGATGGTTTCTACCAATAATAAAATGTTATGGTTTCAAAACGGTGTCAGCAATGAAAACAATCACATAGCATTTGATATTAATGTGGCTGTTCCAGGGAGTACAAGGCTTATCACAAGAGCAAGTTCCAATTCCCTGATCAGAGCTTTGATCAATTCAAGCCGTATGCTTGATATGGAACTTTTGAGTAATGGGACATCGAGATTAATGTCTACGGGAAGCTCAGAGTTATTCATAGGGACCAATACGTCATCCGGACCTTTGGTATTCGGAGTAGCAACTAACAGAGCTATACTGGCAACCAACGGCAATTTTGGTATCGGAACCACCAGTCCCTCTCAAAAGCTGCATGTGATAGGTAATATCCTTGCCTCGGGAACAATAACTCCGGATTATGTATTTGAAAAACATTTTGAAGGAGTATCAACATTGAACCCATCCTATAAAATGATGGCGTTGGATGAGGTGGAAGAGTTTACCCGTGTTCATAAGCATCTTCCGGGCGTTCCGTCTGCATCTGAGATAGCGGTTCAGGGAGGTATCCTTGTCAACAGGGCCTCAGAAATAAACCTTGAAAAGATAGAAGAACTGTATCTGTATGTCTTCGAATTGAACAAAGAAATAAAGGCATTAAAGGAAAAGAATGAACAGCTTGAAAAGCGACTCCATAATAACTAACTAATACTATTTGGAAAGTCGGGTTTTATGATCAGGCTCTTTAAAAAGCATAATTACAATATAATATAGAACAGGAAAATCGGCATCAGTCACAAGATATACTCTATAAACACACACAACAACTAAGGATAATGAAAAAAAAATTTCTAATTAATTTCTTTGCGGTATGCTTATCCCTGTCAGCAGGAACAGGTATAGTAAAAGCACAGGATTCAGATAGTGACGGCATTACAGATGTCAGTGATCTGGATGATGATAATGACGGAATTCCGGATGCGGAAGAATCGCCGGACTGCTTTTACACAGTGTATGAAGCGAATAGAATAACATCAGTAGTCTCTGCTTTGAACGGAGATACGGGGGACCCTCTTGCTGGAAGTAACATTCCATTACTATATAACGATAATTTTAATGATGGTGCGGTTGCTACAGCCTATAATTTTGCAGCAGCTCAGATCATGGTATCTGGAATGCCTGTATTTACGGTTACTTATCCTACACCCTTAGTCTTAAGATCCCTTACTGTAACTACAGGTTCAGGGCTTACCACCCTTACCCGGTATGCAAAATTATATGGTTCTGCGGACGGGGTGCTTTATACAGAGATTTCGACGGCAAGTAATCTTGCTAACAATACAATTACATTTACCAATACTTCATCTAATCTGTATCCTTACTATCAGATAAGATATATAGGTTCTACAACTACGGGAAATCTGACTACCGGCGCAGCAGAAACAAATGCCATACATGAGGTATCATCTATTGTTGCTTCTACTCCTGTATATAATCCTTCCGCACATCCGAAATCGGGGGCGTGTAATATAGACACTGATGGTGACGGAACCCCTAATCATCTGGATACGGACAGTGATGGCGACGGATGCCCGGATGCTTATGAAGGAGGGGCTACTTCCAACAAAACAGTCAGTACTTTATCTGCACCTTACGGAACCAATGGTTTGTCCAATTCCGTAGAAACCAGCGCAGACAGCGGGCAGGTATCTTATGTATCCACCTATGCCAGATATGCGACTAATAATAACCAGAACCTGTGCGCAGATACAGACAATGACGGCGTTCCCAATCCTATTGACTTGGATGATGATAATGACGGGGTACCGGATACCACTGAAGGAGATTTCTGTGGCAGAATAAACAGGAACATCAGGGTGGGGTATTTAGCCGGTGGTGTGGGAGATGATGGTTTGGCTTCTAATATGCTGCTGAATCTGAATAACTTTGGTCCTTATGGTACCTATAATAAGACCACGGGGATCACTCTGGTTCCTTTTACCACTGAAGCCGGTATCACTGAAGCTAATTTGCTCGCCAATAATGTTGATGTATTTTTTGTAGGCTCTTCATCAGCTGATGCTACGACCAGTGCGGATAAAGTCTCTACAGCCCTCAATACCTTACTCATCACCTGGGCAAAGAACCACGGCAAATCCATATTTGCCCTTCAGAATAACGCTATTGATTACGGGTATATCATTACCAGTAATAATACGAATCCTAACACTCCTTCAGGAACTATAGGAACCAATACCTACACCAACGGATATTGGCCAACCTCTTCTTTAAACCAATCAGGAACAGTACAGATGACCATTCAGTCCAACACAAGGCAGTTTGATATCCTGATGACGGATGCCAATCTGAGACCCGTGGTGATTACAGACAGAGAATATAATTTGCTGATCTTTCCGGATGCCACTATATACAATACCGAATCCGGCATGATTACGCCAACTACCAATGACCAAAAGGCTATAGCAGATACCTGGACGTATTTTTTTGATAGGTTTGTTGCCCCTCAATGCACCACATTGGATACGGATGGAGACGGAACTCCTAATCACAGGGATTTAGACTCGGATGGAGATGGTTGCAGTGATGCTCTGGAAGCTGGAGCCACTACTTCCTTGACACCCAATTTTACCTTTATCACACAGGCGGGTACATCAACGGATACAGACAGTGATGGATTGGCGGATGTTGTAGATACCAATACCAACGGGATTCCGGATTATCTGAGTACCTATGATCCGCAAGCATTGGATAATACTATCAGAAAGTGTTTAGACAGTGATGGAGATATCCTGCCGGATGCCTCAGATATGGATGATGATAATGACGGTATTTTGGATACGAATGAAGGTAATACCTGCAGCGGATTGGGCAGGAATCTCAGGATAGGGTACCTGAATACTACATTAGGCAGAAACGGATTAATGATCAATATGCTTAGCAATACGGTCAATTTTGGTGCCTCAGGAACTTATAATAAGATTCCCGGGATCACCTTTGTTCCGTATGCTACGGAAGCTGCTATTACAGAGGCTCAGTTATTAGCAGATAATATAGACATTTTCTATGCCGGGTCTTCTGCAAATGATGCCCAGACCTCTTCAGACAAGCTTTCAACGGCAGTGAATACCAGAATATTATCCTGGGCAGATAACCATGACAAAGGAATAATTGTATCTCAGAATAATGCCACCGATTATGGATATCAGGTCACGAACAATAATTCTAATGCAGATATTCCTTACGGACCTATCGGAGATGCTGTTTTTACCAACGGGTATTGGCCGGAAACTACTTTTAGCCAGAGTGGAGCAGTACAAATGACCATCGCTTCTTTAACCAGAACATATGAGACTGCCATGGTGGATGCTAATGGTAAAGCAGTTTTCATACGTGATGCAGACAGGAAACTAGTCGTTTTGCCGGATGCTACTATCTTTATCAGTAATCAGTCAGCTTCAGCGATCAATAACAGTACTTTGAGAATAGCAGCAGATGTATGGGCGTATGGTTTCGATGTATTTTTAAATGGTTTTGAGCAATGTACTTCCATAGATACTGATGGAGACGGTATTCCTGATCAACTTGACCTGGATTCTGATAATGACGGATGTTTGGATGCTTTAGACGGGGCAGCCAATATCACAACTTATCAATTGGTGAATGCAGCAAACGGGCTTTCCGTAGGAACAGGATCTACAGCTTCCAATCAAAATTTATGTGCGGGCTCTTCATGTGTAAATGTTAATGGCGTTCCTATAATCGTAGGTGCTATGGGACAGGGAGTAGGAGATTCTCAAAATGCGGCAGTAAACCTGTGTTTCTGTTATAAGCCGGCGAGCGTTGCAGGTACAGCATTAGATACCAAATATGGCATCACGGCACTGGGGAGGGCGGGAGCAGACAGTGGCAACTGGCCGATGGTGAGAAAAGGAGCCTGGGCTGCACTGGAAGCTAAAACCAAAGGATTTGTAGTGAACAGGATCCCTACCACGACGCAAGTATATGCTATTGCCAATCCTGTTGAAGGAATGATGGTTTACGATGAAGAAGCTGATTGCCTAAAAATCTATACTACTATAGACAACGGAGCCACATTCGGTTGGCAGTGTTTCAGTACACCAGCATGTCCAGATCAATAAAACCTTTTAACTGATAATAACTTAAAAAATGAAAAAAACATTCATATTACTATTTGCTACTATTTCCGCCTGTGTTTATTCACAGGTGGCAATAGGCAAAAGCTCAGTGACCAATACATCTGTTTCCCTGGAATTCGGAACAGAGAATAGGGGACTTTTGTTACCCTGGGTAACTTCTGAAGGAGGAGTGACAGGTGCCGTAGATGGCACTATGATCTATGATACTGCCGATAAAAAGGTAAAATACAGGAAAAACGGAAGTTGGTTCGATCTGAGCAGGGATATTACGGGAACAGTAGATACTACATTACAGGACCCGATTGTAGAGCAGGCTTCTGCTAAGACCGGAATAGGTACTAATGCCAGTACGGATGCCACATCAGGGATCTTAGTCCTTACAGACACTGATAAGGCAATGGTCCTGCCCAAAGTAGATAGCCCGCATCTGAACATCATCAATCCTTCAGCAGGAATGATTGCCTACGACAATGTGAAGCACCAGCTGGCTGTTTTCAATGGAACAGTATGGTCTTTCTGGAAGCCTTGACGTAGATATATTTTATAATCCAAATTAAATCATATAAAAAAATATCATTATGAAAAAAATAATATATGCAGCCGTACTGCTGCTACCATATGCTTTTTATTCCCAGACAGGAAATGTAGGAATTAATACTTCTTTACCTGGCAGTACTCTTACGGTAAACGGTTCCATAGCAGGACAGTACAAAAATGTATCAGCTTCTGCAACATTGGGAGCAAATGATTTCTATACGGCGTATAGCGGAACCGGTGCAGGAACATTTATCCTGCCTGCTGCCACTGCGGCATATCCTTCAGCAGGGAATATATTGGGCCGGGTTTATTATATTAAAAATATAGGGACAGGCAATCTCACAATTGCGGCTAATGGTTCCGAGCTTATAGAGAATCAGCCCGGAGCAGGAGTTTCAAGTGTGGTTTTAACACCCGGAGGATATGCTATGTTGGTCAGCAGAGGAACGGCAAGCGGAACTACATGGGAAGTAGGGATCTTAATTAATAAGCCTGTACCTACAATTGCGGCATTGGGAGCATCTGATACGGTTACCTATTCCGGAGCAGCCCTTACTAACTTCAACAACAGTATTCCCCAGATCATTCCTTTTTCGGCAGGTGATGTTATTGTGAATCAGGGTGGTTCGGCTGTATGGAATGATGCGGGAGATTACTGGCAAATCCTTGAGTCTGGTATTTACAAAATAGAGGGCTATGCGTACTTTGGAAGCGGAGGTGCAGTTTCAGGGAGCGGGGCATTTACAGGTATTAATCTTAATATCACTAAAAACGGAACAGCCTTAACGAATATTATAGGAGGGAACAGGGCAAATATTGACAATGCCACTGCAACATCAGGCAATTCCCCTATCAATGTCAATTGTATTGTCCATCTGAATGCAGGAGACAGGATATACCTTACCATGAATTGGGCTGCTTTTAATAAGCCTACTTCAGATGCACACATTACAGCTCCTAATTCGCTGATAGAAAACAGGAATTTTTCCCTGCAACAGTTGTCTACTCCCTAAATTATCTATATAATCCAGTAAACATGAATGAAAGAGTAATAAGAAACTTTCTTTTGGAATTAATAGATACCGGACAAAAAACGGTTGCACAGGTTTCCAGGGAGAGTCGCATACCTCAAATGACTATTTATATGTGGATTATATCCAGACGAATAAGAAAAAGTATTAAAAAACCTGATACCCAATAATAGTATGGATATGGACTTTAAAACAATACATATAGGAAGCTGTATCAAAGAACAGGTACAGCAAAAAGAATTTTCAATAGAACGAATAGCCAACTTCTTCAAAATAAGTGAAGAAGAAATTAACAGAATGTTTGAAAATAAAAGCATAGATACAGACCTTCTTCTGAAATGGAGCAAGCTGCTGGAATATGATTTTTTCCGGCTGTATGTAACCCATCTTTTGCTGTATGACGGGATCTCACATACTAAAAATAACAAAGAAGTAAGGCGGGCCGGCGAAAAAATTCTTTTCAGGAAGAATATTTATACCCGCGAGATCAAAGAATTTCTGGTAGGTATGGTTACCTCCAATCAAAAGACAGCCTCACAAATCATGGAAGAATATAATATTCCCAGAACCACCATTTATAAATGGCTAAGAAAACACTAAATACTTACAAAGATGAAAACACCCAATTATCAGAAAATTTATCAGGACCTTTTGAAATTTAAAGGCCTGGATGAGTACATTCCGGTTCCAAAACTGGAGAAAAGCATCGAAATCATCAGATTCAATAATTTAATTGCAAAAAAGGAAAGGCTGATAGATTCGGGGATCACACAGCAGTCAAGATCTTATGATGAAGAGTCAATACTAGAAATCCTCCGTTATCAGAAAAAGTGTAACATCAATAATACCCAACTGGCCCTGGAGTTTAAGCTCAGCAGGAATTCTGTGGCAAAATGGAAAAAGATCTATCAGTATAAGATTTAAATGAAAAACCTCAGAAAATTTTCTGAGGTTTTTTATATTTAGATGGGTTTGAAACTTAAACCCTGTTCCTGTAACAATTTTTGTTCCTGTTCCTTATAATATCCGCTTTTCAGTTTATCATGAATAGCTTCAAACGCAGCAAGTGTTTCATTGATCTCAGCGTCTGTATGGGAAGCAGTAGGGATTAATCTTAGCAGGATCATTCCTTTAGGAATTACCGGATATACCACTACAGAAGTAAATATCCCGTAAATCTCTCTCAGGTCTTTTACCAAAAGAGTAGCTTCTACCGGAGTTCCCTGCATCATTACCGGAGTTACGCATGTATTGGTATCTCCAATGTTAAATCCTCTTTCCTTAAGCCCATTCTGTAATTTATTGGTATTTTCCCAAAGTTTAGCTTTGATTTCGGGTCTTGTTCTTAGAAGCTCCAGCCTTTTTAAACCTCCGATCACCATTGGCATCGTTAAAGATTTCGCAAAGATCTGGGATCTCAGGTTGAATTTCAGATACCTGATGATCTCTTTATCACCGGCAAGGAAAGCCCCAAAGCCTGCCATTGATTTTGCAAAAGTAGAGAAATACACATCAATCTGGTCCTGGCATCCCTGCTCTTCCCCGGCTCCGGCTCCTGTTTTCCCCAGTGTACCAAATCCGTGGGCATCATCTACCAAAAGCCTGAACTTATATTTTGATTTTAATTCACAAATTTCTTTCAGTTTACCTTGCTGTCCTCTCATTCCGAAAACCCCTTCCGTAATGACCAGTATACCGCCTCCGGTTTCCTGGGCTACTTTGGTTGCTCTCTGAAGGTTTTTTTCAAGGCTTTCAATGTTGTTATGCTTATACGTAAATCTTTTTCCGGCATGCAGCCTTACTCCATCCACAATACAGGCATGAGAATCAACATCATAAACGATCACATCATTTCTGCTTACCAAAGCATCAATGGTAGAAACCATTCCCTGATAACCGAAATTTAATAAATAAGCAGATTCTTTCTGAACGAATTCCGCCAGCTCTTTTTCTAATTGTAAATGTTGTTCTGTTTCACCGGACATGGCCCTTGCTCCCATAGGGTAGAACATACCGAATTCTGCAGCAGCTTTGGCGTCAGCTTCCAATACTTCAGGATGATTGCACATTCCCAGATAATCATTGGCACTCCAGAAAATAACTTCTCTTCCCTGGAACTGCATTCTCGGGCCGATAGGGCCTTCCAGTCTCGGGAAAATAAAATATCCTTCTCCGTAATCTGCGAACTGTCCGAGAGGTCCCGGATTTTCTTTTATTCTTTCAAAAATATCCAACATTTTATTAGTGATTTTAATTAAAAAAGCCTTTTGTGTGCTACAAAAAAGGCTTGATTTGTATCGTAAATTTATTTTTTATTTAATGAACTCTGTTTTGAAAACTTCATCATAATTATGAACACAGTTGTTAACAAAACCCTGCTCAGCCATCCATTTGTCACTATATACTTTGGTAATATACCTTGATCCGTGATCCGGATAGATCAGAACGATCACATCATCCTTTGAAAATTCGTGGGACTGTGCATACTGTAATAATGCCTGGGTAACAGCTCCGGTGGTATATCCGCCCATGATGGCCTCCTTTAAAGCAATCTCACGGGTTCTGTATGCCGACATTTCATCATTCACCCTTACAAATTCATCCACTTTATCAAATAAAAGGGCGGAAGGGATCAGGTTTTTCCCCATTCCCTCGATCTGGTAAGGATGTACATCCTCTTTGTGGATCTCACCGGTTTCATGGTAGCTTTTCAGGATAGAGCCGTCTGCGTCCACACCAATGATCTTTATATCAGGATTTTTTTCTTTTAAGAATTTGGATGAACCGGATAAAGTTCCCCCGGTTCCCGTACAAGCGAACAGGTGGGTGATCTTACCTTGCGTCTGCTCCCAGATCTCAGGTCCCGTGGTCTGATAATGGGCATCAATATTCAATTCGTTAAAATACTGGTTGATGTAAATAGAGTTGGGCGTTTCTGAAGCCACTCTCTTGGCTACTTCATAATAAGACCTTGGATCATCAGCAGGCACATTGGCAGGGCACACATATACGGTAGCACCCAATGCTTTCAGATAGGAGATCTTTTCAGGTTTGGTTTTGTCACTTACGGCAAGGATGCATTTATATCCTTTGATAATGCAAACCATGGCAAGGGAAAATCCTGTATTACCGGATGTAGTTTCTACAACCACGGAATCTTTATTCAATAAACCTTTTTTCTCAGCGTTTTCTATAATATGAAGTGCGATTCTATCTTTGGTGGAATGTCCAGGATTATATGATTCTAGCTTGGCATAAACAGTTGCAGAAATATCTTTCGTTACCGTATTTAGCTTTACCATAGGAGTATTTCCTATTAGGCCAAGGATATTATCGTAAACATTGCTCATTATTTGTTATTTTTCAATAAAAATCTGACCGCAAAAATACAAAAAAATAAATAATCTTTAAATTTTTATTGAGTTACTCGATATACTCTCCATAAAAACTATTTTTCATCCGCAGTCTTAGCGCTTGTAGTGTCTCAAAAACTGCGCCAATTTTTTTAAATTTTGTTAAAATCCTCCTAAAATGATCTAAAAACCTTATTTTCGCGTAATTGATTTATTATTATGAAAAATTGGACTTTTAGGCAGTGGAACACCATTCTGGGGTGGGTAATTTTCATTATTGCATTTCTCACATATTTATCGACCATAGAACCCAATTTTAGCTTTTGGGATTGTGGAGAGTATATCTCCTCAGCGGTGAAACTGGAAGTAACGCATGCTCCCGGAGCAGCTTTGTTTCAGATCGTAGGAGCCGTTGCAGCTGTTTTTGCAATGGGGAAAGGCGAAAATTATTCCATTGTGATCAATGCGATGTCTGCGCTCTTCAGTGCATTTACTATTCTGTTCCTGTTCTGGACCATCACTCATTTTTTAAGGAGGCTTCTGAATAAGGATTTTGAAGAAGTAACGAGACATCAGGAGATCTCTATTCTGTTTGCAGGAGTGATAGGGGCTTTATGTTTCACTTTTTCAGATACCTTCTGGTTCTCTGCGGTAGAAGGAGAGGTATATTCTATGGCATCTATGTTTACTGCACTATTAGTCTGGCTGATCACCAAATGGGAAAATGAATATACTGCTCCGGACAGTGAAAGATGGATCATCCTTATTTTCTTTATTGTAGGGCTTTCCGTAGGGGTACACATGATGTGTATGCTGGCTATTCCTGCAGTGTGTCTGGTATATTATACGAGAAATTATACATTCAGCTGGAAGAGCTTTATCTGGGCTAACGCTATTACACTAGGCGTTTTAGCCATTGTATTCAAATTTATCTTCCCGCTGATCATGACGATGTTCGGAAAGCTTGAAATATTCTTTGTGAATGGTTTGGGCCTTCCTTTCCATTCGGGAACCATTGCTGCTTTTGTCCTTATGGTAATTATCTGCTACCTCATCATAAAATATGCAAGAAAAACAAAGAGAAATGTATATCAGACGATTGCATTATCTGTAGTCTATATGATCATCGGTTTCTCATGCTGGATGGTGATCCCTATCAGGGCAAATGCCAATCCGCCGATGAACCTTAATGATCCGGATACGGCCATCGGGATGCTGGATTACTATAACAGGGAACAATATGGTGACTGGCCTACCATTTACGGGCAGAACTATACGGCATTCCTTAATGCCAACGGGATCGAAAAAAATGAAGACGGAAGTTTTAAGACTGTAAAAACAGGCGATATTTACGAAAAAGATGAAAAATCCGGAACCTACAGAAAAACAGGAGACCGGTTCAATTATGTTTTCAATAAATCTCAGGTAAGCTTAATGCCAAGAATGTTCAATGAAGATAAGGATGTGATGTCCAATTACATCTCCATGTACGGGGCGCCGGATTTCTCATTCAATTATGATAATGAAGATATTGCAGACAGCCCTGAAGCCAAACAGATCTTTGATGAGCTCAGACAGAAATATGAAGATAAATCTATTACGGCTGCTGATTACCTAAAGGTGAAACCTTACAATCTTATCAATGTTCAAAGGCCGTCTCTTGCCCAGAATATGGATTATTTTATCACTTTCCAGAACGGGTATTACTTCGTGAGATACCTGATGTGGAACTTCGTAGGCCGCCAGAATGATCTTGAGGGTAATATGGAGATTACCAATGGAAACTGGATCTCGGGGATCTCTTTTATAGATGATGCTTTATGGGGAAGTCAGGATAAGATGCCTGCCAAGTTCAAAAATGAAAGTACGGTTAAATTCTTCTTTTTACCTCTTATTTTAGGATTAATAGGATTCTTCTTCCAGTTAAACAGGGATTTCGGAAGATTCTATGCTTTATTATCACTATTTGTTTTAACCAGTGTGGGTATTATTTTCTATACCGGGGTAAAACCTTTTGAACCGAGGGAAAGAGATTACGCTATGGTAGGCTCCTTTTATGCCTTTGCGATATGGATAGGATTGGGGGCCGGAGCTATTTTATGGTTCCTGCAGTCCAAAATAAAATCCAATGCGGCCAATATTGTTGCCGGTATTGTTTTATTAGGAGTACCTTTTATGATGGGCTTCCAGAATTATAATGTGCATGACAGAAGCAACAGATATACGGCTTACGATTATGCTTATTCAGTATTGAAATCGTTACCGAAAAACGATATTCTATTTGTTTATGGTGATAACGATACTTATCCGGTTTGGGCGATCCAGGAGACTGAAAGACTGAGGGACGATGTGAAAGTGGTGAACTTTACCTTAGCATCCACACCTTGGAATATTGATCAGATCAAGAGAAAAACATATAACGCAGCACCTATCCCGAGCCAGTTGACCCATGAAGATTACAGGGACGGAGTGAATGACCAGATCTATCTGATGAAGAAAGAAGACTGGGAAGGATTATTCGGGATGCTTAAAGAACAGGGAGCTCCTGAAACGGAATTCCAGCAGTTCAGAAAATACCTTACGCAGGATTCCATGACGTTGAAAGAAGCCATGAACTTTATTAAAATGAAATCTCCTCAGAAAGATGAGCTTCTGAAAATGTATTTCGGGGAAGAGAAGTATGAAAAATATAATATCCTTCCGGTAACTAAATTTGTTTTACCGGTGAATAAAGCCAATGCGCTGAACTCAGGGATCATCAATCAGGCTGATCTTCCAAATGCGGTAAACCAGATCCTGATCAACTATAAAGGAAATACTCTTTATAAGAATAACCTGATCATGCTTGACCTCTTAGCGAATTTTGACTGGAAACGCCCGATCAATTTCTCTTCAGGAGGGATCTATGACAGTGAAAACATTTTCTTCCTGGATGAATATCTTCAGTTTGACGGATTCAGCTACAGGCTGGTTCCTATACATACGGAACCAAATACTGACGGCGAGATGGGAAGGGTAGATGCCAACTCTTTATATAACGTAGTGAAAAACTTCAGATGGGGGAACTTCAAAGACCTGAACGTTCACTTTGATGAAACGGCTACTTCTAATATCATTAGCTACAGAACTTCCGCAAGCCGTGCTGCTGCCGCACTTTCTTTAAGCGGGCAGAAAGCTAAAGCGATCGAGCTTCTGGATCTGGCTGCAAAAGAAATTCCGGCTGAAAAATATAATGATCCGAGATCCTTAAGCTCTATGGTTTACGGGTATATCGTAGCAGGACAGGAGCAGAAAGGATTGAAGTTGGCAGAGATCCTTAAAAAGGGGATTTTTGAAGAATATGAGTATTATTTAAGCCTTGACCAGACAGATCAGAATTATCTGAGAAGAAAAATGAGATCCAAACCAATGGAATATTCTCTGGTAGTTGCAGCAGTTACAGACGCTTATACGAAGATAGGACAGAAAGATAAAGCCTATGATTATCTTGTGAAGGCGATAGAACCGATTGATAAGAAGTTTAATGTCTTTATCAAGGATCTTCAGCAGATGGGTAAGGAAAAAGCAATGACCGAGTCTGAGAATGTACAGAAGATCACACCATTCTACCAATACCTTTTTGATATTATGGAACCCTTTGACTCTACTTATTCAAAAGAAAAAGAAAATCAGATCACCACAGCCATTATAAAAGCAACTCAATAATTAGAAATTTATTTAAAGAATGATGAAATATTTTGAAAAAACGAATTTTCCCTTAAAAGTTTTTTTCACAGCCATTTTTGTATGGGTATTTTTAGCGGCAGGAATTTTTTTTCTGAATAAATATGTGGTATTTACCGGGAACAATATCTTATTCCCGTTCTCGGTAATCTATCCATCCTCATTTTTAATAGTAGGCAGTTTGTTCTGCCTATTATTTTTAGGTACGGGATTACTGGCTTACAGCTATTACCAGAAACTGAATTTTTTTGCCATTTATCTCGTATGCATTTTGTTGGTTGTATTGGGAAATATGGGGCAGGGAAATTTTGATATTGCATTTTTACAGTCGTTTTACCTTAAAGGAAGACAGTATTATACAGACGCTGTTAATATTACCGACTGGAAATTGTGGCTTATGAATTTTAATGATAATCTGGAAATGTTCCAGCTTCATACCCGTACCCATCCACCATATACAACTTTACTGCATTATGCTTTTCTGGAATTGTTTAATGGAAGCATAGCAGGATTAAGTCTTTCATTTTTTGCCATTTCCATTATTAGTTTTCCGCTAATGAATGTGCTGATGAAAAACTTTGGCATTGAGAAAACGAGAAGAAAAATAGTATTGTTATTATTTGCTGTTATCCCTTCCATTAATATTTACCTGTTGGTGACCATTGATGCCATTATTCTTACTTCCACACTATTATTCCTTTGCGGAATCTCAAAGATCTACTTACAGAATAAGCTAAGCTTTTTAGGCATACTGATGAGCTTATCCGGGCTTATCATTACTAATATGATCACATTTTCAGGTTTGTTTATGCTTGCATTTCTGGGAATTTTATCTTTGGTAACCTTATACAAAAAGCAGTATTCGGTTTTTATAGCTTCAGCGGTGTGTATTGTTTTAACGGCAGCTTTCTTTTATCTGAGTTATGATTTTACGGGAAGCAGTCATTTAACTACTTTTATGGAAGCCAGTCATTCTGAGAACCCGAAAGGTTTTATGCTGCTGCATTCACCGGTGATCTACTTTTTCACAAGGCTGGAAGATATCGCAGAAATATTGTTCTTCCTGTCATTTGCTTATATAGCTTATTTCTTTAGTTTTAAAAACCAGGATTATAACCTGTTTACTGATAAGAATATTAATATTTTTTCATTTTCAGGGATTGCAGCTTTGGGCCTGATGTTTTTGACCGGAGCTTACGGAACGGGTGAAACTGCCAGAGCCTGCCTATTTATTGTACCATTTTTTGTGTTATTTCTAAAGGATTTAAAAAGCAGCAGTTTAAGCGTACTGTATATTCTTTGTTTACTGCAGACGTTCGGGATGCAGCTTATAGGAAATTATTATTGGTAAAAAATTAAGGTCATGAATTACTGTGCTTTTCTCAGGGGAGTGAATGTGAAAGGAACCAACATGAAAATGGCGGATGTCTGCCAGGTGTTCAAAGATGCCGGAATGAAAGAAGTGACCTCTGTTCTGGCTTCCGGGAATATTGTATTTTCATCGGATAAGAAGGCAGAAGACCTGAAAAAGATACTGGAAAAAGCAATGTCTGATCATTTTTCCTATGAAGCATTTTTATTTGTAAGGTCACAGGAAGAGACAGAACGTTTCCGAAGCAGTAACCCTTTTACAAAAAATGATGATCTGCACATTTATGCTTTTGTAGGAAACGAAAATGTAGAGAATATCCTGATGCAGGAATTTGAAAATGCTGCTAAAACTGAAAATGAGAAAGCAGAAATCATTAACGATATTTTTTACTGGCAGGTTCCGAAAGGAAATACGCTGGATTCCACCTTTGGAAAAATTCTGGGGAAAAAAAGCCTGAAAGATCAGTTTACGAGCAGAAATATCAATACGTTTGAGAAAGTCCTGAAAAAAATGGAATAAACACTTTGGTCTTACTCAATAATAAGTGATAAAAGGTAGTTGATGAATGGTAAACTATTTCTCATATAAAATTTAAAATCCATAATTTATAATTTCTCTGTCATGCTGAGCGTAGTCGAAACATCTGGGTATGTTTAAATTTACATAAGATACCCCTTGAAATAATTTCCTGTTCCGGAACTTTATGAGTATTTTTACTGAACTTTTTAATCAAAATGTAAAATGATCCAGTATTTAGATAATATTCAACACAAAGATTCCAACAACTTTTTTCTTATTGCCGGGCCCTGCATCATTGAAGGCGAAGATATGGCATTAAGGATTGCCGAAAAAGTAATAGAGATCACCAATAAGTATGACATTCCCTATATTTTCAAAGGAAGCTTTAAAAAGGCCAACAGGAGCAGGGTAGATTCGTTTACCACGATTGGCGAAGAAAAATCATTGGAGATCCTTAAAAAAGTGGGGGAAACTTTCAATATTCCTGTTACGACGGATATTCATGAGAATGAGCATGCGGCATTGGCAGCTCAGTATGTGGATGTTTTACAGATTCCTGCATTTTTGGTGCGTCAGACCGATTTACTGGTGGCCGCAGCGAAAACGGGAAAATGTGTTACATTAAAAAAAGGGCAGTTTCTTTCCCCTGAGGCTATGAAATTTGCCGTTCAGAAAATAACAGACTCTGACAATCAGAAAGTAGCGATCATCGAAAGAGGAAATTCTTTTGGATATACAGACCTTATTGTTGACTACAGAGGAATTCCTACCATGAGACAATATGCGCCTGTTATTCTGGATGTTACCCACTCTTTACAGCAGCCCAATCAAAGCTCGGGGGTTACCGGCGGAAGACCGGACCTGATAGAGACCGTTGCCAAAGCAGGAATTGCGGTTGGAGCCGACGGGATCTTCATTGAAACCCACCCGACACCGGAAACAGCATTATCTGACGGAGCCAATATGCTAAGGCTGGATCTGTTGGAAGATCTGCTGAAAAAATTAACCAGAATCAGGGAATCGATTTTGTAATTGTTAAAAAATAATTAAATTTAGAAATTCTTAAAATATTTCTTTTGAAAAAACTAGTTTTACCACTAAGTCTTATGGTTCCTGTATTAGTATTCTCTCAAACCAAAAAGAGAGATACTGCAAAGGTAACCGATATTGAGGAAGTCGTTTTCCAGAGAAAGGCAACCGGAAAGACAACCGACCTTACTACAGTAAAAATCTCAGCGAAGGATGCCCAGCAGGTAGCCAGTATTTCCGGAGGTGTTGAAGGAGTGATTAAAATGTTACCTTCGGTAAACACCAATACAGAGCTTTCTTCCCAATATATGGTGCGTGGTGGAAACTATGACGAAAACCTTATTTACATCAACGATATTGAGATCTACAGGCCTTTTCTGATCAGGAATTCCCAACAGGAAGGATTAAGTATCATCAATCCTGATATGGTTTCAATTGTAAACTTTTCTGCAGGAGGTTTTGAACCGAGATATGGTGATAAGATGTCTTCCGCTCTGAATGTCTATTACCGTGAACCGGAGAAATTTGAACTTTCCGGGGAACCAAGTCTGATCGGCGGGAGATTAACAACCGGTTTTGCTTCAAAGAATAACAAATTGACCGCTTTATTTTCCGGAAGATACAGAAATACCAATTTAGTTCTTAATACGTTGAAAGAAGATACGGATTTCAATCCTGTCTACTGGGATTTTCAGTCTTATATCAATTATCATATCAGTCCGAAGTTTTCCCTTTCATTCATAGGATATTATTCCAGGAATGACTATGAAATGATTCCAAGAGAACGTAGTGTAGATTTCGGAACCGTTCAGATGCCACTGAATCTTACCGTTTTTTATAATGGTAAAGAAGATGACAAGTACAAGAATATGATGGGAACCGTTTCCATGAACTATAAACCTTCAGATAAATGGAAATTTACCTTAGATAGTTTTGCTTATCAGAACAGGGAAAGAGAATATTATACCATATCTTCAGCTTACATTCTGCAGACATTTGATCCTATTACAGGAGCGCCGGTTACCAATTATGATGTAGGCGGGCAGATAGAGCATGCAAGGAATGACCTTTTTGTAAGAACCTATGGTGCCCAGTTCAGGACCCGTTTTTCGCCTAATGTGAATACGGATATTGAATTAGGATTCAAATATGAAAAAGAAAACCTGAAAGACCTTACCAATGAATGGAAGCTGGTGGACTCAGCTGGATACAGTATGCCAAGGCCTCTTGATGATCCGAGATTCGGGGATCCTTCTGACCTTGACCTCTTTTACAGTATATCAGGAAACAATCATATAGAGCCTACGAGGCTTTCCGCCTATGCACAATATTCCCAGAAATTTTTCTGGGGCTCGAGCAAAGTATTCGTGAATGCAGGAGCAAGGGTTTCTCATTGGAGCTTTAATAAAGAGACGATTTTTTCCCCAAGAGTCCAGTTTGCGATCAAGCCGGAATGGGAATCAGATATGTTGTTCAGGTTATCAGGAGGGGTGTATTACCAGTCCCCTTTCTATAAAGAGATCAAAGACCTGAATGGGAATTTTAATTCCGATATCAAATCCCAGCGCTCGATACAGGCGATCTTAGCGAATGACTATGAATTTGAGATGTATGAAAGGCCATTTAAATTGACCACAGAAGCGTATTACAAGAAAATGGATAACCTGATCCCATATTATATGGACAATGTGAGGATACGTTATTCAGGAAAGAATAATGCTTCAGGATATGCCTATGGAGTGGAGACAAGATTGTTTGGGGAATTTGTCCCGGGAGTGGATTCCTGGTTATCGGCAGGTTATGCAAGGATATATGAAAATATAGACGGGCAGGGAGACATCCCGAGACCGACAGATCAGAGACTCAAATTTTCGATGTTCTACCAGGATTATATGCCGAAGTTTCCATCCATGAGGGTAAACCTTACATTGGTGTATGCGATGGGATTGCCTACCGGAGCACCGGTCTTCACCAATCCATATGCCTACCAGAAGACATTGCCTTCTTATAAAAGAGTGGATATAGGCCTTTCAAAGGTGTTTATTGACCCGAAAAGCAAAAACAGGCCTTACGGTTTCTGGGGTAATTTTGAAGAACTGACATTAGGGGTACAGGTATTCAATGCATTTAACATCAATAATACGATTGCTAACCAATGGATCTCAGACGCTAATACCAATCTGATGTATCCGGTTCCGGTACGTTTAACAGGCCGTTTCTTCAATGTAAAGCTTGAGTTTAAAATTAAATAAAATTTAGGTTTTGGGGCAGCCCATTGAAAACATTTTGAAAGGAATTTGTGACATGACGGAATTAAACTCATACCGGTGGGCAAAATTTAAAAATGGGGTTGGGGCTGTTGCTGTAGTAACATTAAGTGTTGACCAGAGTACTAGTCATCAGAATGAAATTTATGAACATTATTCAGGAAAAGGTTTTGTGGGGCAGGGCTATATAGAAGAAGTTCCTGAAACCGGCTATGATTCTTGGAAAATTGCGGCACGGAAAGGTTTGGAATTTGCTTTTTCAAAAACTGATAACTTTTGGGTTGTTAACATTTTTAAAATTGAAGGGAGTGCTTTTACCTACACCAATCCGGCAGTTGTAGGATATACTGTTATAAGAGCATTCTTTGAAAAGATAAATTTTCACCTTAATCAAAATCAGATGGATATTCTGGAAGAGTTTGTAATGAGTAGCTGGAAACAGCCATACAAAGAACTTATACCTGATTTTTTAAGTATGAAATTTATAGATTATAATGGCTGAAAAAAAGAGTAATCAATATATAAATTTGCAAGAAAAATAATCCAGCTAAAATCATAGCTTAATTTTCCTGAATTCTATAACAACAATACTGAATTTTATAACAACGGTTCTTGGTATATGTTTACCTTTGCCACAGTAACATGAAAAAGATTCTTGCCATACTGTTCTCCGTGTTCTACTTCGGATTCTCTTCCGGGGCAGTTTTCAGTGCTCATTATTGCATGAAGGAATTGGTGGCCGTAAGTAAGAATATCGATGAAATTTGTAACAAATGCGGAATTAAAACCAAAAAAGATTGCTGTGAGACTGAGATCAAAGTTATAAAAACAGATGATTCCCAAAAATCAGACCTTCTGAAGATCGATCTTTTAAAACAAGTCTCTGAGCCTCAGAAATACAACTTTTTCTTTTTAGGCCAGTCTTTTTCCTCCTCAAAATTTACTCAGGTTCGGATCAATGGCCCTCCTGAAACCAATTCGTTACCCATTTTTATTTATCATTGCCATTTTAGAATTTAGGATTTGTCAGTCGTTTCGAAATATAGATGACACGGCTTTCAAATATTCTTGTAAAATCATTCATTCTAAAATTGTAAAACAATGAAAAAATATATCATTACAGCGATATTCGCTATATTCTCAGTTATTTCACTTTCAGCACAAACTAACACTGATACTCAGGTTTCTAAACTGTACCAAAACTATATTGCCATAAAATCTGCCTTAGCTGCCGATGATGCGGATAAAGCCTCAAAAGCGGCTTCGGAATTTATTAAAACGGCATCAGCCATTGATTATAAAGTAGTGTCTGAAGGTAATCTGAATATACTGAGAAAAGATGCTACAGCAATTTCAGAGGCTCGAAATATTACCGATCAAAGAGAAACTTTCTATAACCTTTCGGATAATATGATCGCCCTGACCAAAGAATTTAAACTTTCTGAAAATCCCGTTTTTATTCAGTATTGCCCAATGGCGGACGGGAGCTGGTTAAGCGATGAAAAACAGATCGTAAATCCGTATTACGGAAGTACTATGCTTTCTTGCGGAACTGTAAAATCAGAGATTAAGTAATCATTATATTATCCTGTAAAATAATAAATTGTATAGAATAAATTAGAAATAACTTTAAATATATTTTTAACTGTACAATTTCAAAAAAATTCGGAATATTATGAAAAAGTTAATAATGTTTCTGATGCTTTTGTTCTCTGTTTTAAGTTTTGCTCAAGCCACCAAATCATATTATACCTGTCCGATGCACCCTGAAGTTGTTTCCTCAAAACCCGGAGACTGCCCGAAATGTGGAATGACCCTGGTAAAAAAAACGGTAGCATTAAAACCTAAGGCAGTTCAGAAGCCACAGGCAAAACGTATACCTAAACAGGAAATAAAAGCTGTTGAAAAGAACATAAAGAAGCCTGCTGCTATTAAGGCTAAGATAAAGACAAAGCCCGAAACAATAACCAAACCGAAAGCCAAAGAGGCCCGGCAACAAACAGATAAAGAAGAGAAAAAAGCTATCTCCAGGCCTAAAATTAAGCCTGAATCTCAACCTCAAGCAACGTATACCTGTCCGATGCATCCTGAGATCATATCGGATCATCCGGGAAAATGCCCGAAATGCGGAATGGATCTGGTTGAAAAAGAAAATCATGATCATCAGGTTCCTGAAGAAGAGAATCAAAAATATTCAGCTTTAAAAAGAAATTCAGGGAACGGGAAGATAACTTTTGGAGGCAAAACAATCCGTTATGACCTGTATGTAAAAGACACTATTGTAAACTTTACAGGAAAAAACCGCCGTGCAATAGCTGTTAACGGAAAATTGCAAGCTCCGACCTTATATTTCACAGAAGGAGATACGGCAGAAATTTATCTTCACAATATGCTGAAAGAAAATACGGGATTTCATTGGCATGGGGTCATTTTACCGAATGAGCATGACGGAGTACCTTATTTAACTACCAAGCCTGTAAAGCCTGGTGAGACCCATCTGTATAAATTTAAAATTTCACAGAACGGAACTTATTGGTACCACTCACATGAAGCACTTCAGGAACAGCTCGGAATGAACGGGATCCTTATATTCAAGAAAAAAGAAGGCGACCTGAAAACAGAATATAATGCCGAGATTCCGGTACTTTTAGGAGACTGGAGTGATGAAAATCCTACACAGATCGCCAGAAGGCTGCATATGGCCAATACAGATTGGTATGCTGTTAAGAAAAATACGGTTCAAAGCTATTGGGAAGCTGTCAAATCCGGGAACCTTGGAACAAAAATGCTGAATGAATGGAAGAGGATGGAAGCCATGGACGTAAGTGACGTGTATTATGATAAATTCCTGATCAACGGATTGCCAAGTTCCAATTATTCCAAAGTGAAAGTAGGGGACAAAGTAAGGCTGAGGGTGGCCAACGGAGGCTCTTCTACTTATTTCTGGTTGAATTATGGTGGCGGAAGGATAAAAGTGATCGCTAATGATGGCAACGATGTAGTTCCTGTAGAAGTTGACAGGCTGATAGTCGGGGTTTCGGAAACCTATGATATTGAAGTCACCATTCCTGAAAATAAAAGCTTTGAATTCAGGGCAACATCTGAAGACAGGATAGGGCATGCCTCACTCTGGCTGGGTTCCGGAGATAAAGTGGAAGCACCGGATTTGCCAAGGCTGATGCTTTTTGAAGGGATGAAAATGATGAACGGAATGATGCAAATGAGCGGTAATATGAAGCCGATGAATATGACGATGGGTAACCAGATGATGGATATGAACGAAGTGATGTATCCCGAGCTTCCCGAAAGCCAGCGGAAAATGACGATGAAGCACATGAATGAAATGATGGGTATAAAGACCAAAGATGCTGAAAAAGAAGATCATCCCCTGCATTCAGGGATGGATATGAAGGAAGGAAAATCTATAAAGAGGCTTTCATATAATATGCTAAAATCTCCTGAAAAGACCATTCTTCCGGGTGAAAATGCAAGAGAACTGAAATTTACCCTGGAAGGAAACATGAACCATTATTTATGGACGCTGGATAATAAAACCGTAACAGAGACTGACAAGATCCTCATCAAAAAAGGAGAAATCCTTAGAATTATCCTATACAATAATTCTATGATGCGGCATCCTATGCACCTTCACGGACATGATTTCAGGCTCATCAACTCCAAAGGAGAATACTCACCCCTGAAAAATGTTGTGGATATTATGCCGATGGAAACCAACACCATTGAGTTTGCAGCCAATCAGGATGGAGACTGGTTTTTCCATTGCCATATTCTCTATCATATGATGGCGGGAATGGGAAGGGTTTTCAGCCATGAGAATTCAAAACCGAATCCACAGCTCCCAAACAGAAAACTGGCCTGGAAGAATTTTATAAAAGATAACCGGATGATAAGCTCAATGGCCATGCTGGATATGGCAAGTAATAAGATTCATGCAGAAACAATGACAATGTTTGGGCCGAGATGGGCCAGCCTGAATGAGTTCCATTCGAATTGGGATTTCAATCATTTTGACGGGAACTTTAAAGTGGGGAGATTTTTAGGAAAATTCCAGTGGGTCTTACCGTATGTGGGATTCAGGATACAAAACTCCCATGAGATCATGGAAAGCAGGATGATGGAGGGTATGCATATGGAGCAAGGCGATAAAAAGACGTGGTTCGGACAGAATAAAACGCCTAAAAATAAAAACACATTTATTACTGGGGTTCAATATCTTTTACCCATGCTGGTGACTGCTGATGCCAATGTGGATCAGAATGGGAAAGTACTCTTGGAAATAAGCAGGGAAGATATTCCAGTTTCTAGGAGGATAAGAGGGAATTTTAGTATTAATTCTGATGGAGAGTTTACGACAGGGCTGAGATATATTCTCCAAAAATGGCTGTCGGTTTCGGGAAATTATGATAACGAAATGGGATGGGGTGCCGGAATTACCCTGACTTACTGATGAAAAGGGACTGTTTTTGCAGTCTCTTTTTTATTGACCACGGATTGCACCGAGATTTATATATATTAAAATAAACTGCTAAAAAATAGTGCAAACATCTGTGCAAATCTGCGGGAAATAACCAAAACCCATGCAAAAATTATAGAAAAACAGAAACCTCTATGCAATCCGAGGCTAAAAAACTACATTTCCAATTGCAATATCTTTTCAATCATCATTTGATTAGTACTTTCCGGAAGCATCCTCATGAAGAAATTGCGAAGAGAATTTCCATATTCCCATTGGGAGAGCTGGCCGATCTTCCAGCTTGTATTAACGATATAATCTACCTTTTTTCTTCGGATCTTCTGAAATTCTTCAAAAATGATGTTGAAGTCTGTATTATTTTCCAGTAGTTTCCCTATAACATAAGCATCTTCGATAGCCTGGCAGGCGCCTTGTCCCATATTCGGAGTGGTTGCATGGGAAGCATCTCCGATCAGGCAAAGGTTTTCCGAAGACCATTTCGGAATAGGAGACAGGTCGGTAATATCATTCAGAATAATTTTTTCCTGGGAGGTAGCCTGTAAGATTTCTGAGATCAGAGGGGTAAAGTCCTCAAAAACAGTAAGAAGATCCAGGTCATTTCTGAATTTCTTTTCGTTAACTAATGCGTACCAATATACTTGTCTCTCAGAAATTTTTACGAAGCCGAAACGTTTTCCTTTTCCCCACATTTCAAGGGCTTGATTTTGGAATTGTTCAGGAAGATCAAAATCGGCTAACCCTCGCCAGCATTTTTGTCCTGCATTTCGGATGTTTCCCGTTTTAAGGATCTGGTTACGGACTTGAGATCTTATTCCATCTGCTCCGAAAACGATCCTGCTTTCTTTTTCAGTTCCGTTTTCAAAACTTAAAATGTAATTCTCTTTCTTTTTGATCTGCTGTAAAGAATGATTCAATTGAATATTTTCAAAACCTATATTCTCCGCCATAATTTTTTGCAGTTCCGCCCGATGGATGGCTACATTACATGAATTGTACTTCTTTTCCAAGTTCAGGATGTCGGTTTTGGAGATTGGCCGCAGCGATTCATCTGTTATAGAAATTCCATGAACTTTATTGCCCTTACTTTCAATTTTCTCTTTCAATCCCAGCTGATCAAAGATCTGCATGGCATTCACGGCCATCATAATTCCGGAGCCTACAGGTTTTATTTCCGGAGCTGACTCATATATCGTGAAATCAAGATCATGACGTTTCAGGATGCTTCCGAGTGTTAATCCTCCGATTCCTGCTCCGATTATAGAGATTGAATCCATCTTATTTTAAATTTTTCAATTCATTCAGCAATGCATTCTGTTTTTTGATGAAATAATCTAAACTGTCTGTGTTTAAGGGGTGTGCTGTCTGATATTTTTCAATTTCAGGGAGTGTTTTTTTAATTTTGAAAGCAGAATATTGACTATAAATAGATTGATTGTTATGATAAACCTGAGAGAAGAGTTCTCTTAATTTTTTCTCTTTTAAATCATTGTTATCAGAGCTTCTTTTTACCAAGTTTAATATTTCTTTTCTTAAAACCGAATCGTTTATGCTTTTTGCTTCACTTTCAGCATTTAAATAGTATTCTGAAGATTTATTCAATATTTCGTCATACATATTTTTTATTTGATTACCTTCTTTTTGTAATGAAGTAATTTTTTCGTCCAAACTTTTTAGATATTCATCATTTTTAATTTGCTCATGATAAATAGCATCAAGCATATTTTGTCCTTTACTAAATCTGGTATATGATATTTTGGATTCTGCATTTTCTACCGCATTATTCATAGCCGGAATATTTTCAGATTTATTTTCTGTACATGAAAGCACTGATAAGACAAGAAGTATTTTTTTCATAGAGTATTGATTGTGTTTAAATATACAGCAAATTGTTATTCCAAAGAAATCAGGAGTCTCTTTTTGAAGTTTGAATTAAGATTTCTTCACTACTGATAAGCATACATTAATTCATAAAATCAATTGAAATATGCTTAAAAGAGTATTACAAAAAAACGGAGCCTGAAAAATCAAACTCCGTTCATAATTGTTTACGCTAAAATTATTTACCCAAATAAGATTTTAAGATCTTACTTCTGGTATTGTGTTTTAGTCTTTTGATTGCTTTTTCCTTGATCTGACGAACTCTCTCTCTGGTTAGATCAAAAGTTTCACCAATTTCCTCTAGGGTCATCGGGTGTTTACCGTTCAGGCCGAAGTATAACCTTACCAGATCAGCCTCCCTTGGAGTCAGCGTATTCAATGCCCTTTCGATCTCTATCTGAAGAGATTCCAGCATCAGATCTTTATCCGGACTTGGAGATTCTCCCGAACGTAATACGTCATACAAATTGGAATCTTCACCCTCTACCAAAGGGGCATCCATAGACAAATGTCTTCCGGAGTTTTTCATGGATTCCTTAATATCTTCCTCGCTCATATCAAGAACTTCAGCCAGTTCTTCGGGAGAAGGAGGCCTTTCGTTTTCCTGTTCAAGGTGAGCGTATGCTTTATTAATTTTGTTGATTGAACCAATTTTGTTTAACGGTAATCTTACGATCCTTGACTGTTCTGCCAAAGCCTGCAAGATCGACTGACGAATCCACCAAACCGCATAAGAGATAAATTTGAAACCTCTGGTCTCATCATATCTTTTTGCAGCCTTCATAAGTCCTAAGTTACCTTCATTAATAAGATCGGGTAAAGAAAGGCCCTGATTTTGGTATTGTTTGGAAACGGAAACTACGAAACGAAGGTTGGCTTTGATTAATTTCTCCAGTGCTGCTCTGTCGCCCGCACGTATTCTTTGTGCCAATTCTACTTCTTCATCCGCAGTGATCAGTTCCACTTTACCAATTTCCTGCAAATACTTGTCTAATGAAGCAGTTTCCCTGTTGGTTACCTGCTTGGTAATTTTTAATTGTCTCATTTATTTTATCCTCAAAAAAAGAGTTTACTTATATTATACGTTTGAGAATGTAAAAAGGTTACACCAGTTTTAATTTTTTTTGAACAAATCTGTAAATATGAAAAAAAGCGAAACCGGAGCCTCGCCTTTATAGTTAAGAATGAATAATTAATAATTAAATTTTTAAAATTAACTGTTCACTATTCTACATTTAAAACAGATCATTCAAGAGTTTTGCCAGTCGTAGGCCTCCATACAAAAGCTGTCTTTCCATTGTATCATTGAATTTATACTGGTAATCATAAGAAAGTTTTGAATTATTGGGAGTCTGTGCATAAATTCTATTGGCAATTTTGTGGGAGTCATACAGCCAGTCTTCCAATGTTCCGGACTGGATCTGCTTCACTTCGTCTTTGGTTCTGATATCCAGAAGCTGTGCATATTCCGTATAGCTGTATTTTTGGGAATCTACCAGTTTTCCGTCCCAGACAGAATGTAAATTGGTTTTATCTCCAAAATAGGTTACATCAATTTTGTTTCCGCCCAGGTCTTCAGCTCTGCCTACATGTAAGGGCTGGGAGAGGTCACCCATCATGTGGATAAGGAAAATCAGGGCAATTTTTCTGTCTTTTTCGGAGGTTCTTTTATCTTTTATCTGGGCAGATAATGTTTTTATCTGAGTATATAGGGTTGGGCCGGCCTGGGCTTTTAAATTTTGCTCGAATGCTTTGAAATCCGCCTGAGGATCTATGTTTATATAATGCCATGCAGAAGCCTGTTTCCAGTTACCTGTAGTGTCAGATTTGATAAAATCGGGCCAGTTAGCCCAATAAGCAAGGCGCTCCTTGCCCATTATTTTTTTTATTTCCCGCTTTGTTTTTCCGCAAAGATGGTTTTGTGCAATTTCTGCTATCACCCTGTGCCCCGTTAATCCCCATGCATAAGAATAAAGAGAAGAAGAGATGAGTATTAATAGTAAAATTTTGGAATATATACTTTTCATTGTAAAACATTTTCAGGCTGCAAAGATAGTATACCCATTCCGAACAGATGTTAATTTAAACTAAATTCTTCGCGAGAATATTTAAATAAGTATAAAAGGTAAAAATTCTGAGCTGTACATCTAATAGAAAGTAACCTGGTGCTTTTACAGCTTTTCTATATGGTTTGAAGAATCGTATTCCTCAATAGAGTCCAAATTCATAGTATTTACCCATAAGGTTTTTATTATATACTGACGAATGATGTTTACGGAGCTTATAACTCATAATCCATACCTTATAACTCTTTACTTTTTCACCAGTATTTTTTCAGTGGCTTTCCTACTGAGCACTTCTTTTTTGCCTTCTATTTCAATGGTTACGGATTTGTCGAAGTCTTCTATTTTGAGGATTTTGATTCTGGTATTCAGTAATAATTTCCTTTCGTTCAGGTAATTGAGCAACGCATCATCTGATAATGTGACAGAAGTGAAAATTACGGTTTCACCTACGTTACAGTCGCTTAATTTTTGCAGATCCTGGGCAATAATATTTCCGTCTTTATCAGGAATGGGTTCTCCGTGCGGATCAAATTTTGGATAATCGAGAATCTCATCCATTTTATCAAAGAAAATCTGTGAATGAACGTGTTCCAGCTGTTCCGCAATTTCATGGACATTTTCCCATCCGAAATTCATACTTTTAACCAGGAACATTTCGGTAAGCCTGTGCTTACGAACGACAAGAGCGGCCTCCCTTTTTCCTTTTTCGGTTACGACAAGTGGTTTATAGGTTTCGTAAATCACCCAGGTTTTATCGGCGAACTTCTTCATCATGTTATTCACGCTCGGCATTTTTACGTTTAAAAATTTGCTGAGCTCATTAATCGTTACCTTTCCTTCATTATCAACTAGATGAAACAAGGCTTTCAGATAATTTTCCTCTGTTAATGTCGTTTTCAAAATGTTAGATGATTTTCAATACAAATCTAACAAAATATTATGAAAATCCTGTTCTCATTATTTCAACTTTTTATAATTTTACTTCATGAAATTTTCATTCAAAAACGATTATTCGGAGGGGTGCCATCCCAATATTCTTCAGGCACTTTTACAGTATAATTCAGATCAGCAGGCGGGATATGGCGAAGATGAATATTCTTTGCAGGCCAAAAAGCTGATTAAAGACAAGATCAACCATCAGAATGCTGAAGTATTTTTCGTATCCGGGGGAACCCAAGCTAATTTAATCGTTATTTCTTCTATTCTGAAGCCTTATCAGTGTGTAATTTCTGCTGCTACAGGCCATATCCTTAATAATGAAACAGGTGCTATAGAAGCTACCGGGCATAAGATCCTGAATATTGAAACGGAAGATGGGAAACTAAGATCATCGGATATCATTCCCGTTTTGGGAAATCACAGGAATATTCCGCACCAGGTGATGCCTAAGATGGTGTATATCTCAAATTCTACAGAATTAGGTACAATATATACGAGTGGAGAATTGGAAGAGCTTTCCCTTTTCTGCAGGCAGAATAGCCTGTATCTTTTTATGGACGGAGCAAGAATGGGGCAGGGCCTGACCTCAGAAATAAGTGACCTGACCTTAGAGAAAGTGGCAGAACTGACCGATATTTTTTACTTGGGAGGAACTAAGAACGGAGCATTAATAGGGGAGGCTATTGTAATCAGCAATCAAATTCTGCAAGAGGATTTTGCTTTTAATATCAAACAAAAAGGTGCTTTGCTGGCAAAGGGGAGGCTTCTGGGCATCCAGTTTCTGGAGCTGATGAAGGATGATCTGTATTTTGATCTGGCAAGACATGCCAACCGGCAGGCCATGAAGATCAAAAACGTATTGAAGGAGAGGGGAGTACGGTTTCTTTCGGATACCTATACCAATCAAATTTTCCCGATTTTGTGTCATGACCTGATCGAGACTTTATCTGAAAAATTTGAATTTTACGTCTGGAAAAAGATCGATGATGAGTTCTCTGCGGTCCGGCTGATCACTTCCTGGAATACAGGTGATGATGCAGTAGATGAATTTATTGAAATGATCAAAAATAAAATATAATAAGAAAAGCAACCGGATTTCGGTTGCTTTTTTTGTAGGAATTATAGCCAGTTTATAAAAAAGACCGGCTTATTCAGCCAGTCTTTACAATTTAATTTTTAATGATCTTTTTCAATGTAACTTTTCCTTCTTTAGAAACTATTTTCAATAAATACTGTCCTTTTATCAAATGGGTCAGATTTAAAGTTTTTTCTTTCAGATCTCCCTGGCTGATCAGCTTTCCGGAGATATCAAATAATTCATAGTACTTAAGATCTTCCCCTTTTATAGATATATAGCTGTTGAAAGGGTTCGGATATACTTCTATATTTGCTTCTGCATTATCTGCATTTATGGCTTTTGTATATCTTGTTTTTGCTGAGACGTTTGTCACAGTTATTCCATTATTAGATGCCGTTCCCAAAGGCTGTCCAAACACGGTGGCATCTCTCACGCACCTTACATTCATTGCGTTCATCGGGTGATTGGTATAGGCATCATTAAGAGCGATAACTTTGGATGTGCTCAGATTATAAGTTTCGAAAGCTAAATTTAATCCTGTTCCATAAGAGTTTACAGATCTCAGCGCTGCAGTCCATACTCCGGAAAGCCCTAACTTCATGGATGCAGAAATAGCATCGTAGTTTGCAAATCCCCTATATCCTGTAATCGGATAGTTTCCTGTTTTGTATTTAGAGTTCGGATTACTGGTATCTGCGGTTCCATTGAACATATATCCGTAAGCAGTAGTGGAGTTTTTAACGATGCTTCCCTGGTAGAAAGAAGTTCCGCCATTGTATGGATCTGTAGGACTCTTTATTTCATATCCGGCATTTTGAAGTACTCCCATACTGAATATTCTGTATGGATCTGCGGATGGATTTGGCTTATAAAACCCATTATACCAAGGAGAGTATCCTTTATTACCATTTCCCAGGTTGTCTACTGCACCGTTGGAGATATCCGGTACTCTCCATCCTCCGGGACATGGGTCAAATGGAGATTTTGCTGTCGCATGCCCCCATCTTTCCATCATTTGGTTGGGTGTAGAATACAGCCAGTCCTGCCCATAAGCTACATTGTATTCACTGCGGTTAGTATATTTCTGATTCGGTATCATGTATGCCAGTGGGTTTTCAACAGAATACCTCAAATTATTTTGAATTTTTTGTGTTTTGGTGTTTCCTATGGTGCCATAATCGACATCTCTACGTTTAACATAGGTGTTTTCGTAACTGTTTCCTGTAAGTTCCGTATAGGAAGAAGGGTAGATATTTCCATTGGAATCCGGCCCGGAAGATCTCCAAATACTATATGTTCCTGTGTTTTGAAGTCCGTTGCTGGCAACTACTCCTGGCTTAATGAAGCTTGGTATCGGATCTTTTCTGCCCCATTGGTATTGTAATCCTCCTGAATTGACGATCATAGCCAATTCTTCCGGGGTAGCGGCATCCGGATTGGCTACCGTAGGAAATGCATCTATAGCTCCTAAGTTTCTATCCATAAAGATATTCTTCAATGGCTGAGAACCGGAATTGGTAAAATTGACATAATTGGCATTAGCCGGTAACAATACATCCTCTGTCTGGTATGAAACTTCTCCAATCCCATTATTAGACACCCAGACATGCCAGCTCCAGTATGCAGGATTGGTAACATTGTCCTGATGCAATGATACTAATGCATTTCCTGACTGGTGAGCCGGGATTTTTACAGAGATATAAGAATTTGCTATATCCTGGGTTCCTGCCGGAGCATTTATTATTTTTACATTAGATACTAATGAGGTATTATCTGTCCAATATACATTTACTTTCAGATTATTATAAGGCAGCATACTATGGTCTGATAAATACTGGTTATACACTGAAAATGCTTTGCTGATCGGGATTTGTACTTCCTGCTCAGCATCAGATTTTGTTATTACATAGCTGTTAGGATTGCTGATACCTTCTTTATAATCTGCCACCGAAGTATTGGTGAAAAATTCTGTCTGGAAGTTATATGTGCTCATATATTTGTCTTCTATACAGCGGCAAGCCATAGTTGCTGAACTTCCGGTAAGCTCAAAAGGATGAAGATAATATCTTCCTTTCATTCCGGGATATAGGGTAGAATCCGGACTGCTACCCAATTGGCCTGCATCTCCGTAAGCATAGAAGAAATACATCTGCGCTCCGCTCAAAGAGGTAATAGTTGCCGAATGTAGCAGGATTTCGTGAGGGTCCTGGTGGAATGTCTGACCATTTGATCGGATAATATATTTTCCACTGCCAGGATAAACTCCCATGTTTCTGGAAAACTGTCCTTGTGAATATGATGTTGTCGTATTAGTAAAGTCCATTCCCAGGTTAGCATATATTTTAATGCCGTTTAAATGTGGATGAACTGCCGTTGGCTTAATATTCTGGTAACCGCTTGTAACATCGCTGCTTGTTCCGGTAAATCTATATCTGTTTCTTCCCCATGGTGAAAAATGATTAGTGGTGGCCGGAGTGTTATTAAGATGAGACGGTATTCTCCAGCCATTAGGACACGGATCATAAGAAGTTTTTGGTTTATAGGTATTCACTGTCCCACCGGATGTAGCGGTAGAGTTTTGAGAATTGTCTCCCCATAAATCTACTAATTGTCTTGAAGCAGCATCCGTACCTACCGTTTTTGCAAACCAGGCGTGCCCTCCAATAACATCATTAGAAATAAGTTCCAAAGGATTGTTGATAACATACTTCACATTACTGTTAATATCATCATATGGTCTTTGGGAGAGCTTAACGGCTTCAGTGCTTCCTGCATTGGTATAATCATACAAATGCTTTTTAGTTCCTATTGTACCATTTACTTCATACATGGAAGAATCCTTGAATTCAAACGGAGGGAATGGATCTTTTCTTCCCCATTGGTAAGATAACCCTCCGGATTTGTTCCAATCGTTCCCTATAAAGTTTTTATTGGTAGCCCCTAAGTTTCTGTCCATCCATTTCGGAGTGAATGATTTTGTGACTCCGTTCTCTATATATTTTGCAGCCTGTACGCCGGGTACAGTGGCATCATCATCGGCCACGTGGCCGTAGGTTGCTCCGTTAGACGGGTCATCTGTTACCCAAACATGCCAGCTCCATATTATATTGGCTCCTATTCTCAGTGCTACGACTGCATTTCCTTTGCCTTTAGCTTTGTCTATTTCTACTTTTATTTTTGCATCTTCTCCGGTTCCTTCCGTTGGCAAAATATAGTTTGCTGAGCGGATGAGCCCTGCTACATCTTCCCAGTATACCTCTGCCTGAACTGTTCCTGTAAGTACCGAACTATCATTTAACAGTCCGTTCTGATTCCTCCACATCGTATAAGCTTTTTTAACAGGAATATATAATCCGTCATTGTTTTGACCCGGATCAAATACATAGCTGTTGGGAGCTTTAGTCCAATCCCTGCAATCTATTGCATTAATAGTGACTGTAATAGAAGATGTACAACCACCCGTATTTTTTACCACTAAGGTATAAGAGCCTACAGCAAGACCGCTTTTTGTATTGGATGATTGATAGGTTGCTCCTCCGTCAAAACTATATTCAACTCCTGTAGACGGGGAAGTAATTGTAATGGCACCTGTAGAAACTGTGCATGTAGGCTGTGTAACAGTAACTACGGGAGCTGCAGGAACACTCGGTGCCGCATTTACAGTAATACCCGTGGCATCAGATATAGCGCCATCAGAAGTTTTCACTCTTACTGAATATGTTCCGGCTGTTAACCCTGACTTACTGTTAGAGGATTGATAGGTTATTCCATCATCAAAGCTATACGTAACTCCAGAAGTAGGGGAGGTCACCGTAATGGTACCTGTCTGAACAGAGCAGTCCGGCTGTATCACAGATACTGCAGGAGTTCCCAACTGAATCGTTTGGATATAGCTATTGATCTTCAAAGATGATGACAGGCTATTTCCGTAGTCTGCGGTCAGTTCCGCATAATGACTTCCAACAGTTGAAAAAGCTATAGCAGGATTGCTTTGAGTGGAAGTAAGGATATTAGCTCCATCATCAAATTTCCATAATGAAGATATTGGCGTTCCTTCCGAAAGATTGGTAAACTGTAAATTGCTTCCTACATAAGTAGATGTAGGGGTTGCAGAAAATTCCGCGACAGGGGAAAATATAAAACCATTACCAAAATTTACATTGGCATTTACATCTGTGGCCTGTCTCTGGCCGGAATTATTGGTATATACTTTTACTTTTATCCTATATTTTCCTGGAGTCAGGGGGTAATTAATCACTTCCGGACTACGGCTGTTCAGCCAGCCTTTTGCTCCGTCACTTGCCCATGTCGTTGCCGTAATTTGTGTTTCAGTTGTGGTATTATCTGTATTATATTTTACTAAATATGTCCAGTTTCTTACGAAAGATAAAGTTCTTAAATTTAATACTGCAGTGCTTACCCCTTCAGGAATTATAAATTCTTTGCTTACATAATAGTGATCTCCAAAAATAATATTATTTCCTGTAATCCATCTTGAAATATTTCCTATGCCTCCCGTTGTTGCAGTAGACCACGCAGAATTTGCATTTCCCGTTAATGCATGACGTGTAATAGGAATACTTACTACTCCGTTGGGATCAGTATATGTCCATTCGGGATCTGAAACTCCCGAATCGGCCATCTGCGAACCATTATCATTTCTTCCTGAACATAAATCAATAATGTTTCCTGCAGTTACTTTGACCGTTCTTGTTGAGATGGAACTTCCGAAGGAATTACTGACGGTAAGTTTTGCAGTGTAAACCCCGGGTGTCATATAAGAAACACTAGGGTTCGGATCTGAGGATATGGAAGGGTTTCCCCCTGTAAACTCCCACGAGATCGAGTTTGAGCTTCCGCTGCTTGTGTTTGAAAAGCTTACATTATTTGTGCCTGTAGCTATTGCATTGAATTTGGATAATGGACTTTGTGCATAGATATGTATTGTCAACATTAATCCTAAAAAGAAAATAATTTTTTTCATAGTTTTTGCTTTAAAGCGTAAATATAAAATATTTCATAAAGGATATTCCTCTCACTTGTGAAATAACTTATCATATTTATAAATTTGAAACAGTTTCGGTATGATTGTAATATGAATATAATAGGTATGCATTTGAAAGGTTGAATGATGAAATTGCAAATTATACCTCTAAAAAATTTATTGAAATTATAAATACAAAAAAAAGCAACCAGATTCTGATTGCTTTTCATTTGTAAGATTTAACTATTTCTTCTGAACCGTTTTCTAATTTAATGCTTTTGTCACAGCTTTACAGTCAGCAGTTTCCAGTGTATATCCGTCTTTGTAGTTGATCTTATTTTCGTTGGCATATTTCATCTGGCCATTATCATCCTTTTGAGCCCCGATTCCTTCTATAAGCGTTTTGCCTTTTTGAATGAAGAAAATATCTCTTTTGCTTTTTGTTCCTTCGGCTTCGAACTCATAAGTAAGCTTCAGCGTATCTCCTGATTTAAAGCCTGTTACATCACCTTTAGAGCTGTCTTTTTCGTTGTTTTTATAAGATATTTTCCCGGTAATGGTCCCTAAGTTATCATCAATACTGGCAAAAACGGTGTCTTTTCCGGTCACACTCATGTAACAAAATGATTTTGGCCCTAATGTATCTATGATAGCTTCAGTAGCTGCTGTGGTATCGGTTTCCGTTTTTGCGGGTACTGTTTCTGTTTTTTTATTACAGTTCATCAGGATAACAGAGAATAAGCCTAATAAGATCAATTTTTTCATAATCTTTTTTATTATGTTAAATCAAATTTCGATATGCTAAATTAATAATAATTATTATTCATTAAATAATAAAAAGAACTCATTTTTTCTAAACGATGAGAATGGCTTAAAATTATTTACCGGATATTTTTCTTGTACAGAGAATTTTGAAAGTTATTTTAACGGGTTTTATTCTTTGTATTAATTTTTAGTACTTCCCACAGATTGAGCAGATCTGGCAGATTTTTTAAACCTTTAATGCTCCTCTGAAACCTCGTGCGGCATAGTAGGAGTCAGCACCGTTATGGTACATGAATACGGTATTGTAACGGCGGTCACAGAATATAGCACCTCCCAGTTCCCGGATATGGGCAGGAGTTTTCACCCAGCTTGAAGTTTTCAGGTCGAATTTTCCAAGCTTCTGCAGATCACGATACTGTTCTTCTGAAAGGATTTCGATTCCCATTTCGTTGGCTCTATCAATGGCATTGCTTTCCGGTTTATGGGCTTTTCTTGCTTCCCATGCCTGGTAATCGTAGCAAAGGCTTCTGCGCTTAGGGCTTTCTGGTGAACAATCGAAGAAAATGTATTCATTGTTTTTCTTATCGTAGGCTACTACATCAGGTTCGCCTTCGGTTTCTTCCATTTCATTTAATGACCATAGCTTTTCAGGACTGGCTTCCAGTTTGGATTGTATTTTATTCCAGTCAAGATCCTTGTGGCGATCCATATTTTTCTCAAAGCGTTTTTGTAAGATCTTTAGCAATGCTTCACTCTGTTCTGCGGTAAGTTTGTTTTTACTCATGATTTATCTCTATTTAAGTGTTTTTACAATTTACAAACAATTCTGAAATACGGAATATTATATCCAGTAAATGATCTTGCTTTATCATATTATTTGGGGATTAGTCATTTAAGCCCTTGCCGTCAAGGATTTTTGGAATATATTTTTTTATCCGCGATTCGCGGGTTTTGGATTGCTTGGCAGAGGAGAAGTGGAGTAGATAGGCCCTTTGTCTGCCCGGTGTCAGTGTTTCGAAAGCTTTTTTTAATTCAGGACTTTCATTCAGTCTTTTTTGAAATTCCTCGGCTATTTCGAATTCCCGGGTTTCTTTCATTTCGACTTTTAAACCGGTTTTTTCAACTTCAGCGGCTTCATAGATATAGGCTTTTATGATCTTTTCCAGGTCAATAATTTCTTTAAGGCCTGTAAAGCGCATTTGTCTTGCTGTCTGCACGTTTTCAGTCTGCTGAATAAGGACTTTATGGGTGTCATTCAGCAAAACACCTTTAAAGAAGAGTAGTGCACAGTATTCTTTAAATCCATGAATCAGGACAATATTCTTACCCTGCCAGGTATAGCATGGACATCCCCATTTTAATTCTTCCTCAAATCTGGTCTGTAGGGCGATGGTTCTTAATTTTTCAAATTCTTTCTGCCATTGTCCGGCTTTATCGAAGAAGAAATTAACTTTTGGATTCATGATTTTTATTTTAGGTTGCCTGCAATTTCCTGAAGACGGTTATGAGCCATATTAATTCCCTGTGCAAAGGGGAGTTTGAGTATCTGATCTCTGTAATCTGCAGATTTATAGATTATATGGATCGTAATCTTACTGGTATCATCAGTAAGTTTTTCAAACTCTAAGAATTCAAGCTGAACAGGAAAAGGCGTGTTTTCCATCTGAAATGTTCTCACTATTCTCTGTTCAGGAATGTACTCATGAATGCTTCCATTGGCACTGAAAACCACATCTCCCTGGGGATTTGAAGTTTCAAACCGGTAACCTCCATGCTGTTTGTTTTCAAGCTTTATTACTTTTGTATTCATCCATTGCTCAATAATTTCGGAGTCTGTATATGCTTTGAAGAGCAATTCTAAAGGCAGGTTAAATTCCCGGGTAATGAAAATTTCCTGTTTACCGTCTTCGGCTTGGATTTTTGTTTTCGGGTCCATACTTTCTATTTTTTTGATTGATAGGCTTTCATAATACTTTCCAGCTTATTGAATCTGTCATCCCACATTTTTCGGAAAGGTTCGATGAAATCGGCTATTTCTTTCATTTTATTTGGATTTAGGTGGTAAATGACCTCCCGGCCGTTTTGTTCCGGGTTAAGCAATTCGCATTCGGTTAAGATTTGCAGGTGTTTTGAAACGGTAGGTCTCGCAGTATTAAAATTAGAAGCAATAGTACCTGCGGTCATGGATTGTGTTGCCACAAGCATTAAAATTGATCTTCGGGTAGGATCAGCGATAGCCTGAAATACATCTCTTCTCAAATTCATTATGTAGTTATTTGGCTACAAAATTATATGAAGTTATTTAACTACGCAAATTTTTTGAATAGAAATTTAGTTTTTAATGAAAAGTAATGAAATGGATAATAAAAATCCTATAATTTATATTATGTTAAATTATGATTCTTTGCATAAATTATTGAACTTCAATTTTTACATCTTTAATTTGTTAAAAGTTTGTTATTAATCTCAATTTTATTATAAGCAATCCATCGTTTGAGATTCCCAACCATTCTTTTTAAATGATCTTCATTCAGGAAAATATTTGTCCAATATTCAAATCTTTCGCACTGAACACTTATGTAATACGTCATAATTGCTAAACATGCGTAGGGTAAAAACTTTTTTTCTTCGTTACTAATTTTAGTTACAGTCTCGTAACCTTTTATGAAGCTATCTGCTTTTACTTGATATTCCTCTTCATTCAAATTGGTTGCAAATAACTGAAAGAGGAAGTAAGAAATATCAAAGCATAAATAACCATTACCACAAAAATCAAAATCAAAAAATGTTATTTCTTTTTCATCGTTAATATGCAAATTGTCAAACCAAACATCAAGATGAACAGCTCCATATCTCATTTTCTGTTTGTCAATATTTTCCATTTTTAGCGTTAAAAAAGCAGAAAGGGTTTCTAAAAATTCAATTTCACTAATATTTTTATTATAGAATTCTTTTGCTTTTAAAACAGGGTTCTTGAGCAAGCTTTGAGCATTGTAAGATATTCTCCTCAGTTCGATATTTTCTGTCGACTGATGAACTTTTGCTAATGCCTGTCCAATCATAAAGCTTGTTTGGGGTGAAAATTTTGCTGTCTTTATGCCTTTAGCATACGAAAATAAAACGCCAAATCTTGTACCTTCCGGAGCTTCAATTTCTTGAATAATTTTGTTAGATTTATCAGCTATTGGAAAAGCAACTTGTCGGTCTGCTTCTTTTAAATGAATTAAAAGTCTTAATTCTTCTTCAATTTCTAATTTAGTCCGCAAATTATGTGTGTAAATTCTAAAAACGTATTTGTTTTCGTCATCATGAACAATGTATAAATGATTCATAGCAAGTCGAAATATGTTACATTCCGCTTTGTTGGTTAGTTCATATTTTCGTTGAATAAGTTTACAAAGTCTGTTTGGTGAAAGTGTACTATTTATTGTCGGAAATTTTTCTGTCATCAATTCTTAGTTCGTAGTTATTTAGTTTTAACAAATTTGCGAAAAAAATATTAATTTAAGTTGCATAATTGCAGATTTAGCAGGAATAGCTAGTACTTCTTTTAAACAAAATATGATCATAAATAAAAATCTCTCATATATGATGAGAGATCGATAAACTAAAATGGTTTTATTACAGAAATTGATGATCTAATAATTAATCAGCATTCAACTATAATCCGGCAGGAGATGCTGCAGAACCGTTGGCACTACCCCCCGCATTAGAAGTAATGGTTCCCAGTGAATTCACGAAAGTATTGCTGATGACAATGCATTGTATGGTCCATGAGCCGTTAATTGAATTTGTTATATTTGCGCCTCTGTAATCCAAAGATAGATGCCATGTATTTCCTGCCCGGAATGCAAAGACATTTTCAGGAGAAAAAGTTCCGGAATTTGAATTTTGAAGCCCTATTCCGTCTGATGGAGTAAAACTGTTTCCAACAATTATTAAGGTATATTGTGTAGAATTAATGTTGGTATTAAAATCGTTTACATAATCTCCTGATACATTATTAAGCTGGTAAGTTATACTGTTGAACATAAAAATGTTTCCATTGTTTGAAGAGGCTGTCCTGAGTTCTCCCGTTGCATTACTCCTTACAATCATGCCAAAGCCGGGTGTTCCGTCGCTCAACTCTGTAGTTCCTAAAATCATATTGCCAGTGGTTTGAAGTTGAGCGGTAGGTATTATAGTACCAATACCTACCCTTCCTGCAGAGGTTACAGCTAAATCATTGGACTGCTGTATGGCAGAGGGGGCTCCTGTAGCTGGATTATCTTTTGCTCCATCAATATGCAGAATGGCCTGTGGATTTGTAGTATTGATGCCAATCTGTGAATTTGCAGTAAAAGAAACTAAAAAGACTAATAAAAGTAGAATATCTTTTTTCATTTTATTCTTATTTTAAGTAATAATTTATATTTGTCATACATGTGCATCATAATTGTTTTAAAATGAACATTCAATCGCTGGAAGATGTATGAACCAATCTGATCATTATAATCCTGCCGGTGCTGTTGCAGAACCATTGGAGCTTCCACCAAGGTTTGAGGTAACCGTTCCTAATGAATTCATGAAAGTATTATTGATAACGAGGCAGTATATTGTCCAGGAGCCGTTGAGGCCGTCAGCAGTACTTCCTCCTCTATAATCTGCGAGTAAGCGCCAGGTGCCGGCATTTTGATAAGCATATATATTTTTAGGAGAAAAAGTTCCTGTGACTGAATTCGAAAGCCCGCCGCCATTTGAAGTTATGAAACTGCTTCCTGTAATTATTAACGTATATTGAGCGGAATTAATATTAGTATTGAAATTATTAATGGCATCTCCGTTTACATTATTTACTTGATAAGTTACATAGTTAAATATGAATGAATTTCCACTGCTGGAAGATGCAGTTCTTAGTTCCCCCGTTGTATTGTTTCTTACAATAGTGCTATATCCTGTTGCTCCATTGGTGAGGGCAGCGGTTCCCAGTATCATATTACCGGTAGTCTGCAGTTGGGCTGTTGGTGTTATAGTACCAATTCCTACCCTTCCGGTAGAGGTTACCACCACATCATTGGCCTGCTGGGCAATGGAAGGGGCTCCTGTTACGGGATTATCTTTGCCTCCATCAACATGTAAAATAGCCTGAGGAGCGCTGGTATTGATTCCCACTTGAGAGAATGATAAAAATGGCAATAGTAAAAATGCCAGAGAAATAATGTTTGTTTTCATAATTTTTTTATTAAGATATTTTTATTAAGAGCAGATGATAAAATCTATAAATGTTGCATTCAGCGTACCGCTATGCTGAGAAGCTTCATTCATTCAAATTTTTACTTAGCTCAGTTTATTGATCCACAGATAGAGGTCTTCTTTAGAAGAGATATTCAGCTTTTTTCGCAGTCTGTTTTTTCGCATCTGGATTGCCCTGGGAGTGATAAATGTATATTCAGCAATATCTTTTGTAGAAAAATTGAGCTTAAGCAAGGCACAAAACTTCAAGGTTTCCGTATTGATATCCGGATAAATTTTCAGTAATGCCTGGTAAAACTCCGGGTACAATTCTATGAAGCGGGTAATAAACTCCGGATTATTTTTTCTGGCGAGCGAAGCCACTTCTTCAAAATTATCTTTTACCCGATTTTGATATTCTCTGTCCTCAACCTTTTCCTGGTGCTTTTTTTTCTCTTTTTTCCCCCTGTAACTATAAAAAAAGATAAGTAAGAGGATGAGTATAATAACCGAAATAATGATAACAATATATATTAATTTACGTTCTTTGCTTTTATATTCATCATCTTTCTCATTAAGGAATTTCCGTATTGAAAAATCCAATGATTTTTTTTGCTGTGAATTGATACTGTCTTTAATTTGTGTATACTTCAGCAGATAATTATTGGCTTCTTCCGGACTATTATTTTTTGCGGAAACTTTATACAAATGGTCATAAGCATCCATCGTATAACTTGAAATATTGATCTCAAAGGAAATGGAAAGCGATTTCTTATAGTATTCCACACTTTTGAGATACTCCCCTTTTTTTTCATAATACTTTCCCCAATATTCATTCAGCATATAATTTTCGTGCAAATAATTATCCGGTTGGCTTCCCCATTTTCCCGTTGCTTCCTGCAGGTAATATTTCGAAGAGTCGGCGTTTTCTTTATAATCAATAAAATAATTGGCTAGCAGCAGAGTATTTAAAGGATTCTTAAGTTTCTGGTAAGCTTTACTCCTGTAATGATATGCAGAATCTTTTTGCTGGGTCAACTCATAAATTTGTGCAATATTATTGTAGGAAAAATCAATAAGATAATATTGCCTTTTTTTTCGAGGAATGTATTGGGCAAAACGAGCCGTTTTCTGATAATACTTTAAGGCCACAGAATACAGCTCCATCTGCAGATAATTGTTACCATAGATCACATATATCAGGCATTCTATTTCCCGGCTGTTTTTGTCATTATTTTTTTTATTTTCAGCTTCTGCTCTTTTGAGATAGAGCAGACTTTCTTTATATTCATTCATCAGGCATAATGCACTTCCTATATTATAATAGCCCATTGCAGTACCGGCTGCATAATCATTCCTGGTACACAGATCGATTAAATTTTTATTTAGAAAGATGAGCTTTTCGTATTGTCCGGTATTTAGAAGCTCATTGCTTTCATTCCATAATTGGGCATCTGCTTTTTTCTTATTAAAGTTTTGAGAAAATAAATTTGCAAATGACAGAAAGAATATTAAAGTACTCCAAATGCGGTATTGACGTTTCATAAGAGTAATAATAGGTAAACTTCAAGAGATGTATAGTAATGTGACAGGTGTATTTTCTGATTATTCATTAATAATACTACTCCAAGGCAATGCTGGAAGATTTGTCTTTCTGTTTTCTGTCATCATCAGACACATCCATGATGTGAGCAACATCCTCTGCCCTCTCTAGATTAAGAGATTCAGGACCAGCCCTGTTTTCTGAATTCAAGGCAATGATCGATGAGAATGTATTTATCCCTACTTGGGATAACAGGCGAATACCGATATAAATTGTTAATAAAAATAATATTTTTCTCATTGTGTTATAATTTATAAATTACAGTAAACATGAATAAGCTTTATCCTTTCAATAGAAGATCCATTGGCTTATCATTTGGAATTAGAGTCGTTTTTAGTATATATGAAACCATTCAGACCCTACTCTTTAAATCGATGACGAAATAGAAACCGGTGAATGAAACCAATAATGTTTCATAATTTTTTCCGGTGATGGGATTTCTCAGATGACTAAGTTAGTGTTTTATTTTTTCTCTTTTTCTCAGTGTATATTTTTTCATAAGTGTTCATTTAGACAGGTAGTGAAGAATTACAGATTTCCAGTATCGTGTATTGATATTTTTCAGACTATCAGAAATATTTAGCAAATCAAGCAATAAACGATAAAACTAACCAAAAACTCGTCTATCACACAGATATCACAAATTTTAATCATTTGAAATATAATGAGTTAAAATGGAAGTAAATTGATTTAACCTAATTAAAAATGAATAAACATTATATGTCGGGAAGCTGTAGAATATGATTATCGCCAGAGACTCCCTTCTTTTACATTTTGTCCTTCCCGGAAGATTTAATTGTAAGTAGAAGTAACTTTGTCCAAATAAAAAGAGCAATAGGGTTTTCTTATTTTCTGAGATAATGTATAAATGGTAGTATATTTATTTAGGAACGACTTTTATCCATTGCCTGTAATAAATCTATATCTTCTGAGTCAGATGAATTTTTATTTAATTGGTTATCAATTATAATATGAGCTGAAAAATAATATTTATTTTAATAATGTATTATGTTTCATAATTTTTAAAATTATTTTACTATATTTGTACTTCGAAATAATTTTTTTTCATCATTTGTGTTTTTTGGGTCGCCTTCGGGCGGCCTTTTTTGTTTTACCTTTCTAAATTCATATAATTCAGTATTCATGCACTCTCAATGAGACAATGAATTCACATTATTTTGAATTATGATAAATATCATTGCGGTATTTGAAGGTGAATAATTTATATTTGCTTCATTATTTTTAATTATTCTAAATAAATGAAAAAGCAATATACACTTTCAATCTTTCTATCAGCAGCTTTAGTAGCAAGCACATCTGCCCAAACCCGGGACAGTATCAATACAAAAGATATCAGGGAAGTTATTATGGTGTCTTCCCGCGCTCCAAAGCAAATAAGCGAAATTCCCGGAACAGTTTGGGTAATTGGAGAAAAAGAACTTCAAACCCAGATAAGAGGAGGTGCAGGATTGAAAGAAGTATTAGGAAATATGATCCCGGGATTTGATTTTGGAAATCAGGGAAGAACCAATTATGCTCAGAACATGAGAGGTAGAAATGTTCTGGTGATGATCAATGGAGTTTCATTGAACAGTACAAGAGCTACAAGCAGACAACTGGACTCAGTAGATCCTTTTAATATTGATAGAATTGAAGTGCTTTCCGGAGCATCTGCTATTTACGGAGGAGACTCTACAGGAGGGATTATCAATATCATTACCAAAAAACCGATCTCAAATAACCTTGCCTTTGAAACATCAGTTGGGCTGAAAACAGGTTTCAATAAAAATGATCTGGATAAAAGAATTGCTCAGTCCGTTTCAGGAGGAAGTGACGCGGTAAAATTCAGATTAGGAGCTGCATTTACACAAAATGAAGGTGCTTTTGATGCTAATGGAGATCAGATTATTACAGACGTAAAACAAGCTGATTTTCAATATAACAGATCCATAGATATTTTAGGAGGAATGACAGCCAAGTTGAGTTCTAATCAGGATCTAAGCTTAGATTTACAATATTATAATTCAAAAGTAAGAAACAAAAAATGGCTTTCATTTGGGCAGAATTTTGTTGGATTTACCACAAAAAATCCTGATCTGATCAATGTTCTTGACGGAGCGGACTCAGATGTGGTTCCCAGAACAGAACGTTTTATGGGGAATTTACAATACAGCCTTAGAAATATTTTGGGTGGGCAAAACCTGATCTTACAGGCTTATGGAAGAAAAGAAGAAGTGGATTTCGGAGCATCTTTCGCGGAAGTTCCAAAACCACCGGCAGGAATTACCCTTCCGATATTTCTCTCTTCAGCAAGAGGAAATACTAATGTTTATGGAGTAAAAGCAGTTTTATCTAAACAATGGAACGCTTTCAATTTCACTTACGGAGTTGATGGTGATCTGGAAAGCTTCAAAGGAGATCAGGCGATATTCAATCCTCAAAAAAGCAGTGAATCCGGTGGTTTAGTGAATAAAACAGATGCTTTTGTAGGAAGATATCCGGATACAAGAACCTCTACTCTATCAGGTTTCATTCAGGCAGATTGGAATATTACCAAACAACTTACTCTTTCCGGAGGTGTTAGACAGCAATTTATCAATGTAAAACTGGATGATTTTGTAGGATTTAAAGAGCAGGTTTACATGCATTTCGGATATGGAAATTCTGCCGATGTAGTGAAAGGTGGTAAAAATAATTATGATGTAACCTTGCTTAATGCAAGTTTATTATACAGAATTACGCCATCTTGGCAAACTTGGTTCAGTTTTTCCCAGGGATTTGCCGTTCCTGATGCAGCAAAATCCTATGGTTTCGGGAAATATCAACTGGCAAACAATCACTGGAATTTAATCAACAGCATGAATATCGCAGAACAGCCATTAAGTGGAATAAAAACCGATCAAATGGAGCTCGGTTTCAGAAGAAATAATGGTTCAGAACCTGGTTTATATGCACAAGGATCATTCTTTTATGCACTTTCTGACAAAACGTTGAAAATTGATAATGTAGCCTTTACCATTTCATTATTAGATCAGAAATTAAGAAACTATGGATTTGAAGGAGCTTTAGGATACCGTTTTGCTCAAGGTCTGGAATTAGGAGGAAACATCTTATTAATGGAATCCAAAACGGAAACTGTTGACAAAGGATGGCAAAACCAATCCGTTTATACGACAAACCCATCAAAATTCATGGTTTTCACAGGTTGGAATGCAAAAAGATTTTCAGTAAGACTTCAAATGCAGAATTCTCTGAACTACACGGATCTTGCAGATATGAGAATAGACGGTTATACCCTATTCGATTTTATTGGAGATGTAAAACTGAATAAAGGAACCATCAATTTCGGAGTTCAGAATATTTTTAACAGACAGTATACGACGATATGGGGACAACGTTCTGTGTTTTTCTACGGAGCGCCTCAGAAAGCATTTGCTTATCAGGGAAGAGGAACTACATTCTCTGTAGGATATACAATTAATTATTAAAACATTTGAGGGTAAGGCTAAGATTTAGATTTAATGCTTATGTAAAATCTTAACCTTAACCTCAATCTAAACCTAATAAAAAGAAACACCAAATCCAGTATTTTATGAACACAGCTATTACCGAACAGGCGGTTTCGGAGAAGGAATTCCTTTTCCCAAATCTGGAGAATTTATTTTGTGATATCAACATTCACGAATACCAAAACGTAATGTACAAAGCTCAGGAGAGCGTAGTTTCGTTTTTGGAAGAAGCTCACAAACCTTTCAGCGGAGTATCCCCGAAAGAGTTGAGAAAACAGTTTGAGAACATTGATCTTAATGATCCTACACAAAGTTATGAAGAGGTTTTTGAAGAAGTAAGAACCCTTTATACACAACATGCTATTGCCTTTCACCATCCAAAATATGTAGCCCATCTCAATTGTCCGGTAGTGATACCGGCGATTGCGGCGGAAATGCTTATAAGTTCCATCAATTCTTCCCTTGATACATGGGATCAAAGTGCAGGCGGAACTTTGATGGAGCAAAAGCTGATTGAGTGGACATGTAAAGAGATCGGTTTTGAAAGATCATCAGACGGAATTTTCACCAGTGGCGGTTCTCAAAGTAACCTAATGGGAATGCTTTTGGCAAGAGATTATTATTCCATTAAATATTTCAATCATAACATCAAGAAAAACGGATTGCCTGAAAATGCCCATCGTTTCAGAGTTTTTGTTTCCGAAGCGGCACATTTCAGCATACAGAAAAGTGCTTCCATTTTAGGACTTGGCGAACAGGCTGTTGTGAAAATTAAAACCGACCGTTCTTTCAGAATGAATAGTATTTTGTTGGAAGATGCCATTCAAAAAGAGATTGAAAATGGAAATATTCCTATTGCAGTAGTTGCTACAGCCGGAACAACGGACTTCGGAAACATTGATCCATTGACGAATATCGCAAGAATTGCCAAACGATACAGTCTTTGGTTCCATGTGGATGCGGCTTACGGATGTGCATTGCTTCTGACTGAAAAATACCGTCATTTAATTCAAGGAATTGAGCATGCAGACTCCGTAACAGTAGATTATCATAAATCTTTCTTTCAGCCAGTAAGCAGCAGCGGATTTTTGGTAAAAGACAGGAATTATTTCAACCTGATCACGCATTATGCAGATTATCTGAATCCGAAAGACCATGATGAAAATGAGATCCCGAATCAGGTTAATAAATCTATCCAAACTACCAGAAGATTTGATGCCTTGAAGCTTTGGTTCACCCTTAGAATTATAGGTAAAGAAGGTTTAGGAAATTATATCGAGCGAATCATTTATACAGCCAATGAAGCGGCTACTCTTTTGGAAAATGATCCTCATTTTGAATTACTGAACCGTTCCGATCTATCTGCTTTGGTTTTTCGTTATTCCGCAGATCCATTTAAAACTTTTGATCTTAGCAGGATCAATACTTTCATCAAATCACAGCTTTATAGACACGGGAATGCTCTTGTAGCGGGAACTAAAGTGAACGGACAGTTTTACCTGAAATTCACCATCCTGAATCCTTTAACCACCATTGAAGACATCCAATCAATACTAACCACAATAAAACAATATGGAAATGAATACATTGAAGTTAACTAATATACCGGAATACGCAGAAAAGATCAATTACACGGCATTCATCAACTGCTACATGAAGGAATTTACCAACTGGAGCCGTTACCTGGGAATTCCGAAATATGATGAAGCCATTGCAAAACACCTTCAAAAAACACCAACCAATCTGCATATAAGAATTGATTTTTCGTCCATCGGATGCGATGTCTATGTTCCGGTAAACTACTTTTCAGAAAGCGGAAGACACCTTTTTGATTTTCCGGTACTGAGAAGAGTCCTTGAAACAGATGAAGTTTCAGAAGTGGATATTTATGGTTTCATGTCTCTTACAGCGGAATATGCAAGAGGAATTTATCCGGATATTGATGCTTCTACTATCTTAAAAAGGTTGAATAACAGCATTGAAAATCTTACCACTTATTTAAATCATCTTGCTGAAAATAACAAACAGGTTAATGCATTTGAAATGTCTTTCATTGAGGCGGAGCAATCCCTTATTTTAGGACATATTCTTCACCCAGTTCCGAAATCAAAACAAGGGTTCAATCCTGAAGATCTGTTAAAATATTCTCCGGAAACATCAGGGAAATTCCAGTTATTTTACTTCCTGATCAATCCTGAAAATATCATTGAGAAAAATGCAGACGGAAGACCAATAACCAAAGAATTAGGAGAAAAAATATATCCTCTTCTGGATAAAGAACACAAACAATTATGGGATGAATTTCCGGATTACCATATTGTTCCGATGCATCCTTGGGAAGCGGAATATCTGTTAAGCCAGGAAAATATTCAGATCATGCTGGAACAGGGAATTATTTTTGCATTGGGACATTATGGAGAATACTTCACTCCTACTTCCTCCGTAAGAACCGTTTATAGTGAAACTAATAAATGGATGTACAAATTCTCCTTACATGTAAAGATTACCAATTCGGAAAGAATTAACTTATATCCTGAACTTCACAGAGGTCATGATATCAGCAGATTGCTGAAAACAGATTGGGGAAAAAGCCTGCAAAAAGACTATCCTGAAATAGATTTCATGGTAGATCCGGCTTTCATTGCCGTTACTTTTAACGGAAAAGTGATCAATGGATTTAATATCAGTATCAGAAGAAACCCTTTTCAGGGAGAAGATAAAAATGTAACTCTACTAGCGGCTCTTTGTCAGGACGGAATTTTCGGGCAGCCTTCAAGATTGCAGAATATTATTGAACAAGCGGCTCAAGACTTGGATTTACCTGTGGAACAAGTGGCTTTAGATTGGTTCAAACAGTATCTTCATGTCTGTGTAAGACCTATTGTAGGAATTTTAAATACTTACGGTTTGGCTTGTGAATTCCATCAGCAGAATGTAATGATAGAGCTTGATAAAAAAGGTTTCCCTGCGAAGATCTATTTCAGAGACAATCAGGGGTTCTTTTTCAGAGAAGGAAGAAAAGAAATGGTTTCCAAAGCACTTCCGGGAATTGCAGATGAAAGCCAGTCTATCATAGATGAAGAATCTCTAGCTCCGAAATACACTTATTATTTAGTAACGAACAATATTTTAGGAGTTGTGAATGCATTAGGATGCAACAGATTAGCAGAAGAAAGAAAACTGATCAATCTTGTGTACAAAGCATTCAGAGAATTGGAAAACGAAGATGAAACAGGATTGGTAAACTACATTATCAATACAAGAAGCTGGTACACCAAAGGAAACCTGATCACAAGCCTTCAAAACATCAATGAAGCAGACGAATCCTTAGAATATCCTGCTGTTTTCTTAGACACTCCAAATCCTCTCAATAAATACTTTTTCACCAATAAACTGATCAAACCGGAAACAAAAGAAACCGTTTATTCACGCTATTTTCCGGAAGAAAATGTAAATATCAGCATAAGACCATTTGATATAGATAAAGACTTTGAAATGGTTCATGAGTGGTTCAATATGGAACACGCAAAACCTTTCTGGAAAATGGACGGACCAAAAAGAGACTTAGAACTTTGGTTCAGAACGATCCTTCCGAGCGATGAACAACATAGTTTTATTGGGTACGTGAATGATGTTCCGCAGTTTAGTTTTGAACCTTATTGGCCCATGAGAGATATTGTGGGAGCTTATTATGATGCTTTACCAACTGATTACGGGACTCACTTTTTTGTGGCGGAAACTCAAAAAGATAAAAAGTTTTCTTTTCAATCCTTTCAGGTAGCTTTGGATTATATTTTCTCGCTTCCTGAAGTTGGAAAATGTATTGGTGAAGCTTCCGTAGATGCAGTTCCTACAGATCGCATCATTACAAGACTGGGTTACACCCGTGAAGGAGTGATTGAAATGCCTCACAAAACAGCTTATCTTACTTTCTGTACCCGTGAAAACTATTGGGAAGCATGTCCTGAAAGCAGACTGGAAGCAAAGAATGCTTAATTGAAACTTAAAATTTTATCATTAAGAGTTGTTTTAAGTAGTTAAAGTAATTAAGTGAGATTCTTCATTTCGCTCCGCTACATTCAGAATGACAGTGCGATTGTCATTTCGACGATAGGAGAAATCTCTTAATATTCTTAACTACTTAATTCAAATCTTAATGGTTCAAAAAATAATTTAAAAAATAAAAAATTGGAAAATAAACAAAAATATGATATCATCGGGATCGGAATTGGTCCTTTTAACCTTGGATTAGCAGCACTTTTAGAGCCTGTAGATCATGTAAATGCCCTTTTTCTTGATCAGGCAGAAGGTTTTGACTGGCATCCCGGTTTGATGTTGGATAACGCTACTTTACAGGTCCCTTTCATGGCTGATCTTGTAACGATGGCAGACCCGAAAAGCAAATACAGTTTCCTTAATTTTTTAAAAGAAACAGACCGTCTCTATAAATTCTATATCCGTGAAGATTTTTTTATTTTAAGGAAAGAATATAACCTGTATTGTCAATGGGTGGTTAATCAGTTGCCGAATTGCCTTTTCGGTAAAAAAGTAGAGAATATCAGTTTTAATGAGACTCAAAATCTTTACGCTATTGATGTTTTAGATTTAAAAAATAATGATGTTACCACTTATTATGCTGAAAAATTGGTATTGGGAACGGGAACTCAACCCAATTTACCTCAATTCATGGAAGGTAAAAACTACCCGAATGTAATCCATACTTCAGAATATTTAGAGCATAAAGTCAATATTGCAGAAGCCAATTCTGTTTCTATTATCGGTTCAGGACAAAGTGCAGCCGAGATTTTCCAGGATCTTCTTCCGGAAACAAATAACGGCTTATTCATGAGCTGGTTTACAAGACCGGATCGTTTCTTCCCAATGGAATACTCAAAATTGACCTTAGAGTTGACTTCTCCTGAATATGTGGATCATTTTTATCAAATGCCTTCTCAACAGCGTAAAAATTTATTAGGAAAACAACCTCCGCTTTACAAAGGAATTAATTTCGATCTGATCAATGATATTTTCGATACCCTTTATGAAATGAGTGTTGGAAACGTACCTTTAAATGTAGAATTAAAACCAAGCTGTCAATTAGACAGCGTTTATCCGGAAGGTAACTCTTATGCTTTGAATTTTACGCATGTACAAGATGAAGTTTCCTTCTCACATATTTCCGATTACATCATTCTGGCAACAGGATATAAATACAAAGAACCTAAATTCTTACAAGGAATTGAAACTGTAATTAACAGGACAGATGACGGATTATTTGAGGTAAGCAGACATTACACGATTGATAACGCTGAAAGTATTTTTGTGCAAAATGCTGAACTTCATACGCACGGTTTTGTAACTCCGGATCTGGGAATGGGAGCTTACAGAAATGCGATTATTATTAATGCTATTGCCGGAAAAGAAGTGTACAAAGTAGAAAAACGAATTGCTTTTCAACAATTTAATACAGAAAAAACATGGACCGCAAAACATTCATCTTAACCGGTGATGTAAAAAAGGTCATGTGGGAAACTTCATGGCCTGCCGTTGCGGCGATTGTTCTGTACGGGATCAATAACTTTCTGGATGCAGTTTTTGTTGGTTATCTGATCAATACTCAAGCACTGGCTGCGGTGGGAATGGCTTATCCTTTGTCTCAGATTGTTTTGGGATTTGGAAGGTTGGTTGGAACCGGAGCAGGTGCAGCGGTAAGTATGTGGATCGGAGAAAATAAACAGGATAAACTGTATAATTTTTTCGGAAGCTTTAATTTTCTCTGTATTTTCTTTTCACTTCTTTGTACAATTCCTGCATACATCTACGCTCATGAATTACTGGCAATGATGGGAGCCAAAGGAAATCTGCAAACCATCGCTGTTGAATATTTTCGGGTAACACTCATCGGAACTATTTTCTGGATCTATGGTTTAGCCTTGAACATGCTCATTCGTGCAGAAGGAAAAATGAAAACTGCTGCCAAAATGATCGCGGTAGGTTTAGTCATTGATATTATCTTAAAACCTATTTTTATTTCCACTTTCGGAATGGGAGTTGCCGGTGCAGCTTGGGCAACCAATTGCGGGATGATCATTTATTCTGTTCTTGGAATTTACTATTATGCAAAAGGAAAAAGTTCATTTAAAATGAATTGGAAATCCGTTTCTTTTGATCATTCGATCGGAAGAAAAATATTAAAATTAGGACTTCCGGAAATGATCCTTTCTGTGATGGGAGTTGTACAAAGTATCATTATTTTCAATGCTATTGCTGCTTATGGAACGGAAAGTGATATTTCTTTCTTCACGGTTCTGAATAGGTTCTTTTTATTTTTATTAACGCCTTTATTCGGATTAATGAGAGGATTACAGCCCGTTGTGGGAATTAATTTCGGAGCTGGTCAGTTCGGAAGAGCAAGAAAATTTTTAAAAACTTATATTGTAGCGGGAGTAGCTATATTGTTTCCTTTCTTTTTTATCTCTCTCCTGTTTCCTGAGCAATTGATAAGCTTAATGCTTCCTGGGTATTCGGTAAATAGTAATCAGATCATGGATTTCAGATTGTTTTTCTCTGTTCTTCCATTGTTACCGATTACTGTTTTAGCCCTATCTTATTATCCTGCGGTGAATGACAGTAAAAAAGCCAGTTTTCTGGTGTTTCTGAGACAACTTATCCTTTATATTCCTTTGATGCTTATTCTTCCACACTATTTTGGAGTGAAAAGTATCTATTGGGGAAGTGCTTTGATTGAAGTAATCGTTGGATTGGTTACTTTGTTTTTATTGAAAAATTATCAGAGAAAAAAGGTGGAAGTTTCTTTGAACTAAAATTTAAACTCCCGCAGATTTAGCAGATCACGCAGATTTTTTAAATATATCTTGTAATCCAAAATGTTTTCTCCAACAGATACAGATACCTATGATATAATAAACTGTTCAAAAGAATATAACACAAACATCTGCGTGATCTGCTAAATCTGCGGGAGAATTAATAAAAAGAAATTTTAGCTAAATAATATCTTCTTAAAAGCTTCCGCTGCCAAATGTACCTGTACAGACCAATCATCCGCCGCATCGCTTCCCGCATCATCAGAAATATACTTTAAGCATAAAAACGGGATATTTTCTTTTTTGGCAATTAAAGCTAAAGGATATGCTTCCATATCCACAATGTTGTAATCCGTTTCTGCATGGTTCATCTCAAAGCTGTCACCACTTCCGCAAATTCCTTCCTTCAGGCCGTTCATTTTAAGCCCATATTCCAAAACAGGAGGAATTCCAGATAAAGGAGTTTCATATAAGCTAAAACCAAGCCCTCTTACATCCATATCCCTTTGAATGAATTTTGTGCAGCATACTACATCACCCTTACCGAATCCTTTGCTTCCGGCCGATCCTAGGTTGACAATCAGTTTAGGCCTTCTGAAATGAATTTGTCGGGTAAGCTCTATGGCGGCATTTACTTTTCCGATGCCTGTGATGAGTTTATTTTTATCATTAAATTCTTTTCCCGCCTCAGAATCTAGGGCAAAAACAAAAAGCGTTTCAGAGATAGGGAAATGAAGATCGTCGTTTATCTTTATCATTGAATTTTGAAATTATATTTTACATTCATCCGTATCACAGGAGTTACTATCATCATCGGAAAGGTCTTTCATGGTAACGGTTTCCTTATAGGCTTGCTGAAGGGCATTTTCAAAAACTTCAACAGGCTGTGCCCCTGAAACAGCATATTTACCGTCCAGTACAAAAAAAGGAACTCCCGTGATCTCATTATTAGTGGCTTCTGAAATATCCTGTTTCACCTCTTCATGAAATCTGTCAGAAGTTAATACCTGTTTTGCTTCTTCTCCGTCAATCCCCAGTTTTTCTGCAAGAGATATGAGGAATCCAATATCGGCAATATTTTCTCCATCAACAAAATGAGCTTTGAATAATGCTTCTTCTGTTTCAGAAGATAGATGGTAGATCTTGGATAGATGAAGTAATTGATGAGCCGAAAATGTATTGGTGATCAGAGCATTTTCAAAGTCAAAATCAATCCCGGCCTGCTTGCCCAATTGGGTGACATGATTGATCATTTGAACGGAACGGTTTTCGGGAAATCCTTTTTTATCTTTAAAATAGCTGAGGGTATCCTGAATTTCCGAAGGCTTCAATGATGGGTCCAGCTGGAAACTTTTCCATTCCACATCCACCTTATCTTCGAAAGATAGGTTTTGAAGGGCCTTTTCGAAATTATGTTTTCCGATATAACAGAACGGGCACATAACGTCTGACCAGATTTCTATTTTCATTGTAATTAGTTTTTTCAAAGTTAATTGATATACTGCAAATTACCTAAATTTAGGGTGAAATTTAAGAAACAGGATCCCCAAAAAACTCCCAAAGATGGAAAATTCTATGTATACGGATTCTGAAATTCATGAGACGATCGGTTTTGATGATAATCTGTATCGAAGAAAACATTTTATTGTTTAAGAAATAATGAGGAAATTTGCTGCATGAAGATCATACCATTAAAGGAGGGAAATTTTTCGGTCAGTAAAAACAAAGAATTTACCCCTTTGACAATAGAGAACTTTAATGAAGCTAAAGGAATCAGAATGTCGGTACAGCCTTTCCTGATCATTACTGAAAAAGATCATATTCTTCTGGATACAGGTATTGGGTGGAAAAATAAGAACGGGAAAACGGTTGTTTTGGAAATTTTAGAAAAAGAAAACATTCATCCCGATCAGGTCACCAAAATCCTGTTCTCACATCTTCATAAAGATCATATTGACGGGGCTATACGGTCTACAGATCAAGGTTTTGAACCTGTTTTTCCCAATGCTGAAATATATATCCAGAAGCGTGAGCTGGAATTGGCAAGAGAAAATGAAGGTAATCAGCAATTTGACCTTGATATTCTGGAAAAAATTGCCGGGCTTACCAATATTATATGGATGAATGAGGATGAGGGGCAAATAACAGATGAGGTATCTTTTGAAGTGGTGGGTGGTCATACTCCTTATATGCAGGTCTTTTGGATCAGTGAAAATGGGGAGATTGCTTTCTACGGTGCAGATAATCTTCCCCAGGAATCTTATTTAAAATATCATGTTGCCTATAAAAGTGACCATGATGGCAGAAAAGCTATGGAACTAAGGCAAAAATGGCAAAAAGAGGCTGAAGAAAAGCACTGGCAGATTCTTCTGTATCATGATCTTGATAAAGCCGTGTTAAGGTTTTAATAAACCATTATTGAATCATTTTTCTCACCCTGTTTTTTACGATTCTGAATTGATTTTTGGGATGCATATGAATTTATAAAGTATTCAGATTCAGATCCGTTTCCTATCTATAATCTGTATAATCGTATTATAAACAAAATCCAGTTCTTCAGAAGTAATGCAGTAAGGAGGAACAAGGTATATTACATTTCCCAACGGACGGATAAGCACTCCCTTTTGAAGGAATTCCTGATGCAGTATCTTCCCAATTTCATTAAAATAAGAGGTTTTCTGATGGGTTTTATACTCCCAGGCAAGGATGGTTCCTGTCTGGCGGACTTTATCAGCTTGGGGATGATTTTTAAGGATATCTGTAAACTGGCGGTGCTGTTCAGATATCCGATGAATATCCGAGAGTGTAGTCTTCTGTAATAAAAGCTCCATGCTGGCCAGAGCCGCCGTGCAGGCCAAAGGGTTGGCTGTGAAGGAATGCCCGTGGAAAAGGGTTTTATGCTTATCATCAGATAAAAACGCATTATAGATCTCATCCGAACAGGTAGTGATCCCCATAGGCATTGTTCCACCTGTCAATCCTTTTGAAAAGCACATGATATCGGGCTTTTCCGACAGATGATCTGCTGCAAATAATTTTCCCGTTCGTCCAAATCCCGTAAAGACTTCATCTTGTATCATCAGTATTTCCTGCTGCCTGCAAAACTTCATAAGTTCACTCAAATCTTCTGCCTGATGCATTACCATGCCTGCTGATCCTTGTACTAATGGTTCATAAATGAAACAGGCGGTCTCAGCCGCTATGTTGCTGATCTGCTTTTTTAAGTCTTTAATATTTTCATGATTGGGAGTATCAATGAAAATAACTTCAAACAACATATTCTTAAAGGGATTGGTCCAGACACTCCTTCCGCTGACAGACATAGCTCCAAAAGTATCCCCATGATAGGCATCCTTGAATGCTATTATTTTTGTTTTTGACTTTCCCTGATTGTATGCATATTGTATGCACATCTTTAATGCCACTTCCACTGCACTTGAGCCGTTATCAGAGTAAAAAACTTTTTTCTGGTTATCGGGAAGCAATTGCAGCAGGTTTTCTGAAAGCTTTATTGCCGGCTCGTGGGTAAAACCGGCAAAGATCACCTGTTCCAGTGTATTCAGCTGTTCAAATACCCGCCGGGCAATGTAAGGATGAGCATGCCCGTGAAGGGTTACCCACCATGAGGATACAGCATCAATATATTTATTCCCTTCATTATCATAAAGGTAAACTCCTTTGCCGTGGGTAATGGGTATGGCATCTCCTGCCGTCTTCATTTGGGTATACGGATGCCAGTTAACTGCCTTATCCCTCTCTTTTAGCTCGTTGTACATGTTGTTTTTACGCTTTCTTTGATCATTGGTTTTAATCCCAGGTTATTAAGCATCTGCATATCTTCTGATACGCCCGGGTTCGGGGTTACCAGCAGAGTTTCTCTTTCTCCCGTAAATATGGAGTTAGCTCCTGCCATAAAGCACCATGCCTGCTCTGTTTCGTCCATTTCTATCCGTCCTGCACTCAGGCGTATCACCGAAGAAGGCATTACAATCCTTGCCGTAGCGATCATCCTTACCATTTCCCAGGTATCAACTTTAGGATGATCTTCAAGCGGAGTGCCTTCTACCCTTGCGAGGGCATTCACGGGAACAGATTCAGGATGCTTGGGCATTGTAGCCAGTGTAAGAAGCATAGAGATCCTGTCTCGGTGGGTTTCCCCAAGACCGATGATTCCTCCTGAGCATACTGTGATCCCGGCTTTTCTTACATTATTGATGGTATTGATCCTGTTATCGAAAGTACGCGTGGAGATGATCTCTTCATAATATTGTTCCGAGGTGTCAAGATTATGGTTATAGGCATGTAATCCGGCCTCCTGTAAGCGTAAAGCTTGTTCTTCCGTTAGCATTCCTAAGGTACAGCAGACCTCCAGTCCCAGATCATTTACTCCTTTTACCATATCAATCACCCGGTCAAAATCCCTGTTGTTACGAACTTCTCGCCATGCAGCTGCCATGCAGAAACGTGATGAACCGCTTTCTTTAGCTTTCCGGGCATGATTTATAACGGTTTCGGTAGGTAAAAGAGCCTGTACCTTGATATTGGTATGATAACGTGCCGCCTGTCCGCAGTAGGAGCAGTCTTCCGGGCAGCCTCCTGTTTTGATGGATAATAAGGTGCAGATCTGTACTTCTGAAGCATTATGCCATTCCCGGTGAACAGTGGCTGCTTTATAGACAAGCTCCATTAAGGGTAAATGGTAGATTTCTTCTATTTCTTCCTTGGTCCAGTCATTCCTGATTTCTGTTTTTTTGTTCATTATTGATACGTTTCTATATTTTCTAATTATTGAACTTGCTTAAGCTTTTATTTTAACCACAAAAAACACAAAAGATTTGTTATTTAAATTTCACATTTCGTATGAGGTATAATAAATACACATATTAATTCTTGAAAATTATAATTGTACTAAGGTGTTTTTACGGCAGGAAACTTTTGTGTCTTTGTGGTTTATATTTGTTAAATAAGTCAAGAGCTGTCTTTTCTATATTTTCTTTTGTAGGCGGATCAAGATCAGGTATTCTGATGATTGTGGTTTCTATGCTTACGTAGCTGCAGATGACCCGCTCCGTATCCTCAGGAAAATCTCCGTTGAGGATTAAATATTTTAACTGCAGTTCTCTTTGGTTGATCGCCATTATGGAAAGTAAGCTGTGATTAATACAACCCAGATAGTTTTTTACCACCAAAGCAACAGCCAGATCGAGTTTTTCGATAAGATCAATGATAAGCTCCCTGTCAGAAAGGGGAACCATAAGTCCTCCCGCTCCTTCCACAATAAGGGATCTTTGAGTTTCGGGCAGGCTAAAATCATCTGTGTTGATACATATCCCTTCTTCTGCTCCTGATTGATGAGGAGAAGCCGCTAATTTCAGACGATACGTTTCACGATGGCAAAAAACATCATTTCCTGTTAAATCTTTAATTGTCATACTATCCGTATAATGTAAATCTCCGGACTGTACGGGTTTCCAGTAATCTGCCTCAAAATACCTGGCCAGGACAGCGGAGCAGACGGTTTTGCCTACTCCCGTCCCTATTCCCGTTACGAATAATTTCTCTCTGATCATTTGTTAGGTATAATGTTGAATGATTTGGGTAAGTTTTGTGATCTCTTCTTCAGTATTGAAACTATGCAAACAGATACGGAGCCTTTCAGTTCCCGCCTTTACTGCCGGGCTGTAGACTGCATAGGTAAGAAAGCCTTCTTCAAATAAAGTGTTTTGAAGTTCTTTCAACCTATGATGATCCGGTATAATAATGGCCTGTACAGGACTGTTTTCTGCTGAAGGGGTTGGTAGTCCCTGCTTCCTGAAGATCCTGATGTTTTCCATCAATCTGGATGAGAGATCATTATTTTTCAGGTAGTCATAACTTGTTTTTATGGCTCTCCACTGCAGATCCTGTGATGAGGTACTGTAGATAAAAGGCGAAGCAAAATTAATAAGATAGGCCTTGATTAATTCATTACACAAAATTGCTGCTCCATGAGCCCCAAACGCCTTTCCGTAAGTGACCACAGTGGTTAAGACCTTTTCCTGCAGTTGATATTCTGCTACAAGCCCATTTCCAAATACCCCTAAAGCATGGGCTTCATCCACTAAAAGAGATGCGGAGTATTTTTCTGCTATTTCGGCAATTTCTCTGAGCGGAGCCAGATCCCCATCCATAGAATACAGGCTTTCTATGGCAATATAGCAGTGTCCATCCTGTTTTCTTAATTTGTCTTCCAAACTTTTAAGATCATTATGCCTGAATTTTAATTTCCGGGCATTGGACAGTTTGCAGCCATCATGTATGGAACGATGCACCAGTTCGTCCGTGATAATAGTATCATGGCGGGCAGGCAACGTGGAAAGCAATGCTAAATTGGCATTATATCCTGATGGAAAAAGCAAAGCAGAAGGATACTGATGATGTCCGGCTATAGATTCTTCCACTGCTATGACCTCAGAGCTATTACCGCTGATGAGCCTTGATCCGGTACTGCCTGATAGCAAATGTGGCTGGTCATTAATTTGCTTCAGTAATAAATGTTGTAATTCTGCATTTCTAGCCAGCCCAAGATAGTCATTGGAATAAAAATCTATTCCTTCGGATCGGGGACGTAAAGATCTTAAAGTCCCTTCTATTCTCCTTTTTTCCAGAGCTTCTCGAAGATGATGATGACCTTGGTTCATATTGGTTTATACTTCCTGAGCAATGGCTGCTATCCATTGGTCATGTAATTTCTTTTCTATTTTTAATATGTTTTCAGCGTGTGATTTCCAGTCCGGTGAAAAATCATCAAGCTGGCTAATCATTTCCTCCAGATGCCCTTCTTCTTCCAGAATGATGGATTTTACCATAATTTTAGAAGACTTTTGGGTTAATATTTCCTGATAAACGGGATATAATTCGTCTGCACGTACTTCTATGGCATAGGTTACAAACAGGTAGGCTGCATATTTCAGTTCTTCCCGGCTGAGCTGGAAAGTATTCTGAAGATAGCGGCAGGTTTGAATATCTAAGGAATGCAGGTATTGTCTGGTGGCATTAGAGGCTAAAAGTTCTTCCCTTTCATAGGTATTGCAAAGATCCGGATCTATTTTCCCGATCTGTTTTTTCAGATAATAGGCGTGCCGGTGCTCTTCTGCGGCATGCTTCAGCTGGATAAGGTTTACCTGCGAATGATGCTCACATGCTGAAATTTTCCGGGCTCCTGCATTTTCCATGAAGGAAAGGGTATTCAGCCATTTGGCGTGGGTTGTATTATCCTGCACTATTTTCTGCAATAGAAGATGGAATGTCATTATTTTTTTATTTTGGGTCAAATGTAGTATATTGCCGGATGGTTCCATGGTGCCAGTTTTTAATTTATGGATAGTCCGGTTGAAATTCCTTATCAGAGTTTTATAAAAATTGACAGAAAATCAGATACTGCCATCTATATGCAGATAGCTCATCAACTGATCAACGCCATACAAAGAGGATCGCTTCCTTTAGGTGCTAAACTTCCGGGGACCCGGACCTTAAGTAATATTCTGGAGGTTCACAGGAATACTGTTGTGTCCGCTTATGATGAATTATTCGCACAGGGATGGGTGGAAAGTTTGCCGAATAAGGGAACATTTGTTATCGGTAAGAATGAGGAAAAACCATTAAAAATTAAAAACTTCGATAAGAGTAATCTCAGGCTTTATCCTCAGATAACGGGTTTTTCTTTTAAAACCACCAATATTTTAGATAATCCTTTTGAACATTCTGAGTGTGAATATATGTTCAATGACGGCGTTCCGGATATAAGGCTGACCCAGATCGATCAACATTCCCGGATCTATAGTTCTATAATGAAACGTAAAGCCCACAAAGTATTAGGACATTATAATCATGACGGAAGCGAATTCTTCAAGAAAAACCTGTCCAACTATCTGAATCTGTCCCGTGGATTATCCATTTCCAGCAATAATCTCCTGATCACCAGAAGTACGGAAATGAGCATTTATATCGTATCGGAAATCCTGCTTTCAGAAGGAGACACTGTATTGGTGGGTGACTTAAGCTACTTTTCCGTGAATATGATCTTTCAGAAAGCGGGCGTTCGAATAGTCTCCGTTCCTGTTGATCATGAAGGGCTGAGTGTGGAAGGGGTACGGGAAATCTGTAAAAAACAGAAAATAAGGATGCTGTATCTTACTCCTCATCATCACTACCCTACTACTGTAACGTTAAGCGCGCAACGCAGGCTGGAATTGCTGAACCTTGCCAATGAGTATGGATTTGCGATCCTGGAAGATGATTATGATTATGATTTTCATTACGATAAGAGTCCTATTCTTCCCTTAGCCAGTGCAGATACCAATGGGATGGTGATCTATATAGGTTCTTTCGGGAAATCTCTGGCACCGGGCTTCCGGACGGGGTTTATTGTGGCACCTGAGAATTTAATGAAAGAAATGCGGAAATATTTAGGGATTATTGACAGGCAGGGTGATATCCTGATGGAACAGGTTTTGGGTGAGATGATTGCTGAAGGGGAAATTCATAGGTATCTCAAGAAGTCATTGAAGGTATATCAGGAAAGAAGAGACCGTTTTATAGATTTATTGAATGAATATTTGGGGGACCATGTTAGTTTTAATAAGCCTTCAGGCGGCCTTGCGGTATGGGCTGAATGGAAAACCACTGTCAATCTGATGCAGCTTAGCCGCTATTGTTCTCAAAATAACCTTTTTCTGCCGAGAACGCTACTTTATCAGAATAAGGAACTTACTGCTATGCGTTTGGGGTATGGTAATCTTAATTTTGATGAAATGGAAAGCAGTATTCGGATCCTTTCAGAAAGTACCAGGGCATTAATCGGTTAAATATTTGTCGGATTGCTTCTATATAGTGTATCTGTCTTCTATGTTGAGGGTATTTAAAAGCTTATTGAGGTATTCTTCTTCTTTTAAAACTTTATAATAAGCCGTTTTAGCATACAGGGTAAAAGATGAATCTTCCATTCTGAGTTCGGGATCAGTATAAATGACCGGCTCCGAATTTACGCAATGATATTCGTTTATATGTAAAATGTATTCCTGAACATACGTATCTATTACCTTTTTTAAGATCTCACACTGTGCATTCCTTTTTATTTTTTCCAAAGATTTGATCAGGAATGCCGTAACCCCATAGGAATTGATCACGCTGGGGAACAGGGATTCGTTTTCGATCACATTATTTTTATCATTCAGGTCGGAATATTTTAAAGCATCGGTTTCAAAAATCATAGTCTTAAAATTTTTTTTTAGTTAATACCTGAATGTTTTCAATGTTCATGCCCTTTAATATAATAAATATTTAATATAAAATTTTACGATCCTGAATTTTAACGATCTGATCTCTTTCCATCATTTTTATGGTTCTTATTGCGGTCTCTACGCAAAGACCGGTAAGGCTGGCCATTTGCTTTCGTGTAAATGGGATGATGAAAGAATAGGGATTTTCGTCATCCTGAAAGCTTTTAAGATAATCCATAAGACCTTTAAGCCTTACAGCAGGATTTTGGGAAGAGATATTCTGCATCATAACAAATTTATAATACAAGCGTTGAGAAAGAAAGCTACTGATTTCCATGCACAGCTCAGGAGATTGATCCAGTAAATTAAAAAATTTGGATTTCTCAAGCTTCAGAAGGCTGCAATTTGTAAGTGTTTCAGCATTCAGGGGATAGGGCTTGTCGATAAAAAGGATAGATTCCCCACAGCTTTGCCCCTCAGACAGAATATTCTGGATAAATTCTTTGCCGTCTTCGCTATAATTATTCAGCTTTATCTGCCCTTTCACAATCTGATAATAATAGTTGGGCATTTCTCCTTCACTGAAAATGAATTCGGAAGGTCCGTAATCTTTAAGGCTTGCACCCATCGAATAGAGAATGTCTTCACTAATTACCATAATATTTGATTTTTAATGTTATTAATGTAAGCATAACTTCCGCAGTTAGAAGAGGTGTTAGTGAACAACCTTATATAGCTGAATGCTATTACTGAATGCAAATATTAAGCCTGGTATTACTTTTTAAACGTTAATTAAGGTTAAATTTTATATTATTTATCTCATATTTTATTTATTGATGTTATATGATTTGTTATTATATGTTATTTTTTTTAATTTGGTAATTATCGCGTATCCAGGTTCAGATTGAAAAATTTAAGATGTTTCATTTTCATTTTTTATTCCACGGGTTAAGTGTATTTGGTAAAATTTTTAGTGCCTGCCATATAGAAAATAACACCAATAGGATAGTCACCCCTGGCATTCTGATATTTAATTTTTCATAAAAAATAAGTAATCTAAAGTCAATCTCAAGAATGGCTCCAACAAATGATACAGGCAGGAAAGTCTGCTAAAATAAGATAAATCCCTATCTGTCCGGCACGAAATTCTTTCTGGCCAGTTCCTTTCTTACGCGGCTTAAGCTTTCAGGGGTAATTCCCAGATAAGAGGCAATCATCCATTGAGGAACTCTCAAAAGCAGATCCGGGTACATTTTAATGAATTTCATATACCGTTCTTCAGCAGTTTCTCCTAATAAAGAATTGATCCTGTTCTGAAGGCCTCTTATATGTTTCTGCAATAAGAAATCATTCTTGCGGATGCTGTTAGGAAATTGTTCCAGGATATTATTGAAAAAATCCGGAGGCAGCAGCAATATTTCAGAATCTTCTACGGTTTCTATGTAATAAATTGATTTTTCGTTGAAATACAGGCTGCTTCTGTCAGAGATCAGCCAGCTTTCAGGCGCGAACTGTATGATGTGCTCTTTGCCGTTTTTATCAATGGAGTACATTTTCAGAAGTCCTTTTTCTACAAAGAATGTATGCCTGCAGATCTCACCATATTGCAGGAGAAACTGGTTTTTCGGAATTTTCTTTACTTCATAGTGCAGGCTGCATGTATTCACTTTTTCAAGAGGAATATTCAGAACTTTTGCTAAATAATTATTAATATTCTTCATTATCTGATCAGGCTTATGGATATGTCTTGATGAGAAGCATTATTCACGGCTTTTCCGTCCTCTATTACTATTAACTGGGGACTTTCATGACGGATTCCGAAGTCGGCAGCTATTTTATTAGAAACAGATCTATGGGCTAACAAATCTAAGTAATAAAAACTTATTTTCTGATCTAAGTTTTCTATTTCTTTTTCAAAATTTTTCAATATGGTCTTACTGATATAGCAGCTGGTAGAGTGCTTAAAAATCACTATGGTATTTTCATATGAATTTTCAACAGCCTCTGCCAGATCACTTTCGGATGTAATTGACCTCCAGAAAGATTTCTTTTCCGGATTATTCTCTTTCTCTCCGAATATTTTCCCAAAAAAACTCATACACTGAATTGATTAAGATGATGATTAAGATGCTTATATTCTAAAAACCCCCAGTCCTTTTGCGTCATTTTTCCAAAAAGCACATGACTGTCGGGTAATTGGTTAGTTTCAAATGCTGTCCAATACTCGTTCAAGGTCTTTATAAGTCCACTTTGGGCATCATTGAAATTATACTCAAAATTAACGATTACTTTTCGAAAAGTAGGCATATTTCGGGGAATTCCGTTATTAAATATATACATTTCTTTTTTTGTGAATATCCCGATCCATCTCAAAAAGAAATGAACATCCGGAATTTCTGTTTTATTCAGGGCGATCTGTAACACGAGATCACAATGCCTGAGCATCTGGCATACATTCATTTTCCCCCATATTGCCGGGGAATCTTCAGAAAGTCCGGAGATACGGCTGATAATTTCTTCAAAAAATACCCGGTTGTGAATACTTTTCCTTACCAACCTTTTTCTTTCTTCAGGTTTTCAATATGAGCGAAATGATGGTTACAATGCCATACGTAAAATGCGAGATAGTTCCTCAAGTTATGGTCTGTATGCTGCTCAGGATGGCGAAAGGTTCTTTCAAACTGTTTATTGGTAAGGGATTTAAGCAAAACCGTCCATCTCTGATGGGTACCTTTGATGATACGCATGGCTGGTTTTACAGGCATATTCCTGCTGTCCTGAAGCTCGGCCCATTTGGCTTCATTATAAGGTTTTATGGTAGGGTTATCTTCCGTAAGGGCGAGTTTGAAACGGATAAAACTGTTGGCATGGCTATCGGCAATATGATTGATGAGTTGCCTCACCGTCCAGCCCTCTTCCCTGTACTGCGTATCCAGCTGGTCGTCTGTAAAGTTCTCAATCAGGTTTTTAAGCCTTCCGGGAAAGTCTTTGATAACCCTGATATGTTCAGTCAGTTCAATATCGGAAATATGTTCTGGGAACTCAAACTGTCCGATCGGGAATTTCTTTTTTTCTAAATCGCTCATACTGTTGTATTCATTTTTTTTGATGCCGTTTTGTCCGATAATTAAGGTTTGGACAATTTTTTGAGTAGTTAGTTTTGTAAATTTATCAAAAATTCGAGAAATCTGAATATGAAAAAAGCGTTAATAATAGTAGATGTGCAGAATGATTTCTGTGAAGGCGGCGCATTGGCCGTTCCGGGAGCCAACGAAGTTATTCCGTATATCAACCTTCTGATGGAAGAGAATGAGTATGACCAGATTGTTCTGACCCAGGACTGGCATCCTGCCGACCATAAAAGCTTTGCCAGCAATAATGGTAAAAATGTGGGGGAAAGCATCATTTTAAACGGTGTTCCGCAGTTTATGTGGCCGGATCATTGTATACAGGGCACTTTCGGGGCAGAATTTCATAAGGATCTGAATAGGGAGAAAGTTACCCATATTGTCCAGAAAGGTAAAAATCCTGAAATTGACAGCTACAGCGGTTTCCAGGATAACAACCACTTTATGAAAACCGGTTTGGATGATTTTCTGAAATACCATGATATCCAATTGTTGGAAATTGTAGGGCTGGCTCTGGACTACTGCGTAAAATTCACCTGCCTGGATGCCCTTGCCAATGATTATGTTACCTGCCTGCATTTTAACGGGACAAAAGCCGTAAACGTGAAACCCGATAACGGAAGAGATGCTATCTATGAAATGATCCAAAAGGGCGTGACGGTTTTGGGATAAAGTAAAGAGAGTTATGAATTATAAGTTAAGAGTTATAAGCTATAAAGATTTGAGGTATTTTGAACTTAATTAAATTAATACTAAATAATAAAAGCGTGGAATTTTCCACGCTTTCTTATTTTAAAATGATAAGCAAAAACTCATCACTCTTAACTTATAACTACTAACTATTATAGCATTTTCAGATTATTCACCTCCAGTTCCGTAAGGATCCTCCAGTGTCCGCGTTTGATATTTTTCTTGGTAAGTCCTGCAAACATCACTCTGTCTAAAGCTTCCACCTCATATCCTAATCTCTGGAAAATTCTTCTGATCACACGGTTCCATCCGATATGGATTTCAATACCCACCTCATTTTTGGTTTTCCCTTCAATGAAGGAGATCTGATCTACTTTGGCGACTCCTTCATCCAGACGGATGCCTTCTGCGATCAGTTTCATATCTTCATGAGTCAGTTTTTTATCCAGCGTTACGTGATAGATCTTCCTCGCCTCGAAAGAAGGATGGGTTAGTTTTTTTGTCATGTGCCCGTCATTAGTCAGAAGAATAACCCCTGTTGTGGAACGGTCCAGTCTTCCTACAGGAAAAACTCGGTAAGGAGAAGCGTTGGCTACCAGATCCATTACTGTTTTTCTGGCTTTATCGTCTTTTGTGGTGGAAATATAGCCTTTCGGTTTATTAAGAAGTACATAAACAGGCTTTTCGGGAGTAATACTTTGTCCGTCAAAAACCACTTTATCTGTCTTTTCAACCTGGTATCCCATTTCAGTAACCACTTTTCCGTTAACTTCCACCAAACCCTGAGTGATCAGCTCATCTGCCTCTCTCCTGCTGCATATCCCGGAATTGGCAATGTATTTATTAAGACGGATCGTATCTTTATGTAGGTCTTTATCAATCTTATTAAACCTTCGTTTTTGAACAAATGATCTTGCCCTGTCATCTCTTTCCTCTCCACCGGACGGACGGCGTCCGTATTTCAGGCTGCCTCTTTCATACTTATCGCGGGTATCAAAATCTCTGCCTCCTCTTTTAGGAGCGGATCTTCTTTCTTCGCTTTTATTGGTGATATAAGGTTTTTTCTCAGATTTCGGATTACGCTCATCATCTTGTCTGTCGAAACTCCCTTCATTTCTTTTGAATGGTTTCTTTTCAAACTTCGAATTGGTTCCTTTATGGTCAAGATTTCTTTCCCCTGCTTTTGGAAAAGATTTCTTAAAAGGCTTAGATCCCGAAGAATTTCCGGATTTAGAAGCACGAGAAGCATCAGAATTTTTTTTAGTGGAAATTCTTGGTCTTTTTGGTCTTTCTGAATTATTGTTATCTCTGCTCATTCTAAATATTTCTGCAAAGATAGGTAATTTAGTTACGAGTTAAAAATTAAGAATCATAACTTTGCCGTACAGTTGATAACTCATCTTATAGAAATTCTGAAAATGATAACACTATTAAACGATAACTTTTCCCAGCTAAATAACTTTTTGCATGAAGGATCATTCAGTAAAATTTTCATTTTGGCAGATGAAAATACACATGAATATTGTCTTCCTACCCTATTGGGGAATATGGAAACTGATCTGGGATTTGAAATTCTGGAGATCGAAGCCGGTGAAGAAATGAAGAACATTCAGACAGCGAATCAGCTTTGGGAAATCTTAACGGAAATGCAGGCAGACAGAAAGGCTCTTATCATCAACCTCGGAGGAGGTGTTATCACCGATATGGGCGGATTTGTTGCTTCTACTTACAAAAGAGGGCTCTCATTCATTAATATCCCTACTACCCTGTTATCCATGTGCGATGCTTCTATAGGCGGCAAAACGGGGATCGATCTGATGCATTATAAAAATATGGTAGGTACCTTTGCACTCCCTGAACAGATCTTTATTTATCCCAAATTTTTAGAAACACTTCCTTTTAAGGAGTTGAGAAGCGGTTTCGCTGAAATGCTGAAGCATGGCCTTATTGCCGACAAAACCCATTGGGATCATCTTATTCAGATCCATAAGCTGGATGTAGAGGCAGTGATCTCCCATATCCGGACGTCAATGAATATAAAGCAGGATGTGGTGGAAAAAGATTTCCATGAGAAGAATATCAGAAAGACATTGAATTTCGGGCATACCATTGGCCATGCCATAGAAAGCTTATGCCTGGAACAAGGAAACCCGATCCTTCATGGGGAAGCGGTTGCTGCCGGAATGATATGCGAAACCCACCTGTCTTATCTCGAAGAATTACTTTCTAAAGAAGACTCTGAACATATAATTGAGAACATCCGCAGATACTATCCCTATCTGGATGTAAGCGATTTCAGCAATGACGATATTTTTGCCTTATTGCTGAATGACAAGAAAAATGCAGACAGCAGGATCAATTTTTCATTACTTTCAGAAATTGGAACATGTATATTTGATCATCATTGCAGTCAGGATAATATCATTACTGCTTTAGATTTTTATAGAAAACTAATCGATTCTTAAAGATTTCTTTATTATTCCGGCTTTAAAAATAGATTAATTTTAATTCTGAATCTCAATTTAGATTATTTCTAAACAAATGTTTATTTAATTTTTATATAATTGATTTTCAATATAATACTATTAATTCATTTGCTTTTCCGAGTGAATTTTATATCCGTTATTGGTACCAATCTCCACTTTGGCAAACAATTTGAAATATTGTACCCGTCAAAATAAAATTTGACAGTAGTAAAATTTAAAATTAGAAATAGTAAAATATTAAAAATTAAGTTATGAAAAAGTTAATTTTAGGAGTAGCGATAGCTGCAGGTTCATTCGCATTTGCACAAACAGCAAAGACATCTTCATCATCTCCGGTAGCATTCGGTGTGAAAGCAGGGATGAATGTTTCTTCACTTTCTAAAGATGAGGGATTGGATGATCAGAAATCTAAAATAGGGTTTAACGCGGGTGTTTTTGCTAACATCCCTGTTGCCAGCTCATTCAGTGTTCAGCCGGAATTATTGTATTCCCAGTACGGCAGCAAGGCCGAATATACTTTATTGGGAGACAGATACTCCGCTTCCAGCAACTTAGATTATCTTACAGTACCTGTAATGCTTCAGTATAATGCGCTTCCTAACTTATATTTAGAAGCAGGTCCGGAGTTTGGATTTATGATGAGTGCTAAAAATAAAATTAAAAATGAAACTACCGGTGCATCATCTACGTCAGATGATTATAAGGATGGTTTAAATACCTTTAACTTTGGTATCGGTTTAGGGGCCGGGTATTACTTCACTCCTAACATCGGCCTTACCGCAAGATATGTTGCCGGTCTAACCGACGTGGCGAAAGACAGACCGAGCGGATCTGATGCAGTAAAGAATAATGTATTCCAGGTTGGAATGGCGTTTAAATTCTAATAAGAATTCCGAAGAAAACTGTAAATTAATAATTAGCATAAAGCCGGGCCATAAACCCGGCTTTTAATATTTTATATTCTTTTAAGGGTTTGGCAAGAAATTTGCGACGAATATCACATCAAATAAATTCAATTAATAATCTAAAAAAAAAATTAAGCTATGAAAAAAGTATTATTAGGCTTAGCTTTGGTAGCAGGTTCTATGACATTTGCCCAGAAATTTGGGGTGAAGGGAGGACTTAACGTTTCTACAATTTCCGATGGGGAGTCTGAAGCTAAGGCAGGCTTCTACGGAGGTGCTTTTGTGAATGTGCCTGTGGCTAAGGATTTCAGTGTTCAGCCGGAAGTTTTGTATAATGGTGTAGGAGCGAAAGCTGACGGGATAGACAATTTAAAGGTTAATTTAAGCTATATCTCTGTTCCGGTGATGTTCCAATATAATGCGACTCCTGCCCTTTATCTTGAAGCAGGGCCACAGTTCAGCTTCCTGATTGATTCCAAGTTCAAGTATCAGTCTGTATCTGTAGATGGTAACGACTATATCAAAGGATTTGATTTTGGTATCGGTCTTGGTGCAGGATACTATTTTACACCTAACATCGGGGTTACGGCAAGATATGTTGCGGGTATTACCGATATTGGTAAGGAAGTACAGGGTATTCAGCCGGAAGGAAAAAATAATGTATTCCAGGTTGGAGTAGCCTATAAGTTCAAGTAACAAATTTTGATTTCAATAGAAAAGGCCAGGTTTTTATGTAAAGCCTGGCTTTTTCAATTTTTATATTTAATTATTATATATATTTTAATTAAATAATTCTACCTCCTCTCCTTTTCCTACGGGATATTCTTCTGTAAAGCATCCGAAACAGTGGTTGGATGATCCCAGGATCGCTTTCAGGTTATCCGTACTTAAGAATTCTAAAGAATCCACACCCAGATATTTTCTAAGCTCTTCCGTTGACATGTTTGCAGAAATAAGATCATCTTTGGAAGGAGTATCAATTCCTAAATAACAGGGAGCTATGATAGGTGGAGAAACACTTCTGAAGTGAATTTCTTTCACACCGGCATCCTTCAGGATCTTGACCAGTCTTTTGGACGTGGTTCCCCGAACGATGGAATCGTCTATGATCACTACTCTTTTGTCTTTGATCTCGGAAATAATAGGATTAAGCTTAAGATTCACTACCCTTTCTCTCATTTCCTGAGTAGGTACAATGAAGCTTCTTCCGATATACCTGTTCTTGATAAGAACCGGCCGGAAAGGAATTCCCGAAGCTTTTGAAAAGCCGATGGCAGCAGGGACCCCGGAATCCGGAACTCCAATGACCAAATCAGCCTCTACAGGTGCCTGATGCCATATTTTTTCTCCTGATTTTTCCCTGATCTCATAGACATTGATGTTTTCTAAGGTAGAATCCGGCCTGGCAAAATAAATATATTCGAAAGAGCATATCCTCTGTCTGCCTTTCTCTTCATCCACCATATAGGAATGAAGCTTTCCGGGCTCATTTTCATTGGTATAAATGATCTCTCCCGGCAAAATATCGCGCACATATTGTGCTCCTACGGCATCCAGTGCTACAGATTCGGAAGCCACAACATATGTTTTTTCATCGATGGCGCCCAATACTAAAGGGCGGATCCCGTTGAAATCCCTGAACGCAAAGAATTTATTCCGGGTCATTCCTACCACGGAATAAGCTCCCTCGATTTTTTCCATCGTTGCTTTAATAGCTCCGCGAAGTCCTAAATCGAGATTCTTCTGGATGAGTCTCAGGATGACCTCTGAGTCGGAAGTAGCCCTGAAAACTACGCCTTCCGCTTCCAGTTCGGCCTTCAATTCCTTTGCATTGGTCAGGTTACCGTTATGTGCTATGGAGAGTATGATCTGGTCATATTCATTCTTTGCAAAAAACGGCTGGAAATTATATTTCTTTTTATCTCCTGCAGTGGTGTAGCGGGTGTGCCCGATAGCCGAGTTACCCATAAAAGTTTCAGGATCCTGGATATCTTTATATACGTCCAATACCAATCCTTCGTCTTTCAGATTGGCGATCTTTCCGTTTTTTAAGACAGAAATACCGCAGGCTTCCTGGCCCCTGTGCTGCAATGCAAAAAGCCCGAACTGTGAAAGGGAAAATGTATCCAGATCATTATCAGAATACATTCCGAAAATACCGCATTCTTCATTAGGAGCATCCAGTCTTTCTTCTTCCTGTGTCCTGAAAAGGTTTCTGCCGTATGATTGGTCTTTAAACTGTTTTAAATATTCACTTTTATGAATGTCTAAACTTTTCATTTCTATTTTTTCTAATTATTTAGAGGTTAGAAGTTAGATATTAGAATTTAGTTATAAAACTAATTTCAGTTTACAATTTCAAACTTACTTTTAAGGAGTAAATCATTTTTTGAATTTCAGCTAAAAGTTCTTTCAAGGGGATTATTTTGTCTTCAGAAATAAAATTCAAGTCTGTTAATAACTGTAATTGAGTTTGTAGTTCATAAGTAGAACCAAATGCAATTCCTAAAAACTGATAGAATTCATTTTTATTATTTCTTCCTGCCCCTTCAGCAATATTAGACGGTATCGAAACAGCACACCTTCTGATTTGAGATTGTAAACCAAATTTTTCCTCATTGGGTAATTCAGAAGAAATCAAATACACTTCTTTTACTAAAATCATTGACTTATTCCAGACTTTTAAATCTTCGATACGATGTGATTTCATACTAATCTCTAACTTCTAGCTTCTAATATCTAAAATCTTATTTCTGAAGTAAATTTTTCAGTCGGTTATAAATTTCAACATAGGCTTCGGTTACTTCTCCCAGATCTCTTCGGAAGCGGTCTTTATCCAGCTTCTTCATCGTATCTTTATCCCACAGTCTGCAGGTATCCGGCGAAATCTCATCGGCAAGAATGATCTCTCCGTCTGAAGTTTTACCCAATTCAATTTTGAAATCTACCAGGATGATGTTGATCTTATCAAATAAATCGATCAGGATATCATTGATATCTGATGTCAATTCATACATATCATCAAGCTCTTCATAAGTGGCAGCACCTAAGAAAACAGCATGATGATCATTGATGAGCGGGTCTCCCAATTCGTCTTTTTTATAACAGATATCAAATATGGTCACGGGAGACTTGATCCCTTCTTCTACACCTAACCTTTGTGCCATACTTCCGGCAGAGTAATTTCTTACCACCATCTCCAGAGGGATAATGGATACTTTTCTTACCAACTGTTCTCTTTCGTTCAGTTGTTTGATGAAATGAGTTTTAATCCCTTTTTGATTTAAGTATTCAAAGATCAGGGTGGTAATGGCATTATTCATTTCACCTTTCAGATCAACCTGCCCTTTTTTCTGTGCATTGAATGCGGTAGCATCGTCTTTGAAACGTACCACCACTTCATCAGGATTATCGGTAGCAAATACCTGTTTTGCCTTACCTTCGTACAACATTTCTTTCTTTTCCATTCTTTTCTTTATTATTAGATTTATATGATTATTTAATTAAAATTCCTGTTAAAACGGCCATCCCGAAGCTTAAAAGCGTACCGATGAGTACATACTCTGTCAGCTTTCTCTGTTTGGCCTGTGCCAGGTCACTGAACCTGAAAACAGACTTTGCAGCGACCATAAAGCCTACTCCTTCCCAGTGATTCACCAGAATAAAAGTAAAAACCAGTAAACGTTCCAAGATTCCGATATATTTTCCGGCACTGGTTAAAGACTCGGTCTGCAATCTGTTGAGTTCTTCCGAAACCGGAGTCCATGAGGACAATAATATCTTAATGACGATGGAAGCCGGAGTTGTTAAGAACAATGCCGCCACGAAAATTTTTAAAAATTCAGTGTTCTGTAAGAAACTTATATTGAACTCTTTGAAGTAAAATGATATTCCGGCAATTGCCGAAATATGAAGAAGCTGATCAATAAAAAACCATCTTTTTTTAGTTTTGATGTTTTGAAAGCTTAATTTCAGAGCATCAATAATAAAATGGGTAATGCCGATAAGCACGGCAACCCACCAAAGCTTCACTTCCCAAAGGAATATAAAGCTTAAAATAGTGTGAATCAGCACATGGAAATACAGGTATTTACTTTTCAGTTTCCGGTTTTCTTTATCGGCAACCCATGAATTTGGCTGAAGTATAAAATCTCCGAGTAGATGTGCCAATATGAGTTTTGTGAAAATCATGCTTACAGTTCTGAAATTTTCTTTCTGAAATATTGATTGGTCTCTACGATAAGGTCATAATTTGCCCGTTTCAGTCTCTGGCTTACCGATGATTGTGAAATAGTAAATTTTTTGGCCAGATCTTCCTGTGTAATATCTTTATTCATGATCATTTCATGAATGATCTCCGCTGTGGCCATCGTCCAGTTATCAAAATCTTTGGAAGACCACTTCAGGAGGATATTGAGGTCTCTGTCTACAGTATCGTTAGTGGTTTTAATGGAAACGGTATGCCCGTCATTTTTAAGATCATTCAGTAACCTTCCGGAATTTACATAAGCAGTTCCGTTGGATTCCGTGATTTTTTCAGACGAAAAACTCTCTTCACCGATACCGATTGCCATCCTGACATCAAGATTTTCCTGGCTTTTGATAAGGGACTTTATAGCTAAAAAACGCCAGAATACATCATCAATAGAACATTTGAACTGAAATTCATCACCTCTGTAAATTTCCCATGCCAGCGGTGAGCTTCCCCATTTTTCCAGAAGATTTTTGAGTCTGGTGATCCAAACCTCTGTATCTGCATGCTGCGAATTTATAATATCACCGGTAATAACCGCTATCATTTTGCAAATATAAGCATAAATACTTATAAATAAAAGATATAAGCAGAAACACTTATAGATAATGAATATTAGTGAATCTGCTTATATCGATGATGCTTATTCGTAAGGTTTTATACGGTTTAATTCAAGAGATTATTTCTTAATGAACGGGTAAATGTGATTATCCAATTTTAACAAATAGGTCCCCGACGGTATATTTGGCACTCCTATATTCTTCTTACTTTTAAAAGGAGATTTTTCGGTATAAATCAGCCTTCCTGCATAATCTAAAATTTCAGCAGACTTCACATCCTCAGTTTCTCCGGCTACAAAAATATTTTCGTGCACAGGGTTCGGATAGATCCTGAATTCCTTATTTTCTGCAAAAATGATATCGGAAGTTGATAATACTCCCAGATTTAGGCAGTAATTACTGGCATAAGAATCCCATTCACTGATGCTGAAATCCGTATTCGGCTGGGTAATGCTGCTTTTTCTGTACAAAGAAGTATTCCCGTTTGCGTTTACCGTATTCTTTACCCCAATGACATCTGCAGGGGTAAATTCATTGTATGCCAGTTCTATATATTGACCTCCTGAGAAAGTCATCGGGTCGGAAGCCGTTACAAATTTTGCCTGATTATTGGTATAGCAGGGTAATGAAGCATTTGGGTTTAAAATAACAAAGCTTTCATTGTTCCCTATTTTCCCTTCCAGCTCATACGTATCGCTGTAGTAATAATTTCCACCGCTATAGGATTGCATGTTGAGCCTATAGTTATTTAAGTTAACCTCATGCCCTGTTTTATTGACGATTTCCAGCGCTTTGTTATTTCCAGTGCCTTCTATATATTTTACAATCATAAGATCCTTGGCATAGGAATCTGAAGCTAATGTAGTTGCTGTAACTGTATTACTGTTTGGAGATTCAAGGTAACCTTTATCAAAGGCTTTTACGGTGAAATTATAAGTGGTGGACGGAGAAAGGTGATCAATACTTACGGAGGTATTTTTCGTTACCGCAGCAGGAGTTGAAGAGCCGTTCACATAGATCTTATATCCCAAAATATCCGTATCTGTTGTGGGGGTCCAGCTTAGGTTGATAAAATAAGCATTCTGCTGTGTTGAAACTAATGACCCCGGAGTCAGAGGAGGTATTGCATCAGGAGTTTCCGACCAAATCAGATCCACCCATTCCGGATGGTCAATAAAAGGATTCCTGTTTTTCTGGATGGTATATACTGCATTATTCCTGTCAATTTCTCGTTGAGAAACAGGATCCAGCGTATTCCATTGCTTGAGCATGTTTATATATGCCGTATCAAAAGCTCTTTCTTCAGTTCCGTCAAGTGGGCAAAGATCGTTAGCCGGAGTTACCGTTGATGAACTGCTGAGCGCATAATTAAAGGAATTCAGCTTTCCCTCATACCGTACTGCGAAATATAAAAGTGTTCTTGCCACATCCCCTTTGAATTCATCAATAGGCTCATATACCCTACCGGTATAGGGATAACCTGGGATTACCGCGTTTCCGATTTTGGAACCATTGGTAAAATTGTAGAAAGTGGTTGTTCCCCCTATTCCATAAGGAAAATTATTCCTTAACTGATTGATCCTTGCATCTGCCGGAATAATAAAATTCAGGTCAGAAAACATGGGATAGTTACTGATATCACTATTGGTACTGAATGTACTTTGCGGTATCATATGCTCTCTGTTCCACCCCATTCCTTCAGCAGATGCCGTTCCTGTAAGATTGGATGCCGTATATTCATAAGCATCTGGTCCGGCGGGAATTTCAGAGTAAATATCCAGCAATATGGTAGTGTTGGAGGCATTGTGATCGTAATACTTTTCCAGGTCTGTCTGATTATAATAATCCGGCAGGTCCCCATAATGCCAGTTGATACTCTTTGTTGAGATGATATCATGAACCTTCGATTTCAAGGCGTACCCTGTAAGCCCGGATGTTCCGTCATAATACCCTGCAGGAATTTGTGCAGAAGCATAAGCGGAAAATAAAATAATAGGAAATAAAATTTTTTTCATGCGTTAAAATTGGGAGGCTAAAATAGTAAATTATTATAGTCAAAGTTCAGAAAAATTTATTAAAAAATAATTAATTTTCAATATATAAAAAATTGATATTTAAATTCTTGTGAATAAAACGCTATGGACGGAATAATTTTTTTTGGCATTTCAGCAATTTAGTTATCTTTGGGAATTAACTATTATCTATATGAATACAGAGACTATTGACAACATTAAAATGATAGCGGAAACAGCAAGAGAGTTTGCTGAAAAAAATATAAGGCCACATATTATGGAGTGGGATGAAAGCCAGACTTTTCCTAAAGATCTTTTTCATCAGTTAGGCGAAATGGGCTTTATGGGAATCGTTATTCCTGAGGAGTATGGGGGTTCCGGCCTTGGTTATCATGAGTATGTTGCTATTCTGGACGAGATTTCTCAGGTAGACCCATCCATCGGCCTTTCTGTAGCGGCACATAACTCACTTTGTACTAATCATATCTATGAGTTCGGGAATGAAGAGCAGAGAAACAGATGGCTTCCCCAGTTAGCCAGCGGAAGAGTTATTGGAGCATGGGGGCTGACTGAGCATAATACAGGTTCGGATTCAGGGGGTATGTCTACTACTGCCGTAAAAGATGGTGATGAATGGATCATCAGCGGGGCTAAAAACTTTATCACCCATGCCATTTCAGGAGACATTGCCGTTGTAATGACCAGAACCGGGGAAATAGGGGCAAAAAATAATTCAACAGCATTTGTGTTGGAAAAAGGAATGCCGGGCTTTACTTCCGGTAAAAAAGAAAATAAGCTGGGAATGCGTGCTTCCGAAACAGCAGAGCTTATCTTTGATAATGTTCGTGTACCGGATTCCCACCGTTTGGGCGAAGTGGGCGAAGGTTTCAAGCAGGCTATGAAAATTCTGGACGGTGGAAGAATTTCCATCGCCGCATTAAGTTTAGGTACAGCAAGAGGGGCTTATAAAGCAGCTTTAAAATATGCTAAAGAAAGACATCAGTTCGGAAAACCTATTTCTGATTTCCAGGCTGTGAACTTTATGCTGGCTGATATGGCAACAGAAATTGATGCTGCCGAGCTTTTGATCCAAAGAGCATCTACATTGAAGAATGCCAAGCAGAAGATGACCAGAGAGGGAGCTATGGCCAAATTATATGCTTCTGAAGCCTGTGTAAGAATTTCAAACAATGCCGTGCAGATCTTCGGAGGATATGGATATACGAAAGACTTCCCTGCTGAAAAATATTACAGGGATTCCAAACTTTGTACCATTGGAGAAGGAACCTCTGAGATCCAGAGACTGGTGATCGGAAGAGATATCACGAAATAATATTAATCTTTAAAATAAATACAAATGATTAAACAAGCACTCCTTGGTGAATTTTTGCATGAAGCGGAAAACACCAGAAAACTTTTAAAAGCCATCCCGGATAGTGCCCTGGACTGGAAACCATCTGAGAAAAACTGGACAACGGCACAACTGGCTTCTCATATTGCGGAAGTGTATAACTGGTATGAATCTACCTTTAATCAGGATGTTTTTGACATGGGAGCCTATCAGTATGATAAAGGAGATATTTCAAAAGCTGAAAACATTGTGGCCAAGTTTGAAGACAATGTGGCTAAAGCAAAGGAAGTATTGGAAAACTCTGATGAGAGTGCTTATTTTAACGAGTGGAGAATGGAGATGTACGGAAACGTAATTTTCCCTGCAATGCCGAAAATCCAGGTGATCCGCGGATTCCTGTATAATCATTTATATCATCACAGAGGAGAATTGATCGTGTACCTGAGATCAACAGGAAATAAAGTTCCGGGACTATATGGTCCTACTGCGGATGACAATATGTGATTCGGTTTTTCCTAAAAATATAAATAGCATACGTATTTTACGTGTGCTATTTTCTTTTTTTGATACAATAGAAATTGAGTATAATTTAATGTATTGCATAATATGTTAAATTGATATTCAAAAAAAATCTTAAAAAATTTTGTTTTTCGTTATAAATATTTTATTACATTTGATATTCCATAATCAAACCATTATTTATATGAAAAAACAATTATCCATGATCGGGATGCTTCTTATAACGGGCATTTCTTTCGCGCAGACGGATCGTCTTTGGTCTGAAGGTTCACAAAAAGCTTCTTCAGAAATCTTCGAAAACAAAACAAACATTAATAATCCGAAGATCTACACACTGGATATTAATGGACTCAAAAACGCTTTATCAAAAGCTCCTAAAAGATTAGCTGCGGGAGAAAAATCGGAAGTCATTATTTCTTTTCCGAACTCGGAAGGAAGAATGGAGAATTTTAAAATTAAGGAAAACTCCAACTTCGACCCCCAGCTTGCCGCAAAATACCCTGACATCAAATCCTATGTAGGAGAAGGTCTTGAGGACCCGAATTCTACAGTATATTTCAGTATTTCTCCATTAGGATTGTCTTCCATGGAAATTTACGGGGATAAATCAGCAGTTTTTATTGAGCCTTATACTAAGGATCTTTCTACTTATATCGTTTACAAAAAGTCAGACAAAAAAGATAATCTCAATAAATTCGAATGTACGGTTATAGATGTAGCCAATAAAGGAATTGCCAACATGAACGTCATGGCAAGACCTAATGCCGATGATGCTACTTTAAGAACCTTCAGGCTCGCCCTTTCCAGCACAGGAGAATATACGGCCTATTTCGGAGGAACCAAAGCACAGGCATTAGCAGCAATGAATAATACCATGACCCGAGTGAACGGGGTTTTTGAGAAAGATTTTGCTGCCAGAATGGTTCTTATTGCCAATAATGATGCCGTGATCTATACCAGTTCTTCTACAGACCCTTACTCTCCGGCTTCACAGATGAGCAACTGGAACTCACAGCTGCAGTCTACCCTTACCTCAGTGATCGGAGAAGCCAACTATGATGTAGGACACTTGTTCGGAGCTACCGGAGGTGGCGGAAATGCAGGCTGTATAGGCTGTATCTGTGTAAACGGATCCAAAGGAAGCGGGTACACTTCACCGGCAGATGGTATTCCGTCAGGAGATAATTTTGATATTGACTATGTAGCTCATGAATTAGGGCACCAGTTTGGCGGAAACCATACGTTCTCCCATGGAAATGAGGGAACAGGTGTTAATATGGAGCCGGGTTCAGGATCTACGATCATGGGATATGCAGGAATTACCGCTCAGGATGTCCAGCCACACTCCGATGCTTTCTTCCATGCTATAAGTATTCAGCAGATTACCAATAATATTAAGGCTAAGACCTGTTCAGTTAATACATCGACCGGAAATTCAATTCCAACGGCCAATGCAGGTTTAGACTATACGATCCCGAAAAGTACACCATTTATGCTGACGGGAACAGGAACAGATTCCAACGGTGATTCGCTGACCTATATCTGGGAGCAGATCGACAATGCATCTTCTTCCCAAACAGGTGCCAGCTCCGCTGCAAGTGCAACCAAGGCTACCGGCCCTACTTTCAGATCCTGGACTCCAACGGCCTCACCGGTAAGATATTTCCCTCGAATGGCTTCTGTTCTGGCTGGTGCTACCACTACGGCAGGGTCAGAAATTACGGTTGAAGCTCTTTCTTCTGTTGCAAGAACCTTAAACTTCAGATTTACGGTTCGTGATAACAGGGCTGGCGGTTCTGGAAACAATTCAGATGATGCAAGAGTTACAGTGAATGCAACGGCAGGTCCTTTTGCGATAACTTCTCAGAGTTCTGCTACAACCTATGCAGGAGGCAGCTCACAAACGGTAACCTGGAACGTTGCAGGAACGACGGCAAACGGAGTAAATGCAGCCAATGTAGATATCCTTTGGACTACAGACAGCGGAAATACATGGATTACTCTGTTAGCAGGAACTCCGAATGACGGTTCCCAGGCAGTGACCATTCCAAACGCTTCCACTACTACAGGAAGAATCATGGTGAAAGGTTCCAATCATATTTTCTTTGACGTTAACAACGCCAATATTACAGTAAATGCGGGTTCCGGCGGAACAGATACTGTTGCCCCTACGCCACCTACCCTTTCAGCATCCGGCACTACTTCTACCAGCACAAACCTTTCATGGAGCGGAGCTACGGATAACGTAGGAGTTACAGGCTATGACGTTTATCAGGGAGCTTCATTAATCGGTTCTACGGCTTCCACTTCTTATGCGGTAACCAGCTTAAGCCCATCAACCACTTACAGCTTCACTGTCAGGGCAAAAGATGCTGCAGGAAATGTTTCCACTTCAAGTAATTCTGTAAGCGTTACTACATTGGCTGGAACTACAGTTACCTATTGTACTGCATCTGCAACCAATACGGCTGATGAAAGAATCGGAAATGTGAAATTCGGAACAATTAACAATACTTCCACTGGAACAGCCGGTTACGAAAACTTTACTTCAATTTCAACAAATGTAACCAAAGGCAGTGCCTATACAATTTCTGTGACTCCAACCTGGACTTCAACTGTTTACAGTGAAGCTTACGCAGTTTATATTGACTACAACAGAGATGGGGACTTTACAGACAGCGGGGAATTAGCATGGTCTAAAGCAGGCTCTACCACTACTCCGGCAACAGGAAGCATTACTATTCCTGCAACGGCTGCCACAGGAACTACAAGAATGAGAGTGATGATGAAATACAGCAGTCTTCCTACTTCATCTTGCGGAACCTATACATATGGACAGGTGGAAGATTATACATTAAATATAGTTTCTTCAGGAAAAGGAGAGATTTCAGATACCAAAGATCTAATTACAGATATCAGATTATATCCGAATCCTGTAAAAGATATTCTTTATGTTTCAAATACCATAACAGACGAATATAAGATTTTTGACATGGGTGGAAAACTAATCAGCTCAGGAAAACTTGAAAGAGGCGCCGTAAACGTGAGCCATCTTGTAAAAGGTGCCTATATGATTCAGCTTGGTGAAAACACAAAGAGATTTATTAAAAATTAGTTATTTAAATTAAACTATGAAGAGGCTGTCCGTAATGGGCAGCCTTTTTTATAATACGCAATGAGTAATCAAAAGAAAGCCTTTTATTTAGATAACAACCTTTCTCTGACTTTCAAGTTCTGGCTTCTATTTTATATATTTGCTGTAAATTAAAAATTTCATGGATAAAATAGATAGTCTGAACCAGGTAGCAGAATTCCATACTACTTTTAAAGCTCCTGTATTAGAAACACCACAAATTCCTTCCCCGGAAAGATGTAACTTGAGAATTGAGCTTTTACAGGAAGAATTAAACGAATTAAAACAAGCTATAGCGGACAATAATATAGTAGAGATTGCCGATGCGCTATGTGATCTGCAGTATGTATTAAGCGGTGCGGTACTTGAATTCGGACTTGGCAGCAAATTTGTAGAGTTATTCAACGAAGTTCAGCGTTCCAATATGTCTAAAGCCTGTGAAGATGAAGAGCAGGCCCGGGAAACAGTTGAATTTTATAAAGAAAAAGAAGTTGAATCTTTTTATGAGAAGTCCGGAGAAAAGTTTAACGTTTACAGGCAGGCAGACCATAAAGTCCTGAAAAACAAATACTATTCTCCTGCTGATCTGAAATCAATTATTGAGAACTAATATGAAAAAAATTATCACAAATGTTATAGCTGTTTCCAGTCTGTTTTTTGCTGCCCAGCAGTATAATGCTCAAAAAGTTGTCGTAAACCGCGAAGTTGAAAGCCAGAATGACGGCAAAATGCTTTTGGGACATCAGTTAAAAGATCAGTTCCTAAAAGCACCCTATGCAGACTGGTATGTAAAGGAACATGATGAATATGTTATTGACCAGAAAGCTGTAGACCAGCTTAAAAAGGATAAGATAAACTCCTACAATATTACGGTTTTCATGGGAACCTGGTGTGAAGACAGCCACAGAGATATTCCCAGATTAATGAAAATACTGGAAGCAATTAAATATCCGGATAATAAATTAACGATCATTGCGGTAAACCGTAAAAAAGAATCTCCTAACGGTGATGAGGCGCGTTATAATATCCAGAAAGTACCCACTATTATTGTGGAAAGATATGGCAAGGAAGTAGGAAGAATTATTGAGATGCCTACAACGGGATATATAGAAAGAGATCTTGTTGAAATGCTGAAAAAAGATGACCACTCTGTAATCAGGGAAATATTTAAATAGATTTGAGAAATTATAAAGCAATACTGCCATTTTTAGCCGGAGTTCTCTTTATGATTCTCCTGTTTTTTGGTTTGAAATCCTGTTTTAATTTTGGAGGAAAAAATGAGAAATCGGATTATTATATTCTGACCAACCAGATCTCCAGAATGAATAAGATGGTCGTACTGGAGCAAAATATCTCCAGTATGCAGAAAACAAAAATGAGCTATGAATTCCTGGGAAGTGAAATGACCAGTAATAACATTATCACCTACACCAAAACGAATGCTCAGGTTTCTTATGATCTCAATAAAATGAAAATGGAAGTGGATTCGGTAAATAAAAAACTCATCATTACCGAACTGCCTGCTGCCGATATAAGGATCACTCCAAGCGTAGAGATACAATCCCTGGATGACTCTTTTTTCAACAGGATCTCTGAAAAAGACATCAAAAATGTAACGCAAAAGGCCAAAGAAACAGCCATAAAATCCATTGATCAGAATAAGCTGAGAAACGAAGGACGTAAACAATTAATGGAAAATTTTAATCAGATTTTCGTTTTGGCAAAAGCTTTGAATTATACCATAGAAGATAAAACGGGTCAGCTGGGTATCTTGGGACTCTAAAAAAGTAAAGCTATGGATCCAAAAGAAAAAAATAAAAAGAAAGAACCTGCCAACTCGGCAGAATCAAAAAAGCAGAATCAGGATTTTCCTGATATTCCTGCCTCATCCAAAAAGACCAATCCACCTGATATCAGCAAAGAAGACATTCAGAAATCTTCTAAGAACAAATCAGGAAAAACAGATAATACTAAGTGAAAGCTTAGTATTTTTTTATGAATAAACATTTTTATTATGAAGTTCCATCCATTTCGAAGGATCTCCAATGTCTGTCCACCCAAACTGACGATATAATCCGTGTGCATCACCCGTAAGTAAGATCCATCTTCTTAAATTCTGTAAATCCGGATGATTCATGATGATTTCCATGAGCCATTTAGAAAGTCCGTTTCCCCTGTATTCTTCCAAAATATAAACATCTCCCAAATAAGCAATAGTCGAAAAATCAGAAATGATCCGTGCAAACCCTATTTGCTTTTCATTTTCATAAACACCAAAGCATAGCGAATTTTGTATGGAGGTTTCCACTTTATCTTTCGGGATATTCAGGCACCAATAGGCCTGTGTTGACAGGAATTGATGAATAGAATCAATATCCAATTTCGCTTTATCTGTAGAAATGCAAAACTGGTCTTTATGTAGAATTAAGTCTGTCATATATTTTTTCTGACTTGTTTTAACGAAAGCTAGGGTTTTTTATTAAATTAAACCACAAAAGTCACAAAAGTTTTTTCAAACACTTTAGTTACATAAGTTCCAAGTCAATTCTGTAAAAAGTTCACATAAGAAGAAAATCAAAGATTTTCAAAAAAAAACTAATGTGCATTTACATGTTATCTTATAATAAATTAAGGTTTAAAAGCTTTTGTAACTTTTGTGGTTCAATTCTTTTAATTCCATAATTTCCGGATAAAGTTCAGTGCATTTTTATGACTGATCTTCTCCATGAAATTACTCGAGAACTCTTCAGTAATTCTTTTATTGATTGAGTTGTAAGCCGAAGCATTGTTAAACTCATCAAAGAAAAAAGGATAACGGGACCTGTCCGGATGGTCTTTATCAAAGAAAAAATCACCGCCGTAAGCCATAACATCTTCCGCCCCTGAATCTAAACCATACCTGATATGCTCATAAAGCCTGTCCGGATCCTTAAGATCAATATAATCTTTAATAAAATTAATCCCGATCAGCCCTTCCCTTTTAATAAGTTCTTTTACCAGTTCATCAGGAAGATTTCGGGGATTTTCATAAACATTCCTGTAATTGGAGTGACTGGTCAGAACGGGGATTTTATAATTTCTCTGGTCGAGATAATTTAATATATCATATGCTAACTGATCACTTGTATGGGCTAGATCAATTGCAATTTTCTTGTCAGCAAGATAATCAATTAAAACTTTCCCATCGTTTTTTAAACCTGCTTCAGAGTTGTTTCCTCCGCCAAAGCGGTTTTCAGTATGGTGGGTGATCCCGATATACAGTACCTTATGAGTATTGCGGATAATGGTTTCCAGATTTTTAAACCCGGCTTCAAGGTCAGTGTCTTCTTCACAAAAGGATGAAGCATTTTCAACAGAAGCAACAACTCCTATCTGCCCTGAATTTTCAATCTCATCATAATTTGAACCATTGAACAGGAAAAACTCTTTGTTCCCCAAAAGATCGGTAAATATCCTGCTCTGCTTCAATCCAAAATGTATGCTGTCTTTCATCGTTGGAGTAAAAATAGCCATTACCTGCAGCTTTACATTCCCCTCTTTTAAGTAAGGTAATGAACAGCCAATTTCCTTATCATCAATTCTCACATTTGATCTCAATAGATAACACAGTAAATCACAATGCAGATCAATATTTATTTCATTCATAATTAATTTAGGAAAAATTAAAATTTTTGTGCTAATTCCCGCTTCAAAATACACGCCAATTATAATATTTTAAATAAATTTCCGTATTTTTGCCTCTTAAAATTTCTTAGTAAACAATGATAAAAATTACACTTCCAGACAATAGTGTCAGAGAATTTGAAGGAGAAGTTACTCCTTTGGATGTGGCAAAATCTATAAGCGAGGGATTGGCCAGAAATACCATTTCCGCAGTTGTGAATGACAGACAAGTAGAGATCACCACGCCTATTACAACAGATTCAACGGTACAATTGCTGACCTGGAATGACGATCTTGGAAAGAAAGCCTTCTGGCATTCTTCTGCCCACCTTCTGGCGCAGGCGATCCTTGAATTTTATCCTGATGCTAAGCTGACAATCGGGCCTGCTATTGAAAGCGGATTCTATTATGATGTGGATTTCGGGGAAGAAAGCCTGTCTGAAAAGGATTTTGAGAAGATTGAAAAGAAGGTGCTGGAAAATGCAAAGAAAGGCTCTACCTTCTCGTTATACCCTGTTTCTAAAGAAGAAGCATTAAAAGTTTATGCCGATAACCCTTATAAAGTAGAACTTATCTCCAATCTTAATGACGGCGAAATCACTTTTGTGACTCATGATAATTTTACGGATCTCTGCCGTGGAGGACACATTCCAAATACCGGAATAGTGAAAGCTGTTAAAATACTAAATGCAGCAGGAGCTTACTGGAGAGGAAATGAGAAGAACCCACAGCTGACGAGAGTATATGGTATTTCTTTCCCTAAACAAAAAGATTTGACAGAATATCTTGAAAGACTGGAAGAAGCCAAAAGAAGAGACCACAGAAAATTAGGTAAAGAGCTTGGGATTTTTGCATTCTCTGAAAAAGTAGGTGCAGGTCTTCCTTTATGGCTGCCAAAAGGAACCGCCTTAAGAAGAAAATTAGAGAATTTCCTTTCAGACGCTCAGAAAAAAGGAGGTTATGAATTCGTAATGTCTCCTCACATCGGTGCCAAAGAACTGTATGTAACTTCCGGACACTGGGACAAATATGGGGCAGACAGTTTCCAGCCGATCAAAACTCCAAATGAAGGAGAAGAATTCATGCTGAAGCCGATGAACTGTCCTCACCACTGTGAAATTTATAAAACTTCACAATGGAGCTACAGGGATTTACCGAAAAGATACGCAGAATTCGGAACTGTGTACAGATATGAGCAGAGCGGAGAGCTTCACGGATTGACAAGAGTTCGTGGATTTACTCAGGATGATGCCCATCTTTTCTGTACTCCGGACCAGCTTTTAGGAGAATTTGAAGCTGTTATTGATCTTGTATTATACGTTTTCAGATCTTTAGGCTTCGAGGATTTTGTGACTCAGGTTTCTTTAAGAGATCCCGAAAACAGAGAAAAATATATCGGTTCTGATGAAAACTGGGAGAAAGCAGAAAATGCGATCATTACTGCTGCCAAAAATAAAGGATTGAAAACTGTCATAGAATATGGTGAAGCAGCATTCTACGGCCCGAAACTTGACTTCATGGTGAAGGACGCATTGGGAAGAAGATGGCAGCTGGGAACCATTCAGGTAGATTATAACCTGCCGGAAAGATTTGATCTTCATTACATAGGAAGCGATAATGAAAAGCACAGGCCGGTAATGATCCACAGAGCGCCGTTTGGTTCTATGGAGCGTTTTATCGCTATTTTGCTGGAAAATACTGCAGGTGATTTCCCATTATGGTTAAGCCCTGATCAGTATATTATCCTCCCAATCAGTGAAAAGTATGTAGATTATGCAAAAAAAGTTTCACAATTTTTGGAAAATCACGATATTAGCGGTCAGATTGATGACAGAAACGAGAAGACAGGGAAAAAGATCCGTGATGCGGAATTGAACAAAATCCCTTTCATGCTGGTAGTAGGGGAAAATGAAGAGAAAGATGGCACAATTTCTGTAAGAAGACGAGGCGAAGGAGACCTTGGAGTGATGAATATGGAGGATTTTGTTTCTTATTTCAAAAAAGAGGCAGCGATTTAAATTCATTAAAAGATTAAAGGATTTAAGAATTAAAAAACTATTTGATCTTTTAATTTTTGAATATTTTAATAAATAGAAAGTTAACCAATAAAATTATAAAACAATAGCACAAAGATTTAACAACAGGGGCCCACAGAGACGTCCGGTACAGGAGGACGCACACATGATCAACGATAAAATCCGAGTAAGGGAAGTTCGTTTGGTGGGCGATAACGTAGAGCCGGGAGTTTATCCGATTGATAAAGCAAGACAGATTGCGACAGACCAGGAATTGGATCTGGTGGTAATTTCCGACAAAGCAGAACCTTTTATTGCAAGAATACTGGACTATAAAAAGTTCTTGTATGAGCAAAAGAAAAAACAGAAGGAACTTAAAGCTAAGCAGGTAAAAGTAGTGGTGAAGGAGATCCGTTTCGGGCCTCAGACCGATGACCACGATTATGAGTTCAAGAAAAAGCATGCTGAAAAATTCCTTGAAGAAGGTTCAAAATTAAAAACCTACGTATTTTTTAAAGGGCGTTCGATTATCTTTAAGGATCAGGGTGAGATCCTGCTTTTAAAACTGGCCCAGGAACTGGAGCATGTAGGAAAAGTAGATCAGTTACCTAAGCTGGAAGGCAAAAGAATGATCATGATGATGAGTCCTAAAAAGGCAGCAAAATAATTGATGCAGATTCAATTCTGCAAACGTATAATAAACCTCAAAGCAATTTGAGGTTTTTTTATTTATACAGTGAATTTATTGGAACGCAAAGATTGATCTTTAAACACAACATTTTTAAGTCAGCAAAATAATATCCATCAAGCTTAATCATCGGCAAAGCCGCAAATCTTTGTTCCTCAACATCCACTGTTAACCTTTTTATCTTTGTGTTTAATTATAATAACCAAAATTTAACTTAGGTTAAGATCCCCTTCAAAGTTTAGCTCTACCTTTGTTTCAGAAAAAGTGATCAATATTTCATTATTAATAACACTAAAAACAAAAAAAATGAGCACAATTACATTAAAAGACGGAACAGAGATTTACTACAAAGACTGGGGAAAAGGGCAACCTGTGTTTTTTCATCACGGATGGCCATTATCAGGTGATGACTGGGATGCACAAATGTTTTTTTTCTTGGAACAGGGTTACAGAGTAATCGCCCATGACAGAAGAGGACACGGAAGATCTTCCCAGGTGGCTGAAGGGCATAATATGGATACTTACGCATCGGACGTTGCAGAAATAGTTGAGGCGTTGGATTTAAAAGATGCAATTCACGTCGGGCATTCTACAGGCGGTGGTGAAGTGATAAGATATGTGGCAAAGCATGGTAAAGGAAGAGTGGCAAAAGCGGTTTTGATAAGTGCGGTAACCCCAATTATGGTTCAAAACGAGAATAATCCCAATGGTGTCCCGATATCTGTTTTTGATGATATTCGCAACAATACAGCTAAAAACAGGCAGCAGTTTTTCATAGATATTACCTTTCCTTTTTATGGTTACAACAGAGAGGGTGCAAATGTTTCGGAAGGGATTCAGAGAAACTGGTGGCGGCAGGGAATGATGGGATCTGTTAAAGCCCATTATGATTGTATTAAAGCTTTTTCGGAAACCGATTTTACAGAAGATCTTAAAAGTGTGGACATCCCTGTACTGGTCATGCATGGTGAAGATGACCAGATCGTTCCGTTTGAAACTACCGGGAAAGTGGCTGCTACCCTGCTTAAGAACGGGAAATTAATTTCTTACCCGGGTTTTCCTCATGGTATGCCTACTACAGAAGCTGAAACGATCAATAAAGATCTGTTGGAATTTTTCAAATCTTAAAATAGGAAATAGTTTTCCATATAACCTGCGCTGTTCATTGAATATTATATAAATAATTGCTCTTCAAATTAAATGATCCTATTGAGATTTTTCTTATCTTTGCATGCTTAAATATTGATAACAAAAACAAAAAAAGCAAAACAATGCCAAAATTAAAAACTAAATCAGGTGCTAAAAAGCGTTTTGCTCTTACCGGATCTGGTAAGATCAAAAGAAAAAATGCTTTCAAAAGCCACATCTTGACAAAGAAAGAAACTAAGCAAAAGAGAAATCTTACGCAAACTTCTTATGTTGCTGCTGTGGACGAGAAAAGTGTTAAACGTCAATTAGCCATTAAGTAGTTTTTATAAATCTATAATCCGGTTTATAAGAATTAAAAACAAATTCAGAATTTTTAACCCTGAAACGGAGCAGATAAGTGTAATGAAACAGTTTACCGCCCTTTTCAAAAAAACAATTTAAATTATGCCAAGATCAGTAAATGCCGTAGCTTCAAGAGCTCGCAGAAAGAAAATTTTTAAGCAGGCTAAAGGTTATTTCGGAAGAAGAAAGAACGTTTGGACAGTAGCTAAAAACGCGGTAGAAAAAGCAATGCAATATGCTTACCGTGGTAGAAAAGAGAAAAAGAGAAACTTCAGAGCCCTTTGGATCACTCGTATCAACGCGGGAACCAGAGAACACGGAATGTCTTACTCTCAGTTTATGGGAGCTCTTAAAAAGAACAACGTAGAGCTTAACAGAAAAGTTTTAGCAGATTTAGCAATGAATCATCCTGAAGCTTTCAAAGCTGTTGTAGATCAAGTAAAATAATGTAGAATTTTTTGTTATCAATATAAATAAATCCCGGGAGTTTTTTCCGGGATTTATTTTTTGTTTTTATTTAAATGTATTATCTAAAAAACCATAGACAGAAATTTAGGGTAAATATCTCATCTTACAATAGCTGTTCATTAAATGCATAGGCCGTAATTAGCTGGGCGAGTTTATCCATTGATAACGACATTCCTGCATTTGAACGCGATTTTGAAATTGAATAATTCTTCCCATTCGTAAGCAATAGCTCGTTATTTACAGAGGGGTATTTTTGCCCGTTAAATAAAACATTGGATTCTAATTCATACCATTTCCCAATCAGATCACCATTCTTATTATAAATTTCATAAATTAAACTTATTCCATTCTGATTTTTCTTTCTAACGATTGAACCAATTTTTTTACTTCTGTTAACTAAAATTTCCCCTTTATCATTAAAGTCAATTTTAGAAGCTTTCAGTAAATCAAACATTTTGTCTTCCTCACCTCTCAATTCTTCAGCTTTTCCTTCAAGTTCTGCTTTCACATTTAAATTGGAGGCCAGCATTGTATCAATAACTGACTGATCTACTCCAGATTCAGTAAATAATTTATATTCTCCCAAAGTAAAGTCGTAAAGGAATTTTTTCTCTAAAGAAATAGACCCTTTCTCTCCTTTATTATACAAGGATACAGATTGGGAATTATCAGGAGAAGTAACCTCATAATATATAGTTCTTCTATTTTCATTGAAAACATGAAGATTGGGCTTAATTTTTACCAACTCTTTGCCATCGAGATCATAAATGGTATAAACTTTCTTAGTTTCAGTAAATTTTGCAATTTCTTTATCGTTTAAAGTGATTTTATCCTTTTTGGTTTTAATATCTTGTGCAAAAAATAACGAAGCGGAAAGCACAGAAATAATAGAAATAGATTTCTTTATCATATGTAATTTTATTTAAAGTGTAAAAATAAAAAAATATTATAATCTGTATTTTTTTATAAAATTTAGGTATAAATATTTTTTTTAACAGTTATCTTAAAAATATTCAGCTATATAATTTTTTTTGAAGAGAAAAATTATATTATTATAAATTCCTAATAACAACTAAGAATAAATGTTTTTATGAATTTTTTATTTAAATTTGGTAACTTATTCTAAACAGTCATAACATTTTCATGATGAGAAAAATTTTTATACTTTCTGTAATATCATTAGCCAATCTTACATTTGCGCAAACATTTATCCAAGCCTATCAAAACAGAGCTGACCAGATATTGCAGACAAACATCACTGCCAATTTGCAGGATTTTGGAAATCTGGGGATTAAAACTACAGGTTCGGCGAATAATACCAGTGCCTTAAACTGGATCAAGGATAAATACCTTTCTTACGGATATTCTGCCGGCCAGATGGTGGAAGATCCTTTCACTTATAATAGCACAACATCCAAAAATCTGATTATTACCAAAACGGGTACGGTATATCCTAATACCTACGTAATTATCTGTGGACATTATGATACGATCAACGGTCCCGGTGTTAACGATAATGGAAGCGGAACTTCTATCATTTTGGAAGCTGCAAGGATCTTAAAAGATGTTCCTACGGAATACTCTATCAAATTCATCCATTTTTCGGGAGAAGAGCAAGGCCTTGTAGGAAGCAGTCATTATGCCAATAATGTAGCTTATCAGGGAAGTACCCGTATGCTGGATATAAGACTTGTATTCAATTTGGACCAGGTGGGTGGTAAACTGGGGAATACCAATAATACGATCAAATGTGAGCGTGATAACGGAGGGCAAACGGGAAATAATGCTACATCCAATACAATGACACAGCAGCTGGCTACATGTACTACTTTATATTCACCATTACAGACTGCAATAACATCTGCTTATTCATCTGATTATATGCCGTTTGAAAATAAAAATGAGATCATCACAGGATTTTACGAGAATGTCCAAAGTCCACACCCCCACACCTCAAGTGATACTTTTGCCAATGTAGACCCCACTTATGTGTTCAATGTAGGAAAAGCGGCTGTAGGAGCTCTTCAGCATTTTGCTGTGGCTGCCACAAGCATTTTGGATACTAAAGATATCACATCAAATAAGCTGGAATCCATAAAAGTATATCCTAATCCTGCCAAAGATATTCTTAATGTAGAGATTCCTGAAAGGAGTAAAGATTTCAATATAGAGATTACGGATATGAGCGGACGTTCCTTGTTGAATGTTGAAAATCAGGAAAAAATTGATATTTCAGGTTTGGCCAATGGTACTTATATGTGCATTATAAGGCTAAATGACGAAAGTGTTACCAGAAAAATCATTATAGAAAAATAATTTGGTCAATTATAGTAAATCAGGTCCTGGGTTTTGCTCAGGACTTTTTTATTACTACATTTGCTGAAATTTTGTTAAAATCATAAAGATCATTAAATATTTCTGTCTAAATGAAAAAAATAACCACTCTTCTACTCTTTTCTCTGGGAGCATATGCTTTACAGGCCCAGGCTTTCATCCAGGCTTATCAGAACAGGGTGAATTTGGTTTCACAAACCAATATTACAACCAATCTGCAGGAATTTTCCAGTTTAGGTGTAAAAACCACAGGATCTGCAAACAATGCCAATGCTCTGACATGGCTTAAAAATAAGTATCTGTCATATGGCTATGCTGCAAGCCAGATCGTAGAAGACCCTTTCTCGTTTACTTCTTTAGGAAACACGATAAACTCTAAGAACCTGGTTATTACAAAAACAGGAACACTATATCCTAATAAGTATGTGATCATTTGTGGGCATTTTGACACTATTAACGGCCCGGGAGTGAATGATAATGGCAGCGGTACTTCTATTATCCTGGAAGCGGCAAGAATCTTAAAAGATATTCCCACCGAATATTCTATTAAATTCATCCATTTTTCGGGTGAAGAACAAGGGTTGAGAGGAAGTGCCCATTATGCGAATACAGTAGCTTATCAGGGAAGCACCCGCGTGCTGGATATAAAGCTGGTATTCAACCTGGATCAGGTAGGCGGTAAAATGGGAAACAACAATAATACTATTTATTGTGATGAAGATATGGGCGGAAATCCTAATAATACGGCAGCTTCGGTTGCCGCAACCCAGGAACTGGTTACCTGTACCACTTTATACTCTCCGTTACTGACCGATATAGATGAAGCTGAAGATACAGATTATATCCCTTTTGAATCCAAAGGTGAAGTAATAACGGGATATTTTGAAAAAATAAGAAGCAATTATCCCCATACTGCCAATGATACTTTTGCCAATACAGACCCTACCTATATTTTCAATGTAGGAAAAGGCGCGGTCGGTGCTCTTCAGCATTTTGCTGTAGCTTCAACTACTCTGCTGGGGACAGAAGAAAAAAAGCTTAGTAATCTGGAATCTGTTAAGATATATCCTAATCCGGCTAAGGACACTCTGAACATTGAATTGCCGGAAAATGTAAAGAATTTTAGTACGGAGATCACAGATTTGGTCGGTCATTCTCTGCTTAAGAGAGACAATGAAACCAAAATTAATGTCTCCGGTCTTGAAAAAGGAGCTTATATCTTAAAGATAAAGTCTGGTGATCAGACTATGGTGAGAAAAGTTTTGATTGAGAAATAAAAATTAAGCCCCGCGGAAGCGGGGCTTAATCTTTATAATGGTACTGTTATTAAAATAATCTGAATTTGGAAATAACGCAAAGATTTTTTTAGAGCTTTTTAATTCTAGGAATGCAAAAAGAACGCAATAAAGTTGCTGACTAAGCTGACTGCAATGCACGTGCTTAATTTAAGTCAATTGGAAATTGATTTAATCTTTGCTAACTCAAAATAAGGATTAACAAGTTAAATCTTTGCGTTTAAGAACCTTTATTTCTCCAAAAAAATCCTTTGATAAAAATTCATCAATTCTGTCGCAATAACTTCGTCATTAAATTTTTGAACAAACTCGAAACCTTTATCCGCTCGGCGCTTTCTTTCGGCTTCATTATTCCACAGGAATTTTATTTTTGACCGGATATCAAGATAATTATGAGGATCTATATAAACAGAATCTTTCCCTCCCGCTTCGGGCAGACAGCCTGTATTGCTGGTAATGGCAACTGTTTTTGAGAAAAGGGCTTCTATTACCGGAATCCCGAAACCTTCAAAAAAACTTGGATAAACAAAAATATCAGCCAGTTTATAGATAACGGCCAGCTCATTCATTGAAACATTTTCAAGGAAACTGATTTGCTTTTCCAGATTATTCTTCCTGATGAATGTCTCTACTTTTTTATAATATTTTGTTTTCTTACCTACAACAACTAATGGAATATCTGTTTCTTTAACAGCTTTTACGATGTTCAGGAGATTTTTGCGGTCTTCAATGGTTCCGACATTTAGAATGAATCTTTCAGGAAGGTTAAATTTCTGCCGGACCTGCTGAATAAATTCTTCGCTCTGCTGTTCTTTAAAAGCCTGATGGCATCCTTGATAAATGACCTCTATTTTACTTTCCGGAACTCTCAGGTAATGGATGATATCTTTTTTGGTCTGTTCTGAAATGGCAATGATCTTATCAGCATTCTGAGCCGCTTTTCTGAATTTCCAGAAATGGATTTTCCGGTCAAAGAAAGAATAGTACTGCGGATATCTCACAAAGATCAGATCGTGGATGGTTACTACTTTTTTGATGGGTGTTTTGTTCCATTTCAGAGGCAGCTCACCGGACAATCCGTGGAAAATATCTGCTTTTGCTTTCTGGGCATCTTTTCCCATTTTAAACTGGCGCGACATGCTTCCTTTGGATGTTTCTAAAAAACGGATATTCTGATTTTCGAGAATATCCTTGCCTCTTTCCGATTGGTTTTTATTGAGAAGCATATATTCGTTTTCAGGAAAATATTTCGCCAGGATCCTTACCAGGTCCCGGGAATAATTACCCAAACCCGAAGTATTGTGAAAAAATCGTTTTGCGTCAAAAGCAATTTTCATGATTCCAATTGTTTTTGAAATTCCTGGAAGGTTCCGAAAGTATAATTTTTACTTTTAAGCCAGCCTACAAACTCATCAAATCTTTCTACCATTTCCTTACCCGTATTTTTTGTAGTAAAGCCGGGAAGCCTGAATGCTTCATCCTTTATTTCTGAAAATTCCCACGGATGGAAGTAGATATTGAGATACTTATCTTTCTTCAAAACGTCCGAAGCCAGTTTTTTATAGAAAGACAAAGGAAAATTATGAAAGCTCAGCCAGAACAGCGGAATCCTGAAATTGGGAGAAACCGAAGCCGGGATCTGTCTTACGTTTCCTTCGTCATAGTAAGTTCTTGGTACTTTTAGGTTATTATACCTTCCCGGAAGAAAAGTCGGGTTGATGGATGAGTTATAGGAATAGCCTGCTGTTTCAACGGCTTTTTCGTTAACGGGCATCATTCTGGGCATCCTTAATCCCGTTACTTTTGTAGAGAATACTTCTTCTAGTCTTTCCCTTGATTCTTTTAAATGTTTTTCTTCAAATTCAGAGTGAAACCAAGTATGGGAAGCCAGTTCATGCCCTTCATTCAATAATCTTTCTATCAAATGTCTGCTGTTTTCAGCAAAAACCACTGTTGAGAAAAAAGTAGCTTTTACCTGATGCTTTTTTAAGATATCTAAAATATTCTCCAATCCATGCTGTGAGATGGAGATCTGTTTTTCAAAGGATATTTCGCCTTTATATTCCAATGGCATATCAAACTCCTCAATATCAAAACTCAATAATACCATTTTAAAAGCTTTTATTTTTGATGATATAGTTAGGTCTTTCTTTTACCTGCTTAAAGATCTTTCCTAAATAAATTCCTATAATTCCAAGGATGATCAGCTGTAATCCCCCGAAAAATACGATGGTCATGATCAGTGAAGCCCAACCGGATATTTCCGTTTTAGCCATGAATGCATAAATGACATACAGCGCATATCCTACCACTGAGATCCCTGAGAATAAAAATCCCAGATATGCTGCAATATATAAAGGCTTTACACTGAAAGCCGTAATTCCCGTAAAAGCAAACCGGATCATTTTTTTCAGGTTATAGCTGCTTTCTCCTGACATTCTTTCTGCTGCGGTAAAATCAATACCCGTCTGTTTAAAGCCCATCCAGCTGGTAAGACCCCTCAAAAACAGGTCATCTTCGTTGAAGTTTCTCATCACTTCCACAGCGTTGGCATCTAGCAGCCTGAAATCCGAACCGCCTCCTTTGGTAAGGTTTACATCGGAAAGGCTGGATAAGAGTTTATAAAAAAAGTCCGAAGTTTTTCTTTTGAAATAAGATATTTCCTTAGGATAGGTTCTTACTGTATAGACCACATCGTAGCCTTCTTCCCACTTTCTGATCATTTCGGGGATAAGTTCCGGCGGATGCTGCAGGTCGCCGTCCATTGAGATCACTGCATTTCCGTGGGCATGATCCATACCGGCTTTCACGGCAGGCTGGTGTCCGAAATTCCTTGAAAATTCAATGAACTTTACTTCATCAAATTTTTCGGAGAGTTCTTCCAGCTTCTGCTGGGTATTATCCCTGCTTCCGTCATTCACGAAGATAATCTCAAAATCATAATTGCTTAATCCTGAAAAAACTTCTTTTATTTTTTCATGAACCAGAGCAACGTTTCCTTCTTCGTTATGGGCAGGAATGACAATGGAAATTTTCTTCATATATTAATTCAAACTGTAATCTTTTTCAAAATCTTTGGTTAATAGTTCATAGACCACTCTTAGCCAAACTACAATGCAAGGTACGGCTTTTAAGGAATACTTAATGATGTAATCGTGTTTTACCCATTTCGGGAACAGGTCTGATGTTGAGAAGCATGTAAAAATAATCACGAAAATAAGCAACCCTATGATGAGCGGATTTCTTTGCTTTTGCAGGAAAAACCAGATCATTACTCCTACAACCGCAATAATGTAAGTAGGCGACTCTGAACTTGAACTGAATAATACTAAAAATAATAAAGTTGAAGCCAGGATCATAAGCTGGAATGCATAGTTTTTATATTGTTTTATCCTGATATAAGGTAAAGCAAATAAAGGTAATCCCACAGCAAGAAAAACCAGATTGGAAATAGAAGCATCTCCTAAAATCCTCCTGAAAAAACCCATCAATGAAATATCCTGCATATTGCCCAATACTTGGTTCTCATTATTCTTCTCGATAATGGAATGATACCAGTCCGCATAGCTCTGCAATACAAACTGAGGCCCGGAATACATCATAGGAATTACAAAAAATAATACCGCAATGGCAATCCCTGAAAGAATGAATTTCTTTTTATTCTGAATGAAAAAAAACTGGGTAAACCCCACTATTCCATAAATCTTCACAAATATCCCTACTAATATTGCCGTTACTGATTTTACTTCTTTCCTTTCATAAATATAAACCGCTGAAAGCAGTAAAAGCCCTGTTAAAGCCACATTGAACTGTAAACTTAAAGCTGCCGTAATATATTCCTGTAAACAAAATAATCCGAAGAGAGCCTTTTTACCATCTGAAAAGGGCAGTTTATAAATAGCATACACAAAGAGGAAAGTATTGGCTAAATTCCAAAGGGAGATCCCCATCCAGTCGGGCATCACCGCAAACGGAGCGATAAGTACACTGAAGAAGATCCCGTAATGATTCAGGTCAAAATAGAGATCCGGGTAATGGATGAATAAGTTTTTCTGATGGATGGTATTGAAAAATACATTTTTAAAGATCAGATAATTATTAATGGCGTAGTCTCCCCTGAGATATTTGGAAACCGCAGTAACAACGGATATAATAAGATAAACCCCAAATATGTATTTAGGGTTTAATATGAATTTTAAGAATTTCTCTTTCAAAACGGTGTGGGTATTAGTTTTAGCTTGATTTAAACTGCTACATTGTTTTCCCTTAGTGCATCATTCAGGGAGGTCTTCTTGTCCGTAGACTCCTTTCTCTTCCCGATGATCAGGGCACAAGGAACCTGATACTCCCCTGCCGGATATTGTTTAGTGTAACTTCCCGGAATAACTACCGAGCGGGCAGGTACTCTTCCTTTGATCTCTACCGGTTCGTTTCCTGTAACATCAATGATTTTTGTAGAGGCGGTCAGTACAACATTTGCTCCCAGTACAGCTTCTTTTTCCACATGTACACCTTCTACCACAATGCATCTTGAACCGATGAAACAATCGTCTTCAATGATCACCGGAGCAGCCTGTAAAGGCTCCAATACACCGCCGATCCCTACACCACCGCTTAAGTGAACATTTTTACCGATCTGTGCACAGCTTCCAACAGTTGCCCATGTATCAACCATAGTCCCTGAATCCACATACGCTCCAATGTTGACATAAGAAGGCATCATGATCACTCCCGAAGCCACGAAAGAGCCTTCTCTTGCAATAGCATGAGGTACAACTCTTACTCCTTTTTCCGCATAATTTCTTTTTAAAGGAATTTTGTCATGAAATTCAAATGGGCCTACTTCAATGGTTTCCATCTTCTGGATCGGGAAATACATCACCACTGCTTTCTTCACCCACTCATTTACCTGCCATCCATTTTCTGTTGGCTCTGCTACACGAAGTTCTCCTGAATCCAGTAAAGATACCACCTCCCTGATGGCTTTCTGGCTGTCTTCATTTTGCAATAAGTCTCTGTTATCCCAAATATTTTCAATAGTTTGCTGTAATGACATGTTTCTTGTTTAAAATTATGTGTGCCAAAGATACAAAAAACTTAAGCAAAACTTTATTTACTTCCAAGATGAAATCCCGCAGATTTGGCAGATGTACACAGATTTTTTAATTCTTATTTCTGATATTTTTTATAGAACTCTTTGGGCATGAAGATAAGCCTTATTCCAGTACTTTTCGTTGAGTGAGGAAATAATTACCCCTTTTGAAGTGGATGCATGAATAAATTTGATCTCGCCGTCATCTCCGATATCATGAACAATACCTACATGAGATACCCGGCTTCCACCAGCAGTGGCAAAGAATAACAGATCACCCGGTTTTACGTCCCTGATATCAATCTTTTTGCCTGTTTCTGCCTGATCAGATGATCTTCTGGGTAGTTTTAAATCGTTTTCTTCAAATACTTTTACCGTAAAACCAGAACAATCGAATCCTGAAGAAGTATTTCCTCCGAATTTATACGGAGCTCCCATATATTTTTCAGCATCTTTTAAAATATCCTTTACAGAACCTGAAATATTTCCGCTGAAACCTGAATCAAGCTTTCTGAGGTTTTCAGATTTGGCTACTGATTTTGTTGTAGTATGGCTTTTCTTCTCTGATACGTTTTTAGAGCTCCCGCATGAAAAGGCAATTGAGGATGCTATCAGTAAAGCGGATAATCGTCCTATTCCTATATTTTTTAGAATCAAACCAGGTTCCATATCTATCTGATTTTAAGAGTGTAATAATTATTTTTACAAATATACTACTTATATTTTAATTATATATAAACTATACTATAACTATACTATAAATATATGTTAAAATTTTGTATTTCATTAAATATCATTATATTTGACTTCAATTTACTGTTATGGCTACATATGAAAGTTTTATAAAGCTTAAAGGCTCTGTCGGAGATCTGGTTTTCTATACTCTTAATGGGAAAAATGTAGTCCGGAAGAAAAGCGGTTTCAGTAAAACTGCCTTCAAAAAGAATCCTGCTTATGAGAAAGTACGGCAGAACAGTTCTGAATTCGGGCATTGTTCCAAAACCGGGAAAATAATAAGACAGGCTCTTGACCCTTATATCAGAGAGGCGGAGGATCCACTACTCTATCAAAAATTTGCGAAGGTGATGACAGAGATCAAAGATTATGATTTGATTTCTGAAAGAGGAAAAAGAACCATACCGAATGGTCTGGCCACCGATATCGGGAAATCAGCTCTTAAAAAATTTCAGTTTGGAAAAATCCTCAATTTAGGTGGAGAAGCCTCCATCTCATTAGGCTTATGGAATAAAAGTCTGCATCTGAATAAAGGTTTTTCAGCAGATGAAACTGAAATTCTCACGTTAAAGATAGATTTTGAGAATTATCTGACGGAGCACAAAGTGGAAAGAATACCAGTGAAGCCACAGCAGACTGAAGTTGTTTTTGAAAAACATTTCTCAGATGATGATCCTTTGCTGCATTTTATCGTGCTGAGAAAAGATGGCAGGATTATTAATATGGGATTCGTGTAAAATAAAAAAGCCTGTAAACTCAGTTTACAGGCTTATATATTGAAAATTATTCTTTATTCTTTTTCTCCCGTCCATGAACCAGATCTGTCCGGAGTAGGTACTGAATTTCTCCAGGTTCCGTTCCCTTTTTTATCGATCGTCAGAGTTCCTGTGAATTCCCCGTCTGATGGTAATCCTATTACGGCATTCAATTGTCCTGAAGTATCTAAATTACCCGAAATATTATAGTTTTCGTTAGTAGGTTCAGAATGCATGGTTCCTGTTATTTTGCCATCGCTGGCTACCACAAAACTCCATGTTCCTTTTTCACTGCCATCATAAGTACCGGACCAGGTTCCGATATAATCATAGATATTTTCTTCTTCTGAAGAATCACAACCAATGAATGAAAACGCAATTAATAAAAGTAAAAAAAGTTTCTTCATAGTTTTATAACCGAATTAATTATCCTTGTGGAGGATACGGGGATCGAACCCGTCACCTTTAGACTGCCAGTCTAACGCTCTAGCCAGATGAGCTAATCCCCCATTTCAATCTTCATTTCCTGAAGCGCTACAAAAGTAAGTATTTATACCAGATATACAAACATTTTGTTAAATTTTATTTAATAAGACTGTTAATTAATTATATAATGTTCATTTTTTAAGCAAGAGATAAAATCATTTTTAAACAGGAAAGATTTTATAACTAATTGATCTTTAATTTATCACATAAAAAGGCATGCATTATAGAATACACACCTTTAATATATATTTAACAAGATTTATTTCCATCCGCCGCCCAAAGCCTGATACAGCTCTACGGCAGCTTTCATTTTATTGTATTCAGCGTTGGCGATATTGAGCTCTGCATTCAGGGAATTTACGCTGGCATTCAATACTTCCAGATAATTGGCCATTCCGTAATTGACAAGCTCCTGGGAGTAATTCACAGATTTTTTATAAGCCTCAAGCTCTTTTCTTTTCAGTTCAATGAAAGAATCCTGTACCGAGAAAACCCTGATGGCATCTGAAACCTCTTTCCCGGCAGTGAGTACGGTTTTCCTGAAGTTCAAATAAGCGGATTCCTGATTGGCAAGGCTTACCTCATAATTGGTTTTGATCTGTCTCCTGTTCAGAATGGGTTGTGCCAATCCGGCGACTACATTTGCAAATAATGAATTCACACTGAATAAATGATCAATATCTACCGACTGCACGCCCCCGCTTCCTGTGATCCTTAAGGTAGGATAAAACTGAGCTTTCGCAGCATTGGTCAATTCAAAAGCATTCATCAGGCTGTATTCTGCTCTCATTACATCCGGGCGGTTGGCCAGTAATTGGGCAGGATATCCGAGATCTATATAGGCCGGAAGCTTCTGGCTTTCCAATGCTGATCTTTCTATAGCATGTGACGGCTCGCCCATCAACAGGCTCATAGTGTTCTCTAATAATTGTATCTGAGTATCGATATCAATCAAGAGGGATTTTGCATTATATACCAGAGCCTCACTTTGCTGAACGGCTACTTCCGTAAGAGTTCCTGCCTCTTTCAGAGCTTTCGTGGTTTCCAGATTCTTCTCACGAAGAGTAATGGTTTCCCTGATAATTCTTTTCTGCGCATCAAAAGTAAGCAGCTGATAATAAGCGGATGCAATGGAAGCCACAAGGTCACTTTTTACCGCTTTATGAGCTGCAACGGTTCCCAAATACGTGGCAAGCTGAGCTTTTTCCTGGGCTTTCAGTTTACCCCAGATATCGGCTTCCCAACCTAAGCTGGCGGTAATATCATACTGATTGATATAACGTCTTTCTCCAATGATCTGCCCGAACTGGGTATTCAGTGACTGGGTCTGAAAGGTATAATTGGGACCTACGGAAAGTGTAGGCTGATAGGCTGCCTTGCTTTGTTTCAGATAAGCTTCGGCAGAGGTAATGCTCTGCAGGGCAATCCTTATGTCTAAATTATTATCCAAAGCTTTGGAAATATACCCCTGAAGTATAGGATCCGTGAAAATCTCTTTCCAGGATACATTGGCAATATTTGTGCTGTCCTTCGGAAGCATATCTGTACGGAATAGTTTTTCGTCTGCTATGGTGTTCGGCCTTTCATATTCTTTTCTTATGGTACAGGACGAAACTGCACCCAGAACAAGCACTGAAAAAGTTATTCCTTTTATGATGTTTAACAAACTCTTCATTTTTTTTAATTAGAAATTAGAGGTTAGAAGCTAGATTCCGGTTTTATACTCATTTCTAAGGTCCGGCATCTCACTTCTCCAATTAATTTTTATTCTGCTAATTTGATGTCTTCTCTTTTTATCGGTTTTATTTTCTCCTGCAGGGTTTGGAAAACCACATACAGCACCGGTATTACGAAAAGGCCTAAAATAGTCCCTATCAATAATCCTATGGCTGCCCCCGTAGCGATCGATCTGTTTCCTACAGCCCCGATCCCGCTTGCCAGTACCAATGGTAATAATCCGAAGATGAAAGCAAATGAGGTCATCAGGATCGGCCTTAGTCTGGCTTTTGCCGCATTGATCGCAGACATAATGATGGTTTCCCCATGATATCTTCTCTGAACCGCAAATTCCACGATCAGGATGGCATTCTTTGCCAATAAACCGACCAGCATGATGAGAGCGATCTGGAAATAAATGTTATTCTCCAGTCCCATAACCTTCTGCCCAAAATAGGCGCCCATTACCCCTAAAGGAAGTGAAATCACAACAACCAGAGGAAGGATATAACTTTCATATTGAGCCGAAAGGATGAAGTATACAAAAATAAGGCTCAATGCAAAGATCAATAGGGTCTGGGATCCTGAATTTAATTCTTCTCTTGATAATCCTGTGAACTCAACATCATAATTAGGCCCTAAGATTTCTTTGGCAACCTGCTGTACGGCCCCAATGGCATCTCCTGTACTGAATCCCTGGGAATTGGCTCCTGTGATCTTCACAGACGTAAACAGGTTATAACGGCTCACTGATTGCGGGCCATATGTTTTTTCAAGAGTAACAAACTGGGAAATAGGTGACATGGCTCCGGAGCCTGTTCTTACATAAAGCTCATTAAGGTTATCTATGCTTTTTCTGTTATCAGGAAGAGCCTGAACCATTACCCTGAACTGTTTTCCGTATTTGGTAAAATCGGCGGTATAAATTCCTCCGATATAGCCCTGCATCGTACTTAAAATATCATTTACGGAAACTCCGAGCTGCTTGGCCAACGGAACATTGATCTCCATCTGATACTGCGGATATCTGGTATTGAATGATGTCTGAGCAAAATCAATTTCGGGCCTTTCCATTAATTTACCTATGAGTTCATTGGTTTTAGTGTCCAACTGTGCATAATCTCCGCCAGCCTTATCCAGCAGAACCATTTCAAAACCGGCACTGTTACCAAAACCGGGTACACTCGGAGGCTGGAAGAACACTACTTTTGCATCGGGAACTTTTCCTGCGATCCCGAATAGTTTTTTGGTAATTTCCTCGGAAGTCTGGCCGTCTTTTTTCCTTTCATCGAAAGGTTTTAATTTAACGAAAGCAAGACCGTTGTTACTCCCATTTCCTGATAAGAAGCCTCTTCCTGTAGATATGGTCACGTTTTGTACTCCCGGAACTTTTAAAGCATTTGCCTGTAATGTTTTCAATACATTATAGGTTCTTTCCATAGAAGCTCCCGGAGGCAGCTGTACGTCTGTAAAGATAATTCCCCTGTCTTCTGTAGGCACAAAACCTTTTTTCATCGTAGAACTTGTCCAGTATAAGATACCTCCTGTGACTGCAAAAATGACCAGGGTAACCCATTTGTGCTTTAAAAGGAATACAAATCCTCTTCCGTACCGTTCAGTTGCAGTTTTGAATGCAATATTGAACTTATAGAAGAATTTCTGTATAAAATTCAGGTTCTTGTAGTTTTCATGATGCTCAGCATGGGGCTTCAGGAATAATGAGCATAATACCGGGCTTAATGTTAATGCATTAATTGCCGAGATAATGATCGCTACGATCAGAGTTACCCCAAACTGTTGGTAGAATACCCCTGTAGGCCCTGTAATAAATGTTACCGGAATAAATACGGATGCCATTACCAAAGTAATTGAGATAATAGCTCCCGTGATCTCATCCATGGCTTCCACCGTTGCTTTTTTAGCATCAGAGATCCCATGCTCCATCTTGGCATGGACTGCCTCGACGACGACGATAGCATCATCAACCACAATACCAATGGCAAGCACCAACGCGAATAGCGTCAGTAAGTTTAATGAATATCCGAATAGATTGAGGAAGAAGAATGCTCCCACAATGGATACCGGAACAGCAATAGCCGGTATGAGTGTAGATCTGAAATCCTGAAGGAAAATATATACTACGATGAATACGAGAATAAATGCTTCAATGAGGGTATGGACAACCTTTTCAATGGACGCATCCAGGAACTCATTGGTGTCGAAGTTATATGTATATTTAATTCCCTCCGGAAATGTATTTTCTGCTGATTTAAGATATTCCTTGATATTTTTAATGATCTCCTGGGCATTGGATCCCGGAGTCTGAAAGAGCCCCATACTGATGGATGGATAGTTCCCATTTTCACCCACGCCGGTATAAGACTGGCCGGCCAGTTCAACTTTTGCTACATCTTTCAGCATTAGGTTCTGGCCGTCTCCAAGGGATTTAATGATAATATTATCGTACTGCTCTTTATCGTTGAATTTTCCTACATACTTGATGATATATTCAAAGGAACTTCCGCTGTTCTGACCTATGGAACCCGCAGCAGCTTCCCTGCTCTGCTCGTTAATTGCATTGGTAACATCGGTTGGGGTAATTCCATAAGCAGCCATTTTTGCCGGATCCAGCCAGATCCTCATGGAATAGTTTTTACCCCCGAAAACGTTGGCATCACCTACCCCATTGATTCTTTTTAGATTGGGAATGATATTAATATTAAGGAAGTTCTGAAGATACACATCATCCAAGTCCTTATTTTCAGAATAGAAAGACATATACATCAGGGCGCTGGTCTGCTGCTTCTGGGTGACTACCCCGGAACGTGTTACTTCACTCGGAAGCAAGGGAGTTGCTCTGGCTACACGGTTCTGAACGTTTACCGCTGCAATGTCCGGATTAATCCCCTGCTTGAAGAAGATCTGAATATTGGCAGAACCGTCATTTCCTGCAGAAGAAGTAATGTAATCCATTCCTTCCACCCCGTTGATCTGTTCTTCCAAAGGTACTACCACACTTTTCATCACAGTTTCCGCATTGGCTCCGGTGTAGTTTGTGGTCACACTCACTGTGGGCGGGGCAATGTCGGGATACTGCGTAACCGGAAGGGAAATAAGCCCTAAAATACCGAGGATAACAATCAGAATTGATATTACGGTAGATAAAACCGGCCTGTTAATAAAGTTCTTTATCATTAGAATTTCGGTTTTATAGATTGAACAAGGCTATCCATTTTTATAGGCTTCGGTTTTACTGCAGTTCCCGGCTTTAGGCCTCCGATCCCTGCTGCAATGACTGTTTCTCCTTTGTTGACGCCTGATTTTATTAAAGCCATATTATCAATTCTTTCGATAACATCTACCACTACATTTTTGGCCGTATCTTTTTCTACTTTATATACATAGACAATGCCCTGCTGTTCATAAGTAGCACTTTCCGGAATTACCAATACATTATCATATCTTTGAGGAAACCTGATGGTTCCGCTATTGCCGTTACTTAACAATTTTTGAGCGTTTGAGAATGCCACTCTGAACTGGATGGTTCCGGTTGTAGGATCAATCTGCCCTGTAATGGCTTCTATTCTTCCTTTTTCAGGGTAAAGGCTTCCGTTGGCCAATTGCAGCTCAACCATCGGAAGATTTTTAATCTTTTCAGGCACGGAAGCTCCTATCGATTTTTCAAGGAAATCAAAATATTCTTTTTCGTTCATTGAAAAATAGGCATAGATCCCTGAGGTATCCGAGATGGTTGTTAATGGGATCTGATCTGTTGGCCCGACCAAACTGCCCACTTTTAAAGGAAGCTTTCCTATAACTCCTGAAATAGGTGCTCTGATCACAGAATACTCAATATTGGCTTCTACTCCTTTATAGTTGGCAGAAGCCTGCTGTTTTGCTGCAACAGCCTGTTGAAGCTGTGCCTGTGCTCTTGCGAGATCTGCCTGAGCGGTCTGAAGCTGTACGTTGCTGATGATATTTTTAGCAACAAGGGGCTTCAGTTTATTCACTTCTACCTGAGCAGCATTTACTGCGGCTTGTGCAGCAGCTATATTGGATTGTGCTGCTCCTATCCCTGCTTTTGCTGCTGCGGCATTTTCATTTAAAATATTGGTTTCCAAACGGAATAAAGGCTGCCCTTTTGTAACATACTGTCCTTCATCTACAAGTACCTGGGTAATATATCCCTGGATCTTAGCCCTTACATCATTATTTACCCGTCCCTGAATGGTAGCCGGAAATGTCTGATATCCTACCACATTTTTAGATTCCACCGATACCACCGGATAAGGCTTCGGGCCATCCTGCTTTGGAGCTTCTTTTTTGCATGCAGCCAGTGAAAATGCTGCCACAGAGAGTATTATGAATTTATTTGTCATTTTACAGCTTATTAAGTGATTCCTGAATATTTTTGATGTTTCTGTTTAAAAGGGATTTATAAATTTCCATTTTCGCGTTGTCATCTTCATCGTGTACTTTCCTGAAATTATTTAAATCATCTATTAATTTTAGTTCGTCCTTCATTTTCTGGACTATTTTTTCGAATCTTATTTTCTTGTATCCGTCATTAATGAAAAAATAACGTTTTCTCTCATCCATCTTATTATGGTCTGTAATAAGCTCTGCATTAAGCAGCCATGAAATGCTTGTAGAAACGGAGCTTTTGCTTGCAGAAAATACTTCCACAAATTCATCGAATGGTATGCCTGCTTTCTCAAAATCGAAAATAAGATAGGCATAGATCTTTGAAGCTAAAGGCGGGATATTGAAAATGGTGCCGTAGAATTTAACAGCATCCTGGAAAATTTTTTCATCAATTTCTATACTTCTATTCATAATATAAAAATTTGAAGCAAAATTATAAATTAGTTCAGAACTAAACGAACAAAGCTGATAGAGTTTCTCAATACAGCTTGTTTTAAAAATTCAATGAAAGTAGATTTAACCTTTCTCTTTTTTTTTACATCACTATCTTTTCGAAGGCTTTCCTGATGCCTCCGCTTAAGTATACTTCACCACAGTAGGAATATTCTTTGCTTTCAAGGATTTTCAGCATAGCCGTATTATCAAAATTGGTATCCACTTTTATACTAGAGATGTTTTGGGATCTGGCAAAATCTTCTATATGGTCAAAAAGTTTTTTGGCCAATCCCTGTCCTGCAAACTTTTCATCAACAGCTACCCTGTGCACGACTACAAAATCCCCGGTACTTAACCATGCCCCGTCGATAGTGTCATAAGCCGGTTCATCATTCAGTATTAAAGCACTGTAAACGGCAATTTCACCATTTACCATAAGAACATACCCTACTCCTTTTGTAATATCATTTTCAACAGTTCCAAGGTTAGGATATCCGTTCTGCCATTGGGCACTTCCGTCTTTTCTTCTTCTTTCGATAGCCTGCAGCAAGATTCCCCAAATGATATTCACGTCTTCAGGATTGGCTTTTCTCAGGATAATTTCTGCTGAACTCATAATGTATATTTATATTTTAAGATTTGGGTAAAGCCGGTTCGATTACGGATTAAAACCTGTCTCTATTGATAAATTGCTTACTCCCGGTTTTATTAAATTTTTGAATTAAAAAACCGAAAACTAATCAGATTAATTTTCGGTTCGAAGTAGTAAAATTTAAAATTATGAAATTGTTTTTATTGATTTTCACTTTGTTGAAGATAGGCATCTATAATTTCAAATGCTTTCTTCTCGTTTTCCAGATCTACCATAACCTTTAATGAAGTCGCTGTGGGCGTTGTTGTAAAAGTAAGGTAATTGTTCTCCACTGCATTGGTAATTCTGGCTTCTTCCAGTTTTGATCTGATCAATTGTATTTCTGAAGGATTGTCACTCTCAAAAACTGATACTCTCGTATTTCTTTCCATATTCTCCCCTTTTTCAGTATTTAAAAGTACAATGTTTTTTCCTAAATTACAAATGTTTAGCTTTAAATTTTGTTAATATTATTTTCAATTTTATCCAGGGCAATCTGAATTTCTTCCTGGGTAACATTCAAATGCGGACGGAAACGAAGTGACTGGTCACCACAGGCAAGAATAAATAAACCATCTTTGAAAAGTTCGTTTCTTAAAAGATCTCTTTGCTCCTGGGTTGGCAGGTCAATAGCACACATTAATCCTCTTCCTCTTGCATTGGAAATTTTATCCGGATATTTATTGGCTAAGTTTTTCAAGCCTTCTAGTAAGTAATCCCCTACAACTCTTGCGTTCTCAACCAGGTTTTCTTTTTCAATCACTTCCATTACCAACTGGAAACGAAGCATATCGATAAAGTTTCCTCCGAAGGTAGAATTGATTCTTGAACTTTCTCTGAACACATTATCAGGGATCTCGTCAAATTTTTCTTTATTGGCCAAAACTCCGCAAACCTGGGCTTTTTTACCGAAAGAGATGATATCCGGCTTTGCACTGAAATGCTGGAATGCCCACATTTTCCCTGTGATCCCGATCCCGGTCTGTACTTCATCGAATATCAGCAGAACTTCATTATCATCACAAAGTTTTCTTAATTCAACGAAGAATTCGTCTCTGAAATGATTATCCCCGCCTTCTGCCTGAATAGGCTCGATGATAACGCAAGCTACTTTATCCGGATTGGAAAGTATGGCTTCTTCGATATGAAGCAATGCCAGTCTTTCATTTTTAATGGTTTCTTCTAAATTTTCCTCAGTAATCGGGAAAGTCAGTTTTGGATTCAGGATCCTTGGCCAGTCGAATTTAGGGAAATATTGGTGCTTTCTCGGGTCTGAGGTATTGGTTAAGCTTAAAGTATATCCGCTTCTTCCGTGGAAAGCCTGCCTGAAATGAATACAGATCCCGGCTTCTGTCTGAAGCCCTTTTTCGAAATTCTTACGGGTTTTCCAGTCGAAGCAGGCTTTCATCGCATTTTCCACGCCTAAAGTTCCGCCTTCGATGAAAAAAGCATACTGTAGTTCTTCCGGCAGCACCACTCTTTCAAAAACCTCTAAAAAGTGGGCATATTCTTCTGAATATACGTCTGCCAAAGTAGGCTTATTGATTGCCATTTTCCCCAGCCATTCTGATCTTTCAAGAAGATAAGGGTGGTTATACCCGATGGATGCTGAAGCGAACATGGAGAACATATCCAGATATTCTTTATCGGTAAGTTTATCATACAGCCATGATCCGTGGGATCTTTCGATATCCATTACAAAATCAAAACCGTCTGCCAAAACGTGTTTACCTACTGTTTCTTTTACTTTATTTGCTTTTATTTCAATTGTATGTTCCATATAATTTAAAATTTAATGATTAAGGAATTCGGAAAAAATACATGATAAATAATTTCCGGATCTCTACATCTCTCAATTTTTTAATTTATTTATAAGTCAAATTTAATTCCCTGTGCTAAAGGAAGCTGTGCTGTATAATTTATTGTATTGGTTTGTCTTCTCATATAGTATTTCCAAACGTCTGAGCCGGACTCTCTTCCGCCTCCTGTTTCTTTTTCACCTCCGAAGGCTCCACCAATCTCAGCTCCGGAAGTTCCGATGTTTACATTGGCAATTCCGCAGTCTGATCCGGCATGGGAAAGGAATAATTCCGCTTCTCTGAGGTTTTGGGTCATAATGGCTGATGACAATCCCTGTGGAACATCATTCTGAATCGCGATGGCTTCATCCAATGTCTTATATTTTATCAAATACAGAATAGGGGCAAATGTTTCATGCTGAACGATCTCGTACGAGTTCTTTACTTCGGCGATGCACGGCTTTACGTAACATCCGGATTCATATCCTTTTCCTTTCAGAACTTCTCCTTCAACAATGAATTTGCCGCCTTCTTTTTTACATTTTTTAATGGATTCCTCATACTGGTTGGCTGCATCAATGTCGATCAATGGGCCTACGTGGTTGTTTTCATCCAGAGGATTTCCTATTTTTAACTGCCCATAAGCTTTTACCAGTCTTTTCTTTACCTCGTCATAAACACTTTCGTGAATGATCAGCCTTCTGGTGGTTGTACATCTTTGTCCTGCTGTTCCTACCGCTCCGAAAACCGCTCCAATGATAGACATATCCAGGTCAGCATCTTTAGAAATGATGATGGCATTGTTTCCTCCTAATTCAAGGATAGATTTTCCGAATCTTTCGGCTACTCTTGAAGAAACCATTCTTCCCACTCTTGTAGAACCTGTGAAAGAAATAAGGGCAACACGTTTGTCATCCACCAATTTCTGACCGATCTCATGATCAGCTACCAATACGCTTGAAATTCCTTCCGAAAGCTTATTTTCTTTCAAAACTTCAGCCATGATATTCTGGCATGCAATGGCACACAGCGGGGTTTTTTCAGAAGGCTTCCAGATGGTGACATTTCCGCAGATCCATGCTAAAGCAGTATTCCATGCCCAAACGGCAACCGGGAAATTAAAGGCTGTAATAATTCCTATAATTCCCAAAGGATGATACTGTTCATACATTCTGTGCCCCGGCCTTTCTGAATGCATCGTGTACCCGTGAAGCTGCCGTGAAACCCCAACTGCGAAATCACAGATGTCGATCATTTCCTGCACTTCTCCCAGCCCTTCCTGCAAAGATTTACCCATTTCATAAGAAACAAGCTTTCCAAGGTCATCTTTATATGTTCTTAGTTTTTGTCCTAGTTGTCTTACAATTTCTCCTCTTTTAGGAGCCGGAATCAATCTGAATTCCTGAAATGCTTTTTGAGCGGATTCAATTACTTTATCATAATCACTTTCTCCGGAAGTCTTTACCTTTGCGATCAATTTACCATCAACGGGTGAAAAACTTTCTATTGTTTTTCCTGCTGCAAAATATTTTCCGCCTACTGATGTTCCCTTATTTTCTTCTTTAATACCTAGATTTTTGAGTGTTTTTTCGATTCCGAAATCTTTGACTTTTTTAGACATAAAATGTTACTTTTCGTTTCCTATAAAGATAAAAATAATATACGAATCCCAAAATTTAATTTTTTTAACAGGTTTCTTATTTGGACTCATTCTAAATATCGTATCTTTGCCCCATAATTTTTAATTTCAGTAATGGAAAATCCTCAGGAAAATAATTCAAAGTTCAAAAAATGGTTCAAGCGTGTCGGTTGGGCGGGGCTTGCTTTTTTCACCATTAAAGGCTTGGTCTGGCTGGTCATATTCTACTTCGGCGCAGATACGCTTCAGAGCTGTATAAAATAAACAAAAGCAGAGAAATTTTCTCTGCTTTTTCATTGGTTAAGGTTAATTAAATTGTCATCCTTTCCTTCCAATATCTGTCATTCTGAATGAAACGCAGTGTAATGAGGAATCTCTATTCACAGGATACTTTAGATTCTTACAGAATGACAAAGATTATGCTTCATTTTAAGGTTAATGAATTGTTTAATCTGTTCTGCCTTTTTTAGCCTTAGGTAACTATTCTTTTTTCTTTCTTCCGGCATTCACCAGGCTCTGATGAAGCAAATACTCAATCTGTCCGTTCACGCTCCTGAATTCATCATTGGCCCATTTCTCCAGAAGTTTGTAGGTGGACTCATCTATCCTGATCACGAAAGATTTTTTACCTTTCTGTGTATTTTCGGAAGAGTTTTGAGCTTTTTCGGGTTTCATTGATTTAAAATTTTTAAACGCACAGAGCGTTAAGTTTTTAATACGGATTAATTATTGGCTTTTCATTATTAATTATACAGAGTTCCTGCATTCAGGATAGGTGTTGCTGCTTTTTCTCCGCAAAGAACAACCATTAAATTGCTTACCATTGCTGCTTTTCTTTCATCATCAAGTTCTACGATATTTTCAGCAGACAGCTTTTTTAAAGCTAAATCCACCATACCCACGGCTCCTTCCACAATTTTGGTTCTGGCAGCTACGATTGCCGTAGCCTGCTGTCTCTGAAGCATGGCTCCTGCTATTTCCGATGCATAGGCCAAATGGGTAATTCTCGCCTCCTGGATAACAATGCCTGCAGGCGACAGCCTTTCTAATAATTCCTGCTCAAGAATTTTATTTACCTGGTCTCCTCCATCTCGGAGGGTAAGTGCTGCATGTTCATCTTCGAGGTTATCATATGGAAAACTTACGGCCAAATGTCTTACCGCCGCCTCACTCTGCATTTTCACATAATCCGTATATCTTTCCACTTCATAAGCTGCTTTGTAGGTATCTCCTACTTTCCAAACAATTACGGCTGCGATCTCAATAGGGTTACCCATTTTATCATTTACTTTCAGGGTCTGTCCCTGTAAATTCTCGGAACGGAGACTGATCTTTTGTGATGAATACAAAGGATTGATAAAAAATAACCCGTTATCTTTTGCCGTTCCCACATATTTTCCGAAGAAGTTCAATACTCTTGAATGATTGGGCTGAATGATCATTAAGCCTTTCAGGAAGAAGCAGGAAAGCAGAAAGCAGACGATGGATAAAATGACAAAAGTGATATTCTGTTCTACTCCCATTATGAATAAATAGATGGAGGCGGCAAATAATACTAAACAGATCACCAATGTTAAGTAACCGGACATAGGTTTTAGAATTTTTTCCATGATTGTAATTTTAAAAAATTGATATTATTTTGATATCATAAAGATATATATAAGTTTTGAATTATGAGTTATGAATTTTAAGTTTTTTCTGTTTTAATATTCCAGATGCTTCAACTCGGCTCGGTATGACTTCATAATACTAACAAGTTTTTAAGGTGAATTTGTTACCATGTCATGCTGAGCGGAGTCGAAGCATCTGCTTAATTTTTTAACACTTATTTTTTTGGATAAAAAAATCCCGAAAAAAATTCCGGGATTCTATCGTATTTAAATTTTGAATTATTTTTTCAAAGTTTTTGTCAACGCTTTAAACTTAAAATAAGATATAGCTGACAGGGCAATCATAGTGGAAATTCCAATATAAACCCATGCCGGAACCGGAACCGGATCTCCTGCTGCGTAGGAATGCAATCCGCTCAAATAATAATTGACTCCGAAATACGTCATAACCATTGAACAAAAAGCAAACATGGCTGCTACATGGAATGCCCATCTGCTTCTCAATCCCGGAACAAGTCTCATATGCAGTACAAAAGCATACACCATGATGGAAATGAAGGCCCAGGTTTCCTTCGGGTCCCAGCTCCAGTATCTTCCCCAGGATTCATTAGCCCAGATCCCTCCTAAAAAGTTTCCTACCGTTAAAGCAAATAATCCGATGGTCAATGACATTTCAGAAACAATAGTCAATTCCTTTAAGGTAGTATCATGATGGATCTGGTGCGTATTTCTGCCTGAAATAATGTAAAATACCAGACAGATCACAGCTATGATCATTGAAAGGGCAAAGAAACCGTAACTTGATGTGATAATGGCTACGTGAACGATGAGCCAGTAAGATTTCAATACAGGAACAAGCGGAGTGATCTGTGGATCAAGTGCAGAACCTCCATGCGCAAATCCCATCATAATAACGGCCACCATAAATCCTGCTGCCGGGATCAGGGCATTTGAGTTTCTGTAAAGCAGCAATCCCGCCGAAATCCCTACCCAGGAAATGAAGATAATGGCTTCATACCCATTACTCCACGGTGCGTGTCCTGAAATATACCATCTTGCCACCAATCCTAAGAAATGCAAAAGATAGCCTAGTAAACCAAGGGCGATAATACCTTTAATAATCCTGTTTAAAATTCTATTCGGTTTGAACAATTCAATAAATCCTAAGATCAAAAGCAATCCACCAATTAAAGTATAGAAAATCAATAATTTGAAGTTGATATTCACTTTATTCATGAAAACTTCCAGGTCAACTTTGGATTTCGCAGGAACAACACTTTTGCCCCATTTCTGCTGATATTCTGAAAGCTTTGCCAGCTCCGTATCTGCCTTGCTCCAGTTTCCGGACTGCTGTGCTGCAAGCACTTCCGCAAAGTATGGCCCCATCACCTGCTGTGACTCCATATCCGGTTCGAATTTCTGGTCCAGCCATGAATGCCATGTGTGGTTTGGGTCATTTTTTACGGGAACAATTCTCATGAACTGTCCGCTGAAAAATTCATTAAAGATCTGTACCCTTTCATTAACCGAAATAACCTCTTTGTCATAATTGGTTTGTTCAGCAGGCTTTTTACGGAATGCTGCATTATAATCATGTTCAAGAATATATGTAAGATTTCCGTTAGCATCCGCCGGGAAAAGGTTCATTAAGGAAGTATATCCATCATCATTGGCTTTTGTCTTCTTTTTCAGCTCATCCCCTCCTTTTGTCCCGATTTTAATAATAGGAACCATAGTCCAGCTTGGAGTGTCGGTATTGATGGATAAGAACCATTGATTGGCAGTAAGGGATTTTCCGTCTGTTCCTTTAAACTCATCCTTTTTATACAGCTTTCTTAAAATATCCAAAGCTTCTGTATTGATCGGAACAATTCTTCCTTCAAAATTCTGCACCAGAAGATACCCGAATTTATCAGCATGCTCTTGACTGATCTTATTTCTGCCGATGATCTCATCAGGAGAGATCATTCTCATTTTGCTCATTGGTGTTGCCAGAGAGTTCTGCTTTGGGACAGCACCATCAAGCGGTTGTGCAGATGGAGCAGGTGTGTGATTATGCCCGTCTCCTTCTACGTGGATATGTTCCCTGCTTCCATCGGTTGTTCCGTGGGTTTCAATTTTCTGAGCATTTAAACCTAAGCTTAATAATAGTAAAACTATAGTTACTGCTCTTTTCTTGTTCACATCTGTCAACATTTTATTAAGTTTCCAGAAATGAGATCCTTTCCAGAAAAAAATCAGGAACATTCCTAAAAATAAAAATGTATATCCGATATAAGAGATCAGAGTCCCCCAGTAATCATGGTTTACGGATAGTACGGTTCCCATCCTGTCAGGATCAAAACTGGCCTGGAAGAAACGGTATCCGCCATGATTTAAGACGTGATTCATATAAATTTTATAAGGGATCTGTTTCCCTTGGTCAATAATTTTAACATGGCTTTCATAAGCACTCGGCGATGAGCTTCCCGGATAAGTCTCCATCACGAAATCATCCAGTTTCAGGGCAAAAGGTGTATTGTAAACCTTAGGGCCAAATCCGACCATAATGTTAAATCCGTCCATAGTCACCTGCTTATAAGCATTCGGGTTTCCTTTTTCAACTGAAAGGTCAACCAATTGCTTGGTCTTAGGGCCCTGGATTTCTACGGTAAGCATATCCGGAACATTCACGTCTTTCTTCCTGTCGCCTTCAAAAGCTAATAGTTTTCCTTTTCTAAGGCCCTCAGGCACTACCAGCTTCAGTTCATTAATGCTATACAAGCTTCTCAGTGCCAAAGGCTGGAATTCATTTTTTCTGGTATTTCCCGTAGCCTGGGTTGCCATCGTCATATAGGTTGCATCCACAGGGGTTTTAATAAATAATTTTCCGCCCTCATTTTTAAATTCAACTGCGCCTTCAATAGCTCTGTTGAACGTTACCAATGTCCCGTTGATCGACTTGGTTTCTCCCTGTTTAATATAGATATTCTGTCTTCCGGTCTGTCCTGTAGATACTAAATGAAGGTATTCGGCACCATTAGGGTCTGCGATCAGGCTGTCTTTTTTTCTCTGGACATAGTCTTTGGCAAAAATCTTGACCTTTTTTCCGTGGAAATCATAAGTTGCTTTAAAATCCTTATGTAAAGGAGACATTAAATAAGGAATATCCTGATAGTTGAGAACATCGCCTTTTTCTTCGATCTGGATTTTAAAGAAATTTCTGTCGGTCACAATCTCATTGGAGGTTTCTCCTTCCCTGATGTGCATGGTTCCTTCAAAACTGATGTATCTTGTAATAGCTCCGCCAATAAAAATAAGCACGAAGGCAAGGTGAAATACCAGAACAGGCCATTTTTCTCTCCTCCAGAGCCTGTATCTTCCGATATTTCCGATGAAATTCAAAATAAGCAGGAACATGATCAGTTCAAACCATTTGGCTTCATAAATTAATGCTTTTGCAGTTGGGGTTCCGTAGTCATTTTCTAAGAATGTAGCATAAGCCATCGCAAATGCATAAACCAGCAATAACACAGCCATTGTTCTGGTTGAAATAAGAATATCCTGGAGCTTCTTCATGATTTTTTTACTTGACATGCAAAAATAAGGATGATTAATTAAAAGGTCGATAAAAAAAACTGTTATTTGTCATTTTAAAGCCTGTTGATCCTTATTTTGATTCATTCTTAATAAGGTTGGTTTTTAAGCAGAATATCAGGAAATTCTGCTTTTCAGCCGAATATATTTTTCAGGGAAAAAAGATTCTTTTAATCTCGAAAAAACATTAAATTTGCCCACATTGATATTATGGATAGAAAGACACAAAACAAACAAGCGGAATCGCCTGAAAAAGGCAGAATTTTATCTAAGCCACGGATATTTTTCGGGCTTACCTTTATACTTTTTTCTGTGGTGCTTACCTTTTCGTTCATTTCTTATCTGATGAACTGGAAGGCGGATCAGAGCCAGGCGGGGACCATGCTGGATAAAAGTATACAATCTTCGAATATTTTCGGAAAGGTGGGTGACTGGCTGGGAAATATCTTTATATTCGAAAGTATTGGGGTTGCCTCTTTTATCATTGCATTTTTATTTTTTGTTTTTGGAACGCTGATCCTGAAAAAGAAGATTTTCAAACCTTGGAAAACGGTTGGGCATTCTTTGTTTTTTATCTGCTGGCTTCCCATCTTTATGGGAGCTGTTACCAAAGGGCAGGGCGTTTTAGGCGGAGTATACGGTTACCAGGTTATGGATTCCCTTAAGGCTATTATAGGAACTGTGGGGCTTTGGCTGGTATTGGCAGCAAGTATCATTTTGTACTTCATTCTGGAGTTCAATCTTCGTCCAGGCTCTATTAAAGCCAGGTTAGAAGAAATTAATGAGAATACGATAGGAAGGGTAAAATCCATGATGCCGAATTCTGATGAGAACTTCGAAGCGGACAACGAGCTTGAAGAAGAGATGAAGGATGCACCATTGAATGTTTCAGTAACGGATACTACAGATAACAGTAAGGTACAGGAACCTGTAAGTGTTCCGAAAGGTTTTCCGGAAGTACCGGTTTCAACTAATTTTGAACCGATAGTAACTCCTAACCAGACTTCTTTCGAGGAAGAAGATCAAAAAGATTTTTCACAATCTGTCAACCTGAACCTTAATACAAAACCTACAGCACCTATTTCCACTCCGGAGCAGGCTTTTGAGGCTAAAACTTCAACGGCACAAAAAGAAGACATTAAGTTTAATGTTGAAGTAGCTCCTGTAGTGGATATTTTGGATGATTCAGAAAGGAAATCCCAGGAACTTGTTGAAAAGCACGGTTTGTATGACCAGAAGCTGGATCTGGCTAATTTCCACATGCCTTCGGTAGATCTACTGAAGGATTACGGAAGTGAAGAAATTTCCATTAATAAAGAAGAATTAGAAGAAAATAAGAATAAGATCGTAGGCCTTTTAAAGAACTTTAATGTAGGAATTGCTGAAATTAAAGCCACGATCGGGCCTACTGTTACCTTATATGAGATCGTGCCGGAAGCAGGGATCAGAGTGGCAGCGATTAAAAAACTGCAGGATGATATCGCCTTGAATCTTTCTGCATTAGGGATCAGGATTATTGCACCAATGCCCGGAAAAGGAACGATTGGGATCGAGGTTCCGAGAAAAAATCCTACTATGGTTTCCATGCGTTCTGTGATTGCCTCACAGAAATTCCAAAATACGGATATGGATCTGCCTGTAGTATTCGGGAAGACGATCTCCAATGAAATTTTCATGGCAGACCTGTCTAAAATGCCTCACTTACTGATGGCGGGGGCAACTGGTCAGGGTAAATCGGTTGGGATCAATGCTATCCTTACTTCCCTACTCTATAAAAAACATCCGAGTGAGTTGAAGTTCGTGATGGTAGACCCTAAAAAGGTGGAACTTTCTTTATATTCAAAAATTGAAAGACATTATCTTGCCAAACTCCCAGATACGGATGAAGCCATTATTACAGATACCAATAAAGTGATCAATACACTGAATTCTCTATGTATTGAGATGGATACCCGATATGATCTTCTTAAGAATGCTTTCTGTAAGAATTTAAAGGAATACAATAAAAAATTCAGCGAGAGAAAATTGAATCCTGAGAACGGACACCGTTATTTACCTTATATAGTTCTGGTAGTTGATGAATTTGCAGATTTAATTATGACTGCCGGAAAAGAAGTTGAATTGCCTATTGCAAGACTGGCTCAGCTGGCAAGAGCTGTAGGTATTCACCTGATTGTTGCTACCCAAAGGCCTTCCGTAAACGTAATTACGGGGATGATCAAAGCTAACTTCCCTGCAAGAGCTGCTTTCAGGGTAATATCCAGTGTAGATTCAAGAACGATCCTTGATTCGCCGGGAGCAGATCAGTTGATTGGTAAGGGAGACATGCTTTATTTTAACGGAAACGAGATCCTAAGGCTTCAGTGTGCTTTTGTTGATACTCCGGAAGTGGAAAGAATTGCGGAATACATTGGAGAGCAAAAAGGATATGCTTCTGCATTTATGCTTCCTGAATATGTTTCCGAAGACTCTTCAAGTACTGTAGGCGCATTTGATCCAAACGAGAAGGATGCTTTATTTGAAGAAGCAGCAAGAATTATCGTTTCTACCCAGCAAGGTTCTACTTCTATGCTTCAGAGACAGTTAAAACTGGGGTACAACAGAGCAGGCAGAATTATGGATCAGCTGGAAGCAAGCGGTATTGTAGGAGGATTTAACGGAGCTAAAGCAAGAGAGGTTTTGATCAGTGACCTTCATTCTTTGGAACAGTTTTTGGAAGATCTGCGTAATTAAAAGGAAAAACATTATTGTATTTAACTTTTGAGATCAGAAAATGTCTAAAGCTTAAAAGATTATTTAATTAGTAAAAAAAATGAAAAATATAATATCAAAGATCATATTGGGGAGTTTTGTTGTAGGAGCAGTCGGATTGGCCAATGCACAGAAGATTGATGCAAAAGCTAAGAAAATATTAGACGATATCACATCGAACTACAATTCTAAAAAGAATTCCTATTTTAAGTTCTCTTTCGGAAGTGGTATTAACGGGCAGGTAACTAAAACAGAACCCGGAATCTATTATTCTGCAGGAGATAAGTATAAACTGAAAATCATGGAGACGGAGCAGATCTTTGATGGCAACAAGATCTACAATATCAATACCGAAGATATGGAAGTAACGATTGCAAAACCTAACGGAAGCAGCATCATGTTCTCCCCTATCAATTACCTTACAACGTACAGGAACGAATATAATGTAACCTATGGTGGTAAAAAAAAGGTGAACGGTGTGAATACGGATTTTATTAAACTTACTCCTGTAAAATCCAACGGATTGAAATACGTTTATCTGTTTGTAGATTCAGCAAAAAAACAGATGGTAAAACTGGAGCAGCACGGAACCAATAAGGATGTTGCCGTAATTGCCATTAAAGAATACAAGGAAAATCAGGAGCTGAATCCGAATATGTTTGTTTTTGATAAGAATAAATTTAAAAATTACATCATAACGGAATTGTAAAACCGCAAAAAGGCAAATAAGCAGTTTTACCCTTCTGCCTTTTTACTTAATTATAAAAAATCATAAAATATAAAAAGCCACAAGTAAAGTTTGTGGCTTTTTGATTAATTTTGGCGAATGTTTAAAATACTAGACCGATATATCATAAAAACCTTCTTCGGGCCTTTTTTCTTTATATTCAGTGTATTGTTTTTCATCTTTATTGTAAACATTATCTGGGTTCAGTTGGGTCAGTTTATGGGGAAAGGATTAAGCTACTGGCAGATCCTTAAACTTCTTTTTTACCTCGGGGTAAGTGTTATCAGTATGGTAATGCCGCTTACGATCCTTTTGGCAAGCATCATGTCATTCGGGGAGTTTGGGGAAAGGTATGAGCTTGCTGCCATGAAGGCTGCCGGAATTTCCTTGACTAGGGTAATGATGCCGCTTTTGGGGGTGTCGGTAGGCCTTGCCGTTTTACTGTTCTTATTTTCCAATAATATCATTCCCGATTTTCAGAGGAAGGCAAAGAACATGCTTTTTAATATAGCACAGACAAAACCGGCTCTTAATTTTACTCCGGGACAGTTTATCGATCAGATCCCGGGATATATGGTAAAGTTTGATATAATGAACGATACCGGTGATGATATTGAAGGCGTTTTTGTTCATAGAAAAGCAAGCACGTTTGAAAATCAGCAGACCATTGTTGCCCAAAAAGGAAAGTTTGTCCCTGCTGCCAATAGCAATTATCTTAAGCTGGTGCTGTACAACGGATATGTATTTGAAGATAATTTTGCCGGGAAATCAGACAATGTAAGGATGAAACAGCCGGATCAGGCTATCAAATTCGATACCCTTGTCTCCCACTTTGATATAAGCCAGATCATTAATAAAGCCATCGAAAAGGAACAGATCACCGATGATTACCGTTTCCAGACCTATGGGCAGCTTGATGAAACCATTCAGAAGGCCAAGAAAGAAAATGATAAGTTTTTTACTACCCTCAATAATGATGTGATCAGCCAGACCAATACGGTGGTAGCTTACATGGATAAAAATAAAGCCAAGGCCCCCGTAAAATCCCAGATCAAACTGGATACTTTAAAAACGGATAAGAAGCTGGAGGTCCTTTATAGTGCCTATAGCCGGCTGGATAACCTGAAGTCGACACTGGAAGGGAAAAGCAACGACATCAGGCCGAATGTGAAATATTTCAGCAAGGTGATCATTTACCAGCAAAGGATCATTTCCTATTCTGTTACCTGTATTATTTTCTTCCTCATCGGGGCCAGCCTGGGATCCATTATCAGGAAAGGAGGTATGGGAGTTCCCGTTATTATTGCCATTGTTATCTTCATTATTTTCTATGTCATGAATCTGGGAATAGAGAATATTGCATGGAGCGGAAAAATGAATCCTTATCTTGCGGCATGGCTTCCTAACCTGATCCTTTTGCCTTTCGGAGTATGGATGACCTATAAGGCGCTTACGGATTCGCAGCTGTTTGATGCTGAAAAGTATAAGGCATTATTCAAACCGATCACCCAAAGATTCTCCAGGAATAAAGAGCATAAGAGGTATCAGTAAGCTCATTGAAAAATTGAAGCATTAAAAGATTGAAAGATTCGGAAATTCCGGATCTTTTTTTGTCTACAACAAATATTTGTCATTCTGACGAAGGAAGAATCTCAATCACAGCATTTAAACTCTTCATTTTACTTGCGAACTTAGTTCGAAGACTACCAGCTTAATAGTGGATTATATAAAAAAGAGGTTCCATTTTTTGGAACCTCTTTTTTATATTTTCAGAACTGAAAAATTATACTTTCATAATTTCCGCATCTTTTATCTTAAGGTGATCGTCACAAACTTTCACATATTTATCCGTAAGAGCCTGAATATCTTCTTCTACACCTTTAACGACATCTTCGGAAACACCTTCCAGCCTTTTAAGCTCTTTTAAGCCGTCCTGTCTCGCATTTCTTATCACTATTTTTGTTTGTTCCGTTTCCGCTTTAGCCTGCTTTGCCAGATCTCTTCTCCTTTCCTCTGTCAAAGGCGGAACATTAAGGATAATATTCTCCCCGTTGTTAGAAGGAGCGAAACCTAAATTAGAGTTGATGATCGCTTTTTCTATAGCATTGATGGCTGTTTTGTCCCAAGGTTGAATAGAAATCGTCATGGCATCCGGTACAGAAACGTTGGCAACCTGGTTGATGGGAGTCGGAGCTCCATAATATTCTACCATAACATCCTGAACCATTGCCGTAGAAGCACGTCCTGCCCTGATCTTTTGAAATGCGTGGTCCAAATGCTTAATAGCTGCGTCCATGTCCTGTTTTACAGATTCTAATATAAGATCTAATTCTTCCATTATATAATTAAAATTTGATAGGTTACACATTTTATAATGATGATTGATAAATTGATGAGCAATAAGCAATAGGTAATGAGTAATAATTCCTGCCGCCTAAGCGCTGTTTATAAATCAACTAAAGTCCCAACATTCTCTCCGTCTACAATTTTTTCCAAATTCCCGTCCTTGTTCATATCAAAAACAATAATAGGCAATTTATTTTCGTGACTTAAAGTAAATGCCGTCATATCCATTACTTTAAGATTCTTTTCAAAAACTTCATCGAAAGATAAAGAATTATATTTTATGGCATCGGCATTCTTTTCAGGATCACTGTCGTAGATCCCGTCTACCCTTGTTCCTTTTAAGATCACATCAGCCCCGATCTCGATAGCCCTTAGAGTGGCAGCAGTATCAGTAGTAAAATAAGGATTACCGGTTCCTGCCCCGAAGATCACTACCCTGCCCTTTTCCAGATGTCGTACCGCACGTCTTTTAATAAAAGGTTCAGCCACTTTATCCATTTCGATCGCAGACTGAAGTCTGGTTTTAATTCCTGCATCTTCCAAAGCACCCTGTAAAGCCATCCCGTTGATCACCGTTGCCAGCATTCCCATATAATCTCCCTGTACCCTGTCCATTCCTTTTGCAGCTCCTGCCACTCCGCGGAAAATATTTCCACCTCCTATTACAATGGCCACTTCACAGCCTTTATCCACTACTTTCTTGATCTCCATTGCATATTCCTGCAGCCTTTCATTATCAATACCATATTGTCTGTTCCCCATTAAGGCCTCACCACTAAGTTTCAAAAGGATTCTTTTATATTTCATCTTTAATTTTTATTATAATTTCCGGTTGGCAAACTTCTTTAAAATTTGACTTTGCAAATATAATCATTAAAAATATTGGAAAAAGAAAAATATTTACGTGCAAATAATGTTAGAAATATTTTGAAAAGTACGAAAAAGGATTATTTTTGCATTAATTATAAATTGATTTGAAGAAAATTATCGTTTTTTCATTACTTCTGTCAGGAATGGTTTCCCAAGCACAAATGGGAACCCATGTTTATCCTTTCTTAAATATCCCTGTATCTGCCAGGCAGGCTGCATTGGGGGGCGATGTAATCTCTATCAGGGATCATGATGTCTCTTTTGCCATTGCCAATCCTGCTCTATTGAATAAGGATTCGGACAAGCAGCTTTCTGTAAATGCAACAGCTTATCTTGCAGACTCAAAATACGGCACCATTGCTTTTGCCAAGGATTTTGACAACGGGCACATGGCGACTATTAATGCCAGATACATGAGCTATGGAAATATTCCGAGGACAGATGACAGTGGTTTTGAAAATGGAGAATTTTCCGCATCCGATGTTGCAATCGGAGCCGGCTATGCCTATCAGTTTGAAGAAGACTGGACGATTGGCGGGGGCCTCAATTTCATTACTTCAAAAATTGATAATTACACTTCTTCCGCTATTGCCGGAAATGCAGGGATAACCTATCACAATAAAAAAAGCAAAGAAGTGCTCTCTCTGGTTTGCAGAAATTTCGGATATCAGTTCAAATCTTTCAACGGAGAAAGAGAAAACCTTCCCTTCAGGGTAGATCTGGGCTATACTAAAATTTTAAAGGTCTTTCCTGTAGCCATTACTATTACAGCCCATGACCTTCAAAAATTTGACATTTCCTCCGAATATAATGTGAACGGACAGGAAGTGAATCTGGGTAGAAAAATTGCAGACCATTTTTCTTTGGGCGCCGAATTATTTCCTGAAAAAGGCTTCAATATACGGTTAGGGTACAATGTAAAAAGAGGAAATGAGCTTGCTGTAGCCGATCAGAGAAATTTCTCAGGGCTTTCCGCCGGATTCGGGATCAAGCTTTCAAGATTCCGCATAGACTATGCCCATGTAAGATACCACAACTCTTCCAATGTTAACCAGATAGGAGTTTCCGTAGATCTCAGCAGCAACAGAGGATATTAAAGCCAGCCTTAAAAACATCTCAGAATATTTAAAAATTGCAGAATTTAATTTTAAGCACAATTCTTTATAACACTTAAGATTAAGTGGTTCTGTCATAGTAAAATGAGAACACATTAGTTTTCATGAAAATCAATGATTTTCATCTGATATGAGCTTTGCTCATTCTCAAAAACTTAAACTTAAACATACTTATGTGTCCTAAAGTGTTGAAAAACTATTGTGACTTTTTAGTTTATTGAAAATTTAGACAGTTTCTAAGAAAACCCTTGGTTTTAAAAAAAAAATCTTGAAATTTGCGGTATGAAAAAACCTGTAATCGCTATAGATGGGTACTCATCTACCGGAAAAAGTTCAATATCAAAGGTCATTGCTGATAAACTTGGACTCATTCATCTGGATACGGGAGCCCTTTACAGGGGGGTCACCTGGTTTGCCCTGCAAACCTGTAAAGATGAGAACGGAACCATAGACCTGAATCAGCTTTTTTCTTCCTTAGAAAAAATTCAGCTTGAATTTAAAAATGATGAAGGAGAACTGGTCCTCTATCTCAATCATAAGGATATTTCTAAAGAGATCCGTACCAATGAAGTTTCCGACAACGTAAGTCTGGTGGCAAAACAGAAGGAAGTAAGGGATTTTTTACTTCAATCTCAACGCAATCTGGCAGAAAAAGGCGGCATTATTATGGATGGGCGTGACATAGGGACAGTAGTTCTGCCAAATGCTGACTTCAAGTTCTTCCTTACGGCAAGCATAGATGAAAGGACGAAAAGAAGATATAATGAGCTTTTGAGCCTGGGAATTGAAGCAGATGAACAGCAGGTGAAAGAAAACCTTATCGAAAGGGACAAAATAGACAGTGAGAGGGAAATTGCCCCATTGAAGCAGGCTGATGACGCTATTGTTATAGATAATACTCATATGACAAAGAGAGAAACCATTGAAAGTATTTTATCTTACATTCATAAGATTTAACAAATTTTAATAAGACAAAACTGTTCATTTGGTATATTAATTGTAATTACTATTACTGTAAAAAACTAATTTATTAACTATTAAAAAACAAAAAATGTCTAGAAAAGGAAACAATACAGCGGGTATATTAGCGGGACTTCTTGCAGGCGCTGCTGCAGGGGTAGTATTAGGAATGCTTTATGCTCCGGAAGAAGGTAAAGAAACTAGAAAAAAAATAAAGGATAAGGCAAATGATCTTAAAGATCAGGCAAAAAACAAATACGGAGAAGTTTCTGAAAAAGTAAAAGATCAGTATAGCAACATCTCTTCCACTTTTAAAGAAACAGCGAACAATGTGGCTCATACCGTAAAAGACGGGTATGATAAATACAAAGATCAGATCGTTTCCAAAACTACTGATGTAGTAAAAGATGTGGAAGCGGAATTAAATGATCTTAAAAAATAAAACCTCAATTAATTTTTAAATTGTGAAAGGAACTTTGTGCATTCAGGTTCCTTTTTTTGTAACTTTAAAAAAAAACAATGATAGAGACTATAAAAGAGTACACATCGAAAAGAATAGATCTGCTGAAGATTGAAGCTACGGAAAAATCTTCGCTTTCTGCAGGGATCATTACTTACCTTGTTGTACTGTTGGTAGCTTTTGCTTTTTTTATCATTCTTTTCAATTTCGGGATAGCATTTCTTATCGGTAAGGCATTAGACAATAATTCTTATGGTTTTTTAATTGTCGCCGCTTTTTACTTCACGGTGATGCTTCTTATCATTGCTTTTAAAAGGACTATTGTAAATTCTGTAGCTGATCAGGTTATTAAATTTTTAAATCATTAAACTATGGGCAGAAACTATGAGAGCTTAAATGAATTAAGAAGGAAGAAAAAATTATTGAAAAACGAGATCAATGACCTGGAAAATCTTCTCACCTTCAAAAATACCAAAGAAAGCTTAAGTGCATTCACCAATGGTTTAACAGACCAGTACCTGCAGGAAAAAACGGATGAGGACGGTGAAGAGAAAATAGTTTTGAGAAAAGACGTTATTGCCAAGCAGATTACCTCTGAGATCAAAGATGTACTGATCAGCAAAAATACGGCAATGGGAATTGCCAATTCGGCTTTTAAGGGAAATGCCATGGATGCTGTTATCAAACTTGGAATTACTGCTTTAATAGGAAATTATGCCAAAAAAAATATGAGTAGCCCCAACTGGAAAAAGAAACTTTTGGGTGCAGCCATGATCTATCTGGCACCGGTAGCCTTAAAATTTGTAAGGAAAAAATTAGAAAACTATCAGAAAAACAAAAGCGTTTCCAGTATGGAACAGCTTATATAGAAGTTAGATATTAGAGGTTAGAAGTTAGCTGAAATTCAGCGGAATTTAAATTTTGAAATCAATAACCTCTAATATCTCTATTTAGAAAACAATTGTCCCAATATAATCCCTGCTGCCATAGAAACATTCAGGCTTTCCGTAGATTGTGACTTTCCAAATCGTGGGATACTGATTTTTTTATGAAGTAACTTTTCGGTTTCGGGGCGCATTCCGTTCCCTTCATTTCCAAGGATCAGGTTGATTTTTTCAGGTCTTTGGAAAGTGTATAGGTTCTCCCCCTCCATGTCCGTTCCTATATTAATATTTTGGGTTTCCGAGAGATACCTTGCAAGATCACAATACACCATATTGACCCTTGTAAAAGACCCCATACTTGCCTGTATCACTTTCGGGTTGTAAAAATCCACAGTGTCGTTGCTGCAAATGATCTGTTCAATCCCGAACCAGTCTGCAAGGCGGATAATGGTTCCTAAGTTTCCCGGATCCTGAATTCCGTCCAATATCAGTTGTACACTTTTATCTTCCAGTTTTTCTTCCGGATTTATATAACAAACGGCTACAGAATCTTTAGGGGTTTTAAGAAAACTGATTTTTTTAAGCTCATTTTCAGAGATATGGGTCACCGGAATATCTGTACGGTCTAATTTTTGCGGATCAGTAGATAATATTTCTTTAATTTTAAAGTTGGAATGAAAAAGTTCATTAATGGTTTTATTACCTTCAACCAAAAACAAATTGTATTTTTGTCTGAACTTCTTTTTATCCAAAGACTGTAAAACTTTTATTGTATGAGCTGTAAGCATTATAAGAATTCTCCTCAAAAATATTATAAAATTATCTCATTTGCAACATTTGTTGGTCTCCTTTACGCTTGCAGCACTACTAAGAAAGTTCCAGACGGGGAATATTTGCTTACCAAGAATAAATTTGAATTTGAAGATAAGAAAGAATTTTTTGATGAAGAACTGAAAAGCTATGTTCAGCAGAAGCCCAATAAGAAGCAGTTACTTTTTGTACCGCTGGGTTTAGTGTTTTACAATATGGCCAATCCCAAGTACGATACTATTCTTAACGAATACATGACCTATCCCGGCGAAATGAGGAATCAGAAGCTGAGGGATTCTCTTTTCCTGAAATACAATATGAAAAGCAACATAGGTAAAAACCTGTTTTGGGATCGGCTGTTTCACAGCTGGGGATCTCCGCCGGTCATTTTAGACCAGACAAGAACGGGAAAAGGAGCTGAATCTATTGATAAAAGGCTTACCTACAGAGGCTATTGGGACGGAGAGGTAAAATTTAAACATGAGCTGGATTCTGCAGCTAAAAAAGCTGCCGTAACCTACTATATCACCCATAATGATCCAACCTATATTAAAGATTATTATTATAATATCCCGGATCTGAAAATTAAAGAGATCTACCGTCAGCAGATTCATGAAAGCCTTATAAAATCCGGACAGATTCTTGACCAGACCGTGCTGGAAAAAGAAGTGGCAAGGATCAATGAGCTGATGCGGGAGAAAGGATATTATCGGTTTAACAGTTCTAATGAGGATATCTATTTCGTTGCGGATTCACTGAAAAGCAGAAAGCAGGTTCCTCTCACGCTGGAGATTCACAAAGACTCTGCCGATAGTCCGTATAAAATTGCTACCATAGGAAATATAGATGTTGCCGTAGTAGATGAAATGAGTGATTTTTCTAAAAATACCGTTAAAGACAGTTTAAGAGGCATAAGATTCCATAAAGTGGACGAGCAATATAAAACACGGGCATTATGGAGAGCCATTACCGTGGGGCCTAAACAGGTATATGACCAGAAGAAACTGGATCTGACCAAAAGGAATCTTCTGTCTATGAATAATTTCAGCATCCTGAAAGCAAGGGATTCCCTGCGAAGAGGTGGTGATATAGCTCCTAATGACAGTATCATTGACGTGACTTATATCCTGAAACCCCTTCCCAAGTATGAGCTTAAGGTAGGGACTGATATCAATTATTCCCAGCTGTTAAATCTCGGGATTTCCCCTTCAGTTGACCTAACGACAAGAAATATCTTTGGTGGTGCCGAAAACCTTTCCACAAGTCTTGCGGGTACTTTCGGGTCTATCAGGAGTACAAAAGATATCGATAAAAGAGTTCTTGCCTATGAGATCTCAGCCCAGGCTTCATTGAATTTCCCAAGATTGCTTTTGCCTTTTGATTATTACAAATTGCTTCCTAAGCGCTACAGCCCTACTTCATCCATTGTTCTGGGAGTTTCTTCGCAAAATAATATTGGCCTGGGAAGAGTAAATTTTAATACAGGGCTAAATTATATGGCTACTGTAAATGATAAGGTATCTCACAGGCTCACCCTCTTCAATACGCAGTTGAGTTTAACCAAAAATAAAGATGCTTATTATTCTTATTTTGTTAATGATGATGCAGTAAGACGTGATATGTTCGCTAATTATTTTGCTTATAATACTGATGCAGGTGCGGCATTTGAAGCCGGGCAGATTACTATTGATGAAGTATCTCAGCAGATTGTGGAGGATACAAAGTATCTGAGCAATTTAGACCAGCAGGGAGCAGACCTCTTTACTGCCTTCGCTGGAACCCTGATCAATAAGGACAGGCAGACACAGGATGTGATCATATCTTCCATGATTTATAATTTTGTGTATAACGAGATCGGAAAAAAAGATTACCCCAACGCTTTCTATTTTAATGGTAAAGTAGAACTGGCGGGTAATATTTTAAGTATTTTCAACCAGAAAAGAGATGATGGTGGTGTGGTTACCAGCCCGCAGAGAACGATCTTTGGAATACCTTATGCACAGTTTGTGAAATTTGATATCGATGTAAGAAAATATTTTAAGTTTAATACTAACCAGACTTTGGTATTGCGCCAGTTCATAGGAGCAGGAATCCCTTACGGAAATTCTTCTTCCATGCCGGTGATCAGGTCTTATTTCAATGGAGGATCCAACGATATAAGAGCATGGGTTGCTTTTGGAGGATTAGGCCCGGCCGATTCCCAGGTAGATGAAAGAGTACGTACGTATATGACCGATAACCTGAAGCTCACTACTAATATAGAATACAGGGTCCCTTTTAATGAAATGTATGAAGGAGCCCTTTTTACCGATATCGGGAATACATGGAGCCTTAGAAATTATAATGATGGTTATGGTGATGAATTCAAATTCAACAAGTTCTTAAGACAGGTGGGGATAGGAAGCGGATTCGGGTTAAGGGTAAATGTAGCCTATATCACGTTAAGGCTGGATCTTGCATATAAAATTTATGATCCGAACAAACCAGATGGGGAAAAATGGAGATTCAAATACTTCCAGCCCTTCAAACCTACCCTCAATATTGCATTCGGATATCCTTTCTAATCAGGAGAAATACCCAATATAAAATAAACTACAGCAATCACTCTTGCCAGTATTTCCCTAGCCTGGTTTCTGTAGTAGCTTTCCGGTTTGGTAACATCCCGGGCATCGAAACCCAGGGCGTTCATATTATTATTTCTGGCAAAAAATAAGGCCCGGAGATTATGAAACCCCTGTGAAACAATAATTACATTATCTTTTTTATAAACATCTTTACAGCGCAAGATACTTTTATAGGTGTTAAAGCCTTTAGGATCCTCTACGATGATGTCCTCAGGAACCCCTTCCTGATAGATCAGGTATTTTTTCATGGCAGCAGGCTCATTGTAGCCTTTGCTTTTTTCTCCGCTTACAATAATTTTTCTGATCTTTCCGTGATGATAAAGTAAAGCGGCAGCATCCATTCTTTTGGTAAAATAAGGATTGGAGGCTCCGGATCTCGTTTTGGGTGAAGTTCCTAAGACCAATGCTACTTCACGGGGAGGGATTTTAGAGATCTTGGTATATGTCCGGCCATTGGTAAGTGCAAAAACCCAGACATTGGCAAGACATATCAGCAAAATTCCAATTTCAGCCGATATAAAAGTGAGGTTAAATATGTTTTTTATGATTCTCAAGTAAGATCGAAGTTAAGCTTTATTTTTTTACTTTTTGCTATAGACATGCATGCTAAGATATGTCCCTGTGCCTCTTCTTTTTCGGTTAGATATTCATTTTCCAGCAGTTCCACTTCACCCTCTTCCAAAATGCATTCACAGCTTCCGCATATTCCGGATTTACATGAATAAGGAACCGGAAACTTCTGAATCAGTAATTGTTGCAGAATTTTATCTCTGTTATCAGGAAGCACAGCCAGGTATTCCTTTCCTAACATTTTGAATGCAACATTTATATCTTCAATCAGAGGAAATTCCTTCTCAATAGGATAAATATCGTCATTATATTCTTCAAAAAGTTCAAAATGAATATTCTTTTTAGGAATTCCATGATGATAGCATGCATTCGCCAGAGTTTTGATCATCTCCCCTTTTCCGCAGATCAGGACTTCATCCACGGCATCCCAGATCGTAGATTCTTCATCTGTATCATCTAAATGAAGGATCTGGTTGATAATTAAATTCAGCTTTTTCTCATCCAATCTTCCGTAAAAGAATTGATCAGCTGTTTTCTCCTGCGAAAAGAAGTAAAAGATCTGTAATCTTTCACCACATTGCCGGGCAAGAGTATCCAGCAATTCTCTATAAATCAGTTCTTCCGAATTCCTGTTCCCAAAAAACAGGAATAATCTTGTTCTGGGCTCATGATGAAGAATATTCTTAAAATGGCTTAAAATGGGAGTAATCCCAATTCCTGCTGCAAAAGCAACAATGGTCCTGAACTCATTCGGTTTGGAAACCAGCGTAAATCTTCCACCGGGTTCGCTTACCAGTATCCTGTCGCCTTCATTATAGTTCCTGAATAGCTGTGCTGTGGATCCGTCAGGAGAATTCACCTTTATTCCCAAACCTATTTTTTTTTCATAGGGAGCCGTAGTCATTGAATAGTCATTGATCACTTCCTTACCATGAGCATGAAATTTAACGCTCACATACTGGCCTGCCTCAAACCTGAAATTGTCCTGCAGATCCTCGGGAATTTCAAATTCCAGAGAAAAAGTATTTTTGGTCAGTTCTCCCTTTTTCGTTATTTTTAGCTCATGAAACTGCGTCAGTTTCCCCTTATAGATTTGTTGTTCCATAACTTCAATTCAAAAATAGATAAAAAATAATTATGAAGAAGATAATTTTATCAATGTTGATAATGGCTGCTCTTTCCGGCTGTAAAAAAGAAAGCACGAAAACTGATGATACCGTGGTATTCTCAGATTCTGTTTCTACACAGGAACCATCTCCAGCCCCAGTAGCATTAAACGAATTTACACCCCAGAAGACTTCTGAATTTCTGAAGACTAAGAATGACACCTTATATGTCACTAATTTCTTTGCCACCTGGTGTGGGCCATGTGTAAGAGAGATCCCGCATTTTAAAGAAAAAATGGAGGAATTAAAAAACCAGCCTGTAAAATTTACCTTCATTAGTCTTGACAGTAAGGAAGATTGGGCAACTAAGGTTTCCAGCTTTGCAGATGAACAGGGAATTCGTAGCAATACGGTTTTGCTTGACGGCAGCATGCTTGATGAAAACTTCTTTACCTCTAATTTTAAGACTTGGGATGGCAGCTCGATTCCTTTTACCTTCATGAAAAAGGGAGATAAAACACAGGAATTCGTGGGAATGATTGACCAAAGTATGCTTGAGAAAGAAATTGAGAGACTGAAAAAATAATAATCTCTTACTTAAATAATGAAAAAATTCAAAATCCTGTGTCTGGTATTCTTTACCGCTATTATCCTTGCTGCGGTCATTAATCTGAACACAGGATTTTTAAGTTTACACCTTCAGGATTTTTTTCAGGAATCTGCCAACAGCCAGATCGCTGAGATCCGCATTAACCGTGTGCTGGCCATGCTTTTAGCCGGGATCTCAATTCCTACTTCAGGATTTTTAATGCAGGAATATTTTCAGAATCCTTTAGCCGGACCTGATATTTTAGGAATTACCTCAGTAGCAAGCTTATCGGTAGCCTTTTACATATTCTTTTCATACCAAATCCCATTACCTGAGTTTTTGCAGAACAGTTTGCTTAGTTTATCAGCAATCATAGGAGGTTTACTTCTTATGTTGGTTTTAATATCCATGTCCAAAAGATTTCAAGATAAATCCTATCTTATTATTTTCGGGTTCCTTGTTTCCGCTTTTGCCGGAGCTATTGTTTCCCTGCTTCAGTTTTATGCTGAAAATCAAAGCCTGAAAAACTATATTCTATGGTCTTTTGGTGCTAATAATATGGTAACGGGGAACCAGATCATTGTTTTATCCATATTGATATTCATAGGATTGTTTATCTGTTTCAAAACAATAAAGCCTTTAATAGGCAACTCACTGGGAAGCTCCTATGCACAGAGTCTCGGGGTTAATTTACAGCAGCTGAAACTATTGGTTATAGCATGTTCTTCCTTACTCTCCGCTTCTGTTACGGCATTTTTGGGCCCTGTTTTATTTATAGGGATCATTGTTCCGCATTTTTGCAGGCTCATCTATAATCCGGCAAAGCTCTGGCAGCAATGGATCCTTAATATGGGCTTAGGAATGCTGATTATGCTGATATTTTCAATTGTTGCGGAGAAAACCCTTATCCCCCTGAATGTGATAAGCTCCGTATTTGGAATACCTGTGATATTGATGATGCTGTTAAAAGAGAATAAGACTTAAATATAGTTAATCGCAATGACGCTATTTTATTAATTTTAAAGAATAGTTTTTAAGGCGCAAAGGCTTTATCTTCGATAAAAAGAGTAAAGAATACTGAAATATTATATAATGTTTGCTAAAAATATTTGATTTTCTTATCCCCTAGGAATGACATCAACGATTGAGCAACAAAAATAAAAAACACAAATGACAGAAAATGAATTATCAAAAATTGTTTTTGAAGCAGGATTAAAGATCCATAAAAAGCTTGGACCTGGTTTATTTGAAAATGTTTATGAAGAATGTATGTTTCATGAACTTAATAAATCCGGGGTGCTTGTAGAGAAACAAAAAGTTCTATCTATTGTTTATGAAGACCTGACAATTCAAAATGCATTCAGATTGGATATGATTGTTGAGAATAAGTTAATATTAGAAATAAAAGCGGTTGAATATATAAATCCCATTCACAAAGCTCAGCTTTTAACCTATCTTAAAATGACTAACTGTAAATTAGGACTATTGATAAATTTTCAATCTGATATTTTCAAAAATGGAGTAACAAGAGTTGTAAACGGGTTATAAAGTTAATATAGAAATAGGAGAATTTTAAATTTGACAAAGTCAAATTCTCTGCGTCTTAAAAAAACAATTCTTTAAAATTAATAAAATAGCGTCTTCGCGATTAACAAATAATTATGCACCTACAGATCAAACGAGCAAGTATCGGTTATAATACTTCCCTGATTTCAAATGCCAATGCGGATTTGAATTTGGGAGAGGTTTGCCTTTTGATCGGGAATAATGGTGTGGGGAAAACCACCCTTATAAAATCTATACTGCATCAGGTTTCTTTATTAAGCGGAGATATTCTGATCAATAATAAGAATGTAAAAAGTCTCTCCGTTAAAGAAATAGCAGAAAATATTGTGGTTGTTTTTTCAAAATCGGTTATCCCTCAGAATTATACTGTTGAAGACCTTATTTCATTGGGGAAATATATTTATTATCCTTTTTATTTTGAATTAAAGAAACAGGACAGAGAAGAGGTCTCAGATATTATTGAAGAACTCGAACTAACGCAATACAAGCATACACTGCTAAAAAACCTTTCGGATGGTAACCTTCAGAAAGCCTTTATTGGCAGGGCTCTTACTCAGAACTCTCCCGTTATTATCCTGGATGAACCAACCACCCATCTGGATGAGAAAAATAAAATCATCATTCTTAAAACCTTGCGGAAATTGGCCAGGGAACAGAATAAACTCATTCTGTTTTCCTCACATGACTGGCGATTGGCCAAAGAATTTGCTGATAAAATATGGTATGTGAAAAACAATCATCTGTATTCAGGAATTGTTGAAGATGTCCTTCTTCAGCATGAGGAATTAACAAATGCTTCCCTGTTTCATATTCATGAAAGCTTTATTGCCCCCAAAATTTCTGCGCCGGATTTTCATAAGGAAATGCTGTATTCATTACTTCAAAAAAACTTTCAAAAAGATCTCTCTTCCCTCAGATTTGAATTTCACAATAACTTTTGGACTATTTCTGAAGGTAATTTAGAACACCAATGTAAATCTTTCGAAGAAATTGTGAAATTAATCAGAAACATTCATTAATACGCCATTTCTGTTGTTTATTTCATATACTATGCATGCATAGTATTATGCTTGTCATATAATTTAATAACCTTATTATCAATGTATTAATAAAATTTAATGCAAATAAATACTATGCATGCATAATATTTGCTAAATTTGGATAAACCCATTACCACAAAAATGATGGATAATAAAGATAAAATAGAAAATGTAGATTTAATTTTAAAACAGACGTGGTTAGCTGTTTCTAAAATGTATTCCGAACTGGCTCAGGAACATGATTCTACGGCAGTTCAGGCTCTTACTCTTCTTAAAATAGACCCGAAGGAAGGAACAAGGAGTACAAATCTGGGACCTAAAATGGCCATAGAACCTACTTCCCTTACCCGAATCATCAAGCTTTTAGAAGATAACGGATATATCTATAAGGAAAAAACGACCACCGACAAAAGAGAGGTCATTATAAAACTTACAGAAAAAGGATTGAACTCCAGAAACCTTTCAAAAGAAGTTGTCGTTAACTTCAACAAAAAAGTGATGGAAAGAATTCCTCTTGAAAAAATGGAAGTTTTTAAAGAAGTAATGATTGAAATCATGAAAATCGCTAACGATCTAAACAACAGAAAATAAATTAAAATGAAACCGTAAGGTTACATTTGACCAAATAATCAAATAAATATAATCAAATGAAAAGAAGAATCAAACATGTGACGGTTCTCGGTTCAGGAATTATGGGAAGCGGTATCGCAGCTCACTTTGCCAATATTGGCGTGGAAGTATTGCTGCTGGATATCGTTCCTTTTGAACTGACTGAAGCTGAACAAAAAAAAGGTTTGACCAGAGATGATAAAGTGGTAAGAAACAGAATTGCTGCTGAAAACTTTGAAAAGTTGAAAAAAGCAAGCCCTGCCCTGCTCTATTCTCCAAAATTTGCAGACAGGATCAGGATCGGAAATTTTGATGATGATTTATCAAAAATAAAAGACACCGACTGGATTATTGAAGTAGTGGTTGAAAGGCTGGACATCAAGAAAGCCGTTTACGAAAAAATTGAACAGTTCAGAAAACCGGGAACATTAATTTCCTCCAATACATCCGGGATCCCTATTCATTTGCTGACAGAAGGGAGAAGCGATGATTTTAAAAAATATTTCGCAGGAACGCATTTCTTTAATCCTGTAAGATACCTTCCGCTTTTAGAGATTATTCCTACCCAGGATACAGCTCCTGAGATCGTAGATTTCTATATGAATTACGGAGCTAAATTCTTAGGAAAAACAACCGTTCTGGCAAAAGATACCCCTGCGTTTATTGCAAACAGGGTCGGAGTATTTTCAATGATGGACCTGCTTCACAATGTTAAAAAACTGGGATTAACCGTTTCTGAGGTGGATAAATTGACAGGTCCCGTGATCGGGCGTCCTAAGTCTGCAACGTTCAGAACAGCAGATGTGGTAGGTCTTGATACATTAGTACATGTAGCCAATGGAGTTCGCCAAAGCGGTGCCGAGTCTAATGACTTTAATAATGTATTCACCCTTCCGGATTATATCCAGAAGATGGTAGACAATAAGTGGCTGGGCTCTAAAACCGAGCAGGGATTCTATAAAAAAGTAAAAAATGCAGAAGGAAAATCCGAAATTCACGGATTAAATCTTGATACACTGGAATACGAGCTTCAGGGTAAATCTTCTTTTCCTACTTTAGAATTAACAAAAACCATAGATAAACCGATCGACAGATTTAAAGTTCTGATCGGCGGGAAAGATAAAGCCGGAGAATTGTACAGAAAATCCTTAGGATCATTATTCGCGTATGTTTCCCATAAAGTTCCTGAAATTTCTGATGACATCTACAAAATTGATGATGCCATGAGAGCCGGTTTCGGATGGGAAAACGGTCCGTTCGAGATATGGGATGCCGTAGGAATTGCAAAAGGTGTTGAGCTGGCAAAAGATGCAGGCTATGAAGTTTCTGACTGGGCAAAATCACTTGCCGAAAAAGGTGAAACCTTCTACAAAGTGAATGATGAGGGCCAAAGCATCTATTATGACAAGAACTCAGGAAATTACAATAATATTCCGGGACAGGATGCCTTCATCATTTTAGATAACATCAGGAAGAACAAAACACTTTGGAGCAATTCAGGTTCTGCTATTGAAGATTTGGGTGACGGAATCATCAACTTCGAGATCCGTTCAAAAATGAACTCTCTGGGAGGCGAGGTTCTTGACGGACTGAACAGAGCCATTGACTTAGCTGAAAAAGAATATGATGGTTTAGTTGTAGGAAACCAGGGAACAAATTTCTCTGTAGGAGCTAATCTGGCCATGATCCTCATGATGGCTATTGAGCAGGATTGGGATGATCTGAACATGGCAATTGCTTACTTCCAGAAATCTATGATGAGAGTACGCTACTCTTCTGTTCCGGTTGTAGTCGCACCTCACGGAATGACTTTAGGTGGTGGTTGTGAAATGACCATGCATGCAGACCGTGTAGTTGCTGCTGCGGAAACTTATATCGGACTGGTAGAAACCGGTGTTGGAGTAATTCCGGGAGGTGGTGGAACTAAGGAACTTACTTTAAGGACTTCCAGAGAATTTCACAGTGATGACGTAAAAAACAACAGGCTTCGTGATGCCTTCATGAATATCGCTATGGGTAAAGTAGCCACTTCCGCCTATGAAGCATATGATATGGGTATCCTTGAAAAAGGAAAAGATATTGTTGTTGTAAATAAAAACAGACAAATTGCTGAGGCTAAAAGAGTAGCAAGACTATTGGCCGAACAGGGATATACCCAGCCAATCCAGCAATCGGTAAAAGTTTTAGGGAAAGATGCATTAGGAATGTTCTACGTAGGAACTGATCAGATGCTGACCGGAAACTACATTTCTGAACACGATAAGAAAATTGCAGACAAATTAGCGTATGTAATGGTCGGAGGAAACCTTTCCGAACCAACTGTGGTCAACGAACAATACTTATTGAATCTTGAAAGAGAAGCTTTCCTTCAGCTTTGCGGTGAAAGAAAAACATTGGAGAGAATACAGTATATGTTACAGAATGGAAAACCATTGAGAAATTAGACTTGAGACTTTAAGACTTGAGACTAAGAGATAAAAAGCAGGATCTGACATGCATAACATTAAAAAATTAAAAATCTGGAGTGACTCAATTGATTTGTGTGTTGCCGTCTATAAAGCATTAGCAAATTTGCCAAATGATGAAAAGTATGGACTTTCTTCACAAATTAAAAGAGCTGCTGTCTCAATTTCTTCCAATATAGCAGAAGGTGCCGGAAGAGAAAGAGAAAAGGAATTTTATTATTTTTTGAGTATTGCATATGGTTCTTCTTATGAACTTCAAACTCAGCTAATAATTTGTGAAAAATTGAATTTTATTTCAGAAGAAATAAATCAACCTTTACTCAATAAGCTTGATGAAGTTCAGAAAATGATTTATGCTTTTAAAGAAAATATTAATAAAAAAGTTATATAAAAAACAGACAAGAGTCTCAGATCTCTTGTCTCAAAATCTCTAATCTAAAATGAAGACAGCATATATAGTAAAGGGTTACAGAACTGCCGTTGGAAAAGCTCCAAAAGGAAGTTTAAGATTTACAAGACCCGATGTAATGGCGGCAACAGTTATCGAAAAACTGATGGCAGATGTTCCGCAATTGGATAAAAACAGGATTGATGACCTTATTGTAGGAAATGCAATGCCTGAAGCTGAGCAGGGATTAAACGTAGCCCGTTTGATTTCCTTAATGGGATTGAATACAGACAAAGTTCCGGGAGTTACTGTGAACAGGTATTGTGCATCAGGAAGTGAGGCTATCGCTATTGCTTCAGCCAAAATTCAGGCAGGAATGGCAGACTGTATCATCGCAGGAGGTACGGAATCCATGTCATATATCCCGATGGGTGGCTACAAGCCTGTCCCTGAGACGGATATTGCAAAAACTAACCCTGATTACTACTGGGGAATGGGCTACACTGCGGAAGAAGTAGCCAAACAATATAAGATCACAAGAGAAGAACAGGATCAGTTTGCTTTTGAATCCCATCAGAAAGCATTAAAGGCAATCACTGAAAATAAATTTGCCAGCCAGATTGTATCTATTCCTGTTGAATATAACTTCCTGGATGAAAATCAGAAAATGCAGACAAAGAAATTTGATTTTTCTGTAGATGAAGGTCCCAGAAAAGATACTTCATTAGAAGGTTTGACAAAACTAAAGCCTGTTTTTGCCAACGGAGGAAGCGTAACCGCCGGAAACTCTTCACAAATGAGCGACGGGGCGGCTTTCGTGATCGTGATGAGCGAAGAAATGGTAAAAGAATTAGGACTACAGCCTGAAGCAAGACTGGCAGCTTATGCGGCAGCCGGACTTGAGCCAAGGATTATGGGTATGGGACCGATTTATGCTATTCCAAAAGCTTTAAAACAGGCAGGTTTAGAATTAAAGGATATCGAATTGATCGAATTGAATGAAGCATTTGCATCACAGTCCGTTGCCATCAAAAAAGAATTAGGATTAAATCCTGACATTTTAAATGTAAACGGAGGCGCCATCGCACTTGGTCACCCGCTGGGATGTACAGGAACCAAGCTTACCGTGCAGTTGCTGGATGAAATGAGAAAACGCGGCAACAAGTACGGAATGGTTTCTATGTGTGTGGGAACAGGACAGGGTGCTGCTTCAATCTTTGAGTTGCTTTAGACAAAAGACAAAGAATAAAGAGAAAAGAATAAAGACTTACAATTTTAAGAATCTGAATATTTGGAGATTTTCTATAGAACTGACAGATGAGATTTATATTCTTACGGATAGTTTTCCAAAAAGTGAGGAATTTGGATTAAAATCTCAAATCAGAAGATGTTCCGTTTCTGTCGCTTCAAATATTGCAGAAGGCTCAAGCAGGAGTTCTAATAAAGATTTTAATAGGTTTTTAGAAATTAGTCTCGGTTCTCTTTATGAATTACAAACTCAAATTATAATCTCTTCGAACAGAAATTATTTTGATCTGTCCAAACTTGAAAATATAGAAAATAAAATCACAGAATTACAGAAAATGATTTCCGGCTTTCAAAAAAACTTAAAATTGTAAGTCTTTATTCTTTTCTCTTTATTCTTTTAATCTAAAAAATTTAAAATAATGAGCGATACACTTAATAAAACATTAAAAGGCGGTGAGTTCCTGATCAGAGAAATTCCTGCTAATGAGATCTTTTCTTTGGAGGAGCTTTCAGAAGAACAAAAAATGCTTCGTGATTCCGCAAAGGAATTTATTGACAGAGACGTGGTTCCGCAAAAAGAACGTTTTGAAAAGAAAGATTATGCATTCACTGAAGAGGTAATGCGTAAGCTTGGAGAAATGGGATTATTGGGAATTGCGGTTCCTGAAGAATATGGAGGTCTTGGAATGGGCTTTGTGACGACTATGCTGGCATGTGATTACATTTCAGGAGTTACAGGTTCATTGGCAACAGCTTATGGGGCACATACCGGAATCGGGACACTTCCTATCCTGCTTTACGGTTCAGAAGAGTTAAAGAAAAAATACCTTCCGGATCTGGCAGCAGGTACAAAATTCGGGGCATACTGCCTTACGGAACCGGATGCAGGTTCTGATGCCAATTCAGGAAAAACGAAAGCAAAACTTTCTGAAGATGGAAAACATTATATCATCAACGGGCAGAAAATGTGGATTTCCAATGCAGGGTTTGCAGATACATTCACTTTATTTGCTAAAATAGATGATGATAAGAACATTACGGGCTTTGTGATCAACCGTTCCGAGCTCGAAAATCCGGGAAGCCTTACTTTTGGTGAAGAAGAACATAAATTAGGGATCCGTGCCTCCTCTACCCGTCAGGTTTTCTTTAATGATATGAAAATTCCTGTTGAGAACCTTTTGGGTGAAAGAAATAACGGGTTCAAAATCGCTCTTAATGCATTGAATGTAGGCCGTATCAAATTGGCAGCAGCCTGCCTTGATGCTCAAAGAAGGATTTTGAATCATTCTATCCAGTATTCTAATGAAAGAAAACAATTCGGGGTTTCTATTTCAACTTTCGGTGCGATCAGAAAGAAGATTGCTGAAATGGCTGCGGGAACCTTCGTAAGCGAATCAGGATCATACAGAGCGGCTAAAAATGTTCAGGATAAAATTGATGAGCTGGTTGCAGGCGGATTAGACCATCAGGCAGCAGAATTGAAAGGTGTGGAAGAATTTGCGGTAGAATGCTCTATCCTTAAAGTTTTCGTTTCCGATCTTGCCCAGCTTACCGCTGATGAAGGAATCCAGGTATATGGTGGGATGGGATTCTCCGAAGATACTCCGATGGAAGCAGCATGGAGAGATTCAAGGATTTCAAGGATCTATGAAGGAACCAATGAGATCAACAGGCTTTTATCTGTAGGAATGCTCATCAAGAGAGCAATGAAAGGAGAATTGGATCTGTTATCCCCTGCAATGGCTATCAGCAAAGAATTAATGGGTATCCCTTCATTTGAAGTGCCTGATTATTCTGCATTCATGAGTGAAGAAAAAGCCATTGTGGCCAATCTTAAGAAAGTATTTTTAATGGTTTCTGGTGCTGCCCTTCAGAAATATATGACCGAAATTGAAAAGCAGCAGCATTTATTATTGAATGCCTCAGAGATCCTTAACCAGATCTACATGGCGGAATCTACTATATTAAGAGTAGAAAAGCACTTCTCCCCTGACTCTGTGGAAGCAGCAATGGCTCAGCTGAATCTTTATAAAGCAGTTGAAAAGATCATCGCTGCCGCCAAAGAAGGAATTGTTTCTTTTGCCGAAGGAGATGAGCAGAGAATGATGCTTTCAGGATTGAGAAGGTTTACCAAATATACCAATCAGCCGAATGTAGTGGCATTAACTGAAAAGATTGCTGCACACTATATTGAAAAAGGACATTATTAGTCTTTAAACCAGATAATTTGATTTTAAACGTCTCTTTTGGAGGCGTTTTTTTGTTTTTAATAAATTTTCTTTAATTTTATTGAAAATTCAATTGATGAAAACAATATTAATTCCTTTTATCCTAGTTTCAGTGTTGGTTTCTGCCCAGAAAAAAGAAAAAGTGCTGCCATCACCGAAAACAGGTCCCATAAAGATCTATGAATATAATGATCTGATGAAACTACAAAATAAAAGTTCTTTAGAGCGTCAACAGAAAAAAGAATATGAAATGCCTGTTGCTAAGCCAAAGAATGATTTCGTATATTCAGGTTTAAATGAGCCTCAAAAAGATCATTCGGAATATAAAATTCTGAATTCAACTCCTCCTGAAAAGCCTGAAAATGAACCAAAAAAATAATTAATCAAAACTAAGCTATAACCAAAAATTTTAAAATATCAAACTATGGGAAAATTTATTATCTCCAAAAGAACCAACGACGATTTTCAATTCAATTTAAAGGCTGGAAACGGACAGGTTATCCTAACCAGCCAGGGATATGGATCCAGATCTGCCTGTGAAAACGGCATTGAATCGGTGAGAACCAATTCCGGAAGTGATTCAAACTTTGAAAGAAAAACCGCATCAGATGACAGATGTTATTTCAATTTAAAAGCAGGCAATGGCCAGGTCATAGGAACCAGCCAGATGTACGAATCGGAGAACGGGATGGAAAACGGGATAGAATCTGTAAAAACCAATGCTCCGGGAGCCGTGGTGGAAGACGAGACCGGCCGATAAGATCATGTAAAATAATTAATACAAAAATGCTTCACAATCCTGAGGCATTTTTTATTTTTGTAATCTATTTCCATTGGAATGACAAAAGAAGACTTACTATATAAAGCCATAAAAATTGCTGACAGAGCCCATAAAGGGCAGACCGATAAATATGATGCCCCTTATATTGCCCATGTAATGCGTGTAATGGAGTATGGTAAAACGATGGACGAAAAAATTGTCGGAGTTCTTCACGATGTTGTTGAAGATCATCCTGCTGAATTTAGCCTCGATTATTTAAGAAGTGAGGGCTTTCCGGAGTACATCCTGTTCGCAGTCAGCTGTCTCACCAAATTTGATCCCGATGAAGACTATGATGACTTTATCAGGAGAACGGAAAGATCCCCTTTGGCTGTAGCCGTAAAGTTGAACGATCTCCGTGATAATATGGATCTGAGAAGGGTAAACCGCGAGCTTACTCCTAAAGATATCAAAAGACTCAATAAATATTTAAAGGCATACCGATATTTGACAGAGAAATACTAAAAATCCAAATGAATAACCTCCCTAAAATTTCTTCGGTTTACAAGAGTAAGCTGGCTTCCGCAATTGTATCAGTTTTGATATTTTTCACCCTCTATTTTGTTTTAATTTTAATTTCACTCCTTTTAATTTTCTTATTAGGTTACGGAGCTGTTAAGATCTTGGCTTTTGATATAAACACCTTCACTATCATTGCGGCAATAGGACTGTTTAGTATCGGTCTTTTTGTGTTTTACTTCCTGATAAGATTTATTTTTTCTAATCCGCATTACGATAAAAGCCACCTGATCGAAATTACACGTAATCACCAGCCCGAGCTTTTTGCAGTTATTGATGGGATCGTACTGGAAACCAATGTTCAAGCACCTAAAAAAGTTTTTCTTTCTCCGGATGTAAATGCGAGTGTAAGCTATGATTCCATTTTCTGGAGTATGTTCTTACCGGCAAAGAAGAATCTGACCATCGGTATAGGGCTTATCAATTCCACAAGTGTAGGTGAATTAAAAACGATCCTGGCCCACGAGTTCGGCCATTTTTCCCAAAAGAGTATGAAAGTGGGAGGATATGTCAATCAGGCAGAGAAAATTATTTTTGAAACAGTGTATAACAATAAGAATTATGAAGCCTTTATTTTGGAAGGGTCCGGATATGCGGCTTTTAAATTCTTCGGACTTATTTCTATAGGCTTTATCAGTGTATTTCAGTTTATTCTAAAAAGCGTTTCAAACTTCTTATTTAAAAATCATGCTTCATTACAGAGAGAAATGGAATATCATGCCGATGCTATTTCGACTTATATTACCAATCCTAAGGAGCAGGTGTCTTGTTTATTAAGACTTGAGCTAAGCCAGTCGGCATTGGATAATTCATTATTATTCTACACAAATAGCGAGCAAAAATACCTTCCTGAAAATCTTTATGAAAATCAAAGCTCATTAATGAAGATTATTAGCGAAAAAAATAATCATTCTTATGAGAACGGCTTACCAAAGGTGGATGCAGAAGATATAAAACGCTATAATAAAACGAAAATAGAGATCGAGGATCAATGGGCATCTCACCCTGATATTGATAAAAGGATCGAGAAGATCTGGAAAAACAATACTAAAAACTGCCTTGAAAATAATGACCTCGCTAAAAATATTGTTCACGGATTTGATAATATATGTAAGATACTGACTAATAAGTATCTGACCTTATACCACATTAAAAATGTCGGTAAAGTGATTGATGATAAGGAATTCGTAAGCCTGTATCTTGAAAAGTACCCATATCAGACCATGAATACCCATTTTAATGGATATTATGAAAGGCATCATCCTGTTTTGGAAAATATTGACGCGATAATTAATACTACTGATCAACATATTAAAGCCGATGGCTTTTTTAGTGATAAAAATGTTTCATTAGTCCACGAAAAAATAGGAATTGAAAATGATTTGAATACCTTAAACTACCTTATAGCCAATCCCAAAGTAATTAAAACTTTCAAATATAACGGAGCTCTTTATAAAACAAAGGATTCGGAAAATTTAATCCCGGAACTCTCTCAAAATCTTGAAAACGTGAAAGCCATCCTGGCTGAAAATGACAGACAGATATTCTTATATTTTTACAGTAATGCCGATACTCAAAATAAAACGGTCTTAGCAGATAAATACAGGAAATTTGCGATTATAGACAGGGAGTATGATGAATTTCATGGCTCAATCAATGAATTTATAAAGCATATACAATTCATGACCACTCAATTACCTTTTGATCAGATACGGAAGTACAGAGCGGTATTACTCAACCAGGAAAAACCTTTTAAAAAGAAACTCAATGAATTTCTAGAGATTTCCAGTTATAAGGATCTATTAACAGAACAGCATCAGAATGTGCTGAAACAATTCATAGATTCTGAGTATATTTATTTTAATAATGACCACTATATCCAAAAAGAGGTCAATGCAGTATTTACTTTAGTGAATGAATATCAGACAATACTCAACAAAATTTATCTGGATTTCAAAGAAGAATTATTAAATTTCCAGGCAGGTTTGAAAAAAGTTCCTTAATCCGCACCCGGGAAATCATAAGATTTTGTTTCAGGTTTTGTTCCGTCAATATTGATATTGATGGCAAGGTAAAGAAAATGTAGGTTTTTATTTCCTGAAGCTTCGAATTCCCTTTGCCAGAGATACCCTGCTGCCAGCCCGAAGTTATCATCTATCTGATAACCGAATCCTCCATATACCCTGTTTCTGGCAAATGTAGGCTTCATAGGCGTTACAAAGAAAAGCTCATCATATACGTTGGCAAAAACAGTTCCCGGCTTTACGCTTTTGGCATTCAAAGGAACGGTGATGTTCAAACGGTAACGGAAACGGTTTCTTGTAGAATTTCTATCTGTTTTAGGCTCATAAAACCAACTCTGCTCGGCACGGAAACGGTTTTCAAATTTTACGACTCCTTTTTTGATGTCGATCACATCCTGCAGCCAGACCCTGAACTCCTCTCTGCTTAAGGAATGATTTTTATAGCTCACATACCTTCCAAGACCGATAAAAGGTTTATGATTTTTGGTAAGATTGTATCCCAATCCCCCTTTTATTTCATAATAATCAGGATAACTGAATTCCTCATTCCCTCTTAACTGCCCTTCTGCATACAGGAAAAACTTGGGATGAAACTTATAGGTGAGCGTGAGTGCATTGAAGCTGGAAATATGTTCCTGCGCCTTAAAAAAAGTAATGGAGAAAAATAAACTCAGGCCTAAAAAAAGTTTCATAAAAAATTTTTGCAAAAATATAGCATTTAACAATTGGGTAATGTTAAGTTTACTTAATATTAATATTGTATGAAACCCCTATATGAAACCATCTGTCAGGCATCTGAACTCCAAATGTCTCAGTGTATTTTGTATCAGTGATGTTATTGATCAAAGCATATACTGTAAAATTATCTTTAGCAAAACTTACCTTCTGATCAAGGAGATTATAGCTGCCTGAATTCATCCTCTCATTATACCTGTAGACGAACTCATTGGTAAAATATTTCAGGAATCGGATTTCCAGCTTTCCAATGAACTGATGCTTTAGATTATCAACTACATATCTCGAAACAAAATTATCTGATGCTTTTAGCCTGTTATCCAAATAGGTATATCCCGCTGAATATTTCAGCCACTTTAACACTTTGTGATTGAGTTCCACTTCTACCCCTTTCGTATCAATTTTACCTACATTCTGTGCATACCATACAGGATCTTCCAGCGATTTTTTGATCCAGTCGATCGAATTGTCAGAATTTCTCATAAATCCACTGATTTTAGCCAAGATCCTGTTGTTCTGAAACTGGTATCCGGCTTCTGCATATACTGCATTTTCCGGGATCAGGTCAGGATTTCCCTGCTCCGTTTTACTTACATAATAAAGATCGGTAAATGTGGGAACCCGGTGTACTGTGGCTATATTTCCATAAACCTTGTGAGCCGGGGTGAGATTATACCCTACATCCAGACCGGGATAGAAAAAGTTGCCTTCCTTAGAATAATTGGCCCACGAAATTCCCGGTGAAATATTAAGCTTATTATCGAGCAGTGAAAAATGATGTTCAAAGAAAACCTGTGATACAAAACGGTTTCTGTCTCCCAGGTTATTACTCGCCAGAAACTCTTTCCTGAGCTCAACTCCTAAACCTGTAGTTCCCAATCCCCAGACATAGCTGGAATTGATCTCTCCGCCCACATTATTTCCAATATGCATATTCCTGTAGATCTCAGGTTTTTCCCTGTTATAAAGGTACATATCCTGCCCCCTTCTCCAATATATATTCGAATTGAGTCTTAAATTTTCAAAAGTCTGCTGATGAGCCAGACTGACAACAGATGCCTGTACTTCCTCATACTGCTCCGTAGCCTTTGGTGAAGAATAAAATCCGTTCGCTCCGAATTTCTTTTCAGAAAAGCCAGCCTGCAGGCTCAGGTTTCCGTTATTTATATTCATCTTACTCTGATAAAAGACGTTGCGGATCTCATAATCCGTATTGTGCATATATCCCTGTGAAGTATTGGAATTGGCCTGAAGTGAATTTGAGAATTTTTCATTACCCAAATGGGCATTAAACCCATAACCATAAGTTTCATAATCCCCTCCTTCCGCACTGATCTTTACTCTTTTCCCGGGATAGGTTTTTGTAATGATATTAATCACTCCCGCATAGGCGTTCTGGCCAAATCTCCTTGCAGCAGGCCCTTTGATGATCTCTATCCTTTCCACATCCTCTAGGTCGAGCGGCAGATTCAGAGAATTATGTCCTGTTTGGGAATCATTCATCCTGATCCCGTTCAGGAGAAGAAGTACCTGCTCGAAAGAACTTCCACGGAAGCCCACATCACTCTGCACCCCGTTGGCTCCTCTCCTCCTGATATCCATTCCCGGAATTTGCTGGAGAATTTCATCAATGCTTTTTGCCGGTGAATGGGCAATCTCTTCTTTTGTAATAACGGAAATATTCTGGTTGGCACTTTTATAAGGTGTGGAAATAAATTTTCCCTGAATTTCTATGGTTTCTATATCAGTTGTTTTCTCCTGGGCATTAATGAAAAATAAAAATCCGAGAAAAACTATACTTCCAATTTTTTTGAGCATATCTTATCTGTTTTACACTCCGGAAACGGCATCCGGAAAAATGAGTTTTTACAGAAATCAAAAGTAATGGACTTAGCTAAGACAAAAAAATGATAGTTATCATAAAAAAAAGATGCAGTTGATCTGCATCTTATGTTTGTGGGAAATTAATAGTTCTACCTTTTTCTCATTAAATGTGTAACTAGATCTCTGATTAATTTTCTCATTCTATATTACATATTTATGAATACAATTTTAAATAATTTTAAAATAAAAAACAATAGGAAAATTAAAAAAGATCATGAAAATATAAAATTTAACATTTGAAATGAATAATATACTATCGATATGGCTTCTGCTCATGGAATACTTCATCAAAATTTGTAATTATCTGCTTTAATATTTAACAATATTATCCCCTTTTCAGGTTAAAAATTTCCGTTGAAAATTCGTAATTTTGTGAGTCTTAATTTTACTATGGCCTCAACTACAGAAATAGATATAAAAAAACAGGTTTTTGTTAAAAACGCACATCTTAACAACCTGAAACACATCGATGTACTTATCCCTAAAAATAAACTCATCGTTATTACGGGCGTTTCAGGAAGCGGAAAATCTTCCCTGGCCTTTGATACCATTTATGCAGAGGGACAAAGAAGATACGTGGAGAGCTTAAGCTCCTATGCCCGCCAGTTCCTTGGCAAACTCGAAAAACCAAAAGTTGATGATATCAAAGGACTGGCTCCTTCCATTGCCATCCAGCAGAAAGTAATCTCGTCCAATCCCCGTTCTACGGTCGGAACATCAACGGAAATTTATGATTACCTGAAACTTCTGTTTGCAAGGATAGGAAAAACCTTTTCACCGGTTTCCGGGGAAGAAGTGAAGAAAGATTCTGTTTCTGATGTAGTAGATTTTATTAAGAATTCCGGAAAAAATGAGTCTTTTTTACTGACCACACCTTTGGAGTATGATATTACGGCTTTCAGTGAGACACTCAATATTTTAAAGCTGGCCGGCTTTACAAGGCTTGAGATCAATGGAAATCTGGCCGGGATTGAAGATCTGGAGAGCTTCGGATTCACTCCGGAAAAGGGAATGATGATCAATCTGGTGATCGACCGTTTTTCTTATGAGGAGGATGAAAGCTTTCTTCAAAGGCTGGCAGATTCCATACAAATGGCTTTTTATGAAGGACACGGTTACTGTTCCCTTAAAAATATAGAAACAGGAAAAGTCAGGGAATTCTCCAATAAATTTGAACTCGATGGCATAGAATTCCTTGAACCAAATGTTCATTTTTTCAGTTTTAACAATCCTTATGGAGCATGTCCTACCTGTGAAGGATATGGAAAAGTAATCGGAATAGATGAAGACTTGGTCATTCCCAATAAGGTACTGTCCATCTATGAAGATGCTGTGGTTTCATGGAAAGGTGAAAGCATGAGCGAGTGGAAGAAGTCATTCATCAAAAAAGCGGGTGACTTCCCTATTCACAAACCTTACCATCAGCTGACCAAAGAGCAAAAGAGCTTTTTGTGGAAAGGTGACGGAAGCAGTAGTTTCCCGTCAATCAACAATTTCTTCAAAATGCTTGAAGAAAACTTATATAAGATCCAGTACCGTGTCATGCTGTCCCGTTATAGGGGGAAAACAGTATGCCCTACCTGTGAGGGACTGCGTTTGCGCGAGGAAACAAGCTGGGTAAAAGTCGACGGGCATAATATCCAGTCGATGATCGAGCTTCCTTTGGATGAACTGTCCCCGTTAATTAAAGCATTAAAGCTTTCGGAGCATGATCAGGAGGTAGCCAAAAGGCTGCTTTATGAGATAACCACACGCCTTGAATTCCTGTTAAAGGTAGGGCTTGGATATTTAACATTAAACAGAACTTCCAATACCCTGTCCGGAGGAGAAAGCCAGAGGATCAACCTCGCAACGAGCTTAGGAAGCTCTCTGGTAGGATCTATTTATATATTGGATGAACCGTCCATCGGATTACATTCCCGGGATACTGAAAATTTGATCGGGGTTTTAAAAAACCTTCGTGATCTTGGAAATACAGTTATTGTCGTGGAACATGATGAAGATGTGATGAAAGCGGCGGATTACATTATAGATATTGGCCCTGAGGCAGGATATCTTGGCGGGGAATTGGTTTTTGCCGGTGATTATAATGATCTGAAAAATGCAGATACGCTCACTTCAAAATACCTTACCGGAAGACTGGAGATAGAAGTTCCTAAAAAACGAAGAAAAGCAAAGGAATGGATCTATATCAAAGGGGCACGCCAAAACAATCTTAAAAATATAGATGTAGATATTCCTCTGGAAAGCCTGGTTGTCATTTCAGGAGTTTCGGGAAGCGGAAAATCTACCCTGATGAAAGAGATCCTGACCAATGATATCCAGATTCAATTAGGAATGGGCGGAAAAAAAGGAGATTATGATTCGGTGGAATTTCCTAAAAAACTGATCAAAAATATTGAACTGATCGATCAGAATCCAATCGGCAAATCATCTCGTTCAAACCCCGTGACCTATCTGAAAGCTTATGATGATATCCGTGACCTGTTTGCCAAGCAGAAAACTGCTAAGATGATGGGATATAAACCCAAGCATTTCTCCTTCAATGTAGACGGCGGAAGATGTGATGAATGTAAGGGAGAAGGCGTGATCAATGTTTCCATGCAGTTCATGGCAGATATCGAGCTGGAATGCGAGGTATGCAAAGGAACCCGGTTTAAAAGTGAAATCCTGGACGTCAGGTATGATGAAAAGAATATTTCAGATATTCTTCATATGACCGTTGATGAAGCTCTTGAGTTCTTCAGGGAAAATCATGAAGATAAAATTGCAACGAAACTCACTCCTTTGCAGGATGTTGGCTTAGGATACCTGCAACTGGGACAAAGCTCTTCTACCCTTTCAGGTGGGGAAGCCCAGCGTGTGAAACTGGCATCATTCTTAGTAAAAGGGGTAACTACGGATAAAACATTATTTGTCTTTGATGAACCTTCCACAGGGCTTCATTTCCATGATATCCAGAAACTGTTGAAATCTTTACAGGCTTTGATCGATCTGGGGCATTCTGTAATAGTGATCGAGCATCAGCCTGATATCATCAAATGTGCCGATCATATTATTGACATCGGGCCTGAGGCTGGAAAATATGGTGGCGAAGTTATATTTGCAGGAACTCCTGAGGATCTGGTAAAGAATAAAAGCTCTCACACTGCAAAATATATCAAAGAAAAGCTGGAATAAAAATGCCTATTGTTCCATCCTCTTATTCACCTCCAAAGCGGATCTTCAGAAACGGAGACGTTTCCACATTATATTCTGCGCTTATAAGAAAAGTGAATGGCGTGGCACAGCTCAGGGAAAGGCTGGAACTTCCTGACGGGGATTTTATGGACCTGGAATGGAGCTACGCATCAAATAAATCAGATAGCTGTATCATTGTTTTACATGGTCTGGAAGGAAATGCACAACGTCCCTATGTTCTGGGAACCGCAAAGATCTTTAATGAAAGCGGAATTGATTGTTGTGCCGTAAATTACAGAAGCTGTTCCGGAGAACCTAACCGGCTGTTTTCCTCTTATCATTCGGGAAGAACTGAGGATATAAAAGCGGTTTTGGAGTATATCCTCGAAAAAGGGATCTATCGTCATATTTATATCAAAGGGTTCAGCCTGGGCGGAAATCTGGCTTTAAAATTTGCCGGCGAAAGTGAAAACCTGCCTGAAGAATTAAGGGGAATAATAGCGGTATCCACTCCTGTGGATCTTGAAGGATGTATGCGATCTTTGCAGGCTCCCAGAAATTTCCTGTATTCAACTGACTTCCTGCTTACGTTGAAAAACAAGCTGAAGGAAAAAGAAATAATGTTTCCGGGGAAGCTTACAAAACATGACATTAATAAGATCAGGACCCTGAAAGAATATGATGACTTCTATACTTCCAAAGCCAATGGTTTTAAAAATGCCCTGGATTATTATACCCGAAGCAGTGCATTACAGTTTCTCCCTAATATCAAAATCCCTGCTCTGCTAATCAATGCAAAGAATGACAGTTTCCTTTCAGACAGTTGTTATCCAAAGGAAATTGCTGAGAAAAGCAAGAATGTATTCTTGGAAATGACAGATCATGGCGGCCATGTGGGGTTTGTAGATAAAAATAATATTTATTACAATGAAACGAGGGCTTTGAAATTTATTGAACATATCCTCAGTATCCGACATTCAGCAAAAATCAAAATTTGAGGATGAATAGCCGGAACAGACGGGCTCTAAAAATGAGTTGTAAAAGGCGATTGCATAGTTATCCACAAAAAAATGTGGATAAGTTGTGAATTTTAACATTTAATTGATGTTTCGTATTAAAAATATAAGTACATTTACTATGTAATATAATTGAAGGTGGAAACATTTTTTGCTTTTTTCAACTTTGAAATTGCAATTAAATTTGAAATAAAAATTTAAGCACAGCATTGTCGGCTGTGCTTTTTATTGTTGTCTAATTAAAAAAATGAGATGTTTTATCTACTGGATCCGTTCCTAAAGAACGGATTCTTTCATCTCTTTATCATTTCAGTTTGTTTTTTCTTTTTTTATTAAATACCTTTGGCACTTCTTTCACATGGCCTCATAGTTCAACGGATAGAATAGAAGTTTCCTAAACTTTAGATCCAAGTTCGATTCTTGGTGAGGCTACAATCTGATCAAAAAAAGGACTTTTAAATAAGTCCTTTTTTTATTGTATTCCGGGAATTGTTCTGCCGAGTTTTTTGAGCCCACAAATACATGTATGAGAAAATAAAACTTAGAAGTGTTTATTTTCAAACTTCTTTTTTAGATGAGTTTCTGAAAATATTTATTTATATATTAGCATACTGATTTTAACGAAATAAAAAATAATTTATTAATTTACCATCAGTTTATATATCATAAAATTGATATACGCAACACTATATACTCAATATTAACGTAATACGTAAATTTGGATAATATAGTCAATGATTAAAACTTATCCCAGCTTAAAAGTAGATGACAAATAAAAACTGTCTTAACTGCGAAAAAGAATTAACTGATAAATTTTGTGCAGGCTGCGGACAAAAAGCCGATACGCACCGCATTTCTTTCAGGCATTTTATTTTGCATGATTTATTACACGGTACATTTCATATTGACAAAGGAATATTATTTACTGCAAAACAGGCATTAATTCGTCCGGGAAAAGCCGCACTTGACTATATTTCAGGAAAACGAATCAGGTATTACAATATATTTTACTTGACTTTGATAATAATAGGTGTAATGATATTTTTTCGTCATGTAGATGAATTAATATATGGCAGGGTTTCTGAAACCGCAAACAAAACCTACATAAACGAAGCCAGTAAAAAAATAAATGAATTTATTGCCCAAAATAACAAATTCATAATTTTCCTCTTTGTTCCGTTAGGTGCATTAAACAGTTTTATTTTATTCAGAAGAAAAAAACTCAATCTAAGCGAACATGCAATAATATCAGGAATGATACTACTTGGGATATTATTACTGCAAACATTCATAAATATATATTTTAATTTTAATCATTTAGTGGGTCTCAGTAATTCAGTAGCGAGCTTTATTGCGACTGTTGGCCTCTTTTTCTATGTCGGGTATGGTTATTATAATGCTTTCAACAATGATTATTCAAAATTAGGAATTAGTTACAGGATTGTATTATTTTTTATGTTGCTTGGTTTGGAAACAATTATTTTGACTTATATCCTCATCGGATTTATGACTCATTGGAAAATGGGACCTGTTACCCTTTCACCTTTTGGCTAATAATAGTTTATAAAAAATTTAAAAAGATCTATTCGGGGCTCTGTCAGGGTAGTTTATTTTAATAGGTTCTATCAGGTTAATGAATTATTAACGGCATCCGGTATTTCTTTAATATCACTTTGTATATCCCCTCTGTTTTAAACTTCATTTCATATTAGTACATTTGAATTGGTATATAAATATTAATTATGTCAAATAATATTACTCAATAAATACAGTATGAACATAGAATATAGTTTTGATAAGAGACCAACTGCCGACCAGATCATCGAACTTTATAATAATTCAGGTTTACCAAGACCAACAAATGACAAAGAGCGGATACAAAAGATGTTTGATAATTCAAACCTCATTGTTACTGCCTGGCACAACGAATTATTGGTTGGTGTTTCCCGATCCATTACAGATTGGGTCTGGGCTTGTTATCTTTCAGATCTTGCCGTGAGGCATGAGTATAAAAAAGAAGGTATTGGCAAACACCTGATCGCATTAACGAAGGAAAAAGTCGGTGACCAATCGATGGTTTTACTTTTATCAGTTCCGACGGCAATGGAATATTATCCCAAAGTGGGCTTTACAAAACAGGAAAGCAGTTTCATCATTAACCGGGCAGAATAGAAATAACAGTTCTACCCGGATAAGGAAGAACTCTGATTAACACAAAGGTAAGCCTTACCTTTTATCAACTATCGGCATAGATAATTACCTAAATAAAACATGAAATCCTGATCATGATAAGTAACAGAAAATAGCCAATTAACCTTATATAAAATATGAAAAAAAATCTGATTTTCTATTTAGGCCCTGCCGTCTTCTTTATTGTAGGCATGGGTATGCTGATTGCAGGATACAATGCAGAGCCCGGTTCTCTTACTGATGATGGGTATCCGCTCAATTACTTTTTTTACTTCATGGGTGGTTCCTTTATTCTTTTACCGATAGTATCGATGATAATCATTACGTTTTTCTTCACCCGAAAAGCCAATAAAATAAACGATCTGAAAACAACCGGTATAAAGGGAAAGGCCCGTGTGCTTGGCATGCAACGAACCGGTATGAGCCTAAACAATATTCCACAAGTGATCTTACAGTTACGGATAACAACTGATATAGGAGAACAATTTCCGGCCAGTTACAAAGAATGTATCGACCCTCTTTACTATAACCTTATTACTCCCGAAAAAGACCTGATTGTTTATGTGAACCGCGATAATAAGAAAGAAGTATATCTTGATCTGGAAGCAGAATGGGCCCGGCTGGCAGAGAGATAATATTGAAGACATTATTTTATAATTCGTATCTATGGAAACAGTATTAAAGACGCTCAGCCCAATTTTATGGACTAAGGACCTGGAGAAAACGATTGCATTTTATGTAAACATTCTCGGGTTCAGGAGCCAAAGCAATTTTCCCAATTTCGCTTCATTATCAAGAGATGATATCAAAATTATGATAATTGTTCCTATTGCCGGACCTGATGATTGTGAAAATGCGGATGACAGGGAATCATTCTTTCCGAAGCCGCTTATGACAGGAAGCATTTATATTTTTTCTCAAAATGTGGATGCACTTTGGGAAGACATAAGGGACAAAGTTACCATACAATCATCGATTGCCGATCGTGAGTACCTGATGCGGGATTTTTCTATTCTGGACAATAACGGTTATGAATTGGTTTTCGGGCATCATATCAGTTAAATAAATATTCTTAATAATGGAAAACTTAAATCAACAATTACTGGATGCAGCTGTAGAAGGTAATTTAGAAGCTGTAAAAAAGTTTGTCTCTCAGGGAGCAGATATCAACTATACGGAAGCCGGAGGAAACTGCGCCGTGTTTTCCGCAGCATGGGAAGGCAATATTCCGGCATTGGAGTTATACCACAGCTTAGGTGCTTTAATTGACTGGGAAAAGAGCAATAACCCTCTCTGTAATGCCGCGTTCAATGGCCAGGCCGCTTCGGTGAGATGGCTGTTGGAAAAAGGAGCCAATCCAAACTTTAGTTTTGCAGATACCGGCGAAAATGCACTGCATTATACTATATGCAAGACAAGCGAACCGGAGCAGAGAACAGAAATTGTAAAATTATTGGTGAATGCAGGCACAGACGTCAACAAGAAAACAATTGACGGTGAGGAAACGCTTTGCTTTATGAGAGATGCTTTCTTAAAAGGCGAAACACCTCTCCATCGGGCAGCAGCTTATGGAAATGCGGAGCTGATTAAAATACTTTTGGATGCCGGAGCAGATCCATCCGTGAAAGATGCTTATGGCGATACCCCAATTTCCTGGGGAAGCTGGCATTTGAGAGATGCTGAGATACTGAAATTATTGTTGTATGGTAATGTACCCCGTATCAGATAAGTACATCTTTCTTCAAAATTTCTTCTAAATTGAATTTTTACATTTGCAGCATGAAAATCCTGATCATAGAAGACGAAGAAGAGCTGGCTAAAAGTATTGCTGAATATCTTTCAAAGGAAAACTATTTATGTGAATTTGCCACCACATTTGGTGAGGCGATCAACAGAATAGAAGCGTATCAGTATGACTGTATCTTACTGGATATTATGCTGCCCGATGGGAATGGTTTAAAAATTCTGGAAGAATTGAAAAGCCAGGGCAAACAAGACGGTGTTATTATTATTTCGGCAAAAAATGCTTTGGATGATAAAATTAGAGGCCTTAAGGTCGGGGCAGATGATTATCTTACCAAGCCTTTCCATCTTTCTGAGCTTACGGCCCGCATCTACTCTATTATCCGCAGAAAACAGTTCAGCAGCTCCAATATCATCAGGCAAAATGAACTGCAGATCGATTTGCTGGCAAAAACAGTATCTGTAAACGATACATCCATCACCCTTACCAAAAAGGAATTCGATTTGCTTATCTATTTTATCGGGAATAAAAACCGGGTTATTTCAAAAAGTACATTGGCAGAACATCTTTCCGGCGATTTTGCGGATATGCTGGATAATCATGATTTTGTTTACGCCCATGTAAAAAACCTGAAAAAGAAATTGCATGAAGCAGGTTGTGACCAATATTTAAAAACAGTATACGGAACAGGATATAAATGGGAAAACAACTAACAAACGGAAAGATGAAACCGTTATTAAGTAAGGCAACCAGGCCATTTCTAATCTATGTGCTTATTATACTTATCATAAGTATTCCGGTGTATTACTTTGTGGTGGATACCATTTGGAAGAATGAACTGGATGAGCACAACAGAATTGTTGTGGACAAAACATCATATGCCTTGAACCGACTAAAGCTGTCAGATGAACAGCTCGATCAGAGTATTGCACTCTGGAATCATATTCAGCCGGGAACCAATATCCAGAATATAAAAAACGGAGACCACCTAAAGGACAGTGTTTTTACCATCTTAAAACAAAAATCTTATTCCACCGACTCTAATATTGACCGCTTCAGATGTCTTTCCACCATCATTCACCTGCGTAATAGGCCTTTTCGCTTTACCGTTGAAACCAATATTGAAGAGTCACAGGAAACTATTGCCGCCATTGCCGTTACCACTGTTTTTTTCTTTATACTTATTGTAGCCGGTTTATTGTTTTTAAACAGGAAACTTTCAGCTTCGGTCTGGAAACCATTTCAAGATACCTTGGGCAAGCTCAAAACATTTAATCTAAATACTCAAAGCCATATTCAATTTGATACAACCGATACAACCGAATTTGAAGAGCTTAATCAATCACTGAACAAATTGATAGAACATAGTGTATCCGTATATAAAACCCAAAAAGAATTCACAGAAAATGCATCCCACGAATTACAGACGCCACTGGCAATCTTAAAAAACAAACTGGATATTTTATTACAGGATGATGATCTGACAGAAAAGCAATATGATATTGCCGAAGACATGAATAAAGCTTTAACGAGAAGTTCACGCATCAATAAAAACCTTCTGCTACTGGCAAAAATTGATAACAGCCAGTTTGATAATTCTGAGGTCATAGGATTCGACAGCTTATTACGGCAAAGCTTGGATGTATTGCATGAACATTTTGAGCAAAAAAGCATTACTGTTAAAACTCAAATTTCTCCTGATATAAAAATAAATGGTAATAGCAGCTTAACAGAGATCCTAATCAACAATTTATTGATCAATGCCATTCGTCATACTTTACCTAATAATTCTGTTTTGGTCACATTGACTAATTCGACGTTTGAGGTTGCTAATTTCGGGGAGAAAGAATTAAATACTGAGTCTCTTTTCAAACGGTTTTCAAGGGCATCCGAGGATAATAGTGGAAGTGGTCTGGGATTGGCTATCATTAAGGAAATAAGCAGCTTTCATCATTGGACGATCAGCTATAAGTTTGAGAATGATCATCACATTTTTTCAGTATACCTGTAAAAATTACGCCCAAAAATTTACTAATTTTTGATAAAGGAATTTGTGATTGATTCGCAATTCAAAATTTCTTCAAAATTGAGCCCGCATTTTACCCGTTTCTAACGAGTAAGATATGAGTACAAAGACAAGATCTCTGAAAGGAAAGATCTTTAAGAGCAGATTTTCAGCATTTTTCACTGTTTTAGGGCTATACATTCTCCTTTCATTTTTGATAAGGGTCACATTTTTTATCTGGTCTTTTAAAGATGTGGACTTTAATTTCATATCGCTGGTGAGGACATTTTTCACAGGATTTGTTTTTGATCTGGCAACAGGATTGTTTTTTTTAACGCTTTATGCTGTTTACCTTCTGGTATTTCCAAAAAAATGGACAGGAACGCTATTTGATAAGATTTTTACTTACACTTATCTTGCAATAGCTCTTATCATTATCTATTTCAGTCTAATGGCCGAAATTCCTTTTTGGGATGAATTTGGTGCAAGGTTTAATTTTATTGCTGTAGATTATTTAATATACACTTACGAAGTAGTTTCCAATATCAATGAATCTTATCCGTTACCATTAATTATTGGAGTATTGCTGAGTTTAGTTGCTCTTACTTTCTTCCTATTATACAGAACCGGAGCTTTTGCAAGTACGTTTTCGGATCAAAAGCCTGTTAAAATCCGGGCTGTCTATGCAATTCCCCTGTTATTTATTACCTTCTTGTTATCATCTGTCACAAAAAATAAACAGGCCGAGTTCAGTAATAACCTGGTCGTTAATGAGCTTGGGAAAAATGGAGTGTATTCATTTTTTGCTGCTTTCAGGTCTAATGAGCTTGATTATGGAACTTTCTATCCCAAACTTCCTGAAAAGGAAGCCTACTCTATTGTAAAAAAGGACCTGTTACAGGAAAACGAACGATATACTTCCAGTCAGTGGGACAATATAACCCGATATATAGCGGGTAATAATGAAGCTCATCCTAATATTATACTTATTGCCATTGAAAGTTTCAGCGCAGATTTCCTGTCGGCATTTGGAAATAAGGAAAATCTTACTCCCAATTATGACAATTTAGCTAAAAAAAGTATTTTCTTCACTAATCTGTATGCTACCGGAACAAGAACGGTAAGAGGCATGGAAGCCCTTACTTTGTGTGTTCCTCCTACCCCGGGAAATAGTATTGTAAGAAGACCGGATAATCAAAACCTGTTTTCCATAGCAACAGTATTAAGGCAGAAAAACTATCATCCATACTTTATTTATGGTGGTGACGGCTATTTTGACAATATGAATAACTTTTTCGGCGGACAGGGATTTGATATTGTGGACAGGGACAGGGGAAATCCTTTATCAGATAAAATAGCAACCCATCGTTATAAAATCCCGGATCATGAAGTGAGTTTTGAAAATGCATGGGGAATTTGTGATGAGGATCTATACAAACAGGCAATTCAATATGCGGATAAAAGCGCAACAACCAGCACTCCATTCTTTCAGTTCATTATGACTACTTCTAATCATAAACCTTATACTTTTCCTGCTAAAACCATTGACCTTCCTCAAGGCAACAGGAATGCTGCCGTAAAATATACTGACTATGCACTAGGCAAGTTCATAATGAATGCTAAAGAAAAGTCGTGGTTCCGCAATACGGTGTTTTTGATCGTAGCTGATCACTGTGCAAGCAGTGCCGGAAAATGGGAGATCAATATTGATAAACACCATATTCCTGCTATCATTTATAATCTGCCTCACAAACCTGAAAAAATAAACAGGCTAACCTCTCAAATAGATCTTGTGCCTACATTGCTCGGATATTTGGGATGGAATTATAATACCGCTTTATATGGCAAGGATGTTAACCTGATGAAAGCAGGAGATGAACGGGCATTCATTGGAAATTACAGAACATTAGGAATGCTAAAAGGCAATCAGTTTACTCAAATAGATGACCGTAAGCGGATAAAGCAATTCATGGTTTCTGAAAAAGAAAAATCAATGTCTGAAGTGAAGGATCAGAATAAAATTCTGGTTTCTCAGACTATTTCTTATTATCAGACTGCAAGTGAAAGGTTTAAAAACGGAAAAATGAAAGAATAATAAGTAGTGAACCTCTTTAGTACTGTACTATCTTTAAACAGATAAAATGTATAACAATCACTGTTCAAAATTTCTTCTAAATCAGTTCGCAGTTTTGTATCATAAAATTTTAAGATACAATTTCATGCAAAAAAAGAATTTCATTTTTTTATTCATCCTTTTTCTCCAATCTTTTACCTGTTCTTTTGCGCAGATCACTTCTGTAACCATTTCAGGAGAGGTAAAAACATTTTCAGATAAAACCATCATTCCTTATGCCAATGCAATTTTAACAAGCAGTAAGGATGAGGCATTTATATCCGGTACGGTAACCAATGACAAAGGCAGATTTACTTTTAATAATATAAAACCGGGAAATTATAATTTACAGATCTCTTTTTCCGGTTATGAGACTAAAACGCAACCGCTTTTTATAGGCAGCCTTTCAGAATATCTGGAGGTTCCTTCTATTGAAATGCAGGAAAAAGTGGCTTCCATACAAGAGGTAGTGGTTACAGGTAAGCGAAACACTATTGATCATAAAATGGATAAAAAAACATTTTCAGTAGCAGACAATATCAGTCAAAGTGGCGGGTCTGTGTTGCAGAGTATGCAAAATCTTCCCGGCATCACTGTACAGGAAGGAAAAGTACAATTAAGAGGCAATGATAAAGTAACGGTATTAATTGATGGTAAACAAACGGCTTTAACCGGCTTTGGCAGCCAGACAGGATTAGATAACATTCCTTCGTCTGCCATTGATAAAATTGAGATCATTAATAATCCTTCTTCAAAGTATGATGCCAATGGGAATGCCGGTATCATCAATATTATCATGAAGAAAAATAAGCAGAACGGTTTTAATGGCAAAGCAGGATTTACTTATGGAACAGGTTCGCTGTGGGTACGGAAAGAAAACCTTCCAACGATAAGACCACAATATACTTTCACTCCGAAGATCAATCCCTCTCTGTCACTTAATTACAGAAAAGACAAAGTAAATATCTTTCTACAGGCCGATAATCTCTATACACAAACGCTGAACAAAAATGAATTTGTAACTCGCAACTATGATGATGGAACTGTGATCAACTCCCAATTAAAAAGAAACAGGAATACCAACTTCCTTACCACAAAAGCCGGCATAGACTGGACCATGAACGAGCAAAATACACTTACCATTTCAGGGATGTATGGCAATGAAAAAATTATTGACAGAGGCGACCAGCCTTTCTTCAATGGTGATTTGTCACAGCGATTACGTCTCTGGCAATTTCTGGAAGATGAGATCAAAACTACAGTAATGGCTACAGCCGGCTACCAACATAAATTTCAGGAGCCGGGACATTTGCTCAATATAGGATTCAATTACACATTTCACCGTGAAAATGAACAGTATTTTTATGATAATTACTTACCTGACACTACGGGAACAGATGCCTTCAAACTATTATCGGATGAAAAAGTATATGATTTTAATATAGATTATATCAAGCCTCTAAAATACGGACGTATAGAAACCGGCTTCAAATTCAGAAACAGGAGCATTCCGACCAATATGAACTTTATTCCCGGAGCCCATTCTGTTTTAGATGCCAGTGCGGGAGGCTGGGCAACTTATAAAGAAATAATCCCTGCTTTATATGGTAATTATGTTTTTGAAAATTCAACATGGGAAGCAGAATTAGGACTGCGATTAGAGTATGTAAATATTCAGTATGACGTAAACCCTGATCATCCGACCTATAAAAGTGACGGCTATCATTATACACAACCCTTCCCTAATTTCAGATTAGCTTATAAATTCAATGAAAACAATAAATTGTCCCTGTTTTATAACCGCAGGGTGGACAGGCCCAATGAAGTAGACATCCGTATTTTCCCAAAATATGATGATGCAGAAATCATAAAAGTAGGAAATCCCACTCTGCGTCCGCAGTTTACCAATTCCATAGAATTAGGGTATAAGCATAATTGGAACAGCGGATATTTATACAGTGCCCTGTATCATCGTTTTTCTGAGGGCACGATCACTAGAATTTCAAGTATTGTTCCGGGAAGTACATTGGTGTATGCTGTATTTCAAAATGCGGGAAAAAGCTACAATACGGGTTTAGAAGCTATATTAAATCAAAAAGTTTCAGGCTTGTATTCCTTTAATATCAACGGAAACCTGTATAGAAATCAGATCAATGCTTTTACCGTAGAAAATTTGTATCCGCAACCCAATATATTTTCTGCCAATAAGCAGACAGCCTTATCCGGAAATATTAAGCTGAATAATGTTTTTCATTTTGCAAAGGGATGGGACGGTCAGTTGACAGCAGTATATCTGGCTCCGGACATCATACCACAAGGGAAAATACTTTCAAGATTTTCAGTAGATGCAGGTCTGAAAAAGGCAATTCAGAAAGGTAAAGGAGAGATTTTCTTAAATGCTACTGATTTATTGAACACACTGGTTACTAAAAAACAGATCCGGGGTATGGACTTTAGATATACCAGTGATGACTATTACGAAACTCAGGTCGTTCGTTTAGGCTACAGCTATAAATTCTGAATATGAAAAACTAAAGTTAATAACACTATGGAAAATTTGATCGAACAAGTGAAGGAGTATGCGATAGCATTTCTCACCCATCATCTCCCGGATAATCTTCATTTTCATACAGTCAGCCACACGATCGAAGCTGTGGAAGCAGCAATAGAAATCGGCAGGCAAAGTAATCTTACGGAAGAAGAAATGCTTACTGTAGAAACGGCAGCCTGGTTTCATGATTGCGGATATACAAAAAAATATATAGGGCATGAACAGGAAAGCAAAAGAATAGCTGCAGAATTTTTGGAAAAACTCGGATGCCGCAACAGCTTCATCGAAACCGTTTTAAAGTGTATTGATGCCACCAGATTTCCGCAAAACCCAGGCTCTATTGAAGAAAAAGTCTTATGTGATGCCGATCTGTACCACTTTGCCCGGATTAATTATCCGGAATATGAAAAGGCAATCCGGCTTGAGTTTGAGACCTGTCTTGGCAGGTACTATACTGATCAGGAATGGTCGGCAGAAAATTATCATGTCCTTACCCACCATCACTATCATACGGATTATGGCAAAAAAATTCTGACAAAGTTCAAGAAAGTGAATATTCAACTCATCAATGAAAGAATTTAAAGCAATGTCAGCACATTACAAAAAAATAATAATGTTCATTGTTATTTTATTATCAGTTTACACAAAATTAGCCGCTCAGACTAATGATACGGTCCCAAAACCCAGGCAGGACAGCGTAATGATTTCTGATCCCCAAAAGAAATCGTTAAATTATAAAAGCCTCATCGTGCCGGCTGTTTTTATTGGTTACGGAGTAGCCAGCCTCAAAGTAGACGAATTGAAACAGCTTAATTCTTCCACCCGGCACGAAATCAGTGAGCACCAGCCTGACCACATACGGTTAGATAATTATACACAGTATGCACCTGCCGTATTGGTATATGAATTAAATGCAGCAGGTATAAAAGGAAAGCACAATTTCAGGGACAGGACCATCATCTATGCTACTTCACAACTGATATCCGCTTCAATGGTTGTTCCGCTAAAGCATATTGTGAAAGAGGAAAGGCCGGACCAATCCAATAATCTTTCTTTTCCGTCCGGTCATACGGCAACCGCTTTTTCCTCGGCACATTTCATGTTCAGGGAATATAAGGACACCCATTTTTGGTTAAGTATTTCCGGGTATTCTTTAGCTGTGTTTACTGGGGTTTACAGAACGTTAAATGATAAGCATTGGGTGGGTGATGTTATCGCTGGTGCCGGATTTGGTATTCTGTCAACAGAACTGGCTTATTGGTTATACCCTAAAATAAATTCATTATTTGGGGGTAAAAATAAAAAAACTTCAACAGCGATCATTCCCTTTTATCAGGATAAAAGTATCGGTATTGGCCTGGTAAAAAGTTTTTAAGTGGATCCTTTGATAGTATTCACTGCTAAGAAATTGGCACAAAAGAGTATTTTTTGCTCTGTGAATGATTTGGAGAGAGAACTGAATATAAAAGCTATCCTGAAACAGGATAGCTCTCAGCTAAAATTGATACAAATAATTATATGAAAAAACTAATTAAGTTTTCATGCCACAAAACTAAACAATACCCCTACCCTTACCCGTTAAATAATTATTAAATATTGATTAATAAATCTTCAAATATTTACTGTTTCAAAGTTCTGTCCAATAGCTGGAGACTCTTATATACAGGAGTTTAATATCTGAATATCAAATTTTAATACCAACTTATAATCAGATTTTCAATTCTCTGGGTATAAAAGATATTCGGATTTTGTATCTTTAAAAAAAATAATGATGGCTAAGCAAATCACACAATCACAACTGGAGGAGCTTAAAAGATTTAACAATCATCTTTCTTATTACTCCTCATCAGAATATAAAGAGTTTATGGCCGGCAATGTGATACAGGTATTATATGACATTGATTTTTTGAGTGTTTTTCACAGAAAACTTATGGTAGAATTCGGAATATATGGTTTTCATAGGGATCAGTATGATTTTAATATGATCAGTTCCATTGTTTCCAATGCAGTCTGCCATTATAATAAACAATTAAATTAAAAAACCTTCGGCCTGAGCAGAAGGTTTACGCTTTTATATCAACTGTTTCATGTTTTTATGAACTAGTGAAATTTTCTTTATTTTACATGTTTCCACCATTGCTGAAACACCTGTGACGGATCATCCAGCCTGATCAGTTCACCTATCATAGGAGTTGCCAGACGGTATGGTTTTGCCTGCGACAGGGCCGAAATCCTTTTCAATGGTTCATCCCAGGGATGCTGTGCCAGTGTGAATTTGGAGTGATGCACCGGAAGCATATTCTTTGCTTTGAGCTCCGTAGTTGCCTGCGCTACTTCTTCAGGCAGCTCGTGCACCGATTGCCAGGCTTTGTTATACTGTCCGCATTCCATAACTGCCCAGTCTATGGCTGGGTATTTTTCAACCATCTTTTTAAATCTTTCACTATAACCGCCATCGCCGCTATAATAGATATTTAAAGCCGGTGACTTGATGAAAAATGACAGCCAGAGGCTTTGTTCTGACTTAAAACCTCTGCCGGAACTGTGATGTGTGGTTTCTGCGAAAATACTGAAACCGGTTTTCACTTTCACTTCATCTCCCCAGTCCTTTTCCAGGATCTGCTTAGAGGAATATCCCCATCTTTCATAATGGGCTCCGGCTCCAAGGCCGCAGATCACATATTTTACTTTAGGCTGCAATGCTTTTACCGTTTCGTAATCCAAATGGTCATAATGGTCGTGGGAAAGAAGCATATAATCAATTTCCGGCATATCCTCGGCAGTATAGATGTCACTGCCTTTATAGGATTTTACGCCCCACGGTAATGGACTGGCTTTACCGGAAAAAACAGGATCCACCAATATCCTTACTCCATCCAGTTGCAGGAAGAAGGAGGAATGTCCGAACCACACCATTACATTTTGGTCTGCCGGAATAACCTTTAGGTTTGTTTTTATGGATGGCAGGGAATCTACAGGTTCACGATGTGGAAACTCTTCAAAAACCGTTTTCTTCAGCTCGCCTAAGACACTATATCCCTTAGTAATGATCGGTTTTTCTATAAGATTCCTGAATTTACCATCCCTGTAGTTGGGCGACCTCTTCACAAATTCCAGCCTTGCTCCTTCCGGCAGCGCCCCGAATTGGGGCTGCTTTACATAAAGATAGGTGACTGCCAGCAATACTATAATCAGTAAAAGGAGGGCTATTAATATTCTCTTTAATACTTTTAAAAGCTTCTTCATTTTTTACTTATGTTTTTTTGAAAAAAGATGAATTACATCAATATATCATTCACAGGCTGTATAGGTTTCGGGATATCTGTTTCACCCAGGATATGCAGAAGATCTATTTCAATGGTTCTGCAAATGGAAAGCATGGGAACATCGGTACCAAATCCTTCAAACGGATTCTCGGAATAGTCGCCGATAAGCTCCATAACCACATAGATCCAGCCTACAACAGTCCCGAACGGGATCATCAGCCAGACTCCTGCTTCACCCAGCTTGGCAAATTCTGCAACAATACCCAATGGCAGCAGGAAAATAAAAATACAGTTGAAAATGAAGCTCAGGTTAGCATACTGACGGGGCAGCGGGAATTTTTTTATCCGCTCGGCCCTTCCCTGATGGTCGTAGAAATCAGAAAGCACTTTCTGCATATCGAGCTGCCTTCTCATATGCAGGATATCCTTTTCTTCCAGCTCTGCAAGTTTCAGCGATTGAAGGTTGATAATTTGTGTTGCCTTATTGGCAGCAGATTTCCAATCGGCTTCATCAGAAAAATATTTTTCTCTTTGTTTCGCATTTAAATAATCCTTAAACAATCCTATTCCTCCATATTCCTGCCTTCTGCGCCCCATCTTACCGAAAAGGCCCCTAAGGCTTGCATGTTCCCATTGCGTTGGGACAAGTAACTGGTCTCTTAAAATATAAAGCCAAGCTATATGGCGGTAGATCAAAGTCTGCTTTATGTGTAGAAGCTCCCGCTCTGTGAGCTGTGTATCCTGGCTGTTGCGTACAAAAGAATTAACCATCACTCCCCAGCTTCTGCTGCTGTTGACTATAGCTCCCCATATTTTTCGGGCCTCCCAGACCCTGTCATAAGACTGATTATTTTTGAAACCAATATAGAAAGCCAGTGCAGTACCAATCAAAGATACAGGAAGCCAGGGTATGGAGATCCACTGCCATCCCACGACTCCATATAAAACCGAAACGATCAGCATATAAGAGGTCAGCCACCATAAATGATGCCCTGCAAACCGTAAAACTGCACCTAAACTAAGGGTTTTTCTTACAATCATTATTTAATCTGTTTTGTTTGACCTGCAAATATAGAAATTAGTATTTTCTGTATCACTAAAGTAGTCAAAAGTCCATATAATATTCAAAACGAAAAACCGGCGAGGCATAGCCTCGCCGGTCCGAAAAAACAAAAAATTGATATGGATATGATTAGATATGTGTTTTATCGCTTTATGATCTTATGGACTGTTGTCTTTTGATTTTCCGTTTCCACCTTCATCAGGTAGGTTCCCGGAACCAGCCGATTTATATCGATCATATCAGAATTCCCTTCTGAAAGCTTCTGGCCGGATAAACTGAATACTTCAACTTTGCGTAAACGATCCGGTGTTTTGATATGTACAATCCCTGTTGTGGGGTTAGGATATATTTTTAAGCTTTCCTTCAAAACTTCCTGTGTTGAAAGGCCGGCAGGAAGGATATTGATAGTATAGTCCTCCACCTGGCCAATAAACCAGCCGGAAGGACAGGGAAGATTTTCCAGTGTACCCATCCAGGAACTGGATTCATATGCTTTCACCAGCCTGAAGCGGGTTTGCCCGGATAACGCCGTTGCCGGAATGGTGATGATCCCTGCAGCGGTCCCCGAATCTGTTCCGGAAACAGGATTGGAATTGTCCAGGTATCCTACATTAAATGTTTCTTCAGCTTCAAAAGCATTATTATGATTAAAATCTATATAAGCATAAGCAGAAACCGTTGTTTGCCCGTGTGTTCCTCCGGTTACTGAGATCGGATATGAATTTTCCTTATTTACATTAAAAATGGTCGATGTAAAATCTTCCATCGTCGCCGAACTGCCGTCAATAGTACTGCTCCGGGTAACTCCTGCAAATTCCACATTGCTTATTTCGCTTACGGTAAGGGTTGTAATGTTCTGATCCCCACAATAAGGAGCGGGAAAAACGGAATTGCTCCCTGTGATATTAACTGAATAATCCTCTGCCTGCCCGGCCCGAAGAGAAGCATCACAGGCTGTAGTAATGGAACTCGGGGCATTGGGGTCAGAATATGCTGCTGTATTGCTGTTTTTAAGGATCCTCATTCTTGTGGTTCCCAATGAGGCATTGGCCGGAATTGTAATGGTATTGGTCACCGTGAAAGCATTTGCCGGGTTGGCAGCTGACAGGCGCCCGATATAGAAACTTTCTCCGGCATCATTGAAACTTCCATTTTGATTAAAGTCAATAAAAGCAACTGCATCGCTGGGAAATGTGCTGGATGGGCCTTTTACGGAGATAGTATAGTTCCCTCCCGCCTGAACGTCGGTAGACAATGAAGTGAAATCTTCATATACCGGCGTGGTTCCGGATTGGAATGGAGAGTTTTGATTAATGTTCCCAAATGTAACCCGGGTTATCATATTACTGTCCGATCCGTACTGAAAAACGGGTTGGCAATACTGTGCAGATACTGCTGGATACAACAGGACAGCAGAAATGATAAATGTCTTCTTCATGAGTCATAAAATTTATTAAGACAAATTTATATTTATTTAGACTTAATAAAAATAATATTCATGCTGACATTTATCAGCTATCGCAATTTTCCTCTAAAATCTTATTCTCTCGTTAATTGATCGAGCTTCTTTAGAAGGGTCGGAATTCTGTAAGGGCCATGCATCTGCTCTATTTTAGAAACTAATATATCTACGTCTGCTCCTTTTGCGGTAAGAAAAAGCGGGGTCTTGCTTTCGCCTCTGTAAATGATTCTTCTTAAAGGATCCGGCGAGGTAAACTCGTTTTTGGCAATTCCGATCACAAGAAATTTTTGCTCCAAAGCGTCAAAAAGATAGCCTCCTAAACCAATTTTGCCTTCCTCATTTAAAGTGACATAGCCGTCTACAATGATGATATCCCCTTCTTTAAGCTCTATTTTCTTCAGCAGACTTAATATACAAGGGAGTTCTCTTTTATAGAAGGCCCCGCTTTCATAATTGGAAGTGATGCTTGTTTCTTCTCTGAAAATATCACTTTCTTTTTCAGAATTCCAGTCTTCAAAAGCAATACATATAGTATTGGCATAATCTTCATAATAATAGGTATCAAAAGCGTAGATCATAATCTGTCGATTATCAGCATCCCAGAGATTCTTAGGTTTGTGATTCCGGGATTTTGGGGTTTATAAAAATTTAAGGTATTCCTGTTTTTTCGCATCAAATTCTTCCTGGGTAAGCACTCCCATATCCAGTAATTCTTTGATCTCTTTCAGGTTTTTCATCACATCTTCCCTGGTGATACCAATTTCTGCAGAAGAAGGAGTATTCGCAGGATTATTTTCTACAGGCTTTAAAGATGTGTTGATCCCGTTTTGGGTATTATAGGCTAAGATCATTTGCACAATCTCGTTAAAACCTTTTATACTTGCATAATCTATGGCTTTCTGCTCTTTTACATTGCTTATCTCCGTATCGGCTTTATGGTCTAGCAGCAGGGCTACAATATCTTTCTTCCCATTTGCAGTAGCATAATGCAATGGCGTATTCTCCGAACCGTCACGGATATCCGCATGGGCTCCGTTTTCCAGCAGCAGTTTAACCATAAAAATATGCCCGTTCTTTACTGCCAGATGCAGCAGGCTCTCTCCTCCATAAGTATAGCGTCCATACAGAGTATAAGTACTCGTCATGGAAAGGCTGGTTGCTGTTTCCACATATTCCAGGTAGCTGTCCATATAGCTTTCATATCCTTGTACGGGTAACTGATAGTTAACATCTAATCCGCGCTCCAAAAACATCTGTACGATCTCTTTCTGGTTATTTCCACAAGCTTCATATATTGGGGACAGCCCTTCTTTACTGGTTACAAAAACATCAGCACCTGCATTCAGCAGTTCTTTGATGATCAGGCGTTGTGCATCATAACAGGAGATCAGCAAAGGGGTTTCGCCTTTATTATTCACTGCATCTTTATCCAGACCTAATTCCAGGCACCATTTTACAAGCGGGAAATTCTTTAGTTTTACCGCCAGATGCAGTAAGGTATCCCCTGTCTTGGTGGTTTGGAAAGGATCGGCTCCGTTCTCAATCAAAAGATCGACAACCGGTTTTTTGAGATGGTAAAAAGCTATTATTAACGGAGTTTCTCCATCATTATTTTCGATGTCCGCTTCTATTCCCTGATCGATCAGGATTTTAGTTAATTTTATCTGCCCGATCCGTGCAGCCAGGTGAAGCAGGCTGTTTCCCTGATAGTCTTTTACATTAATATTAGCTCCTTTTTCTATAAGCAGAGTTGCCGTAGTTGTCTGATTTTGGAGGAAAGCAAAATACAGCGGGGTTTCTCCATTATGATCTTCATAATTCTTATCGGCACCTTTTTCCAGAAGTTTCTCACAGATATCCGTAAACCCGTGATGGGCCGCATAATGTAATGCCGTTCTGCCCTTTTCGTCGGTATAGCCAGGGGCTACCTGTTCCTGATCCAATAATAATTCCGCAATTTTTCTTTTCCCGGCTTCACAGGCCTGTATAAATGATAATGACATTATTTCGTGCTTAAATGTTTTAGTAACAAAGAAAGTGTTTTAGATTTCAGATCGTCATCCTGAGCCATATCGACAGGGGTTTTATCCTGATCGTTCACAAGGCCTGGGCTGGCTCCTCTCTCAAGCAGGAGCTTTACTTTTTTGTACATCTCCTGCGCCTTATGCTGCTCATAATTAAGGTTCTCTGAGCATACATAATGCAGCCAGCTGTTTCCTGCATTATCCTGCCTGTTGGCATCAAAATCGTCTTGGCCGGCGACCAGCTCAAGTCCGGCTAAGCTTTTTAAAGCAATGATCTGTGCCGGTGTTTTTTCTTCATAATAGGCATTTCTTTCTGCCTGAAATATATCAGCTCCTGCTTCCAGCAGCTTTTGCATCAGTTTAATTTCTGTATCCCAGGAAAGAGGACTGTAATCTGCAAATTCAAAGAAAAAAGTCTGGCCGTTCTTATTTTTCAGGTCCAGGCGGATAGGCTCATGATTAAATAACAATTCAACCAGATCCGTATCCATAGCGGTAAAGAATGCTTTATGATAAGGAGTTTCTCCATTTTTGTTCTGAATGTTTAGTTCTGCTCCATATTGGAGATAAAGCTCAACAAGCTCTGTGTTTTTCCTGGCGATCGCCTCAAACATCACTGTATTTCCTCCGGCATTCTGTGCATTTACATTTAATCCTTCGTCCAGAAGAAACCGGATAATCTGAATATCCTGTGTATAAAAAAGCAGATTCTCGCCTCTTGAACTTATCCGGCTGACATCACAGCCATGATCTATGAGTTTTTGAATGAAAGGCAAAGCACTTCTGTTTTCTACAGAATAAGCCAGCCATGTAACTCCCATGAGTTCATCATCTATGTTTTCAATCTGAGGCAAAAGCTTATCCATAAATTCCAGTAACTCTTCTGTAGCAGGTGCTTTGGAAAACATACTGAAAATAGTATATTCAAATTTTTCGTATTCGAAAACATCCAGTGAGATATGTTCTTTTTCTATAAATAATTCTAAAAGCTCAAATGCATTTGCTTCAATTATTCTCTGGTAAGCCTGTGCAGCCATGAAAGGCTGTATATCCCACTGTCCGCCATTTTTCAATAAAGCTGCTGCCAATGTGAAATCCTGTTTCATAATGGCCTCATTGATCTCGTTCATCAGAATTTTGTTTATTAGTTTGAGTTAAAATAAAAATTTATTCCGGTATTATGATCATTGTGCCCCGGATATAAGTGTAATTAAAAAAACTCACCGAAATGCCATAAAATTCCTGAAGGATCATGCACAAAGCATTCTTTTCCCCAAGGCATGGTTCTCACGGGTGTAAGCTTTACTTCTTCATACTTTTCAGTCAGGTTAAGGGTTACAAGCTCCTGCCAGTATTCGTCTGCACTTTCAACTTCTACGAAGATCATGGTATTTTCTACCCAGTCTTTTACATAAGTGTTCTGAAGATAGAAAGCAATAGATTGATTTTTAAACAATGACAGACTTGGTTCTAAAATGACTTCTTCAAATCCAAGATCAGAATAAAATGACCTGCTGATTTCAAAGTTTTCTGCACCAATAAACGGGCGGATAGATTTTAATGTATGTTTCATATTTTTTTGTTTTTCCAGTGATGATAAGTCATTTCAAATTTGATCTCTCTTTTTCCGTGGGTTCCGGTCTCCTTCCAACCGGATTTTCTGTAAAATATTTCTGCTCTTGTATCCGGGGAAGTTCCAAGCCAGAGGTTTTCTTTAGTCTGTTCAAAATACCAGTCCAGCATTACATCATGGAGCTTTCTCCCTATTCCCTGCTTCTCGAAATCCGGATGTAGAAATAAAGCCCAGACATTATGCTCTTTCATATCTATAATTGAAAAACCAACAATCCGGCTATTGATCTCGCAAACCCAGCCTTTTCCTCTTTCGAAAAGGAATTCTTTACAGTCTTCATCTGTTACAAGGCCGGGATCCGATAATGTATTTTCTTTGACTGAATTTCTTACAATCTGGATCTGAGGTATATCCTCCATCCTAGCTTCCCGAATAATCATTATTGTTTTTTAAGAACAGTAAATATATTTAAAATCCAATAAAAAAGCCTATAACTGAGTTACAGGCTTTACATTTTATATAGGAAAAATTATATTTCAAGGAAGATCTTCTTTACTTCTTTCCGGAAGTTTTCCTGTCCTGCTGCATTTCTTAATTCAAATAATTCTTTGGCATCATTTCCGGCAATATATTTCAACTGTTGATTTCTATCTGTAGCTGCTTCATATACCACTTCTGCAATCTGTTCGGCACTGGAGTAAGCAGCGCGTCTTTCGGGATTGGTAAATGCATTGAATACTTTTGAGAATATCTCTTCATAAGCATCATGTTTACACAGATCGAGGCTTCGGCCTGCAAAATCGGTGGCAATTCCTCCGGGAGCAACTGTTTTTACCGTAATTCCAAACGGTTCCAGCTCATAAGTTAAACTCTCGCTCCATCCTTCTAAGGCAAATTTAGTGGCATGATAAACGGAATTCATCGGAAAAGTAACAGATCCTCCGATGGAAGTTGTGGAAATAAACATTCCTTTGCCTTTTTCACGGAAATGAGGAAGGAATGCCTGTGTAACTCTCATTACTCCTAACAAGTTGGTATTAATGTTCCTGAATATCTGGTCTTCATCTGCTCCTTCAAATGGTCCTGCTAAACCATACCCTGCATTGTTAAAAACCACATCTACATTATATTTAGAAACTACTTCAGAAATTACGCGGCGTACCTGTTCTTTATCTGTTACGTCCAATGCCATCAAGGTTACATTCGGAAGCTCATTCAGTTCTGTTTCATTTTCCGGCTTGCGCATGGTGGCAATTACATTCCAGCCTTTTGCGGCAAAAAGTTTAACGGCTGCTTTTCCTAATCCGGTGGAAGTTCCGGTCATAAAAATTGTGTTCATTGTGTTCAATATTTTTTGTATTTATAATTTTGGAATGAATGTTCATTCCATTTTTGATTTAAAATTTTTTATTCCTTTAGCGCATCCCATACCATTCTCATCTGCTGATCCAGGTACTGATCTCTATCATTTTCCTCAATGCTCAGCATCCATCGGACGTATGTGGTAAGTGTTCCGGCCAGGAATTGTAAAATGGCATCCATGCTCATTTTTTTAATTATTCCATCCTCCTGACCTTTCCTGATTAATTCCAAAACCGGTAAAAACTCTGTCTTACCTTCATCCTTTGTACATTCTGAAATGATGGGTGAATTTTGCAGCTGATCCATAAAAGCAAAACATTCCGGATAGTGGATGTTGAAATCAACAAATGCCTTATAGTATTCTAAAAATTTAATTTTCAATGAAGATTCATCATGGGTCCTCTGCGTAATGAACTGAATTTCCAAGCTTTTAATGTACAGATATATAGCATTAATAAGCTCCTCTTTTGTGGCGAAATAATTATAGATAGTCCCCATTCCGGTTCCTGCAGCTTTTGCAATAGCCGACATTGGGGTAGCTTGTACTCCTTTCTCCGTCAGCAGCTTCATTGCTGCGTTAATTATTTGTTCTCTCTTATCCACGATGCAAAAATACAAAAGCTGGAATGATCATTCCAACTTTTGTTTGTTAAATTATTCTTAAATGTAATTTTACTTTCTGTCTACAACAATTCGGTCTGCTCTGTTGGCTATATCCCATGCAGTTGTAAAAATAAGCTGTGTTCTTTTCTCCAGCATTGAATAATCTATTTTCTCCACATCATCTGTCGGCTTATGATAATCTTCATGGATCCCGTCAAAATAGAAAGCAACCGGAATATTATTTTTTGCAAAATTATAATGATCAGACCTGTAGTATAATCTTTGGGGATCTTTCGGGTCATCATATTTATAATTCAGCTCCAGATTATTTGTCTTTTTATTGGCTGCTTCATTGATCACTTTCAGTTCAGAGCTCAGCATTTCGGAACCGATCACATATACATAACTTTTTCCTCTGTTTTCAGCATCATCCCGCCCGATCATATCGATATTAAGATCTACGACGGTATTGGCAAGCGGAAATACCGGATTATCCGTATAATATTCTGATCCGAACAAACCATGCTCCTCTCCTGTTACGTGAAGGAACAAAATTGATCTTTTAGGCCCGTTTCCTGCATTTTTAGCATTCTGAAATGCTTTGGCGATTTCCATCACGGCAACAGTTCCGCTTCCGTCGTCGTCTGCACCGTTGTAAACCACACCGTTTTGTGTCCCCACATGATCGTAATGGGCAGAGATCACTACAATTTCTTCCGGTTTCTCGGTTCCTTCAATAAAGGCTAAAATGTTTTCAGAATCAGGCAGGTTTCCACCGCCTCTTTTTTTCATAAAATCAGACGGCACTTTCTGGTAAAAGGAGCCTAATGCCTTCGGATAGGAAATTCCCAATCCTTTATAGTAGCTGATCATATACTCTCCGGCCTTTTTCTGTCCCGGGCTTCCGGTATCTCTTCCTCCCATTTCGTCGGAAGCAATTACATACAGATTTTTCTTTAAATCATCGGCTTTAATGGTTTTATAAGCAGATTGGAATGCTTTGTCTCCTTTTAAACCTGAATTGGCTGTTTGAACAGGTTTTTCGGTAGTATTGGAAACTTTGGATGTTCCACAGCTTACCATCAAGGCAACAGAAAATAGCGGAATAAGTATTTTTTTCATTTTAAAGATAATTTGCCTAAAAATAGCAAAATTTATTTAATTTATATAGAATTCCTATTTTTCTTATATTTGATATAAATGCAAAATAGATGGAAAATATTTATGGATTTACTCATTACTCTTTTTTCACCGAGATGTCCGAACTGGCTTCCCGCCACCAAAGTTTTGACCTTTCATTAGGATTGCCTGATTTTGACATTGATGAACGCCTAAAATACTACCTGAAAGAGTCAGCAGATCTTGACAACCATAATTATGAACCCTTAGCCGGCAATCCTGTATTAATTGAAAATATCATTAAGTTTAACAGTAAACGCAAAAATGACCTGCAACTCAAAAAAGAAGAAATAAGTATTGTTCCCTGTGCCACCTTTGCTTTATATACATCTCTTAAATCCGTTTTAAACCAGGGAGATGAAGTGATTGTTATTCAGCCTTCCTATTATACTTATGGTCCTTCTATAGTCCTTAACGGCGGTACTCCGGTATATTATGATCTTGACAATGATTTTGTTATTAACTGGGAAAAGTTTCAACAATATATTTCACAAAAAACTAAAGCCATTATTGTCAATTCTCCACAAAACCCGACCGGAAAAATTTTAAGCCAGGATGACTGGAACCAGCTTTATGAGCTGATCAAAGACAAGGAAATCTATCTGATCTCGGAGGAAATTTATGATACTTACTGTTATGACGGGACTGAACATTACAGTTCATTCATTCACCCGAATCTCAGGAAAAGGACTTTCTGTATTTTTTCTTTTGGTAAAATGTTTCATTCTACCGGTTGGAAAGTAAGCTATTTACTGGCTTCTGAGGAATTGACCCACAGGTTCAGATGCCATCAGCAATATATCTCATACAGTGCCAACGCTCCTGCACAGTATGCTTTGGCAAAATATCTTGAAATTTTTGACCCTTCCGCGAATCAGGGTACCATGCAGAGAAAGCGGGATATTTTTAACGAACTGGTTAAGGAAACTCCTTTATATGTTGAGCAGAAAGCGGAGGGAAGTGTTTTTCAGATAGTCAATTTCAGAAATGTGTCTAAAACCATGACGGATGTGGAATTCTCAAAATGGCTGACGGTAGAAAAGAAGGTGGCGTGTCTTCCACTCTCGGCTTTTTATAATTCGAGGCATGATTCTGATTATATACGATTTAGCTTTGCTAAAAGGGATGAAGTGATCATTCAGGCATTGGAACACCTGAAAAAGAATTTGTAGCCCTATTTTTAATACTAGTTATTTTGTGAAAATTTCACGGGGTTTGAGACGGATTGTTTGGATTGACTTTGTAAAACCACTTCGTTGGCTTCCTTCGGAATGATAAATATTATGCTTGACTATTTAATTTGCAGTCAGTAGGAATTATTTATCTTTCTTATGGTATTTACTCACACAGTTTGTCATTCTGCAAAAATTTAATCTGCTAATTTTTAAAGATCATGTTTAGATTCCTCCGGAATGACAAAGATTATGTTTAATTATTTAATTGGTACTTAGCGGGATTTATTTATCTTACTTATGGTATTTTTACATAGTTTGTCATTCTGTAAGAATCTGATTTGTTAATTTTTAAAGGTCATGTTTAAATGTATCTGGCATAAAAATAAAACACACCACAAATTGCGGTGTGTTTTATTTTTTTATATTAAACTTTTTACAAAGAAAGGACCCGTACGTCTATTCTCCTGTTCTTAGCTTTACATTCATCTGTATCATTGGCTTCGCAAACCGGATGCTGAGAACCATAACCTTCTGCTTCCACCCTGTCCGATACAATTCCCAATTCCAGTAATTTAAGTTTGGCAGTTTGGGCTCTTAAGTTAGAGAGCTTCTGATTGCTTTCTTCATTACCGGTATTGTCTGTGTATCCGCCTAATTTAACTTTTAATTCAGGATAAGCATTTAAAATTTCAGCCAGATTAAGCAGCTGAGTTTCGGAACCGGGTTTCAGATCACTTGATCCGGTTTCAAAATAAAGATTTTCAATAGTATACCAGTTGTTGGGATCCAGGACAGCCTGATCTTTTTGTTTAACAGCATTATACATCTGATATAAACGGCTGTTTTCACCAAGGGATATCTTATTGCCTCCTTTTAATTCAACTTCCTGAATATTTCCGGTTTCGTACACGAAATCTCCGCTTTCATTCAAATGACCTTTGATATCAGTTGAAGCCAAAGCTGCTTTTACTCCTTCTGCAGTATCAGAATAGACACCTGATATTCCTATAAGGCTTTCAATTTTTGCCTTTCTGTTGGCTTCAATCTTATCCTTATGAAGACTTGCCAAAGTAGGTGCAATCACCAATGAGACTATGGACATTAATTTGATAAGAATGTTCATAGAAGGCCCGGAGGTATCTTTGAACGGATCTCCTACTGTATCTCCCGTTACGGATGCTTTATGAGGCTCAGATCCTTTATAATAAGTCTGTCCGTTGATATCAACTCCTTTTTCAAAGGATTTTTTGGCATTATCCCAGGCACCACCGGCATTATTCTGGAACATTCCCATTAGAACACCGCTTACGGTAGCTCCCGCTAAAAATCCTCCTAAAACCTCAGGCCCGAAAATAAATCCTACCAAAAGTGGAGAAATAATGGCTATAGCTCCCGGAAGCAACATCTTTTTAATGGATGCATCTGTAGAAATGGCTACACATTTTTCATATTCAGGCTCGGCTTTTCCTTCCAAAATTCCGGGAATCTCACGGAACTGTCTTCTTACTTCCTCTACCATTGCCATAGCAGCTTTACCTACCGCGGTGATCGCCAGAGATGAGAAGATAAAAGGAATCATACCTCCTACAAACAAACCGGCTAAAACGTCTGCCCTGTAAATATCAATTCCATCGATTCCTGCAATTCCTACAAACGCTGCAAATAAGGCCAAAGCCGTTAAAGCTGCTGAAGCAATTGCAAATCCTTTTCCGGTTGCTGCCGTTGTATTACCTACGGCATCCAGTATATCTGTTTTTTCTCGTACTTCTTTCGGAAGCTCACTCATTTCGGCAATTCCCCCGGCATTATCCGCAATTGGCCCGAAAGCATCAATAGCCAGCTGCATGGCTGTAGTTGCCATCATTCCAGCTGCTGCAATGGCAACCCCGTAAAGGCCTGCACATAGATAGGAACCGTAAATTCCTCCGGCTAATACTATAATAGGAAGCAAAGTAGATTCCATCCCTACAGAAAGTCCGCCGATAATATTGGTGGCATGTCCTGTTGAAGATTGTCTTACGATACTTGAGACAGGCTTTTTACCCATCGCCGTATAATATTCCGTAATAATACTCATTAAAGTTCCTACGACCAGTCCTACCATAATAGCCCCGAACACTCCCATTTTTGTAAATTCATGACCTCTCAGTACCATGGTTTCCGGCAATATATAGTTTACTAAAAAGTAGGAAGCTATGGCCGTGATCACTATACTTCCCCAGTTTCCAAGATTAAGGGCATTCTGAACATTGGAAGTAGATGCTCCTTCATTGTCATTGATCCTCACAAACAAGGTGCCTATTATAGAGAAAATAATTCCTGTCCCAGCAATCATCATAGGCAATAAGATAGGTGCAAAACCACCAAAGGCGTCTTCAGAAATGGTTTCACGTCCCAGTACCATTGTTGCCAGAACCGTTGCTACATAAGACCCGAATAAGTCAGCTCCCATTCCTGCAACATCACCTACATTATCTCCCACGTTATCTGCAATAGTAGCAGGGTTTCGCGGGTCATCTTCCGGAATTCCGGCTTCCACCTTACCTACCAGGTCAGCTCCTACGTCTGCAGCTTTTGTGTAAATACCGCCTCCAACTCTTGCAAACAGTGCAATGGATTCTGCCCCTAAGGAAAATCCTGTAAGAATTTCAATGGCTCTTTCCATTTCATGTGAGTCTGTTGGTGCATCGGGTGCAAAGATCTGCTTAATGATCAGGAAAAGAGCTCCCAATCCCAAAACAGCCAGCCCGGCAACTCCCATTCCCATTACAGAACCTCCTGTAAAGGACACTTTAAGGGCTTTGGAAAGAGATGTTTTTGCAGCTTCTGCAGTTCGCACATTGGCTTTCGTAGCGATCTTCATTCCAATGAAGCCTGCCAATGCTGAAAATACTGCCCCGACAACAAAAGCAATCCCGATACTCCAGTGTGAATTGGCATTGCTCATTCCCATTACGCCCAATAAAACAGCTACAATTACTACGAAATAGGTCAAAATCTTGTACTCGGCTTTCAGAAAGGCCATGGCACCGTCAGCGATATGTCCGCTGATAATTTTCATTTTTTCATTTCCGGCATTTTGCTTGGTTACCCAGTTACTCTGAATAAAAGTATAGAGTAAAGCAATCACACCAAAAATTGGTACTAACACAAATAGATCCATAGTTTAACTTTTTTTTAGTAATAAAGAATTAAATATAATAAATAATTCTCATGAAAATACCAAAAATATTACACCTATATATAATTTATATTATAATAGACCCATTCTATAAACAAAAAAGGATAAATGAAACCTCATTTACCCTTTATATTTTTATCGAAAGAAATTTTATCCTCCGAATTTATTGGCGTAATCTGTCTGTGCTGCCCTAATCACTTTTCTGGCATGTTCTGCACCATATACTTCCTGGATTCTACATTTTGCAGGCTCATCCGGAAGGTTTTTATAGGTAAGGAAATAGTGCATCAGTCTTCTTACTTCTGCTTCAGGCAATTCGGCGACATCCCTGAAATGTCCGAAAGCATGGTCACCTACCATTACCGCTACGATCTTATCATCAGCCTCTCCGCCGTCAATCATTTTGAAACCACCAATTGGAATAGCTTCCATCAGCATTCCTCCTGCATGAATATTGTGTGAGCTCAGTACACAGATATCCAATGGGTCATGATCACCCATGGTTACATCATCTGCACCCATTTCAACAGCGAGTTCTTTTACTTCGTCGTGGCAGTAAGTTCTTGGAACAAATCCATATAATGCCGGAATGATATTAGAGAATTTCTGAGGTCTGTCAACCTTTAAATATCCGGTTTCCTTGTCTACTTCATATTTAATAGTATCCGAAGGAACAATTTCCACAAATACATTTACAACATTGGGCGCATCTTCCCCCGCAGAAATCCCGTGCCATGGATGTGCTTTAAAATTTGGAATCATTATTTATCTGTTTTATTTTTTAATTAAGCTATTATTAAAATTTCTCTTCTCATATCTTCCATTGTGGCTGCGATATAATCTTCACCATTTATATAGTTCATAATGAAAACGGTTTTAAATTCATCCAAATCAGGATTGTTATTTAAGCTTTCATAAGTTTTGTGAAGCAAATCTATCACTGCATTTTTAGAATTCACAATATTCTGCCATGAACTTTTTGTTAAATATAGCTGTTGTGAGGAGTTATACTCAAATTCTTCATTAATGGTTTTTTCCGTCAGAAAAATAAATTCATGAACGGCAAGGCCTTTATCAAACCTCTGAACGAGATTGGAAGGCTTCATTCTTTCCAGAAAAAGGGTCATTCTTTCATAAGAATGGGTTTTGTTTTCGGAGTTTGATTTTACGGAAAGCAATTTTATTTCCTGGTTTTTTAATTTGATATAAGTATGTACAAACTGTCTCAGCAAAACCAGAAACGGTATTGCAACAATCAATGCAAAAGCATACGGCAGATATCCTGAAAAACTTGTCATAATTTGAGGAGGCAAAATTACTAATATTTTAGCTATTTCTCATTATTTTCAGCTTTTTAATTTGCTTATATTTCTTTACTCCTTCGAATGAAAAAGTGAATTAATAGAAGTTATTCGTTTAAAATTTGATAATTACATTAATTTTGCAGTCTTAATCACTGAACAACTAAAAATGTCTTTTAAAAATTATATCTCGAAGCTGGTCTTCTGTAATGGGATAAGCAACAGCTTTAAAACATTTACGGCCCTTATCATCAATTCTAAAAGATATAGTTCAAGGTTTAAGAAAAACACTCTGGATCTAAACAATAATGAAACTTTTGTCTATCATTTAAAGAGCGGGAAAAATAAATTTAAGTTCTATTTAAGGACATTTAAAGGGGATATTGATATTTTTTATGAGGTATTCTGGAGAAAGACTTATGACAGGCATCTTTCTTTTCTGAAAAAAGAACCTGTAATCATTGTTGATCTGGGTGCTCATATCGGGATGACCTCTGTATACCTGGCTTTGAAATACCCTCATTCTAAGATCTATGCTATAGAAGCTTCTTCAGAGAACTTCGAACTGTTAAAAGTCAATACGGAAGCTTTTAAAAACATTACCTGCATTCATGCAGCAGCTTATTTTGAAGACGGAATGATTAATTTTGGTAACAATGAACTTTCCTATAATCAGATGATCTCTGAAAACGGTGATCCGGTAAAAGCTTTATCGATAGAAACACTGATGAGAACTCATGATCTTTCGCATATAGACCTGATCAAAATTGATATTGAAGGCGGAGAAACGGAATTGTTATCCAGAAATAATTCATGGCTTAAGCTTGTGGATCATACCATTATCGAGATCCATACACCTTATACTCCTTCTGATTTACGTGATGATATCCAGCCATATGGCTTTGAGATAAAGTCTGAAAAGGACAGCGTATTATTTGCTGCCAAGAAGTAGAAGATCATAGAAATTTTATAAACTTTTTAATAAGGTCTTTCTTTGAATTCATAATGACGGGATATTTCTTCAGTTCAGGACGGAAACCTCTGAAAAATTCTTCAACAGAAGGCACCTCGCTTCCTTCAAAATCAAAAATCTTATTTTCTATATTTTCTGAGATCACATGATCTATAATAACTGAAGCCCCGGAAAGCTTGATAAGGTCCTTATTATTAAATGTCCCTAAAAGTACTGCTGTCTTTTCATCATAATATATGGCAATGGCATTAATAACAGACTCATTATAATAAAAAGCGGTTATTTTCAGATGGCCTGCACTTTCAAAATCCAGAAAAGCCTGTAAAAATTCATTCTTATCCTTTTCGTTTTTTGCCCCTATTGCATTTTCAGAAACAAAATTCCAGATCTCTTTTATATGGACTTCCCGAATTTCTGTATTTTGTTTTACTTCTTCATCAAGCCTCAGTTTCCGTTTTCTTTTGGGAGAGTATCTTTGTCTTACTGTTTCATAGTTGTCCGGATAGATGAGAAAATTCTGTCTTTCTTTCAGTGTTCTGGTAAATGTATTGGCATCATTGAATGCATAATACCAGATCATATATTTTTCTTCAAAAAAGCTTAGAAACTGATCATTGATTTTAGTACTGTCCTCTTTTGAAAAGACCCCCAGTTGCTGGCACAATTTAGGATTGATGACAATTTTGAAGCCCATCTTTCTTGAAAAAGGAACAGGCATCACAGCTTCATAATCGTTATATACCAAAACTTCCCATTGTTTTCCTGAAGTGATATTCAGAAAGTCTTTGGATGCAGAATATTTTCTCTGTTCGGAGTTTTCTACACAATCAGTATATTTTTCGAAATCAATTTCATGGTATTTTAATCTTCTAATCATAATAATCCTTCATCTGAAAAACTAAAATAGGCGTTTTGTGTGATGATCAGGTGATCCAGAAGCTGAACATTTAAAAATTTTCCGGCTTCCTGTATTTTCTGTGTTATATTGATATCTTCCCGGCTTGGTTTCAAACTCCCAGAAGGATGATTATGCGCAATAATGATTCCTGTTGAATAATGATCCAGAGCTGTTTTGAATAAAATTCTTACATCTACGACAGATTGGCTGATTCCTCCTTGTGTTAATTTTGAAATATGAACTACTTTATTGCTCTGATTAAGAAAAATCGCCCAGAATTCTTCTGCCCGTAAATCTGATAATTGATTTTTAAAAACCTGATAAGCATCATCACTATTAGAAACTATAGTTTTCTCGGAAACTTCCTGTCCGGATCTTCTCCTTCCAATTTCTAAAGCTGTTGCAATAGAGATTGCTTTTACTTCTCCCACACCTTTAAATTTCATCAGATCTTTTACAGAAAGTAAGCTTAACTGATGCCAATTATGATCGACCGAAGCTAAAATTTTCCGGGCCAATTCCACAGCGGTTTCCTGTTTACTTCCACTTCCCATAATAATGGCTAATAATTCAGAATCAGATACTGAATTTCTACCTTTCAGTAAAAACTTTTCTCTGGGTCTGTCGTCTATTGCAAGAATTTTTATGGACATGATTGGATGAAATTATAGGTTAAGAATTAATAAAACGCATACAGGATAATAGGCTTTCCTGAATGATCAATATATTGAGCGGACTGTTTAAAAGCATTTGCTGAAAGCATAGGACATCCTAAACTTAAACAGGCTGGCTGCTCACTTTCTTTATCCGGGATACAATAATAAGAATGTAAAACGATAGCCCTCTGCATGGCATTACTGTTTGTACTGTCAAGCCCTTGCAGGCGATAAGATTTACCAAATTTCCCTACATAACTTTCTCGGATCTCATATTTTCCCAGAGAAGATTGATATGAACCTTCAATATTGCTGAATGCAAGCGTATTCGAATTTTGTACTACAGAGCCTGAGCCATGAGCAACAACCGCCTGCTGTAAAACCTTATCATTTTTTAAATCATATACGAAGTAACGGTATTTCCCTGAATGAATTTTAAAATTGATGAAAACGGCCAGATCTTGGTTATATTTCTTACCTTTTACATAGTTTTTGATCTCCAGAATTTTGGATTTCGGCAGGTGGATAGCAGTTTCTTGTGACTCAATCTTGGAACAGGGAATGAGTAATAGGAATAGGAAAATAAATTGTTTCATCATTGGTGTATGTGTTTTATTCTATAATCATTCCATCTTTCATCACTAATTTTCTATCTGTAATTTCAGCAAGGTGTGGGTTATGGGTCACAATCACAAATGTCTGATCATATTTATCCCTGAGATCAAAGAATAGTCTGTGCAGATCATCCGCATTCTTGGAATCAAGATTCCCTGTGGGCTCATCTGCAAAAATGATCTTGGGAGAATTGATCAAAGCTCTTGCCACTGCCACTCTTTGTGCCTCTCCTCCGGACAGCTGGTTGGGTTTATGATGAAGCCTTTGCTCAATCCTCAGGTCTTCAAACAAAGCATAGGCTTTTTCAACAGCTTCTTTTTCATTGGCACCTGCTATCTTTGTAGGAAGTAAAACATTTTCCAAAGCAGTAAACTCCGGAAGCAATTGATGGAACTGGAAAACAAATCCAATATTCTGATTTCTGAATTTGGAAAGCTGTTTATCATTCATATTGATAAAAGACTCTCCGGCTATTGTTATTTCAGTATCATGCTGCTTGGAACTGCTAGGCTGATCCAGAGTTCCTAAAATTTGTAAAAGTGTAGATTTCCCTGCCCCTGATTCTCCTACAATAGAAACTACCTCTCCTATTTTTATATGGATATCTACCCCTTTCAATACTTCTAAATCTCCATAAGATTTATGAATATTCCTTGCTTTAATCATAATCCAAAAATAGTAATTTGTTTGAAATAAAAAACCATCTTTAGAAGATGGTTTTGGCTATATAATATTTTTTTCTTTTTAATATATGTTTTGAAATTAAAAAAATATATTAATATCATTATTATAAGCAAAATATTTACTGTTTAGTAAGTCCGGTAGTGGGATTAACATCATGATACTGGCAATCTGGAGTAATAATATCTGTATGATTAATTGGCCTGTATTTTATACAAATTACATTTTCAGTTATTGCTTTGTAAGGTTATAACTTGCTTTTCAGGAAAGGTTTGTACAAAAGTACTTGGACATTCTCCAACAACAATGTCATGCTCAGACCAATAAAATATGTTCATTTAGTTTGGTGTATTTGGTTTCATATATAAATATACAGTTCCATAATTTATGCATCCTTTTGGTGATGGTCCTACGAAATATATCATAGATGCTTTTAAATCAGGCTGAAATCCTAAACCAGAAAATTTAGTATTTGAATCATCAGGTTCATTAAGATTATCAAAAATAATTAAAGGTAAATTATCGGTTATACTAATCCGAATTCTACCTTTTATTCGATCTCTTTTCATTCCCATTTCATCATATAAATTTTTGTTGAATTTTAATTCGTATATTTTCCCATTATATATTCCTTTCTATGTATCGATATATTTATCCAGAGAATTATTTATGTCTTTTTCATAATTGTAATCAGAACAGTTTGGATTTATTGAGCACTGGGCAGCAGCTTCTAAAGAAATTGTTTGAGACTGACAAGATATTGAAAGTGTCGAAATAATTATAAAAATTAACCTTTTCATAGTCTGTTTTCATGAAGTAAAACCTCCTTTTGGAGGTTTTACTTACTGTTTAATAAGAACTATTTCTCCAGGTAGTGGCTCCGGAAAAGGGTCAGCATCATAATACGGGCAATCAGGTGTAATAATATCTGTAGTATTTACAAATCTCCAATTGAGTTTTGCTTAGATAGAATTTGTGAAACTAATTAATTCCATAAATTTTAACTTTTGCTGATTTTAAAATTGACTGAACTGCAATTAAAAAATCTTTGTAAGGAGTATCTTTATCTCCTTTACTTAATCCATAAATACTATATTCCACAGACGCATCTATACTGCCAAACTTCAATGTTGTATAATCTCCATCAATTACTGTTTGAAAGTCATTCATTAAGTCAATAGGCTTAATTTTTAAAATGGCATTTACAATTTCAATATATTCATTTTCCGGTAAGGCATATTTCTCGATGAGTTCTTTTTTCTCTTTTACCGAGATCATAGATAGGTTTGAAAATTTCAATTTTAACATGAGACCCTATTACAATTGAGTTTGAATTTTCTAAAGTAATATAGCCTAATTTTACTTCCTGACTAAAAGTTATTGAGAAAACAATAGAAAACAACAGACTTAAAATATACTTAGTCATTATTGTTTTATTAATATAGTATTATTGGGCAATGGTTGTGGTCTTTGGTCTTGTGCCCAGCCATAATAAAAACAATCTGTATCTAGAATGTTTTCATCTTCTGAATACTTCCATTCCAGCTTTGTTTTTGTAGAATCTGTGAAATTAAACCTTCCGTATCCACCCATAGAACATAAATCTGGATCGTTATAAATAAAAGAATATTTGTCATCTATTTTTCTAAAACCTATACCTATAATTTTAGCATTTTCATCAGGAAGATTAGTATTATCAAAAAGAATTAATCCATTGGCATCCTTTACAACAAATTTTCCGATAAGATAATCTCTATAATATTTGTAGACATTATCATATTTATTAGTGACTTTTGTTAAAGTAATCAAAATAGTTTTACCATTCCATGTTCCTTTCCATATTCCCACATAATCCTGTAATTCATTGTTTGTATCTTTTTCATAAGAATTTTCTGGAAGATCAATGGTTATTGGTCTTAATGGATAAATTTGTTAAGCTTTACAAGAAATTATAATTGTTGACAGTATTAATAAAAATGCTTTTTTCATTTATTGTTTTGTCAAAATAATATTATTAGGTAAGGGTTGTGGACGGTCTGCTTGTGCCCAGCCATAATAAAAACAATCTGTATCTATAATGTTTTCGTCTTCAGAATATTTCCATTCCAGCTTTGTTTTAGTGGAATCTGTGAAGTTAAATCTTCCACTTCCATTCATAGCACATAAATCCATGTCTATATAGATAAAAGAATATTTGTCTCCATACTTTCTAAAGTTAATACCTTTAATTTTAGCATTGCCATCAGGAAGATTAGTATTATCAAAAAGAATTAATCCATTGGCATCTTTTACAACAAATTTCCCGATAAGATAATCTCGATAATATTTAAGTGCAGTTTCATATTTATATGTTATTTTCTTTAATGTGATCCAAATAGTTTTACCATTCCAAGTGCCTTTCCAAGTTCCTTCATAATCTTGGAGCTCATTATTCGTGTCTTTTTCATACGAATTTTCAGGAAGGTCAATTGGTACAGGTCTTAAAGGATAGATTTGTTGTGCTTTACAAGCAGTTATAATAATTAATAATATAAATAAAAATGCTTTTTTCATTTATTGTTTTGTCAAAATAATAGTATTAGGAAGAGGTTGTGGGCGATCTGCTTGCGCCCAGCCATAATAAAAACAATCTGTATCTATCCAGTTTTCACTCTCTGAATATTTCCATTCCAGTTTTGTTTTGGTACTATCTGTGAATTTAAATCTTCCTCTTCCATTCATATGACAAAGATCTGGATCATTGTAACCAAACAAATAGCTTGTTGTATTCTTTATAAATCCACTTCCTTTTATTTTAGCATTATCGTCAGCTAGAGCATTATTATCAAAAAGAATTAATCCGTTAGAATCTTTTACAATAAATTTTCCTATAAGAATATCATTATAATAAGCTCTATTCTCTAAAAATATTTTGTAAAATTTTATCTTTTTAAGAGTAATTAAAATAGTTTTACCGTTCCAAGTGCCTTTCCAAGTTCCTTCATAATCATGAAGCTCATTATTGGTGTCCTTTACATAAGAATCTTTTGGGAATTCTTCTATATCATAAGTTTTCAAAGGATAAATTTGAGATTTACAGCAAATACATAAGAAAAGTATTATTAAAGAAAGTACTGGTTTCATAATGTTAGATTTTAAGGGCATAATGTTAAAATTATTTTTTTTGTTATAGGATCATATTCCAGTTTGGTAGATGAAGTTTCTGTAACTCTATATACTTCCAATCCATTTATTTTTACTTTTTCTTTCAAAAACTGTGCAAATACTTTTTCTGTGTTTTCTTGGGTTAATTTGTTTTCTAAAATTAATTTATTATATTCATTTGTATACCAATCTCTCCATTCACCAATTTTATCCCATGTATTAGAAGGAATCTCTGCTTCACCATTATACTGAAGCATGTAGCTTCCCAGTGAGGTGACTACCACAGAATAAGCACTGTTGTAACTTCCTGTATAGTCTTTAGACTGTTTCATCAGTCTGCACAAAAATGTCCGTACATCTGCTGGAGATGGTGCTTTTATAGGTATATCGCCATTACAATCTTCATCATTATGAATATGGATAAGTCCTACAATACCGTTTTTATTTTGGGGTAAATCCATTCCATGACTACAAGGTATCGCATTTTCAACCACAAAACTTGGTTCTACCCCTGTAGTCCCCACCGGTGGAAGTCTTTCATAATATCCTTTTTCATGATTCATCGCAAACATGGCTGGAGTATTTAATTCCTGATATTTTGCTTTGAACTTCGCATCAGCAAATTTAGCTTTTATTTTTGTACAGGGATTTAAAGGTTTAGGGAGTTCTACTAGATTAGGAAGCGTCGGTGTTCCAGTATTACAGCCTTCTTGAGTTCCTAATGTAGAGTTGGGGTCTTGTGGCTGGGTAATGATGCCGTTTCCTCCACAGGGATTATTCGGGTTGGTTCCGTTATTGGGGTTTGTAGGGTTTCCGCCTCCTGTCTCCGGGTAGGTTACTCCCGGTGTGGTTTCTGTCTCTGTACCGCCACCGCCTACCATAGTGCATACACGGGTTACCGTAATCACCAGTACAGACTGTACATCTGCCTTGCAGGGGCCACCGTCTTCATCAGAAGCTTCCCCATGATGATGGGCGTTTTCACTACAGGAAGTATAATAAGAAACGGTTTTATAGTAACAGACCAAATCCTGCTTCATAGCAGAGGAATAGGTTCCGCTTTCCAATGGAGTATATTCTACCTTTCCGGTGAGATCTACAGATCCTCTGGCATTCATGGTTTGCTTTTCCTGATCGGTAAGGTTATAGGTGATCAGCATTTCTCTCCAGCTTCCATCCGAAAGAGGGCTTAGTACCAGATTTTCTACAGGAGCATTGGCAGGGGCATTCTCTCTTTCTATTTTGAAAGTATAGGTATAAAAATCCGGTCCGTTTTCAATATAGATCACATCATTTGTATTAATGGAAACACCATCACTATAGTGAACCGTTTTTCCGGAAGCATTCATTTTCTCTCCCATCCTCTTACCCTCAAACCCCATCTTATCCTTTGCTTTTTCCAGCCCTGGAAGAAGTCCGGCTTTGTGCTTACTCTGATCAAGGGAGATCCTTTTGGAGGTGAGTTTGAACTCGCTGCTGTTGTTATACCTCTCCTGTTCGGGGAAATAATCATTCCGGCAGGATTGGAGGGCAAGTATAAAAGCCATCCCTAAAGACAGCCATAAGGTATTCTTTTTCCTCATAACATATTGTGTTTTTAGAAGTTAAATATAATTATTTTTTTAATAACTCTACAAATATGTGAAAAACGGCAGATACCTCCAAACCTGTTTTTGCATAAAATTACCCGAAAATCGGGTAAGAAGATCCGCGAACGAAATAGATAAAGTTGAGATTCTTCCTTCATCAGAATAACAAAAGAGGGTACAAAATAAATTGTCCATATCATCCACCAATAATCTTATTATTTTTATATTTGTTTATAAATTATCATATACAATGACCAATAACGTTGCAGAGAAAATAAAGAGATTACGAAAATCCAAAGGATACTCACAGGAAGATATGGCCGAAAAGCTGAACATTTCCCAATCTGCCTATGCAAGGATAGAAAGCGGAGAAAGCCACTCCTGGGCTGCCTATATAGAAAAGCTGAGTGAGATCTTTGAAATGAAGCCCGAAAACTTTTTGACAGATGAAACTAATAATTTAGAACAAGAAAATACAGATCAAAAAGGTGGAATGGCTTTTCAGTTTGTAGGAACTATCAATACCATCAATTCTCTTTCAGAAAAACTGATAGAACAATATGAAGAACGCATACAGGAACTAAAAGAACAGGTAAACTACTGGAAAAACAAAGCAGAAGAGCTGTAAAAGGTTTTCCTTTCCCTCCGAAAACCTCCTGCACCCCTGCTATAAACTTTCCTGGTCTTCCGAAAATCCCACACTGTCCTGTTGCCAGCTTTCGGAAGTGCAAAACAATAAAATTAAAACTTGTTTTGAAATAATGTTTAATTTATAATATTCAAATGTATGAAAACAATTGATTTACCTAAACTCCGCAATGCAGAGTATCTTCAGTATATGAAGGATTTTGCAGGCATCATCAATCTTATAATCCCTCAGGTTTGCAGATAGATGCAAAACTCGCAGCTTTTATCAATAAAACTGCCGAACTGGAAGCCTTATTCAAAAAAGCGCTGGCAAGTGAGATCACCAAAGAGATTTTGCAGTTGGATGAGAAAAGGGATAGTGCCATTAATGTTATTTATTACTTTTTATTGTCCTATACCTATCACTATGATGCAGATAAGAAACAAAAAGCTCAGCTTCTTTTGGAAAATATGGCGCTGTATGGCAGTGGTATTGCCAGGCTTAATTATCAGGCAGAAACTGCTACACTCAACAATATGCTGCGCGACTGGGAACTGAAAACCGATCTGGCAGATGCCATTACTGCTTTCAATCTTTCTTCATGGGTGAATGAGCTGAAAAATGCCAATAGCCTCTTCAATGAAAAATACATCTCCCGTACACAAGAGTATGGGGATGCTAATCCGGAAACCATCAAGACGAAAAGGGAAGAAACCAATACTACTTATTATGCACTTCGTGACAGAATAGATGCTCTGCATCTTTTGGCAGAAGCCCCTCCTTCTCCTTATGATACCGTAATCAATCAGCTAAATGCTCTTACAGATCAGTACAATATTTTGCTTGTAAACAGGCAAAATGTTTCTACAGACGAAACAGATGGTACTTTACCTATCTCTGCAACTTAAAAAAAATTAAATTAAATCACAAACAAAAAACCTCTCGAAGTGAGAGGTTTTAATATGATGTATTTCAATAAATTACAGCAGCAAAGTTAAAGGGCTTTCAAGGTATGTTTTAAGAGTCTGTAAAAATTCTGAGCCGGTGGCTCCGTCTACTACTCTGTGATCACAAGCCAATGAAAGCTTCATGATGTTTCCAATAACGATCTGGCCATCTTTAACGATAGGTTTTTCAATGATTGCTCCTACGGAAAGGATTGCTGAATTTGGCTGATTAATGATACTTGTAAAAGTTTCAATCCCGAACATTCCCAGATTAGAAATTGAGAATGTGGAGCCTTCCATTTCATTCGCTTTAAGTCCTTTGGATTTCGCCCTTGATGCCATATCTTTTACAGTAGCTGAGATCTGGGTATAGTTCATCTGGTCTGTATTTTTGAGAACAGGAACTACCAGTCCATCAGGAATGGCAACCGCCACACCAATGTTGATATTTCCTCTGTGAATGATCTTATCCCCTGCCCAGCTTGAGTTTACCTGTGGATGTTTTCTTAAGGCAATAGCAGTTGCTTTAATGATCATATCATTGAAAGAAATTTTGGTATCCGATAAAGAATTGATCTCTTTTCTTGCTTCAATGGCCTTATCCATATTGATCTCTACCATCAGATAATAGTGAGGAGCAGAGAATTTGCTTTCGGAAAGACGTTTTGCAATAATATTCCTTACCTGAGAGTTTGGAGTTTCAGTATCTTCTCCCTGAACGAAGTTCAGTGCCACCTGAGCTGCAGCGCTTACTGCCGGAGCAGGTGCTGTCGACTGTGACTGGGAAGGCTGATAGTTTTCAATATCTTTTTTAACGATTCTTCCATTTTCTCCAGATCCCTGAACGCTTTGAATATCAACTCCTTTTTCCTGAGCCATTTTTTTAGCCAGTGGAGAAATTGCCACTCTGTCAGAAGATGAATTTGCCACTTGTGCAGCCGGTTTCTCTTCGGTTTTAGCTTCTGCTTTTGGTTCAACAGGTTTTTCTGAAGACTGTGCAGCTGGTTTAGCGGCACCTACTCCTGAAATATCTGTTCCTGCAGGTCCAATAATAGCTAATACAGAATCTACCGGGGCAGCACCTCCTTCTTCTACACCCTGCTTCAATAGCACTCCATTGAATTCAGATTCGAAATCCTGAACTGCTTTATCCGTTTCGATTTCAGCAAGAAGATCTCCTTCTTTCACAGTATCTCCTACATTTTTATGCCATTTAGCTACTTTACCTTCCGTCATAGTATCGGAAAGACGAGGCATGGTAATCACTTCCACACCGGCAGGAACTTCTGCTGCTGTTTGTTCAACGCTGGTTCCGTTACCTTCTGTTTTGGATTCTTCTTCAATTTTTTTCTCTTCAGAAGAGGTATCAGCGGCAGGAGCACTCCCTCCTTTCAATGCTGAAATATCTTCTCCTTCATTTCCAATAATTGCTAAAACCGAATCCACTGCAGCCGATCCTCCTTCTTCAACACCTACATATAAAAGAGTACCTTCTATTTCAGATTCAAAATCCTGAACTGCTTTATCCGTTTCAATTTCAGCTAATATATCTCCTTCTTTTACTTTGTCTCCTGTTTTTTTATGCCATTTTGCCACTTTCCCTTCCGTCATAGTGTCGGAAAGACGAGGCATGGTAATTACTTCTGCCATAATTTTTTTTAATTTGAAAATTCAGTAATTTAAAAATTTGAAAATCAAAAAAGGATATATTATTATCTCATTTCTCAAATTCTCAAATTTTCAAATTGACTCATTATCTTTAGTTTTCTAATTTGTCTAAGAACGGATAGTTTTCCTGAGTATATACATATTCATAGATCTTTTCTGCCGTAGGATATGGAGAGTTTTCCATAAATTCTATACATTCTTCAACAAAATCTCTTGATTTATTGTCAATAGCCTCCAGCTCCTCTTCGGTAGCCCAGCTGTTTGCTAAAATTCTTTGCTTTACCAATTCAATAGGGTCATCATTTTTATGAAGTGCTACTTCTTCCTTGGTTCTGTAAGGCTCCGCATCAGACATGGAATGTCCTCTGTAACGGTAAGTTCTTGCTTCAATAAAAGTTGGCCCGTCTCCTCTTCTTGCTCTTTCAATAGCTTCATAAGCAGCTTCCGCCACTTTTTCAGGATCCATGGCGTCCACAGGAAGACAAGGCATTTCATACCCTAATCCTAATTTATAGATATCTTCATGATTGGCTGTTCTTTTTACAGATGTTCCCATGGCATACTGGTTGTTTTCCACAACAAATACTACAGGAAGCTTCCAGTTCATCGCCATATTGAATGTTTCATGAAGTGACCCCTGTCTTGCCGCTCCGTCTCCAAAGAAACAAACATTCACCGCTTTTCTGTCAAAATATTTATCTGCAAAAGCAATACCGGCTCCTAAAGGGATCTGTCCGCCAACAATACCGTGTCCTCCATAGAAACGGTGCTCTTTACTGAAAATATGCATGGAACCACCCATACCCCCTGACGTTCCTGTTGCTTTTCCACAAAGTTCCGCCATGATTCTCTTAGGATCTACCCCCATTGCCATTGGATGTATGTGGCATCTGTAAGCTGTAATCATGCTATCCTTGGTTAGATCCATTGCGTGGGTAAAACCTGCTGGGATAGCCTCCTGACCGTTATACAAATGTAAAAAACCTCTGATTTTTTGTTTTAGATAGAGAGAACGGCATTTGTCTTCAAACCTTCTCCACATTGTCATATCTTCATACCACTTCAGGTATACCTCTTTCGAAAATTCTTTCATGTGTTAGCTCTTGCTTATTTATTATGAAATAGTTGAGCAAAATTATAAAAAAAACTTTGTTTTTATTGTATACCTTGTCAATTGTTTTTTGGTTATAATCTTATATTTGAATTTTAAATCTGAACATGGAAGAAAAACAGCCTTCGTTGATACATACCTTATCAAGAATCATCTCCGATTTTTTTAATCCTCTAGTATCTTTATTTATATTTTTCATTTATATGAGTGTCCGGGAATACTCATTAAAAGATGCCATAGCACATTTCCTTCCTATCTTATTAATGATCATTGTTCCCGTGATCATCTGGCTGGTCTGGAACGTAAAAACCGGAAGGTATACCAATATGGATGTTTCCAACCGGGTACAGAGAAAAACGCTGTATATTTTTATCGCGACCTGTGTAATAGCTTATCTTATATTTTACTATATCAGAAACGGCTCTTTAGATTTTGTAATGCTTTTTATCCTTGTGCTTCTTTTTGCCCTGCAGATCAGTAATTTCTTTATTAAAAGTTCAATGCATACTGCTTTCAATGTGTTCGTAGCGTCACTGTTCTTTGTCCTAGACTGGAAAATGGGAATTATCTGGTTTGGAATTGCCGCTTTGGTAGGTATTACCCGGGTTATTTTAAAAAGGCATACGGTAAAAGAAGTATTTATGGGTGCCGGAATAGCGTGTGTGGTATCTTTTATTTATCTTTATTGCAACATACAGTTTCAACATTAAGAAATCAGGAATATTATATGAAAATCAATCACCTTACTTCGGCAGAAGAAAATCTGATGAAGCTTTTCTGGAAGCTCAACTCTTTTTATTTAAAGGATATCATGGAACAGCACCCGGAACCAAAACCACATCAGAATACTGTTTCCACTTACCTTAAAATATTAGTCGAGAAAGGATATCTATCCACTGAAAAAGAAGGAAGAATATTCAGATATACGGTGATGGTTCCTTTTGAGGAGTATAAAAAATTCCTGTTAAAAGAGCTTTCACACAACTTTTTCAATGATTCCGGAAAAGAAATCCTGGAGTTTTTATTTAACGAAAAGTTAATTTCACAAAATGACCTAAGGGATTACTTTGATCTGAAAATTGAAATGAAACCTACCAAAATAAGTGAGCCAAAACTGGAAATCGCCAATGAAATCCTAAATCCGAAGAAAAATAAAAAAGGAAAGGAGAAGGAGAAAGGCAAAAAGAAAAAGAAGAAAAAAAATTAAGCACAAAATAAAAACCTGAATTATGAAAACAAAATTTCTGGAAATAATCAGGAAGGCGGATGATGTGATCTTCCGCTATCCTATGGTTTTAGTGATGGCCCTTCTGGCTTCCATCGGAGCGATTTGTATGTTCGAATATAACCGTGAAAGGGAGCTGTTTTTCGTATTCTCAAAATTTACCATATGCTGCTGCTTGGGAATTTCACTTATGTTTGCCATAAAGATGCTTTCTCAAAGAATTGGCAAAGCTTTTTTGCTGGAACTGGCCGGAACGTTTTTTCTTATAGGGTTTTATTTCATCCTGCCAAAAAAGGAAAAAGAGTTCACCGAAGTCTATGGTTATATCATTGCCGTAACAGCTTTATTATCTCATCTTTTGGTTTCGTTTGCGGCATTTTTAAATAAAGATAAGGAACTTGGCTTTTGGCAGTATAATAAGAATCTTTTCATTAATATATTTCTTACAGCCGTATTCACAGGAGTACTTACAGGAGGTATAGAACTGGCTATTCTGGCGGTTGATAAGCTATTTGATTTTAATTTTGATGATAAGCTTTATACAGATACTTTCTATGTTTTAGCCATCTTCGGAAGCTGCTTTATATTCCTGCTTTTTAACGAAAAAGGATTGAAACACCTCGAAAAAGACGGGAAATACCCTGTTATTCTGAAGTTTTTCGCCCAGTTTATATTAATCCCTCTCCTTCTTATTTATCTGATCATTCTTTATTTCTATTCCATTAAAATACTGATCAACTGGGAACTCCCGAGAGGTTGGGTTTCCTATCTTGTACTGGCCTATAGTATTGTTGGAGTTTTGGCTTTATTGCTGGTATATCCTTTAAAAGAAGACCATACTAAATCATGGGTAAGGATTTTCTCAAAACTCTTTTACTTTACCATTATTCCTTTGATCATCCTGCTTTTTACGGCCATATTTACAAGGATTCTGGAATACGGATATACAGAGCCGAGATACTTTGTTTTGTTGCTGGCTTTGTGGTTATTGAGTGTGGTGATCTATTTTATTTTCAGTAAACGTTCAACCATTAAGTTCATTCCTGTCAGCTTATTTTTATTTGGCGCTTTTGCTTTGATATTTCCTTACTTCAACGCGTTCAGTACAGCAAAAAGAAGCCAGAAAAGCGAACTGATGAAGCTTTTGGAAGAAAATAAACTTTTAGAAAATGATAAGATCAGTTTTCAAAAGAAAGTCGCTGATACCGTCGTTAATGAAATTGCCAATAAATTTGAATTTCTGGCAAAAAGGAAGCAAAAAGATTTCCTTGTTGGCCTGGTTCCCAACAAAGATCAGAAACAACTGTCAAAAGACATAGAGTCTGTTGATTTCTGGGCTGTAGCAGACAATATCAGAAACAGTTTCCCTAATAAAAATCAGACTTCCTCCTCAAAAGAGTATGAAAGGTTGACCCTGACTTCGGAGAATGATGCTTTCAATATCGGGAACTATCAATATCTGATCAACCTGAACAGATACAATAACGGCATCAGAAAGGTCAATGGTGATGAGATCAGCATCATAGAAAAGTCGGACGATACTATCCTGAAAATCATTCTGAATTCAAAAGAAGAAGCCGATTTTACCCCGGCCATTCATAAGCTTATGGAGGCTAATAAGAATAAAACAGGAATGGTAAGGCTCCCTGAAATATCAATGGAAAGTGACCTTGGTAAATATCATTTAAAAATAATTTTTACCAGCATTACAAAAGATAGTAACCCCTATAACAAATCAGGAAACATTTATTATAATGATGCGGTACTCCTTATAAAAGAAAAATAAAGACATAAAAAAAGCGGCTTTTAAGCCGCTTGTATTTTTTACCAACGATTTCCACCGCCGCCACGGTTGTTACCTCCGTAACCTCCGCCTCTGTTGTTTCCATAACCACCGCCTCTGTTGTTATCAAAACTTCTTCTTGGCTTCTCTTCTCTTGGCTTAGCTTCAGAAACGTTTAATATTTTCCCGTTAAATTCTTTCTGGTTAAGAGCTTCAATAGCTTGTCTTCCTTCTTCATCTTCCATTTCGATAAAACCAAAACCTCTTGAACGACCGGTCTCTCTGTCCGTTACAATTTTAGCAGAAGATACTTCTCCGAACTCTGCAAATAGATCCTGCAACTCATACTCTTTAGTTGCGTAATTGATGTTTGAAACAAAAATGTTCATTTTGAATAAATTAAAAAATTAATAAAAAAATTGGATATAAAAGAAAAACAACATAAATTAATGAACAAATATTGATTCCAAATATAAACGTTTGCAATATACAATTAAAAATTTCAAAATAAAGCCTTTTTTTATATTTTTTCATATATTATGTTTAATTGCAAAATGAAAACCATTAAAAAACAATAAATATTTATCATTTATTAATAAAATTTTACTGATAAATGGATATAAATTTAAAAATTATTTAACATGAAGACAAATACCTATACCATTCTTCAGCAAAGCATTGGATTGCCAGCCGGGGGATATTCCGGAGTATAAATAATTTTTATTTGAAAAATCTCTCTATTAGCAATGTTAAAACAATTGAAAATATTATCCCTTATTACTTTACTGGTCTTTTCATGTAAAAATGCAAATGAAGAGAATAAGAATTTTGTCATTTATCAATCAGATATAAAAAATGAAAATTTAGAATTCTATTGGAAAGATGATAAAAGCCAGATCTTAAAAAGCATCGGTAATCTGAAAAAGTATGTAAACGAAGAAAATAAGGAGCTTATATTCGCAATGAATGGAGGAATGTTTACACCGGACAATCACCCTAAAGGCATATTTATACAGAATTATAAAATAATCACTGAACTTGACACATTGTCCGGTGAAGGCAACTTTTATATGAATCCAAATGGCGTCTTTTATATCAATGAAAATAATGAAGCTGGCATTGCCACAACAAAAAATTATAACAAATATTGCATTAATTCAAAATTTGCAACCCAATCCGGCCCCATGTTAATTATTAGCGGAAAAATCAACCCGCTTTTTCAAAAAAACTCTAAAAATCTGAATATAAGAAACGGTGTCGGGATTTCGGAAAATGGAAAAATGATTTTTGCTATGTCTAAAAAAGAGATCAATTTCTATGATTTTGCTGCATTTTTTCAAAGCATGGATTGTAAAAACGCATTGTATCTTGATGGCTTCGTATCAAGAACTTATTTACCGCAGCAAAATTGGATTCAGGAAGATGGAAATTTTGGAGTAATTATAGGAATAACCAGAAGAAAATAGTAAGCAGTTGATTGAGAAAATAAATAATACTTTTCAGATAACTAAATATCAAATGATCGATAAAACAGGTTATAAACATTAAATTTGTACTGCAAATTATTTACATATGAACTACCACACCAGAAAATGGGTAAAACCGGAAGATTTAAACCCTAATCATTCACTTTTCGGGGGAAGACTATTGCAATGGATCGATGAGGAAGCGGCACTTTATACCATTATTCAGCTGGAAAATACGAGAATTGTTACCAAGTTTATTTCCGAGATCAATTTTGTAAGCTCTGCCAAACAGGGAGATATCATCGAAATCGGTATCGAGGTGCTGAAATTTGGCGCCACTTCAATTACACTCAAATGTGACGTAAGAAACAAAATGACCCGGCAAACCATTATTACTGTAGATAAGATTGTTATGGTCAATTTGGATGAAAACGGTAATCCCGCTCCACACGGCAAAACCAGAGTTGAATTTGTAAAAGACAGATTAAATAACCCGATATGAAGATTTTCATAAAAAATATGGTTTGCGGCAGGTGTATTTCTGCAGTTAAAAGTATTTTTAATGAAGCTGATATCTCTGTCCGATCCATAAACCTGGGAGAAGTGGAAACAATATCCGAAATTTCAGATCAGGATTTGCATATCGTTGAAAAACGGTTAGAAGAAACAGGTTTTGAAAGAATTAAAGACTCTGCCCACAGACTCGTTGAGAAAATCAAAAGCCTGATCATTATCAAAATAGGAGAACTTGATATTGATGAAAACTTCCTCTTGTCCGAATTCCTGAGCTCAGAACTTCATAAAGATTATAGTTCAGTATCAAAAGTATTCTCACAGAATGAAAATATTACCCTGGAACAGTTTTTCATTCTCCAAAAAATAGAAAAGGTAAAAGAACTGCTTCTATACGATGAGTTCACACTTACAGAAATTGCCGGGAAATTAGGCTATAAAAGTGTTCAGCATTTATCCACCCAGTTCAGGAACAGTACAGGTTTCACCCCCACCGAATTCAAAAAGCTGAAAATCCATAACAGAAAACCTTTAGACAGCTTATAGATTTCTCCCGCAGATTTGGCAGATTGTGCAGATCTTTTTTATTATGAGATTATTTTAAGCACAAGCATCTGCACAATCTGCCAAATCTGCGGGAGCCAAAAAACACCACACACCCCTAACTACAATTCAGGAATTCTATAACTATTATCCTTAAAATTATAACAGCCTTCCCATTACAATTCAGAAATTTGTACTATAAAATTAAGGATCATGCAACAGCAATATAAAATACTAGGAATGACCTGCTCCGGCTGTCAGAAAAAGATCTCAGAAAAACTCAATAGCATTCAAGGCATAAAAATAGATATTGATCTGGAAAGTAACATTGCAACCATCAATTCCGATAACGACATCGTGCTTCCGATTTTAAATAAAGCCTTAGAAGAAATTGGAAACTACAGGCTGGAAGATCCGGACCATCCTGAAAAAACTTTCATCAGGCCTCAGGATAGGGTTTCCTCCTCATCCGTTTATTATTGCCCCATGGAGTGCGAAGGAGAAAAAGTATATTTCAAACAAGGCCAGAGATGTCTTGTCTGCAATATGTACTTAGTTCCTATCGAGGAAAAACAGGCAAAAGATCCCAATTATAAGCCTGCCTATTCCTCTACCAATCTTCCTGAAAATTTCAAAAACAGCATAGGTAAATATTACTGTCCCATGTTCTGTGAAGGAGACAGGGTTTATCATGAAAAAGGAGACTGCCTGGTTTGTTATATGCATTTGGAGAAAATCACCGAAGACCTTGTTAAAAATTCAGGTGTACAACAACATCATCATTCTCATAGCCACGAAGCTCCTAAAATCACTGATGAGATGGCCGGAAGATATTACTGCCCGATGTACTGTGAAGGAGACAAAACCTATGATACCAATATAGGATGCCTGGTGTGCGGAATGGATCTTGTAAAATATCCTGAGAAAAAAACAGCAAAATATACCTGTCCCATGCACCCTGAGATCATCCGGGATGAGCCGGGAAACTGCCCCATATGCGGGATGGATCTGGTAAAGATGCCTGACACAGATGATAACGATGAAGATGAAACTTATACCCTTCTGAAAAGAAAATTTATTATTGCTTTAGTATTCACCATTCCTGTTTTCATTCTTTCTATGGGGGGAATGTTCATTAGCTTTCCTTTTTCACATCCGGCTCAGGGAATCATAGAGTTGATGTTGACACTTCCTATATTGTTCTATGCCGGCTGGTTTCTGATGAAAAGAGGCTGGGTTTCGTTTAAAACATGGAACTTGAATATGTTCAGCCTCATTGCCTTGGGTGTTGCAGCCGCATTTATTTTCAGCATCATTGCACTCGTTTTTCCGGGTATTCTTCCTCATGAGATCAGAGGGCATGATCATGGAGTTCCATTGTATTTTGAAGCGGTCTGCGTTATTTTAACCCTTGTTATTTTAGGCCAGCTGATGGAAGCCTCTGCCCATAAAAAGACAGGGAACGCCATCCGAGAACTGATGAATCTTTCCCCCGATGAAGCCAATCTTATGATGAATGGTGAAGAAAAAAGAGTCCCTTTATCTCAGGTGAGAATCGGGGATCTATTAAAGGTAAAACCCGGCGAAAAGATTCCTGTGGACGGAAAAATTACAGAAGGAAATACCGTCATTGATGAAAGTATGATCACGGGAGAACCCATTCCGGTTGAAAAAAGTATCAATGATAAAGTTTCCTCCGGAACCATCAACGGTAATCAGGTCTTCATTATGAGAGCAGAAAAAGTAGGTGATGAAACACTCCTTTCCCAGATCATCAAAATGGTCAACGAAGCCAGCCGGAGTAAAGCTCCCATCCAGAAACTAACGGATAAAGTTTCCAAAGTTTTCGTCCCTGCTGTTATTCTTATTGCAGTTCTTACCTTTATTTTATGGCAGTTTTTTGGCCCGGAAGGTAAAAGCACCTTATTTGCTTTCGTAAATGCAGTTGCTGTTTTAATTGTAGCCTGTCCCTGTGCCCTCGGCCTGGCAACCCCGATGTCTTTAATGGTAGGAATAGGAAAAGGGGCTAAAAATGGCATCTTAATTAAGAACGCTGAAGCTCTTGAACAAATGAATAAAGTAAACGTCCTGATTACCGATAAAACAGGAACCTTAACAGAAGGCAGACCTTCCATAGAACACATTGAGGCAATACATGAAGACAGGAATCAGGTCTTAAAGTTGGCTTACTCATTAAATCAGAATTCGGGGCATCCTTTATCTGATGCAGTGATCAAAAAGGCTAAAGAAGAAAACATCTCTTCCGAAAAAGTGGAACAGTTCGAAAATATTTCCGGTAAAGGTGTTAAAGGAAAAATCAATGGAGAAATTACCTATCTGGGAAATGAAAGTTTATTGATCTCATATGGAATTGCTATTCCTGAAAGCTTAAAACAAAAAGCCCTCGGAATACAGTCCCAGGCGCATACTATTTCTTATGTTGCCGATAATAATACTGTTTTAGGCTTTATCAGCTTTACCGATAAGATCAAAGAAAGTTCCAAAAAAGCGGTGGAACACTTGATGAGAGAAGGTATTAACATCATTATGATGACCGGCGACAATGAACATACAGCAAAAGCGGTTGCTGATGAATTAGGCATCATCCATTTTAAAGCCAACTGCCTTCCTGAGGACAAACTGAATGAAGTCAGAAAACTTCAGGAGCAGGGAAAAATAGTAGCCATGACCGGAGACGGGATCAATGACTCCCCTGCTCTGGCACAGTCCGACATCGGAATTGCTATGGGAACCGGAACAGATATAGCCATTGAAAGTGCAGAGATCACCCTATTAAAAGGAGATATTCTGGGTGTGGCAAAAGCAAAATTATTAAGCGAAAAACTACTGAGGAACATTAAGGAAAACCTTTTCTTCGCCTTTATCTATAATGTTCTGGGAGTGCCAGTTGCAGCAGGATTATTGTATCCATTCTTTGGAATCTTATTATCCCCGATGATCGCTGCTGCGGCAATGAGTGTCAGTTCTTTATCAGTCATTTTAAATTCATTGCGTCTGAATTCTGTGAATATGGAGATTAAATAATAGTAAAAGTCTCCCTCTGTTGGTTAATTTCATAAGTATTTTTTAACACAAACATCTGCGAGATCAGCATAATCTGCGGGAGAAAAATAGTAAACCTTAACACGATTTTCACTTTTCAAAAAGATATTTAAGTTGTTGTTCCTGTGAAAAGCATAATAACTCTGCTAAAATTATCAGATATCCTATTAATTGTTATATAAAAACCATTACCATAGAGTTTGTTATTCCTAACGACGTGGTTCGACGAAGTCAATCTAAACTATTTTTGTAGAGATGCTTACAGCATGACAAACAAGATGTATAAATTTATAAATCCTGCAAGATCATAGATAAACATGAGGATAAATAGGGTTTTATTAAAATTACCTTAAAAAAGTAAAAAATAAGAAAATCTGGCATATATTTTGTTAAGAATAATTTAGAAAAATTAACAATTTTTAACAATTTAAATTCCTCTTAATTTTATGAGAAAAATTTTTGCAGAAAAGTCTAAAAATGGGACTTTTCTTGGGATGCTTGCATTGGTGAGTGCAACTTCAATTTTATTCAATAGCTGTAACCGGAAACAAGATCAGAAAATCCCTGAAAAGATGATCCCGAAAGAACATCCCGTCGCAAAAACAGTCCCCAAAATCCAGGAAGAAGAAGTCCCGTCTGATAAAAGAGTTATTTACCTTACCTTCGATGACGGCCCTAATCAGGGAACCGAAAATCTCATGAAAATTTTACGCAAGAGAAATGTATGTGCAACCGCTTTTCTGGTGGGAAAGCATGCTTATGGAAGTAAAAAACAGAAGGAAGATCTGGAACTATTGAGAAAAGACCCTTTAGTGGAGCTGGCTAACCACAGTTTTACCCACGCACATAATAAATATACAGATTTTTATAAGAATACGGATGAAGTGATCCATGACTTTGACGTTGCTAAAGACAGCTTAAAGCTTTACGATAAAATCGCAAGAACACCGGGAAGAAATATCTGGAGATTAAATAACATCAATGTCACCGATATCAAGAGTTCCACCGATGCCGCAAACGGCCTGAAAAAAGCAGGCTACAAAGTTATCGGCTGGGATCTGGAATGGAAACCGACTCATAAAATGGCTTTAAAAGGAAATCATGAAGCCATGCTGAAAAAAGTGGATAGTATATTCTTTAATGATTTGGAAAAGACTTCAAGACACCTGGTTTTTCTTACCCATGATCAATATTTAACGGATGCTGATTCCATCAACGAACTGGATCTATTTATTGAAAAGCTGCAGAAAAGTAACAGGTTTGTATTCAGGAAAATATCTGAATATCCTAAGATCAATGAGATCCTGAATTAATATTTGCATCCATTACTAAAGACGCTTCGACTCTGCTCAGCGTGACAACTAACTATAAAATCATTCGATAATTGATGAAACAATAGTATTGCCTATGTCACGCTAAGCAGAGCTGAAGCGTCTTTAATTATAAAAAAATAAGCGCACAAGCCTCAAATATAAAATTTTATCAATTCATTAGTTTTTTGCTTTTAAAATTCAGAAATTTGCAATTATGAGTATTCAAGAAAATTACAGCCATATAAAAAAGCAGCTTCCTGAAAATGTTCAGCTGGTAGCAGTGTCCAAAACACATCCCGTTTCTGCTATCCGGGAGGTATACGATATGGGACAGAGGATTTTCGGAGAAAATAAAGTCCAGGAACTGATGGAAAAATCCCCTCTCCTTCCAAAAGATATTCAATGGCATCTGATTGGGCATTTACAGACCAATAAAGTAAAATATATCGCCGGATTTATTGATACCATTCAAAGTGTGGATTCTGAAAAACTTCTCTCAGAGATCAATAAGGAAGCCGGAAAACATAATCGTAAGATCAAAGTCCTGTTACAGGTAAAAATTGCCCGGGAGGTAAGTAAATCCGGACTGGAGGTTACAGAAGTACTGGAACTATTCCAAAAATACATGGACGGAGGCTTTCCCAATATTGAAATCACGGGTTTGATGGGAATGGCTACTTTTACGGACAATGAAAACCAGGTCCGGAATGAGTTTTTAAAATTGAAAGCAGTTTTTGATGAATTAGACCAGTTAAAAAAGCTAAGTACCTTATCTATGGGAATGAGTGATGATTTCCCTGTTGCCATTGAGTGTGGGGCCAATTCGGTGAGGGTGGGTTCTGCTATTTTCGGGAGAAGAGACTATTAAAAATAAAGTATTTAGGTACGGTTTTTGTTAATAATTCAATCAAAAATTCTAAATTTGCACCTATGCAAAAAATCCTTATTGTAGAAGATGAAAAAGCAATCTCTGGAGTACTTCACAGTATTCTTTCGGACGAGCTTACCAATTACGAATTTATAATCGCGGAAGATGGCCTTGAAGGCTATAAGTATATAGAAAAAGAAGATTTTGCATTAGTGATCTCCGATATCAAAATGCCTAAACTTTCGGGAACCGAGCTTTTAAAACAAAGCCTGGCACTGAAACCTGAAACAACTTTCATTATGATCTCCGGACATGCAGATATAGACTCTGCAGTTTCCTGCTTAAAAGAGGGCGCTTATGATTTCATTTCCAAGCCTATCGATATCAACAGGCTGATCACAAGTGTAAAAAATGCTTTAGCTAAGGAATCTTTGAAAAAGGAGAATAAAAACCTTCAGACAGAGAACAAAACGCTGAAAAAAAAGGTAAGCAAGAAATACCAGATGATCGGTGAGTCTGCTGCCTTGAAAAAAATTCAGGAAATGATCGATAAGGTTGCCGTTTCCGATGCAAGGGTTCTTATCACAGGGCCTAATGGTGCCGGGAAAGAACTGGTAGCCCACGCCATCCATAATCAAAGTGAAAGGGCAAGAGGACCTATGATAGAAGTAAACTGCGCGGCGATCCCCTCGGAACTTATTGAGTCTGAGCTTTTCGGGCATGTGAAAGGTTCTTTTACAGGAGCTATTAAGGATAAGCAGGGGAAATTTGAGCAAGCTACGGGTGGTACAATCTTCCTGGATGAGATCGGAGATATGAGCCTTATCGCCCAGGCTAAAGTATTAAGAGCTTTACAGGAAAGCAAAGTCTCTCCGGTAGGAAGCGATAAAGAAATCAAAGTGGATGTAAGGGTACTTGCCGCCACCAATAAAAACATGCAGAAGGAAATTGAAGAAGGAAAATTCAGGGAGGATCTTTACCACAGGCTTTCCGTAATTGAGATCTATGTCCCGCCTCTGGATGAGAGAAAGGAAGATATCAGATTGCTGGTAGAACATTTCTCAGGCATGATAGCCGATGAACATGGGACTGCCGTGAAAAAATTTGATGATAAGGCTATTGATGCATTAAAAGCTCTTTCATGGACAGGAAATATCAGGGAATTAAGAAACGTTGTGGAAAGACTGATCATTCTTGGTGGAAATACTGTTTCTGAAGAAGATGTTGCAAGTTTTGTAAGAAAATAATTAAGTATTAATTAAAATAAATTACAAAAAATTTGCAGTGCGTAGGCTGCAAATTTTTTTTTGAACTATTATGAACTTTTTAAATAAAAACTATACGAACGAATGCCTGAAACTGGCTCTTCCGGTAATGATTACCCAGGTGGGACAGGTTTCGGTCAATTTATTCGACAATATTATCGTTGGAAAGCTATTGGGTGCCGATGCCCTGGCTTCTGTTTCTTTGGGAAATGCCGTATTTTTCTCAATGTTTGTGCTGGCACTGGGGTTTTCCTTTGCCATACCGCCTTTGGTTTCTGAGGCGCATTCCAAAGGAGACCACTCTACCATCAATTCTGTTTTCAGTCATGGATTTGTGATCAATATGTCTGTAGGGATTATCCTGATGGGACTCCTCTTTTTAGGGATGCCTCTGCTCTATCATTCCGGACAGCCTGCCAAAATTATTCCCGATACGGCCGATTTTCTTGGAATCATGGCAATAAGTATTGTTCCTTTTATGGCATTTCAAACACTCAGGGAAGTTTCTGAGGGATTATCTTATACTATCGGGGTGACAAAAGCCACTATTATTGCCAACGTAATTAATGTGGTTTTAAATTATGTTTTTATCAAAGGGCTTTTCGGAATTCCGCCGATGGGAGTAAAAGGTTCTGCACTAGCGAGTTTAATTGCCCGGATCTTTATGGTGGTTTTCCTTTATTTTGTCCTTTTGCATGAAAAAAAGACCCGGCAGTATATCAACGATTTTTCCCTGAAAGTACAGGCATTTTCAAAGGAGATGTTCAGCAAAATGCTGAAATTAGGTTTTCCTACTGCCTTGCAGATGTTTTTTGAGGTAACGGCCTTTGCTGCTGCGGCTTTTATCTGCGGACTGATTTCTGCTCATGATATTGCGTCCCACCAGATTGCTTTAAGTATGGCTTCCTTTACGTTTAACTTATGCATCGGGTTCAGTGTGGCATCTACAGTCATGATCGGAAGAAAGCTGGGTGAACAGAATTTTGTAGAGCTTAGAAAAGTGGGAATCAATAACCTGAAGATCGCTTTTATTTTTATGACGATCTGCGGGATCGTATTTATTTTAGGACGAAATATCCTTCCGACCTTTTTTACCAAAAAAGAAGAGATAGAAGTTATTGCTTTAGCTTCGAAATTACTGATCATCGCTGCCTTGTTCCAACTATCGGATGGCATTCAGGTAACGGCATTAGGAACTTTAAGAGGGTTACAGGATGTTAAGATCCCGTCTATTTATACTTTTATTGCCTATTGGGTCATTACCATACCTTTAGGTTATTTCCTTTGTGTTACTTTGAAAATGGGAGCTTTAGGGATGTGGATTGCGCTGGGATTGGGATTGACGGTTTCTGCGGTATTTCTTGTGATACGGTTTTTGAATATGTCTGCCAGAAGGATTATAGGGAATAAATAAAAATAAATGCGGGATAAAATTATCCCGCATTTATTTTATCATACATTTTTTCAAATTCGATACTATCAATCCTTCTAAGTTGTATATTGGTTTTTTAATGTTTGATTTTTTTGTACAGAGTAATAAACCACAAGTATTTTTAAAATTCATCAGAATAATATTTTAATTACTACAATATTCAATATATTTTCTAATAACCTTAGAATTATATTTTTTCTCAAAATAAATTAACTTTTGGTAGTATGGAAGTTTGATTTTTTCATATTCATTGAATCCCGCAATAAGCTCAACAATACTTTGTGAAGATTCCTGATTATCCAAAATAGTTTGATCAAACTTGTAAACTAATGAATCAATTTCCTTATGAGTCCAATTTGTTTCTGTATCGAGCATATCTACGAGATTTAAATATTCAGGAGTATTTTGTTTTTTATTAGCAATCATGCTATCCTTCCACTTCTTTTCCCATTCTGCCTGATCTATTATTTGTTTTTCTGAAATTACATTTAAATAAATTTCATCGCCCAAACCAGAAACCCCGCTAATACATCCTTCTAAAACACGCACAGAATCTCTATTTCTCAAATAATATTTAAATAACTTTTCTAAAGACTCTGATTTTCTATCAAAAAGAATATTAGCAGCATAATATTTTGCAACAGGCTTTCCATTAAATGCAATGTATTCGGCTTCTTTATCTGTAGCAATTTTTCCAAGTTCTAAATGGAGTTTATACAATTCACTTTCATGCCCATCCATACTTATATTTTTACCTTCAGCCCTTTCACTCTTGGATAGCTGTTGATAAAGTTTATCTACTTTTGGAGATAATTGCCCGAAACTAAAGAAAGGGATAAATGATACAAAAAATAATATTCTCATTTAATAATGGTTATTGTTTTTAAGCTTATAAAATAAAAAACTCGTCCAAAGTGAACGAGATTTTTATTAAATTATTATTTCTTCAAACATTTCTCTAAGAACTGATCCTGTTCCCAGAGAAGATGCATGATATTTTCCTTAGCCATATACCCGTGAGCTTCTTTCGGCAGAAGAACCATTTTTACGGGGGCTCCAAGATTTTTCAGGGCCTGGAAATACCTTTCCGTCTGTAAGGTAAAAGTACCCGGGTTATTGTCTGCATCCCCATGGATCAGAAGTAAAGGAGTTTTCATTTTGTCTGCATTCATGAATGGAGACATGGTATTATAAACTTCAGGAACATCCCAGTAATTTCTCTGCTCACTCTGGAAACCGAACGGTGTCAGTGTTCTGTTATAAGCCCCGCTTCGGGCAATTCCGCAGGCAAAAAGCTTGGAATGGGTCAAAAGGTTGGCTGTCATGAATGCTCCGTAAGAATGCCCTCCTACAGCCACTTTATTTTTGTCGATATACCCCAGCTGATCTACTGCATTAATTGCCGCTTCTGCATTAGCAACCAACTGTGGAACAAAAGAATCATTAGGCTCTGTTTTTCCCTCACCAATGATCGGGAAAGCGGCATCGTCCAATATGGCATATCCTTTAGCTGCCCAGTACACGAAAGATCCGTAATTCGGGAAAGTGAAGTCATTCGGATTCTGGGTGTTCTGTCCTGCCGTATTCTTATCTTTATATTCTGCCGGGTATGCCCAGATCAGTAACGGAAGTTTCTCCTTTTTTGCTTTTCTGTCATAGTTCGCCGGCAGGTAAAGCGTTCCGGTCAAAGTAACCCCGTCATTCCTTTTATAAGTGATTACTTCCTTATACACATCCTTGATGCTTTCAAAAGGGTTGGCAAAATTGGTCACCGTCTCAACCTTATCCGATTTGATATTCTTCTTAAAATAATTAGGATACTGGCTTGCCGACTGCTGGATAGTTAGCACCTCCCCTTTTGCCGGATCTATAATATCGATGATATCTTCTTTAGCATTTTTCAGATTGGAGGTATACAGCCTTTTTTTCTTTAAGGTCTTTATATCCATCTCGTCAATGAAAGGATGCTGCCCTTCTTTCGTAAAGCCTTCCCCGATAAGATAGGCTTTATTGCTTTTCATATCTACAACGGTTCTTCCGAACTGGTTTTTAGTGGTATTGAAATTTCCAGGATCACTGTAGACATCCTGATAGTTCCTATCCTCGAGCACCTTAGATTCTCCGTTATTCAGGTCTATCAGGAAAGATTTTGTATTCCGGGTATCGTACCAGCTCTCATTTACAATAGCATAATGATCATTGGTCCAGCTTGTTCCGGAATATCTTTGTTTGGTCTTAAAGAAAGATTTAGGCGAAGCATTAAAAGGAGCTTCCCACGTAAATACTTCATCCCTGTACTCGGCATTTTTATACTGGTCGCCGCTATCCAATGCTTCGGCATATACGAGGGTTGCAGGCATATCACTTCTCCATCCCATATCTCTTTTTCCCGTTCTTACAGATGAAAATCCTTTCGGCATTATTTCATTCAGGGGAACTTCGTTAACGACTTTTATAGTATTTCCCTGCATATCATATACCGTGGAGGTCATCGGGAACCTGTTTAAAGGGACAATGTATGAGAATGGTTTCTTGATTGTGGTCACCATGAGATAATTTCCGTCAGGGGAAAAGCTTACCCCAGCATATATATCCTGCTCTTTTACTTTCTTTAGATTTCCATTCAGGTCAACGTTATAAAGTTCGGAAGCGGTAAGAATTTCAAAATTCTTCTCATCCTGCGGGTTTTTAAGCAGGTCCTGATAAGTCCTGTTTTGGGAAACTTTTCCGTCAGCCGTTGATACAATAGGCCCTGTTGGCAGATCCTTTCCTACATCGATCAGAGCAGGCCTGTTCTGAGGAAGAATTTTTATCAATAGATTTTGAGAGTCTTTATACCAGACATATGGATTACCCAAATTAGCATTCAGGTTATCTCCGGTAAGCTTTTTTGCAAAGGCGGTTTCCAGGTCTACGATCCACAACTCTACTCCTTTGCCTGTTGTATTGGTGAATGCCAGTTTCTTTTCATCAGGAGAAAAAGACATATTGGTAATTCTTGGGTTGGCAGGCAGTCCTTTTACCTGAACTTCACTTTTATCATTCAGCTTTCTTACCTTAAGATTGTTAGAATAGGTTACCGTACTGGATATATTGGTCACAGGATTGATCCTTAACCCTCCCAGCTTCATTTCCTGCTGGCTGAGATCTTCTAAAGTTTTGTATGTAGGGCGATAAGAAAAAACAATCCAGTCTTTTTTATTATTGATAGAGACACTTGGAGGTCTTTCATAATCTGCAAGTTTAAGAATTTCTGCAGAAGGTTTCTGGTACGTAATATTTTCTTGAGCTTCGTAGAAATTAAGAAAGGCCAGAAGGCAAATGGTTAACTTTAGCTTCATTATATTTCATTTTTTACGAAATTAATGAATTTAATGAAAACTCTTTATGACGTTTGAAAATTTATTTATGCTGGTATAGATCCTATTTTAACCAATAAAAAAGAGCATTATTTGAATGCTCTTTCTATTTTTATATTATATTGTATATATCATTACCAGTCTGAAGCTCTTTTACGCCTTTCGATCAGATGATCCACAGAGATCTTACCAGCTCCAAAGGTCATTAACAGAAGATAAACGGCTAAATATATCAGGCTCATTTCCCTTTTCTCAAAAGGATCTGCTCCATGAACCACAAACCCGGCAATGATCATTGTAAAGATCAGAAATCCTAATGCTACCCTCGTAAATAACCCCAAAATAAGAAGTATAGAACATACAAATTCAGCAAATACAGTCAGGATAAGAGAAAACTGTGTCCCCATCCCTAAAAAATCATAGAATTCAATTTTTCCTCCGTCCAGCAGCATCTGAAGTTTCGGAAAACCATGAGAAAGCATGGCAAAACCTATAAAAACTCTCACTATCAACAAAATAATATCTTTATACAGAGAGCTGAAATTTGAGTTCGGATAGTACATTCAATGAAAATTTACATTAAAGATAATAAAAATCTTTCAATACAACGAGAAAATACCGTGTTTTAGTCTACCTGTAGCCGAAATTTTTTAAATCTCTGTCGTTCTTTCTCCAATCCTTTTTTACTTTCACAAATAAATTCAAATGAATTTTCTTAGCGAAAAACTTTTCAAGATCCAGCCTTGATTCTGTTCCCACTTTTTTGATCGCCTCCCCTTTATGCCCGATCAGAATGCCTTTTTGGGTGTCTCTTTCTACATAAATGATGGAATCTATAAAGATAATGCCTTCTTTTTCCTTGAATTGTTCGGTCACCACTTCTACAGAATACGGAATCTCCTTATCATAATTCAGAAGTATTTTTTCACGAATGGTCTCATTCACAAAGAATCTTTCCGGCTTATCTGTAAACTGGTCTTTGTCATAATATGGCGGGTTTTCAGGAAGCAAAGATTTGATCTTAGGTAAAATGATCTCTGTATTAAATGCATTTAATGCAGAAATAGGCAAAATCTCAGCTTTTGGAATTCTCTCATGCCACTCTTCCACCAGCTTTTCCAGGCCTTCCTGATTGGTCTGGTCCACTTTATTCAATAAAAGCAGCACAGGTACGGGAATCTTATTCAGTTTTTCTATTAAAAATTCTGAAGGTTCTGCTTTATCCGTAACATCCACGATGAACAGAAAAACATCAGCATCCTGTAATGAATCTTTTACAAAATCCATCATTTTTTCCTGAAGCCCGTATTTAGGATCCAAAACCCCGGGAGTATCTGAAAATACGATCTGTAAATCCTCTTCATTATAAATTCCAAAAATCCTGTGACGGGTTGTCTGGGCCTTTTGTGTTACAATAGCCAGTTTCTCTCCCATCAACTGATTCAGTAAAGTAGATTTTCCTGCGTTTGGTTTTCCAACTATATTTACAAATCCTGCTTTGTGCATATCAAATTATATTATGATCTGCAAAGGTACTAAGAAACTATCTAAATTTTCAATAAACCACAAAAGTCATATAAGTTTTTCAACACTTTAGATATTGTCCATACATGGCTGCACCTGCAGAAGTGGAAAAAATTGAAAAGAGACTATTAAAAAAGCGGGGTTAATTGTTCCCAGATTTTAGTAAGTCTTTCAATAACGGTATCTTTGCAGCAGAATGTAGTAAAATAGTATACAATGAGCTGGATCATCTTAATTATTGCCGGATTATTTGAGGTTGCCTTTGCTTCCTGCCTGGGAAAAGTGAAAGAAACATCAGGAACTGAAATGTATTGCTGGTTTGCAGGATTTCTGGTCTCTTTAACCATAAGCATGCTTCTACTGATCAAAGCTACACAGACTTTACCTATCGGGACGGCTTATGCGGTATGGACGGGGATCGGGGCAGTAGGAACCGTATTGATGGGGATCTTCTTTTTTAAAGACCCTGTAAGTTTTTGGAGAATATTCTTTATTTTTACTTTAATTGCCTCTATTGTTGGATTAAAATCTGTTTCCCATTAAATAAAAGCTTATTTTTTCATATATTTAAGTAAAAATATCTATATGAAAAAAGTTTTATTTTTTTTATTCGTATACAGTTTTTTATCCGCACAAAATCCTGAACTGTTTTCCAACAGCTGGTATATTTCTAAAATGGTAATCAACGGGCAGACTACCACAACTCCGGCAATGGATGCGGTTTTGCCTCCTTCTTCGTTTACGGCAGACGGGTTTTATTCTATTTATTATAATTACGCAAACTCTAATATTACCTTTTCCGGTACTTCCGACAGCTTCACAAAAAACTCAACCGTTTGTTCTCTTGCTGATTATTTGGGAACCAATTATGCCGCCGTACAGGACTATGATATGAAAAACTGTAATTTCTATATGAATTCCGTTATCGGGAATGTTTTTAATTATGAGATCAATTCTGCGGGAAGTACGAAAACATTAATTATTACCGATACTACCACAGGAGATAAAGTCTATTACAACAATTCTTTCCTGAGTACTCAGGACGATGCTGTAAAAAAATCTTTTTCAGTATATCCTAATCCGGCAAAGGAATATTTAAATATTAAGAATATTGACCGGAATCTTGCTGTAAAGATCTATGACATGACAGGAAAATTGGTCTATAAGGATACCAGTGACCATACGACAATGAAAATTGACATACGCATTCTTCAGAAAGGCCAATACATTCTACTGATCGGAGATTATAAGCCGTATACTTTCATCAGAGAATGATTTCAATAAAAAAGGGCTTTCCATTTTGAAGCCCTTTTCTATCTTTTGAATACCACCGGTAAAATTTCATTACGCCTTAAACCATATTTTCTGATCTCTTCTTCTGAAAAATTCTGAGAATAGAAATTAGGTTCTGTTTCAAAGCCTGCTCTTCTCAGCCTGTCAAAATAGTCCATTCCATACCAGCGTACATGATCATACTGCCCGAAATGCTTCTGGCGTTCTTTGGGATCTTTAATGGTGAAATCTTCGTACGTTTTCTCCAGTGAATTTCTCATAGGAACCTGGAATATTCCCCATCCTCCGGGTTTCATTACTCTGTATAATTCGCTGATGGCTTTTGCATCATCTTCAATATGTTCCAATACGTGATTACAAAAGATAATATCAAAGCTTTCATTGGCAAAAGGAAGATCCAGGACATCCGCTTTCACGTCTACGATCGGGGAAAACAGGTCGGCGGAAATATAATCTAGGTTTTTCATCCTTTTGAATTTCCTTAAAAATTCCTGTTCGGGAGCAATATGCAGTACTTTATGGTTCTTAATAAAAAAATCGGTCTCATTCTGCAGATATAGCCACATCTGGCGGTGCCTTTCAAGGCTTAAGGTTCCCGGAGACAATGCATTCTCTCTCTGGCTGCCATATCCGTAAGGAAGGAATTTCCGGTAAGATCTGCCATCTATAGGATCATAGAAATTATTTCCTTTGAAAAACTGATAGATCACAGGCCTTGCCCAGATACTCATTTGAATAAGCATCGGGCGCGGAATTTTATTTAATAAAAGCTTGGTGATTTTTTTCATTAAAAATCCATTTGGAAAGGCTTTTCCTCATCACTCTCTATACCTAATGCTTCATAAATATACTGGAATGTGGATAGCAGAACTGGTTTTCCGTTGATTACGGCCACATCATGTTCAAAATGGGCGGAAGGCTGATTGTCTAAAGTGGTAACCGTCCAGCCGTCACTATGAAATCTCACTTTTTCAGTGCCGAGGTTGATCATGGGTTCGATAGCTATCGTAAGCCCGTCTTTGATCACTTTTCCGCTTCCCTGCCTTCCATAGTTGGGAACCTGCGGATCTTCATGCATTTTCCTGCCTACTCCATGTCCTACCAGCTCACGCACTACTCCATAACCTTCTTTCTCACAATGAGCCTGTATAGCATGAGAAATGTCTCCTATCCTCTTTCCCCTGATGCATTGCCCGATTCCTTTGTAAAGGGATTCCTTGGTCACCTGAAGCAGTTTTCTGGTTTCGGGATTTACTTCCCCGATTTCAAAGGTATAGGCATGATCTCCTACAAAGCCATTTAAAATAACCCCGCAATCCACGGAAAGTACATCTCCTTCTTTTACAATATCATTGTTCGGGAAGCCATGAACTACCTGTTCGTTTGGAGAGATGCATAAAGAGTACGGAAAACCGCCATATCCCAAAAAGGCAGGCTCGGCTCCGTGGTCTTTAATGAATTCATGGGCTAATTTATCCAAATGCAGTGTAGTGATTCCCGGCTTAATTTCTTTAGCCAGCATTCCCAGTGTTTTGGAAACTAATCGTGCACTTTGCTTCATGAGACGAAGCTCGTCTATCGTTTTTAACTGAATCATGTATTAATGTAACAATTTAAAAATTTAACAATGTAACAATCTAAAATACTGTAAATTGTTCCATTGCTATATTGTCAGGCCTATTTTACCAGAATAAACCTTTTTTCTTTTCTTTTTTAAGTTTGGAATAAGCCAAAACTTCTTTTCCTTCTACACGGAATTCTATTCTTTCATTGATGATGTTATAGATCTCTCCCCATCCCGGAAATCCGCCCAGATTCCTGTCGTCAATAAACCAGTCGGCATCTATCTTCCTGGATTGGGTTTCGGAGTCAAAAACCTCTCCTTCAAAGCTGGAGTTAACGGAATAGAATTCAATTCCGTTACTTTTGCAGAACTCTACGGCTTCTTCCAGTGTTTTTCCGTGCCTGTATGTCCAAAGTATCAGTCTGTATCCCTGAGATTGTAATTTTTTCAGTGTTTCAAAAGCGAAGATCTTGGGTTTGCCTATTGCCGGATATGCATCATCCACAATAGTTCCGTCAAAATCGACAGCAATTTTTTTATTATTCAACATTTTGTTTATTTTAGCTGTGCAAAGATAAGAAATAAAAAGAGTATCCTGAAAACAATACGCTCTTCACAGGTTCTTCTTTGGCTTCACCAGGCTGTAAAATACTGTAACGGACAATTTTTATTTAGGATAATGGATGATGTTATCTAATTCCACCGGGTTGTTGTACTTTTTTATCAGTCTGCGTTGTATATCTGTAGATGACCGTATATTTTCTTTAGTCAGCCTGGTTCCGTTATCAAGAAGAATTTCTTCGGTCTCTGACCAGTCTACTCTTCCGTTTTTCAAATATGCAAACGGGTCTTCATAGTGTGTAAGCTTATATTTCAGATAGCTTTTGTCGTCCAAATATAAATTCTTTTTAAACATTCTGCTCAAAAGATCTATCTGATTAGTCACCTTATAATATTGAGATTTCACTAATTTGAACTTAAAATTTCCCTTATCATCCGAAAGTTCCACGATCAGTCCGGGCAGACCGTAAAATTTGTGCGGACCTTCCTGAAAGGGGATCTCTGAGGTGAACCATGCGGTCCAGCTTCTGCCTCCAAAAACAGTTGTCGCTTTCTGAAGAGAAAAATTCTGAAATTCTTTCTTTTCCGGCAACAATTCCCATCGTTGTTCAGGTTGAGAGTTTCGTTTGATGATATCCCAGCCAAGGAATTCGTATCCGTCATAGGTTTTACTACCTGTCTTATGAACAAAAAAATCATTAAGCTTGGGAGCCGGAAAACCATGAGGAAGGTTAAGCTTCTTTATGGAGTCCGAAATGAAAAAATCCCTCCCATAATATAAAATTTCATCCTGATTGATATCCAAATGGAAGTATTCCTTAGTCATTATATTCTCAGTAGAGTCTTTTTTACTGTTTACTTCATAAATAAAGCGGTACGTCTGCCCTTTCATCATCCCAATTAGAAACAAGAACAGGTAATAAATAATTTTCATGATCAATTTTTATATAAAGGTATAAAATATTTAGAACTATGCAATACAAATTACTATACATTAACATTTATTGCATTGGAAGCCTGTAAATAAAAAAGAGCATCCAAAATATCGGATACTCTCTTATATAATTTAAAAAAATATGAAACTAGCTTTTCACCCAATTAAACTGAAATTGTAAATCAGGAGTAGAAATCCTGTCTGTGATCTTCTGTAATCTGGAAGGCAATTTCATCAGGTATTCCTGGGCCTTTTCTGCTTTTTCGGTAAGGCCGCTCACATGTTCTATCTTCCATTCATCCAGCAGGTCTTTTAAAATATTGATATAATCCTGTCCTGTATACACCATACATCTTTGTGCGGCATCTGAAAAATGCTCCCAAAGCTCTCCTGCTTTCTGCCCGGACTGTCTCATCATATGTGCAGGCATTACGATCTTCTTACGCATCATATCTTCAAAAGCAAGGATCATTTCTGACGGATCAATTTCAAGGATCTTTGTCACGAAATGCTTGTACGCTTTTGCATGCCTTGCTTCATCAGCTGCAATTACCCCGCACATCTTGGCTAATTTTCCATTCCCGGACTGTTTTGCCAACGTACCCACTCTTCTATGTGAGATATTGGTCGCTGTTTCCTGAAAGCTTGTGTAAACAAAATTTCTGTAAGGATCCATAGTGGTTCCCAGATCGAAACCATCATTGATTAAATATTGGGTTGTAATTTCAACTTCCCGCATGTTTACCCTTCCGCACAGATAAAGATATTTATTCAAAAGATCTCCGTGTCTGTTTTCTTCTGCAGTCCATGCTCTTACCCAGTAGCTCCAGCCCAGTTCTTTTTCTTCCTGATCGATACCCTCAACTCCCATCAGCCACGATTCATAAGAAGGTAAGGCTTCTTCTGTGATACAGTCTCCTATCAGGGTAACAAAAAGATCGTAAGGCATTTCGCGGGCAAATGTCTGGATCTCTTCCAGATCATACTTAAAATCAGCACTTGAAGGGTCCGGAAGGTAATCGGAAGGCTGCCATATCTTCTCTATCGGCGTTAAAAACTTATCCAGAAAAGAACCTACTTCTTTTCCCAGAATTCCCATTACTTCTTTTCTAACAAGCTTTTGATACATTCTTACTATTTAGATTTTAATATACAAAGATATGATTTATTTATTATTTAAAGCATAGCAATTTCCAATCCTGATATAAATCATAAAAATTGCCGGTATATAAATCATAACGGCAATTTTTTATCAATATTATTTAATTTCAGCTTACTAATACATTTCCTGTCATTATTTCCGGTATTTCCACTCCCATTACTTTTAAAATGGTGGGAGCCATATCGCCCAGCTTTCCGGGTTTCAGATTCCAGGTATGGTCTTTATCCATCACAATCAATGGAACCAGATTGGTTGAATGCTGGGTGTTGGGTGTCCCATCAGGGTTTATCATTACGTCAGAGTTCCCGTGATCTGCAAGAATAAATACGGCATAGCCATGCTCATAAGCAGCAGTTGCCACTTTCTCTATACATTTATCTACTGTTTCTGCAGCTTTTACGGCAGCTGAAAAAACACCTGTATGCCCTACCATATCGGTATTGGCAAAATTCAGGCAGATAAAATCGGCTGTTTCATTTTCCAACTCGGGAATAATAGCATTGGTGATATCATAAGCAGACATTTCGGGTTTCAGATCATAGGTAGGAACGTCTTTCGGACTCGGACAAAGCAATCTTCTTTCTCCAACGAATTCTTTTTCCCGGCCTCCTGAAAAGAAAAAGGTAACGTGAGGATATTTCTCTGTTTCTGCAATTCTGATCTGGGTTTTTCCGTTTCTTTCCAATACTTCTCCCATCGTATCCTGCAATACGTTTTCATCAAATACCACATGTACATTCCGGAATGTCTTATCATAATTGGTAAGGGTAACATAATACAGATTTAATTTGGACATAGAATAATCCGGGAAATCCTGCTGACAAAGCACTTCTGTAATTTCCCGCCCTCTGTCAGTACGGAAATTGAAGCATATCACCACATCATTATCTATAATTTTAGCAACAGGGACAACGTTTCCGGTAGCAGTTGTATTCACAAGGATAATTGGCTTTAGGAATTCATCAGAGACACTATTGTCATATGAATCTTTAATGGCTGCTAAAGCATCTGTTGTTTGAATTCCAACTCCTTCTGTTAAAGCATCATAAGCCAGTTTTACACGCTCCCATCTTTTATCTCTGTCCATCGCGTAATATCTTCCCGTTACGGTTGCCAGCTTTCCGGTAGTAACCTCCATGTGCTTCTGAATTTCTTCAATGAAACCTAATCCTGAATGCGGATCACAGTCCCGGCCGTCGGTAAAAGCATGTACAAAGACATTGTCATTGAGCCCGAAGTCTTTAGCGGCAGTTAATAAGCCTTTTAGATGATTGATATGGGAATGTACTCCTCCATTAGACACAAGACCTATAAAGTGTACTTTTTTATTTTCTTTTTTAGCGTATTCAAAAGCATCCTGAATGACTTTTTCCTGGCCCAGGGTTCCATTCTCAACTGCCATATTAAGTTTAACAAGGTTCTGGTAAACCACTCTCCCTGCTCCTAAGTTCATGTGTCCTACTTCGGAATTCCCCATCTGCCCGGCCGGAAGCCCAACTGCTAAACCGCTTGCCTCCAGTGTGGTGTGCGGAAATTTTTTATAACAGCTGTCCATAAACGGTGTATCTGCTTTATCTATTGCAGAAACATCCGGATTCATCCCCAATCCCCATCCATCAAGGATTGCCAATATTGCTTTTTTCGACATTATGTATGATTTAAACATACAAATTTATCTATTTTCGGACGAATTGAGGCATTTGAAAGACTTAATTTTCGATTAAAAAAATTTACTTTCTACAGAACACGGTTTTTCCGATTTTTACAGATAATCAGTTTTTAAAGCCTTTTATATCGTAATGAATCGTCTTTGAAGGTAAAGATCCTATTTTGATATTTTCCCCTCTGCCGGTCCCGGAAACTTCAGCTTCTTTATCCCAACTTCCTTTTGTGAATTTCAGCTGGGCTGGAAGATGGATTTTTAAAGTAATACGTCTCTCTCTGTTTGACTTTTTTTCAAGCTTTAATGCCGATGGATCCCAGCTTCCCAGTTCGGGCTGATTTCCGGTAATGTAAATTTCGTCATTTTTATCAGGAACGTTTACCACAAATGTTACTTCGTAGGTCTCATCTGAATATTCCTTAAAAAAGTCTTCAAATTTTATTTTATTATTCTTGGTATACTCTCTAATATATGGATCCAGAAAGCCGCTTTCTTTGAGAAACAGCAATGGATTTTCAATATTAAGAATATCGTGAACAGCTTTATGCTTATCGGCCTGCTTATTAAAGTATGCCTCTGCGATTTTGTATCCCATCCAGTATCCAAGATCGTTCGGCCTGTCGTCTTTACCGCTTGTACCATAAAGCCAGTCCTGATAATCATCATTTTTTAATCGGGATGTAAATTCCCTGTAGAGCTTTTCAGCATGGGTTTCTCCGTATTGAAAATGGGGGTTGCTGATATTTTCACCGGATGCCAGCTCTGAGACAAAATCCGCACTGCCTTCTACTAGGGACTGCTTCAATAGGGAATTGTTGCCTTTATTATTCTGCTGGAAATGGATCAGCTCATGGGCAATGAGCCCGGTAATGCCATCAAGGTCTTTAAGCATTTCAGTTCCTATAATAATACCGTCCCCGGAAACCGTGCCCCCGGAATTAAAACGGCCATAAACAAAATATACCGGTGGAAACTTAGCCTCAGGATACCAGTATTTTAATGCGCTGTATATCGCTTTTATCCTTTTTTCTTTAGACCTGACATCTGCCAGCACATTTCTACTCTTTATATAATCTTCCTTTCTTTTCTTTACTGTTGAATACAAAGAATCGGCATTGATAATTCTAAATTCAGTAAAACCTTTCACCCCGGGCGAGCCTTCTTTCAGATAAGCTTCAAAAGGGTTACTTACAGAGTTTTCCATAGCATCGAATGCCTTCCAGAAATTATTGACATCTTTTGTTTCAAAAACAGCATTCAGGGGATCGGAAGAAAAGACTGTCTGGGCTTTCATTATCCCAAGAGCAAAAAGACATGCTGTAAAAATAAAACAGGTTCTTATTTTCATGATTATAGTATTCTATCTTAAATAAACATTTAAAATGATAAAATATTACATTGCCGGGCTCAATATCGCAGATATTAATTATTATTTTTAATTTTGTTTTATGGATTTACGAGATCAACTTAAGAACCTTTTTCCTGATCATGAAGAGCAGGATTTTGAAATGCCTGAAGAAGCCTTTAAGCAGAAGGAGCCTTTGGTATGCAAGTTTGAAAAGAAAGGAAGAAACGGAAAGCCCGTCACCATTATTGAAGGTTGGGAAGGGAATGATGAAGACCTGAAAAAGATCTCTAAAAAAATCAAAACCACATTAGGGATCGGGGGTTCTGAAAAAGACGGAACGATTATCATTCAGGGAGACAACCGGGATAAGATCATGGAGATCCTGAAAGAAATGGGCTACACAACCAAAAGGGTCGGAGGATGATCAGAAATAGATCTGCGTATCCGGCAATAAGGCTTTTAATTTCCCTATCTTAGATTTTTCCATTGGATTTCCTGTAAGAATCAGTGTTTTCAGTTTCTTCAGTTCTTTGATTTCCTCCGGAAGATCTGTTAATTTATTATGGGCTAAATTCAGGCTTATTATATTTTTCAATCCTTTTATCTTAGATGAAATCTCTTTGAGGCTGTTCTGGCTCACATTCAGAAATTCCAATTTCTTCAAACGGAATAATTGATCCGACACACTTGTGATGGTATTTTCCTGCAGCTCAAGATATTTTAAATTTTCAGGAAACTCCACATTTCCAAGATCATTGATCTGGTTTGCCGAAAGGTTTAAGAATTTCAAATTTTTAATTCTCGTTATATTTTCCGTAATGAAGCTGATCTGGTTACCCTGAAGATTAATCTCTTCTAATGCCGGAATCTGAGCCAGGGCTTCGGGGAAAACGCTCAGATTGTTGGCGTCAAGGTGGATTGCCTTTAAATTTTGAAGTTTTGATACATTAGGATTGATGGATGTCAGGTTGTTCATATTCATTGAAAAGGTCTTCAGTTTTTTCAACTCTCCTATTTCATCTGGGATATATTTAATGCTGTTCTGATTGACATTCAGGATCTCCAGTTCTTTTAACTGAAATATTTCCATATCCATTTTTTCCAGCTTATTGCCCATCATGTTCAGGAAGAATAAGGCATCCAGTTTTTTGATATCCGGCGGAACATTAAACAGTCCTTTGTCCCTGAAACTGATACTGTAAACGGGTGCTTTACTTTGCAGGGCATCATCAATGCCTGTATAGGTAGGATATTTTACAGGATCGATCTGTGCATTGATCTTGGAGATGAACAGTGCAACAATTAATAGAAACAGTTTTTTCATAGATTGAGAAAGCTGCCGGTAAATAGTAATCCCCGGCAACTGATTGAGTTATTATTAATTATTTTTTCAGGACTTTCACCATTTTCCGGAATCCTCCGTCTGCTTCTATATTTAAGATCAGAATACGGGAAGCATCAAGCTGTGAAGTGAAATCAAGTTCCAATGAGGTATTTGAACCCGCAAATTTATTGCTGTAAACCAATTTTCCGTCTATGCTGTAAGCTGTTACCGAAATATTCTTCAGCCCTTTCGGAGCATTGATCTTTACGATTCCTGATGTAGGATTCGGAGAGACGGTAACTGAATTTTCAGTAGGCTGATCAACGGTTCCCAATGATCCTGTAGCTCCCAGGTTTTCTTTAAGAGCAATTACAATCGTAGCTGATTTCCCCCTGTAATCAATGGTATTTCCTGTTGCATCAACATCTGTGGAAATTGTAGAATCCGGATGCTGGATCGAGAAAAAACCGAATTTGTAATCAGGGGTAAAGGTAAGCCCTGTTGGTTCTGATCCTGCCGGCATAGAAGCAAAAAGCCTTACTTTAGGATTGGCTTGGGTATGGTCCGGAGCTATTACCCAAATGTAATTTTTACCGCCATCCTGAAGTACCCAGAGATTTCCAAGTTCATCAAAAGTAAGGTTATCATTTCCATCCCCCCAGGCTTCAGTTTTTGTCCCCTGAGGCGTAGTGAACGAGTATGTTGTGGAAAGTCCGCCCACAAAGGTCTCAACCTGTGAAGCCGTAGTTCCGTCATCCTGCAGGCGATACACTTTGTTTAGTCCTTTAGCCGTAAAATAGATCTTACCGTCTATAGGGCTGATCTCTACATCCTCCACTCCATTGAAAGACGTACCGCCCAATGACTGTGCCAGAGAAGCGGTATTATTCTGGTCTGCTTTTGTTTTGTTCGGAACCTGTACCCAGGTTGCTGTTGTGCCTATGGGATCGCCATTACTTAGTCCCTGGTCCAGTTTTAAAACATATAAATTTCCTGAGGAAAGATTGTTGGGAGTATCCATTACATATTTATAGACTTTATTGGTTCCGCCGTCTTCTCCGTAATAGGCTACTGTTCCTGCGTTGTTTACCACTACGTTTTCGTGGTTCATGATTCCCATTTGCCATAGCTTCCCTTTGGAGCCGTCTGTATTTTGAGAAATTACCTGTGCTGTAGCAGGATCTATTTCCACCAGCCAGCCGTAATCTTTATACCCATCACTATTGGTATCATTAGATGTCACAGATTCTTCCGCCGTTACTACAGTTCCCCAGGGAGTAACTCCGCCTGAACAGTTTCTGATCGTTTGTACCAGGCTCGCATCTGAAAAGCTTACGGCCCTGGATCTCGTCAGCTGCCATAGTTTTGTAGAAGTATTATAATTGATCTCAGCCATAGTAACACCGCCCGGGTTTGTTTCATGATTTACTGAAAGATACCCGTTGGTACTGCTTCCGGTCTTCGGAATATATCCGGTAAAGTCATTTTGTCCTCCTACAAATCCTCCGCCTTCCGTATAATTATCCCCTTCTTTCAGAATAAGCTGATATCTGTGTTCCGCAGGGATAATTAATTTATTGGTCTGGGCCGTCGGAACGATGGATGTAAAACAACTGATCTGGGTTCCCGTACAGGTGGTCTGCGCTTTCATTACAGACCCTGTTACTAACGCAAGAGCTGCAACTGCTAGTAGTTTTTTGTTCATTTTAATTTTGATTTATTAGACACTGCAAAGCTATTTTTTAATCAGGAACCCTTTATTAATAGTACTTTAAATAAGCATTTGCAAATATTAAAAAATCTAAAACCCAATATTAAGGGGGTTACGGGAATATTAAGGGTGAATATAAATTATGAGTTATGAATGATTAGTGATCGTGAATTTTTTCTGCCGATGATTATTTTTTTGTTTTGCTGATATCTGTGAGAGTATTCAGGAAAGCGACGAGCTGTTTTATTTCTGTTGGGGTAAGGTTTAATTTATAAGGAGGAAGGGTTTGATTTTTCATAGGCAATCCCATTCCTTCTCCACCTCCTTCATTATAAAAGTCTATCACTTCTTCCAGTGTATTGAAAGCCCCGTTATGAAAATACGGCCTGGTAAGCGTAATATTTCTTACGGTCATTGTTTTGAAAGAGTTTTCATAGATCCATGAATTTTCTTTCTTCACAGGGCTGTCTACTCTTCCTCTGTCTGAATCCAGTTCTGCCGGGGCATAACTTACGGGCTTTTTAGTTATACCAAGCACTTCAGACTCATTTTCATTATAAAATGGGGGAACAAGACCGGAAAAATGCGGCGCAAAATGGCAGGTAGCACAATTGGCTTTCCCCATGAACAGGTTAAACCCTTTTTTTGCATCTTCTGAGATCTCTTTTTCATTTCTCATAAAACGGTCGAAATCACTCTCGAAAGAATACAGGGAAGCAACATAAGAACTTAATGCCTTAGAAAAATTCTGTTTATTGACCTTTCCGTCTTTAAAGACTGTGCGAAAAGCTTTTTTATATTCAGGTTTTGTCCTTAGCTTATTAATGATACTTTCATAGCTGGTATTGAACTCATGCTCATTGTAAATGACATGTTCAGCCTGCTGTTCCAGATAGAATGCACGCATATCATAGAAAAACCTTTTTGCAAAAACAGCGTTATATAAAGACGGGGAATTTCTCAGCACCGTTTGTCCTTCGGCATTGCTTTGAGATTTCATTTTCAGGTCTGTAAAAGCATTTTCAGGCAAATGGCAGCTTGCACAGCTCATTTTACCATTACTGCTCAGGTTCCGGTCATAGAAAATATCTTTCCCCAAGTTTCTCAGTTCAGGATTATCTTCTGCAGGTTTCAGCAATGTATAAAAATACGGATCCAGAAAATCACTGCTGAAAAGGTTTTTACTGCTTACATTCCAGCCCGAAAATTCTTTCAGGTCATCAGGCCGTCCATCCCAGCTTCCAAGTTCTTCATAAAGAGGCTGAATGTATTTTTTATAGAACTCTATCCGGTCAAAAGTTTCAAAATCTTTGTTCCTTGAAAGATAACTAATACCTTCGGATAGTATATAATCTGCCTTCTGAATGTTATAATTTTTAAAATAAGGATCATCATGAATATATTCTTTAATTCCCAAAAGCGCATGAGCAGCTTCTTCTGAAATATTCAGTGAACCCGGTGTATCAAAACCTGTCACTCCCAATGTATAGATCCTGATGAGTTCCAGGCGCAGCGGAAGCGTTTTATTATTTCCCCGGCTCAATCCGTTTTTAACGGTGCTTGCATAAAATTTAGCATACTGATTATACAGGAAGTCTGTGATTTCTTTTATTTTTTCTTTTTGTTGGGAAGCTTCTTCAGAAAACACCAGTTCATCCAGCACCTGAAGACCTTCCGGAGGCAATGTATAAGCAGAAGTTCCTGCCGCTTCTATATGAAATAACGGGGCTGCATTCAGGTGTGTTTTTGCAAATTCAGGATAGTGGTAAGCTATATAAAACTCGACTTCTTTGTATGAATTCCGGGTATTCCTTAGTGATCCTTGAAGCTCCTTAACAGTGATCTTATCTTCTGCAAACAGATAAACGTTGGATTTCAGCTGTTCGAGCCTGCTTTTAAAATCATCCATACCTTTATTAATCATATTGCTTTCTTTCCCAATACCTTTGTATACAGGATTAAAAGACATAATGGTAAAAGCGGTCAATGCGGCAGCAATAAGTAGTGAGTAGAATTTCATGAATTTTTAGGGGCAAAGCTAAAGGCCTCATATTATCCTAATTTTAAATACGGATTAAATAATGTTTATATTTTGTATATAGGATTTTTTATTAATTTTACCCTCCCCAATATTTAAAATTCTTTATCGATAATGATCTTTAATATAAGAATTTTAAATTTTTACTGGTCCAAAAACAAAATATTAAGTATGAAAACATTCTTATTAACTCTGATCATAAGCCTTTTTTCACTGAACCTGTTTTCTCAGCAAGCTAAGGAAATGGCTGTATATGCAGAGAAAAAAGATAACGACTATTATCTTGTACGCCTGGTAAAAGACCAGTCCCTTCCTAAAGTATATGTACATTCTAACGGGATAACAAAGCTTTATAAGAACTATAATGATCTTAAAGATATCGTAATGGATTTTCCGGGAATGATGGAAGCCAACCATTCCACCAAAGAGGAACTGGTTTCCATATTAAAGAAAGCAGATCATTTTTATGAAATTACTTCTCAGAGAAAAGACCCTAAAAATATAGAAAAAACTATCATTACGGTATATGAGGTATATAAAGGGCAAAAAAGGATCGTAGAAGAATACGGTTCGCTTTATGAACTATTCGGTACTCCTTATCAGGAGGCCATTTTTATCAATTAAAAATTTAATCTATGCTGAATAAACTAGCTGCTTCAGAATTGGTTCTGAATGACGACGGAAGTGTGTATCACTTAAATCTTTTACCGGAAGATATTGCTGATAAGATCATTCTTGTGGGCGACCCGGACAGGGTACCGAAGGTTTCCAAATACTTTGACAAAATAGAGATGCGGAAAAATAAAAGGGAATTCTACACTCATACCGGAACTTTGCGTGGCGAAAGGATCTCTGTAATGTCCACAGGAATCGGGACAGAAAATATTGATATTGTGATGAATGAGCTGGATGCTCTGGTCAATATTGATCTTAAGAATAAAGAATTCAAAACTGAGCATAAAGCCCTGAAACTGTTTCGTATGGGAACCTGTGGAAGCGTAAATCCTGGTGTACAGGTAGACAATATGCTGGTAACACAAAATGTTGTAGGATTGGATGGCTTAATGCATTTCTATCAGGATTATGATTTTGAAAATGAATTTTCCAGAAGTTTCTTAGAAAAATTCCCTTATCCAAAGATAAAACCGATGCTTTATTTTGCAGACTGGGCAGAAGATTTGGGAGAATTATACAAAGATGCAAAGTATCACGGGAATACGGCTACTTTTCCGGGGTTCTATGCCCCGCAGGGAAGACAGCTTCGTTTAAAAGCAGTTGATGACAAGTTCCTGGAAACACTGAATGATCTTGGAGTGACCAATTTCGAAATGGAAACTTCCGCGATCTATGCGCTTTCAAAACTATTAGGTCATAAAGCCATTACGGTAAACAATGTGATCGCCAACAGAAGACGCGGAGAATTCTCAGCCGATCACCATACTTCTGAGAAGAAACTTATCGAATGGGTTCTGGAAAGAATTATACAATAGTATACGAAAAAGCAAAAGGATCTCGGTGTTGAGATCCTTTTGTTATTTTGATAACCATTATCAATAGCTAAAATTCATTGATCGTTACATAAAAATGTCCTGAATACAGGCTCGCCGTACCATTTGAAATATTGGTCACATTTACGGCAATGGTTGAGGTGGATGGCATTCTCGGATTAGAAAGCCCAAAATCTGAGTTCCCCGCAAAATCATTAGCCGGTGATACTATGATGGAGGCACGGGTAGATGTCGGCTGTAAAGCGGCAGGAATCGCAATATCTATGGTAGCCGTACGGCCCGACTGTAAATTGGCAATGGAAACCATTGGCCATACTTCAAAGCTTATCTGGTTTTTATGCACATTTCCCTTTTCTCCTAATTTATATTGTCCGTTAACGTCCAGTTTTGCAGTTGTATTTGGCGTCGCAGTTCCGATTCCAACGGCTGCATTACTATTCCCCAAAACAATTGCATTGGCCTGAGAAGTAGATGCACCGTAGCCTATTGCCGTTGAGTTCTGTCCTGTAGCCGCAGTTCCGGATCCTAAAGCCGTTGAATTCTGATTATTGGTTTGCGAGTTGATCCCCAAAGCTGTTTCTCCATTGGAATTTGTATGGGCATTATACCCCATGGCAATTGATTGGTAGCCTCCTGCCACAGCATTACTTCCGAAAGCGGCGGCGTCATTGGAGTTTGCTTTTGCATTATTTCCTACGGCTGTTGCCTGATAGGCGGATGAAGAAGACATTCCTATGGCTATTCCGTTTTGAGCAGCATTAGACGCATTTCCGAAGCTTACGGAATTATTGACCCCTAATCTCCCGGATGTAGAAGAGTTAACCTTAAAAATCAGGTCATCGGATGTGCCTGTTCCAAATGACAGATTGGTACCTGAACCTCCATAGTTTCCGGCATTGTTACCTGTTGTGACCCAGCCGTTAGTAATTACACTGCCGGGAGTCGAACCGTTATTTACAGAGAGCAGATTCCATTGGGAATTATTCCAAAAGTAGAATCCCTGAGCAGATAAGCTTCCCGCTCCATTGTTCCAGACCAGCAGCCCCGTTGCCGGAGAAGGTATGGTAGTGGCGTCCGTTAAAGAATTTAAGGCCACTCTCGGTAAAAGCAATCCTTTGGTAGTGGAATTGACTTCTAAAATAGCCGATGGGTCCGGGCTTGACGTACCTATTCCGACCTGGGAATAAGAATGATTATATAATATCAGCGTTAATAATACTGATAACAGCTTTCCGAAATAATTAATTTTCATTTTTGATTTAATAGTTTTTTATCATTGCAATACAAATATATCAACTTTAAAATAAAATCAGCATTTTATTAAATTTTTAATACAAAATACACCAATAGATAGAATAAATAAAAATATAAGTCACCATTTAATGATAAATAATCAATATTAAAACTTTGCAATTAAAAAAGACCGATGAATGTAATCACCGGTCTTTAAATATATTTTACTAAGTTAGTGTAAGCTATCTATTAACAAAGCAATCTTCAATATGATCATTCACCATTCCTGTGGCCTGCATGTGGGCATAGACCACTGTAGAGCCCATAAATTTAAACCCTCTTTTTTTCAGGTCCTTTGCCAGCGCATCGGAGATCTCTGTAGTTGCAGGGACATCTTTCAATGTCTTTGGTCTATTATATATAGGTTTTCCATTAACAAATTCCCAGATATATTTTGAAAAGCTTCCGAATTCTTTTTGGATTTCCTGAAATTTCTGCGCATTGGTAATGGTGGCCAATACTTTAAGCCTGTTTCTGATGATCCCTGGATTTTGTAACAATTCTTCAACTTTTTCATCAGAATATTCTGCGATCTTCTCATAATTAAAGTTATCAAATGCTTTCCTGAAATTTTCTCTTTTTGTCAGAATAGTGTACCAGCTCAATCCGGACTGAAAGCTTTCAAGAACTAAAAATTCAAAAATGGTTTCATCATCGTAAACAGGTTTTCCCCATTCTTCGTCATGATATTTTTTGTACAGGTCATCTTTTTCGCACCAGCCACAACGTATTTTTTCCATGTATCATATTTTCAACAAATATAATCCCGATTTAGAGAAATTATAACATAGATTATGAAAAGTTTAACAAAAACACAGCTTTTTAGGAATAATTATTGTTCAAACTACTACAACACACAAAATATCAATATTATGAACAATTCAGAATATAACAAAGCAGAAAATGCAGTGAACAATACTGAAAACTCTTTACAGAATGCTGCAGACAAAGCCAAATGGAAAATTAATGAACTGGCTGATAAAGCCAGAGACTACATTAACGAAAAAAGAGCCAATGACCAGGAATTTAATCAGGAAGACTGGCTGGATAAAGTGAAGGCCAATGTTTCTGAAACCTGGGATGACATTAAGGATAAAGCTAATGAAGCATGGGAGAAAACAAAGGATGCAGCAGAGGATGTAAAAGCGGAATGGAATAAAAAAACGAATTAAAAATTCAGTCATATAAATATTTTCAAGAAAAACGGAGTCTTTTTGGTAAGGCTCCGTTTTTTATTATGCGGTAAACACAAATTATTGTTACATTTGTATTCAATAAACATTAAAAAATTATGTCATACGGTTTACTTAAAGGCAAAAAGGGAATTATTTTTGGAGCCCTTAATGAACAATCTATTGCATGGAAAGTTGCTGAAAGATGCCATGAAGAAGGTGCTGAATTTATCTTATCCAATGCCCCTATTGCCATGAGAATGGGAGAATTAAATGCTCTGGCGGAAAAAACAGGTTCTGATGTGATAGGCGCAGACGCTACCTCCATTGAAGACCTTGAAAAACTTTTTGACGCTGCCATAGCAAAATATGGTAAAATAGACTTTATCCTTCACTCTATAGGAATGTCCGTTAATGTAAGAAAAGGAAAACATTATACTGAGATGAACTACGACTGGCTGGAAAAAGGCTGGGATGTTTCTGCCGTTTCTTTCCACAAGGTAATGCGTGTGGCGTGGGAAAAAGACTGTGTGAATGAGTGGGGAAGCATTATTGCCCTTACCTATATTGCTGCTCAGAGAACATTCCCTGATTATAATGACATGGCCGATAATAAAGCCTATCTGGAAAGCATCACACGATCTTTCGGAAATTACTGGGGTGAAAGAAAGGTACGTGTCAACACGATTTCCCAGTCTCCTACTCCTACTACGGCCGGAAGCGGCGTAAAAGGTTTCGGTGGATTCCTGGGGTATGCTGAAGATATGTCCCCGCTGGGAAATGCTACAGCCCTTGACTGTGCCAACTATTGTGTAAGCATGTTCTCTGATCTTACCAGAAAGGTTACTATGCAGAATTTATTCCATGACGGAGGATTCAGCAATACGGGAGTAACCCAGAAGGTGGTTGATAAATATGATATTACAGAGTAAATCCTTTTTGCTTTGAAAATAAATGAATCGGCGGCCTCAAAGAGGCCGCCGATTTTAATGAAAAATTACGTTAATATGAAGTTTATAAAATTACGGTCTGTATAGAGTGCGCCGGAGCGGAAATTTTTGCAGACATTCCTTCGATCCACAGATTGGTATCGATATCATTGTCGGATTCGTTCATGATAACAGTTACCAGCTGTCCGTTTGTATTCATAAATGAAGTAGCAATCAAATCTGCTCTGTTGGATGAGCTTCCTATTCTCTGTGCATTAGGTTTGATATACCTGGAAACATGGCCTACATAATAGTATTCATAAGTATAATGAACTTCTCCTGTTTTCGTATCGGCAATAATAGGGGCAAAACAAAAATTCCCAACGTGGTTCGGACCACCCGTTTCATCCAGAAGCACATTCCAGTCTGTCCATAAAGCGGTTCCTTTATTAAAATCATTGATCATATTTCTCCCGTACAGCTCGCCAAGGCTTACATCATAGATCCTGGACATATCGAACTTTTCTTTACAGCCTTCGGTAAAAGCTAAGAATTTATCCGGAAAAGCTCTTTGTGTTTCCGAGAGGTTGTCAAAAAGCTGGGTTTTGTTATTCCACGTTTCATACCAGTGGTAACCTATCCCTGAAGCGTACTTTGACGTTTCAGGATCGCTTAAGGTTGTGGTAGCTCTCTGATAGATCAGGTCCCTGTTATGATCCCAGATCATTACTTTTTTTTCTTTATATTCGTTTTTCCAGAGTGTCGGCCCTAAGTTATTCTTAAGGAACTCTCCTTCTTCTTCAGCCGTGTAAATGCATGACTCCCAGGTCTGCGTGGCCATCGGTTCGTTCTGAACAGTCAGTCCCCAGACATTGATACCTCTTTTTTCATATTCTTTAATGAACCTGATATAATAATCTGCCCAGGTCTGGTAATACCGGTTTTCCAATCTTCCGCCTTTCAGCATATTTTTGTTGGATTTCATCCAAGCTGGCGGACTCCAGGGTGAAAAATAGAAGGTGAACGAGTTCCCAATTGCCCTTTGTGCTTCTTTGATCATCGGAATTTTATATTTCTCATCATGAGCTACATTAAAGGACTTCAATGAGGTATCATTTTCAGTTACATAGGTATATGAATCACTTGAAAAGTCACAGGAATTCATATTGGTGCGGACAACGGTATATCCCAGACCGTTTTTCCCATAATAGGCTTCAATGATCTCTTTCTGCTTATTTTTCGGCAGTTTATAGAAAGTTTCGGCTGAAGCATCTGTAATGGCTCCTCCGATCCCTATGAGTTTCTGATATTTGAAATCCGGATCTACAAAAATACAGGCATCCGTTTCTTTAGGCTGACCAAATTTTTCAAAGGTTACAGTCCCTTTATCAGCCATCTTTTCGCTGGTCTTAGAATTGGTAAGAATTACTTTGGCTGTTCTTCCCGTATTCTTTTTCCAATAATTCTGAGCATTAGCATTAAAAGCAATTCCGATAAGAAAACAACCTGTAATGAGTTTTGGGCCAATGCCGTTCTTATGGTGTTTGCGATTCTTACATTTCATATTTTCCTGCTTTTTTTAGTTAAAGTCATAGGAGTGATGCTTCTTAGGAACCACCCCGGCAAAAATTTTTTCAAATTTTTGCCACCCCTCCGGAGGAGGGGAATTTTTATTTCTTTTTACTTTTTATTTGGTATTATCTTTTAAATTTTGATATACCCTTACGTAATCTATATAATACTTTTGAGGAAAGATACTGTCATCTATTCCTTCTTTTCCACCCCAAAATCCACCTACAGCCAGATTCAGAATAATATAATACGGCTGATCGAACGGCCACGCTTCGTAGGTTTTCTCCTTATTTTCATAGGTGAAATATTTTTTATCATCTACATATACATCAATTTTTTCAGGCGTCCAGTCTGCTTTATATACATGAAACTTTTCGCTTGCATCATTTACGATGATGGTATCTGTTTTCTGTGTTCCCTGGATATGGTTGTATTTCTTTGTATGGACGGATGCATGGATATATCCCTGATTGAAACCTACATGTTCCATGATATCAAGTTCGCCGTCATCCGGCCATTCTTTCATATTTTCGCTCATCATCCAGATGGCAGGCCAGGTTCCCCTTCCTTTTGGAAGTTTGGCCCTCACTTCTATTGTTCCGTATTGAAATGAAAATTTACCTTTGGTTAAAAGCCTTGCGGAGGTGTATTTATTATTTTCCCAGTTCTCTTTTTTAGCTTCAATAACGAGATTTCCATTTTCAACCCTTGCATTATCAAGGCGGTCTTTGGTATAAAACTGGGCTTCATTGTTTCCATATCCGTCCCCGCCTACGTCATAGTTCCATTTTGAAGGTTCGGGTAATCCTTTGTAATTAAATTCATCACTCCATATCAGTTTTTTATTGGTATCCGGTTTAACTGATCCACAGTTGAGCACAGAAAAAGCAAATACTGCTCCTACAAACAAATGAATAATATGTTGTGATCTGATTTTCATAGCTATAGTTTAAAGTTCTTTGTTTAGAGTTTCCATTTACAGGATAAAAAATAACTCATAACTCATCATTTATAACTTATAATTTATTTCACCCAATTAATTCTTTTGGTCTGAACATCCTGAGAGCTGGTGCCTATCATAATATCAAATTCACCACTTTCCCAGTCATAATTCAGGTCATTATCATAGAATTTTAAGTTTTCAGGGGTGATCTTAAAATTTACCGTTTTGCTTTCTCTTTTTTTTATAAATATTTTCTGAAAGCCTTTCAGTTCTTTTACCGGTCTTACTACTTTTCCGAATACATCCCTGATATAAAGCTGTACTACCTCTTCTCCATCATGGTTTCCCGTATTTGAGACATTCACCGTAATAGTTAAAGTCTGGCTGCCTTTAAGGCTTGTTGAGCTCAAAATCATATCGGAATATTTGAATTGAGTATAGCTTAAGCCATATCCGAAAGGGAATTTCGGATCATTATCCAGGTCTATATAGGCCGAAACATAATTCCTGTCCGTATTATTCTTTGCGGGTCTCCCCGTGTTGTAGTAATTATAATATACCGGGATCTGCCCTTCCGTTCTCGGAAAACTCATCGGTAATTTCCCGCCCGGATTCACAGTCCCGAAAAGCACATCAGCAATGGAATTCCCGGCTTCTGTTCCCAGCCACCAGCTATACAGAATAGCAGGAATATGATCCGATGCCCAGTCAAAAACAAGGGGCCTTCCGGCATTTATCATCAATACAATAGGCTTTCCTGTTTTGGCAATTTCTTTCAACAGGTCTTCCTGAACTCCAGAAAAATGAATATTGCTTCTGCTTTTTGCCTCACCGCTCATCGCATGCCCTTCTCCTAAGGTCATGATCACTACATCTGCCTTTTTAGCCGTCTCTATGGCTTCAGCAAACATAGATCTGTCCTGATCATCCACATTGCAGCCTTTTGCATAAAGTAAAGTAGAAGTTTTATCCAGCTGATTTTTAATTCCGTCAAACTGGGTTATAATTCTCTGATCATCATCTTTGAACGCTATAGACCAAAATCCATGATTAGCAGCAGTTTCCTTACCAAAAGGGCCAATTAAGGCCACTGTTTTAGTGGATCTCGAAAGCGGAAGGATAGTGTTCTGATTTTTTAATAAAACCATACTTTTTGATCCGAATTCCCTGCCGAATTTCCTGTGCTCGGGATTATTAAGCTGTTCTTTCTGCCTGTTCTCGTTGCTGAATCTAAAAGGATCATCAAACAACCCCATTTCAAATTTCTTGGTTAAGATCCTTCTTGCCGCATCATCAATGAATTTTACATTCACTTTCCCTTCCTGTACCAGTTTCGGAAGCTCAGCCATATAAGAACGGCTTTCCATATCCATATCGCTTCCGGCCAGAATGGCTCTTTCCGCAGCTTCTTTATTATCTTTTGCATAGCCATGAGGAACCATTTCCCCGATGCTCCCCCAATCTGAAACTACAAAACCTTTATAGTTCCACTTGCCTTTCAACAGATCTCTTAAAATATATTGATTGGCGGTCGCAGGAATTCCGTTGATATCATTGAAAGAATTCATAAAGGTGGCTACTCCTGCTTCCGCTGCTGCTTTGAACGGAGGCAGATAGGTCTCATTCAGTTGCCTTAAACTCATATCCACGGAATTATAATCTCTTCCGCCGACTGCCGCTCCATACGCTGCAAAATGTTTTGCACAGGCCATTATGGCATCCAGGTTTCCAAGACCTTTTCCCTGAAAACCCCTGATTCTCGCTAAAGCGATCTGTGTTCCCAGATAAGTATCTTCTCCGGAACCTTCCATCACTCTGCCCCATCTCGGATCTCTTGCTACGTCTACCATAGGAGCAAACGTCCAGTGGATTCCATATGCAGAGGCTTCCGTGGCGGCAATTCTTTCAGACTTCTCAATTAAACCCAGATCCCAGCTTGCGGCCTGCCCCAGATTTACCGGAAATGTGGTTCTGTACCCATGAATAACATCCTGACCAAAGAGTAACGGGATTTTTAATCTGGACTGCAAAGCCAGCTTCTGAAAAGCAGTGGTCTCCTCCACACCTGTTACATTGAGCATGGAACCTACTTTTCCTTTTTTTATTTCTTCTAAAACTGTTGCAGAATTGGAGTTCTGAGGACCTGTGGCATATTCAAAACCACTATACTGAACCAGCTGGCCAATTTTTTCCTCCAATGTCATTTTAGACAGAAGCTCAGTGACCTTCTGATCGGTTGTTTTCTGTCCGGAAGCACTGATCCCGAATATTGCAAACAGTAATAAAAGATATCTTTTCTTCATACTATATGGTTAAAAAACGTAAGTGGCAACAGAATTTCCCGGAATGCTTACCCTTGCTGTTTTTTCTTTATATTTAATATTGAATTTTTCTTCGTTTTGAGCCCCATTCTGTATAATCAGCACAATCTTCCCCGCAGGAGTCCTAAATGCTCCTGTCGAAAGGTTTTCCGTCTGTGTAGATCCTATTCTCTGTGAATTTGCGGGAATGAATTTGGAAGCATGCGCGATAATGTAGTAAGAAACATTTCTGGTAAAATTTTCAGAATCTGAAACGGTAATGGCCCCTTTACATTCCGTACAGCCGCCATCGGTATGTGGCCTGTATTGCGGATCATTGGCTACATTCCATTCTAATGCGATCTTACTCCAGTTCCTCATAGAACCGATGATCACATTTTTGGTGTGCCAGTTCAGGTCTTCGTTAAAGGTACCCTTAGCTCCGGTCCATTGCTCTGTAAAATACAGATTCTTATCGGGAAAAACATTGTGAACAGTGCTTAGAGCAGATATGTCTCCTTCATATAAATGGAAAGCGGAACCATCCACATATTTGTTGGCTTCTGGATCACTCAGGATATTGGTGGCATATTCCGGTTTATTGCAATTGTGATCATAGACTACGATTTTCGTCTTGATCCCGTTTGCCTTAAATGCCGGTCCCATATGATTTTTGATAAAGTCTCTCTGCTGGTCGGAAGGCATATACAAACTTGGATTGTTTCCAGGGTGTAAAGGTTCATTCTGAGGGGTGATGGCATCTATGGTAATACCTTCTTTTTTCATTCCCTGAATATATTTCACGAAATAATTGGCATATGTTCCATAAAATTCAGGTTTTAAACTACCTCCTATCGATTTCCCGTTGTCTTTCATCCACACAGGGGCTGACCATGGCGCTGCAATGATCTTAATTTCAGGATTGATAGCCAGAATTTCTTTTAACATGGCAATCAGGTCTTTATCCCGTGCCAGACTAAATTTGGAAAGTGAAGGATCCGTCTGCCCTGCCGGAAGGTCATCATATGAAAAAACCTCACCATCAAGATCGGAAGCACCTACGCTCAACCTCAGATAGCTTACAGAAATAGAATTCTTATCATTCCCGAAAAGTTCATTGAGTAAAGCTTTTCTTTTTGCCGCAGAAAGCCTGTTGATCACTTCAACGCTCCCACCAGTAAGTGTATATCCGAAACCGTCAACATATTGAAATTTTTGGGTCTCATCTATTTCAATATTCTGAATGTTATCTGAATTATTTACAAAACCGGCAGATGCCTGCTGCTGCAACTTTATGCTTTCATCACCTTTAGTGAGCCAAACCTTAACCTCATTCCCTTTACCGGACTGTTGAGACCCGCAAGATGATAAGGATAAAAGCACCACACCACAAAGTGTGGTACTTTTAAAAAAGAAACTATATAAGTTGTGAAACTTCATATTTTTTAATAACCTGGATTTTGAGTAAGGTTAGAGTTTTTATCCATCTGCGCCTGTGGAATTGGCCACAACAACCTGTTTTGATTGATATTTGCAGCATATGGTAAAATGGTTCCGCTTCCGTTCTTCTGCTGTGAAAGAATTGAAACGGCTTTTCCCGTCCTTTTCAGATCGAACCATCTGTGCCCTTCAAAGGCTAATTCCATTTTTCTTTCGAGTAATATTTTATTGATCCCGTCTTCTGCAGATGCGATGCTTACAGGAGATAATCCCACTCTAGCCCTTACCTGATTAACAAGTGCAGCCGCTCCTGAAAGATCCCCGGTTTGCACATTCGCTTCTGCTTTAAGCAATAACAGGTCTGCATATCTCAGGAGATAAAAGTTCTGGTTTCCGTCTGTCAAACGCATTTTTTTCATGAACGGATAATTATTGCTTGGCCAGTACGTATCTGCCCATGTTACCGATGAAAATGAAACGGTACTGTTCAATCGCTGGGTATCACCTGCATCGTTAAAGGTTTTTACCAGATCATTGGAAGGAACGTTAAATTTTTTCCAGTCTGTTCCTGTGAACATGAATGTTCCCCAAGCATAAAAGGTTCCTGGATCTCCATTAACTTCCCAAATAGATTCAGCATTTCCTTCATGAGCTCCATCGAACAAATTATCATATACAGGAAGTAATGAATACCCCTGTCCCATCGCCAGATCACAATTCTGCTTTACTTTGGTCCAGTCCGGATTCGGTTTTGTTGCATAGGCTTTAGCTAAAAGTGTATACGCCGCTCCTTTATTAGCTTTAAATTTTTGAGAGGAAGCGGGAGCGTTGGCTACTGCTCCTTCAAGATCTGCAATAATCCTGTTGTAAACTTCTGCAATAGGTTTTCTTGAAGGATATAGTTGAGAATATACTTCGTTAAAGTTATCGGCATTAACATCAATAACAGCTAAGGTTACCAAAGGACTATCACCCCATATCTGAGCCATCTGGAGCCAGTACATGGATCTGAAAATGGCAGCTTCCGCCTTCATTTCATTTTTTCTTGAAGAAGTAAGAGCGGGATCTGAAACCCCATCCACATAGTTCAAGATCTTATTACAATGATCAATAAAGGTATTTAAATAAACCCAATCCCGGTTTACATTAGTATTAGATGCCAGAATTCTGTACTCATCCATTTGAAAGTTCTGGACATTATCTGCTCCGGCATATGAAATATCTGTCTGAGCGTCGCCATTAAAGAAATAATCAAGCTGCCAGTATTCATTTCCGAAATCAGAATATATTGTTACCATCTTAGCTTCAGCATCTGCAGCGTCTTTAATTGGATATGCCGGATTGGTCGCAAGATCAGAAATAGGTTCTGTATCCAGATATTGTGAACAGGAGGTCAGGGTAAAAAAGGCTGCTGCTGTTAATGAAGCTATATATGTATATCTTTTAAGTTTCATTTTGAAATAATTTAGAAAGTTGTTTTGATACCAAAAATAAAGGTCCTTACCTGTGGATATGTTCCATAATCAATGCCGGAAACTCCCGGAGTCGTTGTAAAAGCATTCACTTCAGGGTCAAATCCCGTGTAATTTGTCCAGGTATAAAGGTTTTGTCCGGTGATATAGAAATTCACATTGGAAACCCCTTTGAAAAGATTCTTAAAGTTATATCCTAGTGTAACAGCTTTTAGTCTTACATAAGACCCATCCTCTACAAATCTGTCGGAAATATGTAAAGATTCAGGATCATTGGCTTTAGGAACATCTGTAATTTGCCCCGGTGTAGTCCATCTGTTAAGCACTGCTGTCGATTGATTCTTGAAATCATTCATCAACTCAAGGTCAAGTCTGGAAGCATTAAAAATTTCATTCCCCTGAGAACCTGTGATTAAAACATCCAGATAAGCCCCCTTATATTTGAAACTGTTTGAGAACCCAAAGGTATAATCAGGATTAGGATTTCCAAGAATGGTTCTGTCTCCCGTATCAAAATAACCATTGCCATTAAGGTCTTTATATTGCTGGCTTCCGTTTGCCGGGTTCACCCCATTGGTCACATATCCGTAAAATGCTCCTACAGGAAGATCCGGGGAAAATCTGACAATATTCTCTCCAACGGTCTCATTATATGCTGCATAATGAACAGGCACATAATTGATCCCTAAGATCTTATTCTTCACAAAAGAAATATTGAATGAAGTATCCCAAGTGAAATCTCCTGTTTTAATATTGGATGTATTTAAAGTAAATTCAAGCCCTTTATTCTCAATTGAACCGGCATTGGTATAGTATGGATAATCTGTTAAGAAAGTAATTGCTGCAATTACGTCATCCGTTTTTCGTTTATAGGCATCTACAGAAAATCTGATCCTGTTATTCAATACATTCAGATCCAGACCAACATTGGTATCTGTTGTTGTTTCCCACGAAAGACCGGAGTTGGAGTATTGAATAGGCTTAGGAGCAAAACCAGGCCCCAGTTCATCATATCGTTCTAAATAATAGGAAACGTACGGAGATGGAAGTCCTGATGCATTTCCTGCTTTCCCCCAGCCTCCTCTCAGTTTCAGATAATTGATGAAGGAATTATCTTTTAAGAAATCCTCATTGGAAATTACCCACGCTGCGGAAACTCCCGGAAAATACCCCCATTTATTTCCTTTTGCCAAAGCTGAAGAGGCCTGGGCCTTAAAGATCCCCATCACGGTGTACTTATTATCAAAAGTATAGATCCCTCTTAAAAAGCCGGATACTTCTCTCAGGTCTGTAGCCCTGTAATTGTAATGCTGTTGTTCTGCCTGATCATATATGAATGTCCTTACATCTTCAGGGAATCTTGACCCCCATTTGCTGTTAAGGATATATTTGCCATCCCTTACATTTCCTCCCAATAAAAAGGCAAGATCGTGCTTGTTCGACTTAATGGTATAATTAAGTGTTCCTTCATAAAGTAAATTCTGCCAGGTACTGTAATTGAGTCTTCCGGTTCCTTTTTCAGCCCTTCCATAGCTGGTTTCGTAGGCATTAATGAAGTTCGTATTTTTCGTATCTACAAAATCTAATGAAATAGTAGGTTTGAAGGTCAGGTTCTTGGCTAAAGTAATATCCAGCCCAAAAATACTCATAAATCTATGATCCCATGTCTTATCCAGTTTCGACTGATAAGCTACCGGGTTTTCCCATGAGGACTGGAACGGATTCGGGGTAAACTGCCCCGGCAAATAACCCGGCTGGGTATTGCCGTTACTATCCGTAGGAATAATTTTCACATCCGAACCATACACAGGCAAAAAGCCTGGCGTATTTAAGGCTGAAAGCACGACTCCCCCTCTTGCCGTACTTAAATTGTCCGACGTATTGCTTAAATCTGTTTTAATATAACTTAAGCTTGTATTGAACTTCATCCATCTGAAAATATTGGCATCCAGATTAAACTTGGCAGAGATCCTGTCAAATCTTGCGGGTTTAATGATACCGTCTATTCCCTGATATCCTAATGAAGTGTAAGCTTTAATATTTTCGTTTCCGAATGAGTAATTAACGTTATAATTCTGGTCAAACCCGTTTTGGTATACCTCGTCTCTCCAATTGGTATTAATTCCCGCATACATCGGGTTATTAATTGTTGTAAGATAGGATGGATTGACTTCCCCCATCAATGTTTTGTACTGATCGAGATTGAGGACATCTATATTATCCACCTGCTTGGAGAAGCCCCAGAAAGCATTAAATCCAAGCTGGCTTTTATTCAGCTTACCTCTTTTTGTTGTAATAAGAACCACACCATTTGAACCGTTAATACCATAAATAGCGGTGGAAGTTGCGTCCTTCAGAACGGTCATTTCCACAATATCATCCGTATTAATCCCATTCAGGTCGTTGGTTTGCAAACCATCAATAACGTATAGAGGAGTAGAGTTTGATAAAATAGAGGTATTTCCCCTGATCTTAACATCCAGAACGGCACCGGGTTTACCCGATGGCTGCACCACATTCACCCCGGCAGCATTACCCTGCAAGGCCTGAGCCACATTGGAAATAGGCCTGTCCTGAAAAGCATCAGCCTTTACAGTGGATACAGCACTTGTAAGGCTTTGTTTCTTAACTGATCCATACCCTATCAATACTACTTCCTCAATCTTCTTCTCTTTGAGTACGGTATCTTTCTTCTGTGCACTGAAGTTTGCCGTAAAATAAAGAACGGCAATTACTCCCAAACTTCTTGATATTTTTACATTCATATACATTTAGTTTTTAATTCTCATTGTGAGACAATAAAAATATATTTTTTTTCAAATAATTAACATTATATTAACAAATATTTTAATTTTTCGTTTATTTTTGGGGCCTGAAAGCCTTATATTTTATATCAAAATTTGCCAAAAACCATAAAAATCCAGTAAAAACCGTCCCCAAAATGAGCCTCAAGCTGACCCATTTTTCACTTCCGCTAAAACTTACTTTTCTCATCTTTTCAATGGTACTGAATTGTATGGGGATTGTCATTTTACAGCTTTCTGAAGCGAATATTACCTATGAGAAACTGGGGTTCCTGGAGTCTTTTAAGGATCTTCCCATCGCATTTATATCCCTATTTGCAGTTAATTTCATCAGTAAAATGGGAACTAAAAAGGCATTAATGTCTGCTCTGGCTATTGTCGGGATCTGTTCTTGTATTTTACCTTTTGTAGAAGTTTTCTGGTTTTATAAACTGTGGTTTGCCATTATAGGGGCCTGTTTTGCCATCGGAAAGATCTGTGTATTCGGGATTATCCGGAATAATATTTCCGACGAAAAATCACTTGCCAAAACCATGAACAGCGTAGAAGCATCATTCATGATCGGTATTTTTGTGGTCAATATCGGTTTTGGATGGTTGATCTCGGGAAAATATTCTGAATTCTGGAAGTTCGGTTTCCTGTTTATTTCGCTTCTTTGCCTGGTCACGCTGTATCTTTTCTCAAGAATAAAGATCTCGGAATCAAAAAAAACAGAGCATCAGGGACTTATATCAGATCTTTCGGGTATTGTCAATATCCCGGTAACAGCATTTTTAGCCGTAATCTTCTTCATTGTTTTCATAGAACAGAGTTTTAATTCGTGGCTGCCTTCTTTTTACAGGAATCATCTGAAAGTAAACTCGTTTTTTGCCCTGCAGGCTTCATCATTCATGGCTTTATTTTCTTATTTGGGGAGAACCGCAACTGCCTATATTATCCAGAGATTTTCACTATCAAAGTATTATACCGCATGTTTAGGGGCTATCATGTCTGTTTTATGCATCATTATACTGATCCAATACTCGGATTCAGTAAATTCGAAGGCTCTTCTTTATCTATTCCCCGTCATAGGCCTGTTTTTATCTCCGCTCTACCCTGTCATCAATTCCAAGATGATCGCACAGGTGAACAAAGAGAAAATTAACCTTTTCACATCCCTTATTGTTATTTTTTCGTCCCTGGGAAGTTCTGTGAGTTCGATCATCATGTCGTTATTGTTTGGTTATCAGCTACTAAACTTTTATCCTTTATATATTTTATTTTTTGTTGTCATACTCTTGCTTATAAGTTTAATATATTTTAATCTTGCTAAGAAGAAAATATAGAAAATAATTTTATTTTTACGCTCATGAAAATCAACAGCCAAAAAAACAAAACCAGTCTTCAGGAACTTATTGATACAAAAGATTTTGTAGCTCATTTATCTGTGGACTGTACCATATTTGGCTTTCATAATAATATCCTGAAAGTCCTTCTTTTAAAGTATCATGATCTGGATCTGTGGTCGCTTCCCGGCGGTTTTGTCTTTAATGATGAAGATCTGAGAGAAGCTGCCGAACGTGTTTTGTATGAAAGGACACACCTTAAGGATATTTTTCTAAAACAATTTCATACCTTCGGAAGAATAGACCGTACGGAAAACAACGTCCATCGGATCTTGCTTAAAAACAAAGGAATTGAAGTTCCTAAAGACCACTGGATCTTCCAGAGATTCATCACGGTAGGATACTGCAGCCTTATTGATTTTTCCATTGCAAATACCTTTCCCGATGCCTTTAATGAGACCTGCGAATGGTTTGAAGTGAATAAACTTCCAAAAATGGCCTTCGATCATGACAGGATCATAGAAACGGGACTGGAATACCTTCAAATGAATATTAATACCGAGGCTGCGGCAAGCAACCTCCTTCCGGAAAAGTTTACCATGAAAGACCTGCAAAGCCTTTATGAGACCATTTTAGGCCAAAAATTCCGGAGAAATAATTTCCAGCGTAAAATATTAAGCCTGAACATCCTAGACAGGCTGGAAAAACTGTATGATGGTTCTGCCAATAAGGCTCCTTATCTGTATAAATTCAAAAATAAGGTACATAATTATAGTGGGCAATATCCTATTTCCAACGAAGAGGAAAGCTGATAACACCAGATGCATTATTCAAACATTAAAAAAAACTTTCCGGAAGTCCTGAAAAGTATTATTTTTAGAAAAATTAAAAAACATGTCATATTATCCCCTTACAAGCATCCCTGATTACTATGGAATTGATGCTTTACTTACTGAAGAACACAAGCTGATCCGTCAGTCTATAAGAGACTGGGTGGAAAGTTTTGTCATGCCGCAGATCGATCATGCCGCACAAAATCATACTGATTTACCCGGATTAATGAAAGAATTGGGGAAAATTGGAGCCCTTGGCCCTTATATTCCGGTAGAATACGGAGGTTCCGGGCTGGACCAAATCTCTTACGGCCTTATCATGCAGGAGCTGGAGAGAGGAGATTCCGCAGTACGTTCTGCTGCTTCCGTACAAAGCTCCCTAGTCATGTTCCCCATCAATGAATATGGTTCTGAAGAACAGAAAAGAAAATATTTGCCAAAATTAGCTTCCGGAGAAATGATCGGGTCTTTTGGTCTTACCGAACCTAATCACGGATCTGATCCAAGCTCAATGGAAACCAACTTCAAGGATATGGGTGACCATTACCTACTGAATGGTGCCAAAATGTGGATCACCAATTCTCCTTTGTGCGATATTGCTGTGGTTTGGGCTAAAAATGAGGAAGGGAAAGTACAGGGATTGGTCGTGGAAAGAGGCATGGAAGGTTTCACTACTCCTGAAACCCATAATAAATGGAGCTTAAGAGCATCCAAAACTGGGGAACTGGTATTCAATGATGTAAAAGTTCCGAAGGAGAACCTTCTTCCGGGAGTTACAGGTTTGAAAGGGCCTTTATCCTGCCTGAATTCTGCCAGATATGGAATTTCATGGGGAGTAATTGGTGCTGCCATCGATTGCTACTGTACTGCTGTGCAGTATTCCAAGGAAAGAAAACAATTTGGGAAACCTATTGGTTCTTATCAGCTCCAGCAGAAAAAACTGGCTGAATTTTTAACTGAGATCACCAAAGCACAATTGCTTTGCCTGCAATTAGGAAACCTTAAAAATGCTCACAAAGCTTCTCCTGCCCAAATTTCAATGGCTAAAAGAAATAATGTGAAAATGGCAATTGACATTGCAAGGGAATCCAGACAAATCCTGGGCGGAATGGGTATCATGGGTGAATTCCCGATGATGAGGCATGCTGCCAACCTAGAATCTGTGATCACTTATGAAGGTACACATGATGTGCATTTATTGATCACCGGTCTTGATATTACAGGGATCAACGCTTTTTAAGAAAGTAAAAATATATTATGCGGTGTCCGGCCTTCAGCCGGACACCACTTTTTTGGTCCCATTACGGGGAATTTATATTCACTGAATAATTATTGATGCTTTAATATTTTGTCCGGTTTATTGAAAGTAATTAACTTGATCAAAGCTTAAAATATCAATATGAAAAAAATCACTACCCTTTTGCTAAATTTCACCGCTCCGTTCTATTTTGCCCAGCAGGCAGGAGATGTTGTAAGTGTAGAACAAAAACTTGACCTGACGCCACAGGGAGTTATCAGTTTTATTGCCAATAATCTTGGAGATCAGAATGCTCCCGACTTTGTCAGTTATCTTAACAGCTTTAATGTCGGGCTGAAAGCTTACAAGATCACCTACTATACCAGAAACGAAAATAATAATCTGGTGAAAGCTACAGGGCTGCTTATGTATCCTAATGCCAATTATAAGCTCTCAACCGTGGTTTCAGATCATGGAACTACAGACAGCAGAGATAATGTCCCTTCCAACTTAAAAGGAGTAATGTATGCCGGATTTGTAGTTGAATTATCTTACGTATTGAATGGTTATATCCTGATGGCGCCGGATTATGTGGGAATGGGATCCGGAGAAGGAACTCACCCTTATGTACACTATCCTACCGAAGCCGGTGCAACCATTGATTTTGTAACAGCAGCGAATAAGGTTTTAATCCAGCAGGGAGTTAAACGTTACAATGAATATTTCCTGACAGGCTATTCCCAGGGTGCCCATGCTGCCATGTCCACATTAAAGAAACTGAGCATTTCCAATCCCGGCAACCTGAAATTCAAATATGCCTATATGGGTGACGGCCCTTATGACTTTTCCGGAGTTACCCTTCAGAAAGGAGTATTGGAAAAGGATGTATATCCTTTCACCTCATTTATTGCAAATGTTGTCAATACCTGTAATAATACAGGATATAAAACATATACCAATAACATTTCAGAGGTTATCTCCACAGAATATCTCGATAAGTATAACCATCATGTGATCCAGGAAAACGGAGGACTGCTATGGGGGCCTTTACTATGGAGAAAGCTGTTTACCACCAATTTTGTAAATGAAGTAACTAATAATCCCAACAGTAAATTAAGACAATGTCTCAGGGCAAACGATGTTTATGACTGGTATAATAAAACCCCTATGACTTTAGGGCATTCTACCGTAGATCTGGCCATTCATCCGGATAACACTTCAAAGACAATAGATGTCCAGCGAGGCTATTACCCGTGGTGGGACCTTAACAAATACAAATTAGAATCCTTTTATTGGGGGCCTTTGGGACATATAGGAGGAATTGTCCCTTTCGTTCTGGCATCCAATGCCAAATTCAATACGTTAAGAAGCGGGGGAATTTTTAATGAATGGGCGATGCTGACTTCAAAACAGGCTGAAAACAGTCCAAAAAATAATTACACTTACACGTCTCAGATAAAACCTGACTTACAGGGAAAAGAACTGATCGAGATCATAGATTTTAACCAGGAAAAAACTGAACGTAAAGCAGCATCAGCGAATAGTCTGGTTTCATTGAAAGACGGGGTTTACCTGCTGAAAACAGCTGATAATACAGGAAGCCTTATTCCTTATGTAAAAGATACTCCGGAAACAGTATCTGAAAATGATATTGTAAAATCCGTGAATAATAATATTTTAAGCTTAAAAATCGGTCAGGATGAATTAATTGCCGTCAATATTTTTGATCAGGATCAAAACCTGATAAGATCTGTTTCTCAGGAACAGTATCATGAGGATGGAGGCATCAGTTTAAATGATATTGGCGGGCAAACCTATACCTTTGAAGTAGTTACACAATATTACAACCTGCAATTCAATAAACAGATCAGAAGTATTGGCGGAAACAATACTGCTGAACTATATACCCAGAACCAAAAGATCATTGCCAGAAGCAGGGATGTCATGAAAAATATAAGTATTTATCATATTTCCGGGGCTTTGGTTCAGAATGAAGATATGAATAAAGATCAGTTTGAGTCCAATAGCCTTGAACCGGGAATTTATGTGGTAAAGATCGCACACAACAATGGAAAAACCGTAACCAAAAAAATAAAAATCGAATAGCTAACCTTCTCAATAACAATTCTTATTATCAAATTGAAATGCATTTCAGCAATGGAGTGCATTTTTAATTGGAGTAGGTTTTACTCTTCTCAATAAAGCTGATATCGGGGTTTAAAATCTCTAAGATCAGGTTTCTGACAGATCTCATTGCATCATCAATATTTCCTCTTTCAAACTGAAGTGGTACTACCCCTTTTTTGGATTCCGCAAAGCTCCAGATGCCTGTTTCTATGGGAAAGCCCCAGAATTCAGGCAAATTTTGGATGATATAATGATAAATACACAACTGAAGTGCCTGCTTTCTGTCATTATTATGAAAGTATTCGGCTATATTCTCCTCATCAATCTTTACCGTGAGGTTTTTGATCTTGGCCGTTTTATAGTCAATGATCCTCAACGTTCCGTTCAGGCGGTCTATCCTGTCAATAAAACCAAAGAAAGAAATTTTATCCGTATTGTTGTCATCAAGATAAAAATCCACATTTTCAAACCTTCTTTCTATAGCCAGAATCTCCAGTTTATTTCCTTTCTTTACCAGTTCAAGATCGTGTCTCAATATATTTTCTATCACCTTTTTTGCGATCGCTTTATGAATATAGTTCATCCCTTTTTCATAGAACTCAGGCTGATGTTTCAGCTTTTCTATAGCGATATTTATATATTGATCTATTGCTTTAATTGATTTTTCTAAATCGCTTTCTTTTAATATTTTACCTTTAAGTACTTCATATATTTCTTGAAGTGAATAATGAACAAGGTTTCCGTAATTTTTCACGGAAAGTTCCTCTTCGATCTCATCCGTTTCAGAAGTATTCAGGATCTTTGAAAGGTAAAAATCAATAGGATTATAAAGGTAGCTCGTGAGATGGGAAGCCGACACTTTTTCCTTCCATTTTTCAAGTCTTTCGAGAACAATATCGGTTTTAGGAATCTCTATGGGCTGACTCATGATAGGTTCTGAAGAATTCTCAATGATGAGATGTTCGATAGGGTGATCACTTTCCATTTCTATCTGGGTGATAAACCTGCTTTTTTCTCCTGTATTTACTCCGGAACTTAATGCATTATACAGCAAATGAACATTTTTTGAATCCTGGATCAGCCTGTAAAAATGATAGGCATAAATGCTGTCATTTTCAAGAAAGGTATGGAGGTCAAAATATTTCCTGATATCAAAAGGAATATAAGTATTCTGCGAATTTCCCAAAGGAAGCTTCCCTTCATTCACAGATAGCATAATCACATTGTCGAAATTTAAAAGCCTGGTCTCCAAAAGTCCCATGATCTGCAGGCCTCTCAAAGGCTCACCCTGAAAATCAATACTTTCTGAATTCACATACTGATTGATCAGAATTTCCAGCGTTTCCATTTTGATCTCAAAATCATAAGGGCTCAACTGATTTTTTATGACCCTGAACGCATTTTCAAAATGAGAAACATTTTCGTACTGGATATCATCTATATCCAGCCATTTTACCTGCCTGCAGAATGTAATGAGCATATCCAGATATACATTTACAGATTCTGCTTTCTGAAGAAGGTTAAAATAGGTAATTTCTCCCAAAAGCTCTTCGAATAGTTTCCAGGAAATGTAAACAATATTCCTCTCCTCTATTTTTGTTTTAAATTCGTTGATAATCTGCTCATCTTCAGCTGATTTAGGAAGCTCTTCAAGGATAGGGAATACATCTTTATAGTAATAGGACGTTTTATTCTTTTCAAGCTGCTTCTGAAGGTAGAACAGCTGCTTTACCGCATTGGAAAAGGATAAATTCTTCAAAGGAAAACCCATAGTAATATTCAGATTTTCAACACTATGCATTACATCCAGACTGGCAGGCAGCAGGTTTTCATCCAACAGCACCACAGCAGTATCGGAATAGGTCTTATTATCTATTTCTTTGAAAATTTCAGGCAGGATCTTGGTTTGGGTCACGTTCCCCGAAACTTCATAGACCTTTATGTTTTTAGGCTGGTTAAAATCATCTTCTATCCATTGAAAAGCCCTGCTGTCATTAAATTCTTTCCATGTTTTATGATTCCTGAGAAATTTCCCGGCTTCCTGTCTTTCATCATCGAAATAATACCGGTCTGCCTGAAAAAAGCATTGTGCCTTATCCCACTGTAAAAGGCTTCTTACCAGCTTCTCCTCTACGGGTGTAAAGGCATTGAAACCGCAAAAAACGAATTGCTCGGAGGTATTTTTAGCATATGCTTCTATCCGGGCTTTGGCCGTTTCATGGATCATTCCCGAGGTAGCCCAGTCTTTCTCCTGTAGCTTTTTCTTTAATTCGGGAAGAAAAATGTTCATATTTTTCCAGAAATTAAGGAATTTTTTCCTCGGAACCTCCTCTTCTTTCCCCAAATTCTGCGCCCAGTCCTTTATTCTTTCCTCATCAAACATATACTGCAAAACAGCATGATCGCTTTCTGAAAATTTAAGAATATCGTCCCAATCCTTTTGCAGAGTAGGAAACCATTTCAGAAAACCGGCAAAATCATCATCAGGAATAAGGTGGAGGCCTTTATACACATCGAATGCAAAAAGCCACAGCGCAATTCCCTGAACAGCCTGTTTATCAGCTATCCGGTCGATTAATTCCTCTATGGTAAAAAAATTGGGAAGAAATCCTGAATAATTATTTTCCTCTAGGATCTGCCTGATAAAAACAATAGGCCGCTTTCCGGGCAGAACGATATTGAACACGGAAAGATCCGTGTTTTGGGACAATAATTCATGAATGATCTTATTGAGGAATTTCAAGAGGCTTTATAGCTTTTTAGGTTTTCCAATTCTTCAGCAATAATACGATTATATTCGGTTTGTTTTTCCGGATCCATCCCGTGCTGAGTCTCTTTGTCATAAGTGGACTGAAAACTCTTATAATCACTGAGGATCCTGTTATAGATACCCTGAAATTTTTTGTTGAAATCCCCGGAAGTCCTGATCTTTTCCCCTACTTCCTTACGGAGTTTTCTTGCATATATTTCAGCAATATCAAAGTGCTTTTGCTCATGATTCAGAACATAGTCACTGGTGCGTTGATCATCTTTCCAGGATTTATCTTCATTAAAAACAGTTTCGATCTTAATTTTTACCGGAGATTTCGGATTGGTGGATTTCACTACGGAGTACACCCAGCCACAATTGGTATAGGCAATCACATTGCTTCCCCGCTGGTTGTTTATTTTACTTTTAAAGTTATCCCAATTAAGCTTTACATCTTCTTTCCAAACGATCCGCTGAGCAAATAAAAAATTGGTTATCAAAAAACTAACTAAAAAAATCCATTTCATTTATTCTACTACAATTGTCTTTGTGATCCAGTTATTATCACCATTCCAGAATTTAAAAGTATAAGTTCCCGTATGCTGCGGGCTGAAATTGATTTGGCCGGCCGCAGTATAGTTGCCCTGTGCACAAGGCCCGTTGGTAATATATTTATAAGCGGTAACCGTTCTTGTAAGGTTATCGCTGTGAACATAATCATATCCGTAAAAACCCTCGCAATGGGACGAATAGGTTGAATAGGTTTTAATGCTTTGTACGGTGTAGACATCCATCGTATCATTCACGATCTTCACACTATCTATCTTAATTTTATCTACAGTCTCTATCGTCTGGTAGTCATCATTATCATCACAGGAAATAACAAATAATCCCAAAATTGCTGCAGAAACCCCGATATTTAGAAGTGTTTTCATAACCACACAAATTTAGATTATTATTTAAATATTCAGCAAAAATTATTCCTTAATTATGAATTTATTTATTTTATTGAGTATAAAATAAGTAGCCATAAGATATTATACTCTTAATTAATGCAAATTATATATCAGAATTAAGAAATAACCTGTTGATTCTAAATAAAGTTGATAAAAGTAATACTATATAAACTATTATTTGGTTTTTTTATTGTTGTAAACGGTATAAAAATCCGGTTTATCAGGAATACAAGATAGCTTTCTTTCAGGGTAAATTTTACTGTTATTTAAAAAAAAGAAAACAAATGTTATCTCATCCTACCGCTATCAATAATCTGAGAAAGACCACACAAAACCAAACCCGATGTAATTAATTCGGATATTCTCACCATAAAAATCGCATCATAGAAGTATAGTTGTAGTTTTCTATATGTACTACTATATTTCTATAGTAATAATGTGCTTTTTTCCATCCCCTGCACTGGCAATGGCTTTGCATGCTCATATACTCACACATTGTAGCTGTCTTTATTCAATTCAAATTTGTAATACAGCAGTTTTAGATTTGATTTAAAAATCCACAAAGGCATTCACAAAATTCGGAATTTTGTGATAGGTTTTCGGAATTTCATTTAGATAATTCTTGCTCCCTAATAATTTTTTATCGTTGCTTTGCTGAATAAACATTAAAGATTCCAGCATAAACTATTTTTAATTAAAGGTTCAGTTTATTTCTGACCTGTGAAATAAATAAACAGCACCAAGCTGTTTTTTCATTTCAACAACACTCAAATAATAGTTTGTATACAAATTCAGCCTTAAACAAGTCAAGCTTATGAATAAAAAATTATTAAGTATTTCAATGCTGGCATTCTCCGGTTTTGCTTTAGCGCAAATAGGGATTAATAATTCCGAGCCAAAGGCAACTTTTGATATTACAGCCAAAACCTTCACAGGGAACAATCCTACAGATAATGCAGAAGGTATAATTGCCCCAAGATTAACCGGCAATCAGATCAAAGACAAAGATGCACTTTATGATACGCCACAAAAAGGTGCTATTATCTATGCCACCAGTGCCAGTTCTGATGCAGGTGTTATCAACACAAAAACCATCAACATTACAGCAGAAGGGTACTACTACTTTGATGGCAGCATCTGGCAGAAAATAACAGGACAGGCGATAGAACCATGGAATAATGTCGCTACCAACGCTCCTGCATCCTCTAACACACAGAATATCTACCAGATGGGAAACGTAGGAATAGGAACTGCCACTCCCGCAGGAAGACTAAATGTTGCAGAAACCGTTACAGTAGAAAATACCACCAAATGGCCCAATATTTATGGATATCAGACTGTCAGTTTGGGAGCTAATGCAGCCAGATCTTACAGAGGAGCAGACCTCAATGTAGAAATAGCCAATAGTTCATCAACTAACTTTGCGGATTCTGTAATGGGTGTCAGAATACAGGCATTGGACACCTCTAATTCCAACTATACAGCAAGCCCTAACGGAGCCATATACGGCCTGTACAGCAGTGTAAGTAAGTCATCCGCAGCGGCAACTACAGTGCCCACCATGAAAGGCATCCAAAACTATACTTTTATGCCTGGCGGAAGTGCCACTGTTACCAATTTATATGGTTTACATAATCGTCTGGATCTTTTTAGCACCGCTAAGCAGCCAACAGTATACGGGATACTGAATGAGGTAAGAGGAAATGCCTCTAACACCTTTGGGACATACAAAGGGATAACATCTGATGTTCTTGCACAGTTTACGGTTGATAATTTCTATGCTTTCTATGCAGGCTCCCAAATAGACACTTTTGTAAGCAGCACCAACAAGTGGTCTTTCTATAGTGACAACAGTCTCCCGAATTATTTCAAGGGCAATGTGGGAATAGGAACTACTACACCTTCTACAAAATTGCAAGTTGTTTCAGCAGCAGCGGGTACAGGTTTTAATTTACAAGACACTTCTCAGGGTGCAGGCAAAGTGCTTACTTCTGATGCTAATGGCAATGCAAGCTGGCAAACTCCTGCTGCCATACCGACAGAGCCCTGGCAGGTACAAGGTGGTTCTACAGCTGCTACAACCAATGCACAGAATATTTATCAGACAGGTAATGTTTCTATAGGATCTTCTACACCTATTGCTCCGTTCTCATCCAATGGATCTACCATTACCCCCAAATTATCCGTAACAGGTGATATTGCAACTACAGGAGCTTTCTACACAGGTACAGCTAAATATGCCGACTATGTGTTCGAGGATTATTTTGACGGAATTTCAAAAATAAACGAAGACTATAAATTCAAATCATTAAAGGAAGTCGCAGAATATATCAAAACCCACAAGCACCTGCCGGGGGTTACCTCTATTAATGATATTATAAAAACAAAAAACGGCTATACTGTTAACCTGTCAGAATTATCCATGCAGCAATTGGAGAAAATAGAAGAATTGTATCTGCACACTATTGAGCAACAGCAGGAGATTGCCAGACAAAAGTCAGAGATCGATTATTTAAAATCCCGTATGGAAAAATTGGAAAAGCTTCTGTTGAAAGAAACCGATTATAAATAATCCTAATTGCTTTAAAATGAAAAATAAATGTCAAGGAATATATACAATGCTGATGATCTCTGCATTATATTATTCTACCGGTTTTGCTTATGCCCAAACCGGCATAGGCACCAGAAACCCTAAGGCTGCTTTACATATCGACGGAGCAAAGGATAATGATGCTACTGCTCCTGCCGCACCTACCACCGCACAGCTGGCGAATGATGTTGTAGTTACAAATGCAGGGTTCGTAGGCGTGGGCGTTTTAGCTCCAACCGTAAAGCTGGATATGCGGTCTTCCGGTACAGAAAATGCGTTGGGATTAGATACCACTACTATGACGGCATCAGCGGCAGCGGCAGGGGCTGTACGTTATGATGTAACTAACATACCCACAGGAGCAAAGCTCCAGGTATCAGACGGTGCTGTATGGAACAAAATATATGTTGCACCTCAAAAAGCGGTAGTGGTAGCACGTAAAATTTCAGGTCAGTCAATAGCTCCCAATACAGCAACTAATATTATCAACTGGTATGAGGTGCGTGACATGAGCAACAGTTTTGATTTTAATTCAGGCGAGTTCCTCGTTCCCCGCAATGGAACTTACACATTTTTACTGACTTTTAATTTTAATGGTACTACCATCATTGACGGCTCCAGAGTAGAATCACAGTTTTATAATGTTGGAACCAGTACTGTTCTGGCAAGTGTATATAAAACATTTGGGCAGTCCATGACCGGAGTTTCTGATGATGCAAATCAGACACGGTCTACCCAGGCAGGCGGCTCAAGTACTGTTACACTTACATTAACAGCAGGTACAAGAGTGGTAGTCAGATTATTTCATACTCTTATTTCAAGTGGTACGCTTTCGCTTAGAGTAACAAGCAATTCTTTAGACCCTGCGAATCCTAATGACGGATTTAATAATCTGACCATCATAGAACATTAAAAAACAGATCATGAAAAAGAAATTTATTATATACCGGCTGTCTGCTTATATTCTATTTTTTTACACGGGTAATCTTACCGCCCAGACCGGAGTTTTAACATTGGACCCGGCAAATCCTTTTCATGTAGATGCTGCTAAAGACAATGGTAGTACTTCAACGACCAAAGCCACCAACGATGTTGTAGTAAGTTCGGCAGGAAATTTCGGGGTCGGTGTGGTAGCTCCTGTAACAAAGGTTGATCTGCGGTCATCTGATCAGAAAGGTATTATAGGCATAGGGGCTAATGCTTCACAGGCAGCCTCTGCCGCAGGAGGTGGGGCTATACGCTATAACACCGCCACTGCACTTTTGGAATATTCTGATGGTGAACAATGGATTCCCCTGGTTATTACGGCACCCGCCAAAGCTCTTGTTAATGCATACAAAAGCTCGTCCCAGTCTATTTCCAACAATACCGTAACCATTATTACCGGATGGACTGAAACCGCAGATACTATTATAGGGAACAGTGGTGATTTTAATGCGTCTAGCGGTATTTTTACGGCACCACGGGACGGATTCTATTTAGTATCTTTCAGCATTACCCTGGCAACTGGTACCATACCGAATAATACCTTTATAGAAACAGCAATAGAAGCAATTGGAAGTGGCAGCGATAATATTCCGGTCTTCAAAACGGTAAATTCTTACCCTGCGTTTCAGGCAGGATCTGTAAGTAACTACATCAGTGGAAACTGCAATGCCATTTTTAATCTTAAAGCGACTAATACGATAAGGTTTACGGTTAAGCATAATATAAGCAGCGGAAGAAATGTTTTAAATAACGGGGCCTTAAATAATATAAGCATCAGCGAATTATAAAAAGTAAGATAATGAGACTTTCACATCATAAAATAAAAAAGACCGGGGCTTTTGGCCTTGCTTTATTCTTGACAGCCCATATCAACGCGCAAATGGGTGTAGGCACTCTTAACCCGGACAGCAACAATGCTGTAGAAGTAGCCGCAACAGAAAAATTCATAGTGGATAAGACTGGCAAGATTGGTGTTGGAGTTGCCATTCCCAAAATGGCCATAGATCTGCGAAATGGCACCAATGGTTCGGTAGGCATAGGGTATACTGATAAAACTGCTTCTGCTGCCGGAGCCGGAGCTGTGCGTTATGTGGCCAGTCCGGCTATTGGGGTAAAAGGCTATCTGGAGTTCTCTGATGGTACAAACTGGGTAGGGATCTATCCCAAAGGAAAGCCCAGAATTGTAGTAATGGCGGTTAAAACTACCCAAGATACCTATGTGTTCGAGAGCGGTACGCCTTCTGAAATAGGGCCCAAAGCAGGGATTATGCAGAGGCGGTCTTCCTACCTGACCAATTGGACACAAAAACTAGATTCAGACTCGGGAGTACCAACAGATAATTTTGATCCGGCCACGGGTGAGTTTGTAGCACCAAGGACGGGGGTATATTTTGCTACTTTTACTTTTGCACTGGCATCCAGCCAGGTAAACACCGGAAGCAATAACCAGACAGAAGCTATTTGGGAAGTTAGAAATTCAAGTGGGACAATTACCCAAAGAGTAAAAACCAACAATGGCTATTCCTCAGATACCGGCGCCAGTCCAAATGCCGTTCCGGTAGGCTCTGCGTGCACTGTAAGTGTTTATATGAACAAAGGAGATAAATTGAGGCCTTTTACCTGGATCACGGTAGCATTTGTTGACACCACATTGAGCCAGTTCAATACTTTTGATAGTGGGGCTTATAATGCGCTTACTATTGTAGAACAATAAACCTTAATTGAGAAGATAAGTATGCATTATTTACCGGGATCAGCTTTTACATTACGAAATATAATACAATCGATAAATTTGATTTGAGATAAAGCCTTTAAAGCCTGCCAGACAAAAGTACTATTTAAAACTATCGGAACTATAGATTACTTTAAAACAATTTCTATATTAAATTAAGAATTAAAATTACCCTTTGAGAGATACACTACTTTTTTGGTCTCAAAAAATTCTTCATCAAAATAGTTTTTAAGGGCATAGATCTCACATTTAAGCCCTGCAAGCTCTTCAGCAAGGTCTCCGCCTTTTAAATATAAGACTCCGTTGTGTTTCAGGTTGAACTGTTCTTTTTCAAACTTTCCTTTCAGCCATCTCAGGAATTCCGGCATCTGTGTAACCGCTCTGCTTACTACAAAATGGAATTTTTCCTTCAGCTTCTCTGCCCTGCCGTGGATAGCCGTTACATTTTTCAGCCCGATCCCTTCCGCCACCGCATTCACCACACTTATTTTCTTACCTATGGAATCTATTAATGTAAACTCAGATTCCGGGAACAGAATTGCTAAGGGAATACCCGGAAAACCGCCACCGGTTCCAATATCTAAAACCTTTGTTCCAGGCGTAAACTCCATCACTTTAGCAATTCCCAGTGAATGCAGGATGTGCTTTTCATACAAAGATTCCATATCTTTTCGGGAAATCACGTTGATTTTTTCATTCCATTCCTCATAAAGCTTTTCCAGCTTTGTGAACTGTTCTGCCTGATTTTCTGTAAGATCCGGAAAGTATTTTAGTAGTAATGATATAGACATGCCAATTATTATAATCAGCAAAAATAAGTTTTATTTCACATTTTATTCAAATTAGTTTTTATTATATATTTGTTAAAATTCAAAAAAATACATGGACAAACTTTCAGATAGGGTAAAAAGACTAGGTTACTCACAAACTTTTGTAATGTCTAATAAGGTAAGGGAAATGAAAGCCAGCGGAATAGACGTTATCAGTTTAACTCTCGGTGAACCGGATTTCGATGTTCCGGATAACATAAAGCAGGCAGCTTTTGACGCCATCAATCAAAATTACAGCCACTACTCCCCTGTTCCGGGATTTTTAGAGCTTCGTGAAGCCGTTGCCTACAAATTGAAAAGAGATAATAACCTTGATTACAAACCTTCTCAGATTTGTGTCTCAAACGGTGCCAAACAGGCTATTTTAAACGTTCTGGCAGCTATTATCAACGACGGTGACGAGGTATTGCTTCCCGCCCCGTATTGGGTAAGTTATGACGAAATGGTAAAAATGATGGGCGGAACCTCTGTAATGCTTCCCACCTCTTACGTAACCGATTTCAAAATTACTGCAGAACAGCTGCAGGAAGCAATTACCGATAAAACCAAAGCCATACTTTTCAGCTCACCATGCAATCCTTCAGGCGGTTATTATACCTATGATGAACTGCAGTCTCTGGCTAAAGTTATTGCCAAATATCCTCATATTACCGTTATTTCCGATGAAATCTATGAATTCATCAATTACGAAACCCAAACTACCTCTATTGCCCAGTTCCCGGAAATTTATGAACAGACTGCCGTGATCAACGGAATGTCCAAGGCCTATGCCATGACAGGATGGAGAATTGGCTACTCAGCGTGTCCGGAATGGCTGGCTAAAGCCTGTGAGAAAGTTCAGGGGCAAATGACCAGCGGTGCCAATACAATGGCGCAGAGAGCTTCAATAACCGCCTTAAAAACTGACCCTTCGGAATATAGATATATGATCGATGCTTTCGAAAAAAGAAGAGACCTTGTTTATGAGCTGATCAAAGAGATTCCCGGATTTAAGGTCGTATTACCTAAAGCCGCATTCTATTTTTTCCCTGATGTTTCCTACTACATTGGAAAAACACTGGACGGAACCGAAATCAAGGATTCTGATGACTTTGCCATGTTCTTGCTGGATCGTGCCCATGTAGGCTGTGTAGGCGGTGTTTCCTTCGGAAGCCCTGAATGTATAAGGTTTTCTTATGCGGCATCCGAGGAAGATCTGAGAGAATCCATGAGAAGAATCAAGGAATTACTGATAAAATTTAATTAATAAACATAAGATTACAATGAACTTTTTAAAAAGAATCACAATTGTTACAAGCATTGCAGCGGCAAGCTTTACAGGCTACGCTTACGGACAGGATTTTCAGTGGAAAGAGGCTAAGTCTAATGGCTATGCGTATAAATATGTGACCAATGACCCTACATCAGCGAGATACTATACATTAAAAAACGGACTTACCGTTATTTTGAGTCCCACTAAAAAAGATCCCAGAATTCAGACTTTCATTGCTACAAAAGCAGGAAGTAAAACTGACCCTTCAGATCATACCGGCCTCGCCCACTACTTAGAGCATATGCTTTTCAAAGGAACAGATAAATACGGTTCCAAAGACTGGGCGAAAGAGAAACCCCTTTTAGACCAGATCGATGCACTGTATGAACAATACAACCAGACTAAGGATGAGGATAAAAGAAAAGAGATCTATAAAGAAATCGATAAAGTTTCCGGTGAAGCTTCAAAGTTTGCCATTGCCAACGAATATGACAAAATGATGTCCGGAATGGGTGCTGACGGAACCAACGCTTTCACATCATTTGAACAGACTGTATATACTGAAGATATTCCTGCAAACGTGGCTGATAAATTCCTTGCTGTTCAGGCAGAAAGATTCAGAGAACCTGTTTTAAGGCTTTTCCATACAGAGCTGGAAGCCGTTTATGAGGAGAAGAACAGAGGGCTGGATAATGATCCCAGAAAAGTCTACGAAGCTATGTTTTCAGCTATTTTCCCGAACAATAATTACGGAAAACAAACCACCATCGGAACTGTTGAACATTTAAAGAACCCTTCTTTAAAAGCGATCAGGGAATATTTCAACAATTACTACGTTCCGAATAATATGGGCGTGATTATGTCCGGAGACTTTAATCCCGATGAAATGATCGCTAAGATCGACAAGGCTTTCTCCTACATGAAATCCAAACCTGTCCCTGAATATAAAGTGGAACAGGAAAAACCGATCACAGCTCCTATTGTAAGGGAAGTATACGGACCAAACCCTGAAAACATTACCATAGGATTCAGATTTCCGGGAGCTACCACCAAAGACGCAAGGCTGCTGAGTCTTATCGGAAGTATGCTGACGAACGGACAGGCTGGCCTTATTGACCTGGATCTGGTAAAAAAACAAAAATTATTGGGTGCTTATGCTTTCCCTTATGTTTTGAAAGATTATTCCGTTCTTTTATTACAGGGAAATCCTACGGAAGGACAGTCTCTGGATGAAGTGAAGAGCCTGTTACTTCAGGAGATCGATAAATTGAGAAAAGGGGAATTTTCAGATGACCTGATCCAGTCTATCGTTAATAATGAAAAGAAAAATATCATCCAGAAAAATGAAAAATATACTTCAAGAGCCGAATCCCTGATGGATGAATTCACTTCTGAGGTTGACCATAAAACAACTCTGGAATATGTGGACGAAATTTCAAATCTTACCAAAAAAGATATTATGGATTTCGTTTCAAAATATCTTCAGGACAACAATTATGTTGCGGTCTATAAAAGAAAAGGTGAGGACAAGAATATTGTAAAAGTCGAAAAGCCTACCATCACTCCTGTTTCCGTCAACAGAGAAGACCAGTCTGAATTCCTGAAGAATATAGAAAAAATGCCTGAGGCGGCAATTTCTCCGGTATGGCTGAATTTTGATAAAGATATTGCTAAAAATAAATTGGATGGTATTGAGGTACTTTCAGTGAAAAATACCGACAATTCATTATTCAGGCATTATTATCATTTTGATTCCGGAAAATGGAATAACAAGATGCTTCCTTTGGCAGCAGAATACCTTCAGTATCTGGGAACGAAAAACAAATCTTCAGAAACCCTCAGTAAAGAATTTTATAAACTTGCTTCCAGCTTCAGCGTAAATGCCGGAAACGAGGAAACATCCGTTACACTGGAAGGTATGAACGAAAATTACGATAAAACCATCGCCTTATTTGAGGACCTTATCAAAAACTGTCAGCCGGACGAGAAAGCATTGGAAGCCTATAAAGCAAGACTGAAAAAATCCAGAGCCAATGCCAAACAGAACAAAGGAGCTATCATGTCCGGATTAAGAAGCTACGCGCAATACGGCCCTCAAAACCCGTTCAACAATGTTTTAAGCGATGCTGAGCTTGATGCTTTAAAAGCAGAAGACCTGGTGAATATTCTTCATGATCTTTTCAATCATAAGCATAAAGTATTGTACTACGGTCCGAAATCAGGAAGTGAGGTAGTTGCCTCTTTGACTCCGGTTCACAAGCTTCCGGCAACATTAAAGGAAATGCCGAAGTCTAAAACCTTTGCACAAATCCCTACAGATAAGAATAAAGTATTATTTGCGCACTATGATATGGTTCAGGCCGAAGTCTTCTGGGTAAGGAATGGTGAACAGTATAATCCGGGTATTACCCCTACCGTAAACTTATTTAATAACTATTTCGGGGGCGGTATGGGCTCTATTGTATTCCAGACCATCAGAGAATCTAAAGCATTAGCCTATTCCACCTATTCCTATTTCTCCCTTCCGGGCAAAAAGCAGGATAAAGATATGGTTACGGCTTATGTAGGAACACAGGCGGACAAGTTCAATGAGTCTACCACTGCAATGAACGAACTTCTGACTACCCTTCCAAAATCCGAGCAGTTATTTGAAACGGCGAAAAGCGGATTAAAGAAATCCATTGCTTCCGAAAGAGTGACTCAGGACGGAATTATTTTCTCCTATCTGAGAGCCCAGAAGCTTGGAAATAATTTCGATATGAGAAAGAATGTCTACGAACAGGCTCCAAAACTGACTTTTACGGATATCAATAACTTCCATGATAAGGAAATGAAAGGCAAAAACTACACGTATTGTTTAGTGGCTTCTCAAGACAAAGTAAAAGAAACCGATATGCAGAAATTAGGAGAAGTGAAGAAACTCAACCTCAATGAAATTTTTGGTTACTAAAATAAACTAAAAGCCCTGAAATCAGGGCTTTTTTATTTGGACAGATCGCAAAAATAATTATAGATTTTATTTATCAAAATACATTTGTTTGATAGATGAACTATTTTTATATTTGCACCAGAAAATTTAAATATAAAAAAATAAGAAAATTATGTCTTTAGTAGGAAAAAAATTCCCGAATGTAACCATCGATGCGATGTCTGAAATGGGTGATGATCTTAGAATCAACATCTTTGAAGAAACAACAGCCAACCAGCAGAAAGTTCTTTTATTCTGGTACCCGAAAGATTTCACTTTTGTATGCCCGACTGAGCTTCATGCTTTCCAGGATGCTTTAGGTGAGTTCGAAAAAAGAAACACCAAAGTGATCGGAGCTTCTTGTGATACTAATGAAGTACACTTTGCCTGGTTAAATACTGCAAAAGAAAACGGAGGTATCGAAGGAGTAACTTATCCGCTTCTAGCTGATACTCACAGACAATTGGCCAACATTTTAGGAATTGTAGATCAGGATTTCGAATATGATGAAGACGGAAACGAAACTTTCACAGGTTCAAATGTAACCTACAGAGCAACTTATTTAATCGACGAAACCGGAAAAATTTTCCATGAGTCCGTAAACGATATGCCTCTTGGAAGAAATGTAAAAGAATATTTAAGGCTGATCGATGCTTATACTCACGTTCAGAAGCATGGAGAAGTTTGTCCTGCAAACTGGGAAGAAGGGAAAGAAGCCATGAAAGCGGACAGAAGTTCAACAGCAGAATATTTAGCAAAGAACTAATTTAAAATAATGTAACAATGTAGCAATATATCAGTGTAACAATAGGATGTCTCAAGAATCTTAATTGTTAAATTATTTAATTGCTACATTGTTAAATTTTACAAGTTAAAATTTAACTTATGTATACGGAATTAACAGAAGATACGCTGCAAAATATTGTAAGCGACAATGAAAAAGTAGTGGTTCAGTACGGGGCAACATGGTGCGGGAATTGCAGGATCATGAAGCCTAAATTCAAAAAACTGGCATCTGAAAACGAAAATATTCCATTTTTATATGTAGATGCAGAAAAACTGCCTGAAAGCCGAAAACTGGCTAAAGTAGATAACTTACCTACTTTTGCGATCTTTCAGAATGGAGAACTGGTTAATCAGGTTCAGTCTAACCAGACTGAAAGTCTAATCAACTTATTTAACGAATTAAAGTAATGAAATTACCCATCATAAGACAGTTTTATCAGAATCAGACTCCTGAGAGAACCTTGAAAAGACTTTAGAAGTTCTGGAAAGCTTCTGTGAATTCAGGGGAACCAGTGAAGAAGACCTGAATGTTGCCGGAGAGCTGATCACAAATATCTGTGGAGCTTTGGAAGTTCATGCCAGCGTTCAGAACGGAATGAGTGAGAAAGATGCTTTAAATTCTTTTGCCCAGAAGGTTTTAGGATCTATTGACAAATAGTCACTTATAAGCTATTAAAAGCTTGAAAAATTCCTAATATCTACTCTTCTTAAAAATAAAAAAATCCTGATGTTTCATCGGGATTTTTTTATTTTTATAGCTTATCAGATTTCTCAGCTTCTTCTGCTCATCAAAATTCTCAGAACATACCAGAACAACAGCATAATAGAAGCAAAAAGCTGCAAAGAAGCCCCCACATACTGTCCGGTCGTATAAGTATCCTTAAGCTTGCTGGTCTCATATAAAATACTTGCAGAAGCCAAGATCACCATTCCCACGGAAAACCATAATCCTAGATTAAATCCGAAAATGGCCCCTGCAACGATCAGCCCGATCGAAAGAAAACCTCCGATGATAATGATATTCCTCAAAAAAGAAAAATCTCTTTTCGAAGTATAGGCTATAGCAGAAATCCCTGCAAACATAGCAATAGTGAGCATCGCTGCCTGATAGATCACCGCACCTCCGGCCGTACCTGCTGCCATATAGATCAGAGGTAAGAAAATCACAGCTTCAAGCAGGATGTAAAACCCCAATCCGAAATATTGGGTCGATTTGCTTTGTGATAAAGACCATCTGCTCGCCAGCATGGAAGCCAGCCAGAACACCCCTATGATCAATAACCAGGTATAATTCTGGGCAAACATCAGGTTAATGATCTCTACTGGCACTGTTTTCAGCAAAATAGTTTCGACCCCGATAAAAGCAAGGATCGATAAAGCAACATGCAAATACGTTTTTTTATAAAATTCTGCTCTTTCCACTTCTGTAGAATGGGCCACTAAAACATCTGTCATCATAGTTTTTATATTTTTAATTACTTTTCCTGTTTATATGGTTTAATTCCTAAAATCTTTCCGTTTTCTTCAAAAACTGCAGTAATAATTTCCTTTGGAAACTCAGATACATCATCAGAATATTTATACTGGATCATCGGATAATTTCCTCCGCCTATCATCGATTTGTAGCCTGTTTTAAATATCACAAGCTTTTTATTAAAGTTAATATCTGTGGACAGTTTTTTGTAAACATTATCCGTAATAGCTTGTTTTGCTTTAGGAGAAAGCAAATTTTCCATTGCTTTCCGGTCAGAAGATTGTAATGCAGCAATGAATTTCACAAACTGGCCATCAAAGAGAGCGATCTGTCCTTTATCCAATGAAAATTTTTGCTGAGTATTTTTACTCTCTTTCTTTTGAACATTTTTAACCTTCTGCGAAAAGCAAAACTGTACGACCAGAACGGAAAAGACTAAAAAAATACTTTTCATAACCTTTGGGGATTTTAGAATGATAATACGGAAATATACAAAGAATTAAATAACTTCCAAAAACTTCATGGTATCCACATTATCCGCATAGGTATTCAATCCCGGATTTTGTGCCTCTCCAAACCGGATCGAATTAAATCCTAGCCCTTCTTTAGCAACCACACACTGGATATTCTCTTCATTTTCGGCAATGAAGCCTTTCACATCTTCCAAAGAAGCATATCTGCTGAAATTGATCACAGAAAGCGGACTGAACAATTGAGCATCTTCTTTCAGCATTACAAAATTATTATCCCAGAATTTCTCCTGATTCAAAAGGTATACCGCCCTGTTGTAATCATAATTATTGGCATATTTATTATGATGGATAATATCCTGGAAATCCAGAAAGTTCTCAAATAATCTGTCAAGGACAAAATCCTGCGGGATAAAAATCCTAGTCACATTCCTGCACCCCAGTCCGAAATACCTGAAAATATCATGAGCCAGAAGCTGCAGTTCTTCATCAGTCTCATCGCCTTTTAAAACCGCAATAGAGGTTCTGTTCTTACGGATGATGCTCAGCTGGTTTTTAAAGTAATACTCCAGATACCTCGCCGTATTATTGCTCCCCGTTGCAATTACCGCATCAAAATTCTCCAGTTTTTCCACAAACTCATATTCAATTTCATTACCGGAAAACTCTTTCCATTGTTTCAGGAGAAAAGGAACCAGGTATTTATCCTTCGAAGACAGTTTGATCACCGGGATATGATTGCTTAAAATAACGGAAATGATATCATGCAGCCCTACCAAAGGAATGTTCCCTGCCAGGATGAGTCCTACCCTTTTTGTTATTTTAGAGATTGCATAATCTTTAAGCCATTTTTTTATATTTTCCTCAGTCAGCAGATCACACCATTGCTGTAAAGCAAATTTCTGATTATCAACAGTAAACCACGGATTTTCTATTTCAGATTTCTTTAACAATAACTCAAAATTAAGATCACTTTTATTATAATCTTCCTGATTTTTTGCTAAAAACCCTTTGATATAAACACTTAATTTAGCAAGTCCTAAAACACGATTTTCAATACTCATAATTGCTTTAAAATTGGGGAATATTTTGTAATTTTGTGCAAATTTAAAAAAAATTAGCGATGGCTATTAAAATAACTGATGAATGCATCAATTGCGGAGCCTGTGAACCGGAATGTCCCAATAATGCAATATATGAAGGAGCCGTAGACTGGAAAGCTTCCGATGGTACTGCACTGAACGGTACTGTGACGTTGCCTTCAGGTTTAACTGTGGATGCTGATGCCCCGCAGGAGCCCGTAAATGATGACGTTTACTTCATTGTAACCGATAAATGTACGGAATGTAAAGGATTTCATGAAGAGCCACAGTGTGCCGCCGTTTGCCCTGTAGACTGCTGCGTTCCGGATGAGGACCATGTAGAATCCGAAGATGCTTTACTTAATAAAAAAGCATTCTTACACGGTGAATAAAAAGCTCCGTCTCATCCAATATGAGACGGTTTTTAATTTTAATATAAAATCTGATCAAAAATAAAAATGAAACCACAGGACAGCCAGTCCTGTAAAACAAAATAAAAATATGAGCAAAAAGCACAATTTCAGCGCAGGACCATGCATACTACCGCAGGAGGTATTTCAAAAATCAGCAGAAGCTATCTTAGATTTTAACGGTATCGGTTTATCCATCCTTGAGATTTCCCACAGAAGCAAGGATTTTGTTCCCGTAATGGATGAAGCGCGTGCCATAGTAAAGAGGCTGATGAATCTGGGTGATGATTATGAAGTTTTATATTTAGGCGGTGGGGCCAGCCTCCAGTTTGCCATGGTACCTTACAACCTTCTGAAAGTAGGTGGAAAAGCGGCTTACCTGGATACAGGAACTTGGGCTGCAGGAGCAATCAAGGAAGCTAAAAAATTAGGCAATGTAGACGTTGTAGGCTCTTCAAAGGAAGAGAACTACTCTTTCATTCCGAAAGGCTATACGGTATCTTCAGATTATGATTATTTTCATTGCACTTCAAATAATACGATCTATGGAACTCAAATGAAGTCTTTCCCGGAAGTGGATACCCTGATGGTGTGTGATATGAGCTCAGATATTTTCTCAAGACAACTGGACTTCTCAAAATTCGACCTGATCTATGCCGGTGCCCAGAAAAATATGGGACCTGCGGGAGTTACACTAGTGGTGGTAAAAAAAGAGATCCTGGGTAAAACGGGAAGAGAAAATATGCTGTCCATGTTAGATTATTCCCAGCATATTGCAAAGGAATCCATGTACAATACACCACCTGTTTTCCCTGTATATGCCTCTCTGCTTACCCTTCAGCATCTGGAAAATAATGGAGGAATAGCAGCAGCCGAGCAGAGAAATGAAGCAAAAGCACAACTTTTATATGATGAGATCGACAGCAACCCTTTATTTGAAACTTTCTGTGTAAAGGAAGACCGTTCATTGATGAATGTTTCTTTCAAGTTGCTGGATGAGAGTAAAAAAGAGGCATTTGACACGGCCTGGAAAGCAGCAAGAATCAACGGACTGAACGGGCACAGAAGCTTAGGCGGATACAGGGCAAGTTTATACAATGCCTTACCTATCGAAAGCGTTCAGGTTTTGGTAGATGTGATGAGATCGATAAAGTAATTAAAATATTAAAAATCAACAACTTAAAGAATTATTGCCATTATATATAATTTTATTATTTTGCGCCAGTTTAAAACCTTTAAATCTTTAAGTTTTGAATTAAAATAAAACTATGAAAGTCTTAGCTAACGATGGCATTTCGAAAGCCGGGGAACTGGCTCTAAAAGAATCAGGAATTGAACTTCTGGACAACCGTGTTGCCCAGGACCATGTTATTAATTTCATTAATGAGAATAATGTGGATGTTCTTCTTGTAAGAAGTGCGACCAAAGTAAAACAAGACGTTATTGATGCCTGCCCTACTCTCAGAATTATCGGGAGAGGCGGTATAGGTATGGATAATATTGATGTGGAATACGCAAGAAGCAAAGGCATAAAGGTGATCAATACCCCTACGGCGTCTTCAAAATCTGTAGCTGAGTTGGTTTTTGGCCATTTTTTCTCACTGGCAAGATTCCTTCATGAGGCCAACAGGCTGATGCCGCTGGAAGGAGAAACCCATTTCAATGCATTGAAGAAATCGTTCAGCAATGCCTACGAGCTTTCAGGAAAAACACTGGGAGTTATCGGTTTCGGAAGCATAGGACAGGAAGTAGTGAAAATGGGGATCGCATTGGGTATGAAAGTTAAAGTATTGACCAGAAAACCCCGAACCGAAGCCCTTACGCTGGATTTTTTTGACGGTCAGACCGTTAATTTTGAAATTACATCCACCAATGATACCGATGCCTTCCTTAAAGATACGGATTTCATCAGCATCAATACGCCAAAAACCACTGAATACATTATAGATACTCCCCAGTTTGAAAAAATGAAAGATGGTGTTTATATCGTGAATACGGCAAGAGGAGGAGTCATTAACGAAGTCACCTTGCTCGATTTTATTGAGTCTGGTAAAGTGGCAGGAGCGGCCCTTGATGTTTTTGAAAGTGAACCCAATCCCGAGCTGCCGTTACTTATGAATCCGGCGCTGTCCCTTTCCCCGCATGTAGGTGGAAATACAATAGATGCGCAGGAAAAAATAGGAATTGAACTTGCGGAACAAATCATTAAGCTAAAAAAAGAAACTATAAATTAAATATGCCTGTTTTTAAACCTTTTCGCGGAATACGGCCTCATAAAGACCTTGAGAGCAGTTTCCCTACCCATCCCCTGGATAATTTCACCCAGGAAGAAATTGCGGAAAAAGCCCAAGTTGAAGACACTTATATCCATATGATAAAACCATATGTAGTAAGTAAATCCAAAGATATAGACCGGAACCTGAGAAAGATCCGATCTACATTTGAAGAACTCCTGGATGAGAAAAAGCTGGTCCAGGACAATTCGGCGTATTATCTTTATGAGCAGATCTATCCCGGTAAACAGGTCTTCCGGGGACTTCTCGGCTTGGCGAGTATAGAAGATTTCCAGAACGGAAAGATCAAAAGGCATGAAAGTACCATTCCCCAGAAAAAAGAAAAACTGGCCCACTACCTGGAAAAAGTAAATTTGCAGGCAGAACCTGTACTTCTTACCTATCCTGCCAATTCAAAGATCGAGCTTCTGATGAATCATGAGGAGAAGAACGTTCCTATTTTTAATCATGTGGACTCAAAGGGGATCAGGCATAAGATCTGGAGAATAGACAATCGTTTAAAGTTGCAGCAATTTAAGGAAGTGATCGATCAGATCGACTCTTTCTATATTGCAGACGGCCACCACAGGATAGGCTCTACCGCTTTGAATGCCGTGCATCAGAAAGAAAAGAACAAAAGGCATAATGGCACAGAACCTTACAATTTCGTCTACAGTTTTATAGTTTCCAACCAGTCTATCAAGATCCACGATTACAACAGGATCCTGAGTGATCTGAATGGGCAATCCAATGAAGAATTCCTGAAAGGGCTTGAACACTATTTTTTAATTCACGAAAAAGGCCACACTCCCTATTATCCTTCGCAGAAATTTCATATTTCCATGTATCTGGGAGGGAAATTTTATTCTCTTCATGTAAAACACGACCTTCGGTCTCAGGAAATGTCTCTGGACAATCTGGATCACCATCTTTTAGATAAATATATATTTAAAAGTATCCTGAAAATAGAAGATCCTGACAGTTCAGATAAGATCTCCTATATCAAAGGAACTTCCAATATTGAAGGAATTAATATTCTAAAAGAAAGAATTGATAGTGGCGAAGGAAAGGTAGGTTTCGGAATTTATCCCGTAAGCTTTAATGATATGATCAGGATTTCCGACCAGAAATTAAGCATGCCTCCAAAATGTACGTTCATTGAGCCGAAATTGGTTACCGCACTGCTAATGTATGATATGAAATCTTAATATATTACTAATTTTTCCCTACTTTTATACACGGAAAAGAAAAGGTAAATAAAAAATGAAAAAAATATTCATTCTCATACTTCCACTCTTTTTGGGTGGATTTTTATTTTCTCAAAAAAAACCACAAAAAAAAATAGCTAAAAGCCCGGTTGCCAAGTTCAATTACCATGAAGAATTCAAAAAAATATCAGATGAGATCTTAACTCATGGGACAGCTTACGACAATCTTGCAGAGCTTACAAAAGGGATCGGATCCCGATTCAGCGGAACTGCAGGCTACACCAAAGCTACCGAATGGGCGGAAAGAAAACTGAAAGAAGCCGGCGCAGAAACCATATGGAAACAGAATGTAAAAGTTCCTATATGGGTCAGAGGAAAAGAATCCCTGCAAATAAAAACGGAAAACGGGGAATGGAAAAACATCAGAATGCTTTCCTTTGGAAATTCTGAAGGTACAGGCGGAAAAGACCTTGTCGCAGATATCCTTCTTGTACAAGATGTCACTGAGCTTAATGCATTAACTTATCCCCAGGTCAAGGACAAAATCATATTTGTCAACTACCCGATAGATCAGACCATAGTTAATACCGTAAATGCCTATTTAATAGCTGCCAAATCACGACTGTTATCAGCTTCCGTTATCGGAAAAAAAGGAGCCAGGGGTTTAATTATCCGATCTTTAACTACAGACTCCGATGATACCCCCCATGCCAAGCAGATCTATTATGAAGCTGATGACAAAACAAGGATTCCCGCCGTAACCATCGGGGTAAAGTCTGCTGATGAGCTTGAAAGATTACTGAAAAAACAGTCTGTAAAAGCCAAACTGAATATGACCGCCGAGCTAAAAGGTGAAACTGTTAACCATAATATTATTGGTGAAATCCCGGGAAATAAAGATAGTAAGATTATTCTTCTGGGTGCTCAACTGGATTCCTGGGATTTTGTAGAAGGGGCCCATGACGATGGTGCAGGTGTGGTGCAATGTCTTGAAGTACTGAGAACACTTAAAAGCTTAGGAATAACCAATAATCATACGATAAGAGTAGTTCTTTTCGCTAACAGTGAGAACGGAGGGAACGGAAGGGATACTTATGCAGAATATGTGAAAAAGAAAGAAGAAAAACATGTTTTCGCACTGGGTACAGACGCAGGAGGATATTCTCCGAGAGGCTTTTCTTTAGATATGCCTCCTCAGAGAAGAAGGCTCGTATTCGAATGGAAAAACTATTTTCAGCCTTATGGTGTTTATGACTTCGACCAATTGAATGCTACACAGGACGTTTCTCCTTTAAAAAAACTTGATATTCCTCTGGCAGAGCTGGTAGTGGATACCCAAAGATATTTTGACCATCATCATTCTGTTGAAGATACCTTCGATAAAGTAAATAAACGGGAACTTTTATTAGGTGCAGTTGCCATGACACAGATGATCTTCATGATTGATAAAAACTGGTAAAGAATGAAAAAGATACTAGGAACTTCATTACTACTTTTAAGCATAGCTGCCTTTAGCCAGTCTAAAGAAGATTCTATACAATTTAGTAACATTTCAACAGAAATATTAAATAATGGAAAAGCATATACGGAGCTTAAAGATCTGACCAAAAATATAGGCCATCGCCTGAGCGGATCTCAAGGCTACGAAAAATCGGTACAATGGTCTGCTCAGAAACTTCGTGAGGCCGGTGCTGATAAAGTATGGCTTCAGGAAGTAATAGTTCCGTTATGGGAAAGAGGAAAAGAATCCCTGCATATCAGGACTTCCGGCGGATCATGGAAAAGCCTGAAAATGCTTTCCCTGGGAAATTCTGAAGGTACCGGTGGAAAAGATGTTTCCGGAGAGATTATTATGGTGAGATCTTTGGAAGAATATGAAAAGCTTCATGCTGAAAACGTAAAAGATAAGATCATTTTTTTCAACTACCCTTTCAGCCAGTCTTATGTAGAAACATTCAGAGGATATGGAGATGCTGCTATATACAGAGCGACTGCCGCTTCACTGACGGCAAAGAAAGGAGGCAAATTTGCTATTATCCGGTCACTTTCTTCCGCATTTGATGATGTTCCACATACCGGATCCATGCGGTATGAAGAAAGCATTACAAAAATTCCGGCGGTAGCCATAGGAAATACAACAGCTGATGAGCTTGAAAAGCTATTAAGATCTCAAAAAGTTACCGCAAAACTGAACTCCAATTGCGGAATGAAAGGCGAAAAGCCCACCCACTCTGTTATCGGGGAAATCGCAGGTAAAAAAGACCGGAACGTTATTGTAGTTGGTGGGCATCTGGATTCGTGGGATGTGGGTGAAGGTGCCCATGATGACGGCGCCGGAATTGTGCAGAGCATTGAGGTTTTAAGGACTTTCAAAAAACTAGGGATACCCAATAACCATACCATCCGGGTAGTATGTTTTGCCAATGAGGAAAACGGGGTAAAAGGCGGAATACAATATGGGAAAACTGTAAAAGAGAATGGAGAAAAGCATCTTTTTGCCATAGAATCCGACGCCGGAGGATTTACCCCAAGAGGGATCTCCCTGGAAATGGATGATAACAAAAGAAACCAGATCAAAAGCTGGGCAGGCTTATTCTTTCCTTATGGAGTTTATCATTTTGAAAGAAGGCATTCCGGCACAGATCTTTACCCGCTTCATGACATGGGGGTTCCTGCCGCAGGGCTTGTCCCTGATTCCCAGAGGTATTTCGATATCCATCACACTGAAGAAGATACTTTCGAAAAAGTAAACCGAAGAGAACTGCTCCTGGGTGCTGTGGTGATGACACAGCTCATTTATATGATCGATAAAAACTGGTAAAATGCAGCAAGATTGTCTCAAACGATTCACTTTAGAGATTCTTCGACAGGCTCAGAATGACAATTGCTGATTCCTTAGATAACCTCTTTTATTGACTACCGGATCAGTTTAAAACTTTTATTTTAGGATTCAGGATATGCCGGGTATCCTCATATCTCCCCTGCTGTAATCCTCCTTCTTTAGTAAGTCCTTTAACAGTAATCACTTTTCCGGAGATCCTTACTTTCCTGCCGTTAAGCTTTTTGATTTTCTCATAATCTAAATTCACCATATACCCGTTGATGGGATAGCCTTCATCTTTTGTAGGGCTTTTAATGTCAAGTAACGTCACAAAGCTTACATAATTTTTTCCGGCAGAAGATTTCGTTTTCTGGCCAGATACCATTAGACTAAAGATCAGGAATAAAACCGGAAATAACTTTTTCATATCTGTATTCTGTAATAAATCCTACTTCAAATATTCTTTCTTATCCATATTGAGATCTAGAACAGTTCCGTTTCTTTTCAGCTTTATATGAATTGTTTTCAGGTTCTTTTCTATCCTGTTGATAAAATAATGGCATGCAGACTCTTTATCAAGATTATCAAAAGCCGTATCATTGATGCTGATAATGGTATCATCGATCTGAACCGGAAGATTTTCTTCTTTGAAGACGAAGGAAACCACAGGTTTTGCTTCAATAAAACGATACCCAAAACCAAAAGACTCCAGCTTTGCAGGGATATTCTTAATACGTTTCATATAAATCTTGTTATCCTTCCAGTCCATGATGAAAGAAAAATTCTCAAAAAATTCATTTCCGACCAGGTTGGAATTCCCTGTCATTATAATTTCGTTGTTGAATCGGGTATTTCCCAACGGAAGCTCATCTGTTTTAAATATATAGCCAGTTTCCGGCTTTCCTGTGCCAAAAGCTCCCACCGCATTCACACCATATGTTTCAACACTATTGTTAAGATTTTTAGGGTCATAATTACCATCAGAGACCCTGAATCTTCCCGTAAACCCTGTATCAAAAGTAAGATCAATCTTTTTGCCTGAAATCGTGGTTTCCACCACAGGTGTTTTCTGGGTTTTCGGATCAAACGGGATCACCGTATCATAACCGGTCAATGAAAAGGCGGAAAGGTTTTTTGTGGCCTCCAGTGAGTTTTCAGAATAATTCACCTTCCAGAACAGCTTGGCCATCTGATTGGCTCCGATAATACCATCAATCTTGAAGCATCCCAATTCCGATTTAGTCAGGTCCATCACAACTACCCCGAAGTTTTTGAAAACCACTTGATCAATGGTCATTTCCGGAAGCTGGGTAAAAATCTGCTCCTGTTTATTTTTCTGGGAATCCTTCACTTTAGCTTTATGCTTTTTCTCCAGTTTCAATTCCTCATAGATAGCGGTAGAAATCACCGTCGGAGCCCCGGAATCAAAAAGGAAATTGTACAGCTTCCCGTTAATCGTGGCCTTTACAAAAGGCAGGTTATGCACATATTGCAGATTGATTTTCTCTACAGGATGGATAAGCTGTACTTCCCCGTCTTCAAAAAACCTTTTCCCCTGTGCCGATATAGTAATTACATAAAAAGCAAAAAATAAGTGTAGAATTTTCTTCATGAGTTTATTTTATGCTAAAATAATGTTTTCTAATTATACTAAATCCAATAAGCATGAATTTCAATATAGTTAAAACGGAATAAAACAAAAAAAACCGTCCAAAGGACGGTTCAAAATTATATTTCAGTGTCAATTACTGCACTTTTACAAGCTCAACATCGAAAACTAACCAGGCATTTGGTGGGATCACCCCTCCTGCTCCTCTTTCTCCATAACCCATTGCCGGCGGGATCAGTAATGTAGCCGTTTCACCTTCTTTTAATAAAAGGATCCCTTCATCCCATCCTTTGATCACTCTTCCCATTCCGATAGGAATTTCGATCGGCTCGTTTCTTTTGAAAGAAGAATCGAACTCCGTTCCGTCCACTAATTTACCAGCATAATGTACAGATACATTATCTCCTACTTTCGGAGCTTTTCCGCCAGTGGTTTTGGTGATCTTATAGTATAATCCGGATTCTGTTTTCTGCATTCCCGCTTTCAGATCTTCAACCATTTTCAGCTGATTGGCTTTGAATTCTTCTTCTTTTCTTTTTCTTTCAGCTTCTTCTTTCGCTAAGAATGCTTTATTGTTCTCTGCAATTTTAGACTTTCCTTCATTGAAAGTTTTGGCAGCATCGTAGTTCTTGTATCCATCCCCTTTACCAAAAACGGAAACCTTCTGTAAAACAATATCCGTTTTAGGCTTATCCTGGGCACCTTTTTCCACATTGGCGATCGCATCGATCACATCATCCCCCTTTACCACTTTACCGAAGATAGTATGTCTTCCGTCTAACCAAGGAGTCGCTACCTCAGTGATGAAGAACTGGGAGCCATTGGTATTCGGCCCTGAATTCGCCATAGATAAAATCCCTTTTCCGGTATGCTTCAGATCATTTCTTTCATCATCGAATTTATAGCCGGGATCTCCTGCTCCTGTTCCCTGGGGATCGCCTCCCTGGATCATAAAATCCTTGATCACCCTGTGGAAGATCGTCCCATCATAAAAAGGAGTTCCCTTAGCTTTGGCTTTGTTATCAATTTTCCCTTCTGCAAGACCGATAAAGTTGGCTACAGTTACCGGTGCCTTCTTGTCTTCAAATTTCACGATCAAATTTCCTTTCGTGGTTTGAAGATTGGCATAAAGTCCGTCATTAAGACCTTCGTAAGTTTCTTTGTCTACGTTCATTTTTTTATAAATTGGTGTACAACTCATCAGCGAGATACTTGCCGCTGCCAGAATTATATTTTTGTTAAACAATTTCATTTATAGAGCTTTTAATTTTATGATCAAAGGTATATCGTTGTCTATTTTCTTTTCGTCTCCATAGGTTCCGTAAGCCAGTGAAGAAGGTACCAGAAGAGTAACTTCCTCTCCATTCCGTATAAAACGCAGAGCATTTTCCACAGCCTTCAATTCTTCAAAGTGTCCGAATCGGGCATCCCTTCTTTCAATGGACTGGTCATAGATCTTGGTCTGGTCAAAATCGTACAGTTCATACGAATAAGAAATCAGCGTATTGTCCTGTCTCCTTTCCCTTTTGTCATACCCTTCCGCATTTACCCAGTAATTAAGCTGTGTAGAATAGTATTTCACCTGCTGAGTATTGATCCAGTCCTGGATCTGCTGTCTTTCCAGACCATTCAAATTCTTCATCCTTTCCCTGGATACATCAAGATCTTTTTGGCTCAAAACACCGCCTACAGGAGGATGGATCTGTGTATTCCTGTTACAGCCCAGCAACCCTAATACAGATATGAAGATTATTTTTTTCATAAACTTTTGCGAAAATACGCATTTCAAAGGATATAAAAAATAAAAAAAGCCGGGAAATATTCCGGCTTCCTATATAAATTTTCTATATACTAAGTTAAACGGTTTCAAGAACATTTCTCTCTACCAGTACTCTCCATCCGAAAGGATCTTCCGAAAGGTTGCTCTGTAAATCTACCAGGTCATTCTTAAGAGTTACCGCATAGCTTTCTTCATCAGAAAGTTTAGGTAGCTCCAGTTTATCTCCCGCATATCCTAATGCCTGGAATACTGTAGTAACCACAGCTGTTCCCACCCCCCATACTTCTTTCAGAGTTCCATTCTTCTGAGCTTCTATAACTGCTTTTACCGCGATTGGTTCAACTTTTACCTCAATTCCTCTTCTTCTGGCTAATTGAATAAAACTATCTCTGGTAACCCCATCAAGGATCTTTTCAGAAGTTGGCGGTGTATAGATTGTATCATTGATTCTCACAAAAATGTTCATTGTACCACTTTCCTCAAAATATTCGTGGGTGGCGTCATCCGTCCATATGATCTGCTCATACCCTTCTTCTATTGCCAACTGGGTCGGATAGAAAGATGCGGCATAGTTTCCTGCTGCTTTGGCAAAACCTACTCCCCCGTTTGCCGCCCTTGAATAATGATCGGAAATTTTCACAGAAACCGGCTCGCTGTAATAGCTTTTGGCAGGAGTTGCCACAATCGCGAACATATATTTGTCGGCTATTCTGGCTTTTAAAGCTTCCTCCGTTGCAAAGATTAAAGGTCTTATATATAATGACAGACCTTCTCCATAAGGGATCCATTCCCTATCCATATCAACCAACGCTTTTAAGCCATCCAAAAACATTTCTTCCGTTATTTCCGGCATTGCCAGACGTTTAGCTGATTTGTTGATACGTTCAAAATTCTTTTCAGGCCTAAATAGAAAAACCTGCCCGTCTTTGTCTTTGTAGGCTTTCATGCCTTCAAAACAAGCTTGTCCGTAATTTACTCCCATCATGGCAGGCGTAAATGCCAGCGGACCATAAGGAACCAATTTTACATCGCCCCATTTTCCATTTTCATACTCGCAGATGATCATATGATCAATAAAAGTATTTCCGAATGAAAAATTGTTGGGATCGAATGTAGAAATTCGGGAATTCTCAGTCTTTTGAATTATCATTTCTAAAATTTTTTATGATGTTCTACAAATTTAACATAATTTTCTAAATATAAAAATTTTGGAGTAAATTTGACAAAAAAAGCTTGAAAAGAGAGATAAGAACTACAAATGACGGCAGTAAAACATTGTATATCAATGAATTAAATGAAAACTACCATTCGCACCACGGAGCACTTCAGGAGGCGGAACACGTGTTTATCAAAAACGGATTAAACTTAATAAATAATTGCGAAATTAATATTTTAGAACTCGGTTTTGGAACAGGTTTAAACGTTTTGGTAACAATTAATGAATATTTAAAAACTGACAAAAATCATATGATCAATTATTTTTCTCTGGAAAAATATCCCATAAATGAATCCGAAGTTCAGGATTTGGCCTATTTTGAACATTTCAGTAACCCTGAATTAAAAAATATTTATCAGAAAATTCATCAGACGGAATGGGAAAAACCGGCAGAAATCAGTAAAGGTTTTACCCTGAAAAAGATACAATGCGATTTTCTTGATCTGAAAGACATAGACTTACCAAAGATCAACCTGGTTTATTACGACTGTTTCGGGGCCAGAGTGCAGCCGGATCTCTGGGAAAAACCGCTTTTTGAAATGGTTTCCGATAAAATGGACATTAATGGATTATTAACCACCTATTCCTCCAAAGGAAGTGTAAGGCGAATACTTCAGGAGCTCAACTTCAGGGTAGAGAAAAAACAGGGCCCGCCGGGAAAAAGAGAGATGATCAATGCAGTAAAGCTTTAAAAAGTTATGAATTATGAGTTTAGCATATAGTTTATAGAGAATAATTTTAAACTCATCTCTATTTCAATATACATTTAAATTTTTCATGTTTACTACTTATATTTAACTCATAATTCATAACTTTTAACTCATATCTCTACTTCTGACTTCTCATAATTTTCCTTATTTTAGCTATACAAAATATAATGTATGATAGATAAGATCAACATCAGGGTGTATGCCTGCTCTATAAAGGATAAAAAAGTCCTGACCTTATTTGAAGAATATGCAGGGGAACCTTTAATGAAATTTCCCGGAGGTGGATTGGAATACGGAGAAGGGCTTATAGAATGCTTACACCGTGAGTTCGATGAAGAACTGAATGTAAAGATAGAAGTTATAGAGCATCTTTATACCCAGGAAAATTTCCTGGTTTCTCGTTTCAGGGAAAATGAACAGCTGCTTACCATATATTATATAGTAAATATCGTTAATGAAGAAGACTTCCTGATCCTTGACCCATGCATCGAAAAAACAGAATGGGTGGAAATCGACAGGCCGGATAATCCATTCCCTCTGCCAATAGACCAGATTGTATTTGATAAATTAAAAGAAAAATTCCTGTAGGCTTCTCTACAGGAATTTTTTTGATCTTATTTTCTTACTTTAAAATTGCCAGCACCGGGATAAGGCTGTAAATACCCCGAGTTCCAGTTGGATTGCAGCAAAGATTCCAGAAATTCATCTGTTCTGTTCTTATGAGGATTATATTGGTCTTTTAGCTCAATATCTGCCATTTTACCTTTTAAGTTCCAAAAGAACGCCACAAAACCACCTCTCAGTTCTTTTATAATCTCATAGACATTTTTTCCGGTTGCCCTGTTCATCAGCTTTGCAAAAACCTGCCCTTCTGTTGTGGTAAGATCTCTCAATTGCTTTTCATATTGGTCGGCCAGCATGTTCTGCCGGTCTCTTATATACTTCCTTTTCGCTTTGCTATCCATCTTGTTCATTTCCTCATGGATATCCCTATATTGCTGCAAGGCGGCCAGAAACAACGGGTACACCCTGTAGAGTTTCTTGTTAAGGAAATAATAATAATTCCGGTCTAGTTGATTGTTGAATCTGGGCTTATTAAGCAATACAAGCTCATCCATTACCACCACCGTCTCTCCATTTATTTCATAGATTCTGGCTTTCTGCCCTTCATCATAATAGTACTTATTCCCAAATTCATCCGTTCTTAGTTCTTCCTGAGGATATTGGCTTAAAGGTTTTGCGATCATCAGGGAGTCATTCTGACCAAAAACACTCACGCCAAAAAAGAGAAGAAAAACGCAGACAATCTTACTAAAATTCATTATTTTTACGCGTATTAGAACAAAAATTGAACGCAAAAATCATTCCTTTTTATGAAATTTGAAAAGAAATCTTTAAAATTTTTAGAAAAATATTTAAACACTTCATCACCTACAGGTTACGAACACAAAGGCCAGGAAGTCTGGATGGACTACATCCGACCATATGTGGATAAGGTCGAAGTAGACCATTACGGAACGTGTTATGGGATCATTAATCCGGAGGCAGAATTCAAGGTAGTGATCGAGGCCCATGCTGATGAAATCTCATGGTATGTGAATTATATTACTGATGACGGATTGATCTATGTGATCCGAAACGGGGGTTCGGATCAGGCCATTGCCCCGTCAAAGATCGTTCATATTCATGGTGAAAAAGGAATTGTAAAAGGGGTTTTCGGATGGCCGGCCATTCATACCAGAACCAATCAGAATGAGCCGGTGCCTAAGATCGAAAATATCTTTATCGATTGTGGAGCCACTACCAAAAAAGAGGTTGAAGAATTAGGAATCTTTGTAGGATGTATGATCACTTATCCGGATGAGTTCTTTGAAATGAACAACCGTTATTTTGTCTGCAGGGCATTGGACAACAGGATCGGAGGCTTTATGATCGCTGAAGTAGCAAGGCTTTTAAAAGAAAATAAAAAGAGTATTCCGTTTGGCCTTTATATTACCAATTCCGTACAGGAAGAGGTAGGATTGTATGGAGCTGATATGATCGCAGATACTATCAAACCTAATATTGCTATCGTCACGGATGTTACCCATGACACCACTACCCCAATGATCGAAAAGAAAAAAGAAGGCGACCAGAAATGTGGTGAAGGGCCTGTGGTTTTCTTTGCCCCAAGTGTTCATCATACCATAAGAGAGCTGATCATAGATACCGCCAAAGCGAAAGAAATTCCCTATCAGCGAGCAGCAGCAAGCCGGGCTACCGGCACGGATACCGATGCATTTGCCCACTCCAACGGTGGGGTTCCAAGTGCTCTGATTTCCTTACCTTTGCGCTATATGCATACCACCGTGGAAATGGTTTCCAAAGAGGATGTAAGAAATGTGATCGAGCTGATCTATGAAACCGTTTTAAGGATACAACCGGAAATGAAATTGAAATATCATTAATTAAGACATAAGATTTCAGATGCTAGATTTTAGACTAAAAAGTCATGCTATTATCCGGCATCTGAAATCTTATATCTGTCATCTAATAAAAGTCTAAAAAGTAAAAATGAAAACGAAGCTTATTGCTCCATCCCTTTTATCCGCAGATTTCGGGAACCTGCAAAGAGATATTGAAATGCTGAACAATTCACAGGCCGACTGGTTCCATATTGACGTAATGGACGGGAGGTTTGTTCCTAATATTTCATTCGGATTTCCTGTAATGAAGACCATTCAGCAGCATGCTAAAAAATTTGTGGATGTCCATTTAATGATCGTGGAACCTGAAAAGTATGTTGAAGAGTTCATAGATCATGGTGCTGATCTGGTCTCCGTTCATTATGAAGCATGCGTCCATCTCCACAGAACCATTCATCTTATTCAGAGCAAAGGGGCAAAAGCCGGAGTGGTCTTAAACCCTTCGACACCAGTCTTAATGCTTGAAGACATCATTGCCGATGTAGATCTGGTATTGCTGATGAGTGTAAATCCTGGATTTGGAGGACAAAAATTTATTGAAAATACTTATAAAAAGATCGCCGAAACCAAAGACCTGATCTTGAGCAATAATTCTACGGCTCTTATAGAAATAGATGGTGGTGTTAATCTGGATAATGCTTCCAAGCTGTTTGATGCCGGAGCTGATGTTCTGGTTGCGGGCAACGCGGTGTTCTCATCCGAAAGTCCGGAAAGAACGATCGAGTTATTAAAAATTTAAATCTTTATTTAGTACAAATGAAAGAGGCAGCTTTTACAAGCTGCCATTCTTCTTTCTGAAATTTGAGCGTCAATGGTTATTAGTTTAGAGACTTTAATGCTTAAATTTCCCTTTTGGTTCTAATGCTGGTGTAAAGATCAGCATAAAAACACATACAAAGCATCCGTAAAAACACGGAATTTCACTACGTATTTTCCCTGAATTTTATGATTGGATAAAAAATATCCTATATTTTATTCCAAATACAGGCACAGATCACAAGAATTATACTTATCGCTGAACTGATACTTCTGATATGATTGAGAAAATTCCATCTGTCTTCAAAAATGGTACGCATTTTTTTCGCAGCTTCTACAGAGGAGTTCACTATATCGAACTGTTCTAACTGGTTATTTAAAGGCACATTTCCGAATATAGTAACTCCAAAAACGCCGATCAGATAAACCAGCGAAGCCAACAGAAGGAACATAAAAGCGGGACTCTGCCCCCTGAAAACAAACATAGTAACAGGAAGCAGAGCAGCAGTTCCCATAAAACTCATAAAAAATACCGGATTAAGGATCTCTCTGTTAATAGACTGCATAGATTTCAGGTATTCTATATCTGACAGTTTCCCCAATCCCAGAATAACGGAACAGGAATAAGCATAAAAAAGCCCGCCGATGAGGGCAGTCAGGGTTGCTGTAATGATAAGAAGGAATGTTGACATTTTCATATACTATTTTTAAGGTTTAGAATCTAAAATTAATATTTTACAAGCAGATTTTTATTTGTATTGGCAAATATTGGTATTTTATGCAATGATAAATAGCTTTTGTTTATTTTAGCAATAAAAAAATCCATGAAAAGTAAGTTGACCAGTATTTTTATAGCAGGCTGTCTTCTATCTTTAAATTCTCTCCATGCACAACATGAGGCATCCGGTGATAAAAAAATGGAATGGTTTGATCAGGCCAAACTGGGAATATTTATTCATTGGGGAATCTATTCTGTAGAAGGAATCTCAGAATCCTGGTCTTTTTTTAATAATTACATCAGTCATGAAAATTACATGAAGCAGTTGAATGGTTTCTCTGCCCCACATTACAAACCTGAAGACTGGGTAAAGCTAATAAAGGAATCCGGCGCTAAATATGCCGTGATCACCACAAAACATCATGACGGGGTATCTTTATGGGATTCCAAAGCTGAAAATGCCATTACCATTCCCATGAATTCTGCAGCGAAAAAAGATGTTTTAACTCCTTTTATAACTGAACTGAAAAAATACGGATTGAAAACCGGCCTTTATTATTCTCTTCCGGACTGGAGCCATCCTTATTATGATATCAACACCCGAACTAAAAAAAGATACGAGATCAGAAACGATCCTGAACGCTGGAAAAACTATATCACTTATTATCAAAACCAATTAAATGAGCTCTCCAATCAATACAAACCGGATCTTGTATGGTTCGATGGTGACTGGGAACATACTTCCAAAGAATGGCAGGCTCCGCAGACTTTGGAAAATTTAAAGAAATCCAATCCCGATATCATTATTAATTCCAGACTGAATCATCATGGGGATTATGAAACCCCCGAACAGGGAATCCCCGTTGTTCGACCCCAAAGCAAATACTGGGAGCTTTGCTATACGATGAATGATTCATGGGGGTACCAGCCTTTTGATAACCATTATAAAACGTCCAATATGATTATAAGAACATTGGCAGATGTGATCAGTATGGGTGGAAATTTATTGTTGGATATCGGGCCTAAGGCAGACGGAACCATCCCCGATGAGCAAATTCAGATCTTAAAGAGTTTGGGAAGATGGACTTCTAAGCACCAGGAAGCGGTGTACGGAACCCGCCGTGGACTGCCTTTTGAGAATTATAAAGGAAAATCAGCCATATCCGGAACCAACAAATCGGTATTTCTCTATCTGGAAGAAGCTAAGGATTTTGATAAGATCTATGGAATACTATCTCCTCCTGTTTCCGCAAAAATCCTCGGAAATGATAATGCCCAGGTGAATTTTGAGCTTAATGATACTACCTTGTCCTTACATTTTTCCAATGTAAAATTTGATCAGGATGTTACGGTGGTACAATTGAAATTTGATGATCCGCCTGTATTGCTGAGCAATTTTCCAAAAGAAAAGCATTCTTTAGATCAGCTTATGGAAAATAAGGATGCCAAACCGGCCATCTATGATATGGCCAACGCATTGCATGACGGAAACAATCTGTTTGATCATTCCGGATTGACCAGCGACGGGATGGAAATGAAAATAAAAACCACATCAAAAACGAATCCTGAAATTATCAATTGGATCAGTAAACATGCGGAAGCTCTTTACGAAACAGGGAAAGGTTTGCCGGACGGACATTATTCCGGCAGAAGTACCCTTTCAAAAGACCGGCAGACCCTTTATCTTTTTGTGGAAGGAGCTCTCACAGGCCCTATCGCTCTGAAAGGAATTAAAAACGGAATCTCCCGGATCAGGATCGTTGGAGAAGGTTCGATGATCAGCCATGATATCTATAATAAATTATACTGGAGCGACAGGCCCGGCATTATTTATATTGATGTACCCAAAGAACGACTGGATAAAAATATGACTGTAATTGCAGTACTCCTTGATAAACCGATAGAACTGTACCGTGAAAAAGTGGGAGCTATCGAAAGTAATCTATAAAACAAAATCCAGAGAAAGATTCTCTGGATTTTTTATTTTTAAGCAAATCTTTGATTAGAAAATTTCTCTTCCTGAAAAATGGAACTGAGCCTCAATTAATGCATTCTCATCAGAATCTGACCCGTGAACTGCATTTTCCCCTACGCTTCTTGCAAACATTTTTCTGATCGTTCCTTCAGCAGCTTCTGCAGGATTGGTAGCACCGATTAGTTTTCTGAAATCTTCAACTGCATTTTCTTTTTCCAAAACGGCCGCTACGATAGGACCAGAACTCATAAAGTCTACCAATTCTCCATAAAATGGTCTTTTGGCATGTACTTCATAGAATTTTTTGGCATCAGCAACGGTAAGCTGGGTAAGCTTCATTGCTTTTAATTTGAATCCGGCCTCTGCAATTTTTCCTAATATAGCGCCGATATGTCCGTCTGCAACAGCATCCGGCTTAATCATAGTAAATGTAATGTTGGACATAAATGTTTATTTTTTTAATGGTGCAAAATTACAAAAAATATCTTTCAGTTTTATTTTAAAAGTTTTTTAACATAAAAATAACTTTTATTAAGAAAGTGTGAATTAATTTTTGGCACAGTAATTGTTTATTCTTTTGCGATTCTCATGTTTAATTTGAGTTTTCATGGTTATTAGTTTTTACCCAGCTTCGGCTGGGTTTTTTGTTTTACAATATCCACCATCTTGTCCTACTTCATGTAAATAGAATATTAATAGAGCCTGTTGATCTAGTTTTGTATTATTTTTTGTTTATAGAATAATCAGATACTTCGACTTCCCTCAGCACCACAGAGGAATTATAGATTTTAGAGGAAAATAGTTTATCCATTATTTTTCTCATGCTGAACATAAAGCTGAAAGTTTACGAATGTAATTCTCGAAGCATCTGTGTATTTGAATTGAAAACTATTTCTGGGCAGCTTCTTCTGCCTCTTCCATCAGTTTAATATAAGTAGAATACCGGGAATGCTGGATCTCTCCGGTTTCAAGGGCGTCAGCGACAGCGCATTTGGGTTCATTGATATGAAGGCAGTTATGGAATTTGCATTCTTCCCTTTTTTTGAAGATCTCGGGAAAATAGTGCTGTACTTCTTCTTTTTGAATATCGATCATGGCAAACTCACGTACTCCGGGTGTATCGATCACATTTCCGCCAAAATCCCAAAAATGCATTTGTGCAAAAGTAGTGGTATGCTTTCCTTTTAAATGGGTATCGGAAATTTCAGATGTTTTAAGATTTAAACCCGGCTGCAAGGCATTCACCAAAGTTGATTTCCCGCAACCTGAGTGCCCGAAAAATACGGAGGTCCGATCTTTCAGAACGCTTTTCAGATCATTCAGATTAAGTTTGGAATAGGATGAGATCTGTAAGGTGTCATATCCTATTTCCTGATAAAGGAATTCGATGTCTTTTACTATTTCCGTTTCTTCCCCATTAAGGACATCCATCTTGTTGAAAAGGATAAGCGGAGTGATATTATAGGCTTCACAGCATGCCAGAAACCGGTCTAAAAAACCCAATGATGTTTCGGGATGTTTAAGGGTAAAAATAAAGCATGCCAAGTCAATATTGGATGCTATGATGTGTGCTTCTTTTGAAAGGTTCACAGATTTTCTGATGAGATAATTCCTGCGCGGCTCTATCTTCGTGATCCACGCAATATCATCCTTCTCGAGCTGAAATTCCACATAATCACCTACAGCAAGCGGATTGGTAAGCCTGGTCTTTATTAATTTGAATTTACCACGGATTCTGGCTTCGAAAATCTTATCGGTTTCCAAATCCAAAACCTGATACCAGCTTCCGGTAGATTTAATGATTTTTCCTTTCATACTCGGATACAAATATAGTAAAATAGGTAATAGGTGGCAGGTAAAAGGAATCAGGGATTGTGAAAAATCCTAACCTGCTACCTTTTACCTGTTACCTGTTATCTATACTACAGTCTGTCGATCATTATATTATTTTGTACTTCAATAGATTCTTCGTGGATCGCTTTGAAAACTTTCTCGATAAATTCCTGGGACATCCCGGTTTCTGTGGCTTTCTGGATAGCATATTCCGTGATCACTTTCCAACGCTCGGGCTGGAAAATGGCAATATCATTCTCTTTTTTAAGCTTACCTATCTTTTCGGAGATTTTCATCCTTTGGGAAAGCAATTCGATCAACTGGAAGTCGATATCGGAGATCAGGGTCCTGTGCCTTCCCATTTCACCATCAAAACCAGCCAGCCCTGAGTTCCTTACTTTCAGATTGCTTATTAATTCAGCTAATACTTCAGGCGTTATCTGCTGCGAAGCGTCACTCCATGCTTCATCGGGATTACAGTGGCTTTCTATGATCGCTCCCTGGTAGCCTACGTTCATAGCTTCCTGGGTAATATCTGCCAGTCCCGTCCTGTTTCCACAGATATGAGAAGGATCGATCAGCATGGGAATATTGGGAAACTGACTCTTAAAATCCAGTACGATCTGCCAGTTCGGGTTGTTTCTGTATTTTGTTTTCTGATAAGTGGAAAATCCTCTGTGGATTACTCCAAGATTGGTAATCCCCTGTCCCAGTAATCTTTCCAATGCTCCGATCCATAGGGCAAGATCCGGATTTACAGGGTTTTTTACTAAAACGGGTTTGTCTGTCCCTCTCAGCGCCATTGCAATCTCCTGAACCGTGAACGGATTCACTGTAGACCGTGCCCCAATCCAAAGGATATCCACATCTGCTTCCAATGCTGCAAAAACGTGATGGGCATTGGCCACTTCTGTTGCTGTTTTAAAACCATATTCTTCTTTTACTTTTTTCAGCCAGTTCAGCCCGATCACTCCTACTCCTTCAAAACCGTTCGGCTTTGTACGGGGTTTCCATATCCCGGCACGGAAGATAGGTACCTGTGCATGGGTTTCTTTTATTCTTTTCGCCGTCTCCAACATCTGAGCTTCACTTTCCGCACTGCATGGCCCGGCAATCATCAGCGGCTGCGAAAATTCGTTGATCCACTCATTTTTCAAATCTTTTAAATTCATCTTATTATTTTTGTTCGTTGTTTTTTATTTTAAAAATTGTATGCCAATAGTTATCTCATTATAAAATTGTTTTTATAATTCTTTTCAAAAAATGCCGTTTAAGTCTTTTAATGGATTCAGGAATTTAAAGAGAAAACTTATTTTTCCTGTATTTTTTGAGAAAGAAATTCAGTTAGCAATACCAATAAAATCGATAATAGTTTCTGAAATTTCTATAAGAAGCACCCCAAAAGCTAAAATAACCGCTTATAGAATAAGCAGCTTTAAAGTTATACAGATATGGAATAAATAGTTTCTCCACGTTGATATCTTTCTGAGCCTTTGTGGTTTAATTTTAAATTATGATCCGTAAAAAATTATTTCCCTACAAATGATCTGACAAATATAGAAAAATTATGTCAAATCAAACTTCATTAAATCGTCAAGATCTTTCAATAACGGATTTTTCTCAACGAGTTTTTCAAATACTTTCTTTTTGGTCATGATCTCTATCTTCAGGTTTTCGTGGTCTTTCTTGTATTCTATTTCTATAGCATGATTATGGACTTTTCTTCTGAAATGATTAAAGAAATCTCCGCTTATCTTATCAAACTCCACTTTGGCAGAGTCTGAAGGATATAAAACCCTGATGACATTTTCATCAGCTTTAACCAACTTAAATGCTTTAATGGCATTATAGACGAATACATCTTTGGACTGAAGTTGTTTCAGGAGCAAATTCCATTCCATCTGAAGGTCGGTCTCGGTGAAATGATGCTGGGGAAGGTTTTCGGTTCTGGCCACCGGATTTTCTTCTTCTTCCTGCTTATCCTCCCTGTTGAGAAAGGACTGAATGCTGAAACCTGAAGGAATACCCTGCTTTGATAACGGTTTGGAAACTTTTTTTATGGTAATTTCCTCGGGAGTATTTTCCGGAGCAGCAGTTTTTTCAATAGTCTCCGTTTTTTTTTCCAGGGGTTTTGCCGCTGGTTTTACTTCAATTTTTTCATGAAGGAAAGGAGCTAATATTATAAACTTTTTTTTTTAGAAATGTCTGAACCGATAGTCAGAGAAGCCAGTTGCATTAAAGCAATTTCTACGGTAAGCCTTGGATTCTTCGAGTTTTTGTAATTGATATCGGCATGATTGCAAATCTCTACGGCATCTATCAGCTGCTGAGGAGCCCATTTCTGGCCCTGCTCAACAAACCTGACCTTTGTTTTCTCTCCTACTTCTATGAGATCAATAGTAGATGTATTCTGAGCCATCATCAGGTCCCTGAAATGATTTCCCAGTCCTGCAATAAAGATATGGGAATCAAAGCCTCTTTTTACAATTTCATTGAATGCAAAGAGCACTTCGGGAATTTTATTTTCTTTGGCCAGATCCACAATATTAAGATACTGGTCATAATCCAGAATATTAAGTACTTCAGCGGCTTTTGTCAGGGTAATATTCTTCTGGGAAAATGTGGAAAGCCTGTCAAATATGGAAAGGGCATCCCTTAAGGCTCCATCCGCCTTCTGAGCGATCAGGTATAAAGCATCATCTTCATACTGAATGGCTTCTTTTTCGGCAATTTTTCTTAGATGTCCCTGAATATCTTCAATGGTAATTCTTTTGAAATCATAGATCTGACATCGGGATAAGATCGTAGGAATGATTTTATGCTTTTCCGTTGTTGCCAGAATGAAGATAGCATGGGCAGGCGGTTCTTCCAATGTTTTAAGGAAAGCATTGAAAGCAGCGGAAGAAAGCATATGAACCTCATCTATGATATATACTTTATACTTACCTACCTGGGGAGCAAAACGCACCTGGTCTATCAATTCACGGATATCATCCACAGAGTTGTTGGATGCGGCATCTAATTCATAGATATTGTAAGCAAACCCGTCTTCTGAAACGGAGCCGTCTTTTTCATTGATTTTTCTTGCCAGGATCCGGGCACAGGTAGTTTTACCAACACCACGGGGCCCACAGAAGAGTAATGCCTGGGCCAACTGGTTCTCTCCAATCGCATGTTCTAAAGTATCTGTAATGTGAGATTGCCCGACAACAGTTTCAAACTCTTGTGGACGGTATTTTCTAGCAGATACTATAAAATTTTCCATTGCCCAAAAGTAAGGAATTATAGTTTAATCTGAAAATATTAATTTTCAAAAAACCTTATATATTTTATATTTTTCTTTTTATATGATCTTAATCACCGGAGTGCTTGCTATAAGCGAAATCAATTATTTCCACAATGGCTTTTTCAATCTCTTTTCGCCCTTCATCGGTTTTCAGATCTATACCGCAGAATTTGCTTGCATTGTATCCTGTATACATGTTCAGGTAGTATGCCCCTGAAACAAGAAGCGCTGCAATGGCACGATACCTTACAGCATCTTCCTTAAAGTAAGGATCAATGATATTGGTGAACAGCATCTCTCCTATTTCCTCTCTTTCATCTGCAATCTTTTTCAGGATAGGCCTGTTCTCAGAAAGCCCCCAAAGGATGATCTTCTGAAGTTCCTTGTTTTTCTTTAAGTTATCAAATTGGTTAAGAATGGCAACTTTGGAAAGTTCTTTGCCTCCGTCGGAAATGTCAACTTCCACATTATCCTGATTGACTTTGCTCCAGTAATCCTGGGATTTAATATATTCATCAATCAGCTTCTCCGTACTACCGAAGTATTCATAGATCAGTTTTTTATCAAAGCCTGCTACTGCAGCTATTTTACTTACCTTCAGCCCTGAATACCCTTTTGTTCTTAAAATTTTTCCAACCGCCGCCAGCAGTTTTTGCTTGGTTTTTTCTTTATCCCTTATGGGACCTTGTACAACTTTTCTTGGCATTGTTAATATTTTTTTGCAATATGCAATTTATTATTGATATCTTCAAATGCATTTAACGTTTTATCAAGATGTTCTTTTTCATGGGTTGCCATTATAGACATCCTGATGCGTGCATCTTTTCTTGCTACCGCAGGATATATGATCGGGTTGGTATAAATCCCTTTTTCTATAAGTAGTTTTCCTACATCACCTGTTACATGGGGATCTCCAATTTTTACCGGAATGACTGCAGAACAGCTAGTTCCTGTTTCCAGCCCCAAATCATTCAACCCTTTTTTGAAATAGTTTATATTGTCCCACAGTTTGGTACGCCACTGGGGTTCTTCGTCTATTAATTCAATCGCTTTTATAATTCCTGTAGAGGAAGGAGGCGCTGTTGCAGAAAATATCTGCTGGCGTGACTGAAACCTGATAAAGGTAGCCAGCTTCTTATCCGTGATCACATATCCTCCCAGATTTCCGAAAGTTTTACTGAATGTCCCGGTAATGATATCTACTTTATCCAGCAGTCCGGGATCTTCCAGAGTTCCTCTCCCTGTTTTCCCTAAAATCCCCACTCCATGCACATCATCCACCATCAGGTAAGCATTGTATTTTCTTACCAAATCATGAATTTCTTTTACAGGTGCAACATCTCCATCTTGAGAATATACCCCGTCTATGATCACAAGCTTGGTACGATACTGATGTTCCGAAGCTTTTAAAATAGTTTCCAGGGCTTCCAGATTATTATGTGGGAATGTTTTTCTGTTGGTAAGAATACATCCCTCATATACGCTCGCGTGTACTGCCATATCCACAATCGCAATATCTTCTTTTTGCAAAAGGATCTGCAATGTAGCACTATTTGCAGTATATCCTGTAGTAAAGACCACAGCTTCTTCCTGGCTTCTGCCAAAGAAAGACGCTATTGTTTTTTCCAGATCATTGTGAAATAAGTAATATCCCCCAATAAGCGGAGTAGCTGCTGTTCCCGTCCCGTATTTTTCTATCCCTTCTATAGCAGCCTGTTTTACCTTAGGGTGCTGGGTAAAGCCCAGATAATCACTGGTTACATAGCTTATATAATCTTTGGTTGCTTTTTCAGCACTGACATTGATCACAGAGCCACAGGCTGAATTGTTTCTCAACCTGTAATTATGTCCGTTAGACTTCATATAATCTAAAAAGTCGTAATAAATATCGGCACGTTGCATCATATCATAACCCTGGATATTTTCAAAATCCTTAAATGTAGCTGTTGTAAAATCTATTTTCATCCTTAATCAAATTTAGCTGTTTATAGAAACAAATATAGACTATTTTACAATCGAGCTTTCAATTTCCATCTAAAAATTTATTATTCCTGATGTTTTCTCAATTTTGTTATTAAATATCAGATTATTTCATATTTTTTTACTTTCATTCACTAAAAATTACGAATTTCTGCCTCTCACTTATTGACTAAATTTTGTAAAAAAATACAAGCAACTTATCGAAACAGAAAAAGCGATTCATTAAAAGAATCGCTTTATATATTCCCCGTCTTCAAAGTCTGCAACTATACCTGGTCTTTTGACTTTTTAATCTTTTTCCTGAATATTCCGGGCGTATAACCTGTCCATTTTTTAAAAAATTTGGAAAAATTTGAGGGATCGTAGGTAAAGATTCTGGCAATCTCGGCAATAGACAGATCTGATTCAGAAAGCATTTTCTCGATCTGTTCTATAATTTTGGCATCATAGAAATGACACGGATGGTTTCCTTTTTCTTTTTTTATGGTATCTGTCAGATGCTTGTGAGAAACCGCAAGCTTGTCTGCAATTTCATTAAGTTCCATAAATTCCAAGGCATTTCCCGAGATCACATCCTGAATATGCTGATCCAGCAACAGGAAATACCTGCCGGTAATTTCTTCACTTCTTTTCAATATCGATTTCTCGTTTTCCATGATCTATAAGCCTGATTTAATTATCATATAAATTTACAAAGGTTTAATGAAACCTGCATGGTGAACTTTTCTGTTACAAACATTTTTATGAATTCTATTTAAAATAAAAATATTTCCACTGAAAATGAGCCAATTATTAAATAATAAACAACATAATCAGTATATAATTAACAAGTTTACCAAACAAGGCATAATATTTGCAAATGTTTTCACCAAATTCACTCACTTTAAAAACAGTCGTTTTCTTACAGATTACCGAAAACCGAATCTTAATTATAATATATTATTTAGTAAAAATCCACAGCGTAAAGGTTGTGGATTTTTCATCAACCTATAAATGTTTATTATTCTTTTTATTAAAAAATCAACAATTGCGAGAGTAAATTCCCTTCAATTGATTTTGAAAAGGGAACAATTTCAAATTTTCCTTTATAATGTTCCGTCATGATTATTGTATACTTATTGATCCAGACCTTCTTATCATAAGGTATTTTCACCACCAGTATATAATTATCACTTAAAATATCCTTAGGAACAGATTCTTCCTTCAGCCTTCTGTTCATTTGACCTTGTGACCGGGAAAAGGTCTTTCCGGCAAATAAAAGCAATATTAAAATTAAGAACAGCTTTTTCATATATTTTTTGATTCATTATTCTTGATGAAGCTTTAGTAAAGATCTCATATAAAGCATTTATAGTAAAAAATGCTGTCATTAACCTAAGAAAAAGAATTTACGCCAATCTTTTATAAACAAAAAACGGGGCAAATCGTTTGATTTGCCCCGCTCTGCGGAGAGTGAGGGATTCGAACCCCCGGACCTGTTACAGTCAACAGTTTTCAAGACTGCCGCAATCGACCACTCTGCCAACTCTCCTGAATTTCGGCTTTATTACCGTTTTCAGTGTGCAAATATAAAGTGTTTTTTGTTTCCGGCAAAACATTTTGTTTTTACGATGCTCCGCCTGAATAACTTGCTATATCTTATAGAGACCGGCAATTTTCTTTTTTACAGGATAGCTGCCGAATAAGGATCTCCAAGATTGATTACCATATACACAGACCGAATGCTAAACAGAAAAGCAAACCAACCGGTCTGCTTTATTTATAATACATAATTTTATTTATCTTTTTTATTTTAAGCGCGGACATTTTTACCATCAATCTAGAGAATAAAAGAATGCCCTTAATTCATCCGCAAAAATCTGAGGAACCTCCAATGCTGCAAAATGCCCCCCTTCTTCCATCTTTTTAAAGTGCTTAACATTAACGAAACGTTCCGCCCATTCACGTGGAAACTGGACCTCCCTCGGAAATACGGCAACACCCGCAGGCACATTACTTTTCTGCAATGGCTGTGAACCACCCCATTGTGCCATGGCATCCGCCTTATACATTCTCATGGATGAACCTATTGTCCCGGTAATCCAGTAGATCATTATATTGGTCAGCAATTCGTTTTTCCCGCCAAATGCAGCTTCAATAAGTTCCGGCGGAGCACCTGCATTCCCAAAACTTACTATCCAGGCAGCCAATCCTACCGGTGAATCATTCAGTGCATAGGCTAATGACTGCGGCTTTGTGGCATGAAGCATGGCATAAGCTCCTTCACTATACCACCATTGCTGTACAAACTGTGCAAACTGCTGTTCTTCTTCACTCATGGTGCCCGGATCTTCCTGTCCCATAGGATAACCGACATCGGTAAAATGAACCGCTTCTACCCTGTCTGCATATTTTGAAGCCAAGGCTTTGGTAACGCCCATCCCTACATCACCACCTGCAGCATAAAATTTTTTGTATCCCAATGTTCCTGTCATTAATTTTACCCAAAGGTCTGCTACTGTCTCACTGCTTATGGCTACCTTATCAGAAAAGCCAAATCCGGGAATAGATGGAATAATAAGGTCAAAACTTTGTTCCTCATCGGTAAGAAGCGGGATGATCTTATGAAAGCGGTAATAGCTGTCCGGCCAGCCATGCGTTAACACCAATGGCTTTGGGTTGCTGCCTTTACCTTTTATGTGCTGGAAATGAATCTGTATCTCATCTATTTCAGTAATGAACTGAGGATACTGATTTAATTCTTCCTCATGCTTTTTCCAGTCATACTCATTCATCCAATAGCTGGTAAGCTCTTTAAGGTATTTTTCACTGGTTCCGAAATTCCAGCCTGCATTTTCAGCTTCTCCCGGCCACCGGGTGTTCTGAATACGGTTTTTGAGGTCATTAATAACACTCCCGGGAATGTTTACGGTAAATGGTTTCATATGATGATATTTTGGATTTGGTAAACAAATTTAACATAATTATATAACGCAACAAAGATTTAACAAATCAAACAGTCTTCAATATCAGGTTATTTTGCTTTAATTATCAAGCTTATAAGATCTTCAGATTACGGCTTCTTCTCACAAAAAAAGCGGAAAGAGACCTATTTAGATTTCTTTCCGCTTTCCATTATCAATCATTTTTATGAAAATATGAATTTACGGCAATTCAATTTTGCGTTTTATATTTTACCGAATTGCTTCAAATATCCTATACTTTAGAATTCCCGTATTTTCTAAGCCATTTGTAGAGAGTTGTCTTAGGTATGTTATATTCACCCATCACCTGAGCTCTTGTCATTTCTTCTTTTTTGATCTTTTCCAATATAAAATCTATCATTTCCTTAGTATACAAGCTTTTACGAAACCGGGGTAAAGTTGACTTTTTTTTCTTATCCTCAACCTGCTGATTATAATCCCTGGAAGAAGGAGGTGCATATAGAATCAAATGCTGGGAGTACAACCTGAAAAAATCATATTCCAGTAATTTACACCATCTCAGCAATACTTCTGTATCCAATCCTTTAGACTGATACATTTGCAGGATGTCTTCTTCCCTGGAATTGAAAAAGTTACATATGCGGGACATTTCTATCTCATTTTCAGTTACGCTTTTTTCAATGAGTAATCCCATGTTAATATTTTTTAAATCCATTTTTTAGATAAATTGTATTAAAAACTACGGTTTTTATATTGACAGGAAGTTGTTACCAACTATTATCCCCATTATCAACCTGCCTACATGAGTAAGGACTGAACAAAGACACCAACAATTGAATTGTCTGTATTTGTTTCATCATTATCTTTAAATTTATTAGATATACAGCTACATGAAAGCCAAAAACCTTCCGGCTTTTTCATTCAGTTCTGAAAAAAGAATAATTGAAAACAAAAAGAAATATGACATTACCCCCTGATAAGGGATATTAAAAATCTCAGCTGTAATATTATTCTCCATCATTTGTGTTTTTAGAATGCACATGAGCCACCTGATTTTGGATAAATTTCTGCTTAGTTGGGAACTTGAACTAAATCTATCCTAGATATTTCTTCTACAAAGAAACGAGTTTATTAATATAAATAAAAATACTATATGTAATATTTTCCGAATAAATATTGAGTAAAAAAATGATTATCAATAAATTACAGCTTATTTTTACATCCATTCTGATAATGATCTTACTTTTTCTGACGAATTATTGAATCTGGTTATGATTTGAAAAAAGCCTTTAAACTACCGAGTGTGATTTGCATTATTTCATTATACTTCATAATGAAATTGTTTACAACATTAACTAACAATTTTAAAACTTACTATCGGAATAAAAAAATAGAACATACAATAATTTCTGAAAATAATCTTATGAAAAGCATACTTAATTCACTAAAACAAGTCCTTTTTGCTGATCAGGTGAAAGAAGGCAAAATATACCTATTAAAGACCATTTATAAGCATATTAATCATTAAAAAATAATATAAATTCCGAAAATATAACATTATATTTAAGTACAAATCCCTAAATTAGCAGTTAATTTGCAAATTGTAAAAACAATTATGAAAAAAATCATTCTTTTACTTCTATGTATTGTTTCTAATTTTGTATTTTCTCAGGAAGACCTCCTTACACAACAAGTAATAGATAAGAAAATTGATGAAGCAAGAAAATTCTCTGTAAATGATCCAAAAAAATCCCTCGAAATCTTAAAAGAAACCTATTTTCAGTCCAAACAACTCTCCTACAGAAAAGGAATGCTGGAAAGCAATAAGGCCCGGATGGCACAATATTATGATACGGGCAATTTCAGGGAAGTCCTGAATCTAAGTAAAGAAACTGAACAACTTGCCGACGAAAATAAGGATATTGAAGCATTATCCAATGTATATAGGTTAAGAGGTTCTGCTTATACCGAATTGGGATTTAATGATGAAAGCCTGAAAGATTTTAAAAAAGCCTTTGAAATATCTAAAGATATTCCTTTTGAGGATTCAAAACACTATAATCAATCTCTTATATTTACCGGCTTTGGTGTTTATATGGCTCATACCAATGCTCCTATTGATTCTGTCATACACTACCAGAAAAAAAGCCTGGGAAGTGCTTTGAAAATAAGCGACAACCCACATTACCTTAATAAGAAATATCATGTACTTGCTCTGGATTACATGAACCTGGGAATGACGAGTGTTGCCAAAAACAATCCTGCAGCAGCTGAGAAATATTTTACCCAGTCTTTAAATATCTGTAGGGATGACAGATATCTTGTTAATGTCAGAACTCATATTCTCGTCTTAAATGAATTTGCCTGGCTTTACTATGACCAGAAAGAATATGATAAAGTAATAGATTATGCAAAACAGGCTGAACAACTGGAAAAACAAATAAGCTTCCCTTATATACGCAGGGATATATTTGAAGTATTATTTAAAAGTTATGTAGAAAAAGGCGAGAAAGAAAAGTCTTCGGCATATATGAGATTATTTTCTACTTTAAATGACAGTATCATAAACGCTGAAAAAAGAACCATTAATACTCCTGTAAAGCAAATTCTGTCTGAAAAAGATACCCTACACACCAGCAATATCCGGAACATTTTAGTTGCTGTATGCCTTATTGCTATTGCTCTATTTGCTATCGGGTGGTTTTTTTGGAAAAAAAATCAAAGAAAACTACATGCTAAATATGAAGCCATTATTGAAAATCTTAAAAAAGCAGAAAAAACTATAGCTCCTGACCCCTTGTCAGCAACAGATACTTTTTCGGCTGAAAAAAATGCCACTATCAATATTACTGATGATACGGCCAATTTAATAATATCTAAACTGGATAAGTTCGAGAAATCTCAAAAATTCACGAGAAAGGAACTGAGCCTGACTTCTCTGGCTAATGAACTGAATACCAATACCCGGTATCTTTCTGAAATCATCAAACAGCACAAAGGAAAGAATTACAATAACTACATCAACAGTCTGAGGATCAACTATATTATAGCTAAACTATATGAAAACCCGGTTTATAGGGAATACAAGATCAGCTATCTGGCAGAAGACTGCGGATTTTCTTCCAGAGAAGTCTTTGCTGTCATCTTTAAAAAGGAAACAGGCGTTACCCCATCTTACTTTATCAATAACCTGAAAAAGGATTATACGGAATAAAATCCCATGTGATTAATTCAGATATTCTCACTATAAAAGTTTGTATCCTATGGGAAAAGAAAAGAACTTCACTCAATAAATTTTTGTTATATGAGAAAAAATCGCCTTATTTCAGCCTGCTTGCTTTTAAGCAGCCTTGTTTTAAATGCACAGACCGGATTTACATTACTTTCCGGTTGGGGAACAAGATTATATGACATTAACAGTTCCGGCAATGGTGTACACTCAGGCGGATATTATGATCATAGTACCGGTACAAGTACTCCCATAGAGCCCGTAGCCAGTGCCACCAACAGGCTCAATAATGCAGGAAATATTGCAGGAAACATGCCTTTTACAGCCACGGACGGCTCAAACCTTAGTCAGGCTGCCTATAGAAAAAACGGTACTTGGACGGCTATCGGGTATTTTCCGGGAGATATACCGGGTAACAGTTGGTTTGGAGATGCCAAAGGAATATCCGAAAATAGTATATATGTAGCTGGACAAATGACCTCATCCAATGCGGGAAGCAGCTACCCTTTTATATATAATACCGTATCCGGCACCCTCACAAAGCTTACGGGAGATCTTTTGTATATCAATGGACGAGGTGCTGCCGTAAATGATAACGGGATTGTAGCCGGCTGGGTTGACCGAACGGATATCTTCAATATGGGGACATTCCGTGTACCTGCCTATTTTGACTCTGATGCCACCCTTCATTACATTGATTTCAGTATTCCTGAATATGGTGAAGCTAATGATGTGAATAACGCGGGCCAGGTTGTCGGATATAAAGGCAGCAAAGCATTTATTCATAATATAAGCACCAATACGTATCAGTCATTTGATGCTCCCGCGGGATATACAGATGCGGTCTTCGTATCTATCTCAGAAAATGGAGTTGCCGTAGGATATTGCGGAATGATTGGAGACAGGGAAGTAATTATTTACCACCCTTCATTAGGAGCTGCTCCTGTTCTTCTTACCAGCCTTTTGGCCTCACAAAGTGTTACCGTAAGTACATTCGACGGAAAACTAGGCACAGGAATGGGGGTATCTGCCGACGGTAAATACATCTGCGGATTTGATAATACCATTCCTCCTCTCTTTGCTGAAGGATGGGTAGTAAAGCTGGGTGATACAGTGCTGGGAACAAGCGAGATAAAAATGCATGACAAAATAAGCATCTATCCTAATCCCGTCAATGATTTCCTTCATATTTCCAGCGAGAAAAAGATCAGGTCGGTATCTGTATATTCTGCGGATGGAAGACTGATCATTAATAATATAACCATCAATAATAAAGAAGCTAAAGTTGATCTCTCCGAATTAAGAACCGGGAATTACCTGGCCGTTATCACCTTAGATAATGGAAATATGGAAACCTTTAAGGTCTTAAAAAAATAAAATAATCTTCTCCTTTTTTTAAACGGTTTGCAGAAATAGTATTCTGCAAGCCGTTTTCTTTTTAGAGAATGATTACAATATATCGTTTTCGTAATATTCTTGCATCAGGCTTTTTCTTTCCTTCGTTTCCAGATTGATATATTCGAACTTTTTATACTGGCAGAACGATCCCATCTCTTTATCACCATTAATAAAAATACCGCCTACTAGGATCACATATTTACAAGGATAGTCTGTGCCTTTTATCAGCACCTCAATACGTTCATCTATTGCTTCATACATAACCTCGGTAGCCTCGAAAATCTGATTTTCCGCATTCAGGATCCTGTCTTTGCTGTGCAGAAAGATCTGTTCAATGGTATTCATCTGAAAATCCAGTGAAGTGATATTACCTTCTATGATCTGCCCTGCCGCAAGTTTTCCCAAGGCGCCTTTCGCAGCTCCGCAACAGGCTGAATTGCTGCTCTGCCCTATCCTGCTTATTTCTCCTATCTGTCCATCTTTGGTGATCCCGATATGCGGGGCATAAAAGATGATCACAGCTCCGTCTTCCGGAACGTGATGTGCAAAAGCCCCCATTCCGGTAAGCCCTGCAAAAGGAAAACCATCCAATCCGCCCATGTGAAACGGCCCCAGCATTTCATAAGCCCTTGGCGGGTATTGTATGGCGTTGACATCATCACAGCACATACTGTCAGCATGCATCAGCTGATTAGGTTTTAGTTTTAAATGTTTTTCAACTGTGTCCAGTAACCGATTGACGGTATCTACAGACGTTAAAGCCTTTGGATACCATTTTCTTACAGATTCTATACTCATATCTTATTTTTTAATCCTGATGCATTAAAAATACATCTTTGTTTTTTACATGACAATATTATTTACAGGCTGTATTGCAGGTGGCAATTCTTTCTCGCCAAGCATTTCACGCAGGTCGATTTCTATATTCCTGCTGATCTGGGTAATGGGAATATCATTGGCATTTCCTTCAAACGGATTCTCAGTACTTTCCCCAATCTGTTCTAATACCAGGAATACCCATCCTAAGAGGATACTGAACGGAACAGTAAGCCAGACTATATTTTCTCCCGATTTTTCGATCATTTTGGAAAGTTCTCCTATAAATCCTAAAGGGAGTAAAATGCATAAAGCATTTGTAAAATAGAGGTTAATGCTTGAAAACTGCCGCGGATAAGGAAAGTTTTTGATCCGTTCACACTTTCCCTGCTGATCATACAAGTCTTTAAGCTGATTTTCCAGAGCGGTATAATTATAATCTGAAATTTTACCTTCCTCATTCAGTTTCCTCAACTCAGATGATTGAACAGAAATGATCTGTGTTGCCCTGTTCTTCGTAGAAAGCACGTATTCCAGCTCTTCTTCACTTAAAAAAGCTTCGAGCTCATCTTGAATATTACTTTCCCATTCGGGAACTTTGTAATATTTTAAATATTCTACATTATAGCTTTTTGTTTTTATATGCTCCCAGATTTTAGTTTCCCTCAGCTGAAACCTTAAGGCAGTAAGCCATGCAAAATGACGGTAAATGATCTGCTGATGCACTGCTTTTTCCTGTGAATGGTCGTCTGTTCTTATGAAATCTTTCACCATAATACCAAAACTCCGGCTGTTATTAATGATCGCCCCGTAGATCTGCCGGGCTTCCCAGCTTCTGTTATAGGTCTGTGTATTTTTGAATCCTGAAATGAATGCCGCAGCAGTCCCGAGCAATGCTACCGGAACCCATGGAATCGCAAGCCATTTCCATCCTAAAAAATAGAACAATCCTGTAGGAACAATGCTTAAAACAACCATTTTATAGATTTTTCTTCTCGTCCATGGAAGGAAATGATAAAGCTTATAATGTGAGCCTGTATTCATAATTTAAATTAATTTTTTGAGGAAAATTTACTGATGAGGATCCCCACCAACACTACGGTATAGAACTGGCCGGCTATCCCCACAAAAGCAGTAATAAGTTTTGTAACATGAGTATTAGGCGTAATATCCCCAAATCCGATGCTTGTAAAAGTGATGGAGCAAAAATAGACCAAGTCAATAAACGTAAGTGCAGGCGATGAAATATCAACCCCTTTAAAAGAGGCAGGATCACGGTACTGGAAAAACTGCAGGGCAAAAACCGAAATCTCTATCAGCAGCATATACCCGCAGATGGAAGCAGAAATAATATCTGTATTGATATAGCCAGGCTTTATGAGAAATCTGAGGACTTCCATGAAAAGAAAGCAGAAAAAAACTACATAATTGATATTCAAAAAAGTGAAATACCATGAGAGATCTTTAAAAAAAGGAATTCCCACGGGCAGTAATAAAACCACCATGAAGTGCAGGTTCCTGAACCAATGCCTCCAGCTGTGTTTTCCTGTAAACAAGAAAATAGATCCTAATCCTAATACCAGCATATTGACTGGCCACACCACCCGGGTATAGAAATCCATATCCGTAAGGAATATGCCTGCAAACAAATGCTGTAACAGAGCTACTAAAAGGATCTCATATTTTCTTTCCTGTAACTGACTGATCATGTATTATTTAATACTATAATTTAAAGATTGGTTACCGGACTATCCGAAAACACTCAGGTTTTTAGCAATATCCTTATCGGCATAAGGTGGAAAAACATCAAGCTCAAGGTCAGGATTTCCGATAAGCATAGCTTTAGTGTTGCTTAAGGCATCAAAACCGGCTTTTCCATAATATTTGCCCATTCCGGAATATCCCACTCCTCCAAACGGTAGACTGTCTATCCAGCAGTGAAGATTAGTCTGATTGACACATCCGCCTCCAAATGAAACTGAGTTCAGGAAATAGTCAATATTCTCCTGTTTTTTACTGAAAATGTAAGCAGCAAGCGATTTCGATTTTCTTTTAATGATACCCACAGTTTCCTTAAAATCGGAGTAGGCCATTACAGGCAGTACCGGGCCAAAGATCTCCTGCTGTAATGCGGGATCGTCCCATGTACTTGGGTACAGGATGGTAGGCTCCACATATCTGTTTTTTATATCATATCTTCCACCTAAAACAACCTTTTCAGGGATGATATAAGACGCTACCCTTTCTGCATCATGCTCACTGATCATTCTTGCAAAATCAGGGCTCTGCTGCGGGTCCTCACCATACATTTTTATAACTGATTTCTTTAGTTTATCAATAAATACTTCTGCTATGCTTTCATGCACATATACATAGCCCGGCGCAATGCACCACTGGCCTGAAATGGCATTGTGCCCCCATGCAATTCTGTCTGCAGCAATATCCAGATTGGCAGTTTCATCCACAATAGTAGGATTCTGACCCCCCAATTCCAGGATAACCGGGGTAAGATTTTCTGCTGCGGCACGCATGATCACCTTCCCTACTGCAGAGCTTCCTGTAAAAAATATAAAATCAAAAGGCAGTTTCAGGAGTTCGGTAATTTCTTCCCGGCCTCCGGTTACTACATTGACGGCTTCCGGGTCAAAATATTTAGGAATAAGCTCTTCAAACAGCTTCGCTACGGTGGGGGTTGTATTGGCAGGCTTCAAAATAACAGGGTTACCGGCGGCCAACGCTGCAATTGCCGGATCCAAAAGCAATAAGATTGGCGCATTAAAAGGCCCTACGACCAGCGTTACTCCAAAAGGTTCTTTATAAATGATCCCCTTATTTCCTGTTTCTTCCAGTCCTTTAGGTATGGCAACCTGCTCAGGAGCCATGAGTTTCTGAAGGTTTTCTTTGTAATATTTTATATTGCCTAACGGTACGGTGATCTCAAAAAGCTGCTCGAAAGGCGGTTTATTAAAGTCTGTTTTTAAAGCCTGGCAGAATATTTCCTGATTTTCGACCAGCATTTTCTCCAGCCTGTTCAGCTGGTCTATACGCCACTCATAGGTTTTGGTGACATCTGTATAGAAAAATTCTTTTTGTGCGTCAAAAGCAGATTGATAGGTATTCATAATCTACAGTTTTTAGTTTTAATTGGCCTGTCCTATGTCAAGACGTGTAATCTTTCCATCGGAGTTAAGATAGAACTTAAAATAGGTTCTGAAATCTCCCCAGCTTTCGGTATGGAAATTCCCATAAATACTCTGTCCGTTATTCTCTACTTTATCAATGGAGGTAAAGCGTTCATGCCCGCATGCCTCTTTTACAAATTTTTGAAAGTTTCTCGGATTTCCGTCATCATACAATTCCGCATCTACTGTGAAGAAAGATAAAAATGTCTGGCTGTCTCCTTTCTGCCATGCTTCGAAAGCTTCTTTTACAGTACTGTTTGTTAATTGATCTGTATTCATTTTATTATTCTTTTGTTCGGTTTTGTTACTTGAAGAAGGTGCCTGCTGGCCACAGGCCGTAAAGCCGGCCAAGCCTATCATCACCGTAAGGATTATGTTTTTCATGGTTATACATTTTTTAAGGGGTGCTGAAGGTAAATGATGATCAGATTCAGCAATAAAAACGGCAACTCTATCAACACTCCTTTAAGATCTTTATCCATAAGGTGCAGGCAAATGATCAAAAGGATTCCGGCAGCCATTAAAAAGTTTCCCCAAACGAAGGTTTTAGGAAACAGGATCAGCAGAGCGGCAGCTATGGTAAAAGCTCCGTTTATTGCCAATGCTACCCTGTTAAATCCCCATTTGCCAAACATTTCCGTCATTTCATGTTTTCCGGAAAACATGGCATAGCCCTGTTTAAGCCCCATAAATACGGCTATGAGGATTAGTATTGAATTAATTATTCGCAGTATCATGATGTCATATTTTTAAAATGAAAATGGATAACCGGATTGTGCTTATCATCCCAATTACCCATTTTCTAAAGTACTTCTGAATTAATTGAATTTATCTTGTCGTATAACCTCCGTTCGCAAAAATAGTTTGCCCGGTGATCCACCAACCATCGGTTACTAAAAATTCTACCAAAGGAGCTATATCTTTAATATCAGTCAATCCGCCCAATGCTGCCGCTGATTTATGGTAAGCTACAGCATCCGCATTTTCCTGCCCGTAAAAGAATGGTGTATCCATAGGCCCCGGAGCTACTGCGGTTACGGAGATGCCTCTGTTTCCGAATTCTTTGGAAGCCATTCTTGTGAAATGTTCCACCGGTGCTTTTGCGCCTGCGTATGTTGAATACAGTCCCGTGTATGCTGCCAGCAAAGAAGTCACGATGGTACAGATCTTCCCATGCTCATTCAGTTTTTTGCCTGCTTCCTGGATAAAGAAGTAAGCAACTTTTGAGTTGATATTGAACATGGTGTCATATTCCGCCTCAGTAGTTTCTACGAAAGGTTTTTTAAGTACCATTCCTACTGTATTGATTGCAATATCAATACCTCCGAAAGCTTTTACCGTCTCATCAAAAAGCCTGGTAATGTTCTCTATTTTGGTAAGGTCTCCCTGGAACAGAAATGCTTCCGCTCCCAGAGCTTTTACCTCAGCCAGTGTTTTTTCACTTTCCTCTCTTGAGCTTTCACTGTTGTAATGAATGGCCAACTTTGCCCCTTTTGATGCAAAATCTCTGCTTAATAATCCACCCAGGTTTTTTCCTCCTCCTGCTATAAGTACTACTTTACCGTTTAAATCATTTTTTGACATAAGAATGCTTTTTATTTGTTTTTTAATCTAATCACAAATATAAAGTCTAAATGATTTCAAATCATGGTGAACTTTTCGGAAGTTGTACTATATTCGGAATTTCTTCTATCTATCCTTTTAATATACAGATTCTTTTTACCTAAAATATCAGTGAGTGTAAGCTGAATGCATGAAGGCTAATTCAGAAACTTTTTTTTCCATTTAGCCACAGTATTTCTGCTAAGCTTAAACTTTGATGCTAACTGGATATTATTCAGATTATTTTCCTTTTGAAAATTCAGTATATGCAGTATGGTCTGCTCATTGTAGGAACGATGCTTCTGATTAAAAACAGCAGCATCCTCATCAGATGTACCGAAAATAATATTATTCATGGCTATCACATCCAGCATGGTAAGGTTTTCTTTTTTCAGGAAGATCTCACAGGACGCCGCTTTTTCAGGACGTTTCTCTGCGATGATGTCCTGATAAATCTTTTTATAGTCAGGGATCATTTTCATATGGACTAAGTTTAAGAGATGATTTAGTTAAAATATCTGAAATATAATTTTGTAGATCTTATCAGACGAGAATTGTATTATTGAATAAGAAAATAGTCGTGGATAAAGATTATACCCTATCAGATTTGGTTCAAAATTAAAACAATATTCTTTTCCTTACCTATAAGTATATATAAGTAATTCCGAATATAGCACATCTTTTAATAGTGTTATAACAATGTACTTTTACAAAGTTTTATCTTACCTTGGATCTATGTAAAACATATCTTCAAAATACAGAGGGCTTCAATATGAAGCCCTCTGTATTTTCTTTCCCTGAAGAATAATTATCTAATTCCTTGCAACTCTTTTTTCTGCCCGGATATCTCTTGTAAAAATTTTTATCTGTCGATACCTCGCATTATTTCCAATAGCTCCAGACATTTCCGTCAAAAACCGCTAAAGCTTTGCTTACAGGGTCATAACACATCATTCCCGGATACGGACTTTTAACAATCTGGTGAGGATTTGAAATAAAAGGAAGTATCATTGCCTTATCTGCAGATTCTAAAACCACGACTCCGTTGGCTGAAGTAGAAGCACTTCCTATGATTACCTTCTGTCCTGTTTCAGCTGTCGGGTTAACCGCCAGTGAAGATGCATTGCCCGGATCAGACAGGTCTTTCCAAATGTTATTCTCAAATACTTTAAATTTCCTGTCAGACCTGTCAAATAAAAACATCCCGTTATCACTGCCGGTAGGCCCGGACGGTAAATTATCCACTGCTGGTACCACGATCCCTTTTGTATTGCCTGCTTCATTCGCAAAATCCAGTATCGTACTCACTCCGTTTACATTGGCTTTACCCACTGCTATCTGGGCATTTGTCAACGAAACAGCCAGACAGAATAATACACCGTATATTAATTTATTTTTTTTCATAATCTTAGATCTTAATTGTTACACCTTCTCTGAATACATTTCCAGATCGTTCCGTTATATATTTTTATACAACCGGCAGAAATATCGTAGATCACCATTCCCTCTTTAGGATCAGTGATGGAAGCCTGGCTTGCCACTCTCGTGATGACAAAGCCTTTGTTTTTGGACTCCATGGAAATAAAACTGTTCGGAACTGTTTCAGGCCAGTTTAGCTGCTTGGCCTGTGAGGTGATACCAATCAAGGTAAAGCTATCCGGAGTACCCGCCGCAAAAGGCTGTGTACAATAACAATCATCAATAATGGTAACGGTTACTGCATTACCGGGATTACTGTAGCAATCCCCACTTATGCTATAATAGAACGCATAGTAGGTTCCTGCTGTTACTGCAGCCGGGTTGCCTACAGCTGTTCCCGTATGGGTATTATTAGTAAACCATACCAGCATCATTCCCAGAGGAGCCGTTCCCGTATGCAGGCTGTTCAGATTTGCCGTAAGAGCCGGACAGACATTCCTGAGGGCGGTCGAACTCAGTGTTGGTGCATTCACCAGTGTTTCGGTAACTGTAACAGATGTACTTGCTGCACTGTAGCAGTTGGATGAGGAATTATAATAAAAGGCATAGTAAGTACCTGGCTGCGCTGCTGCCGGAGTACTATAGGCAGTACCAGTGTGTGTAGCGTTGGTAAACCATACCAAAGAAGTATTAGCAGGCGCAGTTCCCGTATGCAGGGAATTTAGGTTATAGCTTCTTGCCGGACAGGAAAAGCTTACAGCAGATGAACTTAAAGAAGGACTCATGTTGCTTAACTGCCCACATGCGGAATTTAGCAATGGCAATGAGCAATCTGTCAGCTCCTGAAAAGTGCAGGTATTCTGATTATAGTAAACAGATTCGCAACCGTCGAAATCTGTAGGAATAAAACTTGTAACATTGGTATTGCAAACCTTAGTACCCAATGCCGCCGAAAGCGACTGTCCCTGTGAAGCCCCTCCCTGCTGGTGAATAGTGATATATTGGTTGGAAACAGGATTCCGAAGGATCGCCCATGAAACATTATTAGAGGTTTCTTCAAACATTCCCTCCCCGGAAGCAAAGTTGGCATCAAACCATAAATTAGGAAGTGCCGGGCCCGGATTCCAGTCAGCCACAATCAAAACATATTGACTAGGTTGTAGTATAGTACCGGAAGGAAAGGTAAATACCGGTGTTGCCGCACCACTCTGATCTGCATATAGCTGCCATCCTGAAATATTTATAGGGGACGTGCCATAGTTTTTAAAAGCAATAAAGTCATCATTGTCTTCGTCATCGGTAGTTGAATCTCCAATGGTTTGGGAATCTCCATCGCCCAACCACATATAAAGCCCAATACCGTTAAGTTGACATGGAGGGCCGCATTGGCCATAGATGTACGCCTGCAAAAGCAGGAATACGGTGAGAAATAATTTCTTCATTATACATGTTTTTCAATTCTTAGTGTTTGCTGCAGTATTAACAAAGAATACCTTATTTAATGTGGTTTCTTAGTAAAACGCTTTTTCCTGTTGTGTTCTTATTAATAAATACTGTCTGATAATTATTTTAACATATTCCTTATTAAAATTATTTTCAATTGATTTTTTTAACTTCAGAAAGTATTTTCATTAATTTTCAGGCAAATATATAACATTTATAGAAAAATGAATAAAAAAAAATACAAATTCCTATTTGAGCATTACAGCAATGTGTTTACCATAATGTGAATTACCAAGCTGCATCATAATACGCTACAAGTCAAAAGATAACAAGCTATATCTATGTTGGTGATACTTGCAGAATTAATTACAAGATGAAAAAAATAAATTATACAATTTATAATATAGTTAGTGGGTTATTATAAAGTAAAAATCCATAACCTTTTGAGTTATGGATTTTTTTCTGTGTTTTAAAATAACCTAAAAACCAATTTTACTTCTTTATATAGTTTTTGTGTTTTTTTAGCTTTCAAGAAGCTGGTTAATGGTTAAACATACACCTCGATATAAATTTTCATCACTTGTTTAAAGCAGCTATAATCATAGCCTGGCATCATTTACCTTTTTTATAAAACTAAAAAGCCATAAGACATTTTCAATTCATTTGTGTTTTTTGAATGGTAAATTTTGTTAGTACAAAGTAACAACATCCAAAATGGAATTTTGAGAAATCCACATAGATATATATCGATCAAAACGTAGATATTTATCGATATAACTACTAAGTAAAATCCACAACCTTTTGAGCTGTGGATTTTTTTTCTGTGTTTTAAAATAACCTAAAAAACCAATTTTACTTCTTTATATAGTTTTTGTGTTTTTTTAGCTTTCAAGAAGCCGGTTAATGGTTAAACATACACCTCGATATAAATTTTCATCACTTGTTTAAAGCAGCTATAATTATAGCCTAGCACTATTTACCTTCTTTATAAAACTAAAAAGCCATTAAGACATTTTCAATTCATTCGTGTTTTTTGAATGGTAAATTTTGTTGGTACAAAGTAACAACATCCAAAGTGGAATTTTGAAAAATCCGCATAGATATATATCGATCAAAGCGTAGATATTTATCTAGATAACTGTTAAGTAAAAATCCACAGCCTTTTGAGCTGTGGATTTTTTTTCTGTGTTTTTAAAATAACCTAAAACCAATTTTACTTCTTTACAGTTTTGTATTTTTTTAGCTTTCAAGAAGCAGGTTAATGGTTAGACATACACCTTAATATAAATTTTTCATCATTTGTTTAAAGCAGTTATAAGCAGAGCCTGACATTATTTACCTTTTTTATTATAAAACTAAAAAGCCGTAGACATTTTCAATTCATTTGTGTTTTTTGAATGGTAAATTTTGTTGGTACAAAGTAACAACATCCAAAGTGGAATTTTGAGAAATCCGCACAGATATATATCGATAGAAGCCTAGATATTTATCGGCAAACTTCTAAATAAAAATCCACAACCTTTTGTAGTTGTGGATTTTTTTCTGTGTTTTTAAAATAACCTGAAAAGACCAATTTCACTTCTTTATGTATATTTGTGTTTTTTAATAAATCAGTTTTTAAGAAGCCGGTTAAAGATTATTACATACACCTCGATATAAATTTTCATCACTTGTTTAAAATAGCTATAATTTATAGCCAAACATCATTTACCTTATTTATTTGGAAACTAAAAAGCTAAGAAGCATTTTCAATTCATTTGTGTTTTTTATCGGTAAATTTTGTTGGTGCAAAGTAACAACATCTGAAATAGAATTTTGAGAAATCCACATAGATATATATCGATAAAAACGTAGATATTTATCGATGCGGCAGTATAGAAAATGAATAGATCAGGAACGAGCTCCGGAAAGCCTATATTTTGTGATGGGTTTTGATAAGGTCAATCAGCTCAACAAGGTTTTCTATCTTTAATTTTTCAAAGATGTTTTTTTTGATTGTACTTACCGTATTCTGCTTTATATCCAAATGATTTGCAATTTCCAGGTTCCCGTATCCTTCCGCATACATTTCCGCGATCTGCAGCTCTCTTTTGGTCAAATAATTAAGAGGGTTGATTGAGTTCGGATCGTAGGCAAACTGCACCAATAAGCTCCGCGAAACGGCAGAAATATACTCTCCCTTATGGATGATGTCTGAAACAGCCTGCCTTACCTCCTCTTCTTCACTCAGCTTGCTCAGATATCCATTGGCACCGGCATTGATATATTTGAGTGCGTGCAGATGCTCTTCCAGTCCTGAGAAAATTAAAATTTTAATATCGGGATTCACACTTTTGATCTGTGGTAAAATATGCAAACTGTTTCCGTCCGGAAAATGCGCATCAATGATAACGATCTCTACTCCATTTGACCTCACCATCTCTACTACCTGCTGTAAGGATGAAGTATGATAGATCCTGGCATCGGGAACGACTTCACTGACAGTGATCGCCATTCCCTGCCGTACCATGCTGTGATCATCCGCTAAAAGAAATGTAATCTCTCTATTTTCAATTGGTAGTTCCATTATTACTGATATTTAAATTGATACTGAATGTCACTTTTGTCCCTTTGTGCAGCTTGCTCGAAACTGATATAATGCCATCAAAAAGTTCTACAATTTCCTTACATAAGTTAAGCCCCAGACCGGCACCCACGTTATCAATCTCGTCGGAAACCAATCCCTGATAATACGGCTCAAAAATTTTCTTCAGGTCAGACTCGGATATTCCCACTCCGGTGTCCTCCACTGTAGTGGTAAGGGAAATTATATTCTTGCCTTTTTGTTCGGTAGTCATGGTAAGGGCTATCTGCCCGTTTTCCGTGAACTTATTGGCATTTCCCAGAATGTTCATAAATATCTGGTTCATTTTTATATTGTCCGAATGCACTACCGTATCCGCAGGAATCATGTCTCTTACCACAAACTTATTATTTCTGGTTTCTATGTAAGGTGTAATAGCCGTCACAATAGCGTTGACCTCATCTTTAAGATTAAAGACCGTTGGTATAAGCTTTTTATCCGCTTCCTGGTTTTTCGTATATTCCAAGATCTGATTAGATTGTATAAGCAGGGTACTATTGGTAAACTTGATGGATTTAAGGTAATCTTTTATGGTTTCATCTTTGGTAGTTCTGCTGATCTTATCAATAAAAATATTTATGATCTTTAAGGGAGACCTTAATTCGTGGCTCAGCATTCCCAATATCCTGTTTTTGAAATTAAGGTTGTTCTTGATCTCCTTGTTTGCGGCATTAAGTTTCCATTCGTAGATGAATGCGACTCTCGTAAAATACATAATGAGAATTGATACAATAAACATCAGGCTCATTAGCCCCAGTACCAGCCAGGTCCTGATCCTGTTATTTCTTGAATTTTGTTTTTCGTGCTCTTTTTCCAGTTCTGATTTAAAGTCTTTAATCGCATTTTCATATACATTGATCAGTCCGTTGCTATAGATCAACAATTTACTGAAATTTCCGTAAAACTGTTTATTGTCCTTTTCATTTTTGACTGTTGATAATTGAATCTTCTTGACTTCAGTCATATAGTACTTATTCATTAGCCCTACCAGACTGTCCATCCTTGATTTTACCTTTTCAGAAATCTCTGCTTTTTTATTATTGGTCAGCGTAATAACGGTACTTTCTTTTTGTACTTCCACTTTTCCGGATATGGCATCTTTTAAGCGCCCCATCAGCCCTTTCTTCTTGACCGTATCAGAGTAGGTCTGGGTTTGTATATTGATATTCAGGTCATCAAAATTATCATTATTCTTGTATTTTTTCAGCTCAAAATGCTGATCCTGGTTTTTTGCAGGCGGGTTCAGAGAGTATTGATGTACAGAATCTATGATAGTTTCCAATTTTACAATCTTCAGGGTATCTTTTTTTTGCCGATCCAGATTATTTTTAAGTTTTGGAGCCGTATCTCCATAATCATTTATTTTATCAAAATTATTATTTAGCTTCCTGAGAGACTGAAAGTATAAATCCAGATCTTTGGGATTCTGGCTTATCATGTATTTTTGAAGGTAATTCTGCGCATCCATAAAATCTTTCCTCGAACTATCGGTCAGGCCTTCCAATGCCCGGCTTTCCTCCAGCTGATTCTCAATAAACTTCAGTTTCTTCTTATTGGTAAATTCATTATAAAAAAATATGGCTATAATAACCTGTATCAGCAGGATACAAGCGATCAATGAATAATGAACAATCTTCCTCAACTTAAAATTTAAGAACTTATTTTCCATATCTATTTATTCGCTAAACTAATTTATCAGTTAATTTAGTAATTTAGTATTAATTTTACAACAATATATTATTATTATCAAAAATTTAACAATCAGCATATATCATTCTATTGGCAAAGTTAAAGTAATTTTTGTCTTTTTTATAATAGTAAATCCAGATTTTACTCTGTTCATGCATGTTTTTATAACTACAAAACAAATTAATTATTACACATAACGATTAAAACCCTACTAATCAACAAGTAAAGCCTGCTATAACTATATGGCTGCATAATTTTTTTTACTAATATTGTTTTTAAATTCAACAACATGAAATCAAAAAAAATCTGGGCTAATTTCAGTGTAAAAGACGCAAGGCGTACCCATGAGTTTTATACACAGCTGGGGTTCACACCTAAGAAGCTAAACAAAGATCCTAAGCTGGCCAGTTTTCTTTTTGGTGGTGATGATTTTGTGATTCATTTTTTTGAACACGGCACCCAAATAGATGACTACTTACCACCCGGACCGGAAACCGGTGAAATTATATTTACCCTTTCTGCAGAAACAGAAGCAGAGGTAAGAGAATGGAAAGATAAAGTAAAACAGGCCGGAGGACGTATTTTTAATGAACTGAACAGAGAAGAAACCAATTACTGTGGTTTTGCCTTTGCAGATCCCGACGGTCATCAATTCAATATCCTTTTGATAGAGGTAGGAATGTGATAAAATTCTTTTTTTAGAAAATTATCAATACAAAAAACGTATCGATTATACCTTATAGGGTATTTAGTGACAGTTAGAACACATCTATTTTAAATTTTTCTATTTTACCTGTTTCTTTGGAGTAATAGGCCTGATAAATATTGAAATCTTTTCTGCCGTTTTCTTTACATTTCCTTTCAATGATCCTGATGGCCTTCAGCTTATCGGCAATATCCGTTTTGATCCCAAAAATAATTCCTTCCAGATCATTAAAATCATATTTCAGCTTCCTGTCTTTCTTGTCATTATACTGATAAAAACCATCATTCAGGATAATTCTGAATTCTTTCTCATAGGCCCATTCATCAAGTTTTGTGGTAATACTTTTATAAAAATTGTCCCAATATCCATCTTTCCATTCTTTATTGTCGTCAACCTTATTGAGGTGCTCACCGCAAATACTCATATTACCATTTTCATCACTGTACCACATTGCATTCAGCTCTTCTTTGGACAGCCTTCCCATTGACCTGAAAAAATCTATTTCTATATGCTTACGGGTGTACTCTATTTTGTGGAACCGATGGGGGCGTATTGCTCTTACCGGCCCTCCGGAACCATATCCAGATTCTGTATCCAGACTTAAAAACTCTTTATTATTTTCATCTGTTTGGGTTTTGAAAATAAGACAGATTCCTTTATGATTATCACCATAATGCCCCCAGATCGCAGAGTTTGTATTATCTGTTAAGAATGAGGCTGTATACCACTCAGGATAGATGGATTCTTCGAGACGGGATAAATATTTTTCAGGAAATTCCGATACCAGTAAAAAACTGTTGGTATTCAGCTCTTTTTCTCCTATACTTTTCTTTCCTCTGAGCTTCACTTGAGTCATCATCTGAATAGTAACCGTGAATAGGGTATCAACTACTGACTTCCCGTTTTCGCTTTCAATAGCGTTGATGAGTTCTACCATATTTCCTACACTACTCTGAAGCTCATCAAATTCTTCAGACGAATTATAAAAATACTTTTGATCCGTATATCCTTTTTCAAAATACAGCTTACTGATCGCATTAATGACATATTGGTGAAAGAAATTCAGGTATGAGAGCAATTCTTCCCTCCTCACAGGGCTAGCTCTGTTCGCAAGAGATTTCGGGATTGTGCTGATGTATTTATAAGCAAAGATTTCTTTAATGATATCGTCCATCAGTTTTTTATGCTCAGGAGGATGCATGGCAGACCTGTGTGACAATACTTTTATATCTTCATCTTTCAGCTTAACTGTTTCAGCAGTAAGTACCGTTAGGGAAAAGAAAGCTTCCAGGCTTTTTACGTAATTGATCAGGAAATTTTTCCAGACAATTTCATCACCTTTCCAGAAGAGATCTTTAAAGCCTTCCATAGGATCATTAAGTTCTTTGGGAGATGCAAAATATATTTCCTGATTATCCAGCTCATGAAAGCGGTCCAGCAGAGCTTCTGCCGTTCTGAATCTATAGATCATTGATTGATGGGTTAACTATATAAATATAGCTAACTTTTCTAAAATCCTCAACTTTGACTAATAAAATCGGATCATTAAAATTAAAGATTAAAAAACTAGAACCCTATTAAACAACATTTATTTAAATAATTGAAAATGAATACATTATATTCTGCAGTGTGAATACAGTGTGAATTTTTGTTTTATTTAACATAAATTTGAAGTAAAAATTTGAATACACTTTATTGTTTAAATTAAAATAAAAAATTAATTATTTAAAATTAAAAAATAAAAATATTGTATCAGATATTTATTTTGAATTGAATATTTTAATAATATTAGATTCATTTTTTACAAACGTCTTTGTCTCGTACTTATATAATTAAGCATAATAATCTGATAACAAATTACTCATCAAATTTGTATTCAAATATTCAATTTCTAAAAACATAAAAAATATTTTAATGGGAGAAAACATTATTTTTTTAAAGCATCATCGTTTACTGCATTTTTAATGTTCAGGTAGGAATAAGTACAATAATTACAGAAAGCACCTTATTGTAAATAATTCTGTCGCCCGATCATACAAAATATCTTTATTAGAAGTGAAAGATTTTTATATATCGTTTAATTTGAAGTACAGCAGAAATAAGCATTTAAACGGCTTATTAGTTCTTAAAATAAAATTGATGAAGATTTACGTTTAAAATAATTTAAAACACTAAGAAAAATGAAAAAAAACCTTTTTACACTTTTGACAACCATAGTGTCCGCTATGGTATTCGCTCAAATAGGCATCAATACAGCTAATCCTGACCCTTCTGCTATATTGGATGTGGAATCTAATGCTACTAAAAAGGGAGGCATATTGATCCCCAGAGTTTCCCTGATAAACAGTACAGATGGAACTACCATTGCCTCTCCTGCCACAGGGCTTATGGTATACAGCACCGGAGGCACCATCACAACAGGTGATGGCTTCTATGTAAATTACGGCACTCCTGCCCTCCCATTGTGGAGAACCTACCAGCAATGGACACCTGCGCAGTATGTACTGGATGATACCTACAGCGTTGTAGCTACCGCTCCTGTAAGAAGGACCGGACTAGGACTTGTAACTACTATTAATAATGTACCTTTGGGATTGTCTCTGACTATCAATATCCCCCCTCACAGTACTTGTCGAGTGATTGTCACTTACTCTGTTCCTGTAGGAACTTATAGTACGGTACCTGCTACTGCAAGTGGTTTTGGGTATTATGGCATACGGTTTTTAAGAAATGGCACTGAAGATCCTGCAGGTTCCCGAAAATATACAATCCTTCCTGGTGGCCCCGGTGCTACTTCAGGTATGGTAAGCTCAGGAGCCACCTATATAGGAACAGAAACAAATAATACGAGTGTAGTTACCACGGTTACCTATGATTTGAATGGTTACATAGAACTGGGAGGCGGTGGTTTCACCTCTACAAATATTGTATTCAATATGTGGGATAATATTGGCAGCCCAAACTTTAACTGGGGCTACGGATCAATGACGGCCCAGGTATTTGCAAAGGCAGAATAAAGTACCCACCAATAATCAATAGTGCATTATCCCTATTTTTTCTGATAAAAATTCAAAATATTGATATGCTATATTTTAATAACTCAAAATAACAAAAAAAGCCTTTAAATCTTAAGATTTAAAGGCTTTTACTTCGCGGAGAGTGAGGGATTCGAACCCCCGGACCTGTTACAGTCAACAGTTTTCAAGACTGCCGCAATCGACCACTCTGCCAACTCTCCTAAACTTCAACATTGCTGTCGTTTTCGGTGGTGCAAATATAGAACGTTTTTCATTTCTGGCAAAACATTTCTGAAAGAAATTTTAACACTGCTTAATAAGGAGCTAAAAATCAGGTTAATTATTTCATTATTATAGTAGAAAAGAAAATGATGAGATAAGGATATATGGCGACGAATAGGAAAAACTGGCAGCAACTTTGGATGTTCCTGTAGAAGAAATTAAAGAAGAAAGACCTACCGGCGTTGTTCAGAATTTGACATTTAATGATAACAGTTCCAATAGTCAATCTGGAAATTATAATCAATACCACTATAACATTTATAACATTCCTGATTATCTATTAGAAAACCAACAGGATTATATCAACCTGCTAAAAAAAGAGATAGAAATTTTAAAAGCAGAAAACGAGAAATTAAGATCCGGGCAATAACCCGCTCGTATCTCAACGAAACAGAAAATGATAAAAGGCTGCGGCGCAAACTTCGTTTGCGCCGCAGCCTTTTATCAAAATAATACACTTTGAAGCTTCATTCCCACAATCACAGCTCCCAATCCCAAAACCACACTCAAAGCAATATACAGAAATAGCATCCCATATTGCTGATTCTGCCATAAAGAATAATTTTCTGCAGAAAAGGTAGAAAAAGTAGTATATCCCCCACAAAGTCCGGTTATTAAAAGAAACTTCAAAGAATTATCATTCTTCATAAAATACGAAGTCAGAAAACCGATCAGGAAACAGCCTGTTATATTCACCACAAAAGTCCCCATCGGAAATGAACTTATGTTCCAGAGCTTCTGGGTATAGTTGGAAATGAGATATCTCGCAATGCTTCCAATTCCGCCTCCGATAAATACATACAATAAATTTCTCATGGTAAAAACAAACGCACCCAAAGGTGCGCTTTATATTTTAAGTTTGAATACTAATGCAATTCCGCTAAATATTTCTCAGCATCCATTGCCGACATGCAACCACTTCCCGCAGCCGTAATCGCCTGTCTGTAGATATGGTCCTGAACATCCCCTGCCGCAAAAACTCCCGGAAGGTTGGTTCTTGTAGACCCTTTTTCAGTCAGGATATATCCGTTCTCATCCAGGTCGATCTGCCCTGCAAAAATATCTGTGTTCGGTTTGTGGCCTATTGCAATGAAAATTCCGTCAACATCAATAGTAGAAGTTTCCTCAGTCTGGTTATTGATCACCACAGCCCTTTCCACTAAGCTGTTCTCCCCTTCTATTCCGATTAATTCATGATGGAATTTCACTTCAATATTCGGAGTGTTTTCCACTCTGTGGATCATCGCTTTTGAAGCCCTGAAAACATCTTTTCTCACCAGCATGGTCACTTTTTTACACAGCTTGGCAAGATAGGTAGCTTCCTCTGCTGCCGTATCCCCAGCCCCAACAACCACTACATCTTTCCCTTTATAAAAGAAGCCGTCACATGTAGCACATGCAGAAACTCCTCCGCCTGCATATTTTTTCTCATCATCAAGCCCAAGATATTTCGCAGTGGCTCCTGTAGAAATAATCACTGTTTTAGCAAAGATATCTTTGTTTCCTGCATATAATTTATGAACACCTCCAACCTCTTTAGACAACTCCACTTTGGTGATCATCTCATAATGAACTTTGGTATCAAACCTTTCTGCCTGTTTCTGCAGATCCATCATCATTTCAGGGCCTGTAACGCCTGCTGGATATCCCGGGAAGTTATCTACTTCCGTGGTAGTGGTTAATTGCCCGCCCGGCTCCAGACCAGTATACAGTTCAGGTTTTAAGTCTGCTCTTGCCGCATAAATCGCAGCTGTAAAACCGGAAGGCCCGGAACCTATGATCACACAGTCTAAAATGTTTTGCTCCATAATTACTTTTCAAAAAAGATTAAAATTCAAGTCCGCTAATTTCGTAATTTTTAGCTATTTAATGAAATGAATTTAATGATACTTGTCAATAATAAATATTAGCTTAAACAATAACGGGCCAGCCTCTCTTTAAATCATGTCATGAAGCCTTTATCAAGTCAAAAATTTCTCTATTCATAAGACGGGATGCACTATTCGGGTCATGACAGGGTAAAATAACGGTAGGCTCATGCAGGGCAAAGTTTTTGATATTCTGTAAGGTCTTCAAAGCAGTCTGAGGCTGAAAAGTCACCCCGTCCGTTTTTTCGTTTCTGATATTCTCTATATTATAAGAAGCATCACCTGCCAAAAAATAAGTTATATCTTCACCACGTACAACTACAGACATATGCCCTGTGCAGTGCCCCGGCGTAGGCACCAGCAAAATTCTGCCATCCCTTGTAACAGGATAAGAAGCAGGAAAAGCCCCGACAGGACCGCCTGTAAAATCAATCAGCTCGGGCTTCAGCCATACCGGCATTCTTTGGGGAAGGTATCCGGCAATCCTTCCTTTCATGCTCTGACACTCATTCCAGTTCTCCCGGCTTCCGATGATCCTTGTATGTGGAAAATGATGGAGCCCGCCTGCGTGGTCATGATGAAAATGGGTAAGAATGACAGCTTCAAGATCTGCGGGATCCACCCCCAATTCTTTCAACTTAAACCCAATTTCCTCTGCAGGAGCCACTTTTATGGAGACCATTTTGGTAAAAAACGGATTCCAGCCCGGTAAATATCCCGGATCAGAATTTCTTGCCGTATCTCCCGTATCTACCAGATACAAACCTTCCGGATGCTCGATCAGGAAAGCCAGAATGGGTAATGGCTTCACAAAATCCGGATCACGGAAAATATCAATTTTTCTTCCGATGGCAGAACGCCCTTCGTGTGCTGTTACCTGTGCTGTTTTACAGACAGCTTTTCCCGTTTCGATCGCAGTAACTTTTATCATATTCATTTGAATTTGTACTGCAAATTTCTGTCAATTATGAAGATAAATTTTTGACTGAAATCAAAAAAACAAATCATTTTCCAGCTCTTAGCCTGCTTAAGGTTTCCTGGGTAATTCCCAGATAGGAAGCAATATGCCCTAAAGGTGCTTTCAGAAAAATAGAGGGAAATTCTGAGAGTAATGTTTCAAATCTCTCTTTTGGCGTCTGGAATTTCAGGTTATAAATTCGGTCTGTGGCGTTTTTAATGTAATTGACCATCAGTTTCTGTGAAAATTTCTGCAATCCGGCATTATGCTCAGCCAGCTTTTCCCAGCTGCTATACGGAATAACAGCAACGGTTGTTTCCGTTAAAGATTCTATCCCGAATTTACAGATCTGATTGTAAAAAATACTGTCTACAGGCAAACCTATATTATTTTCGCTTAAAAAATAGAGTGTAATATCTTTGTCTTTTTGAGCATAGAAAACGCGGGCAATACCTTCCTCTATAAAGTAAATGTTTTTTGAATTGTTTTCAACGGGGAGGATAAGGTCTTTTTTTTGAAATTTTTTCCTCCTTACCGAATGTGACAATAATTCAGTCTCCTTATCTGATAATCTGACCTGTGAGCTAAAATATTGAAAGACATCCATAATAGAAAAACTATTTAAACTTTCATTTTAATTTTGTCCACATTAATGATCTTATATACCAATTCCTTGATAAGTTCCGCCTCGCTCATATTGACTGCTCCGAGCCCTTTTCCTTTCATGTCAAATTCTCTCAGGATGGAGATTACTCTTGTGGCATGCTTTAAAGGATATAATCTGGCTGTTTCAGCATAATCTTTAATAAAATAAGGATTGATCCCCATCTGTGAAGCAATAGTTTGCGGTGGCTGCCCCATCATCGTCTGGTACACGATAACGTTGGAAAAATAGTTGTACAGGCTGGCCAGCATCATTACAAACGGATTATTCTTGGGATTCTTACCCATAAAATGGGCAATTTTGAAAGCCACATTGGCATTCTTGGTTCCTAAAGCTTTCTGAAGCTCAAACACATTATATTCCTTACTGATCCCGATATGGGTTTCGATGATATTTCCGTCAAGAATTTCACCTTCTTTGAGGATGATCTTCAATTTATTCAGCTCATTGGCGATCCTCGAAAGATCATTACCGAGATATTCTGCCAGAAGATGGGAAATATTCGGGGCTGTTTTGATGTTCAGTCTGACGCATTCGTCAGCGATCCATTTCGGAAGGTTATTTTCTTTTACAGCTTCGCTCAGGAAAAGTGCCTTCGCCTTATCCAGTGCTTTCGTTGCCTTTTTCCGGCTGTCTAATTTTTTGTGCTTGTGAGCAAAGACCAACACCGTAGAAGGAACAGGATTGTCTACATATGCTTCCAGTATCCTGTTTTCCTCTTCATTCAGTTTCAGATCCTGTGCTTCTTTTATGATAATGACCTGCTTATCCCCCATCATCGGAAACTGCCTTGCCAATGAAAGGATCTCCGGGTAAGAAGTATCTTTTCCGTACACTACGGTCTGGTTGAAAGCCTTTTCATCCTCTTCCAGAAAATCGTGTTCAAGAGCTTTTACAGCTACATCAATGAAGTAAGGTTCTTCTCCGTGGAAAAAATAAATAGGTAAAACTTCTTTATTTTTAATATTTTTGAGGATTAAATCTAATTCTTTCATCTTTTAAATGGAACTTCCAAAACTGAATTTTCAGGAAACTTTTGATTTTAAATTCAAGAAAGACAAAGATAAGTTTTTTATTTATGACTTGGTCCGTAAAACTTACCTTTTGCTTACCCCCGAAGAATGGGTAAGACAGCACTGGATCCATTATTACCTGACGGTGAAATCCTACTCCACATCTGCATTGGTCACGGAAAAAAAGATAGTTCTGAATGGTTTAACGAAGAGAATTGATCTTTTGGTCACTGAGAAAGCCCAACCTAAAATATTGATCGAATGCAAAGCTCCCGGTGTGAAGCTTACGGAAAAAACTTTTGAGCAGACGGCAAGGTATAATTCCATCATCGGAGCAAAGGAAATTATTTTAACTAATGGACTACAGCATATCCATGCATATTTTGAGGATGGACAATATCAGTTTTACAGGTCAGAATAATTGATAACCACTAAAGCTATACGTTTTTTAACCTTTAAAGCAACTTGTTGCCATTCGAGAGATTGCACAGTTTAGATCCTTTCAGAATGACAAAAATGCTGCTATAAAATATTAAACACAAGTCTATATAAAGTAAAATTTTATTGCAAAGAAAAACGCTTTAGCCTTTTAGAAAATCTTTGATTTTCTTTCTTATATGAACGTTTTATTTTAAAGATGTTAAACTTTTAAAAACTTACGTGTTCTAACGTGTTTAAATAAAAAACTTTTATGACTTTTGTGGTGAAAGTAAAATACTAAAATTAAAATATTGTATGAAAATCAAAAACATCGTATTCGATTTCGGAGGCGTTTTAATGGACTGGAATCCAAGATATTTTTTCAAAGATTACTTCAATGACGATGAAAAAATGGAATACTTCCTCACCCACATTGCCCAACAGGAATGGAACGAGGAACAGGACAGAGGAAGAAGCCTTTCGGAAGGCACTAACATTCAGGTGAATAAGTTCCCGGAATGGGAAAAGGAGATCAGAGCTTATTATGACAACTGGACGGTAATGCTGAAAAGTGATATTCCTCAGAATGTAGAAATTTTAAGGAAACTTGGGAATACAGAGTATGGGCTTTTCGGTCTGACCAACTGGTCTGCGGAAACTTTTCCCTATGCTTTGGAAAATTATGATTTCTTCCGGCTTTTTGACGGGAAAATTGTAGTTTCAGGAACGGAAAAGCTGATCAAGCCGGATCCGAAGATCTGGTATGTCCTTCTGGAAAGATATAATATTCAGGCTGGTGAATCTGTTTTTATTGATGATAATCCTAAAAATATTGAAATTGCACGATCTATAGGGTTTAAAACCATTCATATTCACCCTGAAACAGATCTGGAATATGAGCTGGTAAATCTGGGCGTAGAATTCAGGTAAAATTGAGTTTTATAACAATTTAATAATCCTCATGATAAGTTATTTAGTAATTTAGATGGGGACTTTATTATGAATTTCAATTGGTTTGTCATTCTTCGTTTTGTGCCCAGAATGACAAACAGGCAGTTTAATGTTTATTTAAATTACAAAATATGATACGTTCAATTTTATTCACCGTACTTTTAATGAGTCCAGGAATTGTATTCAGTCAGAAACTCTCGACAGTATCCTATCAGGACGAGAACCAGAAGCTGAATGGCATGATCACTTCCAATGCCGGGAAAAAGCTTCCGGGAGTTCTGATCTTACCTGCATGGAAGGGTATAGATGACGAATCTAAGACGGCAGCAGCTGAACTGGAAAAACAGGGATATATTGCTTTTATTGCTGATATTTACGGCGAAGGTAATATTCCGGCAGATAATACCGCCGCAGCCAAAAGTTCCGGATACTACAAACAAAATTATGATGTTTATCAGAAACGGATTTCCCTGGCTTTGGAACAGCTAAAGAAGAATGGTGCCGGTAAAGTCGTTGTGATCGGATATTGTTTCGGGGGAGCCGGAGCGTTAGAGGCAGCAAGAGGAAATTTACCCGTTGAAGGAGTAGTTTCTATTCATGGAAGCCTTGCTAAAGACCAAAACAGAAAAAACGGGATAATCACACCCAAAATTCTTGTAGAAAATCCAGCGGATGACAAAGGTGTCACCCAACAGGATTATGACAATCTTGTGAAAGAGATGAATGAAGGGGATGCAGACTGGCAGATCATTACCTATGCCCATTCAAAACATACTTTTACAGATCCCAAATCCAAAGACTATAATGAAGTTATGGCCAAAAGAGCCTGGAACCACACTTTATTGTTTTTAAGGGAACTTCTTAAGTAGTTTTATACTTAAAGAATACTTCGTGAACTATGTTCGCAAAACTTTGTTTTGTGCTCAGAATGACAGGCAGGCTGGCTAGTTTCAGCTTTTCCAGACTTATCATTTTACGATTTTACGATTCTGCGATTTTACCTTTTATCCTTTTTCAATCTATTCCTTCTTCCCTGTTCACAAGCTCCATAGAAAAGGCAGGAAGACAAATGGCTATATATTCACAGGATTCTGAAAACGGATTGCTATAACGTACCCTTGCCCCTTTTTCCACCAGAATGCTCTGTCCTTTTTCAAGGACAACAGTTTCTCCATCAATCTCAAATTGTTTTTTGCCGGAAATAATATAGGTAAACTCATCAAATTCCGGGGTCTGATGCGGTTCGCTCCAATCCGGAGGTGCTACCATATGAGCTATGGAAACATTAGGGTTTTGTGTAGAATTTCCCCAGTGTTCTTCAATCAGTTTACCGTCTGTAGTCGGAACTACAAAAGGGGATTTTTGGATTTTATATTTTTTCATTGTGTCCAGTTTTCTTTTTTGATTTCATATACAAAATTGGTTCGGGCAGGTTCCCCGAAATAAGCGACCTCTTCTTCTGCAATCTTTTTCCCGCCCAATCTTTCCAATGCAATTTGGGAACGAAGATTCTGCTTCCCGATATGGAAATACACTTTATCCACATATTGGAAAACATAATCCAGCATCAGTTTCTTAACCTGCGGGTTAATTCCTTTTCCCCAGGATTTTGTCCCATAAAAAGTGTAGCCTACGAAAATACTGTTCCTATTTTCATCAAAATCGTAGTAACGGCTGCTCCCCAATACGTCTCCCGAAGATTTTTCTATGATCTTAAAAGCTCCTTTACTTTCCATTGCCCCTTTGAAAAAGTTCTCGAAAACTTCCTTTCTATAGCGGTCTTTATTTGGGTGCTGCTCCCATACTTTGGGATCGGAGGCTACATCATATAAGCACTCAAAATCATCTCCTGCTAACGGAAGGAGCTTCAGGTTTTCATTTTCCAGTATAGGCTGTATAGAGAATGTTTTCATATAAGAACACAATAGTTATTTACCTAATTTAAATACAATTTCTGAGTGTGGCAAAAAATTTACCGTTAGTAAGTTTCATAAAGACAGACCGCTTTAGCCACAGGATTATTAGGCTCATGCTGTGCAGTGATCCAGCCTTCGGAATCACTTTTAAAGACAGCCTCCATAGTTGTAATATCAGAATTCGGATTTTTTATGATTACTTTTTGAGGGAAGTTTTTAGAATTCAGCTGATAATTTGACGATAAAACCGAAGATAAAAATATTCTGAATTCAAAGGGAAATGTGGAGAACGGGTTTTTCTGGTCAGTGTAGCCTTCATAAGTATGTACGGTAGGATTGTGAGTGCTGCTCACAAAACCTGATGCCCCGCTATAGTTACCCAAACTATGTACCACTTCCGTAACATTTTCTCCTGAATAAGTAAAAGCATACTGCCTGGAAGCAGCCCCATCATCATTGATGATATCATTTTCATCGAAATAGTTACTGTCTATCAGCCTGCTTACTTTATTATTCGCATAAAATACCCGGAGAATATTTATTTTACCCACCGTTCCTCCTGTATAAACTCCTTTTATACTCTTCAGAACGTTATTGTCATACTCAAAAAAGAATTCAACTTTTGAATAAACCGGAGAAAGATAATTGGTGGTAATTTTTGCGATCTTGTCCCCTGAATAGGCAATATCTCCCTGACCCGCCCAAGCCCCAAAGTCATAATGAGTAACTTTTCCGCCGGCAATGGTAAACCTCTGGTTCTGAACAATCGGGGATGTTAAAGAAGGATCTGCACCATAAAACTTTAAGATCCTGTTGGAAGGAGCTGTTTGTACCGGATTTGTTGCAACAGCTTCTTCATCTCCTGAGCAGGAAACTAAAAAAGCAAAGAATAGTAAATAAAAAAATTTTTGAAAGGTTAAATTAGATTTCATCATGTTATTAAATTGAGTGACAAAATTATTAAAATTATGTCTAATATCCATCTGGCTTTAAAAAAAATCCCCTTCTGGTGAAGAGGATGTATTCATATTGCTGATCAGCTTTTGGTTTTATTAGCATCAGACTCTATTTTCTTGATTTCTTTCAGCTTGTCTGTAATTTTGTTCACGGCATCTGGTTTTGCAGGTTTCAAAGGTACTTCTGCCTGTGAAAAATCCCATTTCAATACTAAATTGGCTGCATTTTCATCAATAGGGTTCAAAGTGATCTCGAACCACTCCTGTTTGTCTGCCAGTTTGTTGACAGGTACTGTTACATCCACAATATCCTGTGCCGGATCATAAGTATAGGCTCCCCATTGCTGGAAATCTTTATTCAGGATCACTTTCCATTCTTTTTCAGTGGGAACGATAAATAAACCGTAAGTTCCTGCCGGAACCACTTTTCCGCCAAAATTCACAGCCTGCCCGAATGTCACTTTTGTAGAGGAATTGGCTCCTGCTCTCCAAACCTGGCCATAAGGCACGAGCTCCCCAAAGATCTTACGTCCCTTAACTCCCGGTCTTCCGTAATCAACGGTGATTTTAGACATGGAAAACTGCTGTTCTACTTTCTGGCGCGGACTTAATGCCGGTACTGAATAATCCTGTGCAAAACTGAAAACTGAAGCTGATACGCAAAGTGCAAATACTAACTTTTTCACGTGTAAATTTTTGTTTAAAATTACAAAATCAAAACAAGATAGCCCCTTCCAATTCCAATAATTTTTGTTTTCTCCAGATCCCGCCCGCATAGCCTACCAGATCACCGTTAGAACCAATTACCCGGTGACACGGGATCAGAATAGCTATTTTATTGATGCCGTTTGCCGTTCCTACTGCACGGATAGCTTTAGGGTTTCCCAAAAATTCTGACTGTTGTTTATAGGATCTGGTCTCTCCCATCGGGATCTCCCGCAGGAGCTGCCAGACTTTTTTCTGAAATTCTGTTCCGGTAACAAACAAAGGGACCTCAAACTGATGTCTTTTCCCTTCAAAATATTCATTCAGTTCTTCTTCAAGCTGTTTGAAATGCGGGTGTTCTTTTTCAACGATCTCTGCATTTAAAGTTTTTGATAAGGAGGTGAATTGCTTTTCTTTATTCTTCCGGTCGGTGAACTCAAGCAGGCAGATGCCCTGATCTACGGCGCAGGCAATCATATCTCCAAGCGGGGTTTTGAGTATTTTAAGGTGTATGGTTTCCATTGATTTAAAATTAACAATTTCCAACGGATCTGCATCATGAAATTTAAACTGCTGCCAAAACTCTTTTTGCCTGTTCCAGGTGTCTTATATTATGATAGATTACAAAGCGGAAAGTATCCCCTAATTTCAGCCTGATCAGCTTTGAAATACTGATACTGGTTCTTGTTTTACCTATATTGATATGTTCTGCTTTTTGCAATAATTCCAGTAACTGATCCTGCTGAAGAATGAATGTATCTAAAACCTTTTTATCCAATTGACTGTGAATGGGATTCATACTTTTGAAGGTTTTCATCTTATTGAGCTTTGTTTTGGGAAGCATGCTTTTCGCAAAATAATTTCCCAAAATGCCCGGTGAAAATGTTGCTTTCGGAGATGATTGGGAAGCCGATATCCTGCTGCTGATCTCAGGAATATAGAATTCTCCGTAGCGGTTGAGATGCTCGATGCATTCCAGAACACTCCAGCTGTCCTCTGAAACCCTGAAATTAAGTTCTCTTTCTGTTTTCTGCTGCAGTGTTTCGGCATACCGGATATGTTCCTGAACCGTACTTTTCAACTCTGAAATCAGTTGTAGGGAAGAAATTTTCATTGTTTTTTTATACAAATTTCAATATTCAAAAGTTTTTAAATCTTGACTGAGCTCAAGATTTTTTAAGCCTGGATAATGTTTCCGGGCTCATGCGGAGGTAATTGGCGATGTATTTATCCGGGATCTCCTGAAACAGTTGGGGGCTTCTCTTTAAAACCCGCTCAAACCTTTCTTTGGGAGAGCTGGTAAGCAAATCTTTTTCTCTTTCGATCTGCTGTAATACGAGGTCTTCAAGAATAAAGGTCCATAGTTTCCTATTTTCATCTTCTGACTGGATAAATGAGTAGAAATCTTTTTTGGAAGCTATTCTTACTTTGGTCTTTTTAATGGCCTGAATATAAAAACCGGAAGGTTTTCCTGACAGAAATGAATCCAGGGACACAATGATATTCCCCGTATATCCGAACCTGATGATCCTTTCTTCATCTTGATCCATGATAAAGATTCGAACACTGCCCTTTTCTATAAAATAGATATCGGTATGTGTTTCGTCTTTAACTTTCAGGAACTGATACCGCTGAATCGTCTTTTCGGTTTGAAAAAGACCGGCATCAATCAATGTTTGGATCATATTCACTGTACTCATTTCACTAAAACTAACAAACCCCGTAAGTTTTCCTTGCAGGGTTTAAATTTATACAAAATTATAGTTTACACTTATTTATTCAGCATTTTAAGATGCTAAGCCGGCTCCCAAAGTTCTATTTTATTTCCGTCCGCATCCATAATATGAATGAATTTTCCGTATTCATACGTCTGAATGTCATCCACGATAGTCACTCCGTTTTCTCTCAGCCTTTCTACAAATGCTTCCATATTCTGAACCCTGTAATTGATCATAAATTCTTTTTTAGACGGGGCAAAATATTCGCTTCCGGTCTTAAAAGGAGACCATTGAAGCTGGGTTATCTCTTCAGGGTTATCTTTGTCCCTGGATTCGAAGGTTGAACCCCATTCATTGACATCAAGCCCTAAATTTTGGGCATACCATTCTCTTGTTTCCTTCGGGTTGTCTGAGAAGAAGAAGATTCCCCCGATACCGGTTACTTTTGGGGTAATGTCTGTATTTTCTGTTTTGTTTGTATCTTCCATATTGTCTTTTTAAGTATTATAAATTATTTTTGGTCTGCAATACAATTCTTTAAATCATTTAAGATTTTTATATGTTGTTCAATATATTCAGTATCAATGTCTTCTTCAAAAGTTTTATTAGTTGTTAGCTCCATAGCTTTTAAATAATCATCTGCAATTTTACTTCCTTCCTGTTTTTCTAAAAGTTTTGCCGTATTAATAGCATTAATTTTAGAAACTTCTTTCCTGCCTAATTGGAATTCGTTCCATATCTCCAAATATTTTTCTTTATTTTTTGTTCCGTTTACTTTATCCAAGAATACGACACTTTCTAATACCTGTTCCTGATCAAAATATAATTCAGGCTTTCTTAAATAATATTCCAGATAATCTATAAGGTATTGAACTGTTTTTTCATTATTGTAAGATTCCAATTTATTAAAATCAGATTGATGCCTGACAATTGCTCCTGCTGAATGCAGCCGAATTTGTTCATTTAAGTGTGATCATCCATACTTCATTATTAACTTATTTTACACTCCCACAGCAGCCGTCATCATAGACATATAATAATTGGCAAAGTGCAGTGAGCTTAACAGCAAAATTTCTTTATGAGAAAAAGTCTCAAAAATTTCTGATGCTGTGATCTGGTATTCGTAATTCATCAGATTCCATTTCAGGTGCGGTTTCACTGCTAAAAGTTCGGTGCCTTTTTCGTCTGTAAGGATGAAAGAGTCTCTAAAAATCCCTCTGGATTTAAAAATATAGTCTTTTTCAATTCCGCTGAAAAAAGTCTGTACAATAATCTCTCCGTTCCAGTTCATTTTGAATTTAAGAAGTGTTTTTTCCCTCTCCTTCAGCTCAATTGTTGTTCCCCAAAAACCTTTTGGCTCGATCTGGTAGCCTGAGTTATCAGCAAGTTCTATTAAAGCATTGAGCTTAAACCAGTTTTTATAAGTGAGTTTTCCAATGAGTTTGTCGTCTTTTGTTACCTCAAAGGATAAATAATTGGCTGATTTTGCCTGATATTCTGTCATAGTTATTATGAATTATTTTTATATTTTAGAGCTTTGTTTCGAATGGACTTAGAGTAATCTGTACCAGCCCGTAAAACACATTCTGAACATATATTATGGTTTATCTTTAACGGATTGATCATGGCATGCACACTCATGATGTTCATTCACATAGGCAATAGATTCTCTACAAAGGCGTTCTAAAATGGGAATATCAATATCCGAAAGCTTTTTTATATAAATACATGCCTTACTCATTTTGAACTTCCCCAAACTGCTCAATATCTGTTCACTCTCTTCAGTCGGCGAATAAATATAAAGGGAAAATTCTGCTTTACGGGGTGAAAAGCCAATAACAGGCGCATCTCCTTCATGTCCGCTTGCATATTTGTAATGATAGCTTCCAAACCCGATAATACTTGGTCCCCACATTTTGGGTTCAAATCCCGACCATTCGCTCATCAGTTCAATCAGCCGGAAGCTATCTGCTTTCTTTTCAATATTTTCTACGTATGAGTTTACGAACCCGCTTACGTCAGCTTCTGTCCATGCTGTTTTATTTGTTTTGGCCATGTGGACTGGTTTATGTTTTCAATAAAAATAAAATTACAAATTCTTTAAGGAATTGGAAAGTATAAGCAACAAAAAGTCGAAAGATGTTCAATCGTGTTTTTTATTTCTCATTTTCTAAATATCCTGTTCTGATATTAATTTTCCAATAATTTGCGGAGATTTTCATATTCAGAAATTATTAACAGTAATTCTGTGTCATCATTTACCGTTATCAGTTGATTGGCAAAACAGCTGGTGCATATTTTAAGAATCTTAACAACTTTTCCGTTTTTTCTATATATCAGTATATCTCTGTATATCTGTCTGCAGACAGTAGTATAGTATTTACCCGGCTGTGTCCTTTCTATGATTTTTAAAATCTGATCTGAAGTTTCAGAATCCAAAACTCGCCTTTTATAGCCAATTTTTCTTATTCTTTTTGGAAAGTCATCATTAAGGTCTCCCTGAGAAGTCTGTCCGAAGATTGTTTTTAACTTAAATGTATTGGCAGAATTATATTTTGGTTTGTGAGCTTTAACTTTATAAAACTCTACACTATCAAAATCAATACTCTGGGATGTTAATCTTGTACAAAAACTTAATGAAAGAACTATTACAAGAAAAGAAAGAAATTTGTTGATAATTTTTATTTTCATTTAGTGTTTTATTTCGGGGAATAATTTTCTTTTCTCATTTGTCATCAACTTTATCGTAAATCAAAATGACAACATATCTAATCATAAGACATTTTTACAACAGTGTACAAAAGTTCATTCTAATTTATACAATTTTACACAAACTAAAAAGCAGTATAAATAAAAAACCCCGCAAGCTGTCTTACGAGGGTTTAAATCATATACATTATGTAATTTACATCGTTTCCATTTTAAAGCTCATGCTTTCAATCACTTTCAGGATCGCTTCCACCGTATCCATTGACGTTAAACAAGGAACTCCGTTCTCCACACTCATCCTTCTAATCTGGAAACCGTCTCTTTCCGCCTGCTTTCCTTTTGTAGTCGTATTAACTACATACTGAACTTTTCCTTTCTGGATAAGATCGATCAGGTTTACATCCTCCTCTCCGATCTTATATCCTATTTTACAGGGAATTCCTTTACTTTCAAAGAATTTGGCTGTTCCTTCCGTTGCCCAGATCCTGAAGCCTACTTCATGAAATCTTGATGCCAGATCAGCCGCTTCCTGCTTATGTTTATCGGCAACCGTAAACAAAATAGAACCGTGCATCGGAACTTTTCTTCCTGCTGCTATCAGCCCTTTATATAATGCTTTTTCCAGAGTGGTATCTTTCCCCATTACCTCACCTGTAGATTTCATTTCAGGCCCCAGAGAGATATCAACCTTCGTAAGTTTTGAGAATGAGAATACTGGAACTTTTACAAATACACCTTCTTTATTAGGTACCAATCCGTTCTCATAGCCCAGATCTTTCAGTTTTTGTCCCAGAATGGCTTTTGTTGCCAGATTGGCCATCGGGACATTTGTAATTTTGGATAAGAAAGGTACGGTTCTCGATGAACGCGGATTGACTTCGATCACATACACATTGCCTTCAAAAAGGACGTATTGGATATTCATCAACCCGATCACTTTCAGGCCTTGTGCCAGTCTTTTGGTATATTCAACTAATGTTTCGATCTCTTTTTGTGAGATATTCTGTGGCGGATATACGGCAATAGAGTCTCCGGAGTGAACCCCTGCTCTTTCGATGTGCTCCATAATTCCCGGAATCACTACTGTTTCCCCGTCACAGATGGCGTCGATCTCCACTTCTTTTCCCACCATATATTTATCCACCAGTACAGGATGTTCCGGGCTTGCTTCCACTGCATTTTCCATGTAGTGGGCCAGTTCTGTTTCCGTGTAGACAATTTCCATGGCTCTTCCTCCTAAAACGTAGCTCGGACGTACCAAAACCGGATACCCGATCTCATTGGCAATTTTTATCGCTTCCTCTTTGGAGGTGGATGTTTTTCCTTTCGGTTGAGGAATTCCAAGTTCCTGAAGGGCTTTTTCAAATTTATCCCTGTTCTCAGCCCTGTCCAGGTCTTCCAGTGAAGTCCCTAAGATCTGAACACCATGGGATGCTAATTTATCTGCTAAGTTGATAGCCGTCTGTCCTCCGAACTGAACAACTACTCCTTTCGGCTTTTCAAGCTCGATAATGTTCATTACATCTTCCTCCGTCAATGGTTCGAAGTATAATTTATCAGAGATCGAGAAGTCTGTGGAAACAGTTTCGGGGTTATTGTTGATAATGATTGCTTCATAACCCATTTCTTTGATCGCCCAAACCGAATGAACCGTGGCATAGTCGAATTCAACTCCCTGCCCGATCCTGATGGGCCCGGAGCCTAAAACGATGATCTTTTCCTTGTCTGAAACCATGCTTTCATTTTCTTCTTCATAGGTTCCGTAAAAATATGGAGTTTCACTTTCAAATTCTGCCGCACAAGTGTCTACCATTTTATAAACCGGCATTATTCCGTTTTCTTTTCTGAAATTGAAAACTTCCCGCTCAGTTACTTCCCACAGAACTGCAATATTGATATCTCCAAATCCTAATTTTTTAGCCTGGATCAAAGTTCCTTTATCGAATTTATTTTCAGTAATAGTTTTTTCGAAATCAATTAATTTCTTCAGCTTCCAGATAAAGAATTTATCAATTGTACTCCATTCTACGATTTGTTCCCAATCATATCCTCTTCTTAAAGCATCGCCTATGATGAATAGTCTTTCATCATCGCAAATCCTGATCCTTCTTTCTATTTCTTCATCTGTGAGTGCTAAGGCCTGTTTGGTTTTTAATCCCAAATGCCTGATCCCGGTCTCTAAAGACCTGATCGCTTTCTGTAAAGATTCCTCGAAGCTTCTTCCGATCGCCATTACTTCTCCCGTTGCTTTCATTTGGGTGGAAAGCCTTCTGTCTGCTGTTTCGAATTTATCAAACGGGAATCTCGGAAATTTAGTTACTACATAATCTAACGCGGGCTCAAAGCAGGCATAGGTTTTACCTGTCACCGGATTCATGATCTCATCCAACGTTAGTCCTACGGCAATTTTAGCAGCAATTTTCGCGATCGGATATCCGGTTGCCTTACTGGCCAGTGCTGATGAACGGGAAACCCTAGGGTTTACCTCGATCACATAGTAATTGAATGAGTGTGGGTCTAAAGCCAGCTGCACGTTACAGCCTCCTTCGATTCCCAATGCTCTGATAATTTTTAGGGAAGCATTTCTCAATAATTGGTATTCTCTGTCTGAAAGCGTCTGGGAAGGCGCAACTACGATAGAGTCACCGGTATGAACTCCCACAGGGTCTATATTCTCCATGTTACAAACCACAATCGCGTTGTCGTTGGCATCACGCATTACTTCGTATTCTATTTCTTTGAAACCGGCAATTGACTTTTCAATCAGGCATTGGGTAACCGGACTGTGTTTCAGTCCCAATTCGGCGATCTCTTTTAATTCTGTTTCGTTAGAAGCAATACCACCTCCCGTGCCACCCATCGTAAAGGCAGGACGTACAATTACAGGATAACCGATCCTATCTGCAAAAGCAAGGGCTCCTGCTACAGTGTTTACAATATCGGACTCCGGAACCGGCTCGTTCAGTTCGCGCATCAGTTCACGGAAAAGATCTCTGTCTTCCGCCCTGTTGATCGCTGAAAGCTTTGTTCCCAGTACTTCCACTTTACATTCATCCAGGATTCCCGATTTTTCCAATTCTACAGCCATATTCAGACCTGTCTGGCCTCCAAGGGTAGGTAAAAGTGCATCCGGACGTTCTTTTCTGATGATATGACTTACAAACTGAAGGGAAATAGGTTCTATATATACTTTATCTGCAATCTCAACATCCGTCATGATGGTTGCAGGATTGGAGTTGATCAGAATAACCCTGTATCCCTCTTCTTTTAAGGATAAGCAGGCCTGTGTTCCTGCGTAATCGAATTCTGCTGCCTGCCCGATGATGATAGGACCGCTTCCGATCACTAAAATTGTTTTTATATCTGTACGTTTTGCCATTTTCTTTTTATTAGAGGTTAGAAGTTAGATATCAGATTTTAGTTTATTCTTCTAACTATTTTTTATTTACCAGGTTTTTAATTAAAATGATCTGCCCCAAGTGGTAGTATCCATGTTCGATCAGGGCATTTATATTTTTTCTTTTACTTCCGTATTTATTCTCAGAAAAATCTCCATCCAGCTCTTCATCTGACATTTTTTCAATAATATTTGCAAACTTTTCGCAGTCATTGACGAATTTTGTCAGGAAACTCTTCCACTCTTCTTCTGATTTCGTCGGAGGAAAATCAAAGCTGTATTTATCACTGATATTCAGGGTTCCGCCTTCGAACACATTCAGAACTCCGTGTATATAGTAATGGATATGAAAAGCTATGGCTTCGATTGTATTCAAGTCTTCAACTTTCTTTATTAAAATTTCCCTGCGGATTTCTGAAAGCTGGGCTTTAAAGTTCGTACATACAACCCATTCTCCATTCAAAAAAATTTCACGAAAACGATTGGCTAGCTGTAAAGAAGTTTCCATTTTATTCAGATTTTAGATTCAAGATATCAGATATCAGACTTTTCAATATTCTGTTTTAATTTCAAATTGTTTTTGAATGTATAAATCATCCGTTGTATTTCATTCAGTGCTGATATTAGAGTATCAATTTTTTCTATATTAACTAAACCCAATTCTTTTATCAATATGAGTTGTGTCTGCAACTCAAAAGACGAAGCATTGGCAATTCCAAGAAAATGATAGAATTCTCCATCATTATTTCTTCCTGCTCCTTCTGCAATATTAGAGGGAATTGAAATCACTGATCTTTTTATCTGAGAAATCAAACCAAATTTTTCATCTTTCGGCAATTCTGCACAAAGAATGTACATATCTTTTGCAAGCTCTATGGATTTTTTCCAGAAAATCAATTTCTCAAAATTATGCATACTATTGTCTTTTATCTGATGTCTAATATCTGAAATCTAAATTATTTTTTAAAGTCTTCCATTAAGTGGATAAAATCATCAAACAGGTAGTTTGCATCCTCAGGACCCGGACTCGCTTCAGGGTGATATTGTACGGAGAAGCACGGATGCACCTTATGCCTTAGTCCTTCATTTGTCCTGTCATTCAATGCAATATGGGTTTCAATCAAATCTGTTCCTTTAAGGCTTTCCTGATCTACTGCATAGCCGTGATTTTGAGAAGTAATGGCTACTCTATTTTTCTCTAAATCCAATACAGGATGGTTTCCTCCCCTGTGCCCGAATTTTAATTTAAATGTTTTAGCTCCACAAGCCAAACCGATCAACTGGTGTCCTAAACAGATCCCGAAAATCGGAACTTTGCCTAATAGACCACGGATCATTTCCAATGCATGCGGGTTGTCTTCCGGGTCGCCGGGACCATTTGAAAGCATGATCCCATCCGGATTCATGAGCAAGATCTCTTCTGCCGTGGTATTCTGTGAAACAACTATAATGTCACAGTTTCTCTGAGATAATTCCCTGATAATTCCCAATTTGGAACCAAAATCTACAAGTACCACTTTAAATCCTCTCCCGGGGTTTGCATAGGAAGTTTTTGTAGAAACGGTTTCTACCTGATTGGTTGGAAAATCGGTGGATTTCAGTTCTGCAATTATTGCATTTTCATCTGCATCTTCGTTTACAATTTTTCCTTTCACTACTCCATGATTACGAAGAATCCTCGTCAGTTTCCTTGTATCAATTCCTGAAATTCCTGAAAGGTTTTTCTTTTTGAACAGCTCATCTAAGGTAATCTGTGTACGGAAGTTTGAGGGGAAATCGCAAAGCTCTTTTACAATAAGACCTTTGATCGCCGGTTCAATGCTCTCATAATCATCCCGATTGATCCCATAATTCCCGATAAGCGGGTAAGTCATACAAACAATCTGACCACAATAAGACGGGTCGGAAATCAACTCCTGATATCCGGTCATTCCGGTATTGAAAACCACTTCTCCCGCCGTTTCCAATTCTGTCCCGAAACCTTCTCCATGAAATACTTCACCGGACTCCAGTATTAATTTTTTCTTCATTTTTATAATTAAATATTAGATTTTTATTTTTTTAACCACCCCGTCAAAAATATTCTATTTTTGCCACCCCTCCATTGGAGGGGAATTTTCTTTGTTATTTAAATGTAAATCCTTTTTCTTCCAGGGCGTTTTTAATGATAGCCATTCTGGCAAACACTCCGTTCTGCATTTGTTTAAAGATCCTTGAACGTTCACATTCCACCAGGTCTGTATCTATCTCAACTCCTCTGTTGATGGGTGCCGGATGCATGATCACGGCATCTTTTTTCATTGCTCTCTCTCTCTCTTTGGTCAAACCATATTTCCTGTGGTATTCCGAAGCTGAGAAGTTCATTTTGGAATCATGTCTTTCGTGCTGGATCCTTAATAGCATTAATACATCCACTTCTGCAATTAATTCGTCAACGGCTAAGTAAGTTCCGTTGATCAGGGCTCCTTCATCAAACCACTGCTCCGGTCCCGAGAAATAGACTCTGGCTCCCAACCGCCTTAATGCTTCTGCATTTGAATTGGCAACACGGCTGTGCTTTACATCGCCTATAATCCCTATCTTCAGCCCTTCAAATTTTCCAAATTCCTGATAGATCGTCATCAAATCCAGCATACACTGCGAAGGGTGATTTCCTGTTCCGTCCCCACCATTGATAACCGGAATATGTATATTCTTCAGATCTTCATAATAACGGTCTTTTTTATCTCTTATAACAACTAAGTTCACTCCTAAACTCTCTATAGTTTTTACGGTATCATATAAGCTTTCTCCTTTGTTTACAGAACTATGGGATGCATCGAAAGGAACTACCTGTAATCCTAATTTTCTTTCGGCGATATCAAAACTTGTTTTGGTTCTTGTACTGTCTTCAAAGAAAAGGTTGGAACAAAAAACCTCACCTTCAATTTTAGCGGTTTTACCTTCGGCAAAAGCGAGTGCTTCTTTCAATATAGTGTTGATTTTCTCAGTGCTTAATTCTGCAATCGTAAACATAATATCTCAATTTTTATATAAAAAAAAGCGAAGACCAAATCTTCGCTTACTAATAATAAATATCGTAAAGGGCGCTCTCGCCTGGTAAATTTAATGATATAAATACTCTTTTATTCATTAGGTGCAAAGATACAAATTTTCACCCAGATAGCAAAACCAAAGTTTCAAATAAATTTTAAAATTATGAATGTCTTATATTTTCATTTTTTCTTAATATTTTTGTTAAAAACTCAAATTATTCTATGGATGCAAAAGACTTAATGATTCTTAATATCATTCAGGAAGACTCTAATTTGTCTGTTAAGGAAATTTCAGAAAGGATTGGTCTTACCTTTACTCCAACCTATGAGCGCATCAAGCATTTGGAAAAACAAGGGGTCATTGAGAAATATGTAGGTCTTCTGAATCGCGAAAAACTCGGATTGAATATTGTGGTATACTGTAATGTACGTTTGAAAGAACAGTCTCAAAAAGTACTAGCCTCTTTTGAAAAGCACATTACCAAGTATGATGAAGTGCAGGAAGTGATCAGTCTTTCCGGTGAATATGATTATATGCTGAAAATTATCGCAAAAGATATTAATTCTTATAATGACTTCACCGTAAATGTAATTTCAAATATTCCTAATATAGGGCAGTATCATAGTTCTATTGTGCTGCATGAGGTTAAAAAAACCACTAAATTCAAAATTGATTTGGGCTAATTTAACAATTTACTTTTCAGTTTACTGAACTATTCTATTTTATCCAGACAAAGATTTTCCATACTTCCTGATGAGTATGGTTTAATTCTTTGATTTCAAAAGCAAATTTATCTATTAATAAAAATATTATTTTGCTAAGTTATTATATATTTGCTAAAATAATATATATGGAGAATATATGTCCCAAATGCAATAGTATTAAAATTGTAAAAAGCGGAATCATCAACGAAAAACAGAGATTCCTCTGCAAGGACTGTAACTATTATTTCACTGTAAAAAAACTGGGTAAGCAGATAGATGATTACTATGTCACCAAAGCCCTTCAGCTTTACCTTGAAGGCTTAAGCTATCGTGAGATAGAAAGGATCATAGGGGTCTCTCATGTAACGATCAGCTCATGGATCAAGAAGTATAATATTACAAGGCCACCCCATTCCGAATTCCATCCTGTATATAAAATTTTAAAACAGAATGAGCTTATAGAATATATCGCCCAGGAAGAAAACATCAAAAACTCCGGGATCATCATCACCCAGTTCGCAGATAAGTATATGCTGATTAAATGGGAAAGGTTCAAAAAATAGGCTTTGGGAGTTATAAGTTATGAGTTAGTTAGTAGAATTTTATAAAGGTTTTGATAAGTATACTCCACATTGCCCAACTCATAATTTATAACTCATAACTTTTAACTGATAACTAGCAACTATATACTTACCATATATATATATTAAATTTTTATAATTAAATTATTAATTCCAATTTGGCTTTCACAAAATTAACGCCAAAAAATTGATAATTTATGAAGAAAATATTCACATTTATTGGATTAACCTTAATCAGCAGTTCTTTATACTCACAAGGATCTCCTGATTATGGAAGCGGGTTGAAGGTAAACCTGAATCAGCAGGGTGATAAATATGTTAGGTTTATCCTATGGGACCAGTTCTGGCTCAGAAATACACAAATGAACCCGGGAAGCATGGTAGGCGGAGAACCTGCGGACAATTCATGGAACGTCGGAAACCGAAGGTTACGTGCTTTGGCTTATGCACAGGTCTCTAAAAGATATATGATCCTGGCTCATTTCGGGATCAACAATCAGACCTTCATCAATGGCGGAGGATCCGGGACCTCAGGAACGGGTGGCTATGGAAACGGTAAAAAGCCTCAGATGTTTTTCCATGATGCCTGGAATGAGTATGCAGTAATCTTACCCGGAGAAGCAGGAAAATTCAGCTTATCTTTGGGAGCCGGGCTTCATTATTATATGGGACTTTCCCGTATGACAATGGCCTCTACACTGAATTTCCTTACGGTAGACTCCCCTATTTTCACATGGCCACTGATCGACAATTCAGACCAGTTTGCAAGACAGCTGGGAATGTTCGCTAAAGGTAAATACGGGAAACTGGAATACCGCCTAAGCTTAAATAAGCCTTTTGCCACTGATTTGGCTCCGGCTAACGTAACAGACCCTGCAAAAGCCGTAGCAGTTGACAATAACGGAAATCCGAACTTTTCAAAAGCCGGATATGTGGAATACCAGTTCCTTGAAGAAGAATCCAATACACTGCCTTTTAAAGTCGGATCTTATCTTGGAACGAAAAAGGTTTTCAATGTGGGCGCCGGATTTTATCATCAGGCAGACGGAACCAGAACTTCCGTAAATTCCAACATAGAAAAGCATGACATCACACTTTTTGCAATAGATGCTTTTGCCGATATTCCTCTCGGAAATGCTAAAAACAAGATGGCTGTTTCTGCCTATGCAGGCTATTATAACTATCAGTTCGGGCCTAATTATGTAAGGAATCTGGGAATTATGAATATTGCCGCCAATGACACTAATTTTACCGGAGAAAGAGCCATAGCCGGTGCGGGAAACCTGCAACCAACTATCGGAACCGGTAATATTATTTATGCACAGGCCGGTTTACTGCTGCCAAGCCAGGCTGAAAAACCAAAGATCAGGATCCAGCCTTTTGCAGCCTATACCCATAAAAACTTCGAGGCTTTTGATAAGTCTTCCTCACAGTTTGATATTGGAGCCAATTGGTTCATAGACGGGCATCATGCCAAAATAACCACTCAATATTCCACAAGGCCGGTATATACTATCCCGACGGAAAGCCCAAAATCTAAAGGAGAATTTATTGTTCAGTTCCAAATTTATCTGTAAAATCAGGATGCTCTATCCCTTCTACTCATTTCATTAACATCAAAAAACCAGCAATATGAGCGAACATCACCACGAAAACTACGAGAATATGACCGAAAGGCAGAAAAACCGCACCATCTGGAGCGTTATCACCGCCTCATCACTCGGCACATTGATAGAATGGTATGACTTCTATATTTTCGGAAGCTTAGCCATCGTCTTATCTACAAAATTTTTCCCTTCCGATAATCCCACTGCAGCCTTTTTATCTACGCTGGCTACTTTTGCTGCAGGGTTTGTAGTAAGGCCTTTCGGAGCTTTATTCTTCGGGAGGCTGGGAGACCTTATAGGAAGAAAATATACTTTTTTGGTTACCTTGCTGATCATGGGGTTTTCAACATTCCTTATCGGATGTATCCCAAGCTATGAAACCATCGGGTTTCTGGCTCCTGTCTTAGTTTTAATCTTAAGATTATTGCAGGGATTGGCTTTAGGAGGGGAATACGGCGGCGCTGCCACTTATGTGGCTGAATATGCCCAGCCTCACCGGAGAGGATACTGGACCTCATGGATACAGACCACAGCAACTGCAGGGCTTTTCATTTCACTGATCGTTATTTTAGTGACCAAAACCACTCTTTCGGCAGAGGAATTTGATGGCTGGGGATGGAGGGTTCCTTTCTGGATCTCCATATTGATGGTAGGGGTTTCCTATATCATCCGAAAGAATATGAAGGAATCTCCTTTATTCTCAAAGGCCAAAAGTGAAGGGAAAACTTCTAAGAACCCTTTGAAAGAGAGCTTTGGAAATAAATATAATTTTAAATTTGTTCTGCTGGCATTATTCGGAGCGGCTATGGGACAGGGAGTAATCTGGTACACGGGACAATTCTATGCCATGAGCTTTCTTCAAAAGGTAATGAATATAGAATCTGCTCAGGTAGACTCACTGATGGCCACCGCTCTATTCCTGGGAACCCCATTTTTCGTGGTATTCGGATGGCTTTCTGACAAGATAGGAAGAAAAGCGATCATGATGACCGGGATGCTGATTGCCATTTTAGCGTACCGGCCGATCTATGACAGCATGTATAAAAGTGTAAACCTCGAAAGCAAAACAGTTGCTTCTAATGGAATCACAGAAAAAAGAACAGCAAAAATCCATCCTGAAACTGCAGCAGACAGTTTGGTTACCTTTCACAAAGAGACCCTGTTCACAGACGGCACTCTGGTCAAAAAGGACAGTACAGTACACTGGTCTGCCAAAGGCCCGGTTATAAAAGATGGCAAACCCGAAGAGGCAAAAATATCTCAAAGCGTTAAGCTAAGTGATAATACAAAGTGGTATCTGATCTTTTTAGTGTTCATTCAGGTGATCTTCGTAACTATGGTCTACGGCCCTATTGCAGCCTTCCTTGTTGAAATGTTCCCGGTAAGGATCCGTTATACATCGATGTCTTTACCTTATCATATCGGGAACGGAGTGTTTGGCGGGCTTCTCCCGGCTGTTGCCACTTATCTGGTAACTACAGCAAAAGACGCCGGACATGCCACATGGTATCTTGAAGGGCTCTGGTACCCGATAGGAGTTGCGGGAATATGTCTCATCATCGGATTGGTATATCTTAAGAATAAGAACAATAATATTCACGATTAAACACACCTGTCACTTAATTTTTTATTAATTTTAAAACTACTAAAATGAACGGACTAAAAAAAATATTAGGCATTCTCTGGATTTTGATTGCATTGGTGGTGGGATATTTTGGGATAACCGTACTGGGAATTCCAAAGATCTCTTCCGGAAAGCAGGAAGACCTTGTATTCGGGATCATCATCCTGTTTGTACTGATGCCGATCATCTCCGGCGGAATGGCTGTTTTCGGCTACTATTCTTTAACTGGAGAGTATTCTGACGATAAAGTTTAAACCATAAAAGATGAATGATAATTGATGAATAACTGATAATCACATCATCTGTTCATCAATTATCTTTTTATAATCTATCATTTATGAAAAAGAGACACGAACAAAAACTGGTGATCCTGAGCATCGCACTGATGATTGCTTTCAGTATTCCTATTTCCCTGCTTTTTAACAGCGAAAGGGAGGTTTTTGGCTATCCTTTGATCCTGATTTATCTCTTCGCAGTATGGATGGTTTCTATCATTGTCTCTTTTGTAATCGTAAAAAAATATGATGAGTAGTATTGCGTTATTTATTGTTGTATTGATCTATCTGGCGCTTTTGTTCTTGGTTGCTCATTTGGCAGAGAAGAAAAAAGGTAAACGCTGGATCAATAATCCTTATATCTACGCATTATCTCTGGCAGTATATTGTACGGCCTGGACCTACTATGGAAGCATTGGTGTCGCTGCCACAAGCGGGCTGAATTATCTCCCGATCTATATCGGGCCGGTAATGATCATCCCTGCATGGATCTATATCAATACCCGGATCGTAAGAATTTCACGGGTCAACAAGATCAGCAGCCTTGCTGATTTTATTTCCTTACGATATGGAAACAGCAGGAGTTTCAGTGCGATCATTACGGTAGTATGTCTCCTTGCCATTGTTCCTTATATCGGGCTGCAGATCAAAGCTATTTCCGAAACCTTTCATTTGGTGACGGAAACATCAATGTCGAAAAATATTCTTACGGATAATGCTACTTTTGTTGTCGTTCTCATCGCTCTGTTTTCCTCGTATTACGGAACAAGGTATGTAGATGCCTCAGAGAAGCGTCTCGGGATTATTTCCGCCATTGCACTGGAAAGTTTCTTAAAACTTTTCTTTATCATTATTTTAGGGTTATTTGTCATTTATTTTGCTTTTGACGGATTTTCCGATATTTATGAAAAGGCCAGCAAATTTGAGGATTTCAAGGAAAAAAACACATTCAACGGGATCGAAGGCGCTCTCAACTGGATGATCCTTTGTATGATCTCCGCCACAGCAATCTGTATCCTTCCGAGGCAGTTTCACACCGCTATTATTGAAAACAGGCAGGAAAAACACATCAAAACAGCGATCTGGTTTTTCCCAATGTATCTCCTGATCTTTACCATTTTTATTTTTCCGATCGCATGGGGCGGAAGACTGATCTTCGACGGGCAGAATGTAAATCCTGAGTTCTATTCTATCCTGATCCCACAGCATTTTGATAATACCCTGATCACCGTTCTGGTTTTCTTAGGCGGATTGAGCTCATGCATTTCAATGATCATTATTTCAGCGATCACTTTATCCATCATGCTTTCCAATAACCTCATCATTCCTTACGGATTGCTGGGGAAATTCAAATCTGAAAACGAGGTTCAAAATACCCGCAATATTACGAATATCAGGAAAATAAGCATTTTTGCCCTGATCATCATGGCTTTTGTCTTTTATAAGTACTTCATTCTGAAAACCTCCTTGGATTCGGTGGGACTCATTTCATTTGTCATCATTTCCCAGCTGGCACCTGCATTTTTCGGGGCGTTATTCTGGAGAAGAGGAAGTTATAAAGGGGCTGTTGCCGGGCTTATTGCCGGATTGGCCATCTGCTATTTCGGGCTGATCATTCCCCAGTACTATTTCTCCTATAATCAGGAAATCAAAGGGATCCTGAGGGATATGTATGATGTTTTTGATTTTTTCAGCATTCCCTATTTAAACAGGATACCACAAGTATTCTTTTGGTCTCTGCTTATCAATACAGGCTTATTTACCATCATTTCAGTAAGTACAAAAGGAAATTACCGCGAGAGGAATTTTGCAGAGCTGTATGTAGATATCGACAAATACATCCTGAATCATGAAAATGCTTTTATCTGGCGCGGCACTGCCTATGTTTCGGATATTAAAAATATTCTGGAACGCTTTTTAGGCAAGAATAAAACAGAGCAGGCTTTACGGATCTTCAATCTGAAATATAATATCGATTCTCAAATGGAAACCGCCGATTCAAGATTCATCAAATTCTCCGAAAACCTTTTGGCAGGAAGAATAGGAACTGCTTCCGCAAAGATCCTGATCGAAGGCGTTACCAAAGAAGATAAAATATCTCTAAAGGAAGTCCTGAATATTTTAGAAGAATCCAAAGAAAACATCACCCTCAATAAAAAACTTACGGAGCAGTCGGAAGAACTGAAACAGCTTTCCGATGAACTAAGGACAGCCAATGAAAGCCTGATTATCAAAGACCGTCAAAAAGACGATTTTCTGGATTCCGTTGCCCATGAACTGAGAACCCCTATTACAGCCATTCGTTCCGCAGGGGAGATTTTGGCGGATGATGACGATATTCCTTTAGACATCAAAAAAGAGTTTTTAAACAATATCATTACGGAATCTGACAGGTTAAGCGAGATCATCAATGACATCCTTTATCTGGATAAATTAGAGCATGGCGAAATTGCCCTGCACATTCAGCAGAACAACATCATTGAAACCTATAAAAAAGCAGTCAATCCGCTGCTTCACCTCATGCAGCAGAAAAATATTCACTTAAGCGAGGTCAATCTTTTAAATCAATATATATTTGAATATGATGAGGCAAGGATGATCCAGCTCTTCCAGAATATTCTGGGAAATGCTTTAAAGTTTACGGATGAGCAGGGAACAATACAGACTAAACTCTTTCAGAAAGAAGACTACCTGATCATCACCCTTTTCAATACGGGCAAACACATCCCTGAAGAAGATTTGGAAATGATCTTTGATAAATTCTACCAGTCCAGAAATCAGAATATTTTAAAACCTACGGGAAGCGGTCTTGGTTTAGCCATCTCAAAAAAGATCACAGAAGCCCACCACGGTGCAATAAAAGCTGAAAACAGCGGATTGGGAGTGACTTTCACGATCAGCCTTCCTCAGAAAACAACAAAAGAGACTAAAAATGATGTTGAATAAAACCAAAATTTATGAAAAAGATAATCATTGCGGATGATGAGCATAAAATATTAATGTCGCTGGAATACAGCTTTAAGAAAAACGGTTATGACGTCTACATTGCAAGGGATGGTACCGAAGTGCTGGACTTCCTGAAAACAATGATTCCGGATGTGATCCTCCTCGATATCATGATGCCCAACCTTGACGGATACAGCACTTTAGAGATCATTAAGCAGGATGAAAAATTAAAGGATACCAAAGTTATTTTTCTGAGTGCCAAAAACAATCCTAAAGATATTGAAAGAGGTCTTGAAATGGGAGCAGATGCCTATGTAACAAAACCTTATTCCATCAAAAAACTGATCCAGCAGATTGAGGAAATGTTTGAGTAGGTAAGGAGAAAAGAATAAAGACAATGGACTTAAACCCATTTTGTCATTCTGAATGAAGCGAAAGCGGAATGAAGAATCTCAACTTTAAGTAATGCTTAATATTCTTAAAAGCTTAATCCAATCTTAATGGTTTAGAAATAAAGACTATTAAAACAGATAAATTTCTGTTCACAAAACAATATTTGATCAACATAATGAGCATAAAAACACTTTATTGATATGAATGCAGATGATCTATTTAAAAAAAGTATAGAAGACAAAGAAAGTTTCTGGAAAGAACAGGCCCGGGAGATCCAATGGTTTGAGTTTCCGATACAAATCCTTTCGCAGGATGAGGCCCGTTATACCCAATGGTTTGCAGACGGGAAGCTTAATATGTGCTATTTATGTATAGACAAGCATATTGAAGACAGTTTTGGAGAACAGGTTGCCATTATTTATGATTCCCCTGTTACCGGCAAGAAGAAAACCTATACCTTCAATCAGGCCAAAGAAGAAATTTCAAAATTCGCCGGCGGACTTACTTCCCTAGGCTTAACAAAAGGTGATACAGCCATTATTTATATGCCTATGATCCCTCAGACGTTGTTTGCCATGCTGGCCTGCGCAAGGATCGGGGTGATCCACAATGTGGTTTTCGGAGGTTTTGCACCGCATGAGCTTGTAGTGAGAATTGATGACTGCAAACCAAAAGCTCTCATCACCGCAACTGCAGGGATGGAAATTGCCAAAAGAATCCCCTACCTTCCATTAGTTGAAAAAGCCATTGAACTGGCTCAGGACAAAGTGGATCATATTATTGTTTACAACCGCAAACTGGTAGATAACCAGCACGAGATGTTTGAGGATCTGATAGATTATGAAGAATTAACTGAAAAATCAGAACCTGCTGACTGCGTTTCCGTAGAATCCACACACCCACTTTATTTGCTTTACACTTCCGGAACTACAGGGAAGCCAAAAGGAATTGCCCGTGATACAGGAGGTTATGCCACAGCTCTGAAATTTTCCATGAAATACATCTATGGCATTGAGCCGGGAGAAACGTACTGGGCCGCTTCGGATTTTGGCTGGGCTGTTGGCCACAGCTATACGGTATACGGTCCCCTGATCAACAGAAATACAACCATAATTTTTGAGGGAAAACCTATCATGACCCCTGATGCAGGAACTTTCTGGCGGATCATTTCGGAATATAAAGTTTCTGTGATGTTTACCGCTCCTACTGCTATAAGAGCTATTAAAAAAGAAGATCCCAATGGAGAGTTGGTCAAAAAATATGACCTTTCCCATTTCAGGAAACAGTTTCTGGCCGGGGAACGCTGTGATGTAGCTACCCTAGACTGGTTTGCCGAGCACATAGGAGTCCCCGCGATAGATCATTGGTGGCAGACAGAATCCGGCTGGCCCATGCTCGGATTGCTCACTTTTGATAATACCTATACCATTAAACGGGCTTCTGCCGGAAAACCTGTTCCGGGATATGATATTAAAATCTTTGATGAAAACGGATACGAACTGGCCCCGCATCATGAAGGCTACCTTGTCATCAGGCTTCCGCTTCCGCCGGGTGCCCTTCTGGGAATATGGAAAGATCAGGAACGTTTTCAGAACAGCTATCTGTCACAATATAAAGGATATTATTTCTCCGGAGATGGCGCCATCAAAGATGAAGACGGCTATATTTTCATCACGGGGAGAGTGGATGATGTGATCAATGTTGCCGGACACAGGCTTTCTACCTCGGAAATGGAAGAAATCGTTTCCTCCCATCCTGAAGTTGCCGAATGTGCCGTAGTGGGAATTGATGATGAATTAAAAGGTCAGATCCCGTTTGCGGCCGTTGTCTTAAAAAACGGTTCAGGCATTTCAGAAGATAAGGTGGAAAAAGAAATCGTACAGGCCGTTCGTGAAAAAATAGGAGCCGTCGCATGCCTGAAAAATGTAATGACTGTTAAACGCCTGCCAAAGACACGCTCCGGGAAGATCTTAAGAAAATTGATCAGAACATTACTGGACGGAAAAGACTTCCAGATCCCGTCAACTATTGATGATGAAAAGATCATTGATGAGATCCGGGAAAAAATCAAAGAATACAGAGCTTAAAGGCTAAAAATACCAACTATAACATACAATCTAAATTCAAACAAAAGGATATGAGAAATTACCAGATCGAAGACCTGCCTGATTATTTTAAACAATATAAAAAGTCTATTAAAAACCCCAAGAAATTCTGGGATAATATTGCTGATAAAAACTTTGTCTGGTACCAGCGCTGGAGTAAAGTCGTTGATTATGATATGCATGAGGCCAAAATCTCATGGTTCAAGAATGCCAAGCTGAATATTACCAAAAACTGCCTGGACAGGCATCTGGCAGAAAGAGGCGACAAAGCAGCCATCATATGGGAACCTAATGATCCAAAAGAAGCAGCCCAGCATATTACTTATAATGAATTATACACCCGGGTCAATAAAACAGCCAACGTGCTAAGAGACATGGGAATTCAGAAGGGAGACCGTGTCTGCATTTACCTTCCGATGATCCCTGAACTGGCAGTTGCCATGCTGGCCTGTGCAAAGCTGGGTGCGGTACACTCTGTAATTTTTGCAGGCTTCTCCGCTTCGGCAGTAGCTTCAAGGATCAATGACTGTGAAGCCAAAATGGTCATTACTTCGGACGGAAGCTATAGAGGAAACAAAGTCCTTGACCTGAAAAGCATTGTAGACGAGGCTTTAGAAAAGACCCCTAGCGTAGAGAAAGTCCTGGTGGTGAAAAGAACTCATAACGAGATCAGGATGAAAGAAGGCCGGGACTCCTGGATGGCAGATCTGTATGAAAAAGCTTCTGCAGATTTTGTTACCGTGATTATGGATGCGGAAGATCCCCTTTTCATCCTTTATACTTCCGGCTCTACGGGTAAACCTAAAGGAATGCTCCATACCTGCGCCGGATATATGGTATATACTGCGTATACCTTTAAAAATATTTTCAATTATCAGGAAAATGATATTTACTGGTGTACTGCCGATATTGGCTGGATCACAGGACATTCCTATATTCTTTACGGGCCTTTATGCAACGGAGCTACAACCATCATTTTCGAAGGAATCCCCACATACCCCAAGCCGGATCGTTTTTGGGAAGTGATTGAGAAGCATAAAGTCACCCAATTCTATACAGCACCTACAGCCATCCGTTCTTTAGCCAAAGAAAGTGCAGAATGGGTGGACAAACATGATCTGAGCACATTAAAAGTAATAGGATCCGTTGGAGAACCTATTAATGATGAAGCCTGGCATTGGTTCAATGATCATGTAGGAGGAAAAAAATGCCCGATCGTAGATACCTGGTGGCAAACTGAGACCGGCGGGATCATGATCTCTCCTATCCCATTCGTCACTCCTACAAAACCCACCTATGCCACACTGCCATTACCTGGAATACAGCCTGTCCTGATGGATGACAAACGTAACGAGATCACAGGAAACCAGGTTACAGGCAATCTATGCATCCGCTTTCCATGGCCGGGAATCGCAAGGACGATCTGGGGCGATCATCAAAGATATAAAGAGACCTATTTTACAGCCTTTCCGGGAAAATACTTTACGGGTGACGGTGCTTTAAGAGATGAAGTGGGCTATTACAGAATTACAGGCCGTGTAGATGATGTGATCATTGTTTCCGGTCATAATCTGGGGACTGCCCCTATTGAAGACAGCATCAATGAGCATCCGGCCGTTGCGGAATCTGCCATTGTAGGCTACCCTCATGATATCAAAGGGAATGCATTATATGGTTTTGTCATTTTAAAAGAAACCGGAGAAGGCCGTGATAAGGAGAATCTGAGAAAAGAAATCAATCAGCTGATCTCTGAACAGATCGGGCCTATTGCCAAGCTCGATAAGATACAGTTTGTATCAGGGCTTCCGAAGACCCGTTCCGGAAAGATCATGCGCAGGATCCTGAGAAAGATCGCGGAAGGGGATTTCAGTAATTTCGGGGATATTTCTACTTTATTGAATCCGGAAATTGTGGAGGAAATTAAAAACGAAAGACTGAGCTAAGCTTTGTTCTTTTTAATTTCTCTCAGATTTAGCAGATTACGCAGATCTTTTTGAAAAATTTATATACTATTAAGGAATTAAGATATTTTAAATGTTTTTGAAATCCATATATTGATTTCTTAAACAATTCATAAGCAGATTAGTAAGCTTAATTCCTTAATGGTAAAAAAATTCCAGCGCCTTAAGTCGCATTTAAACAGACTTTTTATTAATATCATCATTTGTGTCATCTGCCAAATCTGCGAGAATATAAATTATTCAATGCTAAAAAGTAATTAATAGATAATTTCGAACACACCCTATAACATTATAGATGAAATAAAAAATAACTAATTTTATTAAAATATTTTCAACATAATTGAAAATTATTTATTATCTTTAAGTACAAATTTTAAAACTAGTGCTATGTCAAATATATTAGCTGGATTATTTGGGCATCACAGCGACTACAAAAAACTTGAAACCGATTTAGAAAGTTCTGGTTTCGAAAATTCAGATTACATTGTATATCTTGATGACAACCATCATAACTCCCAGTACCTGGCGAGTGTGGCAGTTAAAGATCAAAGCCAGGCGGATAATGCCCGGAGCGTTTTCGGTCTCAACTCTGTCCTGAAGACCTATTTCATTGAAAACATGAGTATTGAGCAGGCTCATTACCATAACGTTAAAAAATTCATTGATGCCAGAAGCAAAGCTGAAATTCATGACAGCCCCGAAGTAAAGATAAAAGCTTCAAGCAACGGCATCGACTCCGAAGTGAAGTTCTGACAATAACATAAATTCTAATAACCGAAATCCGTAGAATCCTCTTCGGATTTTTTATGGTTGGAAAAATAGAAAAAATTTCGTATTTTCGTCTAAATATAGGCTTTTCACACAAATGAGTTACGATTTAGAATTAGAGAATAAAGAGATACTTGCAAGATATAAGGACCTGATTTCTAACACTTACAGAGGTCTGGATGAAGAAAATAACAAACTGATCCGAAAGGCTTTCGATATTGCGCTGGATGCCCATAAAGACCAGAGGAGAAAAACAGGGGAACCTTATATCTATCACCCAATCGCCGTTGCTAAAATTGTTGCTACGGAAATAGGATTGGGAGCCACTTCTATTGCCTGTGCATTACTGCATGATGTTATAGAGGACTCCGATTACACTTACGAAGACCTTAAGAAAATTTTCGGGGCAAAAATTGCCAATATCGTAAATGGGTTGACCAAGATATCCATTATGAATCACCAGAATATTTCCGTACAGTCAGAAAACTACCGGAAGCTTCTGCTGACATTGTCTGAAGATTTCAGGGTGATCCTGATCAAAATTGCAGACCGCCTTCATAATATGCGTACCCTGGAGAGCATGGCACCGGATAAGCAGAAGAAGATCGCTTCTGAAACGGTGTATATTTATGCTCCGTTGGCTCACCGTTTAGGCCTGTATAATATTAAATCAGAACTAGAAGACCTTTCTTTAAAATATAATAATCCCGAAATTTATAATGAGATCACAGAAAAGCTTGAATTAGCCAAAGAAAGCCGTGAAAGGTATATTGAAGAATTCAAGAAAGAAGTTTCCGAAAGGCTCAATGAAGAAGGATTGAATTTTAAAATAAAAGGCCGCGCCAAAGCCATTTCTTCCATTTACAGGAAAATGCTGAAACAGGGAGTACCTTTTGAAGAAGTATTTGATAATTATGCCATCAGGATTATTTACAGATCCGATGCTAAAAATGAAAAGTTCCTGGCCTGGAAGATCTACTCTATCGTTACTGATGTTTACCATACCAATCCTTCCAGAATGCGTGACTGGATCACCCAGCCCCGTTCCACAGGATATGAAAGCTTACATTTAACGGTTCTGGGCCCTGACAGAAAATGGATCGAAGTGCAGATCCGCTCCGAAAGGATGGATGAAATTGCCGAGAAAGGAGTTGCAGCCCACTATAAATACAAAGAAGGATATAAACAAAGTTCAGATGACCGGAATTTTGAAAAATGGGTCACCGAGATCCGTGAAGTCCTCGAACAGCAGCAGAATCTTTCAACTTCCGAGCTTTTAGATAATATCAAGCTTAATTTATACTCAAAAGAGGTTTTCGTATTTACCCCGAAAGGAGAAATCAAGATCCTGCCTACCAATGCCACAGCCCTTGATTTTGCTTTTGCCGTTCACTCTGATCTGGGAATGAAATGTTTAGGCGCTAAAATCAACGGAAAGCTGGTTCCTATTTCTTATGTTCTTCAGAATGGTGATCAGATAGACATTCTTTCATCCCAGAATCAAAAGCCAAAAACCGACTGGCTGGAATTTGTAGTGACTTCCAAGGCCAAATCAAAAATCAAAGGCTTCCTGAACTCCCAAAAAAACCAATTGGTAGATGAAGGAAAAGAGATTCTGCAGAGAAAGCTTCGTCATGCCAAGATCAATTTTAATGATGAAGAAGTCAATAAACTTCAGAAATTCTTCAATCTGAAAACATCACAGGAATTATACCTGAAATTCCAGAGTAATGATCTGGACGCAAGCAGTTTAAGAAAATATATTGAAAGTAAGAACGTATTCAACAATTTACTTTCCCGATTCAGGAAATCACCTGCTAAAAACCAGGAATTTGAAGAACCGAAAGAGACCAATCTGGACATGATCGTCTTTGGAAAAGACGAGGAAAAGCTGAACTATAGCTATGCGAAATGTTGTACGGTTATTCCTGGGGATAAAATTTTCGGTTTCATTACAATTTCAGACGGGATAAAGGTTCATAATGACAACTGCCCTAATGCGATCAACCTCAGAGCCCAGTATGATTACAGGGTGATCCCTGCAAAATGGGTGAATGCCGAGAGCTTTAAAAACCGTGTGAAAATTGAGATCGAAGGGCTTGACAGAATGGGAATGATCAATGATATTACAGCAGTCATTAGCAACTCTATGGGAATGGATATGAAAAGTATGTCCATTGAATCCAATGACGGAATATTTACCGGAAATATTACTCTTGAGGTAAAGAATAAGAGCCAGCTGGAAGAATCATTCAAGAAACTTAAAACCATTAACGGAGTCTCGAGGGTGAGGCGGGTATAACCTTATCAATGAATTTATCGCTTTATTTTAAAAAGTTTTTTAACAGCAGCCAGTCTTCAGGGATCATACTTATTGTATGTGTATTAATATCGCTTTTCATTGCTAATTCAGCTTCAGCGGGAAGCTTTCAGAAGTTTCTGGATAAGGAGGCAGGAATTAACCTTTTTCATCTGAGTTATCCTGTCAGCATATGGATCAATGATGGTTTGATGGCCATATTCTTCCTTCTGGTAGGCCTGGAGATCAAGCGGGAACTTGTAGAAGGCGAACTTTCTTCTTTTAAAAATGCCTCACTCCCCATAGTAGCCGCTATAGGTGGAATGCTGATTCCTGCCCTTATTTTCAGTATTTTTAACTTTGGGACTCAATACGGTAACGGTTGGGGAATTCCCATGGCAACAGATATTGCGTTCTCTCTGGCTATCGTTTCCATGCTGGGAAACAGGGTTCCTAATTCCATAAAGATCTTCCTCGCTGCTTTGGCCATCGTAGATGACTTGGGGGCCATATTGGTCATTGCCGTTTTTTATACCGAACAGATACACTGGACCTACCTGTTGTTATCTTTCGGGATAACTGCTTTATTATTCCTTTTGAATTTTTTAAAGGTTAAAAAAATGATCTTCTATTTAATCCCCGGAGCATTCTTATGGTACTTCCTGCATCATTCAGGGGTGCATGCCACTATTGCCGGGGTATTGCTGGCTTTTTCCATTCCTACCAATACTTCCGATGTGGAACCATCACCTTTGGAAAAGCTGGAACACAAGCTCCATTTTCCGGTCAATTTCCTTATCATGCCCGTCTTTGCCTTAGCCAATACCAATATTACATTCAGCAATGAGATGCTTGGGGGATTGACCAGCACCTTGGGAATAGGAGTTATTGGCGGGTTGGTTCTGGGAAAACTTATCGGCATCAATCTTTTCTCGTTTATTGCTATCAGGCTTAAACTGAGTTCTCTGCCTCAGGACAGTTCATGGATGCAAATGCTGGGGGTTGGTTTTTTAGCCGGAATTGGCTTTACAATGTCTATTTTTATTGCATTGCTCTCATTTAAAGGTCAGATTACCCTACAGAATGAGGCAAAATTTGCCATTTTAGTAGCTTCTTTTTTAGCCGCAATTTTAGGATTTATCACATTAAGTATGGAGGCAAAGAAGAATAACGGGACTATAACAGAAGAATAATCTCCTTATTAATTTTTTATTACAGACCATGTTCCGTTCAGATTTCCTATAGTCCAGGTTCCGGATTTGGATTCGAGGCTTCCATGCAGAACAAATCCCGAACCCGAAGTTGTAATACCATTAATAGCTCCGCTTCCGCCTCCCAGAAGTGAAGTATAAAAGGTTTCCTGAAAACTACCCGACACTCTTACTCCTTCTATGGTTCCGCTCTTACCTACATTCAAAACTAAAGTTCCGCTTTGATCTCCATTAAAATTTCCCGTCCATTTTCCCATATAGGGCGTAGTATAGCTTTCCTCTTCTCTTTCACGATCTATTTCATCAATGATATGATCACAGGAAAACAAAGTAAAGGATGCAAGAATAATTAAGCTTTTGACAGATTTAATCATGATTTATTTTTATCATTAAGTTTCAGAATATGGTCTTCATCTCCTTCCAAGTCAGGTTCTGTAATTTCCGTATGAAAATGGGACGTCTCTTTTTTAAGCTCATCCGACAATAGTTTTTCTATTCTCAGTTTTCTGATCGCCATATTAAGTTCATTCCCGAATAAAAGCAGATACACATTGATATTTACCCAGACCATCAGCAGGATCATACTTCCGATAGATCCGTAAAGAACATTATATCTTGCAATATCTTTCACATAGATGGCAAAAATATAAGTGGTAACCACAAACAGAACGGTCGTTAAAATAGCTCCGGGAACAGCCTGCCTGAATCTTGTGATCTTAACGGTTCCCAGCCAGTAAAATAAGGCCAGGAGGATAAAATAGAACAAAGGAAAAGAAACAAAACCTATGATTTTGGATAAATTATTAACCAGCCAGGAAATATCATAAGAAGGGGTAAAGAGCTTCATAACAACCTCTACATAATACACCCCGAAAAGGGCCAAAAACACGATACTGATAAACCCTATCGTAATAAAGAACGAAAGGATAAACTCCTTTACATCACTCAACTTTTCTTCATTATTTTCATTAAATCCGTTGATGAGCGAAAATGTGCCGTTAGTAGCGAAGATCAGTGCAAGAATAATGGTCAGGTTACTGATTCCCCTCATATTGGGAACAATACTTTTTTCAATATATCCTCTTACATCGGTTTCCATATTGGAAGGAAACACATTATGGATCAATACTTCGAAAATATAGAATTGAAGTTTGTCGTAATGGGGCATATAGGGCAATACCGATAATAAGAACAGGATAAAAGGAAATAAACTGATGGTAAAGCTCCAGGAAATAGCTGCTGCCTTCCGCCCTATTTTTCCCTTGAAGATCCCTGAAATGTAGATTTGGAACATCTGCCAAAGCGATATTCCCAGAACAGGAATATGTATATCATCAAAGAACTCTTGAATTTTCAAGATAAATTTAGGAACCTTTACACTCATTTATTAATTATAGCATTAAAAACATGATGAAAATATGAAAAAAATCTCTAATTAATGAATATCTTTGAACTCTTTATTGAAAACAAATGCGGATCAGCTTACTTTGTATCGGTAAAACAGATGATAAGGAGATTTTTTCCCTGATCAACTATTACCTTAACCGGCTTCCCAAACACTGGAATTTTGAGATCATTGAAATTCCTGATATCAGGAATGCTAAAAACCTTTCTCCTGATCTTCTGAAAAAAGAAGAAGCTAAATTATTTTTTAATCATATCGATAAAAATGACCTGGTCATTATTCTGGACGAAAAAGGAAAACAGTATACGAGCAGGGAGTTTTCCAAAAAAATAGACGACTGGATGGGTTCTTCCGTGAAAAAGATCCACTTTCTCATTGGCGGCGCCTATGGCTTTTCGGATGAGATCTACAGCAGGACCAACGAGAAGATATCCTTATCTAAAATGACATTCACCCATCAGATGATCCGCTTATTTATAGTGGAACAGTTATACAGGGCAGATCAGATTCTACAGGGAAAGCCTTATCATAATGATTGATAAATGATATGTGATGAATGATCAATATTGATATATCTTACATTTAAAATTTATAATCTGTAATTGTGCTATTTCGCAACCACAGGGCATTTCGTATAATATTCCAACAATAAAGGCTTTTCATATCCCAGACTTACGGCTTTATCCAGATTGGCACAGGCTTCTTTGGGCTTTTGAGTTTCAAATAAGATCAATGCCTTTGTAACATAAGAATGGGCAAATTTAGGATCAATAGAAATGGCCTTGTTCACATCTGCAAGCGCTTCTTTTGTTTTTTTCATTTTCAGGTAAAGATCACCTCTTCCGTTATACAATAACGACTCCGGCTTTTCTGATATAAGTTGGTTGTAATCTTTCAGAGCGCCATCCAGATCCCCGTTGTTTTTCTTCAGATTGGCTAAACCTGTTCTTGCAAATAAGTTGTCCGATGCAAAGCTCAGGATCTGATTCAGTTCTTTTACGGCCAGATCTTTTTTTCCCTGGCTGTCATAGATCTTGGAACGCGTCAGATACATATCCACATTCTCCGGTTCTATCTGCAAACCTTTATCAATATATTCCAGTGCTTTTGCTTTGCTTCCTCTCTGGCTGTGCAAAGAAGCCAGATTAGCATAAACAGGAGCCGACATAGGATTGGCCCTTAGCGCGGATTCATAGGATTTGAATGCTAAAGCGGTCTTCCCCAGCCTTCTTTGTGCTGTTCCAAGATTATTGTAATATTCCGACAGGATTTTTTGGATCTGTTCTTTTTCAGCCAGTTTGGTGTATTGCTCTTCCGCACACTTATAATCTGCTTTTTTGAAACATTCTTCAGCAGTTTTTGCATCCTGTGTGTAGAAATTGGCCGAGGTAAAAACCAGGGTGATAAATAATAAATGTTTTTTCATGAAGTTATATTTTGCTTGTTGATCACTTTTCTTGCGAGTGTGGCAAACAGCCCTCCCAATAAAAATCCAACAAACGCCCCCATCAAAATATCTATCGGGAAATGCACTCCTAAATATATACGGCTGTAAGCTACCACTATAGCCCATACAAATATAACATAAGGAAACCAATTAAGCTTCTTTTTCAGTAAAATACTTAAATAGCTGGCCAAAAAGAATGTATTGGAAGCATGGGCAGAGTAAAATCCGAACTGTCCGCCACATTTTACGACCCTCATATGATGTTCCAAAGCCGGATCGTGACAGGGCCTGAGCCTGGCGATTCCATATTTGAAAATCCCGGCCAACTGATCGGAAACAGTAACCCCGATAGCTATGAATATAAGGATATAGATCAAAGATCTCAGCTTATAGTTTTTATAGAGGAAATAGAAAAATATAATATAAAGCGGGATCCACAGCCAGGTACTGGAAACCATAATCCAGAACTGATCGAAAGAGGTGTCTCCCAGGTTATTGAGATACAAAAAGACTTTCTTATCCTCCTGAATGATCTCTTCCATAGGTTATCTGCTTACAGGCCCTTCATGGTTTTCATCATCGGCCGGCTTTGGTTTTGCCGGTTCCGGAGATGCAGAAGGTTCATTTAAAATATCTTTTTCGATATTTTTCATGGGATTAAAATCTTTGGCAGCATCCTTTACCTTCTCGATCTCACGTTTGATCTCAGAGACAGGATTATCAGTCTCTTTCATGATCTCGGTTTTAATATCTTCTACGGCACCACGCATCTTTCTTACGCCGGCACCCAGATCGCGCGCTATCTGAGGCAGCTTATCCGGGCCGAATAATACAACGATTGCCACGGCAATCAGTGCCATTTCTCCAATGCTTAATTCCATAGGTGCAAAATTACAAAAGATAAATGAATCTGTAAGTTTAATATTCGGTTTTAATAAAATATTAAGCTTTTGAATTATTCTTTTTTCAGGATATCAATATCCTTTACCAGCTGCTCTATATCGGTTTGTAAAGTTCCGTTATATATTCCCCTTATTTTTTTATCCCGGTCAGCTAAAATAATATGCTCCGTATGAAGGAATTCTGTGCTGTCTTTGGTAAATCCCAGGTCTTCTTCGGCAAAATAAGACTGGCGTGCAAGCTTATAGATTTCTCCTTTATTTCCTGTTAAAAAATGCCAGTTCGGATTGCTGATCTTATTAGCAGCTTTAAATTCATTAAGCTTTTGCGGGGTATCTATCCAGGGAGTTACCGAAAAAGAAAGCATCACCACATCCGCATCCTTCTGATACTTTTTATTGACAATATCCAGATTCCTGATCATCACGGGGCATATGCTTCCACATGATGTAAAGATAAAGCTGGCCACATGTATTTTATGATCTATGGCTTTATCCGTAATTATTTTATTGTCCTGATCTGTAAAAGAAAATGGAGCAATAACGTGTGGGATCTGTTTGTCTGCTTCTGTTTTTGTGACAAAATGAGGGCTGAAATCCGGTGCATTATAATAGGGCAAAGAACCATTTTCCTGCTTTTTACAAGAAAATATGAATATTAATCCTGACAATAATATCAGTCTATTTTTTGAAAATACTGTCTTTAACATTGACGCAGTTTTTTGTTCCTAATAAACCATAGCGTTTACCATTTTTCATAACATAATTAGACCGTATTTTTCCGTTGTCATAGAATTGTTTCTGACTTCCCTCTTCGTATCCTGACTTATAGTGCATTTCCTGTACCAGCCTTCCCTCCCGGTTCCATTCTTTATACACACCATGATTTTCTCCTTTAAGAAAAGAGCCGGATATCTTAAGCTTTCCGTTATCCCACCATTCTTTTAATGTTTTAACTTTCACCCCATTTTCATAATAACGCTGCTGTCTTAGCTTACCGCCGGGAAAAAACTGCTTCCATTCGCCATGTTCTCTCCCTTTGTTAAAGCCGATTATTTCTGCCGTGTCTTTCGTATTGGGGAAAAATGAATAAACAGCACCCGTAAAAGGTGAATGATGATTCATGGCCAATCCGTTCTTATTTTTCAGGCTGAGTTCGCTGATATTATAATATTTCAACTTCCCGGTATCCCGACAGGATAGGAAAAGTAGCAGGATACTAATTGCTGACAGTCCCCGGAGTCCCGTAAAAGCCATTCCCATTGATATAAGGATCTGTACTGGTAATATGATAATGATAAATACCGTTAGGATAATCCGCTGTTGCAGTAGCATGTCCGTGGTATGCATCCAGAGAGGCATCAGCAACTGTCGAACCGTTTTCTTCGGGGCCATATACAGGAAATCCGTCCAGTAAAAATCCCAGTAAAGCAGATTTTGAGGCTTTCACCGTCGTAAGGTATTTAGGCTCCACATGGTAATGATAATCTCCTCCCTGAGCCGGATGCCCCCACCACTGATCGAAAGAAACGATCTCGCCTGATAAAGGCTGATTGGGACCTGCATACTGGTTGAAGAACGGAACACCATTGATAGACACCCCGATCGGTCCCAAAGGAGTAGCGCTATGGGTAGAAGCCACCGCAGGGCTCATGGGAATTTTAAAGGTGTAACTCTTCGTAGAGATTGAATTAGGATTTTTTGAAAAGGTATAGCCCCCGAAAGTTGTTCCTGAAAAGTTTTCATATAAGCTGTTGGTTGTAGGGTAATATACACTTTTATGGTCCGGTGTACCCGTTGTCTTTATATAAACATACGTCCCATCTGAAGTAATGCTTGAAGCCCCGTAAATTTTACTGTAAATAGCCGGAACTGTAGAATTGTTATTATTTGTACTTTCAGCAGTACTTGTTGTTTCATCATTATTGTTACAGCTTAAGATAGCAGTCATAATGATAACGCTCGAAATCAGTTGATTCTTTTTCATGTATAGTGTTGTTTTGCACAAATATATAAAATAGCATCAAAAGAACCCCTAAATTTAATTGAAATTTAAAAAAAAATACCCCATAATATTATGAATTCATCAATTCTTAAAATCTATCTGAGGCTTAATAGAAAATTTGTACAGATTTTAAACCAATTCAATATTTTCATTAATTAATTATTTAAATATTTTCACAATTAATATTACTCTATATAGTGAAAAAAGTTTTTCTATGAATAAAAATTATTAATAGCTAATTATCATTTAATTATTACTATTTATACAAATTCATAAAGCATTCATAATAAATTACTTAACATATTCTTTTATTCTTTATTTTGTTTATGTTTGCACGTAAAAAAACTCAATGAAAAAGGCAATTTTGTTACTAACATTATTTACAGTCAATGTTCTCTATTCTCAGCTCTCCAAGGATATTTCATTTGCTTCAAACGGAATATATAGTTTACCCGCAGGAAGCTTCTTAATAGGAGACCTGGCCGATACCGGCAGCAGTGTTTTCTATAGGTCATTTGATTCCAACACCAATCAATTCGTTATTTCTAAAGCAACGAGTTACACAGGCCCTTTGGATAATACCTTTGGAAATAATGGAAAAATCTTTTTAAACTATGAAACTGATGATCTTATCAGCTTTTTGAGACACGCCGATAACAAACTGACATTGCTTTTCAAAAAACATGACGCCATTACAAACGCTGTTATTAAGTTTGATATCATCAGATTACTACCCAATGGTCAACCGGACCTCTCATTCGGTATTGGAGGAACTAAAACTTTCGACGCAACTATATTATTTACCGATCTATTTGAACAGGGTAATAAGATACTTATCTTCGGGCAGCTGGATTCCCCTGTTCCCGGACCCACCCGCCTGCTCAGAATAAATTCTGACGGAACTGTGGACAACAGCTTTGGAAATAATGGAGAACTTGTATTTACCAGTTTTCCTGGTTATATTTTAGTAGATCATCAATCCAATATTATTTGTTTCGAGCCTTATAAAATGATAAAATACGATTCAAACGGACAACTTATGACCAGTTTTGGCAATAATGGAGAAGCAGCATTCGATCCTCCTTTAAACGTAAGTAAAGCCTTTATAGACAGCAATAATAAAATAGCATGTATAGACATGTCAGACACGGGATCCGGTGGCTTTGGTATACTAAAAAGAATAAATTCAGACGGAACCATAGATAATACATTCAATTATACTCCACCCGTCGGAGGAGCTATGATTTTAGATCTTTATGAGAAGAGCGGCTATTATTATACTGCCGGGAATATCAGCGACAGCAGCGGAGCGTATAGCAATTCTATCTCTAAGATTAATCAAAACGGAACTCTGGACTCTTCAGTTGGATACTTTGTAGATAATGATGTTAACTTACAGAACCATTCTGCATTCAGAATTAAGGTTTTTGATAACAGCATCATTACCTATGGCGGAGCAAGCTATTATGGGCCTCTTGAGGTTGTCAAATATTTACTTAACAGCTCTACTTTATCTGCTAACGAATCTATCCAAAACAGAGAAATACAAATAGAAAATCCGGTAAAAGACAAATTAATCATTATCTCAAAAGAAAGGATCAACACTATTGATATTTACTCTTCCAACGGAATGCTGGTGAAACAACTCACTAATAACTCTTACAATGTTTCAGATCTTATAGGCGGAATTTATATTATAAAGATTAATCTCCAGAATGGTAAAAACAAAACATTTAAGATCATTAAAAGATAAAATGTTTTTTTAGCCATAAATTAATATTTAAAATAAAACAGGGAACCAATTTTGATTCCCTGTTTTTTTATTTATATATAAGTTATTTTTTTACTTCTTTCTTCTGAAAAGCATAGTAGGTTATCACCACACTGATCGCCATTAAAACAAATGCCAGGAAGAAAGGAGCTCCTGAAAATTTAAACGGTGCCTCATCATGCGTGAAATAATAGAACAGATTGGTCATCATTGGCGGCCCTATAATGGAAGTGGCACTCATTAAACTCGTCAATGCCCCCTGAAGCTCTCCCTGTTCATTGGACGGAACACTTTTCGTGATCACGGATTGCAGTGCCGGCCCGCAAATTCCTCCCAGACAATAAGGCACCAGGAAGGCAAACATCATCCATCCCTGTGTGGCAAAAGCAAATAGCAGCATTCCTATCGCATACAGGGCAAGCCCGTAATAGATGCTTTTCTGTTCTCCCAGTCTTGGCGTTGTCCATCGTATTAAAAGCCCCTGAACTATCCCTACCAATAATCCTACAACACCCAAAGAGATTCCCACCATTCTTTCCGTCCAGCTGAATTCATACATCGTGAAGAAACTCCAGTTGCTTTGTACGGCATGTCCAGCAATATATATTAAAATAAGCGCCACAATAAGTCCTGAAATCTCCGGATGCTTTCCTAAAAATTTGAAAGAACCTATGGGATTGGCACGTTTCCAGTCGAATTCCCTTCTCTTGTCTTTATCTAAACTTTCAGGCAGGATAAAATATCCGTACAGGAAGTTTAGCAGGCATAAACCGGCTGCGGCATAGAAAGGAACTCTGGCTCCATAATGCCCCAATACTCCACCTAAAACAGGCCCTATAATAAATCCTAAACCAAAAGCCGCCCCAATAAGCCCAAAATTCTTGGCCCGGTCTTCATCCGTGGAAATATCCGCAATATAAGCACTTGCTGTTGTGACGCTTGCCCCGGTAATCCCGGCGATCACTCTACCCAAAAACAGCCACCAGATCGTAGGTGCCAGGGCAAGGAAGATATAATCGACTGCAAATCCGAAAAGCGAGATCAGGATAATGGGCCTTCTCCCATATTTATCACTCAGGTTTCCTACTACCGGCGAGAAGATAAACTGCGTAAAAGCATAGGCAAAACCCAGCCAGCCTCCATATTTAGCTGCTTCACTTATATCACTGTGAATAAGCTCTTCTATCAATTTCGGAACAACGGGAATGATGATCCCCCATCCTGTAATATCAATTAACAGCGTAATAAATATAAAGCCTATGGCCGCTTTTTTCTTTGAGTTTTCCATAATCCTGCAAAAATACTGAAATCATAAAAAATAATGAGTCTAAATTTCATTATATCAAGAAAGCATAATACAAAAAGCCCTTCATTGTGAAGGGCTTTTCTTATTTATCGTAGTTGAATATTATTTTGAAGCTAAAACTTCTTTATTGGTAGTGGACTTGCCATGTACTTCATCCTCTTTTCCTTTTTTCAGGAAATCATAAGCAATTGCGGAAGCAATGAATATGGATGAATAAGTACCAAACCCGATACCGATTAGCATCGCAAACATAAACCCTCTCAGGTTATCTCCACCGAAAATGAAGATCGCCAGGATCACCAGAATAGTAGTGAATGAGGTATTGAATGTTCTACCCAAAGTACTGGAGATAGAGTCATCAAATAATCCGGCCAATGTTATAGCCTTCTTCTCTCTAAGGTATTCCCTGATCCTGTCGAAGATAATAACGGTATCGTTGATCGAATATCCTAATACGGTCAGGATCGCTGCAATGAAATCCTGATTGATCTCCATATTGAACGGCATATACTTGTGAAGTAAGGAATAAGCTCCCAAAACAATAACCGCATCATGGAATAATGCTGCAACAGCACCCAGAGAGAATTGCCATTTTCTAAATCTTATAAGGATATAGATGAAGATAATTCCTAAAGCCCCTACAATTGCAAAGATACCATGGGTTTTAATATCGTCGGCAACCGTAGGTCCCACTTTTTCAGAAGAAATGATCCCCGCGTGGTCTTTATCTGCGGATTTGAACTCTTTCAAGGTCATTCCTGCAGGTAAGTTTGATTTTAGCCCTTCGTATAATTTTTGTTCAATAGTCTGGTCAGCTTTCAAAGATTCATCTTCGATAAGGTAATCCGTAGAGATCTTTAATTGCTTGTCATTTCCAAAAGTCTTAGCTTCAACGGATGAATTTTTACCATCTTCCGTCTTAAACAGTTTAACTAAATTTTCTTCAACATCATTTGCATTCACTTCTTTATCAAATCTTACCACATAATTTCTACCTCCCGTAAAATCGATACCGTATTTGAAACCGTGGGTAAAGATAGACCCAATACAGATCAGCGTTAATATAACGGAAATGATATAGGCATATTTTCTCTTACCAATGAAGTCGATCCATGTATTTCTGAATAAGTTCTTCGTCGGAGGCGTCCATACAGAAAGACCTTTACCTTTGTTCAGCCTGCTGAAGATCATTACTCTTGAAAGCAATACGGAGGTGAACAATGTCATCGCGATACCGATCATTAACGTTAATGCGAAACCTTTGATAGGCCCGGTTCCGAAGAAGAACAACACAACTGCGGTAAGGAACGTTGTACTGTGACCGTCAATAATAGCATTTAATGCATGCTTGAAACCGTCTTTATAAGCTTCTAAGATTCCTTTGCCTGCAAATATTTCTTCTTTGGTCCTTTCATAGATGATCACATTGGTATCTACTGCCACCGCCATCGTAAGAACAATACCCGCGATACCAGGAAGCGTGAGCGTAAAGTCTCCCGAATCCATGATACCGAAAATATAAAACAAGTTGATGATCATTGCAATTACCGCATAAACTCCTGCACCACCGTAATAGAAAATAATATAAACGATAATGATAAGGAAAGCAATAATAAATGACATTAAACCTGCGTCAATAGATTCCTGTCCTAAAGATGGCCCTACCTGGGTAGCCTGAACAACTTTTGCTCCCGCAGGAAGTTTACCCGCTCCCAATACGTCTACCAATTCTTTAGCTTCCTCCTGAGAGAAATTCCCTGAAATCTGGGTTCTTCCGTTAGGAATGGCACTCACAACATTCGGGGCAGTATATACCCTGTTATCCAATGTTACGGCAACCGGCTTACCAACGTTTTTCTCAGTTAATGTTTTCCAGTCTTTAGCTCCTTTGGAATCCATCTGCATGTCTACCACTACTCTTCCCAATTCATCATAGCTGATGCTGGCAGTTTCAACAGCACCGTCTACCGGAGCTTTTTGGTTGATGTTACTTCTGATGGCATACAATACTAAACTTTCAGCATCGGTAGCCTCAGGCTTATAACCCCACATAAACTGGGTATATTTAATGTTGGCCGGACGTAAAGACTGAGCCACTTTACTGTTCAAAATCTTATTTACAACAGCTGTGTCAGATAATTTTACGTTGGCAACTCCATTTGTTCTTAATTTGTCAATATGTAAAAGGTTCAGGAAATTTACATTTTTCGCAACCCCCATAGAATCCCCTTTTGCAGCTACCATAGCAGTTAAGGTCTGGAAATAAGGAGCCATTTCAGGAACCTGCTGTACTTCCCAGAACTGTAATTTTGCAGAAGTCTGAAGCATCTTCTTTACCTTGTCGATATCCTTCATACCCGGCATTTCCACTGAAATCCTTGCGGTACCAGGAACTCTCTGAACATTAGGCTGGATAGCCCCCAACTTGTCAATCCTTGTTCTGATCACCTCAAAAGCAGTCCCTACGGAAGCATCAATTCTTCTTTTAACAATGCTTTTTACCTGCTCGTCAGTAGTATTATACTTGATTTCTGTAAGATTGGTATTTCCGAAAATCTCAGGATCTGCAAGTTTAAGGTTAGTTCCTTTTGTCTTGTTTACAGCATCAAACTGCACAAAGAAGTTATCGATGTAAGATCTTGTAGAGTTCTTCTGAGCTTCATCTGTTTTGTTTAAAGCCTCAATAAGAACAGGGTTTGTAGAATAATTGGTTAAATCATTCACCAGATCCCTTTGGTTGATCTCCAAAAGAACATTGATCCCTCCCTTCAGGTCAAGACCAAGCTTCATTTCCTTGTCTTTCGCTTTAGTGTAATAAAGTTTCGTGAATCCTAAATTAAGAGTATCCTTAGAAAGTCTGGCAATTTCTTTCTGATACTTCTCCGGATTATCTCCCGCGATAGCAGTCGCCTGCTTTTCAATTTTGCTGGCGTACCAGGTTGGTAATAGCTCGTTTAAGCAAATTAGCCCCAGTACAATAGCAACAATTGTAATAAGTCCTTTTCCTTGCATTTTGTTATAACTACGTTAAATTAAGTCGGCAAATATAATGATTTCTTTCTATTTTATGAATTTTTAACAACAGAAATGGTTTATTTTCAGATATATCGGTATTGCCAGTCTATTCCAGATTTCTTAATTTTCACAAAATATTTTTATCATTTTTCCAAATATTGATTGGTATGAAATTTTCATTCTTAAAACAACACATTAATTATCAAATTATTATGAAAAAACTATTACTTACTATGGGGATTTTTTCTTCCTTAATCCTTAATTCTCAAAGCATTATTTTGGAAGAATTCGCCAGCGGATTTACAAGTCCGGTCGAAATTACAAATGCTAATGACAACCGATTATTTGTTGTACAGCAAAACGGGATCATTAGAATTGTACAGCCCAACGGGGCTGTGAATGCCACTAACTTTCTAAATATCAGTACCAAGATCGTCTATGGCGGCGAAAGAGGGCTTCTGGGGCTAGCCTTCCATCCGCAATACTCTACCAACGGATATTTTTTCGTTTATTATAATAATACGGCAGGAAACATTATTGTTGCCAGATACAGTGTAAGCTCCTCCAATCCGGATGTAGCCGATGCTGCTTCTGAGAAAATTTTACTGAACATCCCTAAGCCCTTTTCCAATCATAACGGAGGAAGCATCCATTTTGCCCCTGATGGAAATTTATGGGTCATCACAGGAGATGGCGGAAGCGGTGGAGATCCCAATAATAATGGCCAAAACAAAAACTCCTTATTGGGAAAAATGCTTAGAATCGATGTCAATGCAACCGGCCCCTACAATATTCCACCGGATAATCCTTTCGTGGGAATTGACGGTGCAGACGAAGTGTGGGCATACGGGCTCAGAAATGCCTGGAAATATTCATTTGACCTGACTACAGGAAATGCCATGATCGCAGATGTAGGGCAAAACCAGTTCGAAGAGATCAACAGGATGCCGATCACCCAGGCCGGAATCAACTACGGATGGCGCTGCTATGAGGGTAATAACGCATATAATACTACCGGCTGTGCGGCGGCTGGTACCATGACCTTCCCCGTTGCCGTGTATACCCATTCCGGAGGAAGATGTTCCATTACAGGCGGATATGTATATCGGGGAACGCTTTATCCCGCTTTTCAGGGAAAATACTTTTTCGCAGATTATTGCTCATCTCAGATCGGAATGATGAATCCGGATAATTCCATTACCTGGACCACTCCTTATCCTGATGATAATTTTTCAACATTCGGGCAGGATTATCTCAAGGAACTGTATGTAGCAGCCGTGAATAACGGAAAAGTTTATAAAATAAAGACCAGCACATTATCCACAGAAGAAACAGGTAATTTAAATCCGATCAGGATATATCCTAATCCGGCTTCGGAAAGGGTCTTCATTGATGGATTGACGGATCATGATACTACCATTGATATCATCACCACAGAAGGAAGAATCATTATGGAAAATGCAAAGGTAGAGCATGACAATGGCATCAATATTTCCTGGATTCCTGCAGGAATGTATTATATCCTTGTAAAATCAGGAGATTATAAATCATACAGCCAGAAGCTGATCATTAACAAATAAGAGATCCAGGCATTCCAAAAGTAAGAATTGATAATACTTTTGGTGATGTCGCTGATGAACAGTCGCAGTTCACTAAAGAGATACTCTTTTCTTTCAGTCCGTATAAATTTAAGATATTGAATATATGAGAAGTAATGCAGAAGAAGCACAAAAACAATATAATCCAATCGAATTAAGCATTTATTAAAAAATCCGCCTCAAAATTGAGGCGGATTCATTCTTTTTATATTGTCATCGAGAAAATTCTTGTTTCCGGCTTGTTCCTCATCATCCTGAGGTCGAAGACCATGGCGACATTTCTCGTAAAGGCTCTGCCTTTTTCGGTAATTTTAATCTGGTTATTACTGATCTCTACCAACTCATCCCTTTCCATTTCTTTCAGCATTTCAAAGGCATTTTCCAGTTCAGGGAAAGAATTATGAATATCAAAGGTTGTTTCAAGCTGGCACATTAGGTTTAAGATATGCCTTCTTACCATCAGGTCTTCTTTATTCATGATATGCCCTTTTACTACCGGGATATGTCCTTCTTCTACCATTTTCTGGTATTCTTCCACTGTTTTTACATTCTGGGCAAATGCATACCATGAATCTGAGATGGAAGACATTCCTAATCCTACCATTAACTGGGTTTTGCTTGACGTATACCCCATAAAATTCCTGTGAAGCTTCTTCTGAATCTGTGACTGATACAGGTCATCATGCTCCAGAGAAAAATGATCCATCCCCACTTCTATATATCCTAATTCCTGCAACAGCTCTTTACCATCTTCATACAGTCGCCTTTTTTCTTCTCCGCCCGGCAGGTCGTTCTCATCAAAACCTCTCTGCCCTACTCCTTTTACCCACGGAACATGCGCATAGGAATAAAACGCAAGCCTGTCCGGTTTCAGCTCCAGCGTTTTGCGGATGGTATATTCCATTGCATCCCAATGCTGATGCGGAAGCCCGAAAACAAGGTCATGGCTGACTCCCCTGTAACCGATCTCTCTCGCCCATTCCGTTACCTCCTTTACTTTTTCAAAGGGCTGGATCCTGTTAATGGCTTTCTGAACTTTTGGATCATAATCCTGAACCCCAAAGCTCACCCTCCTGAAACCCAGATCATAAAGGGTCTGAAGATGGTTTTTCGTGGTATTATTAGGATGGCCTTCAAAAGAAAATTCCGGGTGTTCTACAATTTCCACTGTAGAAAAGATCCCTTCCAGTAATGTCTTTAAATTTTCGGGAGAAAAAAAAGTGGGTGTACCTCCTCCCAGGTGAAGCTCTTTTAATTTTGGCTTTTCCTCAAAAAGCTCAAGATAAAGTTTCCATTCTTTTAAAACGCTTTCCAGATAGGGTATTTCTACACTATGCTGTTTGGTGATACGCTTATGGCATGCACAAAATGTACACAATGCCTCACAAAAAGGCAGATGGATATAGATGGAAATTCCTTCTTCCGCATTACTTTCATGGAAGGATCTTATCACACTTTGTTTCCATTGTTCAGGAGAAAAAGTGCTTTCATCCCAATACGGAACGGTAGGATATGATGTGTAACGCGGTCCGGGAATATTATATTTATCGATTAAAGAGTTCATTTCTAAATTTAAATGTTCAAATGGAATTCCAGAAGAATTTCATACTGCAAAATTAATCATAACTTCTGAATTTTAAATCATGAATTATATTAGGCTTTGTTTTCGAAATTTGGGAGCCAGTGATCTTACTTTTTACAGTGGAATTCCATACTATGTATTATGACAAAGTGTATGTTGAAAGATAATACTGAAATAAGGCATCAATAGATCTAAACCTGGCTTCAGATACTTTTTTATTAGCTCTTTATGATGAAAAGTATCAGATTTTTCTGAAATATTTTATTAATTTCTTTTATTTTGCAAAAAAAACATAGATCATGATCAATTTCAGACTGAGGGATTTTGTAGACGATAATATTCAGGATTTTAACCCGGATAATCCCCAGGATGTCATAAAAGCCGAAAAACTGCTGAAAGCCGAAAGCAGGCTCAACAACAATTTTTCCATCAATGAAATTGAAGCATTTTTAGACCATGTTAAAAATCAGAAGGAAAATTTTGACAGGATACTGAAACTCCCTGTGATAAAAAGTATTTATACTGATTCTTATCCTGAGAATATCAAACAAAAACCTAATCTGAAAGGTATTCCGGAAAACGAGATCGAAGCGTTCAGGGAAGTTTTCACCCCTTATCTTAAAGAATTCATTTCGGTAAGTGTACGGCATAACAAATGGCAGGATCTGATCTGGTTCCAGCAGTTTTATCCTTCTTTTTTCAGTGCAGACAGTCTGGATTTTTATAAAAACCTCATTCATGATAAAAATTATATTATCATTGACGGAATTTCAAAGTATAAGAACCTGTTTTCATTCCGGGACAGCTATCCGTTTTCCATTGATAAAAAATATTATTACCTTCAGTCTCTGATCGATGATTTTGAGTTTGACGAGGAGATCCTTATGATCAATAATGCCGTTGCAGCTAACCAGATGACCAGCATAGACAATAAAATTGTCCTTGGGGAGATCCTTTCTGCGCTTTGTGCCTTCACATCTTCCAATAATACGACCCGAGATGTTTTAAGAAACAACCAAAGTACTGCTGAGAACTGGAAAAGCCAGAAAAGCGGGTTTTTCAGCGGTATTGCTTACCGTATTGCCATGTTCTTTTCAAAGAATCAGAACGAGGGACTTATATTATTCCTTTCGAGCCTTATTCTGGGGGTGTATGCATTAAGCTTCGTGTATGTTTTCTCATTCGGGATGACAGCTTTTCTGTTTTATATTCTGGCCAATGTCCTGGTCATCTATCTGGCCCGCAGGAATTTCAGATATTATTTCAGCAGCTTTGATTTTAAAAACAAGACGGATCTTATCGGAAAGGTTTCCGCAACGCTTCTTATCACCATGGTCGTTGGATGGCCCTTAATCCTTCTGGTAGGCTGGGGTTCGCTCTATATTTACGAGTCGTTATCCGCCGGAAAGTTCCCGACTCATATTATATTGCCTGCTGCTATTCTGGCAGGAAAATTTTTATTCAATAAAAAGAACTGATAAGGGTGGTCAATCTTCAATTACTAGACGTTATCAAGGAAACTATTCCCGGTTTTGATCCCGGGAACCCTTCTGATATCATTAAGGCCGAAAAAGTTCTAAAAGCCCATCAGAAAAGTGATGATGCCCTGCTGTTGAATGACATAGAGAATTTTATAGGCTTTTTCAGGGAAAACGGAAATAAATACGGTCGGTTATTCAGTGATGAAAATCTGATCAGGATCTTAAAAAAGGAATATTTCAAAATAGATTCTTCCCGGAACAGGATATTTTCTGAGCCGCCTGCCATACAGGAGGATTTTGGAAACGATTTTTCAGAAAGCATTAAAGATTATATCCAGGCCAATATTAAAAATCATAACTGGGAAAACCTCAGGATTTTTTATAAAAACTACTTTCCGGTCATTAATTTTGAAAATAAAGACCTGCTGCTCGATATTCTGACGAATAAGAACAATCTGGTAAGAGCCACGCTTCCTTATAAAGAGCAGTATGACTATTTCCTGAACCAGTACAGGCATGCCATAGACCCTCATTTTTACGCCTTGCAGTCGGATATAGACTCCCATTATTTTAATGAGGAAATCCTTGACATTAATAATGACTTGTCCCAATATCAGTATACGGACACATATTATATGGTTCATTTAGGAAAAATCTTCATAGCCCTGGCCAGGTTTGATGCCTATACGGAGAATCTTCGGGAAACTCTTGCCAAAAACTCAAGGATCGGAGCAAGCTGGGCAGGAAAGGAATCACAGTTTGCTACAAAGCCCAGAACCAGCGTCCCTAAAAAATATATTGAAAAAGACCACGGGAATACTGCGGAATGGATCCTGATCTCTATTTTTTATACGATCGTTTTTGTATGTCTTTATTTTCTTTATCAAAGGGGTGTCGGCATATTCTGTCTCGTTATAGGGGCTGAGTTGGTCGTATTTCTGGCGGCCAACCGAAGCCTGAACAAACAATTTGAAGAGCAATCTGAGAGCAAAAAGGATATTTCTTTCCGGCGAAAGGCAAAAAAATTCGGGTTCAAACTGGTCATGCTTCAGTTTTATATTGCCATCATAGGGGCCTGTCTCGCCATTCTTGGTGGAGTGATCGCTTTGGGTATTGCTTCCGGAGGTGTGGGATTTGGAGGAATTATCATTCTTGTGTGGATTATAAGAGCTTTTGTAAAGAATAAAAAATAAAGCATTCCGTAGAGTGCTTTATTTTTTAAACATATCAAATTGAAATAGGTTTACAGAATATTAAATTTTGCCGGCCTTTGATTTTAAAACCTTATAGGCTTAAGTAAGACAGAATCGCTATTTGATATTCTGTATTTTTTATTTAAGCCCTAAATTTCCATCCTTATCTTCAAACGGATCTTTGGGCTTCACTTTTAAGAGCTCATAAAGGCTGTGAATAACATATTTCACCTCTTTGAAGTTTCCGCTTTCAATAGCTTTATCTCCCGCATCAATAAGCTTTTTCGCTTTCTTCTGATCGGTATATTCATCACTGTCCCGATATTTGTAGTAATAATACAGGGAGGCATACGATTCATCTTTCTTGTAATAGATATCCGCATACAGTTTATCCAGTTCTTTGGATTTTCTTTTAATGATCGATTTTTCATTAGACTCTAAAAATATCCTTTCATCTTTAATGATTTTCTGAAACTGCTCTTTCTGCTTATGGGAAGCATCTTCCAAAACACTTTCCACATCTGTTCTGGAAGTTTTATATTCTTCAATTTCAACGACCACATCCCTGAAACGTACCAGTTTATCATATTCCTGCAAGGCTCTTCTTTTTCTTTCATCGAGTTGGAAGATCCTTTCCGTGGCATCATCTTCCTGCACTTCTATCAAGTCAAATTTTATTTTAAAAAGCTCGTCTTTGATATTTTTAAATTGAATCAGAACGGAAATATCTTCTGAAGCCGCATTGTCAATATTATCTACAAAGCTTAATTCATATTCTATATCATCGATCACTTTATCGATATCTTCCTGGAATTTCTTTTTATTGATGTATTTGGTATGGGGATTAAAGACCTCATTTTTTTCATAATCAATAGAGCTTATATAAACGGAAACGGACAGGTCTCTTGATTCGCTCATATTAAATTTCAGCTCGATATCCATCCCTTTCAACAAGTTGATCGGCATATCTTTGCTGTTGATCTCAATATATCCGATGCTCATATTACTTGCCGGAAGGGTACCCGATTTTCCTTCTAAAATATTAATGATAAGCTTGTCCTCATTATCTTTATTAAAGTTTTTGGAAGTGGTTTTATAAATGGTCCTGCTCAGAGGCAGGATATCGTTTTTCTTAAAGATCCTTTCCAGAAAGGTACTTCCGAAATTGTCATCCACCTCCAGGCATATATCATTGGGAAGCGGCTGTCCCGAGATGTTATAGATCCCATGATTAATGGATATCGTATTCTGCTCAAAAACCTGATTCTGATGACTGTCAAAAACCGTTAACGTAAAATTATTAGCCTGCTTGGGTAAAACTTTGATAAACTCTGAAAATTTATTTTTAAAGCCCATCAGGCCGGTATCAAAACCTCCGTCTTTCCTTGTGATCCTGAAATAGCCTTCAAAATAGCCTTCTACCATTCCCACCAGCAATTCTTCCTCATCCTGTGTATTGACCTCATAAATAAGCTTCACATCTACCGTATTCTGATCCTGGTTTTTTGGTGTCTGCGAACCTGAATTATCAATAGAGCCTGCAATTTGTGGATCCTCTTCTTTGGTTCCGGCAAAATAGGCAGCTCCCACCATTACGGCCGTTGTCGGGTCAATGGAATTGTCCACCAGAATCCCGAAAACTTCTCTCAGATGTTCCCGGATATAAGGAATATAGGTAGTTCCGCCAACCAGAATGATCCTTTCGATATCATGGGACGATTTTTGATTTTCTTCCAGCAATTTTTTGATCAGGGTTACTGTTTCATCCACTTTTCCGGCAATAACATCATTAAAATCTGCTCTTGAGATTTCAAAATCGATATAATACTCGCCATCATTGAGTTCCAGTTCTGTAATAACAATTTCTTTTACGGAAAGCTCTTTTTTTACTTCCTCTGCTTTGTACAAAAGCTCATAGTAGAGTTTTGAATAATAATTATCCTCTTTAGACATCAGCTTTTTGAACAGTGAGGTCTCATTAAGGGTTTCTTCTATTTTAGGAACGAATAAATGCTCGATCACCAAATGATCCAGGTCTACCCCACCTAAAAAGTTATTCCCTTCGTGATCGATGATCTTCAGCTCTCTTTCATTGATCTTTACGAGAGCCACATCGAAAGTTCCGCCTCCAAAGTCGTAAACCAGCCAGTTTTTTTCCTCTGCATGCTCTATATTCTGAAAATTGGCGTAAGCTAAACATGCTGCAATAGGTTCCTGCAAAAGCACAACCTGCTGAAAGCCCGCCATCATTCCCGCTTTTTTCGTAGCATTGGACTGTACGGTATCAAATGATGCCGGAATGGTAATTACAATGGATTGAGGCTTTTCATCCGGAATAAAGCTCTGAAGCTCTTTTAAAACCATTGATGAAAGCTCAACAGGGGATTTCTGCTCACCCGTATCAACAACCTGATACTGGTGTTCTGTTCCCATCTTTCTTTTAAATGAGGAGAAAACATCCATACTTGCTGATTTCAGGAGCTCTCTTGCTTTGTCCCCGATAAAGATCCTTCCCTTTTTGTAGGCAACAATGGAGGGCAATGTTTCACTAAAGCCAACAGGGTTTTTATAGACAACCACTTTTCCGCCCACAAACCTGCAAATGCCGGAGTTGGTCGTTCCCAGGTCTATTCCAAAATTTATATTTCCCATATCTTATTCTGCAATTACAATTCCTTTCTGCAATAATATCATTTCTCCACCGTCTTTCTGAAAAATAGCGGGTTTTAAGACCTTGGTGATCACCGGCCTGGAAGAATTCCCGACCAGATTCACTTCCAATGAGGTATCGCGGGAGTCATAGATTTTCCCGATCGGGTTATTAATGGTGTATCCCAGATCTTCCAGCTCATGATGGATCCTTTCAAAGTTTCTTTCAAAAATGGACAGGTTCTGGTCTTTTGATTTTTTTTCTATTTCAAAAATCTGATTGATGATATTGAGCATGAATTATTTGTTTAAGGCAATTTAATTATTTCTTTATTAATAAAAGTCTGTTTAAATTTTATTTTTTGATAAGTTCAAACACTTTCAAAATTAATTTATTTTCATTTTTATAATCCTGTCTTTTCCCGCGAAGATCACCGTATTCTGGTCTATCCATTCGCAGACATACAGATTTTTTTCATCCGAGATCTTCTTCCATGTTTTTCCGTAATCTGCAGAATAGCTGATATGCTGGTCACCTACGGCTATGATCTCTTTTCCCTTTGATCCCGGTTTGATCTTTACACAGGTCATATACCCGGCATTCTGTCCCGAAGCCTGGGTCTGCCAGCTCTCTCCTCCATTTTTTGTGGTGGCAATATTGTTAATGTTTTCATTCTGTTTGGTGTAATCTCCACCAACGGCAATTCCGAAGCGGGTTTCGGGATCAATATCCATGGAATATATTCCTGTAGATGAGCTTCCGTTTACAAACGGTACTTCTTTCCCGAATAATTTATTCCCCATATGATAAGAATAGAACTGTCTTGATCTTTTACCTCCCGTTACAAACCAGAATTCATTACCATGAAGGTAAATATTGGAATTACTTGCGGCAAAAGCGGCTTCTCCTTCCCCTATTTCATATTCTTTTTTACATGGAAGGGTTTCCCAGTCATTACCATTATTTTTCGTAATCAGGATATTCATGCATTTCCCATAAGGATCACCTAATGCAACCCCATTGTTTCCATCAAAAGAAAGCGCATCATAAAAGGCCGTTTTAGTGGTATCTGTGTAAATGACCTGAGATTTCAAGCTCTTTTTATCGATCTTAAAAAAATAAGCCGGGCTTTCAATATTGATCGCATAGAAAGATTTCTTATCCTGGGCCAGGGTCCTGAACTGGAGTTTCTTGTCCGACAATGTGATTTGCTTATTCTTTTTAGGATTCTTTATATCAACAAAACCAAATTTGGAGTCCGTACCGCTATACCAGACTTTGTGGTCCCAGACCTGAACGGCTCTTATGCTTACTTTGTCCGTAAACAGGGTTTCCATACTTACCTGCTGGGAAAATATCCATATTCCTGAAAACAGAAATAAGGAGGCTAAAATCTTTTTCATATCAGCAAAAATAAAAAATCCACAGAATTCTGTGGATTTTTTTGAACTTATATTTTTTTATAAATCTAAATCAGGTTTTTCCAATGGTTCCTGTTCAGCTTTGAAAGTTTCTCCGTATCCTCCATTCTGAAGTTTAGAGTTCTTTTTACTGTACAGGAAGTATATAACAAATCCGATTGCCAGCCAAGCAAGAGAATACATCTGAGCCTCTTTACTTAAATTGATGATCAGATAAATATTGATCGCGATACCCAGACAGGCTATTACCGGTAGCGCAGGAACTTTGAAGTTTCTCTGCAGGTGCGGTTCTTTATTTCTTAATACCCAAACGGCAACACAAACCATTGTAAATGCAAATAATGTCCCGAAGCTTGTCATGTGAGCCAGATCATTGATCGGTGTAAGGGAAGCCACAATAGAAATTACAATTCCCAGAATGATCAGGTTTTTTGTAGGCACACCGGTAGTCGGGTTTACTTTGGCAAATGTTGAAGGGATAAGCCCGTCTTTAGACATTCCTAAGAAAATCCTTGACTGTCCCATGATCATTACCATCAATACCGAGATCAGACCAACTGTAGCAGCAATGGTAATAATATACCCTGCCCAGGCCTGCCCTGCAATATCAAAGGCATAAGCTACAGGAGCTTTGATCGCATCAGGATATTTACCAAGCGGATTAAAGTCTGAATAATGCATCATCCCTGTCAGTACAAGGGAAACTAATATATATAAAAGTGTACAGATTACCAATGAAGCAATGATCGCAAAAGGAACATCTTTTTTAGGATTAATGGCTTCTCCTGCCTGCGTAGAAACAGCATCAAAACCTACATAAGCAAAGAAGATGGCCGATGCTCCCGCTATAACCCCGCCTACACCATATGCTGAATGGGAGACCCCGTTTTCAGTGATAGTAGTTGCTTCAGGGATAAAAGGTGACCAATTATCTGCATTGATAAAGAAAGCTCCGGCAATAATTACGAAAATAATGGCTGAAACTTTAAGAACTACAATGAAATTATTAGCTTTTGCAGCCCCTTTTGTTCCTCTTATCAGAATGGAAATTACAAATAATACGATCAGAAATGCAGGTAAATTCATTGAGAAACCTTCGTTTCCTGCAGCCCAGTAGGTCTGCGGGTCGGTCGTGAGCCATGTGGGCAGATGAAGCCCGAACATTTTAAGAAGCTTTCCGAAATAGCCCGACCAGGACACGGCGACCGTCATAGATCCCATCGCGTACTCCAGGATCAGTCCCCAGCCTATGATCCATGCAAAAATTTCCCCTACTGTTCCATACGCATAGGCATATGCTGAACCTTCTACCGGAAGAATGGATGCAAATTCAGCATAACAAAGGGCGGCAAATACACACGCAATTCCCGCAATTACAAATGACAGGGCCAATGCAGGGCCTGCATTATAATAAGCACCGGTCCCCGTAAGTACAAAAATACCACCTCCGATAATCGCCCCGATTCCAATAGCTGTAAGGCTCCACTTTCCTAAAACGCGTTTCAACTGGCTTTTTTTGATGTCAGCTTCATAGGCGCTCATTGGTTTCTTAACCCAAATTTTAGACATATTTATTATTTTATAAAGATTTACGAAAATATAAAAATTTTAGAGATCTTAACATTTATTAATAAAATTTCATCATTTAATTTAAAAATAAAAACTTAAAAAACTGATTTACACCTTATTTAAATCATTTTCAGGGATGTAATTTTTTGTTTATTTTTGAGAACATGAATCTATACGATCTTTTCGTAAAACCGTATGAAAGCTATACTGCTTTACAAATCCTGCTGGAAGCCACAGGAACGTTCTTCGGGATACTGAGCGTTTATTTCTCTATCAAAAAAAATATCTGGGTCTACCCTACCGGAATTATTTCTACGCTGATCTATGTCTATATTCTTTTCAATTTCGGATTGCTGGGAGATTGCATGATCAATGTATATTATACTGCAATGAGTATTTACGGATGGATACTATGGGCAAAGAATTCAGAGGATCATATTCATGTGGAGGTGTCCTGGGCTACCAGGAAAGAATGGATATTTGCAGGCCTGCTTTTTATCATAAGCTTAATTTTGGTTACTATCATCTATTATTATAAACCCTATATTGATAATCAATTTTCCATGGCGGGTACCAGCCTTGGATTATACCATCTGGATTGGGCCAACTGGCTGGATGTTGTCACCACTTCTATATTTTTAGTAGGAATGTGGCTGATGGCCAAACAGCGCATTGAGAACTGGATTTTCTGGATCATCGGCGATTTTATTTGCATGCCTATGATGATTTTTAAGGGGCTTGGCATCACTTCGGTGCAATATTTGGTATTTACCATAATGGCTATCCTCGGATACCTTCATTGGAAAAAAAGTGTTAAAGAAAAAAAAGTACAATAAAAGTCATGAAAAATTTATTTAAAATAGCGTTCAGTGTTTTTGCCATAGCTGGTTTAACATCTTGTATTGCCTACACAGACGGCTACGCAAGCGGGCCATCTTATGGGGACCCTTATTACAATAACGGATATTATTATGCGCCTTCCGGATATTACGGAAACGGAGGATATTGGGGAAATGACGGGTATTATTACAGGAATGATGTCAATTATTATTATGATAATGGCGCTCCTTATTACTATTATGGTAACGGGAATGACAGAAGAAAGGTGTATGTAGAAAGAAAGGAAGTTGTTTCACAAAGACCGGCTAACGGCTTCCGAAATACTCCTACTAATAACGGCAATTACAATAACAGTAATTATAATAACAGAAATAGCAACAGAAACAATAGCGGCGGTTTCAGAAATACAAATTCAAACTCAAATTCGAACAGAAACCAAAACAATCAGGGAAGCGGTTACAGAAATTCTCAGCAGCAGAGCAATCAAAGGCAGGAAAACAGCGGAGGATTCAGAAACAGCAATTCCTCCGGTAATTCGGGAAGCGGGTACAGAAATAACAGCTCACAAAGTAACCAGAACAACCAGAGTAGTCAGAGCAATTCCGGTTCTTCTAGATCGGGAAGCGGATTCAGAAGATAATGATTCTAAATAAGGAAACGGACAGCAGACGCTGTTCGTTTTTCGTTTTAATTATAGTAGTTTTGTAAGTTCATTTTAGACGAAAGAAATTTATGGAGTTTTATAAATATCAGGGCACCGGAAACGATTTTGTAATGATCGATAACCGTGATCTTCAATTTCCTAAAGATAAAAACAGTATTGAAAAACTATGTGACAGGCGTTTCGGGATCGGTGCAGACGGACTTATCTTATTGGAAAATGATGATAAGTATGATTTCAAAATGGTGTATTATAATTCTGACGGCGGCGAAAGTACGATGTGCGGAAACGGGGGAAGATGTCTTGTAGCCTTTGCTTTTTTCCTTGATATTTTTGAGGATAAATGCAGGTTTGTTGCTATTGACGGGGAACATGAAGCAGAGATCCATAACGGGGTTATCAAATTAAAGATGATCGATGTGGATACTGTTTCCCATGATGGGAATGATGCGGTTCTCAATACCGGCTCTCCACATTATGTAAAATATGTTGAAGATCTGGTTCATTATAATGTTTTTTCCAAAGGAAACGAGATCCGTAATTCTGAAAATTATAAGGAAAAAGGCATTAATGTCAATTTTGTTGAAAAAATTACTGACGACGAAATCTTCGTAAGAACCTATGAACGAGGCGTTGAGGATGAAACATACAGCTGTGGAACCGGAGTTACGGCTTCGGCTTTAACTTTTCTTCAAAAAAACAATCTAATCTCTGTAAAAGTTAAAACGCTGGGCGGAGATCTTAAGGTATATGCCGAAAAAAATGGGGGTTCTTTCCGTAATATTTGGCTTGAAGGTCCTGCAAAACAGGTTTTCAGAGGTAAAACAGACCTTATTTAAATAAAAACTTTTAATCTATATTTTTATATAATGAAAAAAGCTGTTCTCATTATCGTCCTGCTTATTTTTTTAGCTGCGGGATTTTTTGGTTTGAGATTTTATAATACCTATTATGGAAATAACGTGGAAAAAGAAGGATACATTCTGATCCCTCATAAAGCAAGTTTCAAACAGATCATGGACTCTATAAGCCCCTACATAAAAAATAAAGAATCCTTCGAAGCAGTAGCAAAGGACAAAGCTCTTGGTCAATATTTCAATGCCGGACGCTATCGTATCCAAAGAGGGACAGGAAACAGCGACCTCGTGAATATGATCAAAGCAGGAAACCAGACTGAAAATACTTTCAGGATCGGGGATTTCGGGGATGTTTACCAGATGATAGGAAGGGTAACCAAAAAAACAGAACTGGATTCTTTACGTTTCGTTACTGATTTCAATACTATTGCCGCTGAAAAAGGGTATAAAAATGTAGAAGAGCTTAAGAAATATTTCTTCATCGATACTTATAATTTTTTCTGGACCGTAACCCCAAAAGAGTTTTTTAAAAAATTCGATGACCAGTATCAGGATTTCTGGAACAGTGAAAGAAAAGCTAAAGAACAGCAGTCGGGCCTAAGCAGGGATCAGATCTATGCTCTTGCCTCTATTGTTTATAAAGAATCCGGGGGAAAAGAGGATGAAATGAAGACCATCGCAGGATTATACCTGAATCGCTACAGGAAAGGAATGAAACTGCAGTCTGACCCTACGGTTATTTACGCGATCAATAAGCAGACTAATTTTAAGGAACCTATCAAAAGGGTTTTATATAAACATCTTACCACTCCTTCTCCTTATAATACCTATGCCAATGCGGGAATCCCCCCAGGGCCTATCTGTATTGTGGATAAAAACTCGGTAGATGCCGTTTTGAATGCTGAAAAAAACAACTATATATTTATGTGCGCTGATCCGGCAAGATTCGGATATCATAAGTTTACAGCAAGTGCTGAACAGCATGCGGTAAATGCCAAGGCATACCAGGACTGGCTCAATTCGAAGAATATAAAATAAAAACCTTATTTAACTTTATTTTAACAATATAATATTTAACATACAGCATCAAAGCACGACTATTTTATTACAAATAATAAGTAAACCGTAATATTTTCAAGTTTTTTCTTTTTATTAATCTCACAATATTAAGTATTAAGCTTTTACGATTTTACATAAAAGAATACCTTATGAACCAGACGGAAATTATCAACATTTTCACAAAAAAAACTTTAGGACTTACGTTTGTTCTTTCTGCGGCAGCTCTTGCTTTTGCACAGGAAAAAGTAAGTATTTCCGGAACCATTGTCAATAAAAATAATCAACCCGTTCCTTATGCCTCCGTAACTTTCAGCAACAAATCCAGCAAACTGCTGAGTGATGCTGCTCTAACGGATGAGAGAGGACAATATAAACTGAACCTTGCACCGGGAAATTATGATATCACGGTAGAAGCCATCGATTATAAAAGAAGTATAGTCAATAAGCAAATTGCCGCAGCCGGCAATATCGGGGCTTTGTCTATAGAACCTGAAGCCAGTGCTACCAATATAAAAACCCAGGACATACAGGGAGTTGTGATCACCGCTGCTTCTACCAAACCCTATAAGGTAGAACTGGATAAAAAAACATACGATCCTTCCCAGGATATTGTAAGCAAAGGAGGTAACCTTCAGGATGTTCTTGCTAACGTACCTTCTGTTTCCGTAGATACGGACGGAACGGTTTCCATGAGAGGAAGCACCAATGTTAAATTCCTGATCAATGGAAAGCCTTCTGCCTTACTGGGAATTGATGATGGTGCCAACGCACTGCAAAGCATCCCTGCCGATCAGATCGAAAGAATAGAAGTGATCACCAATCCTTCTTCCAAATTTGAGGCAAGCGGAACTTCGGGTATTTTAAATATCATCCTTAAAAAGAATAAGAAAGTAGGATTCAACGGTAATGTTACCGGAACTTTAGGGTATTTTCCCAGAACTGCCCTTAATGCCAACTTAAGCTGGAGAAAGAACAACTGGACGTGGTTCTTAAACGGTGGCGGTGGCTATTCTGAAAGCCAGAATAAAAACAATACTGAAACAACTTATCACAATATTGTTTTGCCTACTGTGGATCCTAATGCCAATCCTTTTATACAGCCAAGGGATATCCCAAGCCATCAACTGCAAAATTCGACAAACAAAACCTATAACAACAACTATAATGTAAGCGCGGGCTTTGTATATGATATCTCCGAGAAAACCTCTTTAAATTTATCCGGAGTCGTAAGAACCTTTGAAGGAAACAACAATGAGATTTTAGATACCTACAATACTTTCTACAGGTATGATCAGAATTTAAACCGATGGAACCAAATGGGGTCCTTCGTACAGAGAGATTCTGACGGAGAAAGCAATAATCTTGCATTTCAGGGAGATATTGGTTTAGACCACAAGTTTGATGATAAGGGACAAAATTTAGCCATATCATTAAGCGTACAGAGAAGCAAAAACAATAATGGCTCAGACATCCTGGAAACTGAAAATATGATTCCTGTTCTGCAGGATATTACCCAGAGAGAGTCTGTAAACAAAACCCTTATCGGGAAGGCTGATTATGAGCTTCCTATCGGAGAGAAATCCAAAATTGAGGCAGGATACCGATTAGATATCAACAACAACCAGTATGATAATTTTGTAGACAGTACATCAGACAATCCGTTCCTTCCGAATTATAACAATACTACGGATTACAGGGAAATGTTCAATGCTTTTTATCTGCAGTTCAGAAGTAAAATAGGAAGTTTCGGATATCAGTTGGGAGTAAGGGATGAGCTTTCAAATGTTAAGATCAATTATGATAACCTTGCCCCGGACTTCGCACCTATCAATAAAACAAAGAATTACAATAACCTCTTTCCGAGTATATTCTTAAGCTATGATGTATCTAAGGACAATCAGATCCTGGTGAACTATTCCCGCAGAATAGACCGGCCGAGATCTTTCTTTATGGTTCCTTTCCCAAGCTACAGCAACAGCCAGAATATTTTTGAAGGAAACATTGATCTTAACCCGTCTTATGTAGATTCTTATGAAGTGGGATATAATATCTCCAGAAAGAAGTTCACCATCAACCCTACCCTTTATTACAGACACGCAACCGATGACACCAAAATGCTGGTTTACAGGCCGGATGAAAGTGAAAACGTATTCTATACCAGGCCTATCAATTTGGGCAGTGATGACCGTTACGGATTGGATCTTAACTTTACTTATGATCCTTTAAGCTGGTTAAAGATCATGGGTAGTCTGGATCTTTTCGGATATAAAACTTCCGGGATTGCTTACTATACTACAAGAGATGCTGAAACCAGAGAATTGAAAACGGAATCCATGGATTTTACCGGGGATGGTTTTTCGTCAAGGGTTCGTTTAAATACTACATTTAAAATCGATAAAACATTCAGTGTACAGCTGCAAGGATTTTACAGAGGAGGTCAGAAAACAGCCAACCAGAATACGGAGGATATGTATGCATTAAATTTTGGTGCCTCCAAAACGATCTGGAAAGGGGACGGAACCATTTCTTTCAACATTCAGGATATTTTCAATACAAGAAGCAGGGAAATATTAACTTTCAGCAGTGACTATACACGCCGCAATTATATGCAGTGGCAGCCAAGACAGTTTTCTATTTCATTAACCTACAGATTCAAGCAGGGTGAAAAGGTAGAACAGCCTAAGAAGAAAAAGGATATTAATGCGAACGATACCAACGGTGACGACCAGCAAGGCCCGATGTAATAAACAAAAATCCCGAAAATAATTTCGGGATTTTTTTATTTTACTGCCAGTTGTTCAGATTTTGCCTTTTCAGCATCATAGATCCTTTGTCTCAGGTCGCTGGAAGAAAACCGGTGATCTCTTTTGTTGTAGTAGATCTCTATTCCTTTTTCTTCACAGTACTTTTTTCCCGTGAAATCTTTATCCATGTAATCATCCCCGATGATCCTTACATCAATGACAAAGGATTTCAGGATATCTTCCAGGTCCTGTTCCGTATAATAAGGGATGATCTCATCCACGGCATTCACTGCTTTAAGCTGGATATAACGCTCTACAATGGTCTGTGTAGGCTTATTTTTATTGGGGCGGTCATGAGAGGGATCGATCTGTAACCCGACGATCAGGTAATCGCAAACGGTCTTTGCCTCTTCCAGCATTTTGATATGCCCTGCATGAAGCAGATCGAAAGAGGAAAATGTAATACCTATTTTTTGTGTTTTCATATAGATTTTTTTAAAAATTTAGCCGATATAAATGTCCTTTTGAACGGATAAAATACCGGGGATGTGGGGAATATGTTTTGTAGTTCTTTTTTATAATCGTTCTTAAATTGTTCTTTCAGGTCATCGGGAAGCCTCTCAACATACGGGATCATTGCTGTTCCCGAAGCCCAGTTATAAACTGCTTCTGCATCGTCAAGAACATGGGGAAATACTTTCTCAAAAACGGCAATTTCCTTTCCACCGTTATTAAACAATATTTCAGCGTACTCTTCGATCGTCAAAACAGAATACTCTCTTTTCCAGGAATTGTAGGAAGCTCTGTAAGGTTCCGTTTCTGCCAATTTGTTGAGTAATCTGTGAACAATGAATTCGTGATTGGACGGGGTCTGTACTGCCAGTTGTCCGCCATTTTTTATCTTACTGATGATCCCTGGAAATAATTGCTGATGATTGCTACACCATTGTATCGCGGCATTAGAAATAATCAGATCGAAAGTATCGTTCTGGTTCAACTGGTCTTCAATGCTTCTTTTTACAAAAGACAGTCTGCTTGTCTCAAAATATTTAGCTTTCCCAAGCATTTCTTCCGAAGAATCAATTCCTATAATTTGAGAATTTTCCAGATAATCCAATAGTTTTGAAGTAAGTTCACCCGTTCCGCAGCCTAAGTCAATAACCGATAGATCCGGTTTTACTTCTACAAGGTCCATCAGATCAAAAAACGGTGCGGAGCGCTCCGCTTTAAACTGATCATATACTTCGGGATTCCAGGCCATATTAATAATGTAATTTAGGTATTTAGTGATTTTTGGTGTCTAAATATTTCTGCCATTCCCAAACCGTTCTCAGCGCTTCTTCCAAAGAAGTCTCAGATCTCCAGCCGAGTTCTTTTTCTGCTTTATCCGCGTTGGCATAGGCAACGGTAATATCTCCTTCCCTCCTTTCACAGATCTGGTAAGGAACCTCAACATGATTGGCTGCTTCAAATGCTTTTACCACATCCAAAACAGAGGAACCCTTTCCTGTTCCAAGGTTATAAATATCGATAACCGCCTCACCGGATGGGTCATTCATTAATTTTTTCAATGCAGCAACATGAGCTTTGGCAATATCCACTACATAAATATAATCTCTTATGGGGGTACCATCCTCAGTATCATAGTCATTGCCCCAGATATTCAGCTTTTCACGAATGCCTGCCGCTGTCTGCATGACATAAGGAACAAGATTACTGGGAACTCCTATCGGCAATTCTCCTAATTTGGCTGATGGATGAGCCCCGATCGGGTTAAAATACCGCAATAAGGATATTTTTCTTTTATGGGCATTGGCAAAATCCTTAAGGATCTCTTCTCCCATCTGCTTGGTTTTACCGTAGACACTTTCCGGCGTTTTTAACGGCGTGTTTTCATCGATCGGCATTTGATCTGCCTGCCCGTAAACCGTGCAGGAAGAACTGAAAATAAAATTAGAGATATTTCTCGTTTTAAATTCCTGCAGTATGTGAATTAAGGAAAACAGGTTGTTCTCATAATAATCCACAGGTTTTTCCTGGCTCTCTCCCACCGCTTTATAGGCTGCAAAATTGATGCATCCTTCAATCTGGTGGGCATCAAAAACCTGGGTAAGAAGCTCTCTCCTTTTCAGATCAAAAGGATAGAATACAGGCTTTTTACCTGTTATTTCCTCAATATTCTTTAAAATAAATTTTTCCGAATTAGACAGATCATCAATAATAACCACTTCATAGCCATTATTCAGAAGTTCCACAACCGTATGGGAACCGATATATCCTAAACCACCCGTAACGAGTATTGCCATTTTTTTAAATTATATTTTTTAGTCATTGTGTGTTCCTATTCTTTCTAAATCTTCATATTCCACTTTTGGAACTTTAAATTTATTAACAATAAAAAGTGAAGCTAATATAAAAAGAATTCCCGTAACCATTCCGTTTGTACCTTGATCGTAAGTTCTGTAAGCAATCAGATAAGTGATCAGTTCAAAGACTATAAAACAAAGTAACAATACAAGATGAATGTTGGTAAGTAAAATACCCTTTCTATTTTTTATAATAAGAAAATAAGACTGAAATAATGATAAACTAAAAATAAGAAATATTAAAGTTAAATCTAAAAAATTTATTTCATTACTTATCCTGACAACAATCGCCATTAAATATAGCATTGCCGAAAAAAAGGTCAACATTAAGCTAACAACATATACAATTTTTTTAGAAAATAACTTTTTATCTTTCATTAAATTATCCCATAAACTCCAGTACAGCCTCCGTAATATACTTCAACTGCTCTTCATCCAATTCCGTATGCATTGGTAAAGAGATCACCTGATCCAAAAGCTTATCCGTATTCACAAAATCTGCATCATTGCTATCCTGAAAATAGGCTTTCTGTTTTCTTAAAGCTACAGGATAATAGATCATGGCCGGGATATCTTTTTCCGCAAGGAATTTTTGAAGTTCATTACGTTTTCCATTCAATATCCTTAAGGTGTACTGATGAAATGCATGGCTGGAATTCTCAGCTCTTTTTGGAGTCAGAATATCCGGATGACCGGCAAAAGCCTCGTCATAATAATCTGCAGCCTTTTTTCTTGCCTCGTTATAAGTATCAAGATTTGGAAGTTTTTTTCTCAAAACCGCAGCCTGTATACTGTCTAATCTTGAATTCACTCCCACCTCATCGTGATAATATCTTTCATACATGCCGTGATTTACAATTCCCCTTAAACGGTGAGCCAGCTCATCATCATTGGTAAAGATTGCTCCACCATCTCCATAACACCCTAAGTTCTTAGAAGGGAAGAAAGAGGTGGTTCCCATAGTTCCCATAGTTCCCGACATTTTTACTGTTCCGTCGGAAAAAGTATATTCTGCACCTATAGCCTGTGCATTGTCTTCGATCACGTATAAATTATGTTCCCTGGCAATTTTCAAGATCTCTTCCATATTGGCGCACTGACCAAACAAATGTACAGGAATGATCGCTTTCGTCTTTGGTGTAATGGCTTTTTTGATCTCCTCCGTCGAAATCGTGAAAGTATCGTAATCCACATCTACCAGAACAGATTTCAGCTTAAGCAGATGGATAACCTCTACTGTGGCGGCAAACGTGAAATCTGCCGTGATCACTTCATCGCCTTCTTTCAGATCCAGGGCCATCAGAGCGATCTGCAGCGCATCTGTCCCATTGGCGCAAGGGATCACATGTTTTACTTCTAAATAAGATTCCAATTCATTCTGGAAAGACTTTACTTCCGGGCCATTGATAAAAGCCGCCGAATCCATTACATTTAAAACCGCATTATCTACTTCATTTTTTATCTTGTAATACTGACTTTGTAAGTCAACCATCTGAATTTTTTTCATAAATAAATATTTCTGTAAAAATAAGGAATTTAAAATCCTGTCAAAAATTTTATTGATTTTGTTTTATCTTTATCTAAAATAAGGTTATGAAAAAAATTTTACTACTTTGTCTTTTAACAGGTTATTCTGCGGCTTTCGCACAAACTGAGCTCGTATTCGTATATTTTACGGATAAGCCTAATAAAGCCGCATTCTATGCCAATCCGTTATCTGAGCTGTCCCAAAAGTCCCTTGACAGACGTACGGCATTAGGAATTGCCCTTAATGATCAGGATGCCCCTATTGAACAGTCTTATATTCAAAATCTTCAGAATCTGGGATTTACCGTAACCGATTATTCCAAATGGCTTAATGGAGCTGCCGTAAATGCTACACCAGCTCAAATCACCACTTTACAGTCCCAGCCTTATGTACAGTCTGTGGAAAGTTTTGCAAAAAATTCATCTTCTGTGACCTCTCCTCCGAAACAGAATAAATGGAAAGATACTGACCTCAATAAGATCTTAACGACATTTGATTATGGTTCCGGGTCTGCCCAGATCGATCAGATCAACCTCAGGCAGCTTCATCTGGCAGGATATACCGGAACGGGAATTTCCATTGCCGTTATTGATACAGGATTCCCTACCGTGAATACAGGTTCTGCTTTCTCAAGGTTATGGACCAATAACCTGATCAAAGGGGGTTATGATTTTGTTTCCAAAAGCACTGATATTTACAATACAACCCTCAATCCCCATGGCACGGTTGTGCTGGGTGCTATCGGAGGGTATATCCAGGATTCTTTTGTAGGATCTGCCCCGGATGCGGATTTTTATCTTTACCGGAGCGAAAATGCCGGTGCAGAAATTCCGGAAGAAGAGCTTTACTGGATAGAAGCGGCCGAAGAAGCAGACAGGAAAGGGGTACACATCATTACCACATCATTAGGATATACCACCTTTGATGATCCGAAATACAACTATACGTATGCCCAAATGAATGGTACAACCTCCTTTATTGCAAGGGCTGCAGAAATAGCTGCAAATAAAGGGATCTTGGTTCTTACTGCAGCCGGAAACTGGGGACAGCAGACCTGGCATTATATCGGAACACCGGCAGATAACGTTAAAGTCTTTACGATTGGTTCCGTAGATGCTGCCGGAAGCTCTTCCGGCTTTTCATCTTATGGCCCCAATTCTTTGGGAGCCTTAAAACCGGATGGAAGCACAAGGGGAACATCTGCTGCCACGGTGAACAATAATACTGCCACCACTGCAACAGGAACTTCCATAGCAACACCCATTGCAGCGGGAGGTGTAGCATGTTTAATCCAGGCTTTTCCATCGATGAACAGGGACCTGATGCGCACAAAACTGAGACAGACCGCCTCCCTGTATCCCGGCTCCACTGATCAGATGGGATATGGGATCCTTAATTTCGGAAGCTTGTATAACAGTGTTCTGAATACTTCAGAGCTGGTAAAAAAGAACAGGATCGCTATTTTTCCGAATCCTGTCAGAAGTATTTTAAATATGGCTACTGATAGTGAGGTCTTATTATTAGAGGTTTATGATCACCTGGGCAGATCAATAAGAAAAGTCAGTGGCCAGAAATCTGTAAAGGTCGAAGATTTCCCGAAAGGGACCTACTACCTGAAAATTCTGACGAAAGAGAAGACTTATTATGAAAAGTTTATTAAAGAATAACTAAAGGCTCTCAAATTGAGAGCCTTTTATATTTTAAGCTGAACCATTAAGCAGAATTCCGGCTCGCATTAATATTACCGAACAGAGAACGGGTCACCAGTTTTTCATAGGCTTCCTTATTTCCCTCTCCTTTCTGGATCTTCATCAGAGCATACTGTTGGATGCTTAGTAACGGCAATACGATCTTCTCGCGGATCTTTACGGATTTTCTGGATAAAGGATCTTCTTCCTGAAGCATTGTAAAGCCAGTCAATTCAAGCATAATTTCCTTAGAAAGGTTATATTCATCAAAAAGGATATTCCAGAATGCCCCGAATTTAGGATTGCTTTTAATATAATAAGTAAGCGGAAAATAGGATTTGTTCATGCTCATCATAGAGTTCAGAACCAAAGTTTTAAAGAAATCAGAACCTTTGTAAAGCTCTTTCACCTCATCAAACCTTCCTTTTTTCTTCATTTCATTCATCGCAAACCCGAATCCGAAGAATCCCGGCACATTTTGTTTTAATTGAGACCAGGAACCTACAAAAGGAATGGCTCTTAAATCTTCAAATTTCAGTTCACTGCCATTTCCTCTTTTGGACGGGCGGCTTCCGATATTGGTTTTACCGTAATAGTCCAGGGTACTCATTTCCTGAAGATAAGGAACAAACATCGGATGGGCTTTCAGCTCGGAATATTTTTTATAGCTGATGTCTGCAAGCCCGATGATGAGTTCTCTTTGCTTTTCTGTCAGGTCTTTTTTAGCATTCTTGAAAACGTCATTTTCAACACCTGCTGTAAGAAGCTGCTCAAAATTGTATTTGGCCTGTTCTTTATTTCCAAAAATACTGGTGATCGTCTGCCCTTGAATCGTGAGTTCGATCTTGTTATTGGCAATGGTTTTGCCCTGTGAAGCATAGAAATCGTGGGTTTTGCCTCCACCTCTGGCCGGCGGCCCTCCTCTGCCGTCAAAGAACACTACTTTTATTCCGTTCTGTTCAGAAAGTTTTGTCAGATCTTCCTTGGCCTTATAGATCTCCCAATTGGCTTTCAGATAACCGCCATCTTTGGTCCCATCGGAAAAGCCAAGCATGATCGTCTGCTGATTTCCTCTTCTTTCAAGGTGTTTTTTATAGACAGGATTTCCATACAGCTCGTTCATTACATTTTCTGCATTAGCCAGGCCTTCCATGGTTTCGAAAAGCGGGACGATATCTACTTGAATGTGTTCATCCTGGTATCCGCAAACCTTGAAAAAAGCATAGACATTCATCACATCCTTTACCGCATCAGAATTGGAGATGATATAGCGGTTCATACCCCTTGATCCGTTCAGATCCTGGATTTCCATGATCTGGCCCACCGTTTTCAAAGTATCTTGCACAATGTCTTCAAAATCATCGGCATTTACCTTATCCGAATTTTGAATTAACATGTTGAATTTCTCATTGCTGTCAGCATCTTCATTTGCATACAACTTTGCAAATACCTCATCGATCACTTTCTGGTGGATCCTGCTGTCCTGGCGGATATCCAGTGTTGCAAAATGGGTCCCGAAGATCTTTACCCTGTCTTTGAAATTCACGATCAGGTCTAAGAACAATGAATTATGCTGGCTAATGAGGATACATTCTGCCTCATCTGCTTTTTTAAGGATATCTTCGGCCGTAATTTTCCGGTTGTTAAAAATAGCTCCATACAGCTCATCACTCAGCTGGCTCAGAATTTCGGAAACTCCTCTGAAGCTTAATCTTCTCCTGATGAATTTAAGATGGCTGTAATATGATTTCAATATGGCCGAACGAAGTTCTTCTGACACTCGTTTGGTGACATCAGCCGTCACAAACGGATTACCATCCCGGTCACCGCCCGGCCAGAAACCAAGCTGGATCAGATCTTCGTGCAAATGGAAATGCCCGTTACCAAAGGTTTTCTTGATCTTGGTGAATAATTCTCCTATGGTATCATAATATACATATCTTAAATAAGAGATAATGCTGAGCGCCTCATCGATCGGGGTGGGTTTTTCTTTGTTGACAAACGGTGTTTTCCCCAATTGCTGCAACAGCATGTCTATATTGGTAACGGAGTCTGTAGCGATAGCACTTCTCAGGTCATGAATGATCCTTTGGACTGAACTCGGATAAAACTGTGTCGGGTGCGCTGTGAAAACCACTTTCACCGTAAAGTCTTTCAGTTTTTCACGTACTTTTTCAAGTTTATGATCCTGCAGGGAACGTTCATACAGATTGGTCACCGTTCCGTTATCACTCTCGGAGTGGAGTCCTGGAAATGCGGCATCTTCTATGCTGTCAAACAAAACGACCTGTCTCTCGATATACTGGATGATCTTAAACAACAGTTCCAGTTTCTGATCTTCCGTCTGCAGGCCTGTATGGTTCTTAAAGAATTCTTCTATAATGTTTTCGGGTGTTTTCCCTTCTTCATAGCCTGTTTTGCTTTCTTCATACAAAAATGGGAGCAGCATCCCTATATTGGTCATTTTATCATAGGGCAGACTCATGAATAATGAGTTGTAGATCTGGTATTTATTCTCTACGATCTGCCTGAATTTTTCTGCGCGCTGGTCGTGTATCATAGAACAAATGTAAGGGATTTTGGGATTATTATAGTGTCATTTATTTTAGAATTATATAATTTTGACCATCTTTTAGAGATGAAAAACAATAACGAATGAAAAGAGCCTGGAAAATTATGAATCTGATCGTATTAATGTTTCTGATTACCATTTGTTTATTAGGAACATTCCACAAACATATTTCGTTTGGCTTGGGCTTAGGGGATATTTTCGGATACGGGATTCTGTATTTGGTTACTATTTTTCATATTGGCCTGACCTTAAGCCTCCGAAATAAGGGAATATCCGCTCATATCATTTTAGGAGCGGTATTTTTTATCTTTGCGGTCTTAATCTGTTTAAAGGCAACTCTTTGGAGAGGCCCACTATATAAATGGAACGGACATATTTTTTATACGTCGCCAAAAAGTTAATTTTTTTTTGTTTCAGGGAATTATAAGGATTAAATCATATTTTCGCAGGCAACTCAAACAAACACAAATGAAACTCAGTTCAGGCACTTTATTTTTTGTTATTATTTCCCTTCTGTCTTTAGGGATTGCCGTTTATTTCTTTATCTCTAAAGGAGATCTTCTTTTTTCATCTATTTTCTTTATCGGTTTTATCCTATGCTTATTTTTTTCATACCAAGAATATGTATATACTAAAAATAAGGATATCCCGGTCAATGAGAAAGAGGTACCTGCGGAAACCAACATAAAATACTCTTTGTCAGAAAGTATAACCAACATATTATTATATATAATTCTTATAGTTTTTGGGATTTTTTTATGCAGCCTCATCGGGTTCAAATATGAGCAATATGACAGAAGCGACTACCTGAGCATAGCTGTAGGCTTGTTTCTCATCATCGGTAGCATTACAAAAGTTATCAAAATCATCAGAAAAATATCATTACCAAGTGTTTTAGCCATCAGTAACCAAGGAATTACCCTTAATTCCACTCAAAAAATGATGTGGAACGACATTAAAGACGAAAAGATTATCACAAGAATGGAATATTCGGATTCCAAGTACAAATCGGAGGTAAAGTACCTTACTTTATATCATAAAAGCAAAAAGGTAGAATTAAAACTCGAAGTTTTGAATATTGCAGACTATACCCTGGAACAATACCTGAAAATATACCGCAACCGTTTTAATCAGCATCATAAAATAAGCACATCTGACAATTCTGAAGAAAAACCTGCATCAGCATTTGAAAACATTATGAATATTGATGCATTATTTGCCCTGCCAGAAAAAGAATTTGAGACAGAGATCAAGAACATCGGAGATATTGCAGAAAAGAACACCCGGGAACTCACCGGATATTGTGAACATGTTTTAGATTTCGAAAACACTAATCTCCGCACTATTTACTTTGCCTTATCTGAAAACTCCGATGTTTGGGGAGATTTCCTATCCGGGGAATTTATAAGACTGTTTGAAAAAGCCAAAACCACGAACGATAAGGAAATTTATTCTGTTCTGGATGAAATTACCTGTGAGTATGACAGACGATATTCTCCAAGAGTAGCCAATTATCTTTACAATGAGCTCAACAGCTCAAAAGACACAGCCAAATCAAAAGCACTATGGTATATCAGCTCATGGATGGATGGTACCAACCTCCAAAAGAGTGATCCCATTGTTCAGAAAATAGTAAAAATGCTTAAAGACGATCACTGGAAGATCAGGTGGATGGCTCATGATATCCTTACCTCATTGGGTATTTTTAAAGAAGAGGAAATCGCAATATCTTCTATGGATAAGCTTAAGGGGAAAACTGGAAATCCTTATGAGATCGATTAAATCTTAAATCTTCTTCCATTTTCATAAATTTGTCATACATTCATTGCTATGAAAATTGTTTTTGCAGCCTTTATTCTTTTCTCCGGTATGCTATCCTCTCAGCATACCATTCCCGACGATTACCGGAAGATCCCTGAAATACTGGATAAGGTTGAATACCTCTACCCTTTCATACAACCGGATCAGCAATATGAATACTGGAAAGTGCTGAGCAACGAAGAAGACCAGGAAAAAGCGATCATCTATGAAAGCCAGATGCCTGAAAGCATGACGATCAACGAGCCTGCTCCTGCAAAAGGTTTCTTTCAAAAATGTTTTTCCAATGGCTGTTTTTCATATATTATTGCCTGTAAGGATAACCGTCCGGAATATTTCACCACTGAAAAAAAATTAAGAGATTTTATCGGTGTTGTAGATAATATCCCTGAAGCGATTCTTATTGCTCAAACGTATGGTTTTTTAGTTGATTCAAAGGATAAATCCGGAGGTTCCTACAAAATTGAAAATGACCATATCCTAATGTATCTGTCAAAAGTAAAATACTGTCCTGAAACGAAAGAATCTTTTTGGGTAAAAATCGACAGGAAAACCGGAAAACTGGAAAGCAGAAGCAATGGAATATACTATAAAAGTGATAACTGCATTCATAGTCTGAATTCGAATTAATAGTACCTGCTTAAATTTTTATTTTTTACCACAAAAGTCTGATAATACTTTGGAATAATACGCTTTAGAATATTTAGGCTTATTATTCTCACTTTGTCATTTCACAGGAATCTAAATGATGCTGAGTGTCCAAAAATCTTTTGTGCCTTTTGTGGTTTAGCTTTACAATACGGAATAACACATTTATTCGATAGTTTTAATAAAACATCATCATAAAAATTTTAAAATTTCCTTAACTCATTTTTCATTCTCCATTCCCTAAATTTGAATAAAAATAAATTTAGAACAATGCTTAATTTCGAGTTTAAGAATCCAACTAAAATACTTTTCGGAAAAGGAGAAATCGCTAAGATTTCAAAAGAAATCCCACAGGATGCCAGGGTTTTAATGATCTACGGCGGTGGAAGTATTAAAAACAACGGTGTTTATGATCAGGTAAAAGAAGCTTTAAAAGATCATGAGCTGCATGAATTCGGGGGAGTTCCCGCCAATCCAGAATATGAAGTACTGGTCAGTGCTTTACAGTTCATCAAAGAAAAAAATATCACTTATCTTTTGGCAGTAGGTGGCGGTTCCGTGATCGATGGGACTAAATTCCTTTCTGCAGCTGCTAATTACACCGGACAACCCTGGGAGATCCTGAAAAAACCAGTCCGCACTTTTGAAGGGGAAGGAATGCCTTTCGGAAGCATTTTAACATTGCCTGCCACAGGTTCCGAGATGAATTCGGGCTATGTCATTTCAAGAAGAGAGACCAACGAAAAACTGGCGTCAGGAGGCCCGGGGCTTTTTCCGCAGTTCTCGGTTCTGGATCCGGAAGTCGTGAGATCTATTCCAAAGAACCAGATCGCCAACGGAATTACTGATGCATACACCCACGTTCTGGAACAGTATATGACAGCACCATCTCCGGCAGACCTTCAGGAAAGAATTGCCGAAAGCATTCTGATAAGCTTACAGGAAACAGCTCCAAAAGTAATGGCCGATGATTTTGATTATGACGCTGCCGGAAATTTCATGTGGTGCTGCACGATGGCTCTGAACGGGCTGATCCAGAAAGGAGTGATCACCGACTGGGCAGTTCATGCCATGGGACACGAATTAACGGCTTATTACGGAATAGACCATGCAAGAACCCTGGCCATCATTGCTCCATCCCATTACAGATATAATTTTGAAACCAAAAAAGAGAAACTCGCACAGTATGCAGAAAGGGTCTGGGGAATAAAAGACGGAACAGTGGAAGAAAAGGCGGAACTTGGTATCAGAAAATTAGAAGAGTTTTTCCACAGCCTGCATATACAGACTAAGCTTTCGGAATATACTGAAGAATATCCGGGAACTGCTGAGAAAGTGGAAAAAGTATTTACAGACCGGAACTGGCTTGGTTTGGGAGAATACAAAAAACTGACCCCGCAGGATGCTTATAAAATTGTGGAAATGAGTTACTAATAAAACAGTAGAAGGCTTGAAGCTAAGAGCCAGAAACAGGAAGACTGACAAATGTAAAGATGATTCCCTGATTGTTTTTCCCCGGGCTTCCTTCCCGTTCCTGTCTAAATTCTGTTTATTTATAAACATTCGTTTAAAAAACCTCAATTTCATTATTAATATTTCAAATTTATTTATATTTTAGCATATTCTTAAATTTGTGAAAATGAAAAAAAAGCTACTTTTATTTGCCTTTTCAGCCATAGCGCTAACTTCTTGTGAAGATGATGATATGCAGGGGTATGAAATGGATATGTTAAAAGGAGACTGGAAGGTTAGTAAAACAGAGATTATTTCCGGAAAAGATAATAAAACAGTACTATCCAGTGGTACTCCGGCCGGATGCGATGAAAAGAACACCCTGCATTTCAGAACCGATTATTATACAAGCTATACGTATTATTCAGGAGTTGGTGCGGATTGCCAGATAGCCGGAAAGAATGAGGGTACATTCAACTACAGTGAAGAAACCAAAGACCTTACCATTCATTTCGACGGCGAGGATCCTGAAAACTATAGAGTAGTGATCCTTTCCAATACTGAATTAAGAGTCATGCAGCTTTTTGGTAATGTAGACGTAAATGGTGATGCAGTCAATGACATCAATTATGTTACGTTTAAAAGATAAAACAAAGCTCCCGGTAATCGGGAGTTTTTTATGAACTGAAATTGAATTAACGGCAAATCATTACTTCATGAAGAATATCTTATCTATATTTTTATTACTCACGTTTTCATTTTTCTTTTCACAGGGAAAAAAACCTGTATACTGGCAGGATATTCAAAACTTTAAAAAACTGGATCGGAAAGATGCGCCTCCGAAAGACGCCATCCTTCTGATCGGAAGCTCATCGTTTACCCGATGGACGGATGTTGGTAATTATTTTCCTGATAAAACCATTATCAACCGAGGTTTTGGAGGCTCTAAGCTGAGTGATCTTAACTATTATGCTGATGATCTTCTCAGTCCTTACCAGCCTAAGCAGATCATTATCTTCTGCGGAGAAAATGATTTTGCAGATAATCCCCAATTAAAAGCAAAGGAAGCCGTAGATCGTTTTAAAGCATTTTACAATAAGATCCGCAAAAGATTTCCCGATATTGAGGTAGATTATATGTCAATAAAGTACTCTCCGAGCAGGGAAAAGCTTTGGCCACAAATGAAAAAAGCCAACAGAAAAATCGCCTGCTTCATGAAAAAGGAAAAAAATGCAAAATTTATTGATATCACCAAAATTATGGAAGACAGTAATGGAAACGTAAGGAAAGATCTTTTTCTGAAAGATATGCTTCACATGACTCCGGAAGGTTATAAACTGTGGACTTCCGTGATGAAACCCTATATGAAATAACAGAATAGCAATCCAAATAAAAAGCTCCCGATCGCCGGGAGCTTTTGTTTATTTCTTTCTTTTGGATTTTGATATCGTTTTCTGCTGAGCCCTGTTTGCCCCAAACTTCTTAGGTGCTTTTCTTTTTGACGGCCCGCCCCAGTTTTCCTTCTTGTTTTTATCTTTTTTCTCATGGAATGCTCCCCCGCCTTCATTTAATTTTACTCTTACAGGGTTTTTCATCACCACCTGCTCTTCTTCGGAAGCAATCTTCTTCGTATTGATTTTTACTCCTTCCGGGAAATCGATGAACTGAAGCTCTTTATCCATTAATAATTCAATATCCAGCGCAAGGGTTTCTTCTTTTTTAGTGACAAAAGTAACGGCTTTACCATCTTTGTCTGCCCTACCCGTTCTTCCGATCCTGTGGATGTACTGTTCCGGAACTTCCGGAACCTCGAAATTGATCACATGGGTAATATCTGAAATATCCAAACCTCTCGCCATAACGTCTGTGGTGATCAGCCCCCTGATCTCTTCCCCTTCAAACCTTTTCATGGCCTTAAGCCTATAGTTTTGGGATTTATTCGAGTGAATAACATCGAACTGTTCAGGGAAAAGCTCATCTATTTTAGTGAACAGTAGGTCTGCATGTCTTTTATTGTTATTAAAGATCAATACTTTGGACATATCCGTGTTATTTTTTAATAAATGTTCAAGCAGGTTGATCTTCGTGTTGAAGTTTTCAACTTTATAGGCTGTCTGATCTATTTTTTCAAGCGGAGTTCCTGATTTTGCCAATGAAATTTCAACCGGGCTGGCAAAATATTCATCCAGCATCTCATCTACAGCTTCCGTCATGGTGGCTGAGAAAAGAATGTTCTGCCTCTTCTCTTTCATCATTTCAAAAATATGGGTAAGCTGTGGCCTGAAGCCCAGATTCAGCATCTCATCAAACTCATCAATGATCAGTTTCTGCACTTCTTTCAGGGAAATGGCGTTGTCTATGGATAAATCCATTACCCTTCCGGGAGTTCCCACCAGAATATCACAACCGTCATTAAACAGCAGCTTTTGCGTATTGATGTTTTTACCTCCGTATATACCGATTACCCTCGCCGTGATATTTTCGGTCAGCTTTTCAAGAATTTCCGTCACCTGCACTACCAGCTCTCTCGTAGGAACAAGAATTAATACGGTAGGATTTCCTGCCTTGTTATATTTCCAGGTTTTAAGAACGGGCAAAAGATAAGCTAATGTTTTTCCGGTCCCGGTCTGCGCAATTCCCATCACATCTCTTCCGGAAAGGATCGGCTTCAGGCTTTTTTCCTGGATAGGGGTAGGCTCGAATAATTCCAGGTCTGCCAAAACATCAAGAATTTTAACCGGCAGGTCAAAATCTGCAAAAGTGAGTTTTTCCATGCTGCAAAGATAGGCAATTAATTATTTGCGATAATAAGGAAGTAAGAAGCCAGGAGTATATTCCCAATTCTGAAGACTGGATTCTTAAACTTTAAACGCAAAGCCTAAAACCATACACTTAAAACACTTTCACACTCCGGCTTATTATTTTGATATCATCATCTTTCCACTGGCTGGAGGTGATGATCACATTTCCTTTTTTCTTAGGACCCTTTCTGATGGGAAATTTTCCGTCTTCCCATTGTATGCAGTGAGTAGGAATGGCACCTATAAAAGGCTGCCAGTTATTTTTGACCAGAGTAAAGGTATAAAATGAATGCCAGCAGCTGGTACACCAGTCCGGATAAAAGCCCAGCTCATCTTTACCGTCATTGTTCAGGTCTTTCAGGTTATAAACAGACCCGTTTTTAGACTGTGTAATAGTAATCGGTTTTATTTTTTTATCACTGAAATAGATGATGGTTTCACATTTTCCGTCACATTCATCATTACAGCCATTTTCTTTGGTGTAAGCATATTCTTTTTTCCCGTTTCCGTCATAATCACCCAAAACACCATCTTTCCCGAAAGTCTGCGCCGGTAAAAAAGCACTGCAGGATATAAAAACCATGACTATTATTTTTCTCATTATTATTTTATTTTCTGGTTATTCTCAGTAATAATATCAAAACCAAGAGGGCAGAAAAGATAAATCCTAAAACAGCCATCAACGACATCTCACCGATCCTGGGCCCTGATTCCGATACAAAAACAATAGCTGTTGCTATGATATTGGCCCCTAAGATCATGGTAAGGATCAGATTGATCACACTTGATTTTATCAACTGATTGGTTTTCTCAATATTCTTGATCTCACTGGAAACGGTAAACTTGTTTTCATCCAGTTTTTGCAGAACAGAACGAAGCTCTTTCGGGATTTCATCTACATTATCCGTAAAATTCATCATCCGGTCCATTCCCGTTTTTAAAAGATTCTTGGGACTGATCTTCCTGGCAAAAATTTTCTTTGTGTAGGGATGAAGGCTTTTGACAATATCCAGATCTGGGTTGATATTCCTTCCTACTCCTTCTATGAGACTGATCCCTTTAAACAGAAGATAAAAATAATCGGGCATATAAAGCCTGTTGTCTTTAAGAATATCTTTCATCTTGTTAACGATCACCTGAACGTTGATCTCCTGCAAAGAGGAGCTGTGGACAAAATTCAGGATGTCTTCCACATCGTTTTCAAATCTTCTTTCATCCGGAATTTCATAGCTTACCGCCATCTTTTTGAGATACCTTACAATTTTATGAGGATTTTTGGCCACAAAGCTGACAATTAAATTTTCGAGGATCTCCTTGTCATTCGGCTGGATTTTTCCTACCGCACCAAAATCAATGAAAACAATTTTCCCATTCTTTTTGACCAGAATGTTTCCGGCATGAGGGTCAGCATGGAAGAAACCGTAATCCAGGATCTGGGATACAAATAACCGCAATCCCACTTCAGACACTTTTACCGGATCTATACTGTTAGCCAGAAGAATGGATTTATCTGTTACCTTGATCCCGTCAATAAACTCCATGCATAGGACATTATTGTTGGAAAATTCTTCATAGACTTTCGGGACATAGGTCTCTTTGTTATTTTTAAAATTCCTGGAAAACTGCTGGATGTTCTCTTTTTCATTAATTAAGGAAACTTCTTCCAATAAGGATCTCTCAAAGGTTGAAATGGCCTGTTTCAGGTTTAATTTGTTTCCGATCTCCGAATAAGCGGAAATCAGTTTTTCCATATCCTTAAGCAAAAGAAGATCATCTTCGATCACCATCTGCACATTTGGTTTTTTGATTTTTAAAATGACTTCGCTCCCGTCCGCTAATACTGCTTTATAAACCTGCGCAATCGAAGCGGTGGCCAAAGGTTCTTTTTCTATCTCCCGGAAATGGTCATCCGCTGAAATATTGAATTCAAGCTCCAGGATCTCCTTTATATTCATATCTATGGTATCTACCTTATCCTGAAGCTTCTGCAACTCCTGAATGAGCTCCGGCGGGAGCAGATCTTCCCGGTTACTGAATGCCTGTCCCAATTTTACAAAAGTGGGCCCCAACTCTTCCAGAACAAGCCTGATCCGTTCATAAACCGTGCCTTTTGATATGATTTCATCAGAACCCTCCTCTTCTTGTTTATTTCCACCGTTCATTCTGGCCAGCATATCCTTAAAACCATATTTACTTAATACGGAAATCAGCCTGGCAGATCTTTTCAATTTTCTTTGCTGCTTGTCAAACATATCTATAAAATAATTACTGCAAAGTAACACCAAAAATTATTCCCCTGTTTATATTTTATTTTGGATATGTATCCTGCATAATCCCGAAGATTGTACAATAAAATAGAGTCCTGAACGTTTGTTAATATAGAAATTCTTAACATTATAAATAAATCGGTACTAATTATTTTATTTTTTTACAAAAAAACATTAAAATTCATAATGAATGAAAGCAAAAAACCCTTAGATTTGCATTATAATATAAAATATTAGCTTATGAAGAAATTTTCTACTTTTTTAATTCTTCTTCTCTGCTTGATGAATGTGGGTCTTATTCCAAAAGTCCACGGTCAGGCACCATTACCTTACAGCCAGGATTTTACAGCCGGGAACGACTTTACCCTTAATAACGGGACCCAGGCTAACAAATGGTTTCATGGTTCTGTAACGGGTAATCCCGGAAATTCACTTTTTATCTCTAATGACAATGGGGTCACTAATGGCTATAATGTCAATTCTACCAGTGTAGTACAAGCCTACAGAGATCTTATAATTCCGGCGGGGTCTACCATTGCTACCTTTTCATTCGACTGGAAAGCGGGAGGAGAAAGTACCTGGGATTATTTAAGAGTATGGTTGGTTCCGGCCTCCTTTACTCCTACTGTAGGGGCTCAGATCACTGCAGGAGCAGGAAGAACCCAAGTGGGGCAGTTTAACCTGCAAAATACATGGCAGACCTATCTGTCTCCAACTTTAAATGTAAGTGCTTACGCAGGGAACAATATGCGTTTAGTATTCGAATGGAGAAATGACGGTATCCTGGGCGCACAGCCCGCTGTAGCGATTGACAACATCAACATGTTTATTCCTACATGTCTTGTGCCTTCAGCAATGGCAACTTCTGCCATTACCGCCACTTCCGCTACCCTGAGCTGGACACCTCCGTCTCCGGTACCAGCCAACGGATACCAGTATTACCTCAGTACATCCAGCACACCTCCTACCTCTGCAACCGTAGGAACACCTGTTGCAGGAACCTCTGTAAATTTAGGTGCTACTTTAACGCCAAATACTACTTATTACTGGTGGGTACGTTCTGTATGCAGCCCTACAGACAGCAGTATCTGGATCGCTGGCCCTGCATTCACTACGACACAAATACCAACAACGATTCCATATTTCCAGGATTTCACTACAACCAATGATCTTGGATTTACCGGTTCTACCGGCACTGGAGTCCAAACCAACAAATGGTTCTATGGCACTGCCACTGGAAACCCGGCAAAATCCATTTATATTTCCAATGACAATGGTGTTACCAACGGTTATACCATTAACACAACAAGTGTGGTTCATGCCTACAGAGATATTATCGTACCAACGGGAACTACGCTTGCCTATCTGACATTCGACTGGAAAGGATTTGGAGAAACTACCTGGGATTATTTAAGAGTATGGCTGGTTCCGGCTGGATTCTCTCCAACCCCGGGAGCTCAGATCACTGCAGGAGGGGGAAGAATTCAGGTAGGTGCCAACTTTAATCAGCAAGCTGCATGGCAGACTTATCTTAACACTGCCGTAAACTTAAGCAGCTTTGCAGGAAACACAATGCGTCTGGTATTTGAATGGAGAAATGACGGTTCCGGTGGTACACAGCCTCCTATGGCCGTGGATAACATCCATCTATTCATTCCTACATGTTTTGTACCTACTGCGATGGGTGTAACCAATGTACTGGCGACTTCTGCCACAATAAGCTGGACAGCTCCTACTCCGGCACCGGCTAACGGATATCAGTATTTCTATAATACAACAGGTGTTCCGCCTACAGCAGCAACTGTAGGAACCGCGGTGGCAGGTACAACAACTCCTTTAACTCCTTTAACACCAAATACCACTTATTACTGGTGGGTACGTTCAGTCTGCAGCTCGACAGACAGAAGTATCTGGGTTGCAGGGCCAAGCTTTACTACCACACAGATACCGGCAACAATTCCGTATTACCAGCCTTTCACTACACCACCTAATGATTTCGGATTTACTACCGGAACACAAACCAATAAATGGTATTATGGTGCTGCTACAGGAAATACAGGAAACTCTATTTATATCTCCAATGACAACGGAACATCCAACACTTATACGATTAACTCAACCAGTGTAGTACATGCATACAGAGATATCGCCGTACCGGCAGGAACTACCATTGCCAAATTATCATTTGACTGGAAAGCAGACGGTGAAAGCACATGGGATTATTTAAGAGTATGGTTGGTTCCGGGATCTTTTATGCCTACACCAGGCACTCAGATCACAGCAGGAACCGGAAGGGTACAATTGGGAGCTAATTACAACCAACAGCCTACATGGCAGGCTTATCTTAATGCCAATTTAAATTTAAGCAGCTTTGCAGGAACAACCATGCGTTTGGTATACGAATGGAGAAATGATGGTTCTGGTGGTACACAGCCTCCTGTAGCAATAGATAACGTAAAACTGGTTATCTGTAAAACGGCTACTCCGGTTGTAACCGTTAGTGCTGTAACGCATAATTCTGCTACATTAACATGGCCTCAGGATTCTGGTGAAGCTTCTTATACCATCAGATACAGACCTGTTGGTTCCACTACATGGCAGGTAGTAACGGTACCCGGCTTACCTTACCCTACACCAACCAATACATATCCTTTAGCCAACTTATTGCCTGCAACATTATATGAGGTGGAAGTGGCTGCTGTATGTAACACGACAACGGGAGCATACTCTCACAACGAGTTTACCACAAGATGTGATCCTACTCCTCCGAATGTTACTGTAAGTAATATTACTACAACTTCTGCTCTGATCACCTGGAATCCGCTTGCGGCCAGCTCAACTTATGTGATGAGATACAGAATTGTAGGTAGCGGACCAACAGGATGGAGCCCTAACATTAACTTACCTGCTGCACCTGCCAATACGTATCCGCTTAATAATTTAAATGTGTATACTTCTTATGAAGTTCAGATCGCTAATAAGTGTGATGGAGAGACTGCTCTTAACCCATGGTCTACTCCGGCAGTATTTACTACGGAAAGAACCTGCGAAATACCTCCTCCGGGATTAACGATCACCAACATTACCCCTACGAGTGCTGTAGTGGTTTGGGATCCTTTCGCCGGTGCGACTTCTTATATCCTGAGATATAGAAAGGTAGGTATTCCAAGCTGGACGAATGTTACAGTACCAACCAATACTTATACGATTCAGAATTTACTTGAATTAACGATGTATGAAATGCAGGTTGCAAATATTTGTAATGGTACTCCGGGTAACTTCACTCCTCCGTATTTCTTCACAACACCTACGGTAATATACTGCCAGATGTCTTCTGCCAGCTCGGCTACAGAATATATCTCAAAAGTTACCGTGAAGCCGAATGGAAAACCTACGATGGAAAATGCATCAGGAGCATCCAATTACACGGATTACACAAATACTCCTGCAAAATTCATTGAACTGATCCAGGGCTCTACAGGTAATGAGCTTTCTATTGAGAAGTCAGGGGCCAGCAGCGATACAGGTATTGCCGTATGGATAGATTTTGACAGAAACGGTACTTTTGAGCCAAGTGAAAGAATCCTTGCTTCTGCACCAAGTACTACAACTCCTGTTTCAGGAACATTTACTGTACCGGCCAATGCATTTGTAAGCTCTGATTACAAGTATGTATTAATGAGAGTTGCCATGCAGAAAGACGCTATTCCTGTGAACTGTATGAGCTTCCAGAATGGAGAAGTAGAGGATTATACGGTAAGAATTTCCAAAGTACCTGTTCCTAACTCCATCAATCAGGATGATATTATGATCTATCCTAACCCGGTGAGTACGGTACTGCATGTGAAGAATATCAGCAAAAAAGCAAACTATAAGATATATAATACAGCAGGGCAATTGATTTCTAACGGAGTTCTACTGAATAACCAGATCAATGTAAGCAAACTGATCAACGGTGTCTATGTAATAGATATTGAAGACGGTGAAAAATCTGCTCAGAAGAAATTCATCAAAGAATAGTATTTTAACATTCATAAATAGAATAAGCTCTCATTTCTGAGAGCTTATTTTTTTACCTGAATAACTTGTTACTGTTACTTACTGAATATTATTGTGAACAGGTTTTGAATAAATAAATTCCTATCACATATAATATTTCTTATCCTGCATTCAGATCATTCATATTATGGCTGTTTCTCCGGGGCTGTCCTGGATTGTTTTATAATTATTTCTAAGACGTCTTAAAGACACAAAATCATTCATAAATCTAAGATCTGCATATTGCGCATGTAAGATGATGTTATCCTCAATTTCAAACGTAGCCTGATCAAGGTCTTCATGCTGATCTTCTCCCGGCTCCTGGTTTCCTTCTACAAGAATTCCCCATCGCATTACATCACTGTCATTTCCTCTTATTTTATTATGCTTTATAATGGGGTCTGAAGAAATGAACTTATACTGCCATACTGCCTAAAAAAGTCTTCAGACAGCCGGCAAGGTTCCGGAACCTATAATTTAACCGGGTAATTCTGTATATATAAAAAGCTATTGAAATTGACAGTATAAATAGCTGTATAAAAAAACCTCCCTTGCGGGAGGCAAAAACACAAATGATGAAAAAAAATTATTTGAAATTATTTAATTCTATTACAAAGATATCCTTTAAAAAATTACCTTTTTATGATCCAGCTCATAAAAACAAAATTTTCATACAGGGGTTATAAAACATTATTCCCACTCTATTGTTGCAGGTGGTTTGCTCGAAATATCGTACGCTACCCTGTTTATTCCTCTTACTTCATTAATGATCCTGTTAGAGATCGTTTCAAGGAATTCATAAGGCAGTTTGCTCCATGTTGCCGTCATAAAATCAATTGTATTGGCAGAACGAACTACAGCCGTGTATTCGTACGTTCTCTCATCTCCCATTACTCCCACAGATTTCACGGGAAGCAGGACTACAAAAGCCTGAGAAACTTTCTCATAAAGATCATTTTTATATAGTTCTTCAATGAAGATATCATCAGCTTCCTGAAGGATCCTTACTTTTTCAGCATCTACGGCTCCCAGAACCCTGATCCCTAAACCTGGTCCCGGGAATGGGTGCCTGTATACCAAATGATGCGGAATACCAAGCTTTTCGCCCACTTTTCTTACTTCATCTTTGAATAGTTCCCTTAAGGGTTCCAGCAGCTCAAATTCCATATCTTCCGGCAGCCCGCCTACATTATGGTGTGACTTGATCACCGCCGATGGCCCGTTGACAGACTGGCTTTCAATAACATCCGGATAGATCGTTCCCTGTGCTAAAAACTTTGCGCCTTCAATTTTATGGGATTCTTCATCAAAAACATGAATGAATTCATTCCCGATGATCTTTCTTTTCTGTTCCGGATCATCAATTCCTTCTAATTTGGATAAAAATCTTTCGGAAGCATTCACCAGTTTAATGTTCATATGGAAATGCTCTCCATAATTATCCATCACTTTCTGACCTTCATTCTTCCTCAATAAGCCGGTATCTACAAAGATACAGGTAAGCTGATCTCCGATCGCCTTATGGATCAGAACAGCAGCTACAGAAGAGTCAACACCGCCCGAAAGTCCAAGGATAACTTTGTTGTCTCCTACTTTCTCACGAATATCAGCCACCGTTTTTTCTATATAATTGGTAAGCTTCCAATTTTTCTCAGCATTGCATATCCCGAAAACGAAATTTTCAAGCATTTTACCACCTTCTTCCGAATGTGAAACTTCCGGATGGAACTGAACACAATAAATTTTTCTTTCAGGATTGGAAATAGAAGCCATTACCCCTGATTTTGCATTTAACTCGAAACCGGCAGGCAATTCTCCTACTTCATCAAAATGACTCATCCAAACGATGGAATTTTGAGTGACTCCTTTTAGTAAATCATTTTCTTTAATAATTTCCAAATGAGCTTTGCCATATTCCCCTTTCACTCCTTTATGCACTTTACCTCCCAGAAGATGAGCGGTCAGCTGCATTCCATAACAGATCCCCAGAACAGGGATTCCCTGTTCATAAAGTTCTTTCTCTACGAGATGAGCATTTTCCGCATTTACAGAGCTTGGCCCTCCCGAAAGAATAATCCCTTTCGGTTCTCTTTCCAAAATATCCTGTAGGGGTGTATTGTAAGGCAGGATCTCGGAATAAACCCCCATTTCACGGATTCTTCTTCCGATAAGCTGGTTGTACTGGGATCCGAAATCTAATATGATAATACCGTTGTGCATTTTTAAATTATGAGTTATAAATTATAGGTTATGAGTTATTTAATTATTTAGTTTAATGAGCTTCATACTATAAAATGTGCTTTTGTCATTCTGTATGAATCTAAAGCCTCAAGTTTATCATGACCGTTGAGAGTCGTGCGGAATGGCAAAAGAAGCTCAAATTGCCTTTAATAATTATTCACTCAAATTATTTCATTCCTGAATTGATTTTCTTATTGAATATCAATATCATTGATCTTACAAAAAAAGACTTGGAGATGATCCAAATCTTTTTTGATTTTTATTAAAACTTTCCGATGTCTTCTCTGTAGAAACTGTAATCGAAGTGGACAGGAAGCGCATCTTCGTAGACTTTCTTACGGGCCTCGTCATACGTAGCACCGGTAGCCACCAGGTTAAGTACTCTTCCACCATTGGAAACCACTTTGTCTCCTCTTTTAATTGCACCTGCGTAAAACAATTGGCTATGTTTCACTTTATCTGCTCCTACAATCTCGAAGCCTGTTTCAATATTTCTAGGATATCCTCCTGAACACATGACCAGACATACTGCTTTTTCATTTTTAAATTTAAGCTCGATGTCCTTACCGTTCATACAGTCATTGATCACATCCAGCAGATTATTTTCCATGAGGGCCATCAAAACCTGTGTTTCAGGATCTCCGAATCTCATGTTATACTCAAGAAGATAGGTTCCCTTTTTGGTTACCATCAATCCGAAGAAAATGATCCCTTTAAAGCTGAATCCTTCTCCTTTAAGCCCCTTAATGGTAGGCTCAAGGATATTCTTTTCGAAATCGGCATAATGTTCCTGGGTGAATTCCGGGCTTGGCGCCACAGATCCCATTCCTCCTGTATTTGGGCCTTTATCTCCGTTACCGGCTTTTTTATAATCTTTTACGGGGATACAAGGGAATAATTTGTCGCCGTTCGAGAAGGCAATGATAGATGCCTCAAAACCCTGTAAATATTCCTCGATAACTAAACGGATCCCGGCATCACCATAGATCCTGCGGATCATGAAATCGTGAATGGTAGCTTCTGCCTCTTCTAAGGTATCGCAGATCACCACTCCTTTTCCGCCGGCAAGACCGCTTGCTTTGATCACCAAAGGATAAGCCTGGGTCTGAATGTATTCTTTAGCTTCAGGATATGAATCAAACACTACTGCTTTCGCTGTCTTGATATCATAGGTCTGCATAAACTTCTTAGAGAAAGCCTTACTTCCTTCAAGGCTGGCCACTTTTTGGCCAGGACCGAAAACTTTAAGATCATGCTTTTTAAATTCATCTTTTAAGCCGGCTACCAATGGGGCTTCCGGGCCTACGATAGTTAAATCTACTTTTTCTTTGATGGCGAAATCCCTGATCTCTTTAATATCCGCTAAATGAACATTTTTCCCTATTGCATCGGTAGTAGCATTTCCGTTAGCAAAAAACATTTTAGTAACTCTGGAGTCTTTATGAAGTTTTGCTGCTAAGGCAGATTCTCTTCCACCTTCACCTATGATTAATATTCTCATATTTTATAATTATCTTGTCTATTTTACAAATATATAATTTTGAATGCTATAAATACAATCTCAAAATCAATTTTAATTCTATTTTAATTAGTGTAAAAAGTGTCTGATGCCTGTAAACATCATCGGAATGCCATGTTCATCTGCTGCTTCGATGCTGTCCTGATCTTTTACACTTCCTCCGGGCTGGATGATCGCTTTGATCCCTTCTACAGCACAGAAGTCTACCACATCCCGGAATGGGAAAAATGCATCGGAAGCTAAAACAAGATCTCCCGTGAATTTTTCTTTTGCTCTTTCCACAGCCTGTTGGGTAGCCCAGATCCTGTTGACCTGTCCCCCTCCGATCCCGAAAGCCTGAACCCCGTTAGAAACCACAATGGCATTGGATTTTACATACTTTACCACTCTTTGTGAGAAAAGCAACGCCTTTTTCTGTTCTTCGGTAGGCTGTACGTTTGTAACTACTTTAATATCATCAGAGAAATGGGTATCATTATCCTGAACCAGCATTCCACCGTCAATTTTCACCCAGGTCTGCTTATCGGAAACCGGGTTTGCGATTTTTATAATTCTTAAATTCTTTTTCTTTCTTAAAATCTCCAGAGCCTCTTCATCAAAATCAGGTGCCATTACGATCTCAAGAAAGGTTTTATTCAATTCTTCGGCTGTAGCTGCATCGATCTTGTAGTTCATGGCTACAATTCCGCCAAAAATGGAAACCGGATCACATTCGAAAGTTTTCTGATAGGTCTCCAAAGCCGTAGTTCCTATCGCAACGCCACATGGTGTAGAGTGTTTTACGGCACAACAGGCCATTTCTTCTTTAAATTCATTCACCACTTTCCAGCAAAGGTCCATATCACGCAGGTTATTGAAAGATAGCTCTTTACCGCCAAGCTGCTCAAAATCTTTCATGGCTCCTTTCTCAAATGTAGAAACGTAATAAGCTGCTGTCTGGTGAGGGTTTTCCCCGTATCTCAGGTCTGAAACTTTTTTGTAGGATGCATTCAGGTAGGCAGGATATTCTTCATCCAAAAGCATTCTTGAAATAGCAGCGTCATAAGCAGAGGTAAGGTTAAATACTTTCCCAGCAAGTTTCTTACGGGTTTCGATATAGGTATCGCCGTTCTGCTCCATTTCGATCTTTACCGAAGCATAATCTTCCACATCGGTAATTACAGTAACGGAATCGAAGTTCTTAGCCGCCGAACGAAGCATTGAAGGGCCTCCAATGTCAATAAACTCTACCTTTTCATGCAAAGAAATGTCTTTGTTCACATTCTCAAAGAAAGGGTAAAGGTTTACGATCACCATGTCTATCAAACCAATTCCATGTTCCTGAACGGTTTTCATATGTTCTTCATTGGCACGTACGGCTAAAAGCCCGCCATGGACTTTCGGGTGTAACGTTTTCACTCTTCCATCCAGCATTTCAGGAAAGCTGGTAACCTCATCAATCTGAATCGGATTTAAACCAGCATCTTTCAAATGTTTGAAAGTTCCTCCCGTAGAAATCAATTCATAATCCCGGGCTTCCAAAAACCGTGCGAATTCTATTAATCCGCTCTTGTCAGAGACGCTGATCAAAACTCTTTTGCTCATAAGATTTTCATTTTTTACTTTTTACAGCTATTTCAAACTGTATTCCGGCCTTTCACCTCCGGTTTTACTTTATTTTACTTAGATTTTTCAATTTTTCCGAAATAATTCTGATCAAAATCTAAATGTGTGTTTTCTGTTTTAACATTCATCTCGTTTCATTCTTTAGTTTTCTATTGCTGTTTAGATTCCTACGGAATGACAAACCTGGTATTTTAGCTTTTGTGGGGTCGAGACTGCTTTTTTAAACCACCCCGTCAAAAATTCAAAGGATTTTTGACACCCCTCCAAAGGAGGGGAATTTTTTTATCTGCTCCCCAGCACTTTGTTGATCGCTTTCGGGAAGATCTCATATTCGACCCGGTGAACTTTTTGTGCCAGAGAATCCGGAGTATCATTTTCATCAATTTCAAATGACTGCTGCAGAATGATCTCTCCTTCATCGATTCCCGAGGTCACAAAATGTACGGATGCCCCGCTTATTTTTTCTTTGGCTTCAATAACCGCATTATGGACATTCATTCCCCACATTCCTTTTCCTCCGAATTTTGGAAGCAATGCAGGATGGATATTGATTATTTTACCGTTCCAGTTTTGACAGAATTCCGGTTTCAGGATCGACAGGAACCCTGCCAATACGATCAGATCGGTATTTTCAGGAATTATATTGCTCAATTCTGCACTGAAATTCTTTCCTCTTGGAATGAGTATATTGTCGATATGATGGTTTCTAGCTCTTTCAAGCCCGAAACATTCACGGTCAGCAACCACCAAGGTTACTTTTGCATTCGGGATCTCTCCGTTTTCAGTGGTATCTATGATCCTCTGAAGATTGGTTCCGGAACCTGAAACGAGTACAACGATGTTTTTCATATTATGAATGTAGCAATGCATCAGTTTAGCAATATAACAATGGTTTTAATTCGCACACTGGTACATTGATCAATTGTTATATTGATAAATTAATCTTTTCGTTTCCTTCGGTAATTTCTCCGATCTCGTAAGCGTCATCCAAGAGGTGTAAAACTTTTTCCGCATGCTCTTCATCGATCACTACAATCATTCCAACCCCCATATTAAATGTTCCGAACATTTCTTCACGGCTTACACCGCCTCTTTTTTCCAGCTCCAGCATAATATTTGGGATCCTGATCTTTGATGCATCAATGGAAGCACACAGCCCTTCAGGGATGATCCTCGGAACGTTTTCATATAAACCTCCGCCCGTAATATGGGCAATTCCGCACACTTTTACTTCTTCAAGAAGCTTATGAATATCTTTATAATATAATCTTGTAGGGACCAAAAGGGTCTCGTATAATGGCTTCCCTTCAAATTCTTCTTCAAAATCGGGAAATACTTTTCGTACTAATGAGAATCCATTGGAATGGAAACCCGAGCTTGGCAATGCAATGATCTTATTTCCCGGCTTGATCTTGGAACCGTCAATGATCTGGTCTTTTTCTACTATACCTACACAAAATCCTGCCACATCATAATCTCCCGGCTGGTACATTCCCGGCATTTCAGCAGTTTCCCCACCTATTAATGCACAGTTGTTATCCTTGCAGGCTTCTACCATCCCCAGGACAATTTCGGCAGCGATATCGGAGTCCAGCTTTCCACAAGCCAGATAATCTAAAAAGAATAAGGGTTTTGCCCCGTGACAAAGGATATCGTTGGCACACATCGCAAAACAGTCGACACCAATGGAGTCATATTTTTTAGTGTCCAAAGCGACCTTTAGCTTGGTTCCCACTCCGTCGGTTCCGGAAACCAATACGGGATTTTTATATCCGCCTATTTCATAGAACGCCCCAAAACTTCCCAAATGATTCAGAACATTGGAATTATGGGTCTCACCTACCGCTTTCTTGATCTTATCTACGGTTTTATATCCTTCTTCTTTGTCTACTCCTGCAGATTTGTAAGTGTTGCTCATTTTTACTTTTCAGAAATTTTATTTCAAACTTTTTATCAATATCATCCAATAAAAAAGCCGACAATCTTGGTAGATTATCGGCCGTTATTTTATCTCAGAATTTCAGAGCCCACAATTTTTCCTTTTTTTGGAAAACATTCTTTAAAAGTGGTCTGAATTTTCATTTTTTTCTTTTTGCAAAAATAATAATTTTAAATGAATATTCAAATTCTATTTTTCAAGGATGGTCTCGATGGCAGAAATCTTTTTGATTTTCTCTTTTAATTCGTTGTCTTTCTCTTCATTGGATATTTTCTGAACTGTTCTATCGAAATTATCGTTAAAAAATGGCAGCGAAAAGGTTTCTACAATATTACCGCCGTGGAAGGGAAAGCGCTTTACAGCGGCTTCCAAAACTCCTGTTCCGCCTCTTACTCCCGGTGCTGCGGACATCAGAAGCATGGGTATTTCGTTCCATACTGTTCTATCCTTAATTCTGGAAACCCAATCGAAGACATTCTTAAAAGCGGTGGAATAGGTCCCGTTATGCTCCGGTAAGGAAATCAATAACAGGTCTGCTGCATCTATTTTGGCTGCAAAATCTTTTGCTTCCTGCGGAATACCATTTTTAAGCTCTCTTTCATGTTTGTAGATGGGCATTTCATATGGGTTTAAGTCTATTACTTCTACTTCTGCATTTTCGAATATTGTGGAAGCATAGGCTACTAATTGCTTATTCATTGAAACTTCGGAATTGCTTCCTGCTATGGCTAAAATTTTCATTGTTTTTATATGTATATTGTTTTTACGTTTGGGGCGTTTTTTGTGAAGATTTTTAACCACCCCGTCAAAAATTCAAAGAATTTTTGACACCCCTCCAAAGGAGGGGAATTTTTATCTTATTAAATACTTATTATTTCAGGTATGAAGGTAATTCCATGGGAACTTCCATCAATAGGATCTCGGTATCTTCAACGGCTTCTATGTGGAAGTTTTGTGTATCCCAAATTCCTAAACCATCTCTTTCATTCAATACTCTGTCTCCTATTTTTGCGCTTCCTTTCAATACAAAGGCATATACTCCGTTGTCTTTTTTATTCAGTATATAGTTTTTCTCATTGCCTTTTGTAAAACTGGCCAAGTTGAACCATGCATCCTGGTGGATCCAAACACCTTCATCATTCTTATCGGGTGATAAGATCTGTTGGAAATCATTTATTTTTTCATTTTCTTTAATGTTTTTCTGGTCGTATCTTGGAGTAACATTCAATTCCCGCGGGAATACCCATATCTGCAGGAATTTTACCGGTACATCTTTGTTTTTGTTGTATTCGCTGTGCATGATGCCTGTTCCTGCACTCATTACCTGGATCTCCCCTTTTCTGATCACTGCTTCGGTTCCCATAGAATCCTTATGCTCCAGGTCTCCCTCCAACGGAATGGAAATTATTTCCATATCCCTGTGTGGATGTGTCCCGAAACCCATTCCCTGAGAAACGGTATCGTCATTTAAAACTCTTAAAACTCCGAAATGGTTTCTTTCAGAATTCTGATAACCGGCAAAGCTGAATGTATGGTAGCTGTTTAACCAGCCATGATCTGCATGGCCTCTTGAATCTGCTTTATGATATACTGTTTTCATATCTGAATTATTTAGGGTACAAATGTACATCGGATGTGCTTTCGGAATTGTTGACGTAGGATAAGAAAGGAAGATGGAGAAACAGTAAAATCGCTAAATCGCAAAACCGTGAAAAGGCGAAATTTCTTCTTGGGGGACTGCTTTCTATTTCAAACCATTAAAGAGGGTAAAGTTGTTAAGAACATTAAGTAGTATGTTTGGCTAAAGCCTTTACAGAGTTCATAAAAAAGCGGACTTAAGCCCGCTACTATTGATCTTAATATTGTATTGAAAATTATAGGATCTCTTTATTCTTTATTCTTTATTCTTTATTCTTTATTCTTTATTCTTTATTCTTTATTCTTTATTCTTTATTCTTTATTCTTTATTCTTTATTCTTTTATTAAAAATGTACCTGTTTAATTTCCTCTTCTATTTCCTTTGGAGTTTCATCTTCGGATTTAATAAAGATCATGGTAACTATTGACCCTATCAGCATACATGCACCTCCTACCACTACATAATCAATAGCATAATTTCCAAATATATTGCTTACGATCGGGCCTCCGAAAAGCCCGTTAATGATCTGTGGAATGACAATAAAGAAATTGAATATCCCCATATAAACCCCCATTTTCCTTTGTGGAATGACATCGATCAACATGGCATAAGGCATTGCCAGAATACTTGCCCAGGCAAAACCTAATCCTACCATAGAAATCCAAAGGAGGTTGATATCTTTAATGAAATACATGGATATAAGCCCCAATCCGCCACACAATAATGCTAAAGCATGGGTCTGTTTTTTGCCAATAGCTTTTGCAATAGGAGTTAATAGAAAAGCAAACGGAATTGCCCAGAAGTTGTACATTCCAAATAATTTTCCCGTTAGATCTCCTGCATTATTAAATGCTTTCGAATGGGTATCATCCGGAGATAATCCAAAATGATGGGTTGCCAGGGCGCTTGTAGTGAATACCCACATGGTGAATAGGGCAAACCAGGAAAAGAACTGCACGATTCCTAATTTTTTCATCTGAACAGGAATATTGGCAAAATCCTTGAAAATATCTGAGAATTTGGAATGTTCTTCAACAATCTCTTTTCCATCGGCAAATTCTGCAAATTCCTGAGGGGAATATTCTTTGGTAGTGAAAATGGTATAAAGTATTGTTAACAAAAGTAATCCGGCTCCTACATAAAAAGAGAAAATTACGTTATCTGCCACAAATCCGGCGGGTGCGTCATTGGAAATCCCCAGACGGGTCAGCCAATCGGGAAGATAAGACCCTATTACCGCTCCTATCCCTATCAAAATGGTCTGAACTGAGAATCCTAATGTTCCCTGATGCTTCGGAAGCATATCTCCTACCAATGCCCGGAAAGGCTCCATAGCAACATTAATGGAGGCATCCATCATCGCGAGGAAAATCACTGCCAACAGAAGTACATTGGCTGCAATCATCTGAGTAGCGGATGCTGCATTCGGAAGCATTACCAGACCAATGGCACATAAAACAGCCCCAATTAAAAAATAGGGTTTTCTTCTTCCCAACGGACTCCAGGTATTATCGCCCATATGCCCGATAATCGGCTGAACGATCAATCCGGTGATGGGAGCCACCAGCCAAAACCACGATAATTCATGAACATCGGCTCCTAAGTTGGCCAAAATCCTGCTTGCATTCCCGTTCTGTAAACCGAAAGCCATCTGGATTCCGAGGAATCCCATGCTCATATTGATAATCTGAGCCATGGACAGGTTTGGTTTTATCTTTTTTGATGATGTACTGTTTGCTGTTTTCATTTTTGGGTTTTTAGTTGTTTTATTAATAGGTCTTCAATGGATGCTTTTTCAGAAACTACTTTATCCACCACGTCATTAGGTACTGTTACCGAAAGTACATACTGTTTCACCTTCCATTGTCCATTGATCTTCTCAACGACTCCTGAACCCCGGCAGATCTTCATCTGGGTATCCAGCAATTCATCAAACCATGCTAATTTTCCATCTTTACTGAAATAGATATTTCTTTGAAGTGAAGTGAAATTCCAAGTTCTTTTTTTATCAAAGTAAGGTTTTGCCCAAACCATAAATTCTTTTTTGTTCCAGACTTCGGTAGCATCGGTTCCTATAAATGTAGATTCTTCGGCAAAGTGGTCAAAATAGGCTTTGAAATCAGATCTTGCAGCATCGGCATTAAAGGCTTCAAGCATTGTACTGATATCCCTCTTTTCTTTCTCATATTTACTTTCTTTTGACTGAGCGGACAATTCCGAGACATTCGATAAGAGAAGGATCAATATGTATAAAATTGTTAGTTTTTTCATTCGCTTTAATTGGATTGATTTTACAGTTCAATGATAAGGGAAGTTTTGGCAGGCACATTCAGGCTGTTCTGTAAAGAAAATTCTTTTCCTGAAATGATATCTTTTCCTCTGGTAAAGTTTTCAAGGCCTTCGGAGAATCTTTTCAGATTCAAGGTCTGTGCATTGGTGTTATTGTTGATAACCACCATTACCCTTTCTTTATCATTATACCTGAAATAGACATATACATTATTTTCAGGAACGTAATGCAGGGTTTTTCCCGTATGGATCACTTCTTTGGATTTGCGCCAGTTCAGGAGTTTTTTAGTAAAGTCAAAATACTGGTTCTGAGAATCGGTTCTTCCTGATTGAGTGAATGCATTATTGGAATCTTCTTTCCAGCCTCCGGGAAAATCACGGCGGATATCCCCGTCACCTTTTCCTTTATCTCCTGACATTCCGATCTCTGAGCCGTAGTATAGCTGAGGAATTCCCCGAACGGTCAGGATCAGGGACATGGCCAGTTTATAGTCTTCAATTTTCGGATAAGACTGATTAAAACGCTGGGTATCGTGATTTTCAGCAAATACTAAGAGATTATCAACATCCGGGTAAAGGAAGTCATTGGCAAAATTGTCATACACTCTCTGCATCCCGGAATCCCAGCCGGAGTCTTCTCTGAAAACCTGTCCTATTGCATCATGAAGAGTAAAATCCATAACGGAAGGCAGGTAGGAATTATAGTTCTCTATTGCTGAAATTTTGCTGTCTTTCTGCCAGTAAGATATCTGTGCCTGATCATGCATCCATACTTCCCCGACAATATTAAGATTAGGATATTCATCCGTTATTCTCTTTGTCCATTCTGCGATTCCTTTTTTATCGTTATAGGAATAGGTATCTACACGCAACCCGTCAAGGCCTGCATATTCTATCCACCAGATGGCGTTCTGAACCATATAATTGACGACTAACGGATTGCTTTGATTCATATCGGGCATAGTGGTATCAAACCAACCGTCCATACAATTTTCTGTATCAATTTTTGCAGCATTAGTATCAAATTGGGTAGTCATCCTGTAATTGCTGCGTTTGAAACCTTTTTCCCCCTCCTTCCAATAATGGATCCAGTCTTTTGCAGGAAGATCTTTAATGATCCAGCTTTGTGATCCCCAGTGATTGGTCACATAGTCCATAATAAGCTTCATATCCCGTTTATGGAGCTCATCAGCCATTCTTCTATAATCTTCATTAGTTCCGTAGCGCGGATCTATTTTATAATAATCACTCTGCGCATATCCGTGGTAAGAGTATGAAGGTTCGTTATCTTCCAGTAATGGGGTATTCCAGATTGTAGTAACTCCCAGTTCTTTCAGATAATCAAGGTTTTTGATAATTCCTTCAATATCACCTCCGTGGCGGCCTCCATGATTTTTACGGTCTGATTTTTCAGCGGTATCTTTGGTATTGTCGTTGGACGGGTTTCCATTGGCAAAACGGTCCGGCATGATCAGGTACATGACATCTGCTGATGTGAAAGAATTCCGATTGATGGAATTGGGTTCCCGCTGTTTTAGTTCATAAGTATAAGAATCAATATTTTTTTTACCGTTCTTAACGTGAATCCTGAACTTCGGAACATTGATTTCACTAGTATTTATTGTGATGAAAACATAGTTCGGGTTTTCAACTTTCTGAATTTTTTTTACCTGAATTCCGTCTGAAAGCTCTATCTCATTCTTTACAATATCTTTACCGTAAACCAGTATTTGCAGTTCCGGATTGTTCATTCCTTTCCACCAGAAAGCAGGTTCCACTTTTTCCAGAGCTTTTTGGGAAAATGCTAAAGAAGCTGCTGAAAGAGCAACAATGATATATAATTTTCTCATATTGAATTTTGATTAAAAAACCTTACAGGTTCTTCACCCATAAGGTTTTGATTATTCATTTCAATCTTAAATTTAATTTACAGGCTTGATGGAGATGGCAAAACCTCCGCTTCTTACCATTTTGAAATTGATTTTAGATTTACTTGTGATCTGTTTTTTGTAGATATTATAGCTCTGAGGATTGTTCATATAATCAGCATCTTTTCCATCTTCATAAATGGTTGCCTCATATTTTTTATCTTTATCCAGGAAAGAGAAATCCAGGGTGTAATCCCGCTTATTCTCATCAGTAATTCCTCCTACAAACCAGTTTTCCGTGCCTTTTGCTTTTCTGGCAGTAATGATGTAATCACCCGGTTCTGCAGATAAGATTTTAGTATCATCCCAATCTGCTGCCACATCTTTGATAAACTGGAAGGCATCCATATGTTTTTTATAGTTCTCCGGCAGGTCCGCAGCCATCTGAAGAGGCATATACATTACTACATACAGCGCCAATTGCTTCACTAAAGTGGTTTTTACAAAACGCTGATCTCCCGGAAAGTAATAGTCTAATTTTGTTTGGAAGATCCCCGGTGTATAGTCCATAGGCCCTCCCATCCATCGTGTAAACGGTAAAATGGTCTGATGATCAGGATTATTCCCGCCAAAAGCTTCGAATTCCGTTCCACGGGCAGCTTCTGCAGAGATATAATTCGGGTAGGTACGGCTTTCTCCCGTAGGCCTTACGGATTCGTGGGAATTTACCATGATCTTATATTCATTGGCCTTTTCGGCGATCCTGTAATAATGGTTGATCGTCCATTGGGAATAATGGTGCTCTCCTCTTGGGATAATATCTCCTACGTATCCTGATTTTACCGAGGTATATCCGTATTTATTCATTAGTTGGAATGCTTTGTCAGCCCATCTTTCGTAATTGGTAGCAGATCCTGAGGTTTCATGGTGCATGATCAGATTAATTCCTTTGGAATGGGCATAATCATTCAGCATTTTGATATCAAAATCCGGGTATGGGGTAATGAAATCAAAAACGAATTCTTTTGAATGGCCAAACCAGTCTTCCCAACCTGTGTTCCAACCTTCGATCAATAATCCACCGAAACCGTTTTCTGCTGCAAAATCGATGTATTCTTTTACTTTATCGTTATTGGCTGCATGTTTTCCGTTAGGTGTGAGCTTGGTAAAGTCCGTTTCACCTAAATGAACATTTTCTGCCGTAGAATAGGCCCATTGAGATTTTCCGATGATCATTTCCCACCATACGCCCATATATTTTGTTGGCTTAATATAGGAAGTATCGGTATATTTTGTCGGTTCGTTAAGATTGAAGAGCATTTTGGAGTCCATCACCTCTTCTGCTTTAGGAGAGACTATAATGGTTCTCCAGGGTGTAGAGGAAGGCGTTTGGATATAGCCTTTTGCACCCTGCCTGTCAGCCGTAAGATGTGTTTTGAATTTAAAATTCTGAGCATCCACTTCCAGGTGTGAAGCCGGATAATCCAAAACTGCAGCTTCGGCAACATTCATATAAAGAGGATCTTTTCCTTCTTTTTTCAGCATTAGCGGAGACTGAACGGCATTTTTGATCAGAGTCTGGGAGGCATTGGAGTCAAAAGCCTTATCCCATCTACCCGGAATTTCTGAAATTTTTGTAGTCTGGTATTGGTATTCCTGAGAGTCATAATCTGCAACAATCCACCAAGCTTTCATGTCCGTTGGAAAATCTATTTCAGTATCTTCTTCCCGGATCACAAAGTAGTTAAGATTTTTTTGCTGCGGAAACTCATACCTGAATCCAAGTCCGTCATTAAATAACCTGAACTTTACTACAATACTTCTGTTTGTAGAGGCCTGGTTAAGGGTAACCGCCAATTCGTTGTAATGATTGAGATAGTTTTTCTTTTCGCCAAGTACAGGCTGCCAGGTTTCATTTTTGGAGTCCCTCTTTTCATCTGTTTTGGTAAAGCCATTATTAAGGTCGAATTTCGAATCTTCCGGTTTTGCAATTTCAGAAGCGAATTTTATGGAAGTGTCTTTAAATAATCTCAATCCTAATTTAGAATCTTCTACGACTAAAGCCCCATTATATTTCAGGTTATAATAAGGTACTCCCTGCTTCAACTGAAAATTCATTTCAAATTTGCCGTCCGGTGATTTTAAAGATTGTGCATTCGCACCCGCGAACATCATTGAGAACAATAAAGCCCCCATTGTAGTTTTCTTCATATTGACTATTTATAAACTTTAAAAATAAATAAAGTGCTGCTAAAAAGCAACACTTTATTCATATAAATTTAGGTCTGTTTTACAATTTTGTAAGGGTTAACTTGTAATAAGCTGAATTATGCAAATCCAATTCGATCTTATAATTACCTGGAACACCAACTTTATAGTTTGGATCGCCTGATACGGTTCCTTCACTGCTTAAGTAGGTCTGAATTGCCGTTCCTGAAACAAGTGTCTCATCAGCACTGGCCGGCTGGAATTTCATGCCCCAGTCATCGTTGGCCCTGAACTTGAATATCCCTGAAGAACTTAACGCAATTGAATTGATCACAAAAGTTTTTGTAGCAGGATTATAAACGAAATCAGTATCTGATGCCCAACCTGTAGGCGTGGCATCTCCTATAATCCCGAAGTTGGCTATAATTGAAGAGTAGGTATTGGCAGCCCAATCCACATTGATGTAATATGTTCCGCCTGTTACAGCTTTGATATTTTGCTCTCCGCTTTCTACTAATTTCCCGGTAAAGGTTCCGTCATCACCTTTATCTCCTGCCCAATCCTGATTAATTGTGAATTTATATTCACTATTAGGACTGGTCACATAAATAAATCCTCTGTATTTATCATTCTTACCCGGAGAGAATAAGTTTGGCGAATTTCCAGGGTCCCAGTCTGCGTATCCTGCTGCTCCCGCATATCCTCCCGGAACATTTATTTTAGGATAGATGAGATCCGGATTCGGAGTATATCCTGTGATATTAACTGTAATTACATTAGAGTAATAAAATGTGGCACTATTTAGGCTTGATTTCAATCTCACTTCAATAGGTTTTGCAGTATTAGGAGCTACATTTAAAGAAGCCAGAATATTATTCAGCTGAAGGTGTGTCAGTGAAAATGTATTCTGATCCATTGGAACATCCTGAATAACACTTGGCTTAAAATCTGAGCCTGCAACCGCTAATTCAACAGAATTGGTAAAGGCCACATTCGGGCTAAAGGTAGGATTTGTATAAGTGAATGTTACCGCAGCCTGGTCTGCAATAGTTTCATTTAAAACTACTGAAGCCTTATCTGAAGATAAGCTCCCTTTTGATGTATTGCTAAGAACCAGTTTTTCATCATCTCCTTCGCATGAAACAATAAGAGAACCTATTACTCCTATTAGAAATATTTTAAATATGTTTTTCATTCTTAATCATTTAAGTTTTTAATAACCTGTATTTTGAGTCAAATTAGGGTTAGCCTGCAACGCAGACTCAGGAATTGGAAATACATTATAGTTGCTGGAAATAGAAGTACCATTGGCAACTCCTCCTTTCCATGGCCATAAGTATGTTCCGCCTGAAAATCTTCCATAACGGATCAAATCCTGTCTTCTAACTCCTTCTAAACCTAGCTCTCTACCTCTTTCATCTAAAACAGTCTGCAATGTAATACTTCCTAGCGAAGCAGCATTGGCTCTTGTCCGAATCAGGTTCACATAAGTAAGTGCCTGTGGTACAGTAGCTGTAGATGCTCCTCTAAGTGCACATTCTGCATAAATAAGATAAGTATCTGCCAGTCTGAATAATGGGAAATCAGTAGAAGAGAATGCTGTTACGCTGCCTGTTCCATCTGTATTTCTATTACTAAACTTAACGGAAGGATATCCGTTCGTCCATTCTTTATAGTCAGTCATTTCAAATGTATGTCCTGTAAGCCAGAATAGTTTAGATCTTGTATCTGTACTTGCAGCCAGATCAGCAGCATTAGCTCCGAAAAGACCATACCAGGCTTTTGTTGCACGATGTCCTCCCCATCCTTCAGCAGCTCCATATGTAGCTAAATTCATTGTGGTAGAGTTTAGACTTCCGTTAACAATATACGTTGTATTCCCATAACTCTGGGAAGAAGTAGCGTCTGCAATTAGTGGAAAAATCACTTCTTTTGAAGTATTATTATCTGCTCTGAAATTTTTGGCAAAATTAGTTTCCAGCTGATAGTTTCCGCTTGCAATAACCTTGGAAGCATATGTTCCGGCATCGTTATATCTTGCAGTTCCAGTGTATACTTCAGCGTTCAGATATAACTTAGCCAGCAGCATCTGTACAACAGCTTGATTGGCTCTTCCGTAAGTATTTGATGGAGCTATTTTTGACTCAATATCTTTCAGCTCACTCTCAACAAAAGCAAATAATTCAGCTCTTGTTGCTTCAGGAAGCGGTGTAGCTGAACCATATGTATCATCGTTTACCAATGGGCCTTTTCCAAAGAAATCAATCAGATAATAGTAAGACAGTGCCCGTAAAAACCTTAGCTCACTTACATATTGATCTTCATTAGGAACATCTACTCTGTCTTCCAGAATCAGGATCAGGTTAGTCGTCTGAGGAATGGTATAATAAATCCTGTCATAAACATATTTAAAGAATTTATTGTTTGAGTTCCAGCCGGAAGTAGTTGTCAATTGATCCAGTCCATTATCTCCCCATCTGTTCTTCATTCCATCAGCAGTAAAATCATTAAGGTTTACTAACCCTCTGATGAATGGAGATTCTCCGGCATTGGCTCCGGCAATATCAGAATCACCGGGACCGCTAACACTCGAAAGTGCAAATGTAGAATACATTCTTGAAAGAAGCCCCTCCATTGCATTAGGGTCTCTGATTAAAAGTTCTTCAAGCGTAAGCTCATATTTCGGTTCTGTTTCCAGATCGTTAGTACAAGAAGCAAAAAACAAACCTGCAATTGCTAATAAACTATATATTTTTGTTCGTTTCATTATTGTTCGGATTAAAAATTAAAGTTGAAACCGATAGTATAAATTCTTGGTCTCGGATAGAAGTTATTATCAACACCGCCAAAGTTTTCAGGATCCTGTCCTTTATATTTTGTCAGGATAAATGCATTATTAACGGATCCATATACTCTTAGATCAAGCTTATTTCCAAAAATTTTTTCAATGTTATATCCTAATGTAACATTGTCAAGTCTTAAGAAAGATGCATCATGTAAGAAATAATCCGAAAAATACATATTATCCGTCGGCTGAATTAAATTGAATGATGATCTTCCGTTATAGAAGTCAAGCACATTGCTTAGGTGTTCTGAGTTCGCAGTTTTTGCCTGATTAACAAACCCTTGGGCAACATGTCTTCCGTCATATATTTTTCCTCCGATCTGTCCTCTGAAGTTAGCTGTGAAATCCCAATTTTTATAGTTTAAACTTGTTCCAAAGCCATACGTAAAGTTCGGAATTATTTGAGCATCATAACGGTCATCATTCGTAATTTGGCCATCTCCGTTTCTATCTACAAAAGTATCGGCAATAGGATTTCCACTAGCATCATAAACTTGCTGGAACATCCATGCAGAATAAGGCTGAAGGCCTACTACATGGTAGGCGATCTTTACCCCTGTTCCTACCGGAAGATCACCTCCTGCTGAAATTCTGTCATAATATTTCAGTTCTAAGATCTCTCCTTTATTATAGGACATGTTACCAAATATATTCCAGTTTAGATTTTCTGTTTTAACCGGGTTGATATTTAAATTCATTTCTACCCCTCTGTTTCTCAAAGACCCTACGTTATCCGAGAATTCATTGGTTAATCCCTGTCCTGGAGGAACTGGTGCTTTTAGTAAAAGGTCTGTAGATTTTCTGTCATAGAAATCAATGCTTCCTGATAACAGGTTTCCTTTAAACAAGCTAAAATCAAAACCTACGTTCCAGCTCGTTGTTGTCTCCCATTTCAGATTTTGGTTAAACCCTAATGCTGAATAAATATTATATCCCGGAAGATATTGCGCATTTTCCACTCCTAATGCAAATAAAGGCCTTGAAGGATAAAAACCTCCTGCGATCTGAGTGATATCCTGCTGTCCTGTCTGTCCCCAGCCAATTCTCAGCTTCAATTCTTTTACCACTGAAGAATTCTTAAGGAAGGATTCCTCTTGTATTTTCCACGCAAATGCTGCAGATGGGAAATATCCCCACTGATTGTCAAACCCATTAAATAACGATGAAGCATCAGCTCTGAAAGAAGCCGTGAATAGATATTTATTTTTAATATCAATATTTGTTCTGGCAAAGAAAGACTGAAGATTTAAATGATTGAAATACCCGAAAGTAGGATTAGCCCGGTTTGGCTGTGGAAGACGGACACCGCTTCCTGACGGATCCGAATAGAATTGTTCTTTATTTCCGTCATATCTGAAATCCTGATAAGTATAACCTCCCTGGATCAAAAAGTTGGTAATAAAATCATTGATCTTTCTGTTATAAACCAAATAGGCATCTAAATTCCTGTTGTTGGTAAACTGATTTTCAGCATACGCCAACCCCGGATTGTATATCAGATCCTGTAGAGAGTTAGCAGTGATGTTGATAATAGAGTTTCTTGCATTCTCATCATAAGTCTCACGAATTTTGGTTCTTGATGATTCAATCCCCATATTCACTACAGCTCTTAAATCGGGAAGGAAGTGGAATTTATAATCTACTTCAACGTTTCCTAAGAATCTATACGTGTTTTCCGGACGGTGTCTTTGCATCAATAGTCCTAATGGGTTCGAATCATATGTCAAATTATATACGCCATTAGCCTGATAGAAGTTCTGATAATATCCTCCAAAATAATTCTGCCCCTGATTCAATCCAAAAACATCACTGCTGTAAACAGGTAATGTAGGGTTTCTTGTCAGAGCCGAACCAATTGCGCCTCCTGCATCAACTGTATTTTTATCAACCCTGTACCCTTTTGCATTAATATCAATTTTCAAATGTTTGTCAAAAAAAGTGGGAGTTACACGTAAAGCAGCAGAAAATCTTTCCAAATCATCATTTCTCACTACTCCCTCAGTCTTATTATAACCTAAGGATAGTCTTACAGGAAGGGTTTTAAACAGATTTCCCGAAGCACTGAAATTATTGTCTGTAGAGACTGATGTTCTGTATACTACATCCTGCCAATTGGTATCGTAAATTGTCCCCATTACCTTAGGATTTGCAGGGCTTCCCCCCGTTCCCAGTTTCCATACATCATTCGGGAAATACGTTTGAACAAAATCAATGTACTGACTGGAATTCATGACATCAATATATTTAGTAACCTCCCCTAAAGAGACATTCGTACTAAAGTTCATTTTCAATCTTCCTCCTCCGGATTTTGTTTTAATCAGGATAACTCCATTGGATGCTCTGGCTCCATAGATTGCTGTAGCTGAAGCATCTTTCAAGATAGAGAATGACTCAATATCATTTGGATTGACCAAAGCCAGCGGGTTCTGAATCCCGGCCGGATTGGTAGAATCCAAAGGAATTCCATCAATAACAATTAACGGGTTGTTGGATGCACTAATAGAAGATCCTCCACGAATCCTGATGTTAGGGGCAGAGTCCGGCGATCCTCCTCCATTGGTTATTCTAACTCCCGGAGCCTTCCCTTGGATCAACTGATCTGCAGAAACAATTGCTCCTTTGTTAAAGTCCTTTTCAGTCACAGAGGTAACAGAACCCGTAAGATCAGACTTCTTCTTAGCCCCATACCCTACGAGAACAATCTCTTCAATTTTTTTTTCCTTAGTTATAGTATCTTGTGTCTGCGCATGAATCATGGTACTTGCCAATAAGAATGCAGGCGCAATTTTTAATACTGTTGTAAAATTTTTCACAATATCGTTTTTTATATAGTTTCGTTTTAATAATAGTTTGCAAAAAGCCAGTCTCGCAATTTATAAAAAAAATATAATTATCTTAAATTTATTAAAAATTTTGATAAATTTATGTATATTATCTGTTCATATTTTAATTAATTAATTGTTTTTCATCAATTTACATCAAATTATGCAAAACATAACAACACAAATGTTTTAACAAAAAGTTAAACATTTGTTTAGCTAAATGTAATATTGCGCTTCTCTAGTTGTTAAAAATCCGTTAAAAAAACAGGCACAATATTTCCTCAGATAATTCTTACCTTTGCAGCTAAAACTTTACTATAAAATGTCAAACAGAAAGATGATTACGGCAGCTTTGCCTTATGCAAACGGACCGGTTCATATAGGACATTTGGCGGGTGTATATATTCCTGCGGATGTTTACACAAGATTTCAAAGAAGACTGGGAAAAGATGTAGCTTTCATCTGTGGTTCGGACGAGCATGGGATTCCCATTACCATCAGAGCTAAAAAAGAAGGAGTTATGCCTCAGGATATTGTAGATAAATATCATGAGATCATTAAAAAATCTTTTTCGGATCTGGGGATCTCGTTTGATGAATATTCAAGAACGACTTCCAAAAAACATTATGAGACCAGCCAGGATTTCTTCAAAACCCTGTATGAAAAAGGTAAATTCACAGAAGAAGTTTCCGAACAGTATTTTGATGAACAGGCAGGAGAATTCCTTGCAGACCGGTATATTGTGGGAACGTGCCCCAACTGTGGAAATGAGAATGCTTATGGAGACCAGTGTGAAAAATGCGGTACTACGCTCTCTCCTTCCGAGCTTATCAATCCAAAATCCATGTTAAGCGGAAATGTCCCTGTTCTAAAAGCAACCAAAAATTGGTACCTTCCCCTGAATGAATATGAAAGCTTCCTGAACGAATGGATCATTGAAGGCCATAAGGATGACTGGAAGCCTAATGTATACGGTCAGGTAAAATCATGGCTGAATGACGGATTAAAACCGCGTGCAATGACCAGGGACCTGAACTGGGGAGTTCCGGTTCCGCTTCCTGATGCAAATGGAAAAGTACTCTATGTTTGGTTTGATGCCCCGATCGGGTATATCTCGTTCACAAAAGAATGGGCAGAGAAAAACGGCAAGGACTGGAAAGATTACTGGCAAAATGAAGAAAGTGATCTGGTTCATTTCATCGGAAAAGATAATATTGTTTTCCACTGTATTATTTTCCCTTCGATGATGAAAGCTCACGGAGATTATATTATGCCGAAAAATGTTCCGGCATTCGAATTCCTGAACCTTGAGAATGATAAGATCTCAACTTCAAGAAACTGGGCGGTCTGGGCTCATGAATATGTGGAGGACTTCCCGGGACAGCAGGATGTTTTAAGGTATGCTTTGCTTTCTTCAGCTCCTGAAACAAAGGATAATAACTTTACTTGGAAAGATTTCCAGACGAAGAATAATTCTGAATTGGTAAATATCTTTGGAAATTTCATCAATAGAGTTGCAGTTCTTACAAATAAATTCTTTGATGGGATTGTTCCTGAGGGCGATATTAATGCTCCTGAACTTGATCAAATTAAAAAAAGCGCTATTGAAATAAAGAACTATCTGGACAATTACGAATTCAGAAATGCTTTAACAGCTTTCATGAATTTGGCAAGATTTGGAAACGGATATCTTCAAAATGAAGAACCTTGGAAAACATTTGAAAATGATCTGGAAAAAACTAAAAACACGTTATTTATTGGAGCTCAGATCGCAGTTGCATTAGGAAATTTATCAGAACCATTCCTTCCTTTTACAGCTCAAAAAATTTACGATATCTTTAATGTTGAACAACTGGACTGGAATACCGTTGAAAGATCAAAAGTTTTAATTAAAGCAGGTCATAAAATTGTCGAAAAGGCACCTTTAATCTATTCAAAGATTGAAGATGAAGTAATTGAAGCTCAGATCCAGAAATTGGAACAAACCAAACAGAATAACAAGAAAACCAACCCTAATGCAAACTCTATGAAAGAACAAATCGTTTTTGATGATTTCACTAAAATCGATCTGAGAACGGCTACCATTACAGAAGCTGAAAAAGTGGAAAAAGCCGACAAACTTCTGAAATTGACCGTTGATACCGGTGTGGATGTAAGAACGGTAGTTTCCGGGATTGCAGAAAGCTTCACTCCTGAGGAAGTGATTGGTAAGCAGGTGATGATCCTTCTCAACCTTGCTCCGAGGAAGATCAGGGGAATTGAATCTCAGGGAATGTTGCTTTTAACTACAAAACCTGATGGCAAATTATCTTTTGTAACACCAGATGACGATGTAGAAAACGGTATTGAAATTGGATAATTTCCAACCAGATAAATAAAAAAGAGACTGCAGTTTTGCGGTCTTTTTTTCTCCCGCAGATTTAGCAGATTACACAGATTTTTTAATGATTCATTCTTTAAGCGCAATCATCTGTGTAATCTGCTAAATCTGCGGGAGAATATTATGCATATTATTTTTTAATAAGCTTTGCCAGATAAGAATCTTCACTTTGCAGTACTTTTTCCACTCTAAAGCCGTTATTTTCCGCAGCATTTTTTAGGGTTTCAAAATCCAGATACAGCCATTGGATAGGTTCTTCTGATTCCCCTTTATAATGAACAATATAGTCCAGTTCGCCATAATATCCATCGGCCGGAATATAAACCCCGCCATCCTCATCCCTATCAAACATATAAAGGATATCCGTACTGTCAATCAGAATTTGTCCATTATCATTTAATAAAGAATATAGTTTCTGGAGATAAGTATCAATTTTGTCAAGATTTTCAAAAATACCAGTGCCATTCATCAGTAACAAAATGGTATCGAAAGTTTCCCCGGAAAAATCCAGTATATCCTGTGATACAGCATTTCTTACACCCCGCAATTGACAAACTTCAATAGATTTAGGAGATATGTCCAAAGCCAAAACATCAAGACCTTTATCATTCTGAAGGTATAAACTGTGCGAACCTGCACCCGCCCCGATATCCAGTATTTTGCCGGTAGCTAAGTGAAGTGCCTCTTGTTCAATATTGTTCATTTCTTCAAAATCCCTGAAAAGATACGCTACAGGAAGCTCGTCCAGTTCGGAAATTGAAGTTTCGGTCTGCAGATCTTCAGGGTTTTCATTGTAATAATAATCCCGGATCGCTTTTCCCATTAAATCTTTCATACCTATTTTTAAGGCCTCAAAGATAAAGGTTTTTGAAAAAACTTTTATAAAAGTAAAGCTCCATTCAAAATTAAAACAGAGCTTTACAAACAAATGAAAAACAAGGTATCTTTATATCGCAGGCCCTGCTGCGTCTTTTATCTCTTCCATTAATTTTTTATGTTCCCTCTGCCTTCTTCCGGCAATGATGGCTTTTCCGCCCAACATTCTGATCAATCTTAAATATCGGAAGCGTTCCCTTCCAAAATGATGGGTTAAAATATAGATCAGCACCCCAAAACCTGCCAGAATAACATATCCGAATAATTTTTTACCCGCTATGATCATGGCATTCAGCTGAATAGTCTTCATATAGACAGCAACATTTTGCGGAGTAATCGTCATTCCATCCATATATGCTGCTAAATCTCCTACTCCGGCTACCTGAAAATGATACAGGAACCAGGAATATAATGCTGAGAAAATGCCTACCGCAAGAAAAGTACGCCAAACCAGCACAAGCCCGATGGCAGCAAGCATATCATCTATTTCCAGCTTATCCAGCGTATAGAACCACACAGAAATAAATAAGGAACACATCCCATAGCCTTTTAAAAACATGGGCAGATACCATCCTTCATAACTGAACTCCAATACCATTGAAAAATACATCACCACTGCATATCCCACCATTGCGGAGAATCCTGAAAAAATATACATTTTCAAAGGCTGCTCTTTTTTAAACCAAAACACAGCCACAATTCCGGCCAATATGATCCCGGGAAGCATTAAAACATTCAGTTTTGCATTCGTCAGCTGGTCATACCCCAATACACCAATGGCAAAAGTATTCTGAATAGAGGTCGTCCCTAAGAACATTCCCAGCCAGAACAGCATAAACAAACCGTGCAGTACATTACTTTTTTTAAATATTTTGAATGACAGATAGGGCCTCTTTAATGTCATTTGACGGACTGATAGTAAAGCAAAGTTTATAAATGCACCTATACCTGCATTGATGATCTTGCCGGAGTTCAACCAGTCCTGCTGTTTTCCAAATGAAAATACATATGCTGAAAATATGAATGTTGAAACAAAAAGTATAATGCTCAGCCAATCTATATAGTACAGCGGAACCTTGAGGGCAAAATATTTATCATGCATAAAGGCACGGCATACCATTGCCATGGCGAAACATATCAGTGAAATTATAATAAAAAACTGATGCCAGTTATAAAGAATGGAAACTTCTACCGCATAATAGTTTGAAACCTGGTTTAAAGTCAGAACGAATGTATAGAAAACCCCGTAAAATACTCCCCTGTTCCCCATGATCATCATCAATGGCAGGAAAAGCTCAATAGCAACTATCATTTTGAAAAAGCCTATGAATAATGAGGTGGCTACGATGACTGCAGGCTGTAAAGTCGTTGCATTCACAAAGCTCAGAAATCCCAAAAGGATAAATAGCACAGTGAGTTTGTCCCGAACCTTAAATCTTAATTTTATCCTGAGCACCAGAGGCATCGCAGCCCCCATTCCAATCGTTGTGGCATAATTGGCTAGTATAAAATCTTCAGAAAGTGCACCCGTGCCGCCTGCCATAAAGCTGATATTCCCTGTATACACTCCGCCAAGCGGCATCACAACGATCAGCAGCAACACGATCAGCAGAAGCTGGATGGGCTTTGGTACCCAGTCATGGAAAAGTCCTTTATTGTACATTGAGTAATTTGTTATTAGAAGTTAGACATCAGAATCCAGAAATCAGACCTTGAAAATTGCATAATCCACATCTAATTTTTTAATCTTTTTAATGAATATTTACATTCAAATTCATTCCTGCACGCAGTTTGTCGATATCTTCTTTTTTATTGGACGCCGTAAATTCAATTCTTACCGGAATTCTCTGTTGCACTTTGATAAAATTGCCCGTAGAATTGTCTGTAGGAACATTGGAGTATCTGGAACCTGTAGCAGCGGAAATTGCGGTAACGATCCCTTCAAACTTCTGCCCTCCCAAAGCATCTGCGGACATCATCATCTTTTCCCCGATCTTAATGCCGGGCATTTGACTTTCAAGGAAATTGGCAGTTACCCATTTTTGTCCGTTTAGGACAATGGTAGCGACTTGCTGTCCCGGCTGTATCAGCTGTCCTTCAGAAAGAGTCCTCCTTCCCATCACGCCGTCATACGGTGCTGTGATCACTGTATAAGAAAGATTGATCTTCGCCATATCCAAAGCCGCTTTAGTTCTTTTGATCTCAGCATCATTAATTCCCAGCCTGCTTTTCACTTCTGTCGTAGAAAGATTAGCAGACTGTTTTTGATTAATTAAAGTTTCATAAGCAGCTTTTTGCGCATCATACTCGGTTTTCACCTGATCATATTGCTGTCTAGTTACTGCTTCTGCTTCCAAAAGATTTTTATACCGGTTTAAATTCTGTTCGGCATTCCAAAGCCTGGCTTTTGCGCCTGAAATATTAGACTGCATTACATTGATATTATTGGAAACCGTATTTACAGACGAGCTTGTTGCCGAACGCTGCGCCAAAGCATTCTGATATGCTGCTTCCGCCTGGCCTAACTGGGTCAGGATTTCACGGTTATCCAAAACCACAAGAGTATCTCCTTTTTTCACATGCTGATGCTCAATGAATCTGATCTCTTTGATGTAAGCCGAAACCCTTGTATTGACCGGATTGATAAATTCTTCCACCTGGGCTGCTTCCGTATAGCTTTTATCCCCGATGTGGAAATATTCGCGGACCAGCCAGAATAATCCGAAACCGATTATCAGGAAAAAGACAATATTCGAAATAATGGCCCTGATCTTATTTTTTTTGGTTTCCTTTTTCTTAACTTCTCCGCCTGATGCTACCGGAGCGGTTGTATTTTGAGTTTGTTCACTGTTTTCCATTGTTTTTTGATTTGCTGTTAAAAAAAATTAAAGGGTTCCCGTAGATTTCAAAAGGTTGTAATATTGATACAGTACATTGATCTCTGCATTGGCATAATCAAGTTCCGACTGCAGTTTCTGGTTCTGAGCATCAATCATTTCTGCCTGAACCGCAAGTTGGTTCAGATATTTGGACTCAGTGATCTTGTAGTTCTCTTCGGCTAATCTTTTGGCATCATTCAGGATATCAGCCTGCTGAACGGCTTCCTGATACTTTACATAAGCAGCATTCACGGCTATGTCCATATTCTGCTGCACCAAAATCATTGCGTCTGCGGCCTGTATTTTTTGTAATTCTCCCAACTGGGTTCTTTTCTTTGTCTTATAAAGGTTATCAATATTATAGCTTAAAGAAATCCCTGCCTGCCACCCCCCGGAATACATATCCAGAACAGGATTTCTGTTAGTAACCGGACGTTGCAGGGTATAGCCCCCAAACCCTGCCACTGTCGGCATTTTATCCGTTTTAATGATCTCTATATTTTTATCCGCCATATCAATATTGGTTTGTGCAGATCTTAATTGCGGATTATTGTTGTGAGCCAGCCCCATATAATACTCCAAACCCATCCCGGATTCTTTACCTGTTAAGTCTTCAACGGGAAGTATCTCTGTATCGGAAGACAGCCCCAGGGCCATATTCAGGTTATAGTTCAGGATCTTTCTGTTGTTGGATAAGGTAAGCATTCCCTGGTCCAGATTCTTAATAGCCAATTCTCCGCGGATCACTTCATTTCTTGTGACCATCCCCTGTTGGTAGAACTTCTGAACATTTTTCAGACGTTCCTGAGCCAGTTTTTTATTGTTTTGAAAAACTTCTTCCTGATTCAGTATCTTATAGATATCCAGATAATTGGAGATCACCAATAATTTAACATCCTGTATGTTCTTTTCCAGATCCAATTGTGATAACTGTTCACGAAGCCCGGCCAGTTCAATGGATTTATTCACAAGACCTCCTTTAAATATCAACTGGGTAGCCTGTACAGCGTAAGAACTTCCGTAATGAGGCATTGGAATATGTGTAGAATTGGAAAAATCTTTGTCTATCGCCACGGCATCTCCTAAGTAGAACTGGCTTGTAGAAGTCGTTAGGCTTGGAAGCTTCTGAAGTCTGGCAATATCAGTTTGTTGTTTAGCAATGTCTATATTCTGTGCCGAAAGCTTTAATTGCCGATGATTTTGCACTGCAAGTTCGGCAACCTCTCCCGCAGTCATCTGCTTTATTTCCTGTGAAAAAAAGAGCGTAGGAATAACGGCCATCACAAGCGATAGTGCTGTTTTTACATTCTTTATCATTTTACCTTGTTTTATAGATGCAAAGTTATGGCAGCTATAAATCCAAACAAATGTTTGATTTCTGGAAAAAGATGTTCAAATGTAAGATTTTACTTTTTGAATTGATTCCGGTATTGGGTTGGGCTAAGTTCGAGATGTTTTTTAAAAAAATGGGAAAATGAGTATTGGTCACTAAAACCCAGCAATGAAGAAACTTCTGATACCGGTTTTTCTGATGAGTTCAGCAGTACTTTTGCTTCATTAAGCACAATCAAAGCAATGATCTGGCTCGCAGACTTCCCTGTAATGGACTTAACAACAGCTGAGAGATGTCTGGTTGTAATGGACTGACGTTCTGCATAAAATTCTACCGTTCTTTCCGTATGATAATAGGTGGAAAGGTCTCTTAAAAAATTAAAAACGATTTCTTCCTGTCTGGACATCCTGCTTAGTGAACTATTATCTTCTTTTGAAATAATTCCGGCCATCTGATAACAAAACACAGAGAACAAATGTTCTGTCATTTCTTTTTTGTACATCATTTCTGTTTCGGAATCCAGAATATATTTAAGGAAATTCACACTTTTCCAAACCACTTCCATCTCGTCTTCCTGAAAGGGCACACCTCTGTTCATCTGCTGCCTGAAATAACGGTAAGCGATCAGCCTGTTGAATTTTAGTGACAGTGCAGAGATAAATTCCCTTTTATAAGAAACCATCCTTGACTGGAAATCGTCACTTACGGAGATCATTTCATATACTGTCTGCGGGTCGGTCACCATGAACATATTGGCAGAAAGCTCAAGATCATTGAAATGCTGACGCAGTTTTATGTTCCCTGTTTTCACAAAAACAAAGGCAGGATTTTCCGGACGGAAAGGTTTATCAACAGAAATTCTATCGAAAATATTATGTTGTGTGAAGATCTCAACCCCAAATTTTTCTAAAACAGACATATTACAAATGTAACCAATATATCAGGCTGTCACAAAATTTTATTAATTTAGTGACTTACAATTAGAGCATGAGAAAGATCGATCTACTTTTAGCGGAATATGGTGAAAGCCACAGGAATGCAACCAATAAGCTCATTCATTGGATCTGTGTTCCTCTGATCTTCTGGACGATCGTAGGGTTTATCTCCTTTATTCCTTCACCGCATCTTTGTGCGTCTTATTTCGGATGCATCAGCCTTGTGAGCATTGTGGTAATTATTCTGGTCACCATATTTTATATGAGACTTTCATTTGTGATCGGCTTCATCATGATCTGCATCATTCTGCTGATGGAGCATTTTGCTTACACCGTAAACATACATTTCGGAAAAAGAGCATGGATCGTTTATCTTGGGGTTTTCGTGATCACATGGATCTTGCAGTTTGTAGGACATAAAATTGAAGGTAAAAAGCCTTCTTTCTTAAAAGATCTTCAATTCCTGCTGATAGGCCCGATCTGGCTTTTAAGCTTTATCTTAACAAAACTGGGTATTAAATATTAATCTTCCAAAGCATATACTGCAAAACTTGCCAGCCAGTGATCTCCTCCATAATTTCCCTGAAACAGCAATGGTAAACCATTGGCCAGGAATTTATCCGCCGTTTTCCTGAAATCTTTTTTCAGCGGATGGTTTTCAGGAAGCGATTGAGCAATTCCCTTCATGCACCATGCTTTTGAAAAAGACAGTCCCACCAGATGAACGGTCTGATAATCACTCAAATCGCTTACCACCGGGATCTTTTCAATATTCTCAAGACTTCGTTTTTCATAGAAATTATTTAGCCATTTTACATATTCTTTCTGTGGAAGAACCCTTCTCATCAGGTCTGCAATTTCTAAACTCGGAGAGAAGAAATCCGAGCCATCAGGTTCCAGGTAAGCGGGTGTTTTCTGGTCATTCAGGTAGAAATATTTAGCTTTTTCTATAAGCTGATTCTCAAAACCCCTGTCTTTATTTGCTCTTGCCCAATCGATCGCAAAAGCCATAGCAAAGGCTGTATTAGGGTGTACTCCGGTTCTGTTAGGATAGGTCTGTTTAGGCAGGTAGACCTTCCAGGACTGTAAGATCTGATCCGTTAGTGGTTTCAGGTTTTGGTGCCAGGCTTTTGCCCTCGGATCGTCCCAGGTTGCCAGTTCTTCATCCATTTTCAGCAGCCAGGCCCAACCATAAGTTCTCTCAAATGTAGTGGTCAATTGATATTTGGTAAAGTAATCCGCCTCTGATTGCAGGTTTTCTTTCTGAAATGAATTGCTTAGAATATTTTCAATGTCTTTTGCATGGGACAGGCCGGGTTTTGTCTTCAGCAGTCTTACGAGCATCCAGTGCCCGTGCACAGAGCTATGCCAGTCAAAACAGCCATAAAAGCTGGGATGCAGGTCTTTTGGAGATAATGCAACCTCTTTTCCGTTATTAATGATATGTGCTGTTTTATTCGGATACTCCTGATTGATACAATGCAGTGGTTTCTCAGATAATTTTACGGCCATCTCATCAGTAAGCTTCGGAATTTCCTGTGCACAGATCAGAAATGGAGAGAATATGAATGCTAAAAGACTGTTTTTCATTCATTAAAAATAGGAAATAATTTGAATTTTAATATCTGGCTTATTAATAATTATATGTTTTCAGTTTTAAGCATGCTTTTTGATATAATTATCAAAACCTTTTCATGAAAAATTTAATCTTACCTCTATTTTGCCTTATTCTTATTCATTGTAATAAATCCGAAAGTATAGCTGGTGAAGCTTCTGCTTTACAAATACAACCACCCAATGAAATGTCTGAAAAATTAATATCTGAAGACAAAGTGGTTGCCACGACAAATATAGAAATGCCTCCTCCGCCTCCATCCTCTCCTAATGAGCAAACCTCTTCGAAAAAAACTGATACGATTTCCAAGAAGATCATTAAGAACGGTAACATGACTATCCAGGTTGGAGACTTGAAAAAAGCCCATATTCAGATTAATGAAACGATAAAAAAATACAATGCTTATACTCAGAACGAAAATTTCCAGAATACGGATACCGATGAAAACCTGGGCCTTATCATCCGTGTTCCTCATAAAAATTTCGATGCTCTGATCAATTCTTTTTCTGACGGTATAGGCTCCGTACAATCTAAAAGCATCTCTTCCGATGATGTAACAGAAGAATATACGGATGTTTCTATAAAGCTGTCCAATAAGAAGATATATCTTGAAAAATACCGTGATCTGCTTAAAAAGGCAGGTTCAACAAAAGATATGCTTGACATTCAGGAAAAGATACGAGGTTTGGAAGATGAGATTGATGTTGCAGAAGGTAAATTGCGCTTCATTGATGACCGAGTGAATTACAGTACCTTAAATTTAAGCTTATACAAGGAAAAAGCAAGAAGTTCTGCCACTTCAAAGATAGGTTTTGGAAACCGTTTTGCAGATTCTCTTACCGAAGGCTGGAATAGTTTCGTAAGCTTTCTTCTTGGGTTGGTTTCTCTCTGGCCATTCTTACTGATCATACCGATTATCATTTTCTTTTGGAAAAAATGGAGATTACGAAGAAAAAATAAGTCTTAAAAAACCTAATTACCTACAAAAGTACCATTTAGCAATCTGTTAAATCAGTAAATTGCAATAAAAACCAAATGAATGAAAATGAAATTTCTTACCTCGCAAGAAAATGTATCTTTAATGTATATAATGAGCTGGGCCCCGGCTTATTGGAATCCGTATACCAGAAAATTTTGTTATATGAATTGGAGGAAAACGGTCTTGATGTACAATCGGAATTATGGCTTCCCGTTACTTATGACAATAAAAAATTTGATACCAACTTTAGGATTGATCTGCTTGTTGAAGACAAAGTAATCCTGGAACTCAAATCTGTAAGAAGCCTGGAAGATATTCATTACAAACAGCTGAAAACTTATTTAAAACTATCTGATAAAAAGCTGGGATTACTGGTGAATTTTAATACTACTAACATTCTGGACGGAGTGAAGAGAGTAGTTAATAATTTGTAGGTTTGGCAAAATGTTTAGAAAACGCCCGCAGATTTGGCAGATCTTTTTTCTGATGTATTTATTTAACCATTAATATTTTAAGCGTGATCATCTGCATAATCTGCCAAATCTGCGGGAGAAAAATTATTTCCCCAAAACAAATACCGCTGGAATCTTATGGAGTGCGGGGTTTGCTTTTTTCCAATTGTTAATGGTTTTGGTCTGAATAAATTCATGTTCTGGATCGTTGATATCAGCCGCAATACACAGCTTCGTATTGGGAGATAAGAATTTACACAGATCTTCAAAAAGCTGATTATTCCTGTAAGGAGTTTCCATAAAAATCTGGGAATAACCTGTCTTCTGCACCAGATCTTCCAAATGCAGGATCTGCTTTTTCTTTTCACCCTTATCGATCGGCAAATATCCATGAAAAGAGAATTCCTGACCATTAAATCCACTAGAAATTAATGCCAGGATAATAGAAGAAGGTCCCGAAACAGGAATAACCCTGATATTTTTCTCATGACACCATTTCACAATAATATTCCCCGGATCGGCAATACAGGGAAGGCCGGCTTCCGAAAGCAATCCAAAGTCCTGCCCTTTCAGCATCAGTTCCTGAGCTTCTCTGATGTCTGTATTCTCGGTGTATTTGTCTAATAGAAACAATTTCAGATCTGCCTGTTTCTTTTCAGGAGCAAAAAACTTAATAACTTTTCTGGCTGTTTTTTCATTTTCCACAAAAAAGTGGTCCGTCTGCATGATGTAGTCTTTCAAAACAGGGGAAAAATGGCTAACAGGGGTATTTTCAGATAAATAGGCTGGAAGTAAGAATAACATTGCGGAAGTTATGAGTTATAAGTTATGAATTATGAGCTATTGATCTCAGCTGAATGGCAATCTGATCACAAGCTTTATCTAAAAGCTGAAATACATTCTCAAAATCTTTCGTATCTCCCCAATATGGATCAGGGACTTCAGCATTCTCGTGATTTCCTGCCGATGCAAGAAATAAGGAAATTTTCCGGCGCTGTTCCTCATTTCTGGCCTTTGAAATTACATCTTCATAGACATCGATATCCATACAGTAGATCTTGTCAAAATGATCAAAATCAGCATTGATAACCGGTCTCGAAACCTGCTTTGAGATATCTATACCATGATTGGCAGCCGTTTTAATGGCTCTTTTATCAGGATGTTCCCCTTCATGCAGGAAAATGGTTCCGGCTGAATCTACAAAAAAATGTCCCGGAAGTTTCGTTTTCATTATTCCTTCTGCCAAAGGGCTTCTGCAAATGTTCCCCAGGCAGACCATCAGTAATTTCATAGTATCAAATGTATTTAAACAAAACTAAATAAAAAATGAAGAATAAATTATTCTCCATTTTTATTTTTTTATGTTGTGTATATTAATGCTTGATTCTTTCCGTTAGTTCCTTTACATATTTTTTCACCTCTTTATCAATTTTTGAGATGTCTTTTATAGTCTCGCAGGCATACATTACGGTTGAATGATCTTTTCCACCCATTTCTTCCCCGATCTTGGTAAAGGTGGCATTGGTAAATTCTTTGGCAAAATACATAGCCAGCTGTCTCGGAAGTGCAATTTCTCTTTTTCTGGTTTTAGATAAGAGCTGTTCTCTTTTAATCCCGAAATACTCACACACAATTTCCTGAATATAGGGAATATTGATGATTTTTTTCTGATTGGCCGCGATCTTATTGATGGTCTCTTTCAATAATTCAAGGCTTAAATCCGATTTATAGATAGTGGAATAAGCAATAACGGAATTGATCACCCCAATAAGTTCTCTTACATTGGTTTTTGCTTCTGATGCAAGGAAATCAAGCATATCATCCGTAAGGACAATTCCGTCACGGCTTAATTTGTCAATGATGATTTTCCTGCGGGTATCATAGTCAGGAGATTTGATCTCTGCAGAAAGCCCCCATTTGAAACGGGAAACAATCCTATCCTGAATATCCATAATATCTGCCGGAGCCTTATCTGAGGTCAGGATAATCTGCTTACCATTCTGATGCAGATAATCAAAAATATGGAAGAAACTGTCCTGTGTTGCCGATTTTCCTGAAAGGAACTGGATATCATCGATAATCAGTACATCCACCATCTGATAGAAATTGGCAAATTCGGTCTGTTTATGAGCTTTTGCAGCGGAAATAAACTGCTGTATAAATTTTTCAGATGATAAATACAGTACTACCTTATCCGGAAACTGATTTTTTACTTCCAGACCTACCGCTTGTCCTAAATGCGTTTTTCCAACTCCGTATCCTCCATATAGGAATAATGGGTTGAAAGCAGTTGCGCCAGGTCTTTTTGCAATAGATTTCGCTACCGTGGCAGCAAATTTATTGCTTTCCCCTTCCACATAATTATCAAAAGAGAAATCAGACTTTAGATTGGAGTCTATATTTACTTTTTTGATTCCCGGTACTACAAAAGGATTGACGATATTGGATGAGAATCCCTGAGGCATGGTCTCCTGAACCTTGGGGGTAGGGATACTTTTCCCTTTCATATTCAGCGTAACGGGTTTTTCTACACCATTAGGCTTATTTTCCATCACAGAATACCAAAGTTTCACTCCTTTACCTATATTTTTCTTCAGGGCAGCAGAAAGTAATGATAAATAGTTGTCCTCAATATATTCCTTATAAAAATCACTAGGAACCATTAGCGTAAGATTATTGTCAACCAATGAAACTGGCTGAACTTTATCGAACAACAAATCGAAAGATTTTTCGAGTTTTTTCAAATCAGAATTATCTTCAGCAGCATTTAGGTTATCCCGCATGAACTGAAGGCACTTCTGCCATATCATCACTAAATTTTCATCCATTTTATGCCCCGATTGATTCTTAGAGTTAGTACTTTTTTTAGAAGGAAGACAAAGGTCTAATTTTTTATTTTCAAAAAAAAATTTTGCAGGTATTGATTATTTAAAAATATATTTGTATGTATAATTATTCACTTAAAATGATACATACAATCCACTCAATACGAGTACGTTACGGAGAAACAGACCCTATGAAATACGTATACTACGGCAACTATGCAGAATATTTTGAGATTGGCAGAGTTGAACTTTTCCGAAGCATAGGAATGTCATATGATGAAATTGAAAACCAAGGGATTTGGCTTCCTGTTTCAGAGTATAAAATTAAGTATTTAAAACCAGCTTTGTATGATCAGGTATTAGAAATTCATACTTATGTTAAAAAAATTCCGGGAGTAAGGATTGAGTTCGAATATGAGATTTTCAATGAGCAGAAAATGAAGATCACCGAAGCTTCCACTACCCTGTTTTTTTTAGAAGCCAAAACCAATAAAATCATTAAATGTCCGGACGCTCTGATGAAACTTATCGAAGTAAACTGGAAAACTGAATAAATACATAAATATATGAAGATTGCATTCCTGGGCCCACAAGCCAGTTTTACCCAATTGGCTGCCACACAACTCTTCCCTAATGAGGAACTTATACCACAAGCTAATATATTAGATTGTTTTACGGCAGTGGAAAACGGAGAAGTGGAAAAAGCGGTTGTCCCGCTTGAAAATTCAATTGAAGGAACTGTTTCTATGACACTTGATTATTTATATAAGACCCCTTCTATAAAGATTGAAGCCGAAGCTGTCATGCCTATAGCCCATCATTTAATGATCCATCCTGACAATTTTTCTGAAAACATTGAAAAAATATATTCACACCCGCAGGCATTGGCCCAGAGTTTTCATTTTCTGGATAGTCATTATAAATCCATTCAAAAGCAGGATTTTTCTTCTACGGCTGCCGCTGCCAAATATATTTCGGAAAATCTGGACAGAACGCTGGCTGCAGTAGCCAATCAGTTTGCCGCCCATTTGTATGGGTTAAAGATCATCAATCATAATATTCAGGACTTTGAGCAGAATCATACGAGGTTTATAGTCATTTCCAAGATACAAAACCCTTATAACAATAATAAACTGGAGGTATTAGGTGAGAAATCTGGACTGCTTATCACACTTCCTGAGGATCATGCCGGAGGGCTGCATCAGGTTTTATCGGTCTTTGCATGGAGAAAGATGAATCTGAGCAAAATAGAGTCAAGAACTCTAAAGACCGGTCTTGGGAATTACTTTTTCTTCATTAATGTGGTTGGGAAATGGGACAGTGTCCTTCATGAAAATGCTATTGAAGAGCTAAAATCAATTAATGCTGGAATTGATTTTCTGGGAAGTTATAAGGAATTCTTATTGCAAAGTTAAATTTTGTCATTCTCCAAAATAGCAATGCTGTCAGAGACCTGACAGCATTGCTATTTTATAAAATTAATCAAAAAACGATTTTAAATTTCACAAATAAGCAACAATATTAAACCAACACAACCAATATAAACACATATTTAAAATTAAATTAAAATATTTTAATTCATACATTATTTATGTTGTAAAATTATTACTCATAAGGCATAATTTTTGCTGTATTTAAATAGAAAACTAATTAAACAATCCACTCATGAAAACTAAGATTTATAATTTAATTTTAGTATTATTCTCTGCCTTTATTTTTTCTCAGGTAGGGATCAATACTCCTACTCCAACAGCCACTTTGGATATAAATGGCACATTGAAAGTAAGGGAAACCCCAATAGTTACAGCACTGCCCGGTTATCAGATTATGGCGGTTAACTTGGGAAGCTTCCAGGTAGCCAAGGTAGACCCACAAATAATTATAGATGCTGCAGCTAATGCCGCCAACACCAATACTACCGTTTACTCTGCCCAGAAAACAGGAGGCATCAGCCTGTTGAGTGTTACATTATTCTCAACATGGAAACAAATTAATTTTCTTACAACTGACAGAACTACTGGTTCTGCGTCTTTATTTTCAAATACAGACTATTCCTATACTGTACCCTCCACCGGTGTGTATGCAATAGGCTTTTATTTCCGGTATGGCTCCGGTCTTCAGGCTTCTTTACTGACGGGCGGCCCCGGAATCGGAATCATTAAGAATACCAGTGGAACCTTCACTCCGCTGGATATAAGGGAATTCAGCGGTCTTAACCTGGGGCTTGGGGCACTTACCATTTCTGAAGCCAGCATCAATTCTCTTTATAATTTACAGGCTGGTGACAAGCTTTATTTCGGACTTACCAATACCGGCGTTTTAGGAGGCACAGTATTGAGTTCAAGTAATGCTTCTTTTTACATTTATAAGGTCTCTAATTAAAAAAATTTAATTACTCTACACAAACAAAACCATCGCATGGAATATGCGATGGTTTGTTTTTTATGCACAGTGTATTACAAGCCGGAAAACATTTCAGAACAGGTTTATCGTAAATAAGGATTAAGAATTCTAATAAAAATATTTATTTCTGGATATTTTTCAAATTATTACGAAATTTTGTTCACATTTTGTAAAAAATAACTATATTTATCACGTTTTTAATAGTTACTTATTCTTATAGATTATGAAAAAATTACTCTACTCTTTTTTAATATTTGCTTCTGCAAGTTTATTTGCACAGAAGAACCCTGCTACCAAGTTTGCAGTCGCCGATAATGTAGTTGGGACTGTGGATATGTTTAAAGGCAAAAAGGATATTATACAAAGTATGAGCTTGTATAAGGCGGCCAACTTACCCCAAAACCTTAAAAAGTTCAGTTATCTGGCTGAAAACGGAATTACAGAATTTAAAATCAAAAAAGGGGAAGTTCTGGACAGAATATCTCTGGCCCAGCTAAATGAACAGCAAAGTCTGGCTAAAAATACTCCGGTTTTCATAGACGGTTATGAATTTACCGATACTGAAACCAAAGTATATGGAGATATGCTGAATCATATAGAAGTTAAAGACTATAACGGTAAAAAATCCCTGTTTATTTCTACACAGGTTAAATCTATACAAAAATAATTGTTCAGATAGAATAAAAAGGACACTCTCATTTGAGTGTCTTTTTTATTTAATACTTATCATTCCACTTTTTTTTCAGTTCTTCATAGATCTTCTTTTCGGTGGCATTATTTCCGGGATCATACAATTTTACATCTCTGATCTCTTCAGGCAAAAAATCCATATCTACAAAACTGCCTTCATAAGAATGGGCATATTTATAATCTTTCCCATAATCCATATCCTTCATAAGTTTTGTAGGGGCATTTCTGAGATGAAGCGGCACGGGAAGGTTCCCTGTTTTTTTCACCAATACCAAAGCTTCATTAATCGCCATATAAGTGGAATTGCTTTTGGGAGAAACCGCCAGATATACTGCTGTTTCACTTAAAATAATCCTTGCTTCCGGATTCCCGATCACATTTACCGCCTGAAAACAGTTATTGGCTATAACAAGGGCATTCGGATTAGCCAGCCCGATATCTTCAGCCGCCAGAATAAGCATCCTTCTGGCAATGAATTTAATATCCTCTCCTCCTGCGATCATCCTGGCCAGCCAATACACCGCTCCGTTAGGATCACTGCCCCTCATAGATTTGATGAAGGCAGAAATGATATCATAATGCTGCTCTCCATTTTTATCATACAGTGCCATGGTTTCCTGCAGAACGGAAAGTACATCTTCATTTGAGATCTCCATTTTCCCGGAATTCTTATACTGGTTCAGGACAAGCTCCACAGAATTGATCAGCTTTCGTGCATCTCCGCCTGAATATTGGATAAAAGCTTCTTTTTCCTCTATTTTAAAATCAGTTTTCTCATCCTTATTATATCTTCCGGAAGCAATTTCGATAAGCTCTTCCAGCTTTTCATAACTAAGTGCTTTCAGAACATAGACCTGGCTTCTGGAAAGTAAAGCCGAAACCACTTCAAAGCTCGGATTTTCAGTTGTAGCACCTATGAGTACGATCCAGCCTTTCTCTACAGCATGAAGAAGCGAATCCTGCTGGGATTTATTAAAACGGTGGATCTCATCAATAAACAGAATAGGTGATTTTCCTGAAAACAGGTTTTGCTTTTTAGCTTCATCAATAACATCCCGGACATCTTTCACGCCGGAAGAAACTGCCGAGAGCTTAAAAAATTTCCTGCCGGATTTCTCAGAAATGATCTCCGCCAATGTGGTCTTCCCTGTTCCCGGCGGCCCCCAAAATATCAATGAATTCAGGGCATCGTTCTCGATCATTTTTCTGATCGTACCTTTTTCCCCGGTAAGATGTTCCTGCCCAAGAACTTCATCTAGGATTTTAGGTCTTAATTTTTCTGCTAATGGAGTATTTTGGCTCAAGATATTTTATTTTTTTATGATAACATTCAGATGTTATGCCTCTGAATGTTCTAACAAATTTAAACTAATTTTCATTTTTTTACCCTATTTTTGCATTGTTTTGAAACTTACATTCAATAAAATCATTACTTTTCCTTTGGTAATTTTAATCAGAATTTACCAATGGTTTATTTCGCCTTTACTCCCTAAAAACTGCCGTTATGAACCTACCTGTTCCCATTATATGGTAAAAGCACTGCAGGTTCATGGTATATTCAAGGGGTTCTGGCTGGGATTAAAAAGAATTTCAAGATGCCATCCTTGGGGAGGAAGCGGGTATGATCCTGTTCCACCCAAAAACACTATTCATAAACAAACTATTAAATAAATAGAAATGAGTAATATTTTTTTCAGAGTTTACTTCCTGTTACTTGCATTCATTGCCCAATGTCTTTTTGCACAGAGCTATCCGGATGGTTTATCTGACGGTACTTTAAAAGTAAATTCTGCCGGGATCCCCGTAAAGATCTATTCTACAACGGAACTCGGTGACCTGAATGATTTTGTGGACAGAAAAACTCCTGAAAACGTACTGGTCATCTTGAATAAATCAAATTTTGAACCTTCCGATTATAATTTCAGCACCCTTACTCTGAGCAAGTACAAAAATGCAAAATACCAGTTTTTTGATAAAAACTTCAAATTAATTGATACAGGAGCTACTCCCGATAATATTACAACTTTTAAGTATGCTGTAAAATCAGAAAAACCGATCTCGGCTGCTGATAGTGTTCAGCTGGAAACTCCGTTCAAGATCTGGGATCCTTCTACCGGAATCCATTTAGGGCCTATTACGTTGCATTTCTATAGCTTAATGTTCATTTTTGCGTTTGGGTTCGGTTATGTCCTGATGACCCGGATCTTTAAAATTGACAACATTAACCAGAAATACCTTGAACCTCTTTTCACCTGGACCTTGGTCGGGACCATTTTAGGAGCAAGACTGGGTCATGTTATTTTCTATCAGCCTGAATTGTTTAAGGAGGATTTTTGGAGCGTCTTTTTACCGATAAGCACCAAAAACGGTTTAAAATTTACGGGCTTTTCAGGTTTAGCCAGCCACGGGGCTACCATTGCATTAATACTGACTACTCTATATTATTCATTTAAGATCATCAAGAAAAACCCTTTCTGGGTCTATGACCGATTAGGAATTGTAGTTGCTTTGGGGGGTGCCTTTGTAAGAATGGGGAATTTTTTCAATTCGGAGATCATCGGAAAACCGGTTGATCCTTCTTCGCCTTTTGCCCTGCTTTTCCCACAGCAAAGCAGTGAATACGGCGTTACGGTTCCCCGCTACCCTACTCAATTATTTGAGGCATTCGGGTATGTTTGCTTATTTATCCTATTATGGATCCTATACAGGACCACCAACAAGAAATACCAGCAGGGGTGGCTGTTCGGGCTATTCTTTATCATTCTTTGGGCGATCAGATTCTTTGTTGAATTCCTGAAAGAGCCGCAGGGTGATGAATTTATCGAATTTGGAGGCCTTAATACGGGACAGATCCTTTCTATTCCGTTTATGATCGCGGGTGTTGTGATCATGATAATTTCTAAAAAATTCAGAATTACACAGGCGGAAAACGAAAAACCGGAATAATTTATCTGAAATCTCTATCATATACTGAGCGAAGTCGAAACGTTTTAAAACAGAAAATAAAACTTAAAGTCACAATTTATTTGTGGCTTTTTTGTTGATCTCTTCAAAAATATTTCCAAATTCATTGATAACATCTGTGGGCAACATCGCCTCTTTGGAGTAATTTGCAGCAGCAAAATCCGCAGCTCTTCCATGAAACCAGACTCCAAAAACTGCTGTTTCTTCTTCTGTATATCCCTGCGCCAGAAGTGAAGCCAAGACTCCGGTAAGGATATCCCCACTCCCTCCTTTTGCCAGACCTGCATTCCCGGTAATGTTATAATACACCTTTCCTTCGGGGGTAATGATCTGAGTATGATGGTCTTTTAAAACAATATAAATCTTATATTCTACGGCTTTTCTACGGGCTAATTCTACTCTTTCAAAAGAATCCGCAGTACTTCCAAACAGTCTTTCAAATTCTTTAGGATGAGGAGTTATAATCGACTTTTCCGGAACTAGTTTTATATTTTTGTTGTCCCGGGAAATAATATTTAAGGCATCAGCATCCAGAACCATAGGTTTTGAATATTGTTTTAAAAACCGAAGAAAAGCCTCTGCTGTATCAGTATGAGTGCCCAAACCGGACCCAATACCACATACCGAATTCTCCTCTATATCAAACTTCTCTATATATTCGGTTCCTCCTTCTTTAAACATCGCTTCAGGACATGAGGTCTGAAGGATCTCATATCCGCATTTCGGAGCCAGAGTGAAAGTTAAGCCCGCACCCGTTCTTAAAGCAGATTTTGTAGCAAGTACTTCTGCTCCTATTTTTCCATAGCTTCCTCCAACTATTGTCACCCTGCCATATGTTCCTTTATGGGAAAACTCCTGCTTGGGCTTAAAGATATTCTCAACAAGTGTATCATCAATAACAAAATCAGAGGTTTTTGTATCGGAAATATATTCTTTACTCAGATCGATATCCAGAATGATGACTTTTCCGGTATGCTTTCCTGTTTCCGGATGCAGAAAGCTTTTTTTCCAGAACTGGAAACTTAAGGTATAATCAGCTTTAAAAACCGTTGAATCAGTCCCGGTGATTACATCTGCAAACAATCCTGACGGGATATCTATAGAGATTTTGGTATTTTCTTTTTCATTCAGCTTATCAATCAGCATTTTATATTCTCCTTCCAGGTTCCTTGACAATCCTGTTCCGAAAAGGGCATCAATAATAATGGTCTTATGATCGAAATGATATTGGTCTATTTCCTGAAAAGTTTTCACATCTATTCCGGAAAAATCTTTCAGCCTTTTAAAATTCACGGAAGCATCATCAGAAAACTTCTGATTCAAAGCATTTACAAATACATCAACATTAAATCCTTTCAGGTAAAGTATACGGCCAATGGCCAGTCCGTCTCCTCCGTTATTTCCACTCCCACAGAAAACAATTACTTTTCTATGATTCTTACAGTTCTCTGATATCCAATCGGAACAGGCCTGAGCTGCTTTCTCCATCAGCTGAATGGACGATACAGGCTCATTATGAATAGTATACCGGTCACATTCCCGGATCTGTTCTGCTGTAAATATTTTCATATCAGGTAATTTTATTAAATTTAACCATAATAATATCAATACAAACAGAATTTAAGCTTAAAAATTAAAGGAAATATTGATGTTTAGATTTTTAAAACCTATTTTTGTCTTGAAAAAACATTAAAAAATATAAATTATGGGATTTGTAAAAGAATTTAAAGAGTTTGCTGTTAAAGGGAATGTAATTGACCTGGCAATCGGTGTTATCATTGGTGGTGCTTTTGGAAAAATTGTTTCTTCATTCGTGGAGGACGTGATCACGCCTTTGCTTCTTACCCCGGCCATGAAGGCTGCCGGTGCGGACAATATTAAGGAGCTGGCATGGAACGGAGTTACTTACGGTAATTTTCTATCTGCAATAATCAACTTCTTCTGTATCGCTTTAGTACTTTTTCTTATGATCAAAGGAATCAATAAGATCAATAAAAAAGATGAACCTGCCGCTGCAGGGCCTACGGAAGACCAGAAATTACTTACTGAGATAAGAGACCTGCTAAAAAGCAAAAATGCATAAATAAAAAAACACCTCAGTTTTGCACTGCCCCCAAAAAGTTAGACACTTTATTGGGGGTATTTTTATTTTATATATCCAGGTTAATGAATCTGCAAAATACTTGAGATCTGTTCTGCCAAAGAAAGCCCTATCCTGTCCTGAGCCTCTAAAGTGGAAGCCCCTGTATGAGGCGTTAAAGAGATCTTAGGATGATTTAGGATGGCCTTAGAAGGTGTAGGTTCATTAATGAAAACATCCAATCCGGCAAATTTCACTTTCCCTGAATCCAGAGCTTCTATTAATGCCTCTTCATCTATTACTCCTCCTCTTGAACAGTTAATAACAGCAACACCGTCCTTCATGATTTCAAATTCATTCTTTCCGATCATATAGCCTTCTTTTTGCGCCGGTACATGAAGGGTAATAAAATCCGAGTGTTTCAGGACATCCTGCAAAGGCTCAGTCTCAATATCCACATTAATGAACTGGTTGTTATAGAATTTTACTTTAATGCTTGCTTTTCCTACATTATTATCAGCCGCAATCACCCTCATTCCAAGACCTAAAGCGATCCTGGCCACTTCCTGCCCTATCCTTCCCATTCCAACGATCCCGATCGTTTTTCCTCTGAGCTCAATTCCGGCAGTGTATGCTTTTTTAAGACCTGCAAATTCTGTATCGCCTACCAGAGGCATTTTTCGGTTTGAATCCTGTAAGAATCTCGCCCCGGAAAATAAGTGGGCAAAAACAAGTTCGGCAACGGATTCTGAGGATGCGGAAGGTGTATTGATCACATGGATGCCTTTTTCCCTTGCATAGTCTACATCAATATTATCCATTCCTACTCCTCCTCTTCCAATAATTTCAAGTGACGGACAGTTATCAATAATATCTTTTCTTACCTGTGTTGCACTTCGCACCAACAGACTGCGAACCTTGTGCTCATTAATATAATCTACCAAAAATTCCTGAGGAACTTTTGTAGTAATCACCTCAAACCCTTTCTCCGTTAATGCATCAATCCCCGATTGATCCAGACCGTCATTTGCTAAAACTTTCATATATAATTTGTAAGCGTTTAAAATTGAAAGATCGAAAAAATTATTTCTTTAATCTTTAAAGACTTCAATGGTAACCTGCTTTTCTACCATATCAGTAAATTTCCCCTTATATCTTGTTGCTTTCACCAAATGGTTATCTATCCAGTGATAGTTTCCTCCTCTCGGTTTTCCGCATAATACACTATGGTATTTAAAGCCGTATTTATCCAGCCATTCTATTGTAATCTGCTTTAAATCTTCTGTTCTGGAAGTAAAAAAGCAAATCTGATGGCCTTCATCATACCATTTGTTAATAGTTTCCAAGGCATCAAGATACGGAACACAGGTTTTCATTCTTTCCGGCTCTTCATTGGGAACATCATCCGTAATGGTTCCGTCAATATCAATTAAGTAATTTTTTACCCCATCTTTAAGAATCGGGCTTATATGTTCTATGTATTCTAATTCCATCATTAATTTTTGAATGGCAAAGTTACGGTTTTTATACCAAAAAGAACCGTTAAACTTACTTCTGTTGAAATTTTACTTTAAAAATACATTTTTGATTAATAAAATTAATTTTATTCTATACTTATTATATTTTTGATTAAAATTTTTCTTTTTCATTGCTTCTTGTTATCGATTGTAAGATGGTTTTTCTCTAGTAGATTGAGCAGATCATGCAGATGATTGTGAATATTTCTTTGAAATCTGACAAATTGAAATTAACATTATGCTTTTTGCAATTTTGCCTTTTCACTCATCTCAAAATATAATGCTTTATTAAAAATTTCCGGGATAGTTTTCTCCCGCTGATTGAGCAGATCATGCAGATGATTGTGGATATTTATTCCACAGATGCTGATGAAGGCTTTTTGAAATCTGATAAATTGAAATTAATATTAAACATTTTACGACTCTACGATTTTGCCTTTTTACCAATCCCCCGATATGATGTTTCATCAAAAATTTCCAAAATACATTTATTACACTTACATTTGTAGGAATGGAAGAATATGTAGTTTTAGTAAACCCTGAAGATGAAGTTTTAGGTTTGATGGAAAAGCAGCAGGCTCACGTGAATGGTCTGTTGCACCGGGCTTTTTCCATTTTTTTATTTAACGGGAAAGGCGAAATGCTTTTACAGAAAAGAGCCGCCACGAAATACCATTCTCCCGGCCAATGGACGAATGCGGTATGCTCACACCCCAGAAACGGGGAAACATACCTGGAAGGAGCACAAAGACGTTTGAAAGAAGAATTGGGAATAGAAACCGGCCTTTCTGAAAAATTCAGTTTTATTTATAAGGCTGATGTAGGTGATGGCCTTTGGGAACATGAACTTGATCATGTATTTACCGGAATGTATGAAGAAGGTTTCAATCTGAATAAAGATGAAGTGGACGCCGTAAGATATATTTCTATGAAAGATCTGGATAAAGAAATGTCTGAAAATCCGGAACATTTTACGGAGTGGTTCAAAATAATCCTTGAAGAATACAAACACCATTTTTAACAATTATGATGAAAAAAACAGCCCTGTTATTTATTTTTCTGTCAGGTTATTTTTCTTTTGCCCAAAAAACAACCACTAAAGTACATGACAGCCCTAATTACTCCATTACATTACCTGATGTATGGAAAGTAATGGACAATGAGAATATTGTCAACATATTCCCCGACAGTCAGGTAGGCGCTATTACAATCTCAGAGTATCACGACCTGGAACTTCCCAAAACGGAAACTAAAAAATTTATCCTTGCTTTGTATAAATCTTCCGACGAAGAGAACAAAATAAAGAGCAAAAGCAGTAAAAAAGGATATACCGAATATAATTATGAATATTTTGATGAGAAGGAAAAGCTTTTCTGGATCACTAAAGTTTTCCAGAAAGAAAAAGACCTGTATCTGATCACCATCAATTGCGGGCAAAAATACTGGAACGGAAATTATATGAAACTTTTCAATGAAACCTTTGACAGTTTTAAAATAAAGAAATAAAAAATAAACATGAAGAAAACAGCCTTGTACGACAAACACGTTTCTTTGGGAGCGAAAATAGTACCTTTTGCAGGTTATGAAATGCCTGTACAATATTCCGGGGTTACGGAAGAACATTTTGCAGTAAGGGAAAAAGCGGGATTATTCGATGTTTCCCATATGGGACAATTTTTTATTGAAGGTTCCGGCTCAAAAGATCTTTTGCAACTGGTAACCACCAATAATGTAGATGCTCTGGAGAACGGTAAAGCTCAATACTCCTGCCTTCCCAACGAAAACGGAGGAATTGTGGATGATCTTATCGTTTATAAAATGGAAGATGACAAATATTTTGTGGTTGTAAATGCTTCCAATATTGATAAAGACTGGAATCATATTTCAAAATACAATACTTTCGGGGCAAAAATGACGAATGCTTCTGATGAGATGTCTCTTTTGGCGATCCAGGGACCTGAGGCTACCGGAATACTTCAGAAGCTGACACAGGTAAATCTTTCTGAAATTCCTTATTATCATTTCACCGTGGGAAATGTTGCCGGAGTAAATGACGTGATCATCTCCAACACAGGATATACCGGAAGTGGCGGCTTTGAGATCTATTTCAGAAATGAAGATGCGCAAAAACTTTGGGATGAAGTATTAAAAGCCGGCAAAACAGAAGGGATCATTCCATGCGGACTGGCTGCCAGAGATACTTTAAGGCTTGAAAAAGGTTTCTGCCTGTACGGAAATGATATTGATGATACTACTTCTCCTATTGAAGCAGGGCTGGGCTGGATCACCAAATTCGATAAAGATTTTGTCTCCAAAGATACATTTGCCAGACAAAAAGAAGAAGGCATCACAAGGAAACTAGTAGGTTTTGAGCTTCAGGACAAAGGAGTTCCCAGACATGACTATCCGGTAGTAGATGCAGAAGGAAACGTAATTGGAAAGGTAACTTCGGGTACACAGTCCCCTATGAAAAAAATCGGTTTAGGATTGGCTTATGTGGATAAACCACACTTCAAACTAGGTTCCGAGATCTTCATCCAGGTAAGAAATAAGAATATTCCTGCAAAGGTGGTGAAAGCTCCTTTTGTATAAAGAGCTATTAGAAATCATAAAAAAGCGGCCAAAATTGGCCGCTTTTTCATTTGATCTATTTTTATTGATCAGGAGTATGCTGGAAACAATAATCGTTTCCGATTTTCGTATAACGCTTGCATCTTGTTCCTTCCTTGGTGATAGCAGGACATCTGTTGCCCCGGTTGGTTCCATTTACTTTTTTGGGCTTGAAAATTATTCCTAAAGCATTAACGGTCGGGGGATTACAAACTTTACATGGTTGCAGTCCTATTTCCACTGCCTTGCTTACATCCAAAGCCGAGGAAACATTTTTCACCATACCACATGATGACAAATGATACTTTGTACCGGATGGAGTTTTATAAACCGTCTGTCCATTCAGCCCCAGCGAAATAAAAAACAATATGAAAACAATAAGTTTCATTCAGTTACTCCAAAAAACTCTTTTAATTTTTCAACATTTTTCTTGTCATTTCCTACAAAGATCTCTTGATCTGTAATGAAGACCGGACGTTTTAAAAAGGTATAATGATCGAGCAACAGCTTTTTGAAGTCTTTTTCTTCCAAAGATTTCACATCGATTCCTCTTGCTTTGATCTGGGTAGATTTTTTGCTGAAAAGCGCTTCGTAAGACTTTGTCCTTTTATGCATTTCCGCCAGCTCTTCTTTTGTAACGGGTTCGGTTTTTATTTCACGGTGCTCCCAATCCGTAAGGTCAAACTGTGACAATATTTTTCTGCAGGTATCGCAGGTATTAAGGTAAAATACTTTTTTCATGTACTACTCCTGTTTATTTTTGAATACTATTAATTCTTTAAGTTTTAAGCCCCAAAAGTAGGATTTAATCTAATATTTTGAAAATTATTAAATATCTTTATTCAAATTTTACACGAATGGAGAACAAACCTATCACTTTTCAGTTTATTTCAGAACCTTCGGATGTTAATTACGGCGGAAATGTTCATGGAGGCAGTGTGATGAAATGGATAGACCAGGCCGGCTATGCCTGCGCCACTACCTGGAGCGGAAATTATTCTGTAACGGTCTATGTCGGCGGGATCCGTTTTTATGAACCTATCAAGATCGGAGAAGTGGTACAGGTGGAAGCCCAGGTGATCTATACCGGAAGTTCAAGCATGCATATTGCCATCAATGTATCTTCAAGAAACCTAAAGCAACCCCGTTTTGATAAAAAAACACATTGCATCATTGTTTTTGTGGCGGTGGATGAGAACGGAAAAAAACTTCCTGTCCCGAAATGGATCCCGGAAACTGAAGAGGAAAAACAGCTTGAAATGTATGCAAAACGCCTGATGGAGCTGAGAACACAGATCGAGGATGAAATGAAACCATTTTTATAGTTTATGATAAAATGCTAAGGAAAGAATTCATTAAAATCTCATCATTAGGTTTCTTGGGACTATGTTCCTGTGAAATCTTCGGTGTGAAGTTCAATGGAGGGAAAAAGCCTTTAGCCATACAGCTCTACACGATCCGTGATGCCCTATCCGCTAACTTGGAAATAGCTCTGGAAAAGCTTGAAGACCTGGGTTTTAAAGAGCTGGAGATCTATGGATATAATGGTACTTTCTTTGGGAAAAATAAAACTGAATTTCTATCCATTTTAAAAAATACGGGTCTAAAGGTTATCAGCTCCCATCATACCACCGGGATTACTGATAACGGCAAAGGAACGTTATCCAATAACTGGGAAAGATCTGTAGAAGATCTGGGCTTTATCGGAGCTGATTACATGGTTTGTTCTTATCTCTCCCCGGAAGAAAGGTCTCCAGAACATTATAAAAAACTTTCTGAGTTACTGGAAAAGTCAGGGGAAATTACAGGAAAAGCAGGAATTCAGTTTGCCTATCATAATCATGATTTTGAATTTGAAAAGTTTAATGAACAAGGAAACGTCTATGATTTCCTTTTAAAAAACACATCCCCGGATCTGGTGAAAATGGAACTGGATCTGTACTGGATATCAAAAGCAGGATCAGATCCTTTGGATTATTTTGAAAAACATCCGGGCAGATTTCCTTTGTGGCATGTAAAGGATATGGAGAAAGGAACAAAGGGCTTCACGGAAATAGGAAACGGGATTATTGATTTTAAAAAGATTTTTGAAGCCCGGGAAAAAGCAGGCTTAATGCATTGGTTTGTTGAGCAGGATTCCGGTGATAAGGATATCTTTGAGAGCATCAGAATAAGCCGGGATTATATTCTTACCCATGATTTCTTTTTTTAATGAATTTTATATAACATTAAAACATATTATGAAAAATATTCTCATTGTGCTTTTTTTACTGTTGATGACTTTGGCAAGCTCACAAACCCATAGATTTATTTATGAACTGCAACTAAAAATGGATTCCACTGAAAGCGATTATCAGAAATTCAGTATGATCCTGGATATCGATCCAAAAGAGGTAAAATTTTACGGACGTAATCTTTTAATTGCTGATTCATTGAATAAAAGATCGGGAAATACAGATAACAGGCATGTTGATATGACCGGGCAGATCGTTAAGAGAAAAATCAACAGTTTTGATCATGAAAATTTTATCAATATAAAATTTGGGTATTATACATTCAACACCCATGACGAAATGAAATGGAAGATATCTGATGAAACAAAAAACGTTCAGGGCTATATACTGCAGAAGGCAACCACTACATTTGGGGGAAGAAACTGGACGGCATGGTTCAGCAAAGACATTCCTTTTAATGAAGGACCGTTCAAGTTCAGGGGGTTGCCTGGTTTGATCTTTGAAATATATGATACTAAAAATAATTTTATTTACAACCTGAGCAAAAGCCAGAAATTATCCGGCTCCTATCCTACTCATGATTTTCTTGAATCAAACTTTGGAACCAAAGCCATTCCCGTAATAGAAAAACAGAAGAAAAAACTGTTCTTGGAGTTTTACAATGACCCTTTTGCCGTGGAAAGAAATAATTTCAATAAAGCAAATACCAATATCAAAATCAATATTGGCGGAAAAGAGATACACACTATTGATGAGCTGAACACCCAGACCAGGAATATGCAGGGTATCATACGAAAATACAATAATCCTGTTGAATTAGATAAAGCTATCCATTACGAGAAGAATTAACCTTCCTATTATACTGGCTGATTACTATCTTTCATTCATAACAAAAACCTTCCGGATATCCGAAAGGCTTTCGTATTTAAATGTGGAAATGTTTATTTCAAGCTGAAATAATTTCTCAGATCTCAGAATTGCAGGTATATACCTGCGGGCAGCCAATATACTGCACACAATACCAAGGTCCGGTCACAGAACCTGAACAGCTGCATCCGCAAAGGGATAAATCGTGTTTTCCGCTTATTCCTCCTGTGATGCTTTTAAGATCCTGCTTTTTTAATTTTTTAGCGTTTTTTAGAATGTTGTTTGACATGTGACTTGATTTTGGTGATTAAACATATAATTTAGTTCATTTCAAAGTTAATAAATTATATAGTATTTGAGGCATAGTTTATGCAAAAAAAACATTAAATTTATTTTATCCCTGTCATAACAATAAAAAATCTCCTGAAAGACCAGAAGATTTTTACTATTTAATAAAGAAGTTCTATTTATGATTCAGTCGTTCCGCAGGTATAAACCTGTAAGCAGGCCATATGATCCGAGCATTCTTTAGGCCCCGTTACTACTCCCCTGCAGTCACATCCGCATAATGACAGATCAAATGTTTCCATATTTCCGCCCGTGATTGCTTTAAGGTCACTTTTTCTCAGCTTTCTAGCATTTTTTAAAGTTTCTTTTAACATATTAATTTGATTTTAAGATTGTAGATGGTTTAGGTAATTTCAATGTTTAAATTTCCTGCTTATTCTTATCCAGGAAAAATAAAATCTACCAACAACATCATTTCTCTAATTAATAACCCATCACCTTAAAATCTTTGAAACCCTTACTCTACAAATTCCAGATCCTTATTGTGGGTCTCGGAAATGGTAAGTGCCGAATAAAATGCCAGCCCAAAAACAATAATCCCGACAAGGGCAGCACTTATGATCACTGAGAAATTGTTTTTAAAAAGGTCAAATGCAAGGATCATTACCGGAACCAGCCCTCTTACCATATTAGGAACCGTAGTAGTAGCCGTATTCCTTATGTTCGTTCCGAACTGTTCTGCAGCCAGCGTCACGAACATGGCCCAATACCCTGTTCCCAATCCCAGCCATACACAGAAAACATAGTATTTCGTTTCGGTATTCGTATTTCCGAAAAGCATAATGGCAACTCCTACCAAAGTAAAGGCTAGCATATAGAAAATAGCCATCTTCCGGGACTTTAAAGCATGTGAAATAAATCCGCTCATCAGATCGCCTATGGAAATACCTACATAAGCCCACATAATTGCTTTTCCGGGATTGAGATCATGAATACCCATTTCAGGCGCAAACTGATTGGCGAGAACCGCCAGAATGCCTATACAATACCATGTTGGCAATCCGACAGCAATACATTTCAAATACCGCACAAAACGATCTTTATTGGTAAAGAAAGAAAGGAAATTCCCTTTAGAGACCGTTTTATGTTCGATCTTTTTATAAATTCCCGATTCAGAAACACTGATTCTCAGGAATAAAAGAAGGATTCCCAGCCCTCCTCCTATGATATAAGATATATTCCATCCGCCTGACAACTCTACCGTCAGCTGGGCAACAACTGCCCCCATCAGCCCAAAGCCTGCCACTACGGAAGTGCCGATCGCTCTCAGGTTTTTGGGCAGGCTTTCGGAAACCAGAGTGATCCCCGCTCCCAACTCTCCTGCCAGCCCGATCCCGGCAATAAATCTTAACAAAGCATACTGATAAACAAGATTCTCTTTGGGGAAATACGGCAAAAATCCGCAGGCAATATTCGCTAATGAATAGACCAATATAGACCCGAACAAAACGGAAAGCCTTCCTTTTTTATCTCCAAAAACGCCCCAAAGGATTCCCCCGATTAAAAGCCCTACCATCTGGCAGTTCAGAATAAAGGTCCCGTCAACATCCGGATTCAGGCCCAGGTCTTTTAAACTGGGTATTCTGACGATCCCGAATAAAAGCAGGTCATATATATCAACAAAATATCCTAACGCGGAAATAATAACGGGAATGGAAAAAATATGTTTCAGCTTGGAAGACAGGGAAAGTTCTTGCATGGGTCTCTTTAAATTTTGATAAAAATAAAAAAACCTTTCAATTTCCTGAAAGGTTTTTATAAAATATCCCGATTGGGAGTACTATTATCTTGCAATATTTACGGCTCTTGTTTCTCTGATCACCGTAACTTTTACCTGACCAGGATACGTAAGCTCATTCTGTATCTTTTCAGAAATGTCATAAGACAGCTGGGAAGCCACTTCATCGTTTACTTTTCCGCTCTCTACCATTACTCTCAGTTCTCTACCTGCCTGGATGGCATATGCGCTGGATACTCCGTCAAAGCTTAATGCGGCAGATTCCAGATCTTTCAGTCTTTGGATATAGGATTCCAATACCTGGCGTCTTGCTCCCGGCCTTGCTCCTGAGATAGCATCCGCTACCTGAATGATCGGGGATAGTAATGATTTCATTTCGATCTCATCATGGTGGGCTCCGATAGCATTCACAACCTCCGGATTTTCACCATACTTTTCTGCCCACTGCATTCCCAGTAAAGCGTGCGGAAGCTCGGATTCCTGCTCGGGAACTTTCCCGATATCGTGTAAAAGGCCTGCTCTTTTGGCTAATTTTACATTCAGTCCTAATTCTGCAGCCATCGTAGCAGCAATATTGGCTACTTCCCTGGAGTGCTGCAACAGGTTTTGCCCGTAAGAGGAACGGTATTTCATTCTTCCTACTATTTTGATCAATTCAGGATGCAATCCGTGGATTCCAAGATCAATAATTGTTCTTTTCCCCACTTCAATGATCTCTTCTTCAATCTGTTTTCTTGTTTTTTCTACCACTTCTTCGATCCTTGCCGGGTGAATCCTTCCATCCGTAACCAATCTGTGAAGTGACAATCTTGCGATTTCCCTTCTCACCGGGTCAAAGCATGAAAGAAGAATGGCTTCCGGGGTATCATCTACAATGATCTCAACTCCTGTAACGGCTTCCAAGGCACGGATATTTCTACCTTCTCTACCGATGATCCTTCCTTTTACTTCGTCAGATTCGATATTGAATACTGATACCGAATTTTCAATAGCCTGTTCGGTTCCTATCCTTTGAATAGTCTGAATTACGATCTTTCTTGCCTCACTTTTAGCATTCAGCTGAGCTTCTTCCATGATTCCCTGAACGTGGGCCTGAGCTCTGGTCTTAGCTTCCGCTTTCATGGATTCTACCAATTCTGCTTTTGCTTCTTCTGCTGAATAATTAGATATTTTTTCAAGGATTTCAACTTTTTTCGTGGTAACGGAGTCTAATTCCTGTTGTTTTTTATCTAAAATTTCATTTTTCTTAGCGTAATCTGCAATCTGCTTGTCCAGATCTTTCTCAAGTTTTCCGGTCTTGCTGAGTTCTTCGTTAAGCTTGTGCTCTTTATCCTTTATCCTTTTTTCAACCTCCTGCATTTTCTTCTCACGTGACTGGATGTCTGCATCGTGCTGAGATTTCAGCTCCAGGAATTTTTCTTTAGCCTGAAGATTTTTCTCCTTTTTTATGGATTCGGCCTGTACATTTGCTTTTTCTATAAGGTTTTCGGCATTTTTCTTAGCATCATCTACAATAAATTTAGCTTTTGAGTTCAGTGAACTTTTAGAGAATACCATTCCTAAAACAGCACCGATTACTAAGCAAATTACGCCGACAATAATTGCGGTTGTCATCATATATATATCGAGTTTTAATATTCATTTCTTCCGGAAATCTGAAGATGCATGATGGAAGTTTTTTAATATAAACCTCCGATCTTCATTCTCATTTTCCAGCTTATTCTTTTTATTTGAGACTTCCAGACTTCTGACTTCCAGTTCTTCTCATACCTCAAATAAAAAAGCCCACAACAATTCAAAGATTGAGAGTAAACTCCTAATCAACACGATTTGAACTGATTTCCATTGTCTGTAATCCGGATACCGGCACGCCATTCAATGGACATTTGTTCGGTAATTGTTTAGCGTTGAGTTTACCTTTAATGTGTTAGAATTATTGTAGGCAGTTTGTATGGGAAAAAATCTATTTCCCAATTTCATCTAACGACCGGTTAATCTGCGTTAACCTTTCGTTGGTAGAATGTATACTTTTTTCGTAATTAAGAGATACGACTTCGGCATTGGTTCCCAGTTTCAGGGCACACATAGCCAGAGCATCCTGTTTATCTCTTACATCGAAGTTCTGTTCAAAATCTTTAATCATATTTTCGATCTGCTTCCCCACCTTACGCAGCGTTTCTTCTTCTGCTGCCGGTACGTTCAGCGGATATACCCTTCCTGCAATGTTGATGGTTATTCTTCTTACCTCCATTATAATCCACTGTTTTGAAGCTGTGCAATACAGAAATCTATTTCCTTCACCAGTCTGTTGATGTGGTTTTTCATTAGCCTGTTATGTTCAGGGTTTCCTGATATTGCTGAATAAAGTTTTATATTTTTTTGTTCTTCTGCTAATACCTGATTTTTTCTTCTCTCTTCATCATATTTCTTCTTCAGGTCTTCATGCTCAGTACTTAATTCTGATAATTTTTCAGCAAGATTCCGATAGTTCTTTTGCAAATTCGAAATCTTTTTTTCCAGCTCTGAAAAATTGTTTTCTAAGTCTTGAAGCATTTCAGGTTTATATATTCTAACTAATAGCAAAAATATGAAATTATTAACATTAATAAAAATAAAATCCCTTATATTTTGCTCATCCCAACAAAAAAGGAGATGCAAAGCACCTCCTTTTTATGATAATTTCAGATATTTTATTCAAATTTCAATACAAACATGATTGCTCTGGTTTGCAAAGTAGATATGGCTGATGACCAGTAAGGAGGTGTTTCAACATTATCGGCTACTTTTTCGTTATTCATGAAGAATGTCCCTCTGATACCCGGAGTCAGTTTAAACTTATTGAAGTAAAACTGGATCCCCATTTCGGCAGACCATGCAAAATTATGGGTGGTAGACCTGAAGGTCTGCTGCAGGTTATCATCTTCTGAACCTGAGTTGGACTGTAAGTTCACTACGTAATTCACACCGGCTGCCACATAAGGCCTTGAGTTGTACCATCTTTGCCCGTGAAGTTCCAATAATACGGGAACATCCACCAAAGTTGTTTTGATATCTCTTACTCTGTCATTTTCTGCTAAAGGAATAGGAATAAAAGGAGGATTAGTCAATGTTCCGGCAGCATACTGGTCATTGGACTGGGTATTAAAAGTCAACTGTCTCTGAGCAAATTGTAAACCCGGTTCTAATCTCAGGTCCAGATAATCGTTAAGTCTCCATTTTCCGATAAGCCCGGCACCGAAACTATAACTTTCTTTGGAAGAAACAAGATTATGATTCCCGTTCATACCATATCTCGGGTGTAACACAATACGGTAATCCAGCCTGTTGCCATTCAGATAAAAACCCCAACTGAATGTCTGCTGGTCAAAATCTTCCAGCTTGTCCATCCTGTTTCGGGTTCTGAATTGTGCATCTGCAAAAACTGCAATATTTACTGAGGCTAAAACCAGTGCTTTTAATAAAAATTTATTCATAGGTTACTTTGTTGCTTTATAAATTGTGGCTATACCTAAACTTAGTTTTTTATATTCAACTTTTTTAAATCCTGTATCTGAAAGAATTTGTCTCATCTTTTCCCCGTGAGGAAAAGCATTTACAGAATCCGGAAGGTATGTATATGCCCTATTGTCCTTGGAAACCAGTCTGCCGATGGCAGGTAATATATTTTTGAAATAAAACATATACAATGGCCCCATGAAACCCTCAACCTTTGAAAACTCCAGTATATAAACACTCTTGTTATCTTTAACTACTCTTCTCAACTCTGCCAAACCTTTGGTAAGGTTTTCAAAATTCCTCACTCCAAATGCAACGGAAACAGCATCAAATCTATTGTCCTCGAAAGGTAAATTTTCCGCATCCCCCTTTTGCATGGAAATTTTGCCGTCTAATTTAAGTTTTTTTATTTTAATAACGCCAACATTTAACATTTGTTGCGATAAATCCAAACCAATTACTTTTGCCTTCGTTCCTTTTTCGATCGTAATGGCGAGATCCCCCGTTCCTGTAGCCACATCCAGTACTTCCTGCGGGTCATCATTTTTCATCCATTTCACCAGCGTATTTCTCCACAAAACATCAATTTTCATAGACAAAACATGATTCAGAAGATCATACTTTGGTGCAATATTGTCGAACATATCCTCTACCTGGCTTTTTTTTGTAGCTTCAGAATTGTAGGGAGTTACTTGGTTAATATCTTTTGTCAAAACTTGTAATATTCTTTATAATAATTAAGGTAATCTTGTTTTCTGAAAATCTTGGTGCGGGACTCCACCTTATCTATATTTTTAATAAGTTTATCATAGTCTTCATCTACATTATAGTAGAAATCTTCTGTATAAAGCTTATTAAAGTGCTTAGCTCCGCCCAAATATACTTTACCGTCTATCAAGGTTTTATCAAGTGTCAAAAGTAATGAATCTTTTTTAAGGTTGTATCCATAATACTGGCGATTAACGTAATAATCCTGATGGGCAATATTTAAAAGACCGCGGATCTTATCCACCTGAAAAGCAGAATCGTAAAGCAGTTTTTTATTCTGGTCAAAAACCCTGATAGAGTTTTTCCCCTGTTTCAGGTCTACCCGTACAGACTGCCCTCCCGAGATGATCCCTTCGGAACCGTTATTAATGTTATAATAATATATATTGGGAGTAGGATTATCTACCAGGTAATAGTTTCTCTTGGACAGAAAAAGGAAATAGATCCCAAAAGCAACTACAAATGCCGCAACAGCAATAAGTAAACCTTTTAAGGACGGATTGTTTTTCATAGATTGTAAAGTACAATTTTTGCAAATTTAATAATATTTTTAATTCTTTCTTATTAAGATTAATTATTAACTTTGCATTTTTAAAAAATCATTTAAACGAAATGCCGAATACGATCATTATTGGTTCTGGATCTTATATTCCTAATAGAGTTATTGGTAGAGACTATTTTTTAAATTCCGAGTTCTATACGGATGAAGGAGAGAAAATAGAAAAACCTACTGAAGAAATTATTGCCAAATTTGTAGAAATTACGGAGATAGAGAACAGAAGGTTTATAGAAGATGAACTTTCAAACTCACAAATCGGCTATGAGGCTGCAAAATTGGCCATTGAGGACGCAAAAATAGATGGTGAAGAATTAGACTATATTATTTATGCAAGCAATTTCGGAGAAGTTACGGTTAACGGCTATGTGAACTTCATGCCGAATATGGCTGCAAGAGTAAAAAATAAATTAGGGATAAAAAACAGAAAATGTGTCACTTATGACATGATATTCGGTTGCCCGGGATGGGTAGAAGCTATGATCCTGGCTGATAACCTGATCAAAGCTAAAGCAGCCAAAACCATCCTTGTTATCGGCGGAGAAACTTTAAGCCGTGTTACGGACCCTTATGACCGAAATAAAATGATCTTTGCCGACGGAGCCGGTGCCGTGGTTGTAAAAGCTACCGATGATGAAAATGTAGGGATCATTTCCCACAATACGATCTGTGACAACGGAGTTGAAATAGATTATCTAAGAAACAGCTGCTCTCTCAATAAAGAAGCGGATCAGAAGCGTTTATATGTAAGGATGCTGGGAAGAAAAATTTATGAGTACGCCCTTAAAAATGTTCCGGTTGCCATTAAGGAAACTATTGATGATGCCGGGCTTTCTATTCAGGATATCAACAAAGTACTGATTCATCAGGCCAATGCTAAAATGGATTATGCAATGATCGAAAGGCTTCATAAGCTTTATGATGTGAAAGATTATGACCATGCGATCTCCCCTATGACGATCCAGATGTTCGGAAACTCATCCGTAGCAACCATTCCTACCATGTATGATTTAATAATTAAAGGAAAAATGGAAGGTCAATCGTTTATAGATAAAGGTAACATTGTGATGACTTCCGTAGGAGCAGGAATGAACATCAATGCTATCGTTTACAGATTTCCTTAGTTAAATAAATAATTTAAATATAAAAAGCACAAAGGGAGTTTCTTTTGTGCTTTTTTTAAAACACGTTATGCAAAGAAATTTTTTAATTATTGCCGCTATTTTCCTTTTTCTGGAACTTTATATTTACCAGGCAATAAGAACGTTGACAGACAACCTTTGGATAAGGATCGGCTATTGGGTGATATCTTTAGCGGTGTACGGAATCTTTGCCTATGAGGTAACTCATTTTCAAAGATCAGACAGAAGCACAATGAGAGCTCAGATCATGATCTCTCTATTTTTAGTATTCATTCTCCCGAAAATTTTCATTGTTTTATTCCTGTTGATTGATGATATTTTCAGGACAGGAAGCTACCTGACCGGGCTGTTCCGGCCCTCGGAGAATTTTTTCCCTGAAAGGAGGAAGTTTTTAAGCCTTATGGGGCTGGGACTTGGAGGCGTGCTTTCGGCTTTGTTCATAGACGGTATCACGTTTGGGAAATACAGGCATAAGGTGAGAAAATTAAAAGTAAAGATTAATAACCTTCCCGAAAGCTTTAAAGAATATAAGATCATACAGATTTCGGATGTCCATAGCGGAAGCTTTTCCGATCCTGATAAATTGAAACACGCTGTTGAACTCATCAACGAACAAAAACCCGACCTGGTATTATTTACAGGAGATATGGTAAATAATGTGGCTGATGAATTCAAACCTTTCATCCCTTTGTTCTCCACGATCAAAGCGAATGACGGGAAATTTGCGGTTTTAGGGAACCATGATTACGGCGATTATGTGACCTGGAGTTCCCCTTATGAGAAGAAAAAAAACCTTGAAACGCTTATTGACTACGAGAAACAGGCAGGTTTCGACATGCTGAGAAATGAACATCGGGTTATTGAGAAAAACGGTGAAAAATTATATATCCTCGGGGTTGAAAACTGGGGATTGAAACCTTTCCCGCAGTTCGGAGATCTGGATAAGGCATTAGAAAACCTCCCGGAATCAGCCGCAAAAATATTGATGAGCCACGACCCTACTCATTTTGACCAAGTAGTTAAAAAACACACAGGAAATGTCCATCTTACCCTTTCCGGCCACACGCACGGCATGCAGTTCGGGCTGGATCTGAAAAACATAAAATGGTCTCCTGTACAATACCGCTATCCGAAATGGGCGGACCTGTATGAAAGCGAAGGCAAATTATTATATGTGAACAGAGGTTTCGGAGTATTGGGATACCCCGGAAGAGTGGGTGTTTTACCGGAGATCACGCTTTTCGAACTGTCTTAATTTTTTTATTTTAGCAAAAACATACCTGAATGGAACATACCGGGGAAAGACACATACTCAACGGAAATTTTAATAACAAATCAGCATTTTATATCCATCTGATGCATATGGCCACTTATGAATATGCAAAAGAATTTGTAAAAGGCAAAAAAGTACTGGATTTTGGCTGTGGTTCCGGCTATGGTACCCAAATGCTGTCCGAAAATGCCGAAAGTATTGTTGGTGCGGATGTAAGCAGAGAAGCCATTGAGTTTGCGAAAAAAAACTATACATCCCCCAATCTGGGTTTTAAAACTATCCCTGAACTAGGGGGTGAAAAGTTTGATGTCATTACTTCTTTTCAGGTCATAGAGCACGTTCCCAATGACACCCAATATCTTAATGATCTGAAAAAGCTCTTAAATCCCGGCGGATGCCTGCTGATCTCCACACCTGATAAAAAAAACAGGCTTTTCAATTATATTCAAAAGCCCTGGAACATTTTCCACATCAAGGAATATACATTTGAAGGCCTGGAAAGTTTACTCAAAAGACATTTTAAAAAGGCAGAAGTCCTTAGAATCGGCTCCGATTCGGATCTGGTACTGGAAGAGATCAGCCGCACCAGGAAGCAGAAAATGATCACCCTTCCGTTCACCCTGTCCATTTATCCATATCCTTTGAGGGTTTTCCTTTTAAATACATTAAAATATGCCTTTGAATTGAAAAACAAAATCAGGCCCGGTAAAAAGAACACACCCGTAACAAACAATACAACACCTGATTTCGTTTCACAATATTCTTCCGGAGATATTGTCATCAGAAAAGAAATAGAGCATTCTACAGACCTGTTTGCGATCTGTATTCAGGAATGAAACTTCCCTTATATATTGAAAATTCCGTGAATAAATCAATCTAAATAGCCTTGTTTGTCTTTACGTTTAGAAAACATCTTATCACAGCCAGATGAATCAAAAGATATAATCCTTCATCCGGGAAGTAGCCAGCTCTTTCTCATTGATCCAGGTAAGAAGGGCATCCAGTTTATCTTCCATTTTTCTGCCCGAAAACAGGCTTCTATAAAAAGGAATTTTAAACTGATATTTGCTGAAATCCGTAAACTGCCAGGAATTAAGATAGATCAGGACAAATTCATCATTTTTCAAGGTTTCAAAAACCATACTCTGGTAATATTTCATAGGCAGGATCTGAAATACAAAGTCATTGTAGGGCAGCTGACTGTAAGGTGAAATGCTTTCCGGAACAAGGCTTAATCCATTTTCTTCCGTGATTTCAGTATTTCTTTCAAGGCGTTTGAAAGGAAAGAGAATATTGGCATTATCAATATTAGAAATATAACTAAACTCCAAAAGCTTCAGGCTCTCCTGAGGAAGTTTAAAATCTTTCTGACGGATTCCCCTAATCTGTTTTTCCAGGAAATCCTGCATGTTTTTTTTTACCTGATCAATTTCTTCAAGCGTTGAATTTTTATTATAAAAAGCAATTTCATGGCCGCGCCCTGAAATTGCTTTTATAAGATTTTTAAGTTTTTCAGCGATGGAAATTTCAATAAAGAAAGTCGCTTTTATGTCATGGATATCCAAAATCCTCAAAACAGCTTTGGTATTATCTTCCGTAATTTTCAGCCTCTCCTCATCAGGAATATGAACGCCATTTTTAGTTTCAGCTTCAATATTCACCACATTAAACGTTAACAATATCATTTAAACTATTTTTTAGATAAAAAACATAACCATTTTAATCATAATAGAATACAATTTTTATTTAAAGTAAAATAAAACCATTACTATCTATTCAATTTAACCCTTAAATTTTTAATCATATCTTTTGACATCTCGGCAATTCCGAAATCATAAGAAAGTCCCCAGTCTTTTTTAGCCACGGAATCATCAATGGAAGACGGCCAGGAATCTGCGATAGCCTGTCTGAAATCCGGTTGATAATCAATAGTAAATTCCTGGATTTCTTTTTTGATTTCTTCTGCGAGTTGTTTTGGTGTGAAAGACATCCCGCCAAGGTTATAAGATGAGCGCACCGTCAGGTTTTCTTTTGGAGCTTCCATCAGTTGCAATGTTGCATTGATAGCATCATTCATATAGAGCATAGGCATGGCTGTATCTTCCGAAATAAAACTGGTATATTTTCCTTCTTCCACGGCCTCGTAGAAAATTTCCACGGCATAATCGGTTGTTCCTCCGCCTGCAGGTGTTTTCCAGGAGATCAGTCCCGGGTATCTTATACTTCTCACATCCACACCATGCTTGTCAAAATAATATTCGCACCATTTCTCACCTGCCATCTTAGAGATTCCATATACAGTAGTCGGATTCAGCACTACATCCTGTCCTACATTTTCTTTAGGGATCCCTTTCCCGAATACGGCAATGGAACTCGGCCAGAAGATCTTTTTGATCAGTCCTTCCTTTGCCATTTCACAAAACTGAAGAAGAGGTTCCAGATTAAGCTTCCATGCAAAAACAGGCTGTTTCTCTGAAGTTCCCGAAAGCAATGAAGCCAGGTGGTAAACCGTAGTAATATCGTAATCTTTGATGATCTGCCTTACCAGCTGGGTATTCGTTACATCCATTCTTTCATAATATCCGGCCGAAGTAAGCCCTTTATTCCACCTGTCTAATCCCGAGGCTACAACATTTTCCGCACCGTGAATTTCGACAAGCCTGTTGGTAAGCTCAGTACCTATCTGGCCTAAAGCACCGGTAATCAATATTTTCTCCGTATAGGACTCCATTTTTAGATTTTTTTAGATTTTTAGAATGTTACAAAAGTAAAAAAATCATACCAACCAAAATAAAAAAGGTGCGTAAAATGCACCTTTTTTTACTATCCTGAAAAAATATGATTTAAAAACTCAGATTCACTCTTGCGAAAAGAAATCTTCCATTCATACCGAACTGGGAAACATTCCTGGAGTAAACAAACTGATCGGAGTTATGCAATCGTAGTTGAATTTGAGGTGAATGAAGGAGCCACATAACTTAAAATCTGATTAAGATCTGTCTGCGGACTTAATATCGATTGTGAGCTTATGCTGGTTACATCCACAGGAACAGAAGTATCTGTAGCGACTCTGCTTTTGTTTCCGGAACCGATCGTAATTTTAACTTCTTCTACCGTTTTAGTTTTTAAGGAATCATTAGTTTGAGCACTAAAGTTTGCCAAAATAAAAAACAAAACCCGACAGAGAAAATTTTCTGGTAATTTTTCTTCATGAAATAGTACGCTTTTAGATTATATTGATTTTAAAACATAGCAATAAAAAACACATCAACAAAGTTAACATTAAAAAAAATATAACTTTTAATGAAAATAATATAAACTTTCAGATGAATTTAACATAAAATTATCAATTTAAAAATGAATAATTTTTTTATTAATTTCATCTCATGAAAAAAATCTTAACAGCAATTGTTCTTGTTACTTATCAATTGTATTTCCCACAGTTCACAGGGTTTAATATTATAAAAGAAGTAAAAGTAAAAAACAAAGGTGTGGTAGTCTCTGCGCATCCTTTAGCCAGTGAAGCCGGTGCAAAGGTGATGAAAATGGGTGGAAATGCTTATGATGCAGTTGTTGCCACGCAATACGCCTTAGCCGTGGTCTATCCTCAGGCCGGTAACATTGGTGGTGGCGGTTTTTTGGTAGGCGTTAAGAGCAATGGAGAAAAATTCACGATTGACTATCGTGAAACAGCTCCTAAAAAAGCTTCAAGAGATATGTATGTGGATAAAAACGGAAAAGCCAATACAGATCTTTCCCAGAACGGAAGGCTGGCAGTAGGGATCCCGGGAAGTGTAGCCGGCTTTTTTGCCACTTTAAAATATTGCAAACTTCCTATGGAAAAACTCATCCAGCCTGCCATTGACCTGGCTGAGAAGGGCTTTGCCATCACAGAACAGGAAGCAGGCTTGCTGAATGCCCATAAAGAAAGCTTTCAAAAGCATAATCAATCTGAGCTGGCATTCGTAAAGAACACTTCGTGGCAGGCAGGTGATATCCTGGTTCAAAAAGAGCTGGCTGAAACGCTGAAATTGATCCAAAAATCAGGGGCAAAAGGTTTTTATGAAGGAAAAACAGCAGACCTATTGGTGGCTGAAATGAAAAAAGGAAACGGAATCATCACACCGGAAGACCTGAAGAATTACAAAGTAGCGGAAAGAAAAGCCCTTGAGTTCGATTATAAAGGAAATATTGTCGTATCTATGCCCTTACCCTCAAGCGGCGGTGTCCTTCTGGCTCAAATGCTGAAAATGGCAGGATATGAGGATCTGGAAAAGTATCAGCAGAATTCCACACAGACCGTACAGATCATGGTGGAAGCTGAACGAAGAGCCTATGCCGACAGGGCTGAATATATGGGCGATCCGGATTTCATTAATGACAAAACCTCTTACCTGATCTCTGATGAATATTTGAAAAACAGATGGAAAAGCTTCAGCTTTGACAAAGCCACTCCGAGTTCAGCAGTGGGAAAGATCATTCAACAGCCTAAGGAATCAACAGAAACGACCCATATTTCCGTTATCGATAAGGATGGCAATGCTGCGGCAGTAACTACTACTCTTAACGGTTTATACGGGAGTAAAGTAATAGTATCCGGAGCAGGTTTCTTCCTGAATAATGAAATGGATGATTTCTCTATAAAACCGGGTGTTCCGAATATGTTTGGAGCAGTAGGCGGTGAAGCTAACGCCATTCAGCCCAATAAAAGAATGCTTTCTTCCATGACTCCTACGATCCTGCTGAAAAACGGAAAACCTTATATGGTAGTAGGAACACCAGGAGGAACTACCATTCCTACTTCCGTATACCAATCTATTGTAAACGTTATTGATTTTAAGCAGAAAGCCAATATATCCGTCAATGCCCCAAAGTTTCATCATCAATGGCTGCCGGAAAGTGTAGCATTTGAAAAGAATTTTCCTGAAAATACCATTAAGGATCTTGAGAAACTGGGATATAAGGCCGAAAGATGGAACCAGCTCGGAAGAACAGAGATGATCCTTATTGATGACAACGGAAATATTCATGCCGTGGCGGATGGACGTGGCGATGATTCTGTGGCAGTGGAATAAAGCTTCATCTTCATTGATATCTCTAAAAACTAAACAGCATCTTTTGAAAGCAAAAAAATTCTACCAGCAGCTTTATTTTCAGGTTATTATAGCTATAATTCTGGGTATATTTCTCGGATATTATTACCCGGAACTGGGTGAAAAGATGAAACCTTTGGGCGACGGTTTCATTAAGCTGGTAAAAATGATCATTGCCCCTGTAATTTTCATTACGCTTACATTGGGGATCGCGCATATGACAGATCTGAAAAAAGTAGGAAGGATCGCTATAAAAGCAATGATCTATTTTTTCACTTTTTCCACATTAGCGCTCATTATTGGTCTGATCGTCGGGAATGTTATACAACCCGGAACAGGATTGAATATTGACCCCGCCACTCTTTCAGGAGATATCTCGCAATATCAGCAGAAAGCCCACGAGTCTACCCTTACGGGGTTCATTATGAATATCATCCCGGAAACCTTATTCAGCCCGCTGGTTGGTGAAAATATACTACAGGTGCTTCTTGTAGCCATATTAATGGGGGTTGCTTTAGTTTTAACAAAGGAAAAAAGCCAGAAGATAACAGATCTCCTTCAAAGCCTTTCCGCACCGGTATTCAAAATCGTTCATATGCTGATGAAACTGGCCCCGATAGGCGCCTTCGGAGCAATGGCCTTCACCATAGGAAAATATGGGCTGCATTCTGTTTTGAATCTGATCTTTTTAGTCGGAACATTTTATATTACTTCTATTCTTTTCATTGTCCTGATTCTGGGAACCGTTGCCTGGTATAACGGGTTTAATATTTTTAAACTGATGTATTACCTTAAGGAAGAGCTTCTGCTGGTTCTGGGAACGAGTTCATCGGAATCAGCACTGCCGGGAGTGATGGAAAAACTGGAAAAAGCGGGATGCTCCAGGGCTATTGTAGGCCTGGTGGTGCCTACAGGCTATTCTTTCAATCTGGACGGAACGAATATTTACATGACCCTGGCTTCATTATTCATTGCCCAGGCTCTGAATATCCATCTTCCGATCGAAAAGCAGATCATGCTTCTTCTGGTAGCCATGCTGAGCTCAAAAGGGGCTGCAGGCGTTACAGGAGCAGGCTTTGTGACTTTAGCAGCAACATTAGCAGTTGTTCCGGAAATACCGATCGCCGGAATGACGTTAATTCTGGGAATCGACAAGTTCATGAGTGAGTGCAGGGCACTTACCAATGTAATCGGAAACTCGGTAGCTACTGTGGTGGTCGCCAACTGGGAGAAACAGCTGGATAAAAAGCAATTGCACTACAGCCTGAATCATCCGCACGAGATCGAGAAGAAACTGGAAGTTTAGATCAGAATATTCAGGCTTTTGGGAAGCACTTTTACATGAACGGGTGATTTTATTTTATTGAATTCACCATCCAGATGCCAGTTTTTGGTATTTACTTTAAATTTGATGTCTGAAACAGGAAGATAAGTGACGTATTCATCATCTTTCAGCCTTTTGGTAAACATCCTGAAAGCGAAAAGCAATGAATAGGCAAAAGGAAATTTTTTCACGAGTACAACATCTACCAGACCATCACTTTTGCTTGCCATGGGAGCAATGTATGCGTTATTTCCGAACTGGCGCGTATTGGCGATATTCAGCATCAGGTATTTTCCGTTGTATTTCTGATATTCTTCATCCGAAAACCTAACCTTTATGGATTTGAAACTGAAAAATGTTTTAAAGGAAACTTTAATATAATTCTTAAATCCTCTATCTGTTTTTTCAAATCTCTTTACTACTTTTCCATCGAAACCGGTGCCCGATACATTGATGGAAAGCCTTTCATTTACCATAAATGTGTCTATTTTTCTGAATCTGGCAGATTTTATCTTTTCCAGAAGATCACCTAAATTTTTGTTGAAATTTGTCTCATTGGAGAATCCGTTTCCTGAGCCCGCAGGAAATATGGCCAGAATCTTAGGGGTATTGATAAGGTTTCTTGCTACTGTTGAAATAGTTCCGTCACCTCCTATGGCCACAAAGATATCTACTTTGTCAAAGTTTTCCTGAATGAACTCATCTGTTCCGCGGATAGACTCGGAGATGTAATATAAAGGATCATCTACCCTGTTCTTAAGCTCATTAAGGAAAGGCTGATAATTCTTTTTGGCTGAAAAAGGATTGATAATGAAGGCGACTTTTTCCATTACAGCAAAAATAAAAAATGCTCCCAGATCCGGAAGCATTAATATCATTTAATTTTCATTCTTTCTTTGAATTCAGGATTCAGGGTTCCTTTCAGTTCTTCCCAGGAGACCGGAATGATAATATCACCTGCAGCAAAGGCAGCGATCTCATACGGGCTGTAATGAAAATAAAGGTTTTTATCATCAAAATAAAAGTTATCGGTAGCAGGAATTTCTTTTACCAAAAGCATTTCGGAGTTTTTCACGTCTCCGTTCTCATCGGATGTCCCGCTATGAATGGTATTGATATTCTTCATCAAAAGGGCTTCCAGCTTATTTTCCGGTAGAGATGTAATATCTTTCAACTCTACTTTTCTATTGTTTTTAAGGTCAAACACCCTTTCCGTAAAGCCATAGTTATCATGGGCCCCGCCCTCGTAAGCACTTACCGCGTACTGAATATGGACATAATCATTCTTATCGGACTTCAGGCTCATGGACGTGCTTGTGTACCATTGCTGGGAGTATGGGATTTCCGAAAGCCAGTCTTTATTGTCTGTTTTTATCAAATTATAATACCCTGTTTTTTCTTTTTCCAGAAATGCCTGCAATCCCTGTTTTGAATAATCTTTTATTCCCTTATCCAAAAAGTAGATGCTGTCCAGCAGCTTTTTATCCTTTATTGTTGGGAATACCAATAATTTGGATGTAAATCTCAGGCTGAGGGAATCGCTTATTTTCGTTGAATCATTCACCACTACAGAATCCATGACCAATTCCTGAGGCTCTCCGGCCTCTGTTTTTATTGTTCCGGCATTCTTTGCCTGTTCTTTTTTGCACGCAGACAAAAGGAAAAAGGAAGACAGGATGATAACAGCGATGGTATTTTTCATAATTTTCAATTTATCCTGTTTAAATGCAAAAACCATTCAAAAATGAATGGTTTTTAGTTATTTTTTCTATTTTTTTAATCATTTGGGATTTTATTCCTGTCAAAGGTATCATTCCCGAAGGCAAGCACGGGAATAAATATGAATCCTAAGAAAAGTAAAAGAATAGCGTACAACGGAGTTTCTTTCCCAAAGCCTTTTGAGAGTCTTTCATAAACTACCCATGCAGCATAGATATTTACTAAAGGTATTAAGAACAGAATAATCCACCAGATTGGTTTTTTAACAATATCCAACAGAACAATGCTGTTATAAATAGGGATAAAAGCAGCCCAGGCATCTTCCCTACCTGCTTTCTGGAAAATTTTATACATACAGAATCCGTAGAACAGAAACAATATCAGATAGAAGATCATCATTCCGATCCCTACTCCCGCCGCCGCGGCTCCGTCCATACCCTCATAAGGGTCTGCTTGTAAAAGAGTTAGCATATTAATAGTTTTTATTGGTTTTATCAAATATATAAAAAAGCTTCTAATAATTAGAAGCTTTTTAGTTATTTTTTAATTAAACTTATGACCTGGTTTTCACTTTTTGAAGCAACACTCCATATTTGCTTAAAGGCGGGATAATATTCTTTGGGATAATCAGCACTTGCTACCTTGGTAGTTGATATGATCTCAAGTATATTTCCTTTTTGCTCTGCCACATAGCTGTATTCTATTTCTTTATCGTCAGTAGTGATTTTTTTGCTCTTAGGCAGCTCTTCCACGGTATATCCTTCCGGAATTTCCAGGGATACCTTTTTTATCCTCGTAAACGGGGAAATAAAGTCTATAGGATATTTTCTTTCTTCTGTCTGGTCAAATTCATTAGAAGTTTTATTCAGGAACAGCATCGGGTTGATGATCATTTTCTTCCCTACTCTGTCAATCAGGTTTTCTGAGTTAAAGCTCATGATGCTTTCAAAATCGCCATTATCAAGAATTTTGGAATCAATATTCGTAAAATCCATGGTGAAATTGTCTTTATATAGCTTTTTGTATTTTTCCGCATTCTCATCATAGCTGTCTTTGGCAAACATGGCATAAGACCCGGTATCTTTATCGGAATAGCTTCCCGATATGGACCCGTCTTCATTAATCTTCGCTTTCACAGTAAGATAGGTAAAGCTGGATTTACCATTGATCATCTGTAACTGCTTTGCCTTATCTTTTGATGAAAGCAGGATTCCAAACTGGTTCCAGTCCCTTGGCGGAAGCTCATCCATAGAAGACTGTTTGGAGGTAGCATCATAAATATGGTAGCCTCTTTCAGATTCAATGGCTGCAAGCACGAAGTTCATATTAGAGATATTAGGTGATGCCAGATTGATGATCCCATTGTCTACCGTAGAAATAAGCATAGGATCTGCTTTAAGACCTGCTTCTCTAAGCATCATTACGAGAAAAAGATTGATCTCTGCCGCATTCCCGGTTTTTGTTTCTACTAGCTTTTTAATACCATCTTCCGTATATACGCCTCTGTCCTTATTCCATGTAAACATGTTCTGAACATGCCTGAAAATAGCATCGGCTTTTTCCTGGTCTTTCTTAAAATCGATCCCGGCAGGCATATTCTCTTTAGCCAGTTTTGTTTTTTTCAGCTCACTGCCAAAGTGTTCGTGTTCGTAAAGCCTCTGTTTGATCTGGTCCCAAGATGATGAGTACAGTTTTAACTCCCTGAAAAAAGTGGAATGCAGCTCAGCACTTATTTTGGTTCTGTGGTTATTGTCATTTTTTACAAATTTTTCACTTTTGAAACCTTTCAGGTTTTCATAGCCAAAACGATAGGTTTTGTAATTAGTTCCGTACATGTACCTCTCATCCACAACCCTGTGATTAGGAGTAAGGTCGCCTGTGTAATTAATATTGTATGAGATATTGGAAGGAGCATCCAAAATATATTCCGTATACAATGAAGGGGTATTTGACTCTATCAGTACCTCAGGAATTACATACTGGTACGGAGATAATACCTCATACTCATATTCTATCACAGAGCCATCCTTTACGTTAGGGAAAGCAAATTTGGTAATGGAAATGTACTTGCTTTCTTTACTCTTATATTTTGAACTCTTTTCTACTTTTGTTGAAACAGCTGCCCCGTTTTCCAGATTATAGGTAAAAGCTTTTATCTTGGCAATGGTCTCCTGGTTACCTCCACTCATATAAAGAGGTATTTCAAGATTCAACCAGTGTTCTGCTTTATCCTTATTATAGATCTTTACCCTATAGTGGTACCTCTTATGCAGTTGATTGGTCGCATTATCAACCAGAAAATGTGTGGATTTATACAGAATTTCTGCAGGTGCATTCTCATCAAGCTGAGATTTTTGTTTAGACAGGTCGGCATCGTTAAATTTAGGCGGGGTAAGGAATTCATGCTTTTGGGCATTGATAAAAACAGAACTTACCACAACAAAGGCCGTTAATAATTTTTTCATCGTGTCTTATATTTTAGTGATTAAAATTTTTGAATTATCGATATTCATCATCTTTTTCCTGAAATTGATATAATCATTATATTTTTCTTTGGAATATATCCCTTTGTTTACCTTAACGGTTCTGATGACCTTCAGTTCTTCGCCGTTTTTCACAAAGCTCAGCTTGTAGGTACCAAATTCAGAATTAATATTAATATCATTAGGAACCTCATCTATTTTATAGTTTTTAGGGATGATAAAGCTGATGTTGTATTCATCTTCAAAGGCCTGGCCTATCTCAAAAGGCAGCTCTCTATTCTCCTCATTTTTGTACACGGTATTTGAAAACAAAGGAACTGCTCTGAATATGATGCTGCTTCCGGCATTTTTAGAATAGTTAACAGCCTTAAAATCCACATTGAATTTTGCAACAGCATGATCCCTGTCATTGATAAAGTCTTTCATTTCGATCTTCTCAAAGCTCAAAACATCCATCTGATTTTTGAGGGCCTCATTTCTTTCTTTGGGAGATAAACCTGTATATGCCAAGGCATAATCATACTGGCTTCCGGTAAATTCAAATTTTCCTTCGCCAAGAATACTGTTATCTTCATTCACCTGTATCTTCATATTCTGCTTCTCTTTACTTTTTTCAGCAGCATAAACCGGAGTATCTATCAATTCTATTCCGTTCTTTTTAATAGACAGAACGTTTCTATCCGTTGTATTGAAACTTAAATGGTTAAATGCGATCTGCTGGGAAGTATTTTCGAGCCAGATATTGCCATTCTCTGTAGGGACCATCAAGATAACATGATTTCCGCCCATTTTGGGAAAAGCCGGATCAAATGAAACCTGAGAAGCATTAGAGTTTACCACACAGTAATGGGAAGGTATTCCTGCTTCATCCAGCAGGGTTTTCATATAATTGGTAAGCCCTTTACAATCACCATATCCCTTCTTATTCACTTCATCGGGCATCATAGGCTGCCAACCGCCTATTCCCAGTGCTACAAAGATATACCGGGTCCTGGACTGCATATGCTGAAAGAGTTTTTTTACTTTATCTTCTTTGGAACCCTGCAGGTTGAGGGCTGCCACCTCAGCTTTAATAGTAGGGGTAGATACTGAAACGGGCTGTAAAATACTGTTATAATACCATACTCCGAAGTCTTCCCAGCTATTAATGGACCCTTCTTTTCCTTCAAGATTGAATTTTGCCAGTGAAAAACTTACTTTCGGTAATATTTTCACCGGTTGTGGCAGCAGAAAGGCATCATCTATTGCAGGAACATTTTTGTAGGTATATGTTTTTTCCGATCCGTTATCATTTTCCTGGACGGATGTATAGTTATATTTGGAAGGATAGACCTTGGTACGAAGCTCAATCCCGGATTTATTGATGACCTTGAACTCCCCTTCTTCCAGGGAAATATTGGTATTCGTAAAGGGTACAAAATCAGGAATAAAAACAGTATTCTCATTGGTGATCTGATAAGAAAAATCAACCGTATACGGGTATTGAATGGAGGTATAAGGCAACGCCAATACTCTGTTATCCGTATAGAATGCTCCCTGCGGATTATTCGCAAAGTCATTGAAATCAGATTTTGAAAAGCTTTTGATCTTTTTACCGGCCTCATCATAGATCGTCACCTTAACATCTGATATAGTATTCCCTTTTTCATAGGGGATAAAAACAAGGGCGTTATGGTCACCATCTTTATTTAGAACAGTAGTCACCGTATTAAACTGGTACTTTATTTCATCAATTTTATTGATCTGCACCGTCGTTAAATCTCTCCTTACAACAACATTTGCATTTTTCTTCAGATTTTCAGGAATCGCTGAAACGGGATAATTCTGACTGTAATAAAGAGAAGCTATGCAAAGAGCTCCGGCAATTAATACTTTCATCATTTGTTTATTAAAATTTAACAAAAATAATAAAAAATCTTAATAAAATGTTAAAATCAATTTCATCTCTGAATTTAAAATAAAAAAGAGGCATAAAGCCTCTGTTAATATATATTTTAAGATTATTTAAACTTTTACTTCTGAATCATGAGATGAGCTTCGCTTTAAGCTTAACTATCAAAATGAGTAATCTTAACTATACTTTATTTTTTTTTTAATCTTCTTTTTATAAAAATTACTTACCCATGTAAATGACCTCAATGATGTTTCTATTGGCAAACCTGCCTGTTGTAGCCTTAAAGGTAAGTGTTGTGGGAAGCGGAGTGCCATCAGCAAATTCATAAGTTATCACATCTCCTGCCGCTACATCTATGATTACGGGGATATGCTGGGCAAGATAAGCATCTGCACCTCCGCCAAGGTAAATATAAGTCTCCACCCCTTTAATCTGGGTACCGTTTTTCTTTACGATAAAGTAAAATGCCTTATTTCCGGGAGAAGTATCTGCCTGCAAAAAGCAGTGAAACTGGATAAGGTATTTTCCCGTAGATGTAGCCGTAAATCCTGTAAGCCCCGGAATCTGAGTATTCGGGGTTGTTTTTGCAATCTGGTAATCCTGTGTATTGTGCACAGCTACCTGCTCCAGATATTGGGAGCTTGGGTTATCCCATCTTGCATTTCCATTGGCATCAGACATCAGAACTTTAAGGTTTCCCTGGGAGCCGTCCTGTAAGCAGAATCCTGTCCCAACCCCTTTTCCTCCTGAAGAAGCATTCGTAGCGTCAATGTGTACTTTTGCGGTTGGTGATGAAGTCCCAAATCCAATATTTCCTTTAGGGTTAATTACAAGGATATTTGACAGCCTGTTAGTTGATAAACCGGTAACAGCCGGATTATCCGCAGACCAGCTTTCTAAAAATAAAGAATTGGCCACTGTTGCATTTGCATAAGTATCAGAAAGTGTAAACCATTTAAAGCCTTTTGAAGTCGCATTCGTAAGGCTGTTATTCCCTGTTCTCTTGGTAAAATAAGTCAAAGAGGTCTGTCCGTTTGCATTACTCCCTGTCTGGCTCAAAGAAAGGTAGGCTCCATTATTAAGATAGTCTCCTATTTCAAAATTATACAGAGGATTGGAAATGCCTATTCCAAAATTATTATTATCTAAAAGGGTAACCATCTCTCTGGCACTTGAATTATTAATTTCCAAAGCCTTAGTGGTTGCGTCCGATCCTTTAGATACAATGTCCATAGCCGCACTGGGCATGGGGGTATTAATCCCAACTTGAGAATAAGATAATATCCCTAAACACAGACTCAGTACAATGAGATTCTTTTTCATTAATTTGCAGTTTTTAGAATGTTAAAAATTATGCTGCAAATCTATCTATCAACGGGTTTCAATTACAAGAAAAAGGTTCCTTGAATTATTAATTCATGGAAAATTAAAAACATAAAACATTGATAATAAAATATTTAATGAAAATATAAAAAGTCACCCGTCTCATCCACCTGCTGAGATTTTGGTTTCTTTCGTCAGAAAAATAAAAGGAAATTTGATCTTTCCAGCGTCTGATTGGATGGAGGTCATACCTGTAGCAGGACAGGAGGAAAATCGGTGGATATCAGGGAAGAAAGTCATCCAGGACCAGTAACTGTATTTTCCTTTGTGGATACAAGGCATGAGAAATATTTTGATCCCGAACTGTATAAAAGAAGATTCAAAATAGAAAAGGCAAATGCATGGCTTGATAGCTTCAAAGCTTTATTAGTAAGGTTTGAGACTTTGAATATAACTTGGAGAAGCCTACATTATTTGGCTTTTTCTATTTTGTTCCTCAGAAAAATAAGAGTTTAAACAGATTCAATTAAAAAAACAGGTTACTTTCTAAAAATGACCTGTTTTTTATATAGTTTTCTGTTCTTATTTTATCCTGGTAAGTGTAAAGCTATTATTAGCAGTACCGGAACGGACATTATAGGAGGTACATCCACCGGAAATTTTTGCCATAAGGTAATAAGTTCCTTCTTGTAATTGTACAATCTGGCTGGTATAAAAGAAATCAGCGGTTTTGCTTCCCGGAGGTTGGTAAAGATCATATGTAAAAGCCGGATTGGAAAGACTGCTCACACCGGCAGAAGGTGGCGCACTGGTTCTTCTGTCAAGATTCAGTACTACATAATCATTACAATTAGCCGTTTTATCTGCGGCATAACGGATGGTAACAAGATAGAAACCCGCTCCTCCTGTAGTCACGCCATCAACAATTGCATTTGCTCCGGTATATCTGTAATTTGCTCCGGATGTATCCATGCCTATAACAGTAGTTGGGCTGGAAGAATTATTAGTATGAAACTGTACAGCATCTATACGAACAACTTTACCATCTGTGTCTACACCTATTGGCTTTCCTGCAACAGGAGGACTATCTGCTCTCATCTGAAAAAATGCAAGGCCAGAATCATCAGGCCAATAAGAATTAACATCCAATTGATAACGAGGCTCTTCCATACCAATTCCTACGGGATCCTGAAAATAGCTTACAATCCCAAAATTTGATGGAATACCAGTTGCAGATTCCTGATAAATAGCATAGTTATAAGGAGAATTATAACCCATACCTCCCCCGGACGAATGGGGATCTCCTGACTTAAGATGCAGGGTATGAGTTTTACCGGTAACAGCTCCAAATCCATTTGCTCCCGATAAGTCTATTTCGTCATCTATAGATAGTCCGTAACTATTTCCGGTTACATTGGCAGTCGGTTTGGCTATTATTTTCATTCCTATGTTATTGCCGGTAAAATCACTCGATGGACTTGCTTCAAAAAGCCCGGCCATATTTGTTCCCGAAGAAGGTGCATTTGCAGTAAAATGTCCGGCAGAATTCTCACTTGCTGTTTTTACAACGGTTAATCTTCCGTCAGGATCGGCTGTATTTATTCCTACTTTTCCATTATTATAATAAATATTTGTACTGGTATTATTGGCTCCAGTATCGTCTGTAAGATTTGCCGGAGTCCCTTTCGGATCTTTCCAAGCTTCGGTTAATGTAACTGCATTGGTATCGGTAAAAGGTTCCCATTTCGCAGTTGCATCTTTCCAGTACCAGAATCCTACTGAAGTTACATCAGGTGTTCCAGCTGTGGATGCTGCTGTTGCATAAATGATTGTCCCAGCTTTCAGACCCGTTGTATTGATAGCTTCAATCTGATCTCCTGTCAATCTGGGAGCAGCAATACCTGCTTTACCACCGGTTGCATAAGTTGATTGTACCTCAACATCAAGCGTAGCATAAGGGCTACCTGTATTAACTCCTATCTGAGCATTTGAAAAATTAAAAATGCCTAGCAGAATCCCACTCGTTAGAAATAGTTTGTTTTTCATTGTATTTGATGATTTTTCACTAAAACATTAGTATTATTCATTTTATATTAAAAAAGAAAATAATTTACATTGAATACATGCATTTATTAATTTTACAATTGGTTTAATTTTTTGTTACGAAAGTTCAATTTTATTATCATTTTTATTTAATAAAAAACAAAATATCAGTATTTTTTAATTTAAAGTAATATTTTTAAGAAAATGATAAAGCGAAATGATTTTCACAAAACAAGTTTTGAAATTGGGTAGTTTTTATTTCGAACCCGTTTAAACTTTTTATAAAAAGTTTAAACGGGTTCATTATCTAAAAGGGTAACCATCTCTCTGGACTTGAATTATTAATTTCCAAAGCCGCACACTGGACGTAGGGGTATTAATCCCGACTTGAGAATAGGATAATACACCTAAACACAGGCTCAGTATAATCAAATTCTTTTTCATTATCTGCAGTTTTTAGAATGTTAAAAGTTATACTGCAAATCTATTTATCAACGGGTTTCAATTACAAGGAAATGACTCCCAAAATTATTAATTCATGGAAAATTAAAAACATAATATATTGATAATAAAATATTTAGTGAAAATATAAAATTCCACCCGTTTCATCCACCTGCCGAAATTTTGGTTTCTTTGGTCAGGAATTTAATAAAATTGGAAGGTGACACGCCAATGCAATTGGAAAATGCTGTAGTAAAAGTATTATGAGAGGAAAAGCCTGATTCTTCCGCCAAATGGCTTATTTTATATTTCAGGTATTGAGGATCATTTTTAAGCTTATTAACAATATAGCTTATTCTTAATTCATTAATATAGTTATTAAAGTTTTTATTCTTATTGGCATTGATAACTGTGGAAAGGTAGGCCGTATTGGTATTAAAAGACTCCGCTAAAGACGAAAGGGAGATATTTTTATTTACAAATGCTTCGGAACCCTCAAATTGATCTAGCTTGTGTAGTATTTCCTTCTCTTTATCCGTTGGAACTGAAAATATGGTCTTCTCAACCACAGCATTGGTTACCGGTGTCAGAATGGATTCTTTTTTCTGCAGTTTTTCAATGATCTTTTTATAATTGGCATATTCTCTTTTTGATTTTTTATAGTTCCTGATCCCGATCCAAACGGAAATGAACAATAAAATTCCGATTATTATGGCTGCAATAATCAGATTTCTTTTGGTTTTAAAGAAAGATTCTTCGTTCTTACTCTGAATTTTGGTTACTTCCGTATTGGTATTCTGCTTTTCGCTAAGGTGTATCTTCTTGCTAAGCTCGTTATACTTTTTTTGATGATATAATTCCTTGTCAGGGTTTTTCATTGATGCATAGGTAAGCGCAAGCATTTCATGTACATCCCTTTGCAGGTATATATCTTCCACATGCTGTGCTAAAGACAAGGCGTTCAGATATTCCTTTAAAGCTGACTGATCATTTTCCTGTGTGAAGTAATAGTTACCGAAATTAAAAGCCAGATAGGCTTCACTTTTTTTATTGGGAAATTTCTTTTCGTCACCTCTGGCTTTGGCTAATATTTCAAAAACCCTTTTCGTTTCCTTTTCAGACCTTTCTTTCTTTTTCAGGTAAGTATTCACGAGGTTATTGGCAGACATCTGCTGGTACAACATATTATCCGGTGTCTGTTTTAAGCGCATTGCATTTTGATAAGACAATTCATTGTATTTTACCAGGGAATCGCTGACCTCCATTTTCTGGTCATAGATATAGGATCTGGTATCATACGTAAGGGCCAGAATTCTGATATTGTCATCATTGCTTTCTTCCATAACCCTGGACTTCATGGCCGAAAGGGCCATATCATTTGACTGTATAGCCTGATTGAATAATCCCAAAACTGAATATTCCCTCGAAATAATGTTCAGCATATCTACGGAATAGTTAATCTTATCCAGATCCTCATAGGTCTTTTTTGCCGTTTCCGCATATTGAATGGATTTTTTCTGATCTCCTTTTATGGAATATATTTCAGCAAGCAATGCCGAGGTATGAGCAAATGTTAAATTATTTTCGTTTTTGGTCAGCTGATATACTTTATCAGCAAGCTGTAATGCCTGATCCGGTTTTTCGTATAATAGTACTTCGGCTTTTTTCCGCATTTCTTCTGTCTTCTCATCAGATAGCCCCTTATGATTTTGGGCCAAAGCAGTACAACCGGAAATCATCATTACAAAAAGGAATACATATTTAAAGGAGGTAACAATCTTTTTCATCAGCTTTTTTAAAGTTGTTTAAATTTATAACAATTCATCACATAAAACTTCATCATCATAACTGAATTTATTCTTTCATGTTATATTTTACTAAAAAAGGCTCCTAAACGGAGCCTTTAAACATATATAAAATTAAGATCAATTAGGCATCAATCTTAGCATACTTGGCATTTTTCTCAATGAATTCTCTTCTTGGCGGTACCTCATCCCCCATCAGCATAGAGAAAACACTGTCTGCTTCTACCGCATTATCAATGGTTACCTGTTTCAGGATCCTGTGTTCAGGGTTCAGGGTAGTTTCCCAAAGCTGTTCAGGATTCATCTCTCCAAGACCTTTATAACGCTGTACCTCAACACCTTTCCCGTCCGGAGACATCTCTAAGGTAAATTCTTCACGTTCTTTTTCGTTGTAAGCATATACTTTTTTGTTTCCTCTCTTTAGTAAATATAAAGGCGGTTGGGCAATGTAAATATATCCGTTCTCGATAAGCTCCTTCATGTATCTGAAGAAGAAGGTAAGGATCAGGGTAGAAATGTGAGATCCATCAATATCGGCATCGGTCATGATAACGATCTTGTGATATCTTAACTTAACCATATTCAGTGCTTTGCTGTCTTCTTCTGTTCCTACGGAAACTCCCAGAGCAGTATAGATATTTTTAATTTCTTCGTTATCATATACTTTATGAAGCATAGATTTTTCAACATTCAGGATCTTACCTCTTAAGGGCAGGATCGCCTGGAAATGCCTGTCTCTTCCCTGCTTAGCCGTTCCACCTGCCGAATCTCCCTCCACAAGGAATATTTCGGACTCTGCCGGATCTTTGGATGAGCAGTCAGATAATTTCCCCGGAAGCCCGGAACCTCCCATCGGCGATTTTCTCTGAACCATCTCGCGGGCTTTCTTTGCAGCCTGCCTTGCTTTTGCCGCTAAAACAACTTTCTGAACAATTTGTTTAGCCTCAAGTGGGTTCTCTTCCAGGAAATTGGTAAGCATTTCACCTACAATTTTATCTACAGCACCGGAAACCTCAGAGTTTCCTAATTTAGTTTTGGTCTGCCCTTCAAACTGAGGTTCCATTACTTTTACAGATACCACAGCTGTTAATCCTTCACGGAAGTCATCACCGGTGACTTCCACTTTTTCTTTCTGCGGAATTCCCAAATCATCTGCATATTTCTTCAAAGTTCTCGTCAAAGCACGTCTGAAACCTGCTAAGTGGGTACCTCCTTCATGCGTATTGATATTGTTGACGTAAGAGTGAAGATTTTCATTGAATGAAGTATTATAACGCATGGCTACCTCAACCGGAATATCATCTCTTTCTCCTTCCATGAAGATCACATGCTCCATAATGGACTCTCGATTTCCATCGATGTAGGCAACAAATTCTTTCAGACCGCCTTCGGAATGGAAAATTTCGGTTCTGAAGGAACCATCTTCCAGTTTTTCTCTTTCATCAGTAAGGGTGATGGTAATTCCTTTGTTAAGGTAAGAAAGTTCCCTTAAACGGGTGGCTAAAGTATCGTAATTATAAACTAATTCTGAAAAAATAGTATCATCCGGCTGGAAAAACTGCTTAGTTCCTCTTTTGTCACTTTTACCTATCTCCTCTACCTCAGTCTGTGCTTTTCCTTTGGAATACACTTGCTGGTAGATATTTCCGTCTCTGTAAACCGTAGTGATCATCTCATTGGAAAGTGCATTCACACACGATACCCCTACTCCATGCAGACCTCCTGAAACCTTGTAAGAATCTTTATCAAACTTACCTCCGGCCCCAATCTTTGTCATAACCACCTCAAGGGCCGATTTCTGTTCCTTCTCATGGAAATCAACAGGAATACCTCTACCGTTATCGCTTACTTCAATCCCGTTTCCTTCTTTAATGCTGACAAAAATCGTATCACAGTATCCTGCCAACGCTTCGTCAATAGAGTTATCTACTACTTCATAAACCAAATGGTGAAGGCCTCTTACCCCTACATCACCAATGTACATCGAAGGACGCATACGAACGTGCTCCATTCCTTCCAATGCCTGAATACTACTAGCTGTATATTGTTTCTGACTCATATCAAATATTAAAATTTTTGCTAAATGCAAAGACCTACAAATATCGTGATTTTTTTCGAATTGAGAAAGTTAAAATGTGCCAAAAAAAGTTGAGTTATCCACACCTGTCCTGTTCAAAAAACAGTAAAGTTATCCTGAATTTCTATCATTTCAACTGTTGTAAATCATATGAAGCCTCAGCAATTTATCCGTACCTTTATGTATTCAAAAAGTTGATGCTATGGATGATTTTATTGCAGCCCGTGCTCAAATGGCCATGTCCCTGGGTTTCCATATTATTTTTGCCTGTGTAGGGATGGTGATGCCTTTTTTAATGGCTTTTGCACACTGGAAATACCTTAAGACCAACAATGAAATTTACAAAGGCCTCACTAAAGCCTGGAGCAAAGGAGTTGCCATTTTATTCGCTACCGGAGCCGTATCCGGTACCATGCTTTCGTTTGAACTGGGCCTTCTCTGGCCGGAATTCATGAAACATGCAGGGCCTATTTTCGGAATGCCGTTCTCTCTGGAAGGAACTGCATTTTTTATTGAAGCAATTGCCATAGGATTCTTTCTGTACGGTTGGGACAAATTCAATAAATGGTTCCACTGGTTCTGTGGATTTTTGGTAGGTCTCAGCGGGCTGGCTTCCGGCATTCTTGTTGTTGCGGCCAATGCCTGGATGAACTCTCCTTCCGGTTTTGATTATATTGACGGTAAATACCTGAATATAGATCCGATAAAAGCAATGTTCAATGACGCATGGTTTCCTCAGGCTTTACATATGACCGTTGCCGCTTTCTGTGCCACGGGGTTTGCCGTGGCCGGAGTTCATGCTTATCTGATCATGAGGAGAAAAAATGTAGAATTCCATACAAAAGCATTCAGAATTGCTGCGGGTTTTGCGTTGATAGGAGCTTTCGGAGCACCTTTAAGTGGGGATATAGCTGCCAAATCTGTTGCTGAAAGGCAGCCCATAAAACTGGCAGCCATGGAAGCTCACTTTGAAACTGAGAAAGGAGCTGCTTTTGTCATTGGCGGTATTCCTGATGAAGAAAAAGGCGAAATACGATATGCCATCAGAATCCCGAAGGTTTTAAGCTTCCTGGTAAGCAATGATTTTAATCATGAAGTAAAAGGCCTTAATGATTTCCCAAAGGATGAATGGCCTCCCGTTGCCGTTACTCATTATGCTTTCCAGATCATGATCTTCTTTGGCGTTATAATGATCTGCATAGGAATGGTGTATTTATACGCCCTATTTTTCAGGAAAGTGTGGCTTGAAAAAAGATGGCTGCTAAAAACATTCCTTATTGCGACACCTTTCGGGTATATTGCACTGGAGGCGGGCTGGACTGTAACGGAAGTAGGGAGACAGCCTTGGATCATTTACGGGGTCATGAGAACAATAGATGCCGTTACACCAATGCCCGGAATTCAGTATTCATTCTATTTTTTCACAGCTATTTTTGTATCATTATCCCTGATCATTATTTTCCTTTTGAGAAGGCAGATCCAAATGGTTCCGAAGCTTTATGACCCTACCGATATTCTGTTTAATGATAAAAACAAGAAATCATGATCTATGTTGTTATAGGTTTTCTCTGGTTATCCATATGTCTTTACATGATCCTCGGCGGTGCTGATTTTGGAGCCGGGATCGTGGAATTTTTCACCCATAAAAAAGCCCGCCATAAAACCGAGCAGATCATGTACGAATCTATTGCCCCGGTATGGGAAGCGAATCATATGTGGCTGATCATCGCGATCGTAATTCTTTTTGTGGGATTTCCCGAGATCTACACCACACTCTCTGTCTACCTTCATATTCCATTGGTTTTAATGCTTGTAGGAATTATTGCAAGAGGAACTGCTTTTACGTTCCGGCATTATGATGCGGTGAAAGATAATTGGCAGACTTTATATACGCAGGTTTTTTACTTTTCCAGTCTTTTGACTCCGTTTTTTCTTGGTTTAATAGCTGCTGCAACGGTTTCTCATGCCATCAATCCTGATGCCGATAACTTTTTGGATCTGTATATTTTCAGCTGGCTGAACTGGTTTGGTATTTCGGTAGGCTTATTTACGGTTTCTATCTGCGCCTATCTGGCATCTATATTTGCTTTAAGGGAAACTACGGACAGACTTGAGCTGAATTTAATGATCAGAAAATCAAAACAGACGATGATCTTTGTAGTGGTTACGGGAATTCTGGTATTTTTCACCGCTCATATTTCTGATATTCCCCTTTTAAGGTGGGTCTTCTCAAAACCATTAGGCATTGCCGCAACTACTCTTGCAACAATAGCTTTGGGGATTATTTTATATTGCCTGAAAATACGAAAGCTTTTGCCCGTACGTGTTTTAGCCGGATTTCAGATGATTATGATCCTTGTAGCTGCCACCTACCAGCATAATCCCGATATTATCTTATTAGGTAACGGAAATCATCTTTCTTTAGTGGAACATGTGGCAGCCCCTAAAACCATTTCCGCTTTAGCATGGGCTTTGATGTTAGGGTCTTTTTTTATTTTACCGTTTTTGTTTTATCTGATGTTTTCGTTCAGTAAGCTGAGAAAGTAATAATTTTCTGTAATAAGAGTTTCGGGCGCCAGCTTCGCTGGCGCCCGAAACTTCGGATTTCATTTTTTAAGCAAAACAAGTTCCACCCTTCTGTTCCTTATCCTATCGGTTTCAGTGCGTTCGGGGTAAGCAACAGGATTGAGATGGCCCAGTCCCTTCACTTTAATCCGGTCAGAGGCTATTCCTTCTTTTTGCAGAAATTCTTTTATGGCATTGGCTCTTGTCCAGGAAAGATTAAAGGTTCCCAAATCGATATCTTCTCCATCAAAATTTTCATAATCACAACAGATATGCCCCTGCAGCTCGACCTCCAATGCCGGATGATCTTTCAATATCCTGAGAAGCTGATCCAGCTTTGTACTTCCATTGGGAAGCCAGACATGGCGTCCTCCAATAAAATTGACATCGGGCAGCGAAAAGGTATCTTTCACTTTCATTTGGGAAACTTTTGTACTCAGAAAGCTCGGAAGTGCTTTCCGTGAAATTATTTCCCCTGGAGCAAATATTTTTTCGATAAATATATCTACCCTTCTGTTTTTCCCACGTAATTCGTCTGTGCTGTTATCATTAATTTGCTTTTCCTCACCCAAACCAGTCGTATTTTCCAATCTTATATTATTTCCAATCTTTCCCTGCAAATAGGCACTGACTGCGTTTGCTCTTTTTTCAGACAATAATCTGTTATATTCTGTTTCTCCTGAAGAATCACAATTTCCAAAAATCCTGAACGTAAGACCTGCTTTTAACAGGGCAAGGCTATCCAGTTTCTTTTTAGATCCTTCATTAAGTTCATAGCTATTATGCTCAAAGTAAACTGAGCTGAGCATTTGTGCATTAAATCCTACGGAAAGGATAGCCAGAATGAGGAAAAAAACAGATTTCATCAATTATATGTTTTCTAAATAACGGGAAAATATCAATTTATCATCTGCAAGATTAGAAAATTTTGAAAAAAAATTAGGATTTCACAATCTTTTTCTAATATTTTGAAAAATGATATTAATAATCGCCAGAAAAAACTTAATAAAGAAAACAATGATAGCAACAATAATAATTATTGGAATAGCAAGAATAGGTCCCACAACAGTTCTACCTGAATCAATTAATGCATAAAAAGATCCGCTTATAACTCCAAGAGCAACAATAACTCCTACTGCTATTACCCACCAGTTTCTCGCTTCATAATAAGCAACATCTGCCAAGATATATCCTGTTTTTTTACCATATAAAATTTCCAGAAAACTTCTATTTTCCGACGTTATTATTATTTTTTCACCTTTAGCCAAAACCGTCTTTGAAACTTCAATCATATCTTTATCATAATATAAATCGATATATTTTTCTTTAGTGGCTACTTCATAAATTCTTCTCATCCGAATAGATCCCTGATCTTTATCTGCAAATTGATGAACGGTAAAAGCTTCATTAAATTTATACTTAATATCATTTTTTGGTTTATAAAAAACTACTGTACAAGAATTATCCATAAGCTTAGCTTCTTTTAATATGAATAATTTGGACATATCTTTCTTAATGTAAACTTTACGGTTATTAATAAAGATCTCCATCCAGTCTATTCCATTTCTTCTTTTTTCTCTATTAAATTTTACAATATCACCAGCATTTAAAAGATTTGATGTTTCTGCTTCATATTCATGATCCGAGTATATTTTTACTGGCTGGAGAATCTTAATTTGTTTTGACATAGTTTTATTTGTTTTCGATCAAAAAGATTTGCAATATATCAAATTCATAAATAAAATATTCTTTCTTAATGCAGAAAGACTACTCAAAGGCAGTCTTTCTTAACTTATTATTGAAAAATATTAAACCAGTTTCATTAAAAGATTTTCCTCAATCTTCTCCACTTTCACCAGATTATGCTTGGTTAAAGTTTTAGAAGCTTTATCCCATTTTTTCCCTGAAAGCTGGCTCCTTTCCTTTACCTCAGCTAAGGCAAACGGTTCTTCCTGAGAATTAAGGATCTCCAGGATCACTTTTTCATCTTCTCCCAATTCTATTTGAGGAGTTGTTTTCTCCGGTCTCATCTGAGGGAAGAACAGCACTTCCTGGATGGAAGCATTATTGGTAAGGAACATGATTAACCTGTCCATTCCGATACCTAATCCTGAAGTTGGTGGCATTCCGTATTCCAATGCTCTTAAGAAATCCTCATCAATAAATTGCCCGGCTTCATCATCTCCTTTTTCGGAAAGCTTTAATTGTTCTTCAAAACGTTCTCTCTGGTCGATCGGGTCATTCAGCTCGGAATAGGCATTGGCGATCTCTTTCCCGCACACCATTAATTCAAAACGCTCGGTCAGGCCTTCTTTGCTTCTGTGTTTCTTCGTTAAAGGCGACATTTCAATCGGATAATCCGTAATAAAAGTAGGCTGAATGAAGTTTCCTTCACATTTTTCCCCGAAGATCTCATCGATCAGCTTACCCTTACCCATTGTTTCATTTACTTCTATTCCAATGGATTTGGCAAAATCAAACAATTCCTGCTCAGATTTTCCCGTAATATCAAATCCGGTGAACTTCTGAATGGCTTCTGTCATTGAAATTCTTTGGTACGGTGCTTTAAAATCGATCTCATGATCCCCGAACTTCGCCTTGGTAGTTCCGTTAACCTGAATCGCACAGAATTCCAATAGTTTTTCTGTGAAATCCATCATCCAGTTATAGTCTTTATAGGCTACATAGATCTCCATTGCCGTAAACTCCGGGTTATGGGTTCTGTCCATCCCCTCATTCCTGAAGTTTTTGGAGAACTCATACACTCCGTCAAATCCACCCACGATCAGTCTTTTCAGATACAGTTCGTTGGCAATTCTCAGATACAACGGAATATCCAATGCATTGTGATGGGTGATGAAAGGCCTTGCCGCAGCTCCCCCTGGGATTGACTGAAGGATCGGCGTTTCAACCTCAAAGTATCCCGCATCGTTGAAGAACGTTCTCATAGCATTGAACAGCTTGGTTCTTTTCACAAAAATTTCTTTGATGTGCGGGTTTACCGTTAAATCTACATAACGCTGTCTGTATCTTAGCTCAGGATCCGTGAATCCGTCATGTACCACTCCATTTTCATCGGTTTTGGCATGGGGAAGCGGACGAAGGGCTTTGGTAAGAAGGGTGAAGTTTTTCACCATTACGGTCATTTCCCCCACCTGGGTTTTGAATAATTCCCCTTCTACACCTATAATATCACCTATATCTAAAAGGTGCTTATATACTTCATTATACAAAGTCTTATCTTCCCCTGTACAAATTTCATCCCTGTTAAAATACACCTGAATTTTACCCGTAGAATCCTGCAATTCAGCAAAAGAAGCCTTTCCTTGAATTCTGCGGGACATCAACCTACCAGCGATCTTTACTTTTTTATTCTCAGAAAAATCCTGTTTTATAGATTGCGTGGTATCTGTGATTACATATTCATCCGCAGGGAATGCATTGATCCCCATTTCAACAAGCTTATTCAGCTTTTCTCTTCTAATGATTTCTTGTTCTGATAATTGCATTTCTCTGTATTTCAATAGCGTGCAAAGATAATTGTTTTTACAGGTATAAGTCAAAAAAAAATCTTAAATATAGTTCAATAAAAAGCCCTGCAGGAAATCTGCAGGGCTTTTTATTGTTTTTACTGTAAGATACAATCTATTTTGTCTTTTTTAAAGTCAGAATATATTCGACCATCTTTTTTGCTTCTTCTTTTGAGACCTGAGAGTGAGGCTGCATGGGCACATTTCCCCATACTCCGCTTCCACCGTCTATAATTTTTGAAGCCAGCAGCTCAATATCTTTTTCAGAATACTTATCGGCTATTTCCTGATAAGAAGGCCCTATCATTCTTTCATTGACAGTATGGCACCCCGTACAATCCAACGTTTCTATGATCTGCGCTCCTGAAAGATCAGATTTTACAGAAGGTTTCGAAGCAGAAGAAGACTCAGAAGACGTAGTATCAACTGATGTATTTTCTTTTTTGGAGCAGGAAAGGAATAATAATCCCAGACTTCCCACCAAAAATATTTTTCTCATTATTTTTTCGCCGCAGAATCTGTTTTAGCAGCTTCAGGAGCAGGTGTTGCTGCCGGTGTTTCAGCAGGTTTAGCCGCAGAATCCACCACAGTCTTTGCTTCAGGTTCTTCCAGCATCGTATTGCTGTCTTGTAATGAATGATCCGGTTTCTTAGAACAGTTTACTACGAATAAACTTCCGATAAATGCGATTGCCAATACTTTTTTCATTATTTTTTCTATAAAAATTTAAGCAAAAATATAAAAAATAACCTTTTAATGCAGTGATATCTTCCCACTTCGGGCATATTTTTAGAAAAAAACATTTGAACCCGTCAACAGGTAGAAGATCGTTTTAAATTTAAACTGTTATTGCCTTAGCCAAAATTCTATTTTTCACCAGTATTATGATGAAAGCTCTTCCCGGAAAAAACCAAACATTTGGAAAATATGCCATTCTTAAGTTTTTTTATTTTTGCCTGTTTCTTGTTTTCATATTGAAAAAATATATACATTTGTCCTATGGTTAATATTAGCAATACTAATTGGTGGTGGTTTTCAAACTCTTCGTCGGGTCTGAAACTATTGTCATGTTGCTAATTCATAGCAGGATTGATATAGAAAAAATAATATAAAGACTTTGACGGAATTTCGTGAAAGTCTTTTTTTATTTATTAAATTCATAAAAAAATAAAACTGCAAATGTTTAACAAGAAAATTAAAATAAAAACTGTTTCCAAAAAAGTATTGGGAGATCTCCAGACCCCCATGAATATTTACCTGCAGCTTCGGGACAAGTTCAGGGATACTATATTACTGGAAAGCTCGGACTCAAAAAATATTGACAATAATTTTTCTTTTATAGCCATCAATGCCGTTGCCGGTATCGAAATTAAGAACCTTAATGAGTTTGAAATAAAACTTCCAAGGCAGGAACCAATCAAACAATTTATCATAGACCATAAGCTTTCGGATGTATTTGAGCATTTTTCCAATATTTTTGTCTGCGAAAAAGCCAAAGACCCGGTTGAAGAAACCGCGCAAAGCCTTTTTGGCTATACAAGTTTTGAGGCTGTGCAGTTTTTTGATAATATCAAGTTTAAGGCTCAGAGCCCTGAAGTTAAGATCCCTATCCTGCGATACAGGCTTTATCAGTACGTGATCGCTATCAACCATTATAATGATGAAATGCACATCATCGAGAATCAGATCGAGGGAGTAAAATCAGAATTATACTTATTGGAAAGCCTGATCAAAAATCAGAATTCCGTGGTTTATCCTTTCAAGAAAACAGGTCCGGAAACGTCCAACATCACTGATGAAGATTATATCGAACTGGTAAAAACAGCCCAAAAGCACTGCATGAGAGGTGATGTATTCCAATTGGTGCTCAGCAGAAGGTTCGAGCAGAAGTTTCATGGTGACGAATTCAATGTTTACCGCACCTTAAGAAACATAAACCCTTCCCCGTATCTATTCTTTTTTGATTACGGAAATTACAAATTGTTCGGGTCCAGCCCTGAAAGCCAGCTGATTATTAAAAACAATAAAGCGGTAATTCACCCGATTGCCGGAACCTTTAAAAGAACAGGCCATTTCGAGACAGACCTGCAATCTGTGGAAGCATTGAAAGATGATCCGAAAGAAAATGCAGAACATACCATGCTGGTTGATCTGGCCCGGAATGACCTGGGAAAATTCGGAAAAAATGTAACGGTTACCAAACTGAAAGAAATTCAGCTTTATTCTCACGTCATCCATATGGTAAGTGAAGTTACTGCAGAATTGCCCGGAAACAGCAATCCTTTCGAGATCGTTGCCGCCACTTTCCCTCAGGGTACTTTAAGCGGAGCCCCAAAGCATAAGGCTCTTCAGCTTATTAATAAATATGAAAAAGACTCCCGAGGCTACTATGGCGGATGTATCGGAATCATAGGGTTGAATGGCGACTGTAACCAGGCCATTATGATCAGGACGTTTTTAAGCAAAAACAATACGCTGTATTACCAGGCCGGAGCTGGGCTCGTAGCAAAATCCGACCCTGAGAGTGAATTACAGGAGGTGAACAACAAGCTTAATGCATTAAAAAAAGCAGTGGAAAAAGCAGAGAAGCTCAGTTATTAGTTCTTTGTTATAGGCTCACCAAGAAGCATTTAACTAATGAACAATAATCTAAAATGAAAGAAATGAACAATAGCAAAATACAACCAATTCAAAATTTAAAACCTGAAACCAAAGTTCTTGTTTTTGACAATTACGATAGTTTCACCTATAACCTTGTTCAGATCATAGAAAGAGTTCTGAATGAAAAGGTAGATGTTTTCCGTAATGATGAGATTTCCTTAAAGGAAATTGGCAAATATGATAAAATTGTACTTTCCCCCGGTCCCGGAATTCCTGAGGAAGCCGGAATTTTGCTTGATCTCATCAAAGAATATGCATCTACCAAGAGTATTCTGGGAGTTTGCTTGGGCCAGCAGGCCATTGCAGAAGCTTTCGGAGGAAGCCTGATCAATCTTTCCGAAATCTTTCATGGTGTTGCCACTACTGCGGAGCTGGTAAAAAAAGACACCAAGCTTTTCAGAAACCTGTCTTCAGGACTGGAAGTCGGGAGATACCACAGCTGGGCCGTAAACCCTGACAGCTTCCCGGAAGAATTGGAAATAACAGCTGTTGATAATGACGGGATGATCATGGCACTGCAACATAAAACATACGATGTGCATGGTGTTCAGTTCCATCCTGAAAGTATTCTGACTCCGGACGGAGAGATCATTATTAAAAATTTCCTTTTGAATTGATTGCTTATAATATTCCCTCAACCGTAATAAAATCTCCACAAATGAAAGAAATATTACAATACCTGTTCAATCATCATACGCTGTCAAAATCTGAGGCCAAAGCGATAATGATTGAGATTGCTCAAAATAAATTTAATGGCATAGAGGTCACAGCCTTTATCAGTGTATTTCTGATGCGCAACATTACACTGAAAGAATTGGAAGGTTTCAGAGAAGCCTTATTGCAAATGGCCGTTCCCGTAACCTTAGAAACAGATGATTCAATAGACATTGTGGGAACAGGTGGAGACGGAAAAAACACCATTAACATTTCAACTCTGTCAAGTTTTGTGGTTGCCGGCGCAGGGCAAAAGGTAACAAAACATGGTAATTATGGTGCTTCTACCCATACAGGATCTTCAAACGTCATGGAAGAGATCGGTTATATATTCAAAACGGATTCCGACATGCTCAATAAAGATCTGGAAAAAGCCAACATCTGTTTTTTACATGCCCCCTATTTTCATCCTGCCCTGCAGTCTGTAGGTACCCTGAGAAGATCTTTAGGCCTAAGAACTTTTTTCAATTTACTGGGGCCTTTGGTAAATCCTGCAAAACCCCGATTTTCCATGATAGGCGTATACAATATGGAAATTGCTAGGATCTACCAGTATTTGTTGCAGAAGGATGAAAGAGAATTTATTTTGGTTCACAGTATGGACGGCTATGATGAGATAAGCCTGACCCATGATACCAAGATCATCACAAAAAGCGGAGAAGATATCTACTCTACAGAAGATCTGGGCTTTGACTCCATCGGCCCGGAAAGTATAAAAGCGGGAGAAACCACCCATGAAACAGCAAAAATTTTCAGGAATATTTTACTTGGAAACGGCACAAAACAACAAAACTCCGTGATTTTAGCCAACGCTGCAGTTGCTCTTTACCATACGAATAAATTCGGCAGTTATGATGATTGCCTTTTACTGGCACAGGACAGCCTTGAAAGCGGAAAAGCGTTCAGGTGTCTTCAGCTCCTGTTAGAATAGTTATGAATTATAAATTATGAATGCTGAGATTAATGGAATATGATGACCATATTAGATAAGATCATAGAAAGAAAAAAAGAAGAAATTATCGCTTCAAAATCAAGAATATCTGTCGAAGGATTAAAAAGTTCTGAATTTTTTGAAAGAAAAAACTTTTCCTTAAAAAAATCCATACAGGAGAAAAGCGGAATTATTGCGGAATTTAAACGGCAATCCCCGTCAAAAGGAATCATTAATTACAAAGCTGAACCTTTGGAAGTGGTCTCTGCATACGAAAATTTTGGAGCAAGCGGGGTTTCTGTTCTTACTGACAAGGATTTTTTCGGAGGTTCATTTGATGATATTCTGAATGTCCGGAAGTATATTAACATTCCCGTCCTTCGTAAAGATTTTATGATCGATGAATACCAGTTTTATGAAGCCAAAAGTATTGGAGCAGATGTTGTATTACTTATTGCTTCATGCCTCTCTCCTTCCCAGGTCAAAGATTTCACTGCTCTTTCTCATGAATTGGGAATGGAGGTTTTACTGGAAATTCACACCGAAGAAGAGTTAGACCATTACAATCGGGATATCGATCTGGTAGGAATCAACAACAGAAACCTGAAAGATTTTAAAGTTGATCTTCAACATTCCGTACAACTGAAAGATCAGCTTCCGGAAAATGCATTGTCAGTTGCTGAAAGCGGAATTTATAATGTTGAAGATTTCAATTACCTGAAAGAAAAAGGATTTGACGGTTTTTTAATGGGAGAATATTTTATGAAAAATGAAAATCCGGCTCAGACATTTGAAAAGTTTATTTTAAACTTAACAACATAAAATTATAATGAACTTGAGGCCAAAGCTCAAAGTCTGTGGATTGACACAGCCTGATCAAATCCATGAACTCATCTATATGAATATTGATTTCTTAGGATTCATTTTTTATGAGAAATCCCCGAGATACGTATTAAACCATCTGACTTTAGAAGATATCTCAAAGATCGGCCATCGGGGAAAAACAGGGGTATTTGTTAATAAAAGCATAGAAAAAGTAGCAGAAACAGCAGAAAAATCGGGATTGAATTTTATCCAGCTTCATGGAGATGAGGATGAAATATACATTTCAAAATTAAAAGAAAAATTGAATCCCAGGATTGGAATTATTAAAGCTATCCGAATAGGTAATCAAGAGACAGGAACAGAAAATAAAATACAGCAAGCCACCAGCCAGCTTTTATCAGCTGTCAATTACTTTCTCTTTGATACTGATTCAAAGGCATTTGGGGGAACAGGAAAACAATTTGACTGGAATATATTGAATGATATTGAACTTCCGCTACCCTACTTTTTAAGCGGCGGGATTTCGGAAGATAATATAGATAAAATAGGAATTTTAAATCAAAACCCTTTTGCCCTGGATATTAATTCAAAGTTTGAAACTGAACCCGGAATTAAAGATCTGGAAAAAATAAAAGCTTTTAAAGGTAAACTCCAGTAAAGATAAGCTGCTTAAAATATTGAAAAAACATAAAATTCAATATGATGAAAAATATTTGTGGGATTAAATAGACCATATAGCGGGACTAAGTCTTTCAATTTATTAAATCGTCCCTTCGGGGCTCTCTATCAACAAAAAATATGAATATGAATTATAAAAATCCTGATGAGAATGGATATTATGGAGAATTCGGAGGAGCTTTCATTCCGGAAATGCTTTATCCTAATGTGGAAGAATTACAGAAAAATTATATTGAGATCATAGAATCAGAAGATTTTCAGAAAGAATATCAGGATCTGCTTAAAAATTATGTAGGCAGGGCTACTCCACTTTACTACTCCAAAAATTTAAGCCATAAATACAAAACCAACATCTATTTGAAAAGAGAAGACCTCAATCATACAGGAGCTCACAAGATCAATAATGCTTTGGGACAGGTTTTGCTGGCAAAACGCCTGGGAAAGACGAGGATCATTGCCGAGACAGGTGCAGGACAACATGGTGTGGCCACCGCTACGGCCTGTGCCTTACTGGGGCTGGAATGTATTGTGTATATGGGTGAGGTTGATATCCGGAGGCAAGCCCCTAATGTAGCAAGGATGAAAATGCTGGGTGCAAAAGTGGTTGCAGCGACTTCAGGTTCAAAAACTTTGAAAGATGCCGTTAATGAAGCATTAAGAGACTGGATCAACAATCCCGTAACCACCCATTATGTGATCGGAAGTGTGGTAGGTCCGCATCCGTTCCCGGATCTGGTGGCAAGGTTTCAGAGCATCATTTCCAAAGAGATCAAAGAGCAGCTTAAAGAACAAACTGGCAGGGAAAATCCGGATTATGTGATTGCATGTGTAGGCGGCGGAAGTAATGCAGCGGGCACATTTTATCATTTTGTCGATGAAGAAGAAGTGAAAATCATTGCAGCTGAGGCCGGGGGTTTAGGAGTTGATTCCGGAAAATCGGCGGCTACTACTTTTTTAGGAACCTTAGGGGTACTGCATGGAAGTAAAAGCCTCGTGATGCAGACCAATGACGGTCAGGTCATAGAACCCCATTCTATTTCCGCAGGCCTGGATTATCCCGGAATAGGCCCTTTTCACGCCCATTTATTCAAAGAAAAACGTGCAGAATTTTTCAGTATTAATGATGATGAAGCTTTAGCGTCTGCTTTTGAACTGACAAAACTGGAAGGTATCATTCCCGCCTTGGAAAGTGCCCATGCTCTGGCGATTTTAGACAAAAAGAAATTCAATGAAAATGATATTGTGGTCATTTGCCTCAGTGGACGCGGGGATAAGGATATGGAAACATATCTGAAAAGTTATAAGTTATGAGTTATTAGTCTCTGTCTGTGTTTACCAAAATTCTCTAACTTCTAATTTCTAACTTCTAATAAAAAATGAAAAAACTCAACATATACTTCACAGCTGGAATTCCACAGCTGGAAGATACTACCGAAATTATAAAACTCATTCAGGATTCCGGGGCTGATATGATGGAAATCGGAATGCCTTATTCTGATCCTGTAGCGGATGGCCCTGTCATTCAGCAGGCCCACGAACTGGCCCTGAAAAACGGAATGACGATTGCAAAACTTTTTTCGCAACTTAAATCTATCAAAAACGAAATAAGGATACCGGTTATTTTAATGGGTTATATTAATCCTGTCCTGAGTTTCGGATTTGAGAATTTCTGCAGGGAATGTTCCGAAAGCGGGGTTTCGGGGCTCATCATTCCTGACCTTCCTCCCATTGAATTTGAAAAAAATTATAAAGAAATTTTAAAAAAATATCGTCTTAATTTTACTTTTCTGGTAACTCCTGAAACCTCTGATGAAAGGATTCTGTATCTGGATTCCCTGAGTTCAGGATTCCTGTATGCGGTGAGTTCGTCATCTACCACAGGAAAAGAAAATGCAGTCTTAAAAAATGAGGATTATCTTACAAAACTAGCTACTCTTTCATTAAAAAATCCTGTAATGATCGGTTTCGGGATCAGGTCTAAACAGGATTTCGAAAATGTAACGGAGAAAGCCGATGGCGGGATCATAGGAACTGCCTTTGTAGATATTTTATTACAAAATAAAGACTGGAGAAAGAATGCCATAGATTTTCTCAATTCCATACAAGGGTAAAATTCACTAAATTTGTAGTATGAATACCAATCTGAATAAAGTAGTAGAATTTGAAGACCTGGGTATAAAAGAATATCAGCCCGCATGGGATTATCAGGAAAAACTGATGAAAGATATCATTGATACCAAGATTAAAAACCGTGACCTTCCCGCCGAACAGCACCTTATTACTCCCAACCACCTGCTTTTTGTGGAACACCCTCATGTGTATACATTAGGAAAAAGTGGGCATGAAGAAAATATGCTGGCGGGAATTGACAAATTAAAAGAAATAGATGCCACTTTTGTGAAGACCAACCGCGGCGGGGATATTACCTATCACGGATATGGGCAGATTGTGGGATATCCCGTTCTGGATCTGGAAAATTTCTTTACGGATATTCATCTTTATATGAGAAACCTAGAAGAAGTGATCATCAGGACTATTGGTGAGTATGGGCTAAACGGTGAGCGTTCCCAAGGAGAAACAGGGGTCTGGCTGGATGTGGGAAAACCTTATGCCAGAAAGATCTGTGCAATGGGAGTAAAGGCGTCCCGCTGGGTAACTTTACATGGTTTTGCCCTGAATGTGAATACGGATATGCGGTATTTTGAATACATCATCCCATGTGGCATCAAAGACAAACAGGTGACCTCATTAAAAAGGGAGCTGGAAAGGGAACTTACCCCTGAGGAAATGGAAGATGTGAAAGCAAAGATCAGAAAGCATTTTGTAGATGTTTTCGGAGCAGAGATCATAAACAGGTAATTAAAGATAGCTATTAAAAAATATGAAATTCATTTCCGGGTTATTGTATACCCTTCTTATACTTTTTTCAGTATCCTGTTTTAACGGTCAAAGCAAAGATAATTATACCAGTAAAATTGATAGTCTCATAAAAGTTAAAACTCCCAGGACATTTAATGGTGTTGTTGTAATTACTAAAGACGGCAAAAGCAAATATTCAAAAGCATATGGCTTTAAAAACAGTCAGACCAAAATTCCTTTAAATGTTGATGATCAGTTTGAGATCATGTCAAATACCAAACAGATCACCTCTGTTTTGATCTTAAAAGAAGTCGAAAAAGGAAAAATAGATCTACAGTCATCCATAAAAAAATATTTACCGTTTTTAAGCCAAACATGGGCAGATACGGTTACCGTTCACCAGTTACTGAATCACACCCACGGGATTGAAGCTATTGAAAAACCTCTGCTGTTTACACCCGGTTCGGAATTTAAATATGGAAACCTGTCCAATATTCTTTTGGGGAAAATACTGGAAAATGTTTCCGGGAAAACCTATACGCAGTTAGCCAATGAATTGTTCCGCCAACTCAATATGAGAGATACGTTTTGTTATTCAAAAGATAACCGCAGGAATCTTGTATCAGGCCATATGAGCAATAACAGCCATTTTACCGTTGTTGAAAATTCTTTTATTAACGATGAAAATATGCCTGCTGACGGAGTGGTCACCACTGCAAAAGACCTGGTGATATGGAACAGCAAATTGCATAAAGGAAAAATTCTAAAGCCAAGAACTTATGCATTAATGACAACCTCATCGGTATTATCACAGCATGACGTATTCGGGAAGGAGAAAATGGGCTATGGTTATAACATCAGAATTGTAAAAGATCCGAGGGCTGAGTATTTAGGCCATAGTGGATTGGGAGACGGCTTCGCTTCTTTAAATATCTATATTCCCAAAGATGATGTCAGCATTATCGTTCTGGAAAATCAGATGAATGAAAATAGTGACCTGTATTACTATTTTGAAACAAAGATCAAAGATATCATCCTGAACAGCAATCTGGTAAAAAACTGATAAATTTGTTAAATATTGAAAGTCCTGATATTTTAACTACATTTAAATGAGGCCAAACAATCTGTTTATCATGCTAGAAGCATCTCTACATGACTTGACAGATATATACAATCACCTAATTTTATTTCAGCTTTTCAAAAGCATCCACTTTCTGATAAGCATCTCCTTTTTCTTTTTCTTTCTTATCAGAGATCAGGATCCCGAAAAGATGGTCGATCTCATGCTGAAAGATCACAGCCGTAAAACCTTCCACAATCTCCGAATGCTTCTTCCCTTTCAGATCCACATATTCCAGATGGATCACTTTGCTTCTGTAAAACTGGTCCCTGAAATCAGGAATAGATAAGTCTCCTTCCGGCCCCAGATTCAGGATCTCCGACCTCCATACGATCACTGGATTGATAAAATACTCCAAAGGCTCGCCTTCTTTGTCAAAACGCTGAACCCAGATCACTTTTCTGTTGATCCCCACCTGCGGAGCGGCAATCCCCACTCCCCCGTCTGTGGAAAGCAGCGACAGTTTCATCCTTTTTACCAGGGTTTCCGTATGTGGATCTAGCGGATCGATTTCTGTGGAAAGGCTCAATAATGTTTTATGCTGGTCGGCATCAGTTGTCTGGTAAATGGATAAGGCAGAATCCGAACTCCCTCGGTTAATGATCGAAAGCTCATCTGAATTCAGTTTCTGGGCATTGATCAACCCAACAAAAAGGAATAAAAGGCAGGATAAATTTTTCATTCTAATTCTTTCTAAAGCAAAGATAGATATTGTAATTTATTCCTTTTTCATTTCACCGGAAATATGATGAAGTGGTTCGATGAAAATCTACCTCGACTATAGATTGATGCTTTATCGGGATTCTCTGTTTTGTTTTTTGCTCTCGCAGATTTGGCAGATTACGCAGATCTTTCTTAAGCTGTTTTATTCTGTGAAAATCTGTGTGATCTGCCGAATCTGTGAGAATAAAATAGTTTTAAATAATTAAAAGGTCTTTGTCATATCCGCCGGAATGATCAGGTTAAAATCTGTCGGGATATATTCTTTTTCAGGGATCTTCAGTTCCGGATCTTCTGTTTCAAAAACCGAGATCACGGCCATTTTCAGGTTGGGATTTTTCTGTTTAATGTACCAGTAAATTCCCCCGAACTCTTTGCTGTGATAGTTACCATTATAATGAATAAAGGTTTTCCCGGACTGCAAGTTTTTCAGGATAGATTCTGCCATGGTAGCATCTTTCACTGCCTGTGCAGAAATGAAGTTCATTACCTTTGTTCCTTCCGCGTGATCTCCCATCATGGTCTTCATTTCTTTATAGCCGGGCGTATCCAGAGTGACTTTTATGGGTAACTGAGCAATATAGGTTTTCTCTTTTTCACCTAGTTTATTTAAGGATTCCAACCCTTCTTTTGCTGTTTGTGAAGCATATCTTCTCGGAATATTGGTCGCAATGAAATTCAGTTTTTTATTTTTTGCAAAATCCACCAGAGGTTTATAATCCGTAGAGTAATTGTTCCACAACCGGGCCGAATCTTTCAATGTTTTGGCATCAAATTTCCCATTCAAATACTGATCCAGCTGAGACTGGTTGTCTCTTTCAAACATTTCGGCACCTAAGATGATCTGCCTCTTTTTCTTTTCATACAACCCTTCCGTTACTTTTAGCTGAAGCCAGTGATTGATGGAACTGTTATGATTTTCACCAAAGAAGACCACATCATATTCAGCCAGCTCTTTGATCAGCTTATCGGTTTTAATCGTTTTTCCTTTCTGATCATAAAACTGATAGGCTTTAAAGTCCTGAGCATTAAGAGTACAAAAAAATCCAAGCAATATTGCTATGAAAATATTTTTCATTTTTATCTTTATCATGATTTATAAAAATACTATTAAAAAATGGTAACCACAAAAGCTAAATCGCAAATTTGCCTTTTAGCCTTTTTACTTTTTAGCCATAAAATAAAAGACCGCCTTGAATTATAAAAAACAAAACGGCCCTCCTCAAATCATCTAACTATTATTTCTCTAATTCTGCTACAAGGTCTTTCCATTCCTGTAATTCAGGAATTCCCGGTTTTCTTTTTCCAAAGAACTGAACAATGAAATCCCCTTCTTTATTAAAGACTTCAACTGCTGTCACTTCCCCGTCTTCAGTAGGTTTTTTCACGATCCAGGCTTCTGCTATTTTCGTTACATCAAGGTGCAGGTTAAAATCCGGGTCCATTACGTTGAACCACTGCTGATGCCAAAGTGTTTTCTTCACATTTCCGGTATGGATCTGGATAATCCCTCTGTTCCCTACAAATACCATGATCGGAAGGTTCTTTTCAGAGGCATCTTCCAGAACATTGACTACTTTGGAGTTTTCTATTTTTTTCGCAAAACCTTCCGGAGCCAACCTCAAAGCCTGGGTTCTGCTTACCCCGAATTTTCTGGTCATCATGAAGAACTCATGCGTATCTTTTAATTCTTTCCATGCTTTTTGAAAGCCTTCCACATCGATCTCAGAATCCGGTTTTTCTTCAGGTTTCGCAGCAACTGCTTCAAATTCAAAGGTCTGATTCTGGTCTTCCGCTTTATATTTTTCAGCAATAGTATCAAAAGCTGCTGCATTGCTGTCTTTGGTCAAGTAGATCTTATGAAGAGCCAGTCCGTCTTTTCCAAAGAACTGAAAGCTTTTCTTGTCTCCTTCCACTACTGCAAAAGCAGATTTCCATGAGTTCAGGAAAATCCTGAGGTCAATATCTTCTCCTACGAAAAGCTGTGCATGAGGGCTGCTGAAATCTCCGTTCAGATACGTTCCTTTTCTTTCATGTACGCACTCATCATTACGTGTAAGAGCCATCACTTTTCCCAATTGCTCAACTTCTGACAGGATATTTTGAAACTCAGGCTTCAAAACGGTCACCCCTTCCCCGATGTTGGTCACTAATAACTCAGCTTCACTTACACCTAATTGTGCAGCAGCGTTTCTTATTCTCAGGTGTGGATTTTCTGCTTTAAGAGCTTCCCATTTTTCTTTCAGGTCGTTAACTAATGTGCTCATTATATTTTATTTTTTTATGGTTAAAACTGTATATTTTCTTTGTATGATTTCGTTGTCTGTCTTGCTTTGGATCTCTTCTTCTTTTTCGGATATTTTCATTCTTTTGAAATGGCTTTTGGAGATCAGCTCTTCCATTTCGCTGTTGCTGTACAATGTGAAATTATATTCCGTAAAAGGTAATTTCTCCATGAATTCCTTTTGTCCGAAGGTAAGAACGAAGGTTCCGCTGTCTTTCAGTACTCTGTAGATCTCATGTAAGAATTCTGCCGGATCTTCCCAGAAATACACTGTATTTACCGTGAATATCTTGTCAAAAGTCTTATTTTCAAAAGGAAATTTCTTTCCTTCATATAATACAAAATCAGCCTGATCTTCAAATTCTTTGTTTAATCTTCCGGCTTCATGATGCATGGTTTCCGAAATGTCGATACCAGTATATCTGATGCCTTTGGCTTTATTCAGAATGCTTTTCAGATGTCCGGCGTTTCCGTGACCTATTTCAAGAATGTGTTCTTCATCTTCTATGAGGAGTGACTGAATGCTTTCCAAAGTCATTCCTATATTGTTGGCATTCATCATTTCGCCGATCTCAATTCCTTTTTCTCCCTGCGGATTGGCAAGGTTCTGAGCAAGGATTTTTAATTCGTCTTTTTCCATGGTTATCCGAAAATGATCATTGGGTTATTATTAATGGGGTGCGGGCAGATAGTGCAGGGAAAACTATATGCATCACTGATATTGTCAATAGTGAAAACATCCTGTGGTGTCCCGTACGCTGACACTTTTCCGGATTTCATCAATAAGATCTTGTCTGCAAACTGGGCTGCCAGATTAAGATCGTGCAGGACAACAATAGCACTGTTGGCTTTTTTGGTAAAGTTTTTAATGATTTCCAAAGCCTTGTACTGATGCTTAATATCCAGATTGTTCAATGGTTCATCCAGAAAAACCAGCTTATAGGCAATTTCATTCTGTAGCTGGGCCATTACTCTGGAAAGATGTACACGCTGCTTTTCTCCGCCCGACAGGGTATTATATTCCCTGTCTTTCAGGTGGAAAATATCGGTGTCGTACATCATGTTATTCATTGCCTCATAGTCTTCTTTTCCCGGCTGTGCGTCGAAATACGGGTACCTGCCCATCATAACAACATCTTTTACCTCAAGAGGAATATCATTGCTGTTATGTTGTGAAAATTTAGCCTTATGTCTGGACAATTCCCTGACTTCCCATTCATGGATGGGTTTATTTTTAAATAAAATCTTTTGTTTTCCGACTTTTATTTCATTGGCCAGAACACTCAGCAGGCTTGATTTTCCCGCTCCGTTCGGGCCGACAATGGCCAGAAATTCACCATATTCCAAAGAGACATCCACGCCGTCCAGAATATGAAATTCCTTATGTGCATATTTGATCTGATGTGCCTTTATCATTATAATGCTCTTTTATATTTAACGAGGATGGCAATAAAGATCGGGCCTCCCATCAGAGCGGTAAGAATACCGATCGGCAATTCTGAAGGCTCTACAATGCTTCTGCTGAAGGTATCTGCAGTCAACAGCAAAATACTTCCGCAAACGGCCGACAACGGCAGGATAAAAGCATAATCGGATTTGAACAGAAGCCTTAAGATATAAGGTACAATAAGACCTACAAAACCAATTGTCCCGGCAAATGCCACACAGGTTCCCACCATTAATGCTGTGATGATAATGATCTGCTTCTTTAGCCTTTCAACATTGATCCCTAAATGCTGTGCATCTTTTTCTCCCAGCATCATGGCGTTCAGCGCTTTTCCCTGTGGCAGCAAAATGATGTAGGAAATGATCATAACCACCGTTAAAACAATATTTTTTGTCCATGTTGCTGCAGCTAAACTTCCTAAATTCCAGAAGGTAAGGTCTCTCAACTGCTCGTCTTTTGAAATATAGATCAAAAAACCGGTGATCGAAAACCCTATAGCTGTTATGGCAACCCCTGTCAACAGCATCATGACCACATTGGTCTTTCCTCCACTTGTAGAGATCCTGTACACCAGCATCATAGACAGGAAAGCTCCCAGAAAAGCTGAGAAACTGACCAGCGAGAACTGCACCATTTCAGGAAGATATTCTTTGAAATGTCCTCCCAAGACAATGGCAATAGCCGCCAGCAATGTGGCTCCGGAAGTTAGTCCGATCAGGTCTCCTGTTGCCAGAGGATTTTTGAAAAGCCCCTGAAGCCCGGTTCCTGAAACAGACAGCATACTCCCGATTAAAATAGCCATGATGATCCTTGCTGCCCGTACATCCCAAATCACATATTTGTCACTTAAGGATAAGCCCGGATCGCCTTTTATAAATTGCCACAGGATCCTGAAAGGGGAAGTTCCTCCAAAGTCATATACTCCTGTGTTAAGTGCCAGTACTGCTATAATAACAAGCAATACGGCACTCAGGGTAAAATAAAAATATAGTTTACTTTGTGTTTTCAATTAACAGTTTGTTTAATCCTACTGCTGCCTCTCCTACTCTTGGCCCGAAACCTGATACCAGGCCTCCGTCCATAGCGATGATTTTTTTATTCTTTCCTGCATTAGTTTGGGAAACACCCGGCATTTTAAGAACTCCTTCGCTTCCTCCTGCTCCCTGTAGTCCGCTGGTGAAAAAGAATAAGACATCCGGGTTAGCTTTTACTACCGCTTCAGGGGTCAAAGGTTTGAAATCTTCAAAATCATTTGCTGCATTTTCTCCGCCGGCAATGCTTATTAATTTTTCCATCGGGGTATTTTTTCCGGCCACCATCATCATGTTTCCTCTGGCATAGATGAATAATACTTTCGGTTTTTTAGCGATAGGCTGGATCTGTTTCAGATCGGCATCAATCTTATCGATCAGTTTCTGATAGTCTGTATTGCCTACAGCTTTTGCCACATCTGTGATCAGTTTTTTCGTTCCTTCTACAGAATATTCCTGTTTGAAGACCTCAGCTTTGATGCCTGAAGATTTAATTTTCCCCAGTAACTCAGGGTTGATATCTTTTTCGGAAGCCAGGATCAGGGTCGGGCTTACGGCCATGATCGGCTCAATGGTCATGGATCTTACATGCCCCAGGTCTTTGGCTGTAGCTTTCAGTGTTTCAGGATAGGTGCTGGTAACATCGGTTCCCACGATCTCTTTTTCGTGTCCTAAAGCACTTACGATCTCTGTAATTCCACCACTAAGGGTAACGATTTTATTATTGGATTTTGGGGCTTCCGAAGCTGCCTCCGTTGTATTTTCTTTTTTGGCATTTTCTTCTTTTTTGCATGAGTACACTGCTAAAAGAACGGATGCTACTAAAACGAATTTTTTCATGATATACTATATTTGATTTTTATAAAGGTTTATATTCGAACTGCGGCCTTCCACGTTCTCCTGCCGTACTGGTCAGCCTGGTGAATCTCAGCTTAAAATAGTATCCTTCGGCATCTTTGACGATATAGAAGCGGTCTCCATAGACTTCAAGGCCGTTTACTCCCACAGGATTTCTCCAGTTGGAACCGATCACACGCTGATCGTTATAAACAAATTTAGACTGGTCGATATCTGAAGCTTTAAAATTATTATAAGCTTCCACTCCGGATGCCGGCGCTGCGATTTTCACTTCATAAGCCCCTGCACCTCCCAGATTATTATTGGTCACAAAGTCTGCGTAAATATAACTTCCTGCCCCGGTAATGGTATTGGTAAATACGGTGAAGCAGATATCCCATTTCTTTTTCTCAGGCTGAACCAGCACTTCTTTATTGTTTTTTAAGCTGACAAAAGTATAATTATAGGCAGGGTTCTTGGCAATTATCAGTTCTTTATGGCTGGTCGCATTCAGCTCTGCATATTTCACTTTATACCCGTCTCCTGATCTTACCACCTGTACTTTCATCCATCCTCTTAAATCTCCACCGGTTGATACGGATCCTGTAGGTACAGTCCCTGTAAAGATCTCTCTTCCCATGTTCACAAGGTAGACCGCATTTTCGGAATCGGTGGCCTTAATCTCCCCAATTGCTGTATAACCTACAGGAACATCTCCTTTCACATCGTCTATATATGCAACATTTGCCGGGTTGAAATTAGCAACCTGAACCTCATCCATTAATGTTGTTACATCAGTTTCCTTTACCAGATCGATATTAACAGCACCCGGGATTTTTCCAGCAGCCATCATGATCGATGAGTTTAAAATTACTTTAAATGCGCTTCCGGAATAGAAGGCAAGATCCCAATCTGTTCTCTTCGTAATAATTTCAGTATTGGTACCTAAATCAAACCAAACCTGGTTAGGTTCCGTGGCACCGCCTACATCAGGATTCACAACTGCACCGTCTGTAGGAGTTACCGCAACAGGATCTTCATTATCATTGATACATGACTGAGAAATAAAAGAAGCTCCTATTAAAAGGCAAAATAGTATTTTCTTCATGTTTAAATTTTTAAAAGTTATAATTTAATCTGGCAAAATAACTTCTGCCATAGAATAGATTTTGTTCACCGGCCGCTGCGTTATGCCCATCTCCGGCAACTATAGTATTCTTTACGGTGGTAACATCAAAAATGTTCTTAATACCAAGACTTAATTCCAGATGATTGTTAAAGAACGGCTGGCTCACCGTAAAATTCAGCATATTGAAGTCTCCTATTTCTCCCAGAACATATTCTCCCCGATCCATAGGGTCCTGTGCATTGCTTCTGTGGGTGTATCTTTTCTGTTTTCCCGTATATTTGTAGTACAATGCGAAAAGCGTTTTTGAAGGCAATGTATAATTGGCCGCCAGATTAGCTTCTGCATAATAGTTAAAATCATCCGGCGAATAAATATTACCTGTGTTCAGCACCTGGGAAATTCCCATTACAGAAACCCCGGCATTAACTGCCAGATCTCCTTTACGGATATTAAGACCTCCTCCAAACAATATGGATTTATAATTATCTACATTAAGATAGGTGAATTTTAAAGGACTGTTACTGATGATCACACTTTCTATCCTGTCATTCACATCGAGGTACATACCTGAAAAACTAAAATTGAATTTCCAGCTGCCTGATGATGTGGTATTATAATCCCAGAATACTCCTGTAGAATACCCTGTTTCAGGTTTAAGGTTCTCATTTCCCTGGATATCGTGGTTATTGTCTACCATATAGGCATAGAGTTCTTCATAGGCCGGGAATCTGTTGGCGGTACCAAATACCAGACGAAGATCTGATTTCTGTGATATTTTGAATCTTGTTGTTGTGGAATAATTATATTGGGAATCGAACTTATCACTTAAAGCCATCCTCACCCCCGGGCGAAAAGACAGCCAGTCAGTCACATTCCATTCTGCAGACAGGAAGTTGGCATAGCTGAATATGGATCTTTCAAGATCGTTTCCACCGAATAGCCCTGTTCTTGAGCTTGCAAATCCCTTGGTCCTGTCCAGCTCGTAACCGATCTGGAAGTTGATCTTATCACTGTTTAAAAAGTTGCTGAACATTCCTCTGGAGTATAATACATCGGATTTGTAGTACAATTGTTCGGCAGCTCGTGATACTTCCTGCCTGTTCGGAACATCATACTGATAATCTTCATATTTTCTTTCCTGGGTCTGGTAAGAAAAATCCCCGCTATAATTGATCCTTTGCCCTAATTTTGTCTGAATATTGAACTGGTGGATCCATCTTTTGGTACTGTAATCCCTGTCGTTGGCAATATAAGTCCTGTTCCCGCCACCCAGATAGAGCTCTTCAACCAGCGGATTATAATAATTCACTTTCTCTGTAAGGAAGTTTGCCTTATAGAAAAAGCTCGTGTTGTTTTTGCTGTAACGGATAATGCCGTTCGTCGTCAATTGGTCTTTCGGCTGCCAGTCGTAGCCTCGTAAGCCGTCATTATTTTCACTGAAGTGCTTGTAGCCCTGTAATCTGCCTTTATACCCCTGGAAATCATTATGATTAATATCTGCTGAAACAGACCAGTGATCATTGATCCTATATCCTAAATTCAGGAACTGTATATGGCGGCCGTTTCCTTTTTTGAACCAGTCATAGTCCTTATTCACCGTTTCCTCCTGTACGGAAGCCTGTGCCGTGAATTTTTTGCGGTAATTCTTTTTGGTAATAATATTGATAACTCCTGCAAGAGCATTATTCCCGTATTCTACGCCCATTGCTCCTTTTACCACCTCGATGCGTTCAATATTATTAACATTGATCTTGGTAAGGTCTACCAGGTTTCCCATTCCCTGATCACTCACCACCGGAATATTGTCGATAAGAATCTTGGTATATTCCCCGCTAAGACCCATAATACTTGCATTGGAATCCCCGGAGCCTTTATTCGGTTCTATTAAGATATTAAGATTCTGATTAAGAACTTCTGCTACGTTCGTAACAGCCATATTTTTGATCTGTTGCGCATCAATAACCTCTACCCTGTAAATGGATTTATTGATGGATTGCTGTGTAAATTGTCCCGTGATGACAACTTCTTCTATTTTTTTCTGATCCAGAGAATCTTTTTCCTGTGCATTTATCCAAATAATAGTGGATAATAAGAGAACGGAAAGCACTTTCTTCTTCATAGCCGTAAAAAAATTTTTGACAAATATAAAACTTTATTTAGAATAGTTAAAAATAAATTATTAGTTTTGTAGAATAATTCTAAATAAAAATAACGTTATGAAGTTGAAACTACTTTTGGGAACTTTATTGTTTTCTGCTGCTACAGCCCAAGCACAGCTGGCTACAATCAATGAAAATTTCGATTCATTTACTACGGGAACGGCCACTGCCTGGCCTCAAAATAACTGGTCAAAGGTACAAAGCGGAGCGGGACCGTGGGTATATGCTGACGGGACGACAGATAAACATGTACAGTATTATAGTTTTATGTCCAGTAATACAGCCGCTTATCTTATTTCTCCACAAATAGTGGCTCCTGATGGTACTAAAACATTAACCTATAAATCTTCTCTGACTGCAGGATCTGCTGCGGGCTCAACGGGTACTGTGCAGGTTGGCCTGGTAAATGGTGTGACTGCCGGTGATATGGCTTCATTTACACCTGTTGGAAGTATTAATAATTTAACTTCTGCAGAAACCACATATTCAATCACTATACCATCATCTTCTCAGCAATATATTGCTTTCAGGATTATAGGAAGCATTCAGCACACTGCTATTCAGATAGATGACGTAACATATGCAGCTTCATCTTTAGCGGTTTCAGACAATGTAAAATCTTCAGACCGTGATATCAAATTTGCTGTAAATACAGAAAATACAGAACTTCTGTTTGTCACTAAAAAAGAGGTGAAAAATATCCAGGTGTATGCCGCTAACGGACAAAAAGCTGCGGAAGGAAAATTAAATAATCAGAGATTTGATATCAGCCAGTTACAGACAGGAGTGTATTATATGATCGTTGAAACCCTTGACGGTTCTGTAACCAAAACCAAATTCATTAAGAGGTAAGATCCAAATCTTGCATTAATATTGTAATACTTTCTATTTTTTCTAATAAAAAGGCAGTTTCGGAATAGTGAAACTGCCTTTTGCATGGTAAATTGTCTAATAGGCTTTTACCCTATTCTTTAATAAATCGCCCGTCCGGGGGCTCTATATTAATATATTTTAAATCCTTTATAAACCTCGGTAGTGTTTTCCATCATTCTGGAGGCATCCCTACGGAAATTTAAAAGGTGGTCCTGCCCGATATGTCTGTTATGATGGTCTACACTTTCCCATAATTCGATCAGGAAAAATGTTCCTTTATTGTCTTTATCTTCTATGAGATCATACTGAAGGCATCCTTCTTCTTTTCTTGTTTCCTTTACCAGATTCTGAAAAAGTTCAACCGCTTCCATCAGATAGTTTTCATTAAACTTAAAAAGCGCAATGATATGTAAATTCATGTTTCGTTTTTAGGGTGTAAAAGTAAAATATTTTCACTGCCGAAATTCTTTTTACGTTCTTAAGTTTTCCACAATACATGAAGATTTTTAATTGAAAACTGATTTATAAATGGTTATGCAGCTCATGGCAATCACCAGGATCCCAATGATCAGGAACATATTTTTTACGGGCAGCTTCGCCGTAAGCATGGCAGAAAACGGAGCGGTAATGATTCCCCCTATCAAAAGGCCGAGAATGATATTCCAGTGCTGAATCCCCAGAGTGAAAATAAAAGTAATAGCCGCAGTAATGGTAAGAATAAATTTAGCAACAGTGGAGCTTCCCACGGCAAATCTAGGAGTAAAAGAATTTTTGATCAGAGTCCCGGTCACCAGCGGGCCCCATCCTCCTCCGGCAAATGAATCTATAAATCCTCCAATCACTCCTAACCTCGTTAAATTTGTTTTTCGTTTGAGTGACCTGTCCTGTTTTTTCTTAAATGCATTGGACAAGATCTGGATTCCCAAATATAAAGTATAAACAGCAATAATGGCTTTTGTGGCTTTTGCGTAATATTCTCCCACATAGGTAAGACATAAAGCTCCAATAATCGCACCAATAATAGCCGGAATAGCCAGTTTTTTCACCAGGCTTTTGCTTACATTTTTAAGCCTGATATGACTTATACTGCCTGCTGCCGTAGTAAAGCTTTCCGCAGAATGAATGCTTGCACTTACAATATGCGGCGGGATATTCAGGAACAAAAGTGTGGTGGTACAGATCACCCCATATCCCATTCCCATGGATCCGGCTACAATCTCAGCTAAAAAACCTACCAGAAGCATCCAGTAGAAAATATGATCGTCTTTCGCTAAAATGGTCAAAAGCTCATCCAGATAGCCAAGCTCATACATTGACAGGACTACCGTCAATAAGATGGCAACAGTTATAAAGAATACATTGAGCCTTATCTGGATTTTTCTGGAGATCACCATACTATATAATCATTATAGCTCCCACAGTAGAATTGCTCGTCTCATCAATTAAAACGGCATTTCCCATAACACTGCTTTCATCAAAACTGTCAAAAACCAAAGGTGAGGAAGTTTTCAGTCTAAGCTTTACTACTTCATTAAGCTTTATGCTTTCGGAAACCGGAGCTTTTTCTAAGGTATTAACGTCAATTTTATAATCAATTTCTTTCACAATAGCTTTTAAGACCTTACTTTTATGCTGAATGAAATATTTATTACCTTCATTCAGTTCTTTTTTATCCAGCCAGCAGACTATGGCTTCTATTTCATTTTCTACCTTCGGGAGCTGATCGGTCTGTACTAAAAAATCTCCGCGGCTAATATCTACATCATCTTCAACATGCAGTACGGCAGGCTGATTGGCAAAAACAAGATCAACTTCTTTTCCGCCGGTCTCTATTTTTGAAATTTTCGTCCGAATGTTCTGTGGAAGTACGGTAACGTCATCTCCTGTTTTATAAACCCCTGAAATCACTTCGCCCGCATATCCCCTGTAATCGTGCAGCTCATCGGTCTGTGGACGTATAACATACTGGACCTGAAATCTGGAACTATTAACATTTTCAGCATCATTGATCTTAACATTTTCCAAAAAGTCCAAAAGTGCCGGACCTTCGTACCACGGCATATTCCCGGATACCTCTACAATATTGTCACCATGAAAAGCAGAGATCGGGAAATAATTTACATTTTCCAGTCCCAATTTCTGAGCAACCAACTGATATTGTGCTCTGATATCGTTAAAGATCTCTTCGGAATGATTTACCAGATCCATTTTGTTGACTGCCACCACCACATTTTTCATTTTCAGCAGTGAGGCTATGATAGAATGCCTTCTCGTCTGTTCAATAACGCCCTGCCGTGCATCGATAAGGATAATGATCAGTTGGGAATTGGACGCTCCCGTGATCATATTCCGGGTGTATTGGATATGTCCCGGAGCATCAGCGATAATGAATTTTCTTTTCGGTGTTGAAAAATACCTGTAGGCTACATCAATGGTAATTCCCTGTTCTCTTTCAGCCCTTAGTCCGTCGGTTAAAATGGCAAGGTCTATCCCGTCCTCATTTTTATTTTTGGATTGTTTCTCCAATGCTTCAAGCTGATCGATCAGTATATTTTTACTGTCATATAAAAGCCTCCCAATGAGGGTGCTTTTACCGTCGTCTACGCTTCCTGCTGTTATGAATCTTAATATGTCCACCTTATTTTAGTTATGAATTATAAATTATGAGTAATGAGTGATAGGTAATGAGTAATATATTATACTTTCAAATGATTCCTTATTAATCATTACTCATTGCTTATTACTTATTAAAAGTAGCCTCCTTTTTTTCTGTCTTCCATTGCGGCTTCGGTAACTTTATCATCAATCCGGGTTTCTCCGCGTTCGGAGATCCTGGAAGCAGTAATTTCATTCACTACTTCGTCCAGTGTTTCTGCCGGGCTCTCAACTGCTGCGGTACAGGTCATATCCCCGACAGTTCTGTAGCGCACTTTTTTGTTGATGATCCTATCATTTTCATCGATCTGAATAAAATCCGATACGGCGATCAGCTGCCCGTCATACTCAATAACATCCCTGTCATGAGCAAAATAAATGGAAGGAAGCTGAATATTCTCTTTCCGGATGTAATTCCAGACATCCAGTTCCGTCCAGTTGGATATGGGAAAAACTCTCACATTTTCCCCTTTGCTGATTTTTCCGTTATAAATATTCCATAATTCGGGACGCTGTAACTTGGGATCCCATTGCCCGAACTCGTCACGCACGGAGAAAAAACGTTCCTTCGCCCTTGCTTTTTCCTCATCCCTTCTGGCCCCACCAATACAAGCATCAAACTTGAATTCCTCAATAGTATCCAATAAAGTATGGGTTTGGAGCCAGTTCCGGGAAGCGAACTTACCTTTAGGCTCCGTTAAATTCTTTTCCCTGATCGTGTCTTCTACTTTTCTTACGACCAGTTCTGCACCTATGCTTTCTGCAAGATCATCCCTGAATTGCAATGCTTCCGGGAAATTGTGCCCGGTATCAATATGTACCAAAGGAAAAGGGATCTTCATCGGCGCAAATGCTTTTTTAGCCAGATGAACCAATGTAATGGAATCCTTCCCGCCGCTGAAAAGCAATGCAGGTTTTTCAAACTGGGCAGCCACTTCACGCATAATGTAAATGCTTTCCGCCTCTAACTGTTCCAGATAGTCTAATTTATAGGTACTCATTATAATTACTTGAAAGGTTTATTGATTAGTTTAAGTATGCAGACCGCATTCTTTATGTGAGTTTTCCCACCACCAGCGTCCTGCTCTTGGATTTTCGCCTTTTTCGGTTGCCCTTGTACAGGGTTGGCAGCCTACACTGATGAATCCTCTTTTATGCAGGGACAATTCCTGAACTTTATTGTGTTCAAGATAATCCAGGACATCCTGATAGGTCCAGTGAATCAAAGGATTGTATTTATATAGCTGCCTGCTTTCGTCCCACTCTATTACAGGCATATTTTCACGGTTTTCAGACTGTTCTGCACGAAGACCCGTGATCCATACTTTTGCGTGTTCCAATGCACGATTCAATGGTTTTACTTTCCGGATACGGCAGCATTCTTTCCTGTTCTCTACGGAATGGTAAAAGGCATTGATCCCTTTTTCATTCACATATTTCTCTACGTCAGCAACTTCCGGGAAATATACTTCGGTTTTGATCTTATATCTTGAATTGTTCCTGGAAAGCAGTTCATAATGTTCATAAAAAAGCCTTCCTGTATCCAATGTGAAAACTTTTACCGGCAACCGTTTAGTAAAGATCATATCCGTGATCACCTGGTCTTCCTGGCCAAGTGATGTGGAAAAAACAATTCCTTCAGGGAATTTTGAAGAGATCAGTTTCAGCCCATCCTCTGCTGAAAGTTGTTTCAATATATCTGCATCTTCTTTTGAGATCATAATTATCCGTTTGAAGTACTGCAAATATCTAATAAAAATATTATCCTACCAAACAAGTAGACTAATAATTCAAAAAAAAGGATTTCGATCAGTCGATCAAATCCAGCAAAGTTTTTTTCTCCAGAATATTTAAGGAAGCATCCCGAACCTCGATCAATACATCATGAAGACCACAATGATCTTCGTTGCAATCTTGACATTTTTCATAGAAATTCAGGCTTACACATGGGAGAAGCGCGATTGGCCCGTTCACAAGCCGGATGATTTTTGCCAGTTTCACATTTTCGGGGTTTTCTTTAAAGAAGTATCCGCCACCCTTTCCTTTTTTACTGTCGAGGATATCTGCTTTTTTAAGCTCAAGCAGAATATTTTCTAAAAATTTTAAAGGAATTTTTTTGTATTCTGCAATTTCGGAAATAAGGATAGGACCTTCATTCCTTTTTTCTACAAGGTATGAAAGTGCTTTAAAGGCATATTGAGATTTTTTCGACAGCATTACAGCAAAAATACTAAAATTGTTTGAAATCTGAGATACTGAAAAATTAATCGCAAAAGGATTAATGATTATTTAGCTCCCGTGGATTGTACAGATTATGCAGATTTTTGAGGAATGTGCCAGATGAATAATTCTAAGACTTTACAATTTTCGAAATTGCCATCTTGAGCAGGGCGAAAGATCTTGAAGGATAGTCGAGATTCCTACGGAATGACAAAATTTATGTGAAAAACATGAAATTAGAGGTTAATTATTTACTCTTATTAAAATATTTTAAAAACTGTTTTGTAAGAGCCTTGATCATAATTCATTTTCTTGCTCCCGCTGATTGTGCAGATTACGCATTTTTTCAAGTTTTATAGTTTTCAAATTTGTCTTTCTGAATATAAGCGAATGTAGGTCAGAAGTGGAATAAAGAATCTCTATATAGAACTGGTAAAAATATTAAAAGGCAGTAGAGAAAAGACAAATTAGCGATTTTACTCTTTAACGATTTCGCAATTTTACAGTTTTGCTATTTCACCTTTAAATCATTAAGTTTGTTTTATGTTCAGCAAACAGGAAGCACAGCAGTTAAAAAAAGAGTTTTGGACGGCTTTCGGGAAGTCTTTTCCGAGAAAATGGATCTTGTATGATACGAAGGTAAGGGATTTTTCTTTTAAGTTTTATGCAGATAACAAAAAGGCGGAAGTTTCCCTGGATATAGAAATGAAGGATGAGATCTTTCGGAATGCTTATTATGAAAAGATATGGTCTCTGGAGGATATCCTGAAAGACTTTATCGGGGATTTCCAGAAAGAGGAATATTTTGAGCTGGAAAACGGCAAAGTCATTAGCAGGATCTGGATAGAAAAGCATGGAGTTTCTATTTTCAATAAGAATACATGGCAGGAGATTTTTGAGATTTTTGTGGAGAAAATGGATGGCTTTGAGAGGTTTTATTATGAGTATGAGGATTTTATAAAGGATGTATAATGGTTCATTAACCAATAATTTAAAAAATAATCAGCTTCATGGATAAAGAAACAGTCCGATATATCATCAACTATTTCTCCCACCTATTAACGAGTGATGAGAAAATGGCTATTAAATACTCATCATCACTCTACAAGCTTGAATACTCACCAAACATCAACACAAAAAATCTTGAAAAAATCTACAAAAAAAGAGGCTGGCTAAATTCTGACCAAACAGTTTTGGAATTACTTAAAGGTGGCTATGAAAATTTTGAACTGCTTGTGGCTAATAGAATTTTAAGCCAAGATCATGACAAAATATTCTTCAATACCTGTCCAAAATGTAATAAACTGGCAAGGACACACTATGCAAGACAATGTATATATTGTACATATAATTGGCACAGCATAGTGGTTGCCCAATTTAAACTTAACAGCTGTTTTCAATTAACTGGAAGAAAGTTTTTTATTTTGGGTGAAATAACAGAAGGAGAAATTAAACAAGGCCAGTATATGGATCTGACAATGTTGGGATTAAATAAAAAGCCAAAAATTGAATCCATTGAACTTGCATTTAAACAACAGGACGGAAAAGCATGGGAAGATATAGCATTGGTAACAAATGAGCTGACAGAAGAAGATATGATATATTTGAAAAACATTGGTTCCTATAGAGCAATATTTAATATAGTGAATGAACAATAATAAAAAGGTCATTTCTCTTGTAGTTTATTGCAATGCCATCTTTGAAGGTCTTCGAATATAGTTCATGAAGAATCTTGAGTAATGATTTAGATTCCTACGGAATGACAAAGCTAATGCACTGATGAAGCTGGCTTCAGAAAATCAATTTATTGATGAGAAACCTTTGCGAACTTTAAACAGTATCAAATATTTTTCTTTGCGCTAAAATTTTTTTCATCCATTATAAAAACCAAACTTTATATGAACACACAGGAACAGATCAAGGAATATATTGCCAGTCAGCCGGAGCCAAAACGAAATGATATGCAGGAACTTCACGACATCATCCTGCAGCTCATGCCGGAATGCGAATTATGGTTCCTCGATGGTAAAGACAGTGAAAATAAAACTGTTTCTAATCCCAATATAGGTTATGGCTCCTATACTATGCAGTATGCTGATGGAAAAACCAGAGACCTTTACCGGATCGGGATGAGTGCCAACACCACCGGAATTTCCGTCTATATCATGGGTATCAAAGATAAAAAGTACCTGTCCCAAACGTATGGGGAAAGAATAGGAAAAGCAAGTGTGACCGGGTATTGCATTAAGTTCAAAGCGCTTAAAGATATTAATATTGAAGTACTTGGAGAGGTCATACGATATGGTGCTGAGCAAGAACTATAATTCCAAAAGTATTTCTATTGACTCTTTTTATATTTCCTGAGATACATTTTATATCTAAGTTGATCCTAAAGATATCTTCTTTGACTCTTTTTATATATCGTGTGATACTTTTTATATCTTAATTGATACTAAAAGCTTATTCTTTGATTCTTTTTATATATCGCGAGATACTTTTTATGTATAATTTATTACTAAAAGTATCTTTGTTGACTCTTTTAGGGATCGGAATTAAAAATCTTTGTTTTTAAACCGCAAAGTTTTTATAATTCTAACGCTGTATTTAAGAAGGCAAAGAATGGCGACGAAGTCGCTTATAAAGCTAGCTTCGGAAAATCAATAAAATTGATTAAAGATCTTTGCTCATCTTAAATGACCACAAGACTATTTTTCTTTGCGTTACGAAAGCTTTTTCCTTTTATTATAATGCGGATTTAAAAATTTTGCCCCATTTTTGTCTATATTTGTACAAAGCACAGATAAAATCGTATATGGAAAAGTTAAGAAATCTAAGAAAACAAAGAGGATACACCCAGGAATATATGTCTAAGATCATCTCAACAGATGTCTCCAACTATTCCCGAAAAGAAAACGATGAAGTAAGGATATATGACGATGAATGGGAGAAACTGGCTGCTGCTTTGGATGTTCCGGTGGAAGAGATAAAGGAGGAAAGACCGACAAATGTTATCAATAATAATCCTATTTTCCATGACAATTCCGGCAACTTTAATCAATATCACAGTATTCCTGATTCTATTGTAGCAAACCTGCAAAACTATATTAAAATTTTGGAGGAGAAGATTGAGGCTTTGAAAGAGGAGAATGTGAGGTTGAAAGTTAAATAAATATTTAATAAAATCTTTACAACATTAAAAAACGCAGGCTGGATTGGCGGCTATGCATCAATCCGCACGTCAGTAGTAATTTTATAAACAATAGACTCACACCAAATGGTCAGGCGAATAATTCTTTCACTTTTTTTAGTTGTAGCCGGGATTATTATTTGGTATCTAAGTAACCGTATTTGTTCTCATGATTTAAGATTTTATTATGGTAAAGACAACGGATATTTTATAAGAGTTGAATCCATTTGTATACTAAGCTCAATTTTCTGGATAATAATGTCCGATTATAGTAGAATTAAAAGCAAAATCATGTTGATTATAACCGGAGTGTTTTTGAGTATTACCGGATTTATAGTTGGTGCTTTTTCGAGTATCATATCATACCTCATAATGACGGGTATCTCTAATGATAACTGCAAAACACAGGTGATTTTTCATATATTAGCTTGCCTGATTTTTATGACGATCTTCTACCTAATAAATAGGTGGCGCAATAAAAAGACAGTCATGGATACCAAATAGATTAGCTGTCAACTAAAAATAAGAGAAACCTTACGGTTTCTTTTTTTATTGACATTAAAGCATAATATACAGAAACAATTTTGAGGGTAATTACCCTCAAAATTGTTTTTATTATATATTTTAACTATTTTTGTAAGGGAATTCACCCTTTATTTTTAAAATTATGAGTATAGAGCGCTTATTAAATTCAATTTTCACAGATCCTGAAATTAATATAAGAGAGGTTTTTGAGCAAAAATTGTTAGAATATAATTTAAAAAAGACGAATGCACTTAAACTTCTTAACATTGATAAAGATGTTTTTGAGGAAATACTTAATGGGACGGCAAAACAACCTAACTTAATACATATTGTTAAAATTGCTGAATTTTTAGATATTGAAGTTAATAGCTTTATTAATGTTGTTTTAAAAAATCAAAGTTTAGAAAATATTACTTCAATAGATAATGCTAGAAAAGCAACTTTTATAGTTAAGAATTTTGATGTAAAGTCGCTGACGAAATTGGGTTTCTTTGCCTCTAATTTTAATACAGAAAATCTTGTTGATAAGGTTTTAAATTATTTTGGTTATGCATCTATAGGTGAATTCGAACAACAATTAGACGAACCATTATATAGTAGAGTTAAGAAAAATCATTCTGATAAAATGAAGGATTTTTGGATAAAATCTGCATATCAGACTTTTCGCATAATAAATAATCCTAACAATTATAATCGAGAACATTTAAAAGATTTAATTGTGAAAATAAAACCTTATAGTCAAGATGTAAATAATGGTTTGCTTACTGTTTGTAGAGCATTATATAATATTGGCATAACAGTAATTTTTCAAAATTATTTAACTACAACACAGGTCAGAGGTGCTACATTTATAATTAATGACAAGCCTTGTATAGTTATTACAGATTTTAATAAAAATTATCCTACTCTATGGTTTACGCTATTACATGAATTAAATCATGTTCTTTTCGATTTTGAAACAATACAAAAAAGTAGTTACCACTTATCAGATGACAATGACCTTTTTTTAATAGAAGATAAAGCAAACGAATTTGCCAGAAGTTTTTTTATGTCGGAAGAAAAATTTCATTATATAAAAAAATATATAAATAACCCTTATTTGGTTTCAAAGTTTGCAAATGAGATAGAAATACATCCATCAATAGTTTATTCATTCTTCATATGGTATCAGAAAGAATTATATTCGAAAAATTACTACGCTGCATTTAAGGAGTTTTACCCCGACTATAATAGTGCAATTTCAAAATTAAACCCTATAACATGGAATGAGGCAAGTATTAAAGAAGCAAGTGAAAAAATTAAATTAGTATTAGAATTAAATTAACCAAAATATTATGGCAAATCAAAAACGTATAAAGAAACAAGAAGATCTTTCTGAAGTAGATATGGAAAGATTAGAACTTTTACAAAAAGCTAATGAAAAAATAGGTAGACAATTAACTCTAAATTCAGAAACAGGAAATTTAGAAGAATTTGATGAACTAAAACAACTTATAAGTAAAGAATTTGAAAATCCAGAAGAAAAATATCAATTATATTATAATGGTATTCAAAGATTATTAATAGACTTTTTGCCTAAAGGTAAAGAATTCAAACAACTTCGAGATATTATTTATGATGAAAAAAATGTATTTCTCAATCTAGGAAAAAAGAAATCCGATAATAATGGGATAAGAAAATCTGATGGAAGAATGACTTATCAACCCGTTATGAATGAGATTTTAGAGATTATAATTAAATGGGTAGGAGAATCTCAAAATCCTTTCGATTTATATAAGGCATTTTATGACTTAAATGAAAAACATAATTATGGCCATGAACAATATGATAAAAGTACTTTGAGTGTTGCAAATGCAATGTTAGCACTTAGTGCAAAATAATAATATAGATTAATATTAAAAAAGAGAAACCTTCCGGTTTCTCTTTTTATTTATCCAAACTTTCTCTTCCTCAGCCAGAAGAACAATCCTCCCAAAATACATATCACCGCTAAAGGAAGCAGCAAATTGAACCATTGCCAGTTGCTCTTTTCTTCGGTAATTCTCTGGCGGTCCAGAAGCCGTTCTTCAATATTCCGGTTTCTCAGTTTCATCAGGTTGCTGTCGTCCAGCAGATAATCCAATGCATTTCTTAAAAACTGCTCGTTTCCGAACTGCTCATTGGTGAGAAGATCAACGCCTAAAGGAAGCGGTTCCCCTTTCAATACTTTATTTCTTCCTACATCCCCGTCCGCGATCACGATCATTTTATTTTCAGGGCTTGAAGCCTTAAAGCCCGGATAAGATTTTCTCTCGATCCTTGAAGCATAGGCAGAATTGAATTTACCTTCCAAAGCCACCGCATAGATCTTCGGAGTGCTTGGCTTTTCCATTTGCCCGAGGCTGTCTACACTTGAGATCTCCTTTAGATCAACATAATTAGGAACCTGTTTTAATAAGGTTCTTTCGCTGGATTCAAAAAGGACATGGGTCTTGATATTTTTTCTTCCGCCTAAGGTATCAATAGACGTAGGGAATTCAAATTTTACAGGATTGATGTTTTTGGTGACCGGATGGTCTTTTTCAGCAATTCCAAGCGGGAAATAAGGCCACGGGAGGCTTGTATATTGTGGATTTCCGCTTACTTCACCCGTTACCAGCCTCAGCAGAGCAAATTTCTTTACATCCTTTACCAGTGCAGGATTGATCCTGATCCCGTAATTGAAAAAGAAATCCGTCATATTAAGATCTACAGGAAAAGGCATTACTTTCTGGGACCTCATCAGGGTATCCATTTCGGCATTTACGGCATCAATCATCCATAGGGTCCTTCCGCCGTTCATAATATACTGGTCAAGGATCACTTTTTCGCCATCTGTAAAGGCCTTTCTTGGTTTTGCGATCACCAGAGCACTCATCTGCTTCAGCATAGGAACATCAGCTACGGTAAGCTCCGTCTGGTTTTTAGGAATAACAGGCCCTGCATCATAATTTTCCAGTGCCAGCTGCATAAATCCCTGGAACTCACCCGGGCTTAGCTCATCCTGATTCACCAGAACGCCAATCTTTTTCCTTTTATCCGTCGCTACGTTTTTTATATTGGAAACCAGGTTGTACTCTAAATTTTCAATAGATCTGGTAAGCTGCTGGTCTGCATCTATCCCGGTCTGCTGCACCACCAAAGGAATGGAAACCCCTTTTTTGTCATACTTGATCACTGCATAAGGAAACAGCACAATCTGCGAAACCTTCCCGTCTTTTACATCAGGAAGCACGGAAGGCTGCATTCCCATTGCCATCAGGGTGTCCTGAGACATCTTGGTCTTGATGGGATCAATGAACTTAAAATCTATCTTAGGATTGATCTTCCTGAATTCTTCCAGCATAAATCTGGTTTCACCCTGAAGCTGCTTGAAGCTTGCCGGAAAGTCACCTTCCAGGAAAACCTCAACAGTCAAAGGCTTTTTAACGGATTTCAATACTTTAACGGTATTGTCTGAAAGCGTATATCTTTTTTCTTTCGTAAGATCCAGCCGTATTCCCGAAATATACAGGATAACCGCCAAAGGCAGTACCACAAACAGTAAAATTCCCAACGGTGATCTGAATGGTATCTTCTTCATGATCTTACTTCTTTTTTTGGATAAAATGATTGGACAATACTAACGAAACACCTATAATCAAAACAAAGTAGGCCACATCCTTAAAATCAACAAGTCCCCGTGTGAAAGCTAAGAAATGCTGGTAAAAACCGATATTCTGCAAAATAAAATCTGCCCCGCCTAATAATTTATAGCTCGCCAGCTGCTCGATTCCGAAGTACATGATGAAACACATGAAAACTCCAAGTAAATAAGCCATGATCTGGTTTTGGGAAAGCGAAGAAGCCAGAATCCCGACTCCGGCAAAGGCTGCAATAAGAATAATTAAACCGATATAGCTTCCGAACGTCATTCCCAGGTCAACATTCCCGGCAGGAACTCCCAATACATACACGGTGTACAAATACACCAGAGACGGAATAAGACACAGAATGCCCACCGTCCACACAGAAAGGAATTTTCCCACTACCAGATCGGAGATCTTTAAAGGTTGGGAAAACAGCCAGTTCAATGTTCCTGTCTGTTGCTCCTCCGCAAAAGTCTTCATGGAAAGTGCCGGAATAATGAACATCAGCAGCCACGGAACCAAAACAAAATAGCTCTGTAAGGAAGCCATCCCGATCTCAAAAATATTGGAATCGTTCTCGAAAAAAAACAAAAAGAGAGCCGCAATCAGACTGAAGGCCGCCATAATGATCCATGCGCTCCAGTTTCCGAAGTAGCTCCAAAGTTCTTTTTTAAAAATTGCAAACATGTTTTTTAGTTATGAGTTTTAAGTGATGAATTATGAGTTTTCTGTTACCCGTTGATTGTTGTACAACCAACTTATAACTTTTAACCCATAACTTATAACTTTTTATTTATTTCTTTTTTTATTTACCAGTTTTACCGTTATCATGATCAAAAATACTAGAACGAAAAATCCTGCGATTAATTGCCACCAGTACTCAATCACCGCAGATTTTAAGATCACCGTGAATACGACCAAGAATAAGATGAAAGTGGCTATCTCATTAGCCTGCCTCAGTTTTATATTGGCTACTTCAAGAGTATTTCCGTTCAGTTTTTTCAGCTGCCCTACTTTTTTCCAGCACCAGTAATGGTATATTGCCAGACCGATCAGGAAAGTAAGCTTCAAGTGGAACCACGGGGTTTTCATCAGGCCTGTATTCAGAAAGATCAGGATGAGACCGCATACCGTCATGATGACACCCGCCGGAACCGTAATGATATTCCACAGCCTTCCGGCCATGAAGATATACTGCTCTCTCAGAATATTCTTTTTTTCCTCCGGAAATTCATCAGTATCTTTATAGTAAACGAAAATTCTTACGAGATAGAAAATTCCCGCAAAATAGCTTACCATGAAAATGATATGTAAAGCTTTTATTATGGTGTAAAGCATTCGGAAAAATTAGCTACAAAGATAAGTTTTTATATAATTTTTGAAAATAAAATTCTTCTGATCTGGAAAAACTGAATATTTTAAAAGTTTTTATGTAAGAAAGATGCTTCGATTTCGCTCAGCATGACATCGTTAATACCGTACGCTTTACCTTAACATAGTTGTCTGCTATGTCATGCTGAGCGAAATCGAAGTAAAATATGTAAACCAATACACCTTAAAATATAATATTCTATACTATTTTACCAAGGAAATACTATCAGTTTTATTACCCAAATGATACTTTTTGATATATAAAAGCTTCCCTTGATCATTGTAGTACTTCCAGTCATCAAAATAATACCAGTGGCGCTCATTAGTAGAAATATCCATTTTCGACTGGCCGCTTTCCATCAGTGTCCCATCAGAAAAATACCGTTTTGTTTTGGTGATATTTTTTCTGATCTTATCCTTCTGATACAGCTTATTATCAAAAAAAGTCTTCCATACCCCCACTTTCTCCCCATTCTTATATTTTCCCACGGCAATATAAGTACCTTCGTTTGAAGAATACTCTTCCTTCCACTTTCCGGATCTTTTTTTTACATTATTTTCGTTTTTGATGTACTGATTCATTTTGGCTTTACATGAAACCAAAATAACGCTCATTGCCAAAATCAATGCCAGTTTTCTCATTATTTGATCACTCCAAGCTCCTTTCCTACTTTTTCAAAAGCAGCGATAGCTTTATCCAGATGTTCCCTTGTATGGGCTGCGGATAACTGAACCCTGATCCTGGCTTTCCCTTTCGGTACTACCGGATAGAAGAACCCTATCACATAAATACCTTCATCCATTAATCTTTCTGCCATTTTTTGAGAAAGCGGTGCGTCATAAAGCATTACCGGAACAATAGCAGCATCACCATCAGGGATATCAAACCCTTTGGCTTTCATCTGCGTTCTGAAATACCCGGCATTTTCCATTACTTTATCGCGAAGAGAGGTATCTTCCGAGATCATATCCAGTACTTTGGAGGCAGCCCCAACGATTCCCGGCGCTAAAGAATTGGAAAATAAATAAGGCCTGGAGCGCTGTCTAAGCATATCAATAATTTCTTTTTTTCCTGAGGTAAATCCTCCCAAAGCTCCACCAAGTGCTTTTCCTAAAGTAGAAGTAATGATGTCCACTCTACCCATCACATCATTGGCTTCATGGGTTCCGCGTCCTGTTTTACCAATGAACCCTGTGGCATGTGAATCATCTACCATCACCAAAGCGTCATATTTATCGGCCAGATCACAGACTCCTTTCAGGTTGGCTACAATGCCATCCATCGAGAAAACTCCGTCCGTTACAATGATCTTAAAGCGATGATTTTTTTCGGAAGCGGCAATCAGCTGAGCTTCCAGATCTTCCATATTATTATTTTTATAACGGTATCTCGCTGCTTTACAAAGGCGAACTCCATCGATAATAGAAGCATGGTTCAGTTCATCAGAAATAATAGCATCCTCTTCCGTAAATAAGGGCTCAAAAACGCCTCCATTGGCATCAAAACATGCTGCATAAAGGATCGTGTCTTCAAGACCTAAAAAGTCAGCGATCTTTTGCTCCAGCTGCTTATGAATATCCTGGGTTCCACAGATAAAACGTACTGAAGACATTCCGTAACCATGAGATCCTATCATATCCTGGGAAGCTTTCATCACTTCAGGGTTGTTGGATAATCCCAGATAATTGTTGGCACAGAAGTTCAACAGCTTTTTACCGTTGGCTTCTATTTCGGCACTTTGCTGGGAAGTGATAATTCTTTCTCTTTTATAAAGTCCGTCGTTCTCAATATTTTTAAGTTCGTTTCGGAGGTTTTCAAGATACTTTTTAGAGATCATTTTCAGTAATTTTTTAGATGCGCTAATTTAATAAAAAAAGCCGTTTCAACTTTAGGAAACAGCATTGTAATTTATATTTTCATAAGATCTTTACTTTAATAAAGGAATGACGGTATGCGAGAGCATTTGCTGCACATTTTCTCTATTTTTCCGGTCAATTTCCTTATAGTCTTTCCAGTTGGTTACCATCACTACCTCACCCTGATTATTGAGGACAATAAATTTTGAGAAATCGGGTATGGTTTCAAATTGCTTTGGCGTGATCTGCTTAACAAAAGCTGAATTGCGTTTCTTCACTCCCCCTTTGTAGACTGAGTTCTTTAACACTAAAATCTTAGCATCCTGTGACGCTCTCTTAACAATATTAATTGCCCTTTTTATCCTTTCATCATCTTCAGCTTCTACCAAAACCACATACACATCGGTATTGAAATCTTTTTCAAGCTGTAACGCATCCGGAAGATGCTTGACACAAGGTACACACCAACTCGCCAGCGTATAAAATACGGTAGCTTTCTTTTCAGAATTCTTAGCAATACATGATATGCTCTCTTTATCTACTGTCGGGAAATCTATAAATTCAGACTTCTGTAATCCGCATTCCGTTTGTTGGGAAAAAAGAAAGGCACTGCTGAACGAGCAGGCCATTAAAAAAAATTTCATGCTTTTCATTCTCTGTTTAAAGATTTAGAGCCTTTTTAAATTTATTACTCTTATTTTTTGCAATGGAGTCAAGCTTGGCATTCCGATTTCTATACTGTGTAAAGATGCTTCCAGCATGACAAACTGCATGTTTAATTGAACACTAAAAAGATTAAAGGTAGAAATAAAATTTAAACGGGTTCTTAAGTTATGATCAAAAATAAAAAAAACGGACTAAAGTCCGCTTTGATATGTATTTAATATTTAACAAATTTAATATTCTTCCCTTTTATTGTGAAAATATAAGTTCCGGGAACCAATTCTGCAATGTTTACCGCTTTACCCGGATGATAAACCGCCTTTCTTACCAGTTTTCCGTCAGTAAAATGAATGGTGAATTCCACAGGTTTATCCACTCCTTTCACGTATATCTCATTATTGGCCGGATTAGGATATAAAGCAAAGCTTTCGCGCTCCACAGATTCTGTACTTAAAGCATTGTCCTGGGCTACTGTAGAGTTTCTTTCCAGGATCTGGTATTCATAATTAAACTGAACACTTGCCACCGGGAAGGATACAGACTGTACAAAATACTCGTTATTGGAAGTATTGTTCAGAGCAAAATAAGCAACTTCACCACCCGTTCCGTTTACTTTTATCGGCAAAGGCATCTCGAAAAAGCCCACCGAAGCATGGCTTTGGGTTTGGGAAACCTTGAAGACGATATCCTGATTGGGTGCCTGTTTCCACCGGATGTCATAGGTTGGATACCCTTCGCCATAGACCCAGTCATTGAAAAAGCCTGTAAAATCTTTTCCTGTAGATTGCAATAACGAAGCATTCAGATCTGAGGTTCTTACATAATTATAGGCTAAAGCCGGCCTGGAATGATAGTCTTTAAGAGCCTGATAAAATGCAGTTTCTCCCAGGATCCATTTGATCATTCTTACAATATAGCCCCCTTTCGAATAGGATAATCTCCCGTTAAAAATTGTTCCCACACTCGACAGATTAGCATCTGCGACATAAGTGCTTCCACCGGGCGCACTGGTGATAAAATCTTTCTGACCGGACAGATAGGTCATAAAATCGGCATTGCTCATCAGTAGTTTTTCATAGGCTACGTGCTCCCCAAAGGTAGCAAAACCTTCATTCAGCCATATATCATTCCACGCGCCACAGGTCACCTTATCTCCAAACCACTGATGGGCAAGCTCGTGGGCTATAAGTCCCCTGCTCCATGCCCCCATCGAAGACATGGTCTGATGCTCCATCCCTCCGCCGTACATGAATTCCATATGCCCATATTTTTCGTTCCGGAAAGGATATGGCCCGAAATAGGTTTCAAAAGTGTTCATGACCTGTTTCGTCCAGTCAATATTGGACATACTCGTAGCATTGGCTGCCGTAGAAGGATACAGGTAATTCACGAATGGAAAAGGAGGATTTCCTATGGTATCGTTCAGTTTCACAAAATTCGTAATGGAAAGAGCAGCCAGGTAAGCCGTCATGGGATACATGGTCCTCCAGAAGGTCAGCTTCTCACCGCTTGGGAGTATGGTTTCCGACATCAGCTTTCCGTTCGATGCCACATTATATTGAGATGGCGTTGTGATTTTGAAATCAAACCGTTCTATCTTATCATTAAGGCTTTGCTTGGTGGGAAACCAGTCCTGGGCTCCGTAAGGTTCATTAAGAGTGGCAAGCACAGGCGTACCGCCTTGAGTACTTACAGCAAAAGCATTGTTGTTTGAAGGTGGTGTTCCTGAATAGTGTATGGTAAGAGAGTCCAAAACATTAGCTGGAAGAGAAGCCGGAAAATCTATCTTTATCTCTCTTGTTGCGAGCTGCTGGAAAGCAAGGTCAGCACCGTGATGTTTTACCTGAGAAACCGTTAAAGTATTCGTAAGGTCAAAATAGATACTGCTTATCCCCTGATTAGGCTTAAAATGTGAAGTGACAGAGCCTGAAATAGTATTCACGAAAGGGTTTAAGGTAACATCCATCCTCTGATACTGAAGATCATAATTCAGCGTGTTAGGATTAATATTATAAGTAATCATCTTGTGAGCAAAAGACTTCATCTCCTTTGCGATGAGTCCTTTCATTTCTATATTCTCGTCCTGAGCATATAGTAAAGGATGAATGGCAAAAATGCTGATCACCAAAAGATAAAGTTTTCTCATAGTCAGACTTTTATATACTCAAAGATAAAAAAAACCTTCTAATCATGGATTAAAAGGTTTTTAATATTAGTAAATTATATTTTTTAAAGATCCAGAGCCGGTTCAAGGATTTTTTCCATTCTTTTTTTCACCATATCCACAGACCCTGAATAGTTATTCACCAGTAATGAGAATACCAAGGTTTTCCCTGAGTTGGTCTTCATATATCCTGCCAGTGTTTTTACCCTGCTCAAAGTTCCTGTTTTAGCAAAGATCTGCCCGTTACCCGTTCCCAGAAACATTCTTTTCAGGGTTCCGGACTGTCCTCCGATCGGTAAAGACGTTAAATAGGTCTTGTAATATTTTTCATTCATCAAAGAGGTCAGATATTTCACCTGAGAAATAGGCGTCACCAGATTGCTTCTAGAAAGCCCGCTTCCATCCACATAGCTAAGCCCGTTCAGATCAAAGGAAATATCTTTTAAATGTTCCGTCACTACACTTCTTCCTGATTCTGAGGTCTGATCTCCCAGTTTCTGAAATCCTACTGTTTTTAGCAGGGCTTCTGCCAATGAGTTATCACTGTGCTGATTGGTATAATACACGATATCTGCCAAGGTCGGAGATTTGTACGCTGAAATCATTTTTCTGCTTTCAGGCGTTCCATCTGTCATTCTTGGAGTTACTTTTCCTGTAACGCTTACTCCGCTCTTTACCAGAGTAGTTTTGAATGAATTAGCCAGATAAGCAGGCGCATCAGGCAATTTTGTTGTTAAGATCCCGTCTCCATCATATTTATCGGCATATACCATCTGATTCATATAAGGGGAAACATAGAAATACTTTTTCTCAGCAGAAAAACTATTTCCTTTCTTTACGATCAGTTTTTCGTTAGCAGGATTGATCTCTTGCGTGGTTCCTGCAGGCAAATAGTAGTTATTGTTTTCTAGCCAAACAACATTTTCCGGAAGTCTTGAAATATTACCTTTGAAAAGCGCTGTCTGGATAATAATATCCCCGTTTACCTTTTTGATCCCTTCGCGTGAAATTCCGCTTACGAAGTCTGAAACAATTTCTTTATACGACCAGGCCCCGGCTTTATTGGTACCCAAAGACGGGTCACCGCTTCCTACGATATAAAGATTGCCATTTAAAACTCCATTTTCATCTATACTTCCTGAATATTCCAGCTGGGTCATCCAGCGGTAGTTCTCACCCAGAAGGCTTAAAGCCGTTTCCGTAGTCAATAATTTTGTGGTAGAAGCCGGAACTAAAGGAGTATTTTCATTATACGAGGAAATCACTTTCTTCGTTTTCGGGTCATACACTACGAATCCCCAGGTTGCATTTTTCAGCACGGGGTCCGACATCATTGTGTTTACATTAATATCTACAAGTTCTTTCGGCGACAAAATCGCTTTCTCCACCATCGAAGTTATGGGAGAAGGCAGGTTTAAAGTACTTTTCTGATTTTCGTAAGCCGGAGTGTAAAGAACGGTAGAAACGGTAGATTGGGCAAGGAAAAAACCAGAAGCCAATACCGTTATGCCTGAAATATATTTTCTGAAATTTACCATCTATCTTCTTTTTGTTTCCATGTTTGGATATCATAAAAACGATTTGGTTAAAAATCATTCAAGAAAAGAGCCAAACAGTTAATCAACGTTCAAAAGTAGAAATTATTGTTAGAAATCAGAACATTACCCCCTTATAAAAGACTGTAAATTATGTTAAATATTGTTAAAAATCCACTAAAACAGCTTTTCTGATGCTCTGATAAGCAGTGATCTCTTCAAACTCATTCAAACTTATCAAAACCATTTCCTTAAACTTTTCATAGTTTTTTCCTCTAGGAAGCTTGAGCAATATCTGAAACTGGTACAGATTATTCAGCCGGGCGATCTGTGCCCGCTCCGGACCCAAAACACATTCTTCCGGGAGATATTTCCGCAAAACAGAGCCCAAAAATTGGGAAGCACGGTTGACTTTTTCTTCTTTCCTGTGCTTCAATTCAATCATGATCAGCTTTGTGAATGGCGGATAATGGAATTTCTGCCGTTCTTTCAGGAAATAATCATAAATCTTGGTCACATTATTGATCCGGATCAACTGAAATACGGAATGATCAGGATTATAGGTCTGAATTAATATTTTACCTTTCCCGGAAACCCTTCCCGCTCTTCCTGAAACCTGGGTGATCAGCTGATAAGCTCTTTCTTCTGCCCTGAAATCCTGAACATACAGCAGGGAATCCGCTTTCGGAATAGCCACCAGTTCAATATGGTCAAAATCCAGGCCTTTGGAGATCATTTGAGTTCCTACCACAATATCTGTTTCCCTGTCTTCAATTTTTTCATAGAGTTTTTCATAAGCAAATTTTTTCCGCATGGAATCCACATCCATCCTGTCTACCTCACTGTCCGGAAATATTTTGGAGACCTCTTCATGAATCTGCTCTACGCCCACTCCTCTCTCATTCAGGTTTTCGGAATAGCATTTGGGGCAAGTTTTTGGTTTTGATGCCCTTTGGCCGCAATAATGGCATTTCATTTCATTGGCCGATTTATGATAGGTCATGACCACATCACAGTTTGAGCAGTAATTGACATAACCGCAGGTTTCACATTCTACTACATTGGCATAGCCGCGGCGGTTGTGGAGAATGATTGCCTGATTTTTTTCATCGAGAGTTTTTCTGATCTCATCGATCAGATGCAAGGAAAAATTTCCTGAAACTTTTTTAGATTCCTGGGCTTCTTTAAAATTGATCAGCTCATACTCCGGCAGTTTCACATCTCCGAATCTTTCTCCGAGGAAAACGTATTTTAATTTATCTTTTCGGGCCAGATAACAGCTTTCTACAGAAGGCGTTGCGGAACCTAAGATCACTCCAGCCTTGTAAAAACCAGCCAGTACCAAAGCCGCATCTTTCGCATTGAAATAAGGAGAAACTTCTCTTGGCTTATAAGCAGAATCGTGCTCTTCATCCACAATCACCAATCCCAAATTCTGAAAGGGCAAAAACAAAGCATTCCTTGTTCCTATAAGGATCTGGATATCATTATTCTTAATTTTCCTCCAGACTTCCACACGTTCAAAATCGGTCAGTTTCTGATGATAAAAGCCCAGCTGTCTCCCGTATTTTTTTTCTAATCTCAGGGTGATCTGCTTGGTCAGTGAAATTTCAGGAAGCAGGAACAGCGCATTTTTCCCTTCATTGATGCATTCTTCTATCTTTTCCAGATAAATATGAGTTTTCCCTGAGGATGTAACACCATGAAGCAGAACTTTTTTATTGTCTTCAAAGGCTTTATCCACTTCTTTTTTGGCTAGCTTCTGCGATTCTGAAAGTTCTTCTATTTCTTCAATTTCCCCTTCATAGCTTTCAAGCCTGTCTTTTTGCAGATAATATTCCTCCACAAAATTTTTGTCGACCAGAGCTTTGAAATGCAAGCTTCCGAAATTTCCGGCTTCAAATAATTCGGATTTTTTGATGTAAGCCGAAGGAGTTTCCGTCTGCTTATCCAGAATCAGTAAAAAAAGGTCTTTTTGCCGTGGAGCTTTATTGAGTTTTGAAAGGATCTCCGTAAGGTCATGATTGTTCAGGAATTTCTCATTGATCTTCACATAAGCGACTTCCCGGGCTTTATATTTTTCGGCAATTTTCTCATCAATTTCTATGTATTGCAGATCAATCAAGGAATTGATGGTTTTAATGATCTCTTTTTTAGGAATAAATGCTTCTATATCCGTAAGATTGATCAGCTGTCTCACTTCCAGTGCCTGAATGAGGTACATTTCGTTCACATCCAGATTTTCAAAATCTACAGCAACATTAGGTCTTAATTTTAAATAGGTCTCACTTTCCAGCTTTAAAGAAGACGGGAAGGCAAAACGGTAAATTTCACCCGGGCTGCACAGGTAATATTCCGAAAGCCAGTTCCAGAAACTGATCTGCTCTTTGGGCAGGATCGGGAATTCATCCAAAATGCTTATGATCTCCCTTGGAATAAAGTTTTCCGGCTCATGATCATGGATCTCAAAAACGAGTCCCGTATAGATCTTCTTCCCGCGAAAAGGAACCAGAACACGCATTCCCGGCTGTATGGAAGGCATTAATTCTTCCGGGATCCTGTATGTAAAAGAACCTTTTAAATTTAATGGCAAGATAATCTGGGCGTAACGCAAAGGAAGTATTTAAAGTGTAAAATTATATTTTTCTTCAGAGAAGTGCAATTTTTTATTGAGGATAAAGCAGAGATTAAGGTCTAGCGTTCTCTTTATGAGTCTGAATGAAGTGTAAAGGAATGAAGAATCTAAACTATATTTTTAAAAAGACTGCTGAGACCCCGATAAACTGGGCGATTAGCTTATGCTATAAATATTTAAAGTTTCAAAAAAACATATCGATAATTCTATACCAGACGGCAGAAGTAAAAAAGCCAATGATAATACTAAATCCGATAGTCAGATTCGTCAGTTTGGTATTTAACCGGAACTGTTCGGCAATAATGCTTGAGGTTACCACGGTGGGCATTGCCGCTTCAAAAACAGTGATCTTAGCCACATCCCCTTTTATCCCGAACAATAAAGCCATTCCCAAAACGATTGCCGGAGACAGTATCATCTTATATAACATCGAAACTGACATTTGGGGGATCAGTTTCTTCCAGCCATTGAATTTTAGCTGCAATCCTACGGAAAATAGAGCTAAGGGACTTACCGTTGCTGCCAACTTATCAAAAAAGGGCTCCGCGAATGTTAAATCAATAAAGGGAGATAATACCAATGCACAAATACATCCTATCAACGGAGGAAAAGTGACCAGCCTTGTGAGGATAAATGCTATACTTACTTTTCCTGATCTGCTTCCTCCTCTTACGGCGGCAATAATCCCAAGGGTTGAAAGCGCCAGGAACATGGTCTGATCACATATAATGGCAATACTCAGGAAACTTTCTCCATAAAACGCACTGATCAGCGGAAATCCGATAAAAGAGGTATTGCTATAGCCGCTTGTGAGTTCCAGCGTACTTCTTGACCTCCCGGAATAGCCTTTACTTTTACTGTAAAGTTTCATAAAAAAGAAACAGAAAACAGAAATAAGGAAAGTAGCCATAATGGGGAAAAGCATTTCCACTGTCCACTGAACTTTAGGAAGGTATTTGAAGGAAACTGCAGGCAGGGCAAGATAAAGTATCCAGGTATTGATACCTTTATGGGCATCAGGATGGATGGTTTTTGTCGCTCTGAATATCATTCCTGCTATAATGCATACTCCAATCAAAACAAAATTTACCATAATCCTGAAAATATGATGCAAATTTACAGTTGATTTTTAATTATCAATTGAAATTGGTGACTTTTTACCCTGGATTTTCCGCTTAATTGCCATAAGGTCTTTTTTGATCCAGCGAATTCTGGTTCAAAGGCTTCGATTTATCATTGGTATTCTATTTTTTATGGCTGAATAATTAAATTTGTTATCAAATACCTGCTTAAACTTATCGAGAATTTAAATCACAACTGTACCGAAGATTTTTTAACATTTAAGTTTCATTATCAAGAAACATACAAGGATATTTAACTCCTTTTTGACATTCATCCCAATCCTAATCTCCAATACATCTGCTGTGATGAAGGCCAGTTAGGATAATATATAAAACATATTAAATCAGGCTATTATTGCACGAAGTAAAATCTGAGGTTTTTTCCTTATCTAAACCTAGTCCATCATTGTATTCCAAAGGCTCATTAGCTCAACTTTTTCCAAAGGTTTTGAAAGTTTAATTCTTTTGGAAGTTCTAGGAAGGAGGTCAAAAAAATTGTCACTGAAATGCGTATCACCCAGCAGATAGACATCTTTTGCCAGAACATCCGTGGAAATTTCAATTTCCGTGGAAGAGATCTTCCTTACCAGAATATTGGGTTTTATGAGTTTCAGGTCTTTGGGTTTAACAAAGAAAAACAGTTTTTCCTGTTTCATAGAATCATTATCAAAATAGACCCTTAAAAATGCCTTTGAAAGATCAAATCCTGCAAATTCTGATTTTTTAATTTCAAAATGTTTTTCGCTTGCGTTGGCTTTCAAATGATCGGCGGCTTCCATGCTCCAAAGTATTTTGCCATTAATATCACTAAGTTCCGCACCTGAGCCTATTCCTAAATCACTTTGTAAATCACTTACGAAGTAGATATCGTATGTTTTATCTGTTTCTGCAACTGAAATTATAGTAGGCTCAAAACTCCTTTTTGCTTCATAATGCAGGGCTTTCCAGTTACCCAGATAGTCCAATGATGACCAGGAAACTACCGGCCAGCAATCATTCAACTGCCAGTATAGGGTTCCCATATTGTAAGGCATTGCCCGGCGGTGGGCTTCTATGGCTATTTTCATTCCCCGTGCCTGCAATAATTGGGAAACGTAGTTATATTTCACAAAGTCTGCCGGAATTTTATAGTCCCTTTTCATATATTCATCAATAATCTGCCATCCTCTCGGATGTTTTTGATGGGCCTTAATGACAGGATCCTGCAAATTCAGATCAGGGTTTCCGGAAAACATGGCTTTGGTCGTTTCCAAAGTCGGCATTCCCTGAAAGCCATACTCTGACATAAAACGCCCTGTTTTTTCATTGTACATCTCAAACGGCTGTTCTCCCCACCAGACTCCCCAATAATGGGAATCTCCTTCCGTCAGGCTTTCCTTATGTCCCCATCCGATTGAAGGTGAGCTTGGCCAGTATATATTTTTATCCGCTGTTAGGTTTTCTTTTAAAGTATTCGGAATTAATTCATGAAAAACCTTCCGGTAATCTTTCCATATTTGCAAAGAGTCATCTTTTGAATAGTTGAACTGCTTCTGATAGCCCCAGTTCACAATCGCCTCATCTATTTCGTTATTTCCGCACCATAAAGCAATAGACGGGTGATTTTGCAAACGGTTGACCTGTTCTTTAATTTCTTCTTTTACATTTTGTAAAAATTCTTCATCTCCAGGATAAAAGCTTCCGGCAAACATAAAATCCTGCCATACCAGAATGCCGTTCTCGTCACAGGCTTTGTAAAATTCATCATTTTCATAAATTCCACCGCCCCAGACGCGGATCATATTCATATGGGCTTCTTTCGCCTGTTTAATGAGATATTGGTATTTTTCCCCGGTCATTCTTGGCGAAAAGCTGTCTGCCGGGATCCAATTCGTTCCTTTGATATATAACGGATATCCGTTCACTTTAAAATAGAAGGATTTTCCTTTGGAATCTTTTTCCTGAACCAGTTCTACGGTCCGCAACCCGATTCTCAAATTTTTATCGTACAGAATTTTTGAATCTTTTTGTAAGGAAATTTTAATATCATACATATCAGGATTTCCCCATTCGTTTGGCTGCCAAAGTTTTGGATTTAAAATTGCGAGGGGGATCTGAATTGTATTATTTCCTTTTTTCAGTTGAAAATTGAAGGGTCTACTATTGATTAAAACTATATATTCCTCTTCTTTTTCAGCAATAATTTCAGCATGAATATTTAAATCTGCTTTTTCCTTTGTCAGTTTTTTTTGCTCAACCTTTACATTTCCGAATCTGGCGTTGTTCCAAAAGCTTAATTTTACATCTTTCCAGATTCCCACAGTTACTAATCTAGGACCCCAGTCCCAACCAAACTGATATTGTGCCTTTCTCACGAAACTTCTTGGAGACTCAGGCATTGTAAAAGGTACTTTTTGGGCTAGTTGCTTTCCTGCAATTATTGTTGATTTAAATTTGACCTGTAATAAGTTTTCCCCTGTTTTCAGATGTGATTTTACAGGGATCTCCCATTTTCTGAACATATTATCAGTTTTCTTTAAAAGCCTACCGTTAAGATATATTTCAGAAAACGTATCTAATCCGTTAAAAGCCAGATCGATATTTTGATTTTTCAGTTCTTTTGATGATACTGTAAAACGGGTCTGGTACTCCCAGTCTTCGTTTTCTATCCATTGTACTTTTTTTTCATTCTCATCCTTAAAAGGATCGGGTATAACTTTATTGTTCATAAGATCCAGATGAACAGTTCCCGGCACTTTGGCAGGAAACCACCCGTTTTCTTTTGAATTTTTGAACTGCCATTTCTCAGAGGATAAATTTCTCTCTGAAAATTGGGCAGAAATTAAATTCTGAATGAAAAAGAAAGCAAAAAGGATAGTTCTATTCATCAATTATATTTATTATGGTTTTAAAGCATATAGTTTGTCATTCCGAGGAACGATGAATCTTAATAATTTTAACCACTAAGCTTTAAATTAAGCTGTTAAGAGTATTAAGTTGAGATTCTTCGTTCCGCTGCGCTTCATTCAGAATGACAAAAATGCTGTGACATTTTATCCGTTTCTCAATGCAATAACTTCATCAGGATTTGCAATTGCTCCGCCGTCTGTAATAGCAGAAGAATGGAAATAGCCTGCATTCGTAAAGTCTCTTATTTCCCGAATATTGGTCGAGCGGAGTCCGCCTCCAATAAGGATCTCTATTCTGCCATTGGAAAATTCTACCAGTTTTTTCAGGTTCTCTTTCCCTTCGGAAACGTTTAACTTTTGTCCTGAAGTAAGGATGGTTTTAAATCCGCATTCAATTACTTTTTCCAAAGAGTCTTCCATATCTTTTGCCCTGTCGAAAGCACGGTGAAAAGTACATGGAAAGGGTTTTGCCAACTCAACTAAAGCCTTATTCTGTTCTATATTTATTTCTTCATTTTCATCCAAAATTCCAAAAACAAAACCGTCTATGTTTAAGGATTTTAATCGGATCAAATCTTCTTTCATTTGTTCAAATTCTACTTCAGTATAAGTGAAATCTCCGCCCCGGGGACGGATCATGACGAAAATCGGGATGTTTATTTTCTCCCGCAACTGTTTTGTTATTTCAAAATCAGGTGTTGTTCCACCTTCATTTAATCCGTCGCATAATTCTATTCTGTCTGCTCCATTTTCAAAGGCAATGATCGCTGATTCAGGATTAAAGCAGGCTATTTCTATTTTTGACATTTAGGTTTAAGGTTTAGGAAAATTAATTTCTAATTACTTACTCTTATTTCAAAGCAAAATCCGGTTTTTCCAGCCTGTTTCCTTTCTGATCATAAACTGCAAAGTTAAATCCGTCCTGAATACAGTAAGAACCATATTCTCCCTTTTTATTCAGGGCAATAAACCCAACCTGGATGTCTTTTAAGTTCTTATTTCTTCTTTGAGCAATTTTTACGATTCTCTCTACGGCTTCTTTACAGGCCTGCTGTGGGGTTCTTCCCTGCCTCATCAGTTCCACTACAAGGTGGGTTCCAACAGTTCTGATCACCTCCTCACCATGACCGGTGGCTGTGGCGGCACCTACTTCATTATCAACAAATAATCCGGCTCCGATAATCGGGGAATCTCCTACTCTGCCATGCATTTTGAACGCCATTCCGCTGGTTGTACACGCTCCTGAAAGGTTTCCCTGTGCATCCAGTGCGATCATTCCTATAGTATCGTGATTCTCAACATTCACAATGGGTTTATACTGGCTGGTTTTTAGCCATTCTTTCCATTCTTTTTCCGATTCAGGAGTGAGAAGGTTCTCTTTTTTAAAACCTTGAGAAATGGCAAATTGAAACGCTCCGTCTCCTACCAACATTACGTGTGGTGTTTTTTCCATCACCGCTCTTGCTACTGAAATCGGGTTTTTAATATTTTCTAAGCAGGCAACGGAACCAATATTATAGTTTTCATCCATAATGCAGGCATCTAAAGTCACTCTTCCGTCTCTGTCCGGGCGGCCTCCATAGCCTACACTTCTTTCACTGGGATCTAGTTCCACTAAACGAACTCCTTTTTCAACAGCATCCAATGCCCGCCCGTTTTTTCCTAAAACCGTCCATGCTTCTTCATTGGCTTTTAACCCGAAATTCCATGTGGAAAGTACGATCGGCTTGTTAACCGTTTTATTATTTTCCTGCAAATCTTTGGCAATCAGATCGAGAGGATCAATTAATAAGGCTGAAGATAATAAGGCTGTGCTTTTTATAAATTTTCTTCTTGAATTCATAGTTAGGTTTAGGGTTTAAAGTTATAATACTCCGATTTCGTCTACGAAAAGCCAGGCTTTTGAATCTGCGCCTGGATTTCCGGCAGGGATAATTCCTGCGTTTTCTATTTTAACCTTAATGTATTTTGAGGTTTGGTTTCCTATATTCAGTTTAATTTTTCCTTTGCCCTTTAAGATTTCTTCTCTTCCTATTTCTTTGATCTTTTTGAAATTTTTATTGTCATCCGAGATAAAAACCTGTGCAGCTTTTGCCAGATGAATCCAGCTTCCTTTATTGTCCAAGGTATTGAAATACACTTCTGAAAAATCAGTTTTCTGGCCCAAATCAATGGTCGCTACCACGTCTTTTCCCTGAAAGCCCAGCCATGTTTTTCCGAGCTGTCCCGGGTTTCCAATAATCCCATCTACTAGGGTGAAAGCTCCACCGAAGGAGTAATTTTCATTGGGCTGCTGTTCTAAAGTAATACTTTTTCCTGTTGTCTTCGAAACCGAAAATTGTTGGGAGGAAACTGCACTTTTTAATTGCCCGTTCTCAAAATAAGCCGATTTAATAATTAAAGATTCTGAAACGGGAACAGCATTTTGATAAACCTGAGAGCTTGCTGTAGGTTCTGTACCATCCAAAGTATATCTTATTCCTTTTGGATCCTGCGAAGTTGAAAGCTCATAAGCTACTCCACTATTATTTGGAATAACTTTTACTGAAATATTGTAGATACTTTTTGCATAATTGATGTTCATCTTATCCAGTACTTTAAATTGTTGTATTACCCTGTTTTCAAATTCCCTATAGTTTTTTGAATCTGCTGTTCCCCAAGCCACTTCCGAAAGTGCCATTATCCTCGGGAAGATCATATACTGAACCTGTTTGAAATCCTGGATATACTCTGTCCATAAGTTAGCCTGAACGCCTAAAATATATTTTGCCTGCTCTGCATTGAGTTCTAATGGAATAGGATTATAGGAATAGACTTTATCTAAAGGAGTGAACCCTCCGAAAGCATTGGGTTCGGATTGCGGATCTCCCTGATAATGATCAAAGTAACAGTAAGCTCCCGGGGTCATTACGGCAAAATGGCCGGTTTTGGCAGCTTCAATTCCGCCTTTAATACCTGTCCAGCTCATCACTGCTGCATTGGGAGCCAGTCCGCCTTCTAAAATTTCATCCCAGCCGATAATTTTTCTGCCTTTCTTGTTGACATATTTTTCAATTCTCTGAATGAAATAGCTCTGCAGGCCATGTTCATCTTTTAAATTATTTTTCCTGATCAGTTCCTGGCAATGGGTACATACTTTCCATCTTGTTTTCGGGCATTCATCGCCTCCGATATGAATGTATTGCGATGGGAAAAGCTGAATGACCTCATCCAAAACATTTTCCAAGAAAGTAAATGTTTCATCTTTCGGACAGAAAACATCATCAAAAACGCCCCATTTCGTTGCCGGTTCAAAAGGCCCTTTTGTGCAGGCTAACTCCGGATAGGCCGATAATGCCGCCAAAGCGTGTCCCGGCATTTCTATTTCAGGGACAATGGTAATGTGTCTTTTTTGGGCATACTGAACAACATCCCTGATCTGTTCCTGAGTGTAAAAGAAGGGCCCGTAAGGTTTTCCGTCAAAGGTATCATCAACATAAGCCCCTATCATGGATTCCTTTCTTTTTGAACCTATTTGGGTAAGTTTCGGATATTTTTTGATCTCGATTCTCCATCCCTGATCGTCTGTCAAATGCCAGTGAAAGGTATTCAGTTTGTACATCGCAAGATAATCGATGTATTGTTTTACTTCATCCACCGTAAAAAAGTGGCGGCATACATCGAGGTGCATTCCCCGCCATGAAAATTCCGGATGGTCTTCAATTTTAAGGCATGGAATTTTTCTGTTGTCCCAATGCTCTTCAAATAACTGGCTCAATGTCTGAAGTGCACGGAAATATCCTTGTTCGGTATAGGATTTTATATGAATTTGTTTGGGCAAAATTTCCAAAGAATAATACTCTTTTTTCTGATCATAATCTTTTGGCAAGCTTGTAATTATGGAATTTGTCAAATGAATTCCACCTCCTTTTTGAGCATACTGAAATTTCAACTGAGAACTTAATCTTTTTTTGAAATACTCTGTCTCCTCTTTCGGAAGATCTCCACTTAATACTAATATTTCCGGAAGCGTAAAGTTTCCTTTCAGGATCTCATTTTTCTGAGGTTTCGGAATTAAATTAGGCTTAATTTGTGAAAAAAATACATTGGAAATCAGAATGGAAAAGACCAGTAAAAAGCGTTGCATTTTATTAGATTAAGATTTAAGCGAATATACTTATTTTCTAAAAAATTTATTGATTAATTTAACTTATTCAATAACCGAATATCTAACTTTGCAAAAATACGATAATGAAAAAAACTTTTGTTCTGGCTGTTTGCCTGTCATTTTCAGTTTCTACTCAGGCACAGATCTTAGATGCTATAAAATCAACCATCAAAGATAAAACGGGTATTGATCTTAACGCTCCTGTAAAAGCAACCAGCTCCACAGCATCAGGTTCCACAACAACAAAAAATAGTTCTTCCGTAAATCTTGGCAGTCTTACCTCGACCCAAATTTCATCTGGGTTAAAAGAAGCTTTAAATCTTGGAGTAACGGAGGGTGTAAAAAAATTAGGGACTGCTGACGGTTTTTATAAAAATGAGATGGTGAAGATCTTAATGCCTGAAAAATTAAGGGTGATTGACACCAAGCTTCGCGCAGTCGGCCTGGGAAGCCTTGCGGATCAGGGCGTAAAATTACTGAACCGGGCTGCTGAAGATGCAGTAACGGGATCTGCTCCCATTTTTGCCAATGCTATTACTTCAATGACGATTACGGATGCAAAAAATATTTTGCTAGGTTCTAATAATGCCGCTACGAATTATTTACAAACCAAAACCCAAAGTCAGTTATTTACGGCCTTTCAGCCGAAGGTAAAAGCATCATTGGGAAAAGTAGGTGCTGACACAGTTTGGAAAAATTTAATTTCAAAATACAATTTATTGACTGGACAGTCTGTAACTACCGATCTTAATGAATATGTTACGACAGAAACCATTAATGGGGTCTTTAAAATGATCGCGGAAAAAGAGAATGGAATTCGTAATAATCCTGCATTGAGAACGACTTCTCTTTTGCAGAAGGTATTTGGGGTGAAATAAGACAGTAAGTTCTTTTGTATTGAAATAAAAATTAAAATGCTTCGACTCCGCTCAGCATGACATATCTAATTACTACCTGCCATATTTAACGGTAAATTTTTAGCGATGTCATGCTGAGCGGAGTCGAAGCATCTCCAATTACATTAAAACTGCATTTCAGGAATTTCTCCTTCAATAATCAGATCTGCTTCTGTAGCTTGTATAATATGTTCTACTGAAATTCCCGGCGCTCTTTCCACCAGTTTAAAACCAGCCGGAGTGATATCTAAAACCGCTAATTCCGTAACTACTCTTTTTACACAGTTAACTCCTGTTAAAGGAAGTGTACATTTCTTTAGAATTTTGCTTTCTCCTGCTTTGTTTACGTGCATCATAGCTACGATAATATTTTCGGCAGAAGCAACCAGATCCATCGCGCCTCCCATTCCTTTTACCATTTTCCCCGGAATTTTCCAGTTGGCGATATCTCCGTTTTCCGAAACTTCCATGGCTCCCAAGATCGTTAGATCTACTTTCTTACTACGGATCATGCCGAAACTGAATGCGGAGTCAAAAAATGATCCTCCAGGTAATATGGTAATGGTTTGTTTTCCGGCATTGATGATGTCTGCATCTTCTTCTCCTTCGTAAGGGAAAGGCCCCATACCCAATACTCCGTTCTCACTCTGGAATTCTACGGAAATGCCTTCCGGAACATAGTTAGCGACCAAAGTGGGAATTCCTATTCCTAAGTTTACATAGTAACGGTCTTTCAGTTCTTTTGAAATTCTTTTAGCAATTTGTTCTTTTGTAAGCATATTTAAAACTTAGACCGCAATTTAATTATTTTCACTTGAATACAAAAGGGCTTTGTTATTCAAAATTATTAATATCATAAGTCAAAATAATATCTCTAATTTTGCAAAATTATTTGCTCGAATGAAAACACTTTTAAGATACCTTAAACCTTACCAATGGTTGATTATCCTCTCTTTGCTATTGGCAACCATTAATCAGGTTTTTTCTTTATTTGCTCCGGCCATTACAGGTAATATCCTTGATAAGCTGGTCACTCATCCTAATTTTTTTGATAAGGAAAAGCTTTTGCCCAGAAATCTAAACCAATATTTATATGGTGAAGGAATCTATCATGGAGTATTCTATTTTTTAGGACTACTTATCGGTACAGCAATGGTCAGCCGAATTGCCAAGGCTTTCCAGGATTATGTAGTAAATGTTATTACTCAAAAATTCGGTGCGAAAATCTTTACAGACGGTTTAAAACATTCAATGGCATTACCCTATCAAGAATTTGAGGATCAAAGAAGCGGCGAAACCCTGTCGATCTTAACGAAAGTAAGAGAAGATTCTGTAAAATTCATTAACAGTTTTATCAATATTTTCTTTGGAATTTTAGTAAGCATTATTTTCGTTTCCGTGTATGCAATTCGTTTACACTGGTCGATCATGCCAGTATACATCTGCGGAATTTTCCTGATCGCATTTATTACCAACTTACTGAGCAAAAGAATAAAAAACATCCAGAAAAATATTGTTTCGGAAACCACGGCTTTAGCAGGAAGTACTACAGAAAGTTTAAGGAATATCGAGATTGTTAAAAGTTTAGGATTAACCAACCAGGAAGTTATCCGTTTAAATAATAATACCTACAAGATCCTTGGACTGGAGCTCAGAAAGGTAAAAAGCATACGCTCTTTAAGTTTTATTCAGGGAACTATGGTCAATTTTCTTCAACAGATGATCACCATGACTCTGTTATTATTAATTTTTAAGAATATTGTTACTCCCGGACAATACCTGTCTCTTATGTTTTATGGTTTTTTCATTTTCGGACCGATGCAGGAAATCGGGAACATCATTATCTCTTATCGTGAGGCGGAAGCATCTCTTCAGAATTTTGACCGTTTAATGAAAAAAGATGTGGAAGAAAAACCTCTTGATCCAAAACAAATTGGTGCTATTGAAGAATTAGAATTCAGGAATGTTTCTTTCAAACACCAGTCAGCCCAGTATAAAGCCTTAAATAATATCTCTTTTGATGTTAACAATGGAGAGACCATCGCTTTTGTGGGGCCAAGCGGTTCAGGGAAAAGTACATTGGTCAAATTGCTGGTCGGGCTTTACAGGCCACAGGAAGGAAATATTTTTTACAATAGCATTAATGGAAAAGAATTTGATTTTGATGAACTGAGAAATCAAATTGGTTTTGTTACCCAGGATACTCAGCTTTTTGCAGGTACCATCAAAGAAAACCTTCTTTTTGTAAATCCTGACGCTACAGAATCTGAACTGGAGATTGCTTTGCAAAAATCAAGTTGTACCGCATTATTAGAAAGAGCAGAAAAAGGCATCGAAACCGTTATCGGTGAAGGCGGACTGAAGCTGAGTGGTGGAGAAAAACAAAGAATCGCCATTGCACGGGCACTTTTAAGGAAGCCTCATTTATTAATTTTTGATGAAGCTACATCTGCTTTAGACAGTATTACCGAAGAGGAAATAACTTCTACAATAAAAAATATTTCAAAAGAAAAGGAGCAGATTACGGTTCTTATTGCCCATCGTTTAAGCACCATCATGCATGCAGACCGAATTTATGTACTTGAACGCGGACAAGTGATAGAAATGGGATCTCACGATAATTTAATTGCCGAAAAAGGACTATACTATGCGATGTGGCGACAACAGATCGGAGAAAGAAAAATTCTTATTTCACCGGAAGCATAACATAAATAAAGCGCTGAAATAATATCAGCGCTTTATTTTTTTATTAATATTAAACACAAAAGATAAAAATCTATTCTTTTGCTCTAACTGTTCTTTGTTCTATTCTTTTCTCAAATTTCTCACCCTGGAAAATTCTCTGGACCATAATTCCCGGAATATGCACTTCGTTCGGATCCAATTGCCCCGGCTCTACCAATTCTTCTACTTCAGCAATGGTAATTTTTCCTGCACCAGCCATTGGAAAATTAAAGTTTCTTGCCGATCCTTTGAAGATCAGGTTTCCTACATGATCTCCTTTCCAGGCTTTTACAATAGAAAAATCTGCTTTGTAGGCATGTTCTAAAATATGAGGCTTTCCATCGAAGTCCTTCACCTCCTTGCCTTCTGCTACTTCTGTTCCAAAGCCGGCTGGGGTATAAAATGCCGGAATTCCCGCCTGTGCAGCTCTGCATTTTTCTGCCAAAGTTCCTTGTGGAGTAAGCTCGACTTCCAATTCCCCGGAAAGCATTTGTCTTTCAAATTCAGCATTTTCTCCCACATATGAAGAGATCATTTTTTTGATCTGTCTTTTGTGAAGCAATAAACCTAACCCGAAATCATCGACACCTGCATTATTTGAAATACATGTTAAGTCTGTCACATCGCTTTCTACTAAAGCATTAATGGAGTTTTCAGGAATACCGCAAAGACCAAACCCGCCCAGCATTAATGTCATTCCGTCTTTAATTCCTTCGATGGCTTCTTTTGCATTTTTTACTCTTTTATCTATCATGAAATATTAGATTTTTCTATTGGCTAAATTTAATCATTTTTCTTATATCTGAGATATCTGGCACAGGTTTGAATTTTCAATTTCCCATATATGGAAAAAGCGGGAGAAATTCCCGCTTTGATTTATTATGATTTTGAATATTTACTGAATGATTAGTTTCAGCGTAAACAGCTTTCTGGTATGAACTTTCACGAAATACACTCCTTTCGGAAGGTTTTCATTCACTAAAGAGAAGCGCTGGTTGTGAATGTTTTTAGATTCATATAACAATTCTCCTGAAGCAGAGACCAATTCTATTTTTTCGATCGGGTAATCACTTTTGATAAAGGTGGGTTCTCCCGGTTTTGAAGGGTTTGGATATAGGATCACATTTTTCTCCGTACTGTTTTTCACTTCATCTGTTCCCAGAGTTGGTGAAGTTACCTGAAACTGTACCCTGTTGGAAACTTCCATATAGGAATCATTGGTAAACATGACCATGTAGTAGTTGCCCGGCGCGGTTGGTATGCCATTTACATTTCCTGTAATAGTTTTGGTACCTTGCGTTACTCCGTCGAAGTAGGTATAAGAGATAAACTGATCGTCGGGTGTCTGTATATTTTGCGGATAAATTCCCAGCCAGTCTTTGATGATCCCCGGAGAATCCGTCCATGAAGCGGTAATATTTTCTCCTAATGTATACACCGGCTTATTGATCCATAATTCCGTAACGATATCTCCTACCTTAAAGAATATTTTTTCACCTATTGCGGTATATCCGTCTTCAAGAAAATACTGTGCGTAATAATATCCTTTTGGAAGCCCTGTAAAATTAAGCGTTCCCGAAGCAGCTGCCACATAGCTCCATTGGATGGAAGTATTAGTTCCCGGAACCTGCCCCATTTTATAGATCCCGATCCAGTCTTTTACCAAGTTCGGACCGTTGTTATAATTGATGGTAACTGTTCCTCCCACCGGATAGGTGTCTGAGGTTGCCTGTAACTGCACATTCGGACCTACATAGAAGTTTTTTCTTGCAGTGATTTCTGTATAACCGTTATTGGCAAAAAAACCAGCAAAATATTGTCCTTTACTGGGTAAACCATTATTGAAATTAACTGTTCCTGCAGTTTGTCCATTGGTGTAAGAATATGCCTGGGATATTATGGCTGCAGGAGTCTGTCCTTTTTTATAGATCCCGACCCAATCCTGCTGATTTCCCGGACCGCCGGTAAAAGTAGCGGTTATAGGCTCATTCTGTAAGTACTCTGTTTTATTTAATGAAAAAGTCGGGTTAGAAACTACGCTTCCTATTACTTCAAACTGTTTTACATCGCTCCAGTCGCTCCATTCCAGGTTTCTGTCCCTGTAACGGATTTTCACATAATATATTCCGTTTGATATAGAATTGGCAGCAAATGTTGCTTTTGTGATATCTACACCTGCATTCAGGTTTTTGGTAAGATCCGGATTTCCGTTTCCGTCTTTCCCAAACCAGTTTTCATAATCCCGGTAAAATTCTTTTTCAATAACTGAGAAATCAGCTGCTTTACTGATCAGGAATTGAGTGGTGTTTAACAGCTCTCCGTTTGAGGATGAAAATGGGCTTCCATTCAGAGTTAATGGCAATGTTATTGGTGCTGTGAAAGTGTTTGTAATAGATGGTTTTTCAGGTTTTGGCTGGTTTTTATATCGGTGGAAAGTATCTACTAACTCATTATATTTTTTAGTATAAATTCCTCCGATAGAATAGCATTCCACATCTACTTTTCCATTGTTGACGTCTACTTCTACAATTTGATAGGTCCAGTCTGTCAAGGTTTTCTGAACATCATCAAAATCCTGTTCGTTCGACATTCCCCAATATTGATCCCAAGCAGTTCCTCCTGAAATGATCTGGTAATTCGGGGTATTCTTCAATTGTCCTCTGTGGTATAAATGGTGATGCGCCCCTACATGCATTAAATATTTGTTAGAAGCAGTTAAAAGCGGAACTGCATTATTCCTTATCCAAGACGAAATGTCTCCTACATATTGCTCCGCCTGGTAAGGCCTGTGGCTTAGTGAAATGATCCAGTCTACCGTAGGATCATTGTTGGCTTCGCTTAAGATCTGTTGCAGCCACGTTTGCTGTGCAGAACCTGTATGTTCTGAACTAAGGCTTATAAACAATACATTTCCGGCCTGCTGGGCATAATAATTCTCATTTCCTGATGAAATGTTTTTATATTTAATTTCATCGATGTAAAAGTGAGCATAGTAAGAATTCATTCCCAAACTTCCGTACGTTTCATGATTTCCTACGGTTGTCTGAATAGGCAAATAAGGGGATAGTTTGGTATTCTTTTTAAAGTGAACATTTTCATAATGATCCAGCGTTCCCACATCCACCTGATCTCCTACCATGAATGTAAGCGAAATATGGTCTGAAGGATCGGAATTGGCGCCGAATTTTTGTTTCAGTTTCTTAAATGCATTTAGCGTAAGAGTATCATATCTCGGTTCCGCCTTGATCTGGTTGTCTCCCATGATCAGGAAACGTATTTTGCCATCTGCTGTTGCAGGCTGTCCCGGTAAAGGCAGTGTTCTGAAGTTATAAATTGCAGACTCAGTGGTTCCGGTCTTTATTTTATAGTAGTATTTTGTATTGGGCTGTAAGTTGTTGATTTTGGCCGTATGATAATAATAGTTGTTATTATATCCCGTATCTGAAAATATATTGGTAGTTCCTGTAACGGTAACATTCAGATTGGCCGGCGAATCTCCATAAATGATAGTAGTTTCATTATTGGAAGCTGTTTTCCAGTTCACAATGATAGAATTGGAAGTCGGGGTCTGTAAATAAGGAAATAATGCCTGCCCAAAAGTGATCTGGACGACAAAACAAAGAAGGAATAAGGAAAGTCTCATAATGGATTTAATTTAAGTGATGTTGTAAGTATGCAATGATTTGATAATGAAGCCATTTTACTCCGGGCAAAAGTAGAGTTCCCATGTAAACCCAGTTTAATGGGAACTTAAAAGATGTGTTAATTTTCAGCCTCAGTTCACCTGAAAAATTATAGTTTTTTACACATTAAATATTTGGCGAATTCAAAAACTAATTTGTATATTTGCAACCTGTTATTCAACCTCTGACGATCAACGTGTAAGTTGCTTAGCTTTAACATTTTATTTTAATTAATAATGGATTTATTAAAGTACGTACAGGATAAGTACATTGCGAAAAAAGAATTCCCCGAATTCAAAGCAGGTGATACCATTACGGTGTATTACGAAATTAAAGAAGGACAAAAGACAAGAACCCAGTTCTTCAAAGGAACAGTGATTCAATTAAGAGGTACAGGTTCTACCAAAACTTTCACTATCAGAAAAATGAGCGGTGATGTAGGTGTAGAAAGAGTATTCCCTATCAACATGCCGGCTCTTCAGAAAATTGAAGTTGACAGAAGAGGTAAAGTTAGAAGATCAAGAATCTACTATTTCAGAGACCTTAGAGGTAAAAAAGCAAGAATCAAAGACGCTGCTTTCAAGAAATAAAATTCAGACAACAATACATACAAAAAGAGACTGTTCATTTCGAATGGTCTCTTTTTATTTTACTTTAAAAATATCTCGCAGATTAGCAGACCACGTTGATGTTTGTGTATACTATTGTGAAAAACTGCAAAATCTCAATCTATAAAAAAATAAAACCATCTATATTACAAGATGGTTCTTTATTTAAATTTAATTCTAATTTCTAAGATAATTCAGCGACTGCAATTTCTTTTTTGGATGGCAGGTTCATAAGAACTATGGCAAAAAGGATCAGTACAATCCCCGCCCATTGGATCAATAATACTTTTTCCCCTAATAGCACAAAAGCCATCGTTACAGAAACAGGAAGTTCCAATGAAGAGACTATACTTCCCAACCCCAAACCTGCATCAGGAAATCCAATATTAAATAAAACAGGAGGGATAATAGTCCCAAATAAAGCCAGAACAAAACCATATTTCCAGAGTATGGAATAATCAAAAGAACGAATATGCTGTGTATTCTCCGTAAAATTAAGGTAAACCGATTTCAGGCTATCGGAATAAAGAGGCCCTATCTGGGCAAAGAACAGGAAGGCAAATACAACAACCGCACCTCCGGAAAGCATAATGATACTTTTCCTGAAGACCGGCAAATGGGTCGCAAGAGTGTTGGAGGTAAACATCGTCAATGTATAAGATGCCGCAGCCATCAGCCCCCAGAAAATACCTTTCCAGTCCAGCTCTACATCGGCATTGATAAGATTGGTAGCCAATACTGTTCCCAGCAGGACAACCATTGTTGCAAAGATTTTTCTGGCGTTAGGCAGTTTTTTGATCAAAAAGCTTTCCACCACCACACTGAACCAGACCGACTGCATCAAAAGCACAATGGCAATAGAAACATTGATGTACTGGACGGCAAGGTAATAAAACAGACTTGTACATCCCATGGAAGTGCCCGCCAGCATAAGCATTCTGAACTCTTTACCAGTTGGAGATGATAATTTTTGTCTTGAGGTTATGGTTTGAATAAAATTGAGGAGTAACAGGCCTATAAGCCCAAGTACAAACTGCGACGTGGTAACTTCAGAAGTAGTATAGCCTTCCTCATAGGCCATTTTCACGAATGTAGCCAACATACCATATATACTGGCACCTACACCTACAAATAAAACTCCTCTCAGTATATTTCTCTTCTTCATAGTTTTCTTTAACGGCTGCAAAGGTACGATATCCTAATTAAAAAACAACCCGTTCCATTATCCTGATAGACAAAGACGATCAACTTACTTTATCTAGATAAAAAAGCCACTCTTCCGAGTGGCTCTTATATTCATAATGGATCAGGAATTATTTACCTTCTTCCATTTTCTTTTTCAACTCTGCCAATGCATCGATGTCACCAAGAGTTGTTTTCTCTTCACCTGAAGATGCTGCAGCTTTATTAATAGCTTCTTTAGCATGCTTCTTCTCCTCATCTCTGAAGATACCTGTGTGAGATACTACTACTCTCTTGAATTCTTTGTTGAATTCGATCACTTTGAAATCAGCTTCTTCACCTTTCTTGATTTTAGATCCATCTTCTTTCTCTAATAATCTTGAAGGGCAGAATGCCTCAACCTCAACATCTTCGAACTGCACTGAAGCTCCTTTATCGTGAACTTCTGTAGCTTTACCGGCATGGATTGTTCCTTCAGCATATTTAGTTTCGAATGTATCCCAAGGGTTCTCAGTCAATTGCTTGTGACCTAAAGATAATCTTCTAGCCTGAATATCTAATTCTAATACGATAACATCTAATTTGTCACCTACTGCACAGAATTCAGATGGATGCTTGATTTTCTTAGTCCAAGAAAGATCAGAGATGTAGATTAATCCGTCAATCCCTTCTTCTAACTCTACGAATACACCAAAGTTAGTGAAGTTTCTTACCGTTCCTACATGCTTGGATCCCACAGGGTACTTAACTTCAATATTTTCCCATGGATCTTTAGATAATTGCTTGATACCAAGAGAAATTTTTCTTTCTTCTCTATCCAAAGTCAATACTTCAGCTTCCACTTCATCACCTACTTTTACGAAATCTCCGGCAGATCTTAAATGAGTAGACCAAGACATTTCAGAAACGTGGATCAATCCTTCTACACCCGGAGCAATTTCTACAAATGCACCATAGTCAGCAAGAACTACTACTTTTCCTTTTACTCTATCTCCAACCTTCATGTCAGCAGAAAGAGCATCCCAAGGATGAGCTTCTAATTGCTTCATACCTAACTGGATTCTTGTTTTCTCATCATCGAAATCAAGGATAACCACTTTCACAGTTTGTCCGTCCTCAAGGATCTCAGACGGGTGGTTCACTCTTGACCATGAAAGGTCTGTAATGTGGATCAATCCGTCTACACCACCTAAGTCGATGAACACACCGTAAGAAGTGATATTCTTAACAGTACCTTCAAGAACCTGACCTTTTTCAAGCTGAGCGATGATTTCTTTTTTCTGACCTTCGATATCTGCTTCGATCAATGCTTTGTGAGATACTACTACGTTTTTGAACTCAGGGTTGATTTTCACAACTTTGAACTCCATAGTTTTACCTACGAACTGATCGTAATCTTTAATTGGCTTAACGTCAATTTGAGAACCTGGTAAGAATGCTTCAATTCCGTGAACGTCAACGATCATACCTCCTTTAGTTCTTGATTTCACAAAACCGTTAACGATTTCTCCTGTTTCGTGAAGCTCATTTACTTTATCCCAAGCTTTAAGAGTTCTAGCTTTTTTGTGAGATAATTGTAACTGGCCTGTTTTGTCTTCTCTTCTGTCTACCATTACTTCTACTTCATCACCTACTTTAAGGCCCTGGTTGTAACGGAATTCGTTAAGAGAAATAACACCTTCAGATTTGAAGTTGATGTCTACGATAGCTTCTTTGTCAGTTAATCTTACAACTTTTCCAACAAGAACGTCATTATCGTCCAGGTTGTTAAGAGATCCGTTATAGATTTCTTCTAAATCGCTTTTTTCTTTTCTCGCATCTGCATCAAGACCTGATTCGAAAGAATCCCAATCAAATTGTTCTGGTGCTACGTTTTGGTTTAATAAAACCTCTGCTGAATTTGTCTCTTTTGACATTTTCTAATAAAATTTGTATTCCTTCTTTTTTAACGGTTTGAATAAATGCGGATTAAAAAATACGGAAGTTATTAATAATTAAAGTTTTACTTCTTCAAACCTTTACCCCAAAAGTGGGTGCAAAGATATGAAATTTATTTGAGATAAGCAATATTATACCGACATCGGAATTTTTCTTTAAACAATTGATAATGAGATAAGATTTAAAAAATTGAAAGATTAAAAGATTAGCTCTGCTTCTAACTCATAACTCATAATTCATAACTCAATCACTACCTTTGCAAAATGGAACTGGAAACTATTTACAAAAAACTGCAGATTCAGGAGATGAATCAGATGCAAAAATCTACATACAAAGCCTCTGAAAATAAAAATGATGTACTCCTGCTCTCTCCTACAGGTTCAGGAAAAACCCTTGCATTTTTATTTCCTGTACTCAGGAATCTTAAAAAGAAAACCTTGGGAATACAGGCTCTAATATTAGTTCCTGCAAGGGAGCTGGCATTACAGATCGAACAGGTATTCAAAACGATGGGTACTGATTTTAAGATTTCTGTCTGCTATGGCGGCCATGATAAGAAGATCGAGATCAATAACTTAATAGAAGCTCCTGCAGTACTGATTGGAACACCTGGAAGAGTGGCTTACCATCTTAGGAATAAGAATTTTGATCCCAAAGCTATTGAAACACTGGTTCTGGATGAATTTGATAAAGCCCTGGAACTGGGTTTTCATGATGATATGGAGTTTATCATCAGTTCATTAAGCAATCTTTCACAACGTATCCTGACTTCCGCCACTGCAATGGATGAGATCCCGTCATTCACCAGCTTGAAAGATGAAAAAAGGATTGATTTTCTAAAGCTTAGTGAAGTAAGGCCTGATATCCAGTTCAAAAAAGTGATGACCATTCCGGAAGAGAAGCTGGATACTCTCTTTAACCTCATCTGCAAAATCGGAAACAAAAGGACATTGATATTCTGCAACCACCGTGAGGCAACGGACCGTATCTCTGAACTTCTGCGTGGAAAAGGAATCGATTGTGAAACTTTCCACGGTGGAATGGAACAAGATGAAAGGGAGCGTGCCCTGTTAAAATTCAGGAATGATTCTGCCAGAATCCTAATTACCACTGATCTTGCTTCCCGTGGATTAGATGTTCCTGAAGTGGAATCAATCGTCCATTATCAGCTGCCTCCAAAAGAAGACGCTTTCATCCACAGAAACGGACGTACTGCCAGAATGAGCGCCAAAGGTTTTGCCTATCTGATCATGGCCGAGGATGAAAATTTCCCCTTCATTAAAAATACAATCCCCGAAGAAGATGTCACAGGCTACCATAAGATTCCCGGGCCTACACCGTTTCAGACGGTCTACATCAGTGCCGGAAAGAAAGATAAGGTCAATAAGGTGGATATTGTAGGCTTTTTGATTAAAAAAGGAGAACTGCAAAAAGAAGATATCGGCCTGATCGAAGTAAAAGACACTACTTCTTATGTTGCCGTTTCAAGGAGTAAGGTAAAGGCTCTTCTGAAAAAATTATCTTCTGAAAGGCTCAAGAATAAAAAAGTAAAAATGGAGATTGCTTATTAATTGAACTATGAAAGAAACGTAAAGACAAATGCTTTTATAAAATAAAAAGGGGTACCATGTGGTACCCCAAAATATTTACTAAAAAGTAAATTATTTGATCAGTAATTTTTGATTATAGACTCCTTTAGAAGAGTTTACATTGATCATATATACTCCTTTCGAAATGTTTAAGTTAAATTCTTCAGTTGTATCTCCATTACCTTTATAAGCAGAAGAATGGATCAGCCTGCCGCTTGAATCGAACAGGGTAACTTTAATTTCTCCGGATATATTTCTGGATTTGATAAAGAAGTTACCGTTGCTAGGATTAGGATAGATTTTTATATCGTCTGACTGTGCATTGGCATCATTAACACCTAAAACAGCCTGCGCATTACGGGTACATACCTGTAAAGTCCATGAGTTGATCGTTCCCTGATCTCCTGTATAGTTATCGGAAGCAAACAGTTTCCACTGTCCCTGAGCCGAATGACCTTTGAACACCGCTAAAGATTCACTGGATCTTATTTCTCCCTGGATCGGAGTAGTACATGTAGCAGTAGTTCCGGTATCACTGAAGGAACCAATAATGTTATCCTGATTGGTACATGATCTGTTCCAGATAAGGGCAGAAGTACCTACAGGGCTTTCTATTCCAACCGAAAGATCCTGTACATAAGTATGTGCGATGGATGGGGTAACTTTTATACTGGTAATCACTCCTGTATTGTTAACCATCAGAGGAGCACTTACTTTTGGTGCGGATATGGCGTCACCTCCAGGCCCATCAGTAATAGTTACTGCCGGACCACTATAAGTATAGTTATTACATGTTTCTCCGGATACGGTATAATCAACTACAAAACTTGGGCTTAGTGCATAATAAATGTTATTCACAGCTTCCACCATAATAAATGCATTAGGTGATACGGAGCCTGCAGGGATCATTACTGATTCAGTTCCGTCATTAGCTGTATTGGCCAATAAGGTAGTGAATGTCTGTCCGCCGTCTGTAGAAAGTTTAATATTCACATTTGCCGTACTTACCGGAGCTGCGGTTGTATTCGCAACATCCCATGTTACTGTAGTTGGAGTTCCAGAGAGAAGTGCCTGCCCGAATGTAGGAGCAGTAACTCTGAACGGACCTGACGCTGCATTAACGGTTACGATCATAGCATCTCTGCTTGTCTGTGGACTTGTCGGATGATTACTTCTTACCGTAACGGCAAAATTCAGGTTTCTTCCTACACTGGATACCGTTTCCCACTTGGTTGTTAAAACTCCTGCCAGTACTTTGTTAAAATCAGGAAAGTATCTTACCGGACTGCTTGTTGGTTTCACAGACCTGAAAGTAGGGCCGGAAGCTTTTGTAGCATATGGAATGGAGTTGTTTCCTGTCTGAGAAGATCCGGAATCCATCTGTTCCCATGTATAGGTATAGGCAGCAGTGCTCGCATCGGTTGTAGTACCTCTCAGTACAAAAGGAGTAGATTTAGGGATTACATAATCCGCTCCTGCATTAATATTAGGTGCTGCTCCTGCAAAAGGAGTGTTTACCCCACATGCAAGGCTGTTGATCCTGTTTTTTATTTCTGTAACACTGAAAGTATGGTAATAATCATCAGAGTTAAACTGAACATCATAGGCATCCGTTATCCCCGTATAAGCCATGATGGTGGAACCACTTCCCGGCTCTACTAATGAGGCCAAGTTACCACTTGCTGTACTATAGCTGAATGAGTGGTTAGCGCCCAGCTGGTGTCCCATCTCATGGGCTACATAATCGATGTCAAACCTGTCCCCGTCCGGAAAATTACTGGCTGTCCATCCTTCTGCTTTTGAAGAACTGTCACATATATCTCCCGGAGCATATCCGTTACCTCCTTCTTTATCAAATATATGCCCCATATCATAATTAGCAGAGCCTATATTGGTATCTATAACGCTTTGTACATCTGTGATCTCATCCCCATCTGTATAAGGGTCCGTACCTGCACTTGTAAAAATAATAAGGTCATTATTGGCAACCAGATTGAAATGCAATGATAAATCTCTCTCGAAAACACTGTTTAAACGTGTTACAGTAGCATTCATGGCAGCCAGCACAGCCGCTTTTTTCTGTGCTTCAGTAGCTGTTCCGGGAAGGCCTGCTGCTGTTATATGGTACTGTGCGTACTCATTGGTACAGGAGATCGCCAATCTGAAAACATTAAAACCTGCTGCTTTATTGGTAGCGGCAGCACTGTTGCCTTTCTCCGAAGAAACTCCAAGTTCATCTGGTGTGGTACATTCAAAAGGTTCTTTTGGCTGATTTTTTCTGGCATTTGAATCAAAAACAGCATATACCGCCCTGTCGTCAGTATAAGGTTCTATATATTCAGAGATCCCGCCACGGGAAATCATAGAGGAAAAGCCTACGGGTGATAAACTAAATCTCAGATAAGCAGAAGGGTTATCTACTCCTGTTCCCACATAGGATCTGATATCAGGATATTTTGCCTGTAATTCGGGAGCCATATTCGAAAACTCCCATACCCGGAATCTCTCAACTTTTCCATTGACACCCGGAATAGAAATAATAATCCCCTTCTGGCTCGAAGAACGTGAAGGAGCATCTTTTAATGAGTTTTTCAGCTTCTCAACATCCAAATTATACAAGGCAGAAAACTCCAGTTTCTCCTGTGATTTTTTGACAGCCTGAGAGCGTAACTCTGTTTTTGACCACTGTGCAAATCCTAAAATGGGAGCCAATAGTGCAGAAATAAATAAAAACCGTTTCATATATTATGCTTTACAATTTAATTAAGGAAGATTTGGTTTAAAAATATTCTTACAAGTTAGTAAAAAGAAATGATACTTTTTTAAATTTTTCTCTATATTTTTTATGTTAAATTGATTAATCAATAATTCTGTTCAGGCATATATCAAAACATTTTTCTATTATAATTAACTGTAATTAAATTTTTAAATCACCGCCTATATTTAATATTGTATTTTACTACAAAAACCTCTTATTAAAGAAACATTTTAGTAGTCTTAATTTCAAAAATCAGTTTCCGAAAAAAGTAAAAAAATTCACATAAGAAGGAAATTAGAGATACTCAAAGCTTTATATAGTGTTTAATTTTTGATATTTTTATTGATCTCAATACTGAAACTATAATTTTTTTCACTCTCCAATTTAGTTGAGACAGATTCTATACTTAAAATCATAAGATGTGTAATAAACTTTAAAAAATTTTTATCTTTGGGCTTTAGGATTTATATAATGAAGATAAACTTACCTGATAAGCTGTATTATTCAATAGGCGAAGTAGCCAAGGCATTTGACGTGAATACCTCATTAATACGTTATTGGGAACAGGAATTCCCTATCATTAAGCCTAAAAAGAATAAAAAGGGGAATCGCTATTTTACTCCGGAAGACATCAAGAACCTTCAGATCATCTACCACCTGGTAAAAGAAAAAGGTTATACCTTAGATGGAGCCCGTATTGCCCTGACGACCAACAGCAAGGTTTCTGAAACTATTACCCTCATCGACAGGCTGGAATTTGTGAAAGCCGAACTTTTAAAACTTAAAGAATCGCTGACGGAAAGGGATACCGAAATATCTTCTTAAAATAATTTTGCCAAACTATTGTTAAGGTTGATTTTAACAATCAAAACCACTCAATTTTACAACAAAACCAGCTGTTAATCAATTTTTTATCATCCGATTGTGAAAAATTTAATTTTATTATTAAGTTTACGGTATGATGAAAAAAAGTTATTACCAAAAGGCCGTATTCTTAGGAATATTGCTGATAGTTCTGTCTGCCTATCAAAAATATACCAGCAGGGGAAAAGAGGATTTTTCCGACATACAGTTCATTTCAGAAAATACCGTTCCTTTATCTGAGTTTGACCCGAACAATCTGGATGTAAAGCAATGGCAAAGTTTAGGCTTTTCTGAAAAACAGATCTCAACCATCCTCAATTACAAGGAAATTGTGGGCGGGAAATTCACCTCAAAAGAGCAGCTAAAAAAATGTTATGCCATTTCTTCACAAAAATTTGCAGCAATAGAACCTTACCTGTTACTTCCTGAAAATAATCAGGAAATCCCATCTGATCATTTTAAAAGTTTCTCAAAGAAACCCGTCAATGTTTTGAAAAAATTTAATCCCGATCATCTTCAAGTGGACGGCTGGATGAAAATGGGATTCAGTGACAGGCAGGCAAAAGCTATTCTAAAATATAAAGATTATCTGGGCGGAAGCTTTATCAGCAAAGAAAAATTCAAAGAGTGTTTCATCATCAGTCCCGAAAATTATCAGCAATTAGCCCCTTATCTGTTATTGCCCGAAAAAACGCCACAAAATTATGTATCAACTGCAAAATCAACTACTATACCTTCTAAAACACAGCATTATTTTGATCCCAACAGTCTTGATATCGAAGGGTGGCAGTCATTAGGATTTTCATACAATCAGGCCAAAGTCATCGTAAATTATCGTGACAGAAATCTTAAGGGAAAGTTTAAAAGCCCGGAAGATATAAAAAAATGCTTTGTGATCTCACCGGATAAATTTGAAGAGTTAAAGCCCTATATAAGAATAGCCCCCTCAGTCATTGAAGTGAAGCAGGAAAGAACAGATTTTTCCAAAGTTGATCTGAATGCCATTACCTTCAAACAGCTTTTAGAGTTTGGTCTGGATGAGAAAAGCGCAGGATCTTTGTTGGGATTCAGGAAAAAATTAGGTGGTTTTGCAGACAAACAGCAGGTTTTGGATACCTATAATATAGACAAAGAACTGGCACAGAAATTAATCTCCATCTGTCAGCTAAATTCTTCTCAGGTTCAAAAATATACTTTAACAGATGCTCCTGAGGAATGGCTGAAAAATCATCCTTATTTTAAATATTCTGCGGACAGGATCATTTTTTATCGCATAAGCAATCCTGATGATAAGAAGATATGGAAGCTTCTGAAAGTAAAACCGGAATATGAAACGCGAATGAAATTGTATTTAAAATGATTGAGTAGAGTTATAAGTATGGTTTACTCCCGCTGATCGGGCAGATTATGCAGATTTTTTGATGATTATGTGACGAATTAAATTTTGAGAATTTATGATTTTGGGAATTATCCTGCTGAGCATACATTGAAAGTTTACAAAGCATCTAAGTGATAGATTTACGAGTATAGGTAGATTATTTATCTTTATAACTCTTCTTAGTTTATAACTTATAATTCAAAACTCATAACTCCTAACTTTTATAACTAATCTACCGTTTTACTGGAATCCTCTAAAAGTTTATTGAGCAAAGAAAGTTCATCATTTGTTAAATCCCTCCATTTCCCGACCGGAAGATCCAGTTTGATATTCATGATACGGATCCTTTTAAGTTTTTTCACATCATATCCCAGGTACTCACACATTCTACGGATCTGCCTGTTAAGCCCCTGAGTAAGGATAATCCTGAAGTTCATTTCATCAATTTTCTCCACTTCACATTTTCTTGTGACCGTATCTAAAATTGGAACTCCGTTTCGCATTTTTTCCAGAAACTTAGGAGTAATGGGCTTATCTACCCTTACCAGATATTCTTTATCGTGGTTGTTTCGGGCTCTGAGAATTTTATTAACGATATCCCCGTCACTTGTAAGGAGAATCAGGCCTTCACTGGGCTTATCCAATCTGCCGATGGGGAAAATTCTTTTCGGGTGGTTGATATAATCGACAATATTGTTTTTTTCCCGTTTCGTATCTGTAGTGCAGACAATTCCTACGGGTTTATTGAATGCTATGTAAACAGGTTGTTCCTGGGGTTCCCGGATAGGTTTCCCGTCGACCTCCACCACGTCCTCATCGGAAACTTTAGTACCCAGCTCAGGGATCTTTCCGTTAATGGTTATCCTGCCTTCTTCCAACAGTTTATCTGCCGCCCTTCTTGAGCAGTAACCCACTTCTGAAAGATATTTATTAATACGTGTTTTCTCCTGCATTGCTCAAAGTTTCAAATCTAAAATCATTATTCAAAAACTGATCGGTAGCATCTGTTATGGCATATTCTCCTATCCTAGTCCTTCTCAATTGGGTTAAATACGCTCCAATCCCTAATTCCTGCCCGATGTCATGGGCAAGGCTCCGGATATAAGTTCCTTTTGAGCATCCTACCATAAAACTTACATAAGGAAGATTTATTTTAATATCTTCAATGTAAAAAATGGTCGTTTTCCTGGATTTCATTTCTACTTCCTGCCCTTCTCTGGCTAAATTATAAGCCCTTTCACCATCGATCTTGATCGCTGAAAAAACAGGCGGCTTCTGCTCTATTTCTCCGACAAACTTACTGATTATGGTTTCTTTAATAAACTCTTCTGAAATATGGGAAATATCCTGGTGTAGTATTTCGGGTTTTTCAGTGTCGTAACTTTCTGTCTGAACTCCTATTTTTATTTCTGTCCAATATTCCTTCGGTGCATCCTGTATTTCAGGGATCTTTTTTGTGAATTTCCCACAGCAAACGATAAGAAGCCCCGTTGCCCTTGGATCCAATGTTCCGGCATGACCTATTTTAAACTTTTTTGGAAGTTTAAATTCTCTTTTGAGTTTGTATTTCATCTTATTGACCGCCTGAAAAGAAGTCCAATCCAAAGGCTTGTCCAATAAAAATATCTGTCCCGACTGTAATTCTTCAGCTGTCATGATTGTATTATAAGTAATGGGTAATCAGTAATAAGCAATACTGCTTTTCTTTTTATTTGAAATAATAAAAATAGATCAGTAAAGCCACTCCCACAAAAATGCGGTACCAGCCCCACGGCCTGAAACCATATTTGTTCAGTACTCCTATAAAAGCTTTTATCGCAATAAGAGCCACAATAAATGCAACAATATTCCCTACAATAAAAATAGTGATATGGTCTTGTGAAGCAAGGATCATTTCATATCCTTTCTGCGGATTGCCCGTTCCCTTACCCCATGTTTTAAGAAAAACCGAATATACCGTAACAGCCAGCATGGTAGGAACCGCTAGGAAGAAAGAAAATTCGGCCGCCGCTTTTCTAGTCAGTCCCTGGGCCATCCCTCCAATAATAGAAGCTGCACTTCTGCTGGTTCCCGGCATCATCGCCAGACATTGCCAGACCCCTATGGTAATTGCATTTCTTGTAGTGATCCCCTTTTCATCATTAATAGTGGCATTTTTAAACCATTTATCAGCAAACAATAAAACCACTCCCCCTAAAACCAATACTGACGAAATAGCAATCTGATTTCCAAGTACGGCTTCTATTTTATCATCAAATAAATATCCTAAAACCAGTGCCGGTACTACCGCAAAAGCAAGTTTAAAATAAAACTGGATGTTCTTAAAATCAAAAAACTTCTTCCAGTAGGCCACTACCACAGAAAGTATGGCACCAAACTGAATGGAAACCTGAAACATTTTCAAAAATTCGTCATCCTGCAATCCCAGCAGATTTGCTGTAAATCCCATGTGTGCCGTAGAAGAGATCGGCAGATATTCGGTGAGTCCTTCTATAATGGCAATAATAATTGCTTTTATTAAATCCATATTTTTTAAAATTAAAAGGATCAAAAGATTAAAAAATTAAGGTCTTTGATTTATGTCTAAAAATGTTAATATTCGAAAGAAGCAAGGAAGTATATCATTCCTCTTACACTCTATCCAATTTCTTAACTGACCTAACCTTTAATTTTTTAATCTTTTAATCCTTAAATCAAAAATTTATTATTTTCTTTTTAAGATCGCATATACTTCTATCGCAAAGCCTATAACGACAAACAATGGTGCAATTCTGATCCTGCGGATGGAGAAAATATCATCATTCCATTGGTTAGGATCAAATTTCCCGTCAACAGTATTAGCATCAGCACCCATCATTAAAAGGAATCCTACTACAATAAATGCCAGTCCTATCAGCATCCATTTAAAGTTCTGCTGTCCGAAGTAAAAAGTGTTTTCTTGTGGAGCTTCAGCACCTTTGCCAAAGTCTGCGGCCGAAAATTTATTTGTTTTCTTGCTCATTATTAAGAATAATATAGATCGTCAACGTTTGATTTTAAGAATCTCCAGGTAGCAATAATCGTACTTAAAACCGTGATCAGAATACCTACTCCAAGCACCAGCAAGATCAGCCAGAAATATTGCTGATCATCCTGTACGAAAGCCGAACCGATCTGATTTGTAAAATAATACCACACCCCAAACAGGGCAATAAGGCCTATAACAGCACCTATAGCTCCTAAAACCACTGCTTCCACAATAAAAGGTTTCAGGATAAATCTTCTCTTAGCTCCTACCAGCTGCATAGTTTTGATGATAAACCTCTTTGAGAATATTTTCAGACGGATTGAGTTATTGATCAAAACAATCGCCAGAATCAGAAATAAAATAGAGAATCCCAAGATCCATTTCAGGATCCTGCTCAGGTTATTGTAGACCTCAACCATCAGGGTACTGTCATTTTTAACATCCACAATTCCCGGAACGGATTTGATAGTCTTGATAGCTTCATCAATTTTTGCAGGATCTACAAATTCAGGCTTCAAAGCTACTTCAATAGACGAGGGGAATATATTTTCTTCGAAAAGTGCATCGCTGTCTATTCCCATACTTTTCCTGGCTTCCTGGGATGCCCTTTCTCTGGAAATATAGGTAGCTTTTTTAACGGGTGCCAGAGTCTGTACTTTTTTAAAAGTTTCTTCTTCAAGTTTTGCAATTTTCAGGGAATCCTTAGCGTCATAATTCTCATCAAAATAAGCATTCACTACCAGTTGTTCTTTAATATAATCGGAATACTTTTGAGCATTTATCAGAATCAACCCCATTAATCCCAACAAAAATAACACTAAGGCGATACTTACTACTACAGTAATATTGCTGGACCGAAGCCTTTTCTTATTAAATTCATCTACAGATTTAGCCATTAATATTAAAATTTTTGGCTAAAATAGAAAAAAACTTCCGAAATTTGGGACGAAATTCAGAAAATCATTGTTAACAAAATCATAAAAAACTTTGAGTGTAAAAGCAAAAAAACATCTCGGGCAGCACTTTCTGACGGATGAAAATATCGCAAGAAAAATTGTGGAAGGACTGAGCTTTACCGGCTATCCTAATGTAATGGAAGTGGGTCCCGGAATGGGAGTGCTTACCAAATATCTTCTTGAAAAGGATCAGACCGTTTATCTTGCCGAGATCGATATGGAATCCATAGAATACCTGAAGAAAAACTACTCCACCATTACCGAAAAGGCTTTTGTGGGAGACTTCCTGAAACAGGATTTTGCTTTTGTTAATGGTGAACAGATCGCCATCATAGGCAATTTTCCGTATAATATTTCTTCTCAGATCCTGTTCCAGATCGTTGATCATTATGAACTGATCCCCGAAATGGTAGGAATGTTCCAGAAAGAGGTCGCGGAAAGAACAGCTGCGATTCCCAGAACAAAGGATTATGGCATACTCTCGGTTCTGATCCAGGCTTATTATGATGTTTCCTACTTATTTACGGTACATGAGAATGTTTTTAATCCTCCACCGAAGGTAAAATCGGGGGTGATCAAGCTTACAAGAAACCCGAAGGAAGGTCTGGCCGGCAATGAAGTTCTTTTTAAGCAAATCGTAAAAACCGGATTTAACCAGAGAAGAAAAAAACTTTCGAATGCCTTAAAACCTCTTAATATCCCTGAAGCTTTAAAAACACATGAGTTTATGGATAAAAGAGCCGAAGAACTAAGCGTATCTGATTTTATAGCATTTACAAGACTCTGGAAAGAAAACCTATAGAAGAATTTAAACAAATAAAAAGCCTGTCAAAATTTTGACAGGCTTTTTATTGATTATTGTATTATTTGTTATTCTCTGTTTTTCAGCATTATCCATCCTGACCAGTTCATTTGTGTTTTTGATTTTGGATATTCAAAATTGAACTTGTACCAATACGTAGCTGTAGGCAATCTCTTACCTCCTACCGTACCGTCCCAGATCGGAGTTTCTTTTGAGAATCTGAACATTTCCACTCCATATCGGTCATAAATTGACCCGGTGAAGTTTTTAAATTGGCCAAAAGTGGCAAGATCTAACACATCATTGACACCATCCTGATTAGGAGTGATAAGATTGCTGATATGTAAGGTATAGAATTCAATTCCTCCTGTACAATGAGTTCCTTTTATTCTTACCAGTATCTGATAGGTTGTATTATTCTGCAAGCCTGTGAACACATTTGAATCCTGCCAAGTCAAACCTCCATCGATGGAATACTCCAAAGTTCCCTGAATATTATTGATTGAAGTATTTTGCGCCGTAATGGTCAGTGTATTGTTGGCATACTGAAGATTGGTAACATACGGTGTGGCTGCTGCCATTACTTTAGCTGTGAAAGTTTTGATACAGTATCCGTTATCAATAGCTACCGTATAGACTCCTAATTGATCCACATTAATAGTCTGAGTAGTAGCTCCGGTACTCCATAGATATTTATAGTTAGGCCCTGCACCTGCATCCAGCGTAACTCTGTCACCAATACAAATCTCAACATCCGCTAATGGGGATGTTATTTCAGGAGTTACTTCTACCGTTACGGTTGCCGGCTGTAAAGATTTACATCCTTTCGGCCCTATGGCGTACACTGTAAATGTTGTTGTATTATGCAGCGTAACGGATTGGGTACTGCCCGTCCCCGGGAAATTGCTCCATAAATAAGTTGCTCCTCCGGATGCTGTAAAATTCACAGTCTCTCCCGGACATATCTTTATTCTGGAAGAAGTAAGATGTGCTGTAGGTGTAACTTCTTTCTGTAGTGTCAATTCAATCAATTTGCTGCAGAAACCTCCATTGGAAACCACTACATATAAGATCTGGCCATCAGCACCGTTATAGCTTAATATATTGGCTATAAAATTGTTATTCTGGGCTTGTGCATCCGCCAGATTCTCATAAAAACGGAATACGGCTCCCGTGGTCGGGCTGATCAATGGTTTGGCATGGTTCAGGTCAAAGGTTGTAATATCCGGTGTGGTACAGAGCAACAACGTGGCATCTTGTGCCAAAGGCGTTGTACCTCCATGAATCTGGATTGAAGCCGTCCCCGGACAAGGATTTCCTGGAACACTTACCTCAATGGTGTAAGTTCCCGGCTGAACCGCCGTAATTGTGTTGGATGTAGCACCCGTTATAGCTGTTCCATTAAAGAACCATTGGAAAGTCATAATAGGGTCACTCACAGAAGCAGTTAATATCTGAGGAACACTATCACAAACATTAATATCTGAAGGAAGCGTAGCTCCATTGTTGTCTAATAATTCCACACCAATATTAAAAGACCCTCCTTCTAGGAAAACGGCAGAATCCCAGCTGCTGTCAATTGCATCAGCCAATACCATTTTAAAATGATATGCCTGCCCCGGAACTACAGTAGCAGTAGCCGTAAGAGGAATTGTTCTCCCGTTGAAATTAGTTTCTATATTGGCATTATTATATCCTGCAAAAAAAGCCGGATTAGAAGCTCCACAAGAAAGCGGCAAGCCATTGTCCTGATTGGCAGGATGTATATTGGTCACACTTACAGGCCCTGCACCACTTGGCAGTACAGCCATGTTAATATAAGGTCCTCCTGCAACCGGTCTTAATAATAATGCAAATGCATCTGAGAAGCTGCACGGAAAACCTCCTGTGTATTCTTCTGAAGCAAACAGATAATTAAATTTTACCTGACTGGACGTAGGAACAAAGTCAAATTCCAGTATTACCGCATCGTTTAAGCTTCCGCTCGGGTTTGTAGCAGCAACCAAATCAGGATCACTTCCTGTTGGCAAATTATCACTTAGTGTTGTTCCATTAAAACTGTTTCCAGCTTTAACAGCAAAACCGGTGGATAAGACTATACCATCTTTAAAAGGGAAGTTGGTGGTCCCTTTATGAAAATATCCCCACGATCTGTTAACATCTGTTGCAGGCAGGTTTGGATTTACCTGAACATTGGAAACATTTGGGGTAACACAAGAATTTGTTCCTGAAGAGATTAAAACATCTTTTACAAGTTGCGTAATCGTATAACCGGTTTCATTGTACCCGGCTGCATTTACATCAATAAATGCCCCTGCCTTCATTGATAATGAAGAAGCATTTTCTTTCTGGGGCTTCCTTGACTGGACATTCTGTGAAAGTAAAAAGGTGGGTGTAATAAGTAAAAAGAGAAAAAGGAGTAGATATCTATTCATAATCTTTTTGTTTTAACAAATTTAATTTTTTTTTGAATATATCACACATATATTTAAGTTTTTTTAATGCACAACAAACAAAAAGCGCCTATATACAGGCGCTTTCATATTTAATTTCTGTTTTTCAATAATATCCATCCTGACCGGAGCTCAAGCTTCTTACTGGCCGGATTCTCCCACTGTACCCTATACCAATAGGTACTCGTAGGAAGATTCATACCTTTCAGAGAGCCCCGCCATACCGTTTCGGATTTTGTAGCCCTGAATAACTCAGCTCCATATCTGTCAAATATAGAAGCAGCAAAACTATTATACTTGCTGATGCCTGAAAAATCAATTACATCATTATACCCATCCATATTCGGTGTAATCGCATTGCTGACCACAAAGGTATAGTACTCTAAGGAGGTGCTGCATTTTGCATCTTTCACCCTTACCATCAGATTATAACTGGTATTATCCAAGACATTGTAAAAAATATTTGACGCCTGCCAGGTCACTCCTCCATCAATAGAATATTCCAGAATTCCTCCTGTAGGGTTGGAAGCCGTAAGCGTAAGCACATGATTTTCATATACTATATTGGTAAATTTCGGAAGATTGGGATTCAATAATTGTGCTGAAAAGATTTTGGAACACACCCCGTTGCTGATTGTTACCGTATAGGTTCCTACAACATTTGTAGAAATTGTCTGGGTAGTAGCTCCCGTACTCCATACATAAGTATAATTAGGACCTGCCCCTGCATCTAAAATTCCATTATCACCGGCACAAACGTATACATCCTGTAATGTTGAAGTAATAGCCGGTACAACTTCAATAGTGATGGTTGCCGGATCAATAGAACTACATCCGTTTCCGCCTAATGCGTATACAGAGTATGTAGTAGTAACCGTAGGAGAAACCACTTGGGTATTTCCATTACCCGGAAGTCCTACCCAGTTATAAGTAATACCACCTGAAGCAGTGAGTGTCACTGATTCACCCACACATATTTTTGATTTTGAGGCCGCCACCATCGCCGTTGGAGGCCCTACAATTACAGTAACTGTAGCAGGGTTTGCAGAAATACATCCATTGGCTCCTACTGCATGCACCGTATAAGTTGTAGTTACAGTTGGGGAAACCACTTGAGTGTTTCCATTACCCGGAAGTCCCGTCCAGTTATAGGTAGCTCCCCCTGAAGCCGTTAAGGTTACCGATTCTCCTATACAAATCTGAGCGTGGGAGGATGTAACTGCAGCAACCGGCAAAACCTTATCCTCAATTACATTGACACTTGAAGTATAGGTACAGGTCAGGTTTTCAGGCTGGGTTGTATTCTGAACGGTTAAAGTATACGTTCCGCCGGCATTTACAACCGGTGTCAGGGTACCTGCTCCTGAAACAATATTCCCTCCTGTTGTAGTCCATGCTATGGTAGAGCCCGCAGGAATTACAGAGGCAGAAGCATTTAACGTAATCTGAGGGGTTGTACAGGTTATGGTTTGCGGTGTTGCTATCGTTAAAGTCGTTGCAGCAGTTTTCAGTAGTTGTAAAGACACTACATATCTACAGCCACCGTTCTTCACCAGAACATATACAGTCTGGTTGCCGGGGCTTGAATATGCCGTAGGAGTCCCAATCGTATTGGCATTTCCCGCATTGGCATCTGCCTGGTCAACATAATAGGTAAATGTTACCCCAGGGTTAGCCGGAGTAATCTGAGCCTGGGCCAAAGTTAGGTCATAAATAATATTTCCCGGTTCGTAGCATTTAAGCAATGTAGCATTCTGCACCGTAATAGGCTGAAAAACCTCTATCGTTAGGGTCGCCGGACTCTGGGAAACGCAACCATTAGCTCCAACCGCGGTTACCGTGTATGTTGTATTTACAGTAGGAGAAACTATCTGTGTATTTCCTGTTCCCGGCAATCCTGTCCAATTATAGGTTGCTCCTCCGGAAGCCGTTAAGGTCACTGATTCACCGGCACAAATTTGTACTTTACTAGCCGTAAGCCCTGTACTAGGCGGTGCGCTGTCTCCAACAACAGTTACAGTTGCAGTAGCAGTACAATTTACATTTCCTGGCTGGTAGGTATTGGAAATTGTCAGAGTATAAGTTCCTGCCGCATTCACTACCGGGGTTAACGTAGTCCCACCTGAAACGATATTTCCTCCTGTGGTTGTCCAGTTGAAAGTAGATCCCGTAGGATATACGGAAGCAGTAGCATCCAGCGTAGTCTGTGAACTGGTACACGTTAAAGCCGGAGGTGTCGCAATGGTTCCTGTCATCTGAGGAGCCTTTATAAGCTGCAATTGAGCCACCTTTGAACAAAATCCGTTTTTAACTAGTACATATACGGTCTGGTTACCGGGGCTTGAAAATGCCGTCGGAGTGGCAATTGTACTGGTATTTCCAGCATTGGCATCTGCCTGGTTTACGTAATAAGCATAGGTTACCCCGGGAGTAGTACTGATGGAAGACTCAGCCGTAGTAAGGTTAAATATGGCATTTCCCGGGACATAACAACTGGTTAAAGTGGCATTCTGTACGGTAGGAGAAGTCCCTCCCACAATGGTTACACTGGCTGTTCCCGGACATGTATTGCCCGGTATAAACACCTGAACCGTATATAATCCCGGCTGTGTAGCGGTATATGTAGCGAAAGTCGCCCCCGGAATTGGGTTATTATTAAAAAGCCATTGATAGGTAGCATTAGGAATTTGTGCTGATGCCGTAAAAGTCTGAGGTGCATTATCACATACATTGATGGATGACGGCAAAGCTACTCCCGCAGGGTTTAAGATTTGAACACCTATATCAAAAGATCCGGCTTCCAGAAATACCCCTGAATCATAGTTGGAGTCAGAAAAATCTGCCAGAACCATTTTAAAATGATAGGTCTGCCCCGGAATTACAGTAGCACTTGCTGTTAATGGGACCGTACGTCCGCTGAAATTTGTTTCAATGTTCGATGTATTCTGCCCTCCGAAATATTGTGCGTTTTTAGGTCCGCATGGATATGTGGAAGGAACTATGTTTGTCACACTCACAGGTCCTGCCCCACCGGGAAGGACAGCCAGATTGGTATAGCTGGGATCCCCTACTTTTTTTAGGAGAAGAGCAAACCCGTCTGTAATATTACACGGAAAGGTCCCTTCATATTCTTCTGAAGCAAATAAATACCTGAACTTAACTTCTGTGGAAGTAGGTACAAAATCAAATTCTATATAGGTGGCATCATATAATGAGCTATTCGCCACATTTAAAGCGGTTGCAAGATCTGTATCCCCAATCTGTCCAAAAGCATCTCCCAGATTTCCGGATTGAAATGAATTCCCTGCTTTGCGTGCATGTCCCGTGGTAAGTATGATCCCTTTTGCAAATGGAAAATTCGTTGTCCCTTTGTTAAAATACCCCCATGTTCTGCTCTGATCAGCAGGCGCTAAATTAGGGGATACCACAACATTGCTCACATTAGGATTAGTACACGTGGAACCTCCGGCTATCAGAACATCCTTTACCAGCTGTGTAATGCTATAAGCGGATTCAGGATAATTGCTGGTATTGACATCTATAAAAGCACCGGCTTTCATAGTTGAAGCTGAAGGTTTTTGAATACTAACGCTTTTACCTCTGTTTTGCGAAAAGGCAAAATTGCTTATAAGAGCTAAAAATAAAGTTAAAAATAAACTTCTCATCCTCCTATTTAACATTTTATATTATTTTCAACAAAAATACTATTTTTTTTGATTGAAATTCAACTCAATATAAATTGTATTATTACTCATATAAACTTATTTATTTTCAAATATTAATTTGGTTTTATCTGAAAAACAAAAAAGGCTAACAAAATGTCAGCCTTTTTACAATATATTTTATAAATTATTCTATATTTTTCAGCAGAATCCAGCCGGTTTTCACTGCTGTTGTCTTATTGGCAGGATCTTCATAGGATACCTGGAACCAGTAGGAAGCCGTAGGAAGCCGTTTTCCCTGGAAATATCCGTCCCAATACGGCCTTACTTTTTCCGCGTTGTACACTGCTTTTCCATAACGGTCAAAAATGACTCCTTTGAAATCTTTGTAATTGATCACCGGCCTGAAGTCAATAATATCATTAACATTATCGCCGTTAGGGGTAATTACATTCTTTACTACAAATGTGAAATAATCTAAAACACCTACACAGGTTGTAGTCTTCACCCTTACCCTAATAGGAATTATTGCATTTTTAGGAATATTGGAAAACACATTGGAAGATTGCCACGTCAGTCCATTATCTACGGAATATTCCATAGGCCCGTTACTCACTGCAGTAATGGTTAGCGTACCATTCTCATTATAATCTATATTAGTGATCTGAGGAACCAGAGCCAAGATCACCTCAGTGGTATATGCCTTGGTACAGACACCGTTATCGATAGTAACCGTATAAGCACCCGGTGTATCGGCCACAATCGTCTGTGTTGTTTCTCCTGTATTCCATGTATAGGTATAATTAGGCCCCGCTCCTGCATCCAGGGTAATTTCATCCCCAAGACAGATCATTCCCCCTTTAAGATCGGATTTAAGTGCCGGAACCACCTGTACGGTTACGGTTGCCGGCTGCAAGGATTTACATCCTTTCGGACCGATAGCATATACTGTAAATGTTGTAGTCTGAGTAAGGGTAAGGGTTTGGATAGCTGCCGTATTTGAAGTATTATCCCACTGATACGTTGCTCCTCCCAAAGCCGTTAACACCACAGATTCCCCTGCACAGATCCTCGGTTTTGAAGCAGTAAGCTGGGCAACCGGGGTTTCTTCTTTTATCAGGGCCAATGTAACCATTTTGCTGCAGAAGCCTCCGTTAGAAACTACTACATATAAGGTTTGCCCATCGGTCCCGTTATAATTTGTCGGGTTGGCAATAAAGTTACTGTTTTGAGCCACCGCATCTGTCTGGTTCTGGTAAAAACGGAATACGGCACCCGGTGTAGTGCTTATGGACGGGATGGCATCATTCAGGTTAAATGTTGAGAGCGTTGGCGTACTGCACAGCTTTAATGAAGCATTCTGAGCTACCGGCGTTGTCCCTCCTACAATTGTAATTTCAGCTGTTCCCGGGCACTGATTTCCCGGAACAGTCACCCTTACTTCATAAACACCCGGCTGTGTAGCCGTATAGGAAATATTGGTAGCTCCCGGAATAAGAACTCCGTCTTTATACCACTGGAAAGTCATTCCGGTTACAACGGCCACCTGGGCTTTAATTATCTTTGGTGAGTTATCACACATATTGATCGTATCCGGAAGCGGAACTCCGTTTTCATCCACAAAACTGATCCCTATATCAAAAGAGCCTCCCTGAAGGAAAACAGCAGAGTTAAAACTGGAATCCGAAGCATCTGCCAACACCATTTTAAAGTGGTAGGTCTGTCCCGGAATTACATCTGCAACAGCCGTTAACGGAATTGTCCTACCATTAAAATTTGTTTCTATGTTTGCGGTATTCTGCCCGGCAAAGTATTGTGCATTGATAGGCCCGCACGAATAGTTGGAAGGCACAATGTTGGTTACACTCACTGGCCCTGCCCCACCCGGAAGAATAGCCATATTGGTATAGGTAGGATCTCCTACTTTTTTCAGCAACAGCGCAAAGCCGTCAGAAAAGTTCCCACAAGGAAAGTTGGAGGTATATTCTTCGGAAGCAAATAAATAATTGAACTTAACCTGTGTACTGTTAGGTACGAAGTCAAATTCCAGAGCAACAGCATCATGAAGGCCTGCCAACGGGTTGATGGCAGCTACCAGGTCAGCATCACTTCCCGTTCCGGGACTATCACCCAGTGAATTAGCCTCAAAGGCATTTCCTGCCTTGTTGGCAGCTCCTGTTACTAAAACAATTCCATCGGTAAAAGGGAAATTGGTTGTTCCTTTATTAAAGTACCCCCATACTCTGTTGGGATCTGTTACAGGCTGGTTGGGAGAAACCGTAACATTCGAGACATTGGGTGTTGTACAGGTATTTCCCCCTGTGATCAGCACATCTCTTACTAACTGGGTAGGTGTGTAACCGGATGCTGCATAAGGAGCTACATTTACATCTATAAATGCTCCTGCTTTCATGCTTCCGGTAGTAGATTTTTCCTTTTGAGACTTTCTCTTGTTTTGAGAAAACGCAGAAGTGGAAATCAATAGCAGTACCAGAAAGAAAAAGTAGTTTTTTAATCTATAGTTTAACATTTTGTTATTGTTTATCCAAAAATAGCAAAAATAAACTTATGATTTTAAATTTTTAAAAATAAGACATCAGAATAAAATCAGATAAAACATCGTTATATTTTGAAATTAACAGCAGTTAAATTAAAAAACATACACATTTTTTAAATAAATTATTTACAATTAATTTAAAATAAAGAATTTTTTCTTAAATATTAATTTTTCAAAAATAAATTATTGAATTACCAATCGTCAATATGGAAGAATGATTGGCAAATCAGTCCTTTTTCAGCTCGTCAATTTTACCCTGAAGTTCCTGGATCTTATCTTTTAAGGCTTTGATTTCGTTTTTATTCGAATTTACGTTGCTTTTGAGCATTACGTTTTTTGCTCTTTCATTATGATTATCATCATCCTCTTCATCATTAATTTCTTCTATATCTTCCTGGATGTCTTCGATATCCTCATTAATTTCCTCTATATCTTCACTGATCTCTTCAATATCCTCGCTGATCTCTTCGATGTCTTCCTGAATATCCTCGATGTCTTCCTGGATATCTTCAATTTTTTCATGGCTCCTGTTAACGGACATCTGGATAAAAATAGCCAGATAGATCGCTTCCAGTGAAACCACGGTCGTAAGAATCAGCAACATCTTATCGAATTCAACGATATTCAACAGGGGAAGAAGAAATGAAATGATAAAAAATAAGGTATGGGCGATAAGAGACGGGATAGAACCAATCCACCACGTAATGCCGTTAGCGATCTTTTCTAAAGCTTCTGTTTTTTCATTGTACATTTTCATCTCTCTTACTTTTATTGTAGTTCTTTAGTCACTCCTAATCCAAACAAGGCAAAATCATATTTTGCGGGATCTTTTTCATCAAACTGTCTTATCATCCTGTCCAGTTCCTCCACTGTTTTCCAATCATTCTGTGTTCTTGTGATAAGCCCCAGTTTTCTTGAAATATTACCGGTGTGTACATCCAGCGGGATCGAAAGGTATTTCTGATCTGTATTTTCCCATATCCCGAAGTCTACTCCTCTTTTATCTTTCCGGATCATCCAACGCAGGAACATAATGATCCTTTTAGCCGAAGAATTTTTATAAGGCGAGCTTATATGTTTATGGCTCCTGTGTTTCTCAGGTTCTAAAAAATGGTTTCTGAACCTTTCAATGGCATGGTAGAAATTAATCTCCTGCTCATCGATCCTGAATAAATCCTCAAGGCTGTCATTTTCTTTATAGATCCTGTTAAACTGCCTGATAAAGTATACAAAATCCTGACCATTGAATGTCCGGTGAATACTTTTATCTTCAATTGCCGTCATATCTTTCCCGGAATGGTTCAATACAAAATCATAGGGAGCATTTCCCATGATATCCAGTATCTTTTCAGCTGATTTAATAATCGACTTCCTGTTTCCCCAGGAAATAACAGCCGATAAAAATCCTGCGATCTCTATATCCTGCTTTGCGGAAAACCGGTGCGGGATCTGTATGGGATCATTTTCAATAAAATCTGAATGATTATACTGATCTGCCTTTTCATCCAAAAAGCTTTTCAATTCCTCGAAATTCATATAATCTTTAAATTTTCACACATTCCAGTGCTTTTGGCAGGAATGTATTCGGAAAAACGTTTCTCGCTTCATCTGTAAATACGGTAAGATCTGCATACCGGTTAGAAAAATGTCCTAAGATCAGCTTACCCACTTCTGCTTTTTGTGCAATTTTAGCGGCTTCCAAAGCGGTTGAGTGCCCTGTATAATCAGCCATTTCTTTCAGATCATGCAAAAATGTGGACTCATGATACAACACGGTTACATTCTTGATGATCGGAATCACACTTTCAAGATATCTTGTATCACTGCAGAAAGCATATGAAACAGAAGGGGCCGCATCTATGGTCAGCACTTCATTTTTAAGCACATAACCATCGCTCAGAACAAAATCTTTTCCGGCTTTAAGGTTATGATAATCACAGACTTCTATTTCACTGTATTTAGCAATTTCTTTCATATTGAGGTGCCTGTCTTTCGGCTTTTCCTTAAAAAGATAACCGTTACAGTAAATCCTGTGGTCCAGCGGGATCGTATACACCTCTACCCTGTTATCTTCATAGATCTTCTCGGAGTGGCTGCTGTCCAGCTCATGATAAACCACTTCAAAACCACGGTGGGTCTCCGTGATTGTAAAAATGGTTTCCAGCATATTTTTAATTCCTTTGGGGCCATATACATGCAGCGGTGTTTCTCTTCCCAATAACCGGAAGGAGGCAATAAGCCCCGGAAGCCCAAAGCAATGATCCCCGTGAAGATGGGAAATAAAAATATGATTGATCTTTGAAAACCTTGCCTTTGCTTTTCTCAGCTGAACCTGCGTTCCTTCGCCGCAATCAATCAGAAAGTGCCTTTCTTCCATTTCTAAAAGCTGCGATGTGGGAGAAGAATTGATGGTAGGAATCGCTGAATTAAAACCTAATATCGTTAAATAAGTACTCAAATTAATAGTTTATTAGAACAAATGTACAACAGAAAATCCGAAACCCGAATTTTTATTATTTATCAGTCACTTTCAGGTCATTTAAGAACAAATCCAAAGCTCTTTTCCGATGGCTGATCTTATTTTTATCTTCAGGATCCATTTCTGCAAAAGTCCGGTCATAGCCTTCAGGAACAAAGACCGGGTCGTAGCCGAATCCTTTAAGCCCTTTATTTTCCGATAATAAGTTACCGTACACTCTGCCTTCAAAATATTGTGCTCCGTTTTCATCATAATAGCACAATACCGTAATAAAATAAGCACGCCTGTTATCGATCTCCTGCATTTCTCTCAGCACTTTTTCAATATTTTTAGCAAAATCGTGGTCTCCTGCGTAACGGGCGGAAAAAATTCCGGGCCTTCCGTCCAGCGCTTCAACTACCAGTCCGCTGTCATCTCCGAGGCTGGGAATTCCGGTCTTTTCAAAACAGTATTTGGCTTTGATCAAAGCATTGGCATTAAATGAATCTCCGTCTTCCACGATCTCTTCGTGGATATTATAGTCCGTAAGGCTTTTAACAATAATATCGTTTCCCAGGATCTGCTGAATCTCTTCTTTTTTGTGTTTGTTGTGGGTAGCTACCAATAGCTCCATATTTATTTTCATTTCTACGTTGCTTTATTTTTTTAACCGCAAAAGTCACAAAAGCTCTTTAGTTTAAACACTTTAGAGCACTTAAGAAAGTTAAAATGTAGTCTTTAATAAAGTTCATATAAGAAAAACCAAAGATTTCGCTTAAGTGTCTGAAGCTTTTGTGACTTTTGTGGTTTAATTTTAGTTATTGTTTTTCTCAGATCTCAGAATAATGCACCTTATACTTTTTCATAAACAGGTAATAGAATATAGAAAAAAGTGCAATTCCGATAGCCAGCATCACCCATTCAGGAACCTTAAAAGCATCTGCAAAATTTTCATTTTTAGTATAAATAATGAGCAATGAAGAGCATAAATTATTAAATGCATGCAGCAGCATAGGCAACAATAAAGATTTGGTCTTGTAATACACCAGCCCTAAAACACATCCCAATAACACCGCTCCTACAAACTGCCACGGATTGGCATGAACCAAGCCAAAAACGACAGATGCAAATACAATGGCTTTCCAGGGTTCTACTCCTTTATTAATCAACCCTTTCTGAATGATTCCCCTGAAAATAATCTCCTCAAAGATCGGGGCCATGATGACCGCCGTAATGATCATTACGGCCCTATTATCTGTCAGCTGATTCATCAGCTCGGAAAAGAACTCATAATATTTCCCGAAGAAGGGCCCTGTTACAGGAATTTGAGCTGTAATGAATTCCGCAATGAACATCATTCCCAGCATTAAAGGAAATATCAGGAGATAAGTATAAAAATTCGTCGGGGAAAAGTTGAAGTTCAGTTTTTTATTTGTAGTCCGCCTTACGATAAAAAAATCAAAGAAAGCAATAGCCGTCAGAAATCCCGCCGCATTGGCAATCATAAGAAACCAATCCCTGTACTGAAGATTTTCTTTAAACACAAACATCCAGAAAACATTAAATAATGAGACCAGCATCGTCCCCATAAACAATCCGCCCAGTAAAACGAGCCCGCCTATCCATGTAAAGGTAAACTTCGGATATCTACTATTTTCCATCAATTTTTAAATTTTGTCAAATATAAATTAATTACCCTTTAATACATCACTCATTTTCCAGCAAAGAAACAATTCTTTCCATAGATTCAGTATATTCTTCTTCCGAAGAGTTATAAAATTCCAGGAAGTCCAGGTCATCATTCTTATCGTCAATGGCAGAAGGTATGGAAAAATCTACTTCGGAGATATACTGATCCCAATTTTCCAGTTTCCATGTATCACGGTCAGAATTCCGTTCGATCATACGCTGATGAATAATCTCAGGTCTTGTGATTACCCAGATCACGGTAAGCTTTGCGTTATAGTCTTTCAGTCTCGCTTTTAAGGCATTCATGTATTCAGGTGAACGTATTTCCCGGGTAAAAGGAGCATTGATCAGAGCTTTATCATCATAATTCAAAGCTTCCAGCGCCAGGTCTACGATCGTAGTATATTCATAATCCCGGATGTGCTTTTCAAAAAAATCCGAACTCCGGTTGTACTCTTCCCCTGCAACTGCGAAGATCTGTTTGCTCAAAGGGATCAGCGTATCTTTATCAAGATAAACAATGTTCTTAAGCTTTTCCGAAATTTTCTTTGAAATATATGTTTTTCCCGAAGCGGGTGGCGAAGTAACAAGAATTAATCTTTTGGTCTTCATTTAAAAGAATTTTTAAACAAATATAATGGTTAAAAACATCCTGTCAAACAAAAATCGGGTTTTACCATACGGGTTCAATCCGTAATTTCAGAAAGTTTTCATTTTCCATAAAAAATCACGATTTTTGCAACCTCAAAATACATTATGTCAGACTTAATCAAAGAAATAGAAAAAAGAAAGACTTTCGGGATTATTTCCCACCCGGATGCCGGAAAAACCACTCTTACCGAAAAGCTGCTACTCTTTGGAGGTGCCATTCAGGAAGCAGGTGCGGTAAAATCGAACAAAATAAAAAAAGGAGCCACTTCCGACTTTATGGAGATCGAAAGACAGAGAGGGATCTCGGTAGCGACTTCCGTGCTGGCTTTCGAATATAAAGATCATAAGATCAATATTCTCGATACTCCCGGCCACAAAGATTTTGCAGAAGACACCTATAGGACTTTAACGGCCGTAGATTCCGTGATCGTAGTAATTGATGTTGCCAAAGGGGTTGAGGAGCAGACGGAAAAACTGGTTCAGGTATGCAGAATGAGAAACATCCCGATGCTTGTTTTCATTAATAAACTTGACCGTGAAGGTAAAGATGCGTTCGACCTTCTGGATGAAGTGGAGCAAAAACTGGGATTAAGTGTGGTTCCGCTTTCTCTTCCGATCGGTATGGGGAGCGACTTTCAGGGTATATACAATATCTGGGAAAACAATATCCAGTTATTTTTGGAGGAAAAGAAGCAAAAAGTAGGAGAAACAATTAAGTTTGATGATATCAATGATCCTTCGATTGATGAGGTCATCGGTTCCAAAGCTGCACAGACTTTACGTGATGAGCTTGAACTGGTACAATCCGTATATCCTGAATTCAACCGTGAAGATTATATGAGAGGAGATCTGCAGCCTGTGTTCTTCGGTTCTGCATTGAATAATTTCGGGGTAAGGGAATTACTGGATGCCTTTATCGAAATTGCTCCGATGCCTCAGCCTAAAGAGAGCGATACGCGCCTTGTAAAACCTGAAGAAGATCTGTTCACCGGGTTTGTCTTCAAGATCCACGCGAATATGGACCCGAAACACAGAGACCGTCTGGCTTTCGTAAAAATTGTTTCAGGAACTTTCAAAAGAAATGAGAACTATTTACTGGTGAGAGAGGGCAAAAAAATGAAATTCTCTTCTCCCAATGCTTTCTTTGCTGATAAAAAAGAAGTAGTGGACGAAAGTTATCCAGGAGATATTGTTGGTTTGCACGACACTGGCAATTTCAGAATCGGAGATACACTAACGGGAGGCGAAAAGCTAAACTTCAAGGGAGTTCCGAGCTTCTCTCCGGAGCATTTCCGCTATATCAACAATAATGACCCTTTAAAAGCCAAACAACTGGCAAAAGGGATCGATCAGCTAATGGATGAGGGTGTCGCCCAGCTCTTCACTCTTGAAATGAACGGCAGAAAGATCATAGGAACAGTAGGTGCCCTTCAGTATGAGGTGATCCAATACCGTCTGGAGCATGAATATGGTGCAAAATGCACCTATGAGCCTCTTGCCATGCATAAGGCCTGCTGGGTAGAAGCAGATGAAAAATCTGAAGAATTTAAGGAGTTTGCCAGATTAAAACAAAGATTCCTTGCCAGGGATAAGTACGACCAACTGGTATTTTTGGCAGATTCTTCTTTCACTATTCATATGACCCAGGAAAAGTTCCCGAATGTAAAACTTCATTTCATCAGTGAATTCAAGCCGGATTAAGTTGTAAGGTTGTTTAAATTTTTATTTTAACCACAAAAGTTTCTTATTTATAAAACATTTTAGGGCACTAAGAAAGTTAAAATTTGATTGGCATAAAAGTTCATATAAGTAGAATATTTCGTTTAAACTCAATATCAATATTAGATTTTCAACGACTATCTTCTTATACTATTAAAGGGTCTTATCATCAACTTAAGTGTCTGTAAAAGCCCTTATCGCTTTGTAGTTTAATTCCTTTTGATCAGTTTAAACAGATTTTGTAATAAAAAATAAAAAAACCGTTCAATGAACGGTTTTTTTATGGATATATTTTGAGAGTTTACTTAGAAGAGGGAGTCATTACTAATTTTTTAACAATTTTTTCTCCATCTACTGTCACATGAATCATATAAGTTTCCGTAGGCAAATGTCTTAAGTCTATTTGCTCCAAATGCTGCTCAAATATATATTTTGTCTTCTTAGGTACTATAAGCTTTCCGTCCATTGCGTATATTTCATACGTAACCACATAAGGACGAACCGGAAGCAATCTCGGGAAATCAGCTTTAATATAAACATATCCATCACTTGAAGGCACCGGATAGATCATCAGCCCCTGATATACCTTCACAGGATTAGTTCCCGGATTTCCCGGAGGAATTACCACCACAGATGAATTGATCGTAAAGTTTCTTGAATTAACATTCAAAAATACATTATCCACCGCTTTCACCATAATTCTGGCATTATTAATAGTTCCAAGGCCTCCCGGAACTGTATAATTATAAGTCCCGTTATTAGGTGTACTCGCCACCAGGACAGTCGGGAAAGTAAGACCTCCGTCTTTTGATAACAGGATCGTTACATTAGGTGTACTTACGGGCGCAGCTGTTGTATTGGCTACATCCCAGGTAATGGCATATGCCTGCCCTTCATTCCAGACAACTCCTGTCGTATTTTGCGAGGTAACCACAAACGGCCCTGCACCATCTACAACGGTAAGTTTCACATCGTCACGCCCCGTCTGGCCTCCCACAGGATTATTATCCCTGACAAGAACTGAAAAATTAAGATCTCTTGCTCTGGAAGAAAGTTTCTCCCATGCTCTTACATCTGTAGGAGCTACAATTGTAGGGTCGTATCCTGCAACAATGGTTGATAATCTTGGAAAATATCTTGACGGCGATGCTGTAGGCATTACAGATCTGAAAAGAGGCCCTACGGCACTTGTCGGCTGAGGCGGCATAGTAGCAATTCCCGCATCAATCTGCTCCCAGGTATAGGTAAGTGCATCATTATTTGCATCCGTTGCGGTTGCCGTTAGCATAAATGGCGTACTCTTCGGTATACTTTTATCAGCTCCTGCATTTACAATAGGTTCTGCGTTGTTAATTGGTGTTTTAACACCGCAGGTAGCAGTGGAACCTGAAGTAAGTCTTGTGTACATTTCAGCAATACTTATTGAATGAAAATAAGCATCACTGTTATTTTGTACGTTTGGAGGACAGATTCCTGCATATCCCATAATAGAACTTGCACTTCCCGGTTCTATAGATGTAGGTACATTTCTGTTACAGTTATTATTTTGGGTATGCATAGCCCCAAACTGATGCCCCATTTCATGGGCTACAAAGTCTATCACAAAAGGATCTCCTACCGGAATTGCAGAACCCGTCACGCCCCCGGCTTTGTTGTTTCCACAGATTGAAGGAGTGGATGCCAAACCATTATCATTTCCTGCAGCTGCCTGAAAGAACAAGTGGCCAATATCATAATTAGCAGCACCAATGATATTATTGGTCACTGTAATATTCTCAGTAAGCATCTGCCCTGCATTCAGGGTATTGAAAGTATCTGAACTGATAAAGAATAAAGCGTCTGTATTTGCAATAAGCTGTAATCTTACAGAAATATCTCTTTCAAAAACTTCATTCAATCTTGTTACAGCCAGGTTAACCGCCGCAAGAACTGCCGCTTTTTTCTGGGCATCCGTTCCTGAGCCCACACCAGCTTGTGTTGCAGTATAAGCCGTATATTCTATTGTTGTGGTAATGGATAGCCTGTACTTTCTGTTTAATGCATCAACAACTGTTTTCTGGGCATTTAAAGCGGATTCTTTCAGCTCACTGTCGCCATTAAAAAGACATTCAAACTGGTTAGGAGATGAAGCTTTTTTCCTATCATACAGTTTATAGACCTGATTATCTTTTGTATAAGAATCTATATAATAAATTCCCTGATTAGTTCTGATCATCCCGTTAAATCCGAAATAAGGATCTATACTAAACTTTAAAACTGTTGATTTGTCACCTTTTTTGAAACCGGTGTAGGATCGGATTTCAGAATATCTGTTCTGAAGATCGGGATGCATCGTTGATGATTCGAAAACCTCGTAAGTATCAAAACCTCCTTCAAGATTTGGAAAGTTTAAGAGAACTCCTTTGCGGGACAAATGGAAATCACTGTCCGGCAAATTTTTGAGTTGATTTTGGATCTCTTTAACGTTAAGCGTAAACAGAGTGAAATCAGTAATTCTTACCCCGCTTTCACGAATTTCGCTGCCAATTTTCGAATCAAATTTCTTCCAGTGATTTTGTTGAGCAAATCCTGCCGCTGAAAATACAAGCAAAGTGCTCAAAATGAGTAGTTTTTTCTTCATATGATTTTCATTTTTTTACAAATTAAGAGGTATTAGTTTAACACTTGAAGGAATTTCCCCTTCTATTTTAAGAATCAGTATAGGATTCTTTTCTTTGTTCAGTAAGTATTCTTCGTTGTTAATTTCTTTATAATAAACATTAAAAACCGATTGTTCTTCTTCTATTTTAATTACTTCAATATCCCCGTATTGCTGTTTTTTCAGTTCAGGTTTCAGCATAAGAAGAAATTCATTTTCAGAAAGTGAAGGAATTGGCTCTGACCGGGAAAACCTTTTATCTTCCAGCAAACCGTATAACTTAACCGTTTCCTCCAAGGACTGTACAATCATACACTCTTTTAGGGAGATATTTTTATTTAATCTTCGTACTTCTGAAAATTTTATTTCACTATCATTTTTACTCATGGCCGGTTCTATTTCAACGATATTCTTTGCGGCAGAAACATTTGTACAGCTCAACCCGCTGCCAGATCCAAAAAACAATGAGAAAACCATTAATAAAACTCCTCTTTTCATTAATAAAATATTAATACACAAATGTAATTATTAAATTATTCATAATTAGCATTTTGAACATTTTTTTGATTTTTTTTAGAAATTTATAAAGCTGTTGTCAATCATTTACAAAACTTTTGAAGTCCAAACTGCCGGCAGAAGGTATCGATCGGCTGATGAACAAGAGTATGGTTCACCTATTCACTCCTGAAATGAACGGAAAAAGATCATCGGAACAGCTGTACCTATAACTTTTAAATCATAAATACGATGCAAAATGCAGTCTTGAAACCTTGCCTCAAAAATCTTTCGGATTGAAGCTGATGAGAGATCGAAGGATTTAAATAATTCTAATTCAATCTCAACAAAGCTAAAATTCATTGATTTTAACGTAAAGAGTACCGGAAATGGTTTGACTGTTTGAAACATCATTATTCAGAAAGCGTACCCTTACGTTTGATACAGAGGTAAGTCTTGCCGATGCTATTGAGACCGATCCCGGCAAATCAAAAGCCGGCGATACATTCACAACGGCCTGTGTAGAGGTTGGCCTGTTTGCAGCAGGTACTGTAATATCAATATCTAAAACCCTTGATGCGGACAACCCTCCTAAAAATGCAGAGGTCCCGCTATTTATATTATTATTTACCGTTGCAGAAAAACTGATCATATTTTTATTGACAGTTCCCGTACTCCCAAGTTTGTAGGCGCCATTTGCATCTAAACTCGCAGAAGCATTAGGAGTGGTTGTATTAATTCCTACTGCCGAAAACATTTTTGTTCCCGCAAACACCTGGCTTGCCGTATTTACTACTCCCCTCGCAGCAGCACCTGCATCCGGAATATTGAGTGTAATACTTCCTCCCAAAGCAGCGGGCGAGCCGGAGACATTGATATTGGCTCCTGAAGTTCCAGTATTTAAAGATATAGTCCCTAAAGAAGAAGCAGAAACCGGAACCCATCCCGTACCATTCCATTGAAGCAGCTGCCCGTTTGCAGCCCCATTCTGTCCTAAAGTAACAGGATTGGAGCTTGTCCCGTTTCCGCTTATTACCCCGGAAGTAGAGATTGAAGTAATACCGTTCGCCTGAGTGAGGATCTGGGAAGCGGTCACCCTCTTCAATACACCGTCATTATCAAACACCAGAATAGAATCTTTTGCAGAAGCATTAGAGCCTAAAGATGAAATATTTCTTACACGCATGGTGCCGTTCACATCCAATGTCTCTGTTGGATTAGCTGTGTTTATTCCGATTTGGGATTTGATTAATATAGTTATAAAAAAGAATAAAAAGGGTATAACTCTTGACATCAGTTTAATTTTTGAGCCACAAAGTTATCTAATTTAATAATATATTAAAATATAATTATAAAATTTTATACATAAATTAAATATTATTACATATTTCCCACATTTAAATATTTTGTAAATCATTTGTAAAACAAACATAAAACACTGGTTTCATTATACTTATAACTTTACGAGAACAATACTTGCCATTTACAAAGGAAAAATATCACTACAGACTAATTTTATCTCATCAAAAAAATTAATGTTATGAAAAAGTTCATTCTATTAGCAGTAGTATCGTGTACATTCATTATGTGCAAAAAATCAGATATCGCACAATCTAAACTGGAAGAAGCCGTACATGCTGCAGACAGCGCCGTCGCAGTTGCCTCCAATACCGTTGATGAGGTCAGCAATACTGCCAACAAGGTTTTAGATTCCGCCAATATTAAAATAAAAGAATTTGAAAATACCAAAGAAGACATCCGGGAAAAGATAGAGACCACTTCGAAAAGCATAGATTCTCTTGCTGAAAAGATTTCTTCCACAAAACTGGAATCAAAACCGGAAAAGAAGGATTCCACAGACCCGAAACCTGAAAAAATAGTGGTAAATGTACCTGCTCCCAAGGTCATTAAAGAAACAAAAGTAGTTTATAAAGATCTGCCTAAAAAAGATGATTATGAACTTAGCACTGCCAAAAACAGGATGGTAAAGACCGGCCATATCTCAATCAACGCTGAAAATGCAGAAACAGTAAAGGAGATCATCAGGGAAGAAGCAGAAAAAAACAATGCTTATATCACCAGCGAAGAGCTTTCTTACGTAGCCAGTGAACCGGTAAAAAACGGATCAGATGCGGAAACCAGCCAAAAGATTTATTATATGCAGATAAAAGTGCCTATCCAGAATTTCGATGACCTGGTAAATGATCTAAGCAGCAATCTCGGGGATATTGAAAGCAAAAACATTGACGTTTCCGGAAGCAATTATATCAATAATACGATCTGTAAGCTCACCGTAACCCTTACCGATAAATCCGAAGCTGAAAAAGAGCCTAAAACATTCGGAGAAAAATCTTTTGCCGCAATCTCTTCCGGCTGGGGTGTCATTACCTCCATATTTCTCTTTCTTCTTCCGTTTTGGCCTCTGTTCCTGATTACCGGAATAGGATATTATTTCTATAAAAAGAAAAACACACAACGCCCTTCAAACGGAAATGATCAAAATACTTAATAATAAAAAAGTCTTCCAGAAATCCTGGAAGGCTTTTCTTTAATTATTATGTTGTTGTTTTTTATGAAATTTAAACACATAAAAATAGAGAACAACAATTAATAAATTTATTGCTAGAGGTATCCAGTTTATAGCAGGGTCCATTATTTGGCTAATTCCTATTGCGATGAAAAACAAAATTGCAGTCCACCATTTATTCCATATTTTTTTCCATTTATTTTCCATAAAATTTATTTTAAACAATTTTCATAATCTTCATTAGCATCACCTAAACAAAATGCATACACTGCAACTGCACCTCCTCCAACAATTGCAGTAACTATTCCGGCTGTAAAGGGAGCTGATGCTACTGCTACAACACTTGCTACAGCATAATTTCTATAACATCTTGTTCTATCCATCTGATATTGCTGATAGCATGTGGGTTTTGCCACTATAGACTCATTATTAACATCATTTTGAACAATCTCATTGATATATTGCTCACGAGTAGCTTCGTCCAATTGATATAAATAAGGATTTGAGTTACTAAAATCTTCACTTAAACCATCTTTTTCTTTAATCAATCTAAGCAATTCCTGAGCATTACTTACTACTCCATATTTACTGAAAGTCTGAATAATATCCTCGTCATTTTGAGCCTGATTTATTTCTGCATAAAAATAATTTCCACCTTTAAAATTAGGATTTTGATCTAATATCTGACCTATTTTTTCAGCATAATCTTTATTCTGGTCATAAAAAATTTTCAAATTAGCTTTTAAAACCTCATCATTTGAGCCATCTTTGGAATATTGATTTGAATCTTTATTCTCAACAGTAGACTTTTCAACCGAACTATCAAATGAATCCTGAGTGCAGGATAAAAGGAACAAAGTAAGAGTAAAGCTAATCATTAAAATAATTTTTTTCATAAATTGAATTTTTAAATTGTTAAACTAAACAAATATAATTCTTTTGTGCGTGAACTAATATACAATTAATTGCACAATTTTTGTGCAACTTCTTGGACATTTTCATATTTTTGATAAAACTTTCATATATGAGTATTGGATATAATCTTAGAAAGCTAAGAACACGTCAAAGTAAATCTCAACAAGAGATTGCAGATTTATTAGATATAGATAGAAAAACATACGTCAATTGGGAAAATGATCAGAACGATGTTAAGTCTGAATACATTCCTAAATTGGCAACTATTTTTGATGTGGAAATAAAAGATTTATTTCATGATTTGGATTCCAAAATTGAAATTATTCAACAACACAATGAAGGAAAAGATAGTTCCTTGTTAAATGGAGCTATTCTTATTATAACTGATAAAAATAGTGTAGAAGATTTAATAAAAGTTATTAAAAATAAACTTGAAAAAGAAAAATAATAAAAAAGCCTTCCAGAAAATTCTGGAAGGCTTTTTTATTATTTCATACTTACTACTTTATCCACTACATATTTGGTATTTCCCCTCCATGGTAAAGCTCCGTTATATTCTTTATAATGAAGGTCGAAGGTTTTACCGCTATTGGTTTCCAATTGTTTGAAGATCGCGGGATCTTCGACGGAAAATTCAAACTCATAGCTGGTCACCGTTCCTGTTTTTCCTCTTCCGAAACCTTCCTGGATCAGTTTTCCTTCATAGGTTTTGAAGACATAGCCTTTTTTAATGGCATAATTCAGGTAACCGGATTTCACTCCTTCCCCGAAAACAAAATAATACTTATACCACACAAATACTCCTAAAAGTAAGAGAATGGCTCCAAGAGTAATCCACAAATATTTCATAATGCAGTAATAGTAAATGGTTTATTTAGCAATGCTTCTTGAGATCACAATTTTCTGGATCTCGGAAGTTCCTTCATAGATCTGGGTGATCTTGGCATCCCTCATCATTCTTTCCACATGGTATTCCTTTACATACCCGTATCCACCATGGATCTGTACCGCTTCAATGGTAGTATCCATAGCCACCTGAGAGGAATATAATTTCGCCATAGCCCCGCTTTCAGAAATATCTTTCCCGGCATCTTTCTCAGTAGCAGCCTTAAAGCAAAGCATTCTTGCCGCCGTGATCTGGGTAGCCATATCTGCCAGTTTGAAAGCAATTGCCTGGTGATTGATGATCTCTGTTCTGAAAGCTTTTCTTGTTTTAGCATACTTCAAAGCCAGTTCATAAGCCCCTGAAGCAATACCCAAAGCCTGGGAAGCAATCCCGATTCTTCCACCGTTCAATACCGCCATCGCAAAATTGAATCCGAATCCGTCCTCCCCAATCCTGTTTTCTTTCGGCACTTTCACATTGTTGAAGATCAAAGAGTGTGTATCACTTCCTCTGATCCCTAATTTATCTTCTTTTGGCCCGATCTCAAAACCTTCCCAGCCCCTTTCTACGATAAATGCATTAATTCCTTTATGTTTTTTCTCAGGATCCGTTTGTGCAATTACAATATAGTAAGAAGCCGTTCCCCCGTTTGTGATCCAGTTTTTGATCCCGTTCAAAAGGTAATGATCTCCTTTATCTTCTGCGGTCGTTTTCTGAGAAGTAGCATCAGAACCGGCCTCAGGCTCAGATAAAGCAAATGCCCCGATCACCTGACCGCTTGCCAAAGGAGTAAGGTATTTCACTTTTTGCTCTTCAGAAGCGAACTTTTCAAGACCTGCACAAACCAGGGAATTGTTTACAGACATTACAACAGCTGCAGAAGCATCAATTTTTGCAATCTCCTCCATTGCCAATACGTAAGAAACACTGTCCATACCGGCTCCTCCGTATTTAGGGTCTACCATCATTCCCAAAAGCCCCATTTCTCCCATTTTCTTTACCTGCTCGGCAGGAAACTTCTGGTCACGGTCTCTTTCGATGACTTCCGGTAATAGTTCGTTTTGCGCAAAATCCCTTGCTGCCTGCTGAATCATCAGCTGTTCTTCCGATAAATTAAAGTCCATAAAAATAATAATTAGATGCTCGCTAATTTACACTTTTTGGGGAAATCTGAAAATAATATTAGAAGCCAGAAGCCAGAAGTTGGAAGTTAATGAGGTATCTGGCTCTTTTCCAATCATTCATAAGACATGTTTACAGCCCGGTAATTAGTAAATATATTATGGTAAACATTTAACTATTTTCTAACTTCTATTTTCTAACTTCTCTAATTAAAAAAAATGCTTATATTTAGATTTCTATAATAAAATGCTTAAAAAATTATGACCATCAAGAGATTATTCGATATACCCCACCATGCTTTAGAGAAATTTCCTAAAAATGATATGTTTGTTACAAAGTATCACGGTGAATGGAAAAAAACATCTACGCAGGAGTTTATCAACGAGGGAAATAAGATATCAAGAGGGCTTTTGAAGCTGGGTATAAAACCCGGTGATAAAATTGCACTCATCACGACCAACTCCCGCACAGAATGGGCCATTATGGATCTTGGGTTATCCCAGATCGGGGTGGTTTCCGTACCTGTTTATCCGAGTATATCCTCCGAGGATTATCAGTTTATCTTTAATGATGCCGAAATAAAATATTGCTTTGTCTCTGATAAAGATCTTTTGGATAAAGTAGTGAAAGTAAAGCACAATATTCCGACCTTACAGGGAATTTTTACTTTCGATAGCATCACCGGTGCTGCCAACTGGAAGGAGATCCTGGATCTGGGAGAAGATGATTCCACACAGATTGAGGTAGAAGATCTGGCCAATACGATCAATTCTGAAGACCTGGCGACCATTATTTATACTTCGGGAACTACGGGAAAACCTAAGGGCGTAATGCTTACGCATCATAATATTGTCTCTAACGTCATTGGTTCAAACCCAAGAATTCCCAGAAAGAAAAGCTTAGATTATAAAGATACAAGGGTACTCAGCTTCCTGCCTATCTGTCACATTTTTGAAAGAATGCTCTTCTATTTATTCCAATACAACGGGTTTTCAGTGTATTTCGCTGAAAGTATTGAGAAAATGGGTGAAAACGTAAAAGAGGTAAAGCCTCATTATATGAGTGTGGTACCTAGGCTTGTAGAAAAAGTGTATGATAAGATCTATAACACCGGATCTTCTGCAGGAGGAATGAAATCTAAAATATTTTTCTGGGCTTTAAATTTAATTACTAAAAAGAAAGAGGTTTCCAAACCTTCCGGGCTACAGGAGATCATTGCGGACAAGCTCGTGTTTTCCAAATGGAGAGAAGGCTTGGGAGGTGAGATCATTACTTTGGTTTCGGGTTCCGCTGCTTTATCCACAAGATTGAATTTAATGTTCCAGAATGCCGGGATCCCTATTCTTGAAGGATATGGCTTAACGGAAACTTCGCCTGTTATCTCTGTGAATAGCTTTGATAAAATAAAGATCGGGACTGTAGGGTTACCTTTAGATAATCTGGATGTGAAAATCCAGGAAGACGGTGAAATTACCGTGAAAGGACCTTCTGTTTTTAAAGGGTATTTTAAAAATGAGGAACAGACCAAAGAAGCATTTACGGAAGACGGATATTTCAAAACCGGGGACATCGGACATATCGATAGTGACGGATTTTTACAGATCACCGACCGTAAAAAGGAAATGTTCAAAACCTCAGGCGGAAAATATATCGCACCGCAAACTATTGAAAATCTTGCCAAAGCCTCAAAATTCATTGAGCAGATCATGGTGGTGGGTGACGGAGAAAAAATGCCTTGTGCACTCGTTCAGCCGGATTTTGAGTTTGCTAAAAACTGGGCGATGCGCAACAATTTAAATATTGGCTCTACCCCTCAGGAAATTGCCAAAAGCGCTGAATTAAAAGACCGGATAGAAAAAGAGATCGGTGATATCAATGAGCATCTGGGCGGCTGGGAGAAGATCAAGAAAATTGAATTGACCCCTGAAGCATGGAGCATTGAAGCAGGCCTGCTCACTCCTACCTTAAAGCTGAAAAGAAAAGCCATCAAGGAAAAGTTCATTGATCTTTATAACAAAATGTATGAGCACCAACAGTAATCATTACAATGAAATTATTCAACAATACATTCATGAGCCGATCCATATTTTTTGGATTGGCTTTTTTTATATTTTCCTGCCAGACTAAAATTGAAAACAGCAATACAATTTCAGAGGAAAAAACCGAAGAACCACCGCCACCACCTTTAAGAATTGATACATCCAAAACTTTAAAGGAAAAAACCTTACTTGCCTATATTCCGGCCGCAGGGCTGATCAGGCCTGATCCTAAAAACGGGATTCCTTTTGATAAGCTTGATTATGATAAGATCATTGCCTATGATTATGAGGGTAATGAAGAGGAATATTTTAATGTAATCAACGAGAAAGGAAAGTTTATTCCTGCTATCATAAAGCAACAATCCCTCACACAGGAACAGGCAGACAGGATTTTATCTGTTTTAACCAGAAATTCAGCTTACGGAGGATCAACGGCAGCATGCTTTAGGCCTCATCTGGCATTGGTATTTTTTAAAGAAAATAAAAAAATCAATGAAATTGATATTTGCCTGGACTGCAATTATTTGATCTCTGACATTGAAATCCCTGCCGTAACCCATAAAAAAGTGAATGCCGGCACCGAACATGAATATGCAATGACCGGTTTCACCGATTCCGGTAAAGCGGCAATCATTGATTTATGTAAAGAACTGAATTTTCATTATAAACAATATGAATAAAAATTGAGAAGGAAAATAAAAAGGCTCCGGCGGAAACAAAGTTTCCGCCGGAGCCTTTTTATTTTTTAAATCTTAATTAGAACTTAATCACAGACTTCATTCTTTCGTTTTCTTCCATTACCAACTCGTCGTCAACAAGGATTTTCCCTGAATGCTCATCAATGATGATCTTCTTTCTCTGGGCAATTTCCATCTGTTTTTGAGGCGGAATGGTAAAGAATGAGCCTTTTGGAGCCCCTCTTTCCAGTCCCACTACTGCCAATCCGTTGATAGAATTGGTTCTGATCCTGTTATAAGAAGCCAATAATCTGTCATCGATCTTGGAAGCAAATTCCTTAGACTGATCCAGTAGGTATTCTTCTTCTTTCTGAGTTTCAGAAATAAGACCTTCCAATTCTTCTTTTTTGAACTTCAGGTGATTTTTCAGCTCATCAATCTTAGTATTAAGGTCACTTAATGTTTCATTTTTGTGAGCGATCTTAGCCCCGAATTCTTTAATTCTTTTTTCAGCAAGCTGTATTTCAAGCTCCTGGTATTCCATTTCTTTGCTTAGTGCCTCAAACTCTTTATTGTTTCTTACATTATCCTGCTGAGATTTGTACTTTTCAATTAAGGTTTTTGCATGGTTGATCACTTCATTCTTGGTCTTGATCTGATCGTCCTGATCTTTGATATCTGCATGAAATTTTTCAGCTCTTTTCTCAAGCCCTTCGATTTCGATCTCCAGATCTTCTACCTCGATCGGCAATTCTCCTCTTGTATTCCGGATGTCATCCAATCTTGAATCAATGATCTGTAAATCGTATAAAGCTCTTAATTTCTCTTCAACTGAAATATCGATGATTTTTGCCATATCTAAAGGAAATAATTTACTGGGTTTGTTTTTTCGTTAGATTTTGAGATTGCAAATGTACTAAATTTTTGTGACAAAATTTCAAATAATTGATGAACAACAAATTGTTCCGACTCGTAATGCCCGATATCGCAGATCAGCATTTTGGATTCCGCCAGAAAAAAATCATGATATTTAACGTCTCCCGTCAGATAGGCGTCGCATTTCTTCGATAAAGCCGATTTTATACCACTGGCCCCGGAACCGCCCAGAACCCCTACTCTCCTAATTTTTTTATCGTTAAAGTCAGAATGCCTTATTATTTCCAGATTGAATTTTTCTTTCACCAACATCAAAAAATCCTTTTCCTCCATCTCTTCATCCAATTCACCATACATTCCCAATCCCGAATATTGGTTCTCATTTTCCAGGCTATAGATCTGATAAGCCACTTCTTCGTAAGGATGAGCAGCTTTCATTGCCGCTATGACCTGGCCCTGCTTATAGCCTTCAAAAATTACGGAGATCATATTTTCATCAGCATTTTCACGAACACCTTGTTGCCCGGAAAACGGGTTTGAACCCTCAGCCGGCCTGAAAGTTCCGTTTCCATCAGCAGTGAAGCTGCATTCATCATAAAACCCGATACTTCCGGCTCCGGATGAAAAAAGAGCTTCTTTCAGCTGTTCCGAATACTCTTTCGGAACGTAAACCGTCAGCTGTTTCAGGTTATTTTTTTTCGGCTGAAGGATTTTAAGGTCTTTTAAACCCAACTGCCTGCAAATTCCTTCATTTACTCCAAAAAGATCATTGTCAAAAGCAGTATGGATAGCGTAAATGGCAATTTTATTCTCAATAGCTTTCAAAACCGCCCTCTCTACATAGTTTTTTCCTGTTAATGATTTTAACCCCGAAAAAATAATCGGATGGAAGCACACAATAAGGTTACAATTTTTATCAACTGCCTCACTCACAACATTTTCCAAAGCATCATGACAAACCAGTATTCCGCTCACATTACGGGAAGGAATCCCGCATAACAGTCCTACATTGTCAAAGTCTTCCGCCTGCTGCAAAGGTATACGTTTTTCTATTTTTGAAATTACTTCGCCTATTGTCATTTTATTCTGTATGTTTGTCACGAAAATAGGGATAATTTGTTAATTTTAAAAAAACTCTGAAAATGGAGAGAGAACATAATCTCATTCCCGGAGATACACTCTGGAAAAGGTTTCTTTACCGTATTATCTACCGTTCCGATACGCGGCTTGGAAGATTGTTTGACATTGTACTTTTATCCCTTATTTTTTTGAGTACAGCTATCATTATGCTGGAAAGCGTACCTAAATTTGACAAAAAGTACCACACCATCTTTCTTATTCTTGAATGGATCATTTCATTGATCTTCACTGCGGAATACTGGCTGCGGATTGCCGTGGTAAAAAATAAGAAGCATTACATTTTCAGCTTTTTCGGGATCATGGACTTCCTGGCCCTGGTTCCTTTTTATCTAAGCCTTTTCTTTCCTGTTACAAAATATTTCCTGATCTTCAGAATGCTGAGAATGTTGAGGGTTTTCAGGATTTTTAACCTGCTGGATTTTATGAATGACGGTTTTGTCATTGTTAGAGCCTTAAAGAACAGTTCAAGAAAGATTTATATTTTCCTGTTATTCCTGATCATTTTTTCTGTGATCGTAGGCTCTATGATGTTCATGGTAGAAGGAGGCAGAGAAGGTTTTGAAACCATACCACAGTCTATCTACTGGGCTGTTGTAACCGTTACGACTGTAGGATACGGAGATGTTTCACCCATAACTCCGATGGGGAAATTTTTTGCAGTGGTTCTCATGCTGGCCGGATATTCCATCATTGCAGTTCCTACAGGAATTGTTACAGCTGAAATGCGTAATAAAAGACAGAATCTTGAAAAGGTATGCGACCGGTGCGGAAATGAGGATATTGATGATGATGCAAGGTATTGCAAACAGTGTGGCAAGAAATTAGCTTAATATTATTTATTAAACTGATCTATTAACCAAACACGCAATATCATGGAACCAAAAAAGAAAAACAAACCCAACAGTTTAGTCATTATACTATTTGCCCTGGTTGTTTTAATGGTAATCATCTATTTTATACTGGTGACCTTCTTCCCGGCGGTATTCAGTAGTATGAATACAGGTGATATACAGCCTGTACCTAATAAATAAAAAGCAAGGGACGCAGACCTCCTTCTCTAATTTGGGCAATTACGATATACGCTTAAAAAATAGTAGCAGCTAAAAAATTTAACTGCTACTAAAATTATATATGATTATAATATCTATTTTTTAATCACTTTGACTGCCTGCTTAGAGCCATCTCTCATATTTAAGCTCACAACATACATTCCCGGTCTTAGTTCTCCCAAATGTAAAGCAGAAGAAGGGTTTTCAATAGTTTTTACCAATCTTCCTGACACATCCATAATGGAAACGGATTTCACATTGGCTACATCAGAAATATTCAGTACTTCCGTAAATGGATTCGGATAAGTTTTGATGCTGTTTTTAACCCCTGCCACTTCAGCAGTTGATAATGATGCCTGTTCAACTACAAAGTTATCCACAAAGAATTCGTAGTCTTCTGAGTCATCTACAGTACCATCTGAACCGTAAAAAGCAAAAATAGTATTAGCTCCTGTATATGAGGTCAGATCCAATAAATATTCCGTAGAAACATTGGAAGGAGTATTAGAGGCATTCCAGGTCTGCAATACAGTCCAGGTATTTCCTCCGTCACTGGAAACAAGGAAATGGATCACGTCATCAGACCCCATTGTTGCCGGTGTCGTATCTGCATACTCAGTCACACCATAATCAAATTTAACACGGTATCCGCCTCCTGACAAATTGAAAGGAACTGTTTTCAACCACCCCACCTGATCCGTATCATATAAATTGATCTTCACGGCACCGTCAAACCCTGAATTAAGGAAACCGTCTTCATACCAATACTCGTCTGTTCCTGTAGGAGGAGCTGTTGGAGAACCTCCTGATACCTGCTCCCAGCATACAAGCGGGAATGAGGAAAAATCATTGGTATAGGAAGGTGTAATAGTAGCACAATCTGTTGTAAAGGTTGTTTCCAGCGACCATTGGCTTTTTTCAACAGTTGTACATACGGAACGTACCCATACATAATAGGTAGTAGCTGACTGGAGGTTATTAGGTAACGTTACCGAAGTAGCTGATGCTCCTACGCTTCCAGTGGCCGTTGTAGCCGTGGTAGGGGCCGTAATGGAAGTAGAAACAAAATATTCATACCCAACTCCAATAGTACTTGTAGAGGCTGTCCAATTAATAGTTGCCGAGTTTGAAGTAACTCCACTTGATGATATATTCCCCGGTGCTACACAGCTTGGTGCTGCACCAATAGAGACAGTATAATCATGAGCTTCTCCAAAACCATACAGATTACAAGGTATCGGCTGACTGGAATACCGGTCTCCGACTCTCATTCTATAGGTTCCGGGGGTTACAGTAGAAGGAATTGCAATTGTCCCGTTAGTAGTCACTGTTGTTCCGGATGTAATACTGCTTGCGGTAGCAACAAGCTCAGGAGCCGCATCATCAAAAGTCCCATCATTATTAAAATCTATCCAGATCCGGATATTCTGGTCTTCATAATTATGAGTAACGGTAAAAGGATAATTAACTCCTGCATTCATACTAATGGTCTGAGCAGTAAAATCACCATAAGCATCCAGTGAACAGCCGGTATTTAAATGGCTGAAACTTGCACTGGGAATTTCAAAACTGTCAATCTGATCCCCATCATCACACCCATTTTCAAATTCGGGAACACAATACGTCTGAGCAAACGCACTCATTCCGATTCCTAAAAAGCTTAATAATAGAATTCTTTTCATGTAAATATTTTTTAATTTGTCACTAATTTAATAATAAAAACCTCTATCCCTTCTAAAAATTCTAATATTTAACAAAAGAAATAGGGGCTAGTACTAGCCCCTATTCATTATTTAATAAATTAAGTTTTATTTCTTAATTGTTTTGATAGTCTGCATAGTACCATCTTTCATAGTTAATGTTACCATATACATTCCTGATCTCAATTCTCCTAAATGAAGTGTAGATGATGGTTTTTCAATAGTTTTCACCAATCTTCCCGCAACATCCATTACAGAAATAGACTTCACATTGGATATATCAGAAATATTCAATACTTCACTAAACGGATTAGGGAAAGCTTGAATGCTATTCTTAGTTTTTGAAACCTCTGTAGTAGCTAAAGTAGAGCTATCATAAGCCGAAAGCTGGAATTCGCCATCGAATACAGAAGCATTACTCCATCTCCAAACACTGATCAATAATACAGTTCCGGGCGTTTGTCCTGTTAAAGAAAGTAAAGAAAAATTACCATCTCCATTATCATCATCGCATCCAACACCTGTTAAAGCACCACAAGAACCAGAGAATACATTAATAACCGAGTCTGTATATGCAGATCCTGTTGCTGCTTTAGTTTCTATGGTAAGCATTCCGGATGAAGGCACCACTACTGAATACCAAACATTATTATTAGAACTTGTCTGACATGACTCAGGTGTTCCATCACTAGTTGCACTCACATTGGTCGTTGTAATAGCTCCTGAAGCAAAGTCTGTACCCACAGTTAATGCAATCGGGCTTGCACAATTATCATTTGCAGGTGGCGGTGGCGGAGTTCCTACACAGATATTGAAGCTCATATTATACCCTGCACCTGAAGATGTATAAACTCTTACATAATAAGTTTGCCCCGCTGTAAGACCTGTTATTGTTTTGGTTGCAGTTGTTGAACAGTTTACATTCGTTAATGCTCCACATGCTCCTGATAATACCTGGAAGTAGATAGAAGAAGCCGTTGTAGTACCTGTTGAAACCAGGTTAGTAAGCGAGATCTGATGTGTAGTACCTGTAGCCGTGAAGCTATACCAAACATCATCGTCTGCAGTTCCTGTACATGGCGCTAAAACATCTGCAGATGCAGATGCACCCAAAGTATTTCCAGCTGTTACAGTACCACAGGCAAGATCAGAATTTACAGTTAGAGAAACCGCACCTGCACAGTCATCATTTGCCGGTGCAGCAACTGTTGTAAAGGAAATCTCAGAACATCCTGTTGCATCACCAATACCATTATACGGTATAATGGTAGCATAATACAGGGTATTTGTATTAAGATTACCTGTGATATTATAAGTAAGCACATTACCAGCATCAGTATTATTTACAATGTCAGTTCCTCCAGGGGTAGTTCCTACTCTAACTTTATAACCAGTTGCTGCAGGAATCATAGTCCAATTTAGAATTCCATCCGGATTCACTCCTGTAGCTCCGTTTGTCGGCGAAGTAATAGTAGTACATGATGGAGGTGTAGTTGGAACTGAATCTACTACAAATGTATCTGCATACAATTGCCATTGATCAGTATCCGTTGCATGGATAGCAACATACACCGTTTGCCCTACATAAGCCGACAAATCAAAGGTATTCTGCGTCCAAGCCGTTGGTGCATCCTGAGAAGCCTGAAGCACTGTGGTGAAAGCTCCTGCAGTCTGATCCGTTGTAGAAAGCAACACCTCATAGTTTTCAAGGAAAGAAGCACTTCTTGATTTTACATAAAAAGAAATTCTGTCACTCACTCCCGCAGTTACAGTAATAGCTTTCGTGATCAAATAATCATCGTGAGCCGTCGCATTATACGTAAGAGATGCAACATTAGTCCCTGATTGCGCAGTCCCGGTACCCGGAGTTCCGAATACCCAACCATTAGCTCCTCCGTTATTGATTACAGCCCAACCCGCCGGCATCGTCGTACCAGCATCAAAGTTTTCCGTCCATTGCCCAAAGCTTAATGCCGGCAATCCCAAGATAAAAAATAATAGTTTTCTCATCTGTTATAAATTAAAAATTAGCGAACTAAAGGTAGGTATATTTTTTCAATTAAACTCAAAAATTATCATAATTTATTGAAATTAAAAGAAAAAATAATTTGATTTTTTATTCAAAGTCAAACAATCATTTAATTTTAACACTTTATTCATAATTTAATGATTTATTGTAAAAAAATGATTTACAGCTATTTAATAAAACACTCATCATTAATCTTCTCAATCCCTACATGGGAAATTCAATAATTTAACATAAAAAAACTTTCAATCTTTTTTATAAAAAATAGCGGCCAATTTAGCCGCTATCCACTTATTCAATATGTATTTAAATTACTTTTTAATTACTTTAATGGTCTGTTTAGAACCATCTTTCATATAAAGAGCTACCAGGTACATTCCTGATTTCAATTCTCCAAGGTGAAGAGCTGATGAAGGTTTATCAATAGTTTTCACCAATCTTCCCGCTGTATCAATAATTGCAACAGATTTCACATTACTGATATCAGAAATATTCAAAGTATCAGTGAATGGGTTTGGATAAGCCTTAACATTATCCTTACGACTAACTTCTGCTGTACCCATTGTTGAACAATCCTGCGTAACAGAAATAACATACTTACCGAATTGTGCCGCAGAATAACTGGACAACAATACATAGTATGTTGTACCGGCAGTCGCGGTAAATGTCAGCGTAGGAGAGTTATTAAGATTAGCACCCGGACAGCCGGAATCTGCATACCCCACTCCCGAAGTATTGCCTAAACATGTAAGACCTGCACAACTTCCCGTATAGACTCTCAGGTAAGCATCAAACTGACTTCCACATCCATTGATCGTAATTGGTCCATTAGCAGTAGCTGTTATTGTGTACCAAACTCCTTTATAACTTGCAGTAGTACCTGTACCTCCACAAGATGAAGATGGTAATGTTTCATTTGTTGCAAGAGCATTATTCCCTTCAACTGTACCTCCACAGGAAATAGCAGCAGCCGTATCGCAGGTATCATTAGCCACAGCAGCCGGTGAAGTAATACAAATCTGGAAATTTGAGAATAAATCAGCTGTATTGCTGGATGAAAATACCCTCACATAATAAGCCTGCCCGACAGTTAAGCTCTCCAGTAGTATATTTGAATTTCCATAGGCTCCGGTATAGCATGCAATAGCTGTCAGACTTCCGCAAGATCCGGAATAAACCTGTGTAGCAGTTGCATTATCACTATAATTTACATTTACCATATGAGTCGTAGCAGTCGCCACAAATGTATACCAAACATCATCATTAATACCTGTTGCACTACAAGTTGGCGCTGTCCCCGTACTGGCTGTAGCACTTACTGTAGAACCTGATACCGGTGAGCTACACATCCCCGTACTGCTCGGCGTTAATGAAACCGCATTAGCACATTCATCATTGGCAGGTGGAGGTGGCGTAGTGGTAACACAGATATCAAATGAATTTGAATAGGTTAAAGATCCTCCTGAATTCGAATTATATACTCTTACATAATAAGTCTGCCCTACCGTTAAGCCTGCCAGCAAAGTCGGAGTCGCATAAGTTGTATCACAAATAACATTTGTTAAAGACCCGCAAGCACCGGAAAGAACCTGAAGATATAATGAAGTACTGGATGTAATCCCTGTAGAAACAACATTAGACAGAGTAACGGTATGATTAGTGCTGGTTGCAACAAAAGAATACCACACATCATCCTCCGCCGTTCCACTACATGGTGTAAGTGCATCCGATGAAGCCGAAGACCCCAAAGTAGTTCCGGATACAACACCCGCACAAGTTGCAGTAGCACTCGGAGTAAGGACAACAGCGTTCGAACAATCATCATTGGCAGGAACAACAGGCGTAGTTATACAAATATTAAACGTATTGGCATAAGCTGTACCTGTATTGGAATTATATACTCTCACATAATAAGTTTGTCCGACTGTCAATCCGGTAAGCCCCGTAGGTGAAGCATACGAAGTATCACAGATAACATTCGTTAAAGATCCGCAAGCACCGGTAAGTACCTGAAGATACAATGAAGTATCAGATGTAGTTCCCACGGAAACTACGTTAGAAACCGTTACGATATGCGAAGTACCGGTTGCAACAAAAGAATACCAAACATCATCATCTGCCGTTCCTGTACAAGGAGATATGGCAACCCCCGAATTGGTAGCATAATAAGTTGTTCCGGAAACAGTTCCTGCACAGGTTCCGTTAACACTTGGAGTAAGAACTACTGCATTCGCGCAGTTATCATTTGCAGGAGCCGGAGGCGGCGTTCCTATACAGATATTAAAACTATTATTAGCTCCTGCCGAACCATAATTGTAAACTCTTACATAGTATACGGTTCCCGGAACCAAACCACTAACCATAGCACTGTTAGGATCACTGCACAGTACACTGGTCATTGATCCGCAGGTTCCGCTTAATACTTGGAAATACATATCCGTAGATGTGCCTGTACCGGTAGCAACAACATTTAATAAGCTAACCATATGAGCCGTGCTGGTTGCAGTAAATGAGAACCAAACATCATCATCAGGGTTTCCATTACAAGGAGCTGCTGCCATAGATAAAGTAGCACCCAAAGTATTGCCCGGAGTAACAACCCCACAGGCCAGATCCGCATTTACAGTTAATGCAACTGCCCCCGAACAATTATCATTGGCTGGCGGAGTAGCCGTACCGGTAGTAAAGTTTCTTTCTGTACACCCGGTTGATGCATTAGCCCCCTGATAAGCTACTAAAGTATAAAAATATTGAGTAGAAGGACTCAAAGGAGCAGCAAATGTGTAAGAAGTAACATTTCCAAGATCTATATTGGGTAATATATCACTACCCCCTGGAGCAGTACCTACAGTCAATCTGTACCCCGATGCACTTGCCACGGCAGTCCAGTTTATAGTAGGCTGAAGAGAAGCCCCCGTTGCATTATTGGCCGGAGACCCAAAAGAAGGACAAGGTACGGATAAAGTAGTAAATGAAGTTTCCGTACAACCTGTTGCAGGACCTATATTATTTGTAGGGATTACTGTTAAATAGTAAGTGGTGCTATACTGTAAAGTTCCCGCAGGAATACTGTAAGAAGTTGTGTTTCCGGCATTGTATCCATTCAGTATATCTGTTCCACCAGGCGTTGTCCCAAGATTAATTAAATAACTGGAAGCCCCGTTTGCCCCATAAACTCCAGCCCAGGAAACAGACGGAGTAAGAGAAACACCCGTTGCAGCATTTGCAGGCGAACTAACTGTAGTACACGCGGGCGCTGTAGTAGCGGGCGGCATTGTTACATCAAAACCAGTAAATGGCCTTCTGTAATTTGCTGTCGGAAGGTTTCCGGTAAAAGCTCCGGTTGTAGCTTCATATCTACCGATATTATTATTAGAAGTATTAACACAAGGACCAGTATAATCATACGTCCAATAGATACTGGAAGCCTGTGCGGTAGTTTGTACATATTCCACAAAAACTGCTAAATTACTTCCTGAGGTATATACAAAATTCGTTGAATGTACAAATTGCTTATACCCTGCTGTGCTTCCTACAGCCGCCTGCGGGTCGCCACTATATACCAATGTAGCGGTTCCAATTTCAGTTGCCCAGCTTGGCGCAGTTGGATAATCTACTGCAGAAGTATTTTTCAGGTAAATCTTCAGGGTCGTCCCCGCATTCAGAGTACCCGTAGGGGTATACCTGTAGAAATAAGTTGAAGTGATAGTACCGTCCGCAATAGCAAGCAGCTGTGATGCGGGAATAATATAAGAAGCCCTGCTTTTGTCATTTGCAGTAGTACTGCTTCTCAATGGTGTACCATACGAAAAGGAGTCCACGTGAGTGGAACAGGTACCTAACGTAAAAGTTTGCCCAAAATACGATTGATAAGTAACCAAACTCATCAAAAGCAGAAAGAGTAAATGTAGTTTTTTCATGCTTAGTCAATTAAATTTCAAGGCCTTAAAAATACAAAATAAATTATATGCGTAACATCAAATTTAAAATTTAATTCAATAATGTTTAATTTATAATGATTTTAATTAAGGATAAACCAAATATATTTTCAATGGAATAAAAAGTTAATAATATCCAACCCATCTATAAATGATATTCAGATTATCTATAAACAGCCTAAAAACCACAAGATTAACAAAATAACTCCAATTTCCGGCAGCCAGTAAAAAACTTATATGCATAAAAAAAGCAGTCTTCCTGACTGCTCTTACATCGTAATTAATATATACATTAATTTAAATAAAATTCATATTTATTCAGCAATTGGATCTCTTTGATCAGATCCCCGTTCAGGTCAACTGAATATTTCATCGACTGCAGCTCTATATGGGAGTCGTCTTCTATATTTTTAAGATAAAATTTAAACTTCTGATCTCCTTTATTCCTTTCAAGCACTTCCCTGAAAAACTCCAGATCTTCCTTCCTGAAATCCATTACATCCATCACCAGAGAGATGCTTTTTGCAAATCTTTCAAAAGCTTCCTTAAGTTCAATGACTTCATTTACATTAACGAAAACGCGCCCATCTTTCACCTGTGCAAATTTTATTTTTAAAACTACAAAACGCTGCACTTCGAGCTTTTCTTTCAACCGCATATAATCTCTGTCCCCTAACCGGAAAGAATAGGAACCGGTATAATCTTCCAAAGTAAGAAAAGCCACCTTCTCACCACTTTTGAAACCATCCTGCACCCTATATTCCGTAATGAGGCCTGCAACAGTAAATTCTTTGCCTCCGCCTCCATTTTCTCTTTCTTTCTGGATCTGTTTCCAGTCCTTCTTTTTTTCTTCAAACAATTCCGGAGGTTTATTTGAAAAGGCCTGTTCTTTATAAGCATCCACCTCATCAAGGTTTAAAAATCCAAAATTTCCTTTAGGTTCTGCTTTTTTAGTAACTTCTTCTATTATTTCTTCTTCTCCGGTCAATAGTTCATCAGAAGCTATTTCTGCTATATCTGCTGTTTCGTCCTGAGAATCTCTTTCAAGGATCGGAGCTTCATCCACTACTATTTTTTCTCCTTCTTCTTTCTCCAGTACTGTTTTTTTGGAAAGCTGGCCCTGCATAAACTGAAACTGGTACCTGAATTCATCCAGAGGATGCGCAGAAAGGTAGAATCCTATAATCTCCTTCTCCTTGTTTAATTTATGCATGTTCGGCCATTCCGGACAAGGAGCCAGTTTAGGCTGCTCAATTTGGATCTCTTCTGCAAAATCTGCAAAAAGAGAATTTTCCACTTCATTTTTACTTTCCTGAAAGCTTTGGCCATACCTCAACAACCTCTCAAGATTGGTTCTGCCGGCCACATCAATGTCAAAATACTGCCCTCTGTGGTATTTATCCAATTCATCAAAAGCTCCCGCGACTACTAAACTTTCCGCCACTCTTTTATTCACCTGAGAAGCAGGGATTCTTTCAAAGAAATCATAGATATTTTTAAACCTTCCGTTTTCCCGTTCCCTGGTTATCGCTTCACTCGGCCCTTCCCCGATCCCTTTGATGGCTCCTAAGCCGAAGCGGATCTGCCCTTTGTCATTTACAGAGAACTTATATTGGGATTCATTAACATCCGGCCCTAAAACATCTACTCCCATACTTTTACAATCTTCCATGAACATCGTGATCTGGGCTGTATTATTAATGTTATTACTCATCACACTTGCCATATATTCTGCCGGGTAATTTGCCTTTAGAAAAGCCGTATGATAAGCAATTAAGGCATAGCATGTAGAGTGGGATTTATTAAAGGCGTATTCCGCGAAGGCTTTCCAGTCATTCCATATTTTGTTCAGCCTGTCTTCGTCGAGATTATTTTTCTTGCCTCCTTCAATGAATTTAGGATACATTTTATTAAGAACATCGATCTGTTTTTTACCCATCGCTTTTCTTAAGGTATCCGCCTCACCTTTTGTAAAGTTGGCCAGTTTCTGGGACAAAAGCATTACCTGTTCCTGGTATACGGTAATTCCGTAGGTTTCTTTTAAATATTCCTCAGTTTCGGGGAGATCATAGACAATCTCTTCAACACCGTGCTTCCTGTTGATGAAATTCGGGATATATTTGATCGGACCCGGGCGATACAATGCATTCATGGCAATAAGGTCTGCAAAAACCGTAGGCTTAAGCTCCCTCATGTATTTCTGCATTCCCGGACTTTCATACTGGAAAATCCCTACTGTTCTCCCTTCTTTAAATAATTGATACGTTTTTGTATCCTCAAGGCCGATGTCATCAGGATCAATATCAACTCCATGCCTTTCCTTTACCAGCTTTAAAGCATCTTTGATAATAGTTAATGTCCGAAGGCCCAGGAAGTCCATTTTCAGAAGCCCTGCACTTTCCGCCACCGAGTTATCGAATTGGGACACAAGAATATCGGCATCTTTTGCAGCGATGGTCACCGGAACCAGATTACTCACCTCTTCCGGAGTGATGATCACCCCGCAGGCATGAATTCCCGTATTCCTGATACACCCTTCCATTTTTTTTGCACTTTCCAGCACATCAAAACGCGGATCTTCGGGATTGCCAAGCACCATTCTCATTTCATCAACGAGAAGCTGTTCTTCGGGCCTTAATTTATCATATTTTGTAAGGGCTTTCGCAATATTCATTCCCGGAGTAGACGGGACCAGTTTGGCAATATTGTTGGTTTCAGGGATCGGAACATCCAACACCCTTCCTGCATCTTTAATGGCTGATTTTCCTCCCAGAACAGAATAGGTGATGATCTGAGCCACCTGGTTTTGACCGTATTTGTCAATAACCCATTTAATGATCCTGTCACGGCCTTCATCATCAAAATCGATATCAATATCAGGCATTGAGATCCTTTCCGGATTGAGGAATCTCTCAAAAAGGAGATCATATTTGATGGGGTCTACATTGGTGATCCCAATACAATAGGCAACCGCCGAGCCTGCTGCTGAACCCCGCCCCGGCCCTACCCAGACTCCCATTTTCCGGGCCTCATTACAGAAATCCTGTACAATAAGGAAATACCCCGGATACCCTGTATTGGCAATGACATCTAACTCAAAATCAAGGCGTTCTCTTATTTCATCTGTGATACCGGTATCAGCATATTTTTTCTTCGCTCCTTCATAGGTAAGATGCGTTAAAAAAGCCATCTCCCCTCTTTTTCCTCCATCCACATCGTCTTCAGCATGGATAAATTCTTCTGGAATATCAAATTTAGGAAGAAGCACATCTCTTTTCAGTGTATAAGGACTGAATTTGTCCAGAAACTCTTCGTAAGCCTCAAAGGAGTCCGGGTATGCCAGAAATGCTTCTTTGATCTCATCACTATTCTTAATATAGTATTCTCCCGTTGCCAAACCTCTTCTTTTGCCAAACCCTTTCCCAACAGGCGTTGACAGTTTTTCACCGTCTTTTATACAGCTAACGATATCCTGAATATTGGAATCGTCTTTATTGGTATAAAAAGTTTCGTTCTGCGCTAGGATCTTTACATTATATTTATCTGCAAAGTATAATAACACCTCATTTAAGTGCTCCTCTTCAGGAAGCTTATGATTTTGGATCTGAACATAAAAATCATCGCCAAAAGTATCTTTCCACCATTTGAAAAGTTCTTCCCCTTTTTGTTCCCCGGTATTTAAGACCGCATCTGGGACATCACCGTAAATTCCGGAGGTTAAAGCAATCAGACCATCCTTATATTGAGCAATCAGCTCACGGCTGATCCGTGGAACACCAAAATAGAATCCTTTCAGGAACCCTATACTTGAAAGCTTTGCCAGATTTTTGTATCCGTTAAAATCTTTTGCAAGCAGCACTACCTGCGTCCTTCTGTCAGGATCATCCTTGGTAAACTGCTTTTGCTCATACCGATCCGAAATATAGAATTCACACCCCACAACAGGGATCAGGGGTTCGGAAACCGGCTCTTCTTCATTAAATTGCTGTCCGTTTTCTTCAGCTTCCTGTTTTTTAGCAAGGTATTCCTTATGCTTTTTAGCTCTGTCGGAGTTTGCAGACTCTACCGCGGAAACAAATTTAAAAGCTCCCATCATATTACCCAAATCCACCATCCCGACCGCCGGGAAATTATCATCAGCCGCCTTTTTGATCAGATCAGATATGCCGGAAGTAGCTGTAAGTGTTGAAAAAACACTGTGGTTATCAAAATTGAAGTATTTTCCAAGATCTATTTCATCAATACTTCCAAAATCAGCCTGCTTTTTCTTGTTATGGAAATCTGCAACCTGTCTTCTGATCACTATACCGAAAGGCTTGATCGGATCTGGATATAAAGTCCGGAAATATTGTAGCTGGTCTTCTGAAATCTTCAATACTTCCGCCGGAATTATTCCCACCCTCATCATTTCAAAGAAAACCTGGGCCGTTGCATTTACGTCGGCAGCAGCATTGTGTGCTTCGTCAAACTTATATCCATAGAGCTTTTCATACAGCTCTTCCAGTTTGGGAGGTTTAAATCTTCCTCCCCTGCCTCCTCCAAGCTGGCAAAAGTCCGTACCCAGAAGCATCGTATCGGCTTTGGGCTTTTCCTGGAGATTATCTTTTATATTTTTTCTGAAAAATTCAGCGCCTACAATATTGTAGTCAAATTCTACGTTGTGTCCGGAAACTACTCTTACTTTTTCCAGGACTTTGGAAAATTCTTCCAGGATCTCCTGCAGGTCTCGACCTTCCTCATTGGCAATTTTTGTCGTGATCCCGTGAATTCTCGCCGCATTAAAAGGTATATCGTACCCCTCAGGCTTAATGATATAATCCTGATTTTCTATTAATGTTCCATCATCATTATGCACCTGCCAGGCAATCTGAACCATTCTGGGCCAGTTGTCCGAATCCGAAAGAGGTGCGTTGAAATTCTTTGGTAAACCTGTGGTTTCTGTGTCAAAAATTAAATACATATAAATTTCTAACTTTATTAGGAAAGTGAATGTAAAGTTACTTCAAATTTTTCAATAATTATGAACTTGTCCATTTACTTAATGACTAATAACTATTGATTAAAAGACTCATCGATGAGTAGGATAATCGAATATAAAGACACAGATAAGTTTAGAGTTGACTTATTGAAATACATTCCTGATGTTTCAATTCGAATAAACAAAATTACATCATTGAAGTAAAAACCGGCAAAGAGGTGATTTCTAAAAAAATAATTAAAGAATAATCAATACCATAAACAGATTACAGCAAAATACTAACAGTTGTTAGTATTTTGTTTTTTATGTATATTTGCTTTCTATGGAAAATACACTTCACGAAAAAGTTTCTCAGGATATTTTGCTAAAGGCCTACAATCATATGATGCTTGCGAAAGCTATGGCTGATGTATATGAAGAAAACAGGAATATCTGCAAATATGTTCATAGTACTTCAAGAGGTCACGAAGCCATTCAGCTGGCAACAGCTTATCAGTTGAAAAAAGAGGACTGGGTTTCTCCTTACTATAGGGATGAAAGCATTCTTTTAGGGATAGGTTTTGAACCTTACCAGTTGATGTTGCAGCTATTGGCAAAAGCTGATGATCCTTTTTCCGGAGGCAGATCGTACTATTCCCACCCTTCCAGCAGAAATGAGAAAATGCCAAAGATCATTCATCAGAGTTCTGCTACTGGAATGCAGACCATTCCCACCACGGGAGTTGCACAGGGAATAAAATATATCCAAGAATTTAATTTACAGCATTTTGAAAACAATCCTGTGGTCATTTGCAGCCTTGGAGATAATTCCGTAACAGAAGGAGAAGTAAGTGAAGCCTTACAGTTTGCAGCTCTACACCAGCTTCCTATCATTTTCCTGGTTCAGGACAATGAATGGGGAATCTCCGTAACGAAAGATGAAGCGAGAACCTGTGACGCTTACGATTTTGTAGCAGGATTTACAGGCTTGGGCAGAATGAGAGTGGACGGAACTGACTTTGCCGAGAGCTTTGAAGCCATGAAAAAAGCGGTAGATTTCGTAAGAACTGAGAGAAAACCTTTGGTGGTATGTGCAAAAACAGTTCTTATAGGACATCATACCTCAGGAGTAAGAAGAGAATTCTATAGAGATGAAGAAGATTTAACCAAACACAGAGCAAAAGATCCGGGAGAGATCCTTAGAAAACAATTGCTGGACGGAGGAATAGATGAGGAACTTTTAAAACAGATCACAAAAAAAGCCAGATTAGAAGTTGAAGAAGCTTTTGAAAGGGCTAAAAATGCAGAAGATCCGAAACCTGAAACAGTGACCAACCATATTTTTGCCCCTACTCCGATTACCGAAGAAAGTGGCACCCGTGAACCAGCCGGTGGAGAAAAAATTGTAATGGTAGATGCTGCTATCCATGCCATTCAGGAACTTATGTGGAAACATCCGGAAGCTTTGCTTTATGGGCAGGATGTAGGCGAAAGGATTGGTGGGGTTTTCCGTGAGACTGTAACATTAGGCAAAAAATTTGGGAATAAAAGAGTATTCAATACAGCTATTCAGGAAGCTTATATTATTGGCTCCACAGCCGGGATGAGTGCTGTCGGCTTAAAGCCGATTGTCGAAGTACAATTTGCAGACTATATCTATCCGGGGATCAATCAGCTGATCACAGAAATTTCAAAATCCAATTACTTAAGCAATGGTAAATATCCGGTAAGCAATATCATCCGTGTGCCCATTGGTGCGTACGGCGGCGGCGGACCATACCACAGTGGAAGTGTTGAAAGTATACTGGCCAACATCAAAGGTATTAAAATAGCCTATCCAAGCAATGCAGCAGACTTTAAAGGTTTGCTGAAAGCAGCCTATTACGATCCGAATCCAGTGATCATGCTGGAGCACAAAGGATTGTACTGGAGTAAAGTTCCGGGAACCGAAGATGCCAAAACCGTAGAGCCTGCAGAAGATTATATTCTACCTTTCGGAAAAGGAAAAGTGATCATTGAAGCAGATCAGGAAGAAACCGAAAAAGGAAGAACATTATTGGTTGTCACCTACGGAATGGGTGTTTACTGGGCTAAGGAAGCTGCCAGAAATTTCGACGGAAGAGTTGAGGTGATTGATCTGAGAACATTAATTCCTTTGGATGAAGAGCTTGTTTTTGAAAGAGTGAAAGCACACGGAAAATGTATGGTGCTGACGGAAGAACAGCTTAATAATTCTTTTGCAGAAGCTTTTGCACACCGTATTTCTAAAAACTGTTTCAAATACCTGGATGCTCCGGTAGAAACCATGGGATCGCTGGATCTGCCTGCCGTTCCTATCAACCTGGTTTTAGAAAAGGAAATGCTTCCCAATGCTGAAAAGCTCACCAAGAAGATAGAAGAAATGCTAAAATATTAGCACCTTAACATAAACCTCTAATTAATTAGAGGTTTTTTTATTCCTGATTTTTAAAAAATTGCATCAGGATATATTCTATTAAATAAAGTAAATATCTTAAATTGGTATTCATTTTGTTGATGACTTTCATTTTTAAACCCGATATCCATTTATGATCACAACTAAATATTTTACGTACAGGCAGGTTTTAAACTTAGCAGGCGGTCACCTTATATGGCTTTCTGCCTGGTGTACATTAGTCGCAGCACTATTTTATTTCTTTAACTGGCGCTGGATGATCATCCCGTGGATCCCGGTGGCGTCTATAGGTACTGCCGTTGCCTTTTATGTGGGTTTTAAAAATAATCAGGCTTATGACAGACTGTGGGAAGCCAGAAAAATCTGGGGTGGGATTGTGAATTCCAGCAGGTCATTTACCTCCATGCTGTATGCTTTTCATACGGAAGACGGAGAAAAAGCCGGTTATCCGGAAGCAATCAGAAAGAGAATAGTATACCGTCACATTGCCTGGCTATATACCTTGCGTGAACAGCTATTGGTACCCACCGAATGGGAACACATCAGTCTCGGAAGGCATTTTGGTGCCATCAATCAAAGGCGTCACAGGCTCATCAAAGCGGGCTTCCCTGATTACGGAAGAGCCCCTATTTTCCTGAACAAATACCTTTCCGAAGAAGAATTCACACTACAAGCCGATTATAAAAATTTCGCCACCTTTTTAATTTCAAAACAGGCGAAAGAGATCAATGAATTAAAAAACGGCAGATCCATATCAGATTTCAACCAGGTGCAGCTACAGACCTCCCTGAATGATTTCTATGAGTATCAGGGACAAGCTGAAAGGATTAAAAAATTCCCTTCCCCAAGACAGTTTGCCAATACTGGTTTTATCTTTATCGTTATATTCATTATCCTTCTTCCTTTGGGACTCGTGAATGAATTTGCCAAATTAGGAGACTGGGGGATCTGGACCTGCATCCCGTTCTGTGTCATTGTAGGATGGATCTACATTGTTATGGAGCTGGTCGGGGATTATTCGGAAAACCCTTTTGCCGGATTAATGTTTGATGTGCCCATGCTTTCCATATGCAGGACCATTGAAATAGACCTTTTGCAGATGATCGGGGAACATGAAGATCTTCCTGAGGCTATTTCATCAAGGAATGGTGTTTTAGTATAATTTCATCATTATACTTCGGAAGCTTTTAAATCTTTACTTCCTGTAAAAATGGCTTGGAAATGCGTCTTCAGGCTTCATCCTGAAAATATTCAGCAGGATCCAGGACTTCAGGAAGCCATAACCATACGAAAACATCTGGATATAGGTAGAAATGACAGCCATTCCTGCTATGCTTACATTTTTAGTCATCATCAGCGCATGGAAAAATACCAGAAAGGTATACAAGCCATACAGCGCCAGAATAAATCCTTTTCCGAGTATGAAATATTCCAGGAAGCCCATGATATACCCCAAAAGAAATAAAGTGGGAAATGCAAAAGAAATTTTCACATAATTCGGATGCCTCTGATTAAGAATAGGCCTTGCACAGCCAAACTGATACACCTGCTTTGAAAATTTCCCAAAATCTACTCTCCTTTTATGATACACAGCAATAGTATCAAAAAATGCAGTCGTAAAACCATTTTCCCAGAGGGTCATCGACAGATCGGGATCCTCTCCTATCCTCATTTCCGAAAAACCGCCTACCTTCTCAAAAACCTGCTTTTTTACCCCCATATTAAAGCTCCTCGGCTGAAATCTGGAAACTGCTTTCTTACTACCCCTGATTCCCCCCGTCGTAAAAACAGAGGTCATGGAATAAGAAATGGCTTTCTGCATCAGATTAAAGCCTTTATGAGCCTTATCAGCACCTCCAAAAGCATCACACGGGATCGCAAGGATATCTTTTTTAATATTTTCGATATAATCTTTCTCTACAATAACGTCACTGTCTACAAAAACCAGCCAGTCATTTTCTGCCCTTCTGGCACCGTAATTTCTCGTCAGACCAGGTCCTGAATTATCTTTCCTGAAATATTTAATATTTAAGATTCCTTCAAAGCTATTAATAGTTGGCTTAAGATCGATCTGGGAACCGTCATCCACTATAATTACTTCAAAATCCCTGTCTGTCTGCTGGGTTAAAGAACTCAACAGCTCAAAAAGTTCATCCTTCCGGTTGAAAATGGCAACGATAATGGAAATGGTTGGCTTCAAATTGAAAATTTTTCAAAATTAACTATTCGCCGGAGAACCCGCAAACTGTTTGCCATTGATTGCGCAATAAATTTTTATTTTCTTATTCATCTATTTTGACATTTTAAACAAAATCATTTGACATTTTAAGCAAAATAATCAAAGAATATCCTCTCTACATTTGTCTTAATCAAAAACTTAAAAAATGCAACCACACAACAAGCAGGAAAACCTGCAGAAACCCATTCATTCGGGTTTTAATTCTCAATCTACCGCAGAGGACGTAATCAAAGGGATCGATCTTTCCGGGAAGACCGTGATCATAACAGGCGGCTATGCCGGAATAGGCCTCGAAACCACCCGGATCCTTGTCTCAGCCGGTGCAAAAGCGATCATACCCGCGAGAGATGTAGAAAAGGCAAGAAAAAATTTAGCCGGCATTGAAAATATAGAATTAGAATCTTTGGATCTGATGGATCCGGACTCCATCAATGCTTTTGCTGAAAAGTTCATCCGGTCAGGCAGAGACCTTCACCTGCTGATCAATAATGCCGGCATTATGTGGGTACCCTTACGACGAGACAAAAGAGGTATTGAATCCCAACTGGCAACCAACTATCTGGGGCCATTCCACCTTACGGCAAAACTCTGGCCTGCCCTGAAAAAAGCCAATGGCGCAAGAGTGATCAATGTATCCTCCTATGGACATCAGATGTCTCCTTTTCATTTTGATGATCCTAATTTTGAACACAGGGAGTATCAGACTTTGCTGGGATACGGGCAATCCAAAACAGCCTGTAATTTATTTGCCGTTGAATTGGACAGCAGGGCAAAAGCATTCAATGTAAGGGCTTATTCCCTGCATCCGGGTTCTGTATATGGTACAGACTTAGGAAGGGATGAACCTATTGAGCTGTACAAACAGATGGGAACCCATGATGAAAATGGCCATATAAAGCCGGAAGTCGCCGCCCGGTTGAAAACGGTTCCGCAGGGTGCTGCCACAACGGTATGGTGCGCTACGAGTCTGTTACTGGAAGACATGGGAGGAGTATATTGCGAAGATTGTGATATTGCCGAACCTGATCTCGGGCAAATAGAGCATAGATATGATGATCCGTCAACTATACGTGGCGTACAGCCCTATTCCATAGATAAAGAAAGCGCAAAACAGTTATGGATACTAAGTGAAGAAATGACCGGTATAAAATTCGAGGTGGAATAATCTGTTTTTTAAATAACTTTGCAGCAGAGAATTATATAATGGATTTTCAAATCAAATATCTCACACCGGATATCAAATTATCCACCTACGATGATAAACTTTTCAAAACGGAAACTATTTTTGAATATCATATGCTGGTGTGGTTTATTTCCGGGGAAACCAAAATTATTCAGGCAGACAAGACCTACCTGTTCAAAGCAGGGGATACCTTCCTGATCCCAAGAAATCATCTGGCAACCATCATCAATTATCCAAAAGACGGGCAGCCCCATAAAGCGGTAGTCATGCATCTTACCACAGAACGTCTGAAACAGTTCTACTCTACGATTGATGCAGCTCCGAAGAGTATCCGTGAGGAAACAAAGATCCGAAGTTTTAGTAAGCATCCGTTATTGGAAAGCTGCCTGGCTTCACTGATCCCGTATTTTGAGATGAAAGAGCCTTTCCCGGAAAACATTACCACGTTAAAGATCATGGAAGCGATCAGTATTTTACGGGAAATTGACAAAACGATTGATTCCGTACTGACAAATTTTGAAGAGCCCGGCAAAATAGATCTGATCAGCTTCATGGAAAAGAATTACATGTTCAATATGCCGTTGGAAAGATTTGGTTATCTTACAGGAAGAAGTCTTTCCACTTTCAACCGGGATTTCAGGAAAATTTTCCAGACAACGCCACAACGTTGGCTTATCCAGAAACGTCTTGAACTGGCATATTATCATTTAACGGAAAAGAACAAAAAACCTACTGATGTTTATATGGAAATAGGCTTTGAAGACCTGTCGCATTTTTCCTATGCATTTAAAAAACAATATGGTTTTGCGCCGTCTGTTGTGAGGTAATTATTGTTATATCTATTTTTTAGTTACATTTGTTTAAAACTAGATATATATGAATGACTTATGCAAAGAGTATGAGAAAAATATTTCTAAATATTCTGATTTTAAAGATAAGGCTGAATTATTAATAAAAGAATTGTTAATTCAAAATAAGCTAAGTTTTCATAAAATAGAATCCAGAATTAAAAATGTTGATCGTCTTGATGAAAAAATTCAGAGAAAAAATAATAAATATTCAAATCTTGACGAAATTACTGACTTAATCGGGATAAGAATTATTACTTATTATGAAGATGAAGTCGATCATATTGCTCAAATGATCGAAAAAGAATTTATAAAAGATGAGAAAAACTCTATAGATAAAAGAGTTTTAGAAACTGATAAATTCGGTTATCGATCTTTACATTATGTTGTTGAATTAAGTCTCCAAAGAAAAAAGCTAACAGAGTATTCTAGATTTTTAGATTTGAAAATCGAAATTCAGATCCGTTCAATTTTACAACATGCATGGGCAGAAATAGAACATGATATAGGTTATAAAGGTGAATTTGACATACCTGATAAATTTAAAAGGAATTTTTATAGAGTAGCCGCTTTATTAGAGACTGCAGATATTGAATTCATAAATATAAAAAATGGTCTTGAGAAATATGAAAAAGAATTAAAGCAAAATTTCATTAATAAAAAGACTGGAGATGTTGATATAAATCTAACATCTTTGAGAGCTTACGCAAAAAATAGTGAAATAGTAAAATCTTTAGACAATGAAATAGCAAAATCAACTAATAAAAAATTATTAAAATCTTTTTATATTATATCCAATGATGTTCAAAGACTTAAATTTTTAAATATTAGAAATATTAAAGAACTTGATACCTTATTAATAAGTTATCAAAATAAAATAGTTGCATTTGCTAAACATTGGATTGATAAAGATGAAGAAGGAGAATTTCACCGTGGAATTTCTTTATTTTATTTATGCTATGTATTGATTGGAGAAAAAAATGAATTAAAACTTGCTACAGATTATTTTGAAAACTATATTTTTAGTGGACTAGACTCAGAAAAGAATGGGAAAAGAATTCTTGATACATTTTTAAAAATCTCTAAAATTTAAAATCCGCCAAATGGCGGATTTTAAATTTTATTTAGTTGTGATAGCCTTATTCCATTGAATTAGAAGATTAATCTTTCTATTGTATAGCCAAAAATAATTATTAATTTTCAATCTTATGAACTTTCTTCGTTCCCTCATACATTTCATACTGCAAAAACCTTGTTTCCAACTTTCCATTGAATAATTTCACTCTTCTTGAAGGACGAAGACCTATTTTCTTCATCGTTTCCAGATCAGAAGAGATCAGCCATGCTAAAGTATTTGGGTAACTGGTTTTAAAGGTATCTCCTATCTTCTTATAAAAATCATCATCATTAATGGAAATTCTCTCGTCATAAGGCGGATTAAAGACCATTAATAAAGGGAAAAGCTCTTTTTTGGAGTCAAAGAAATTCTGCTTTCTCACCTCGATCACATCTTCCATTTCCGCTGCTTCAATATTTATCCTTGCGGCATTCAGCATCCTCGCATCAATGTCATATCCTACAATTTTTCCCTGAAACTCTTTGACTCTGTTGATCCTGAACTCTTTGATCTTAGTAAACAGATCGGCATCATAATTCTTCCAGTTCTGAAAAGCAAACTTTTTTCTGAAGATCTGCGCCGGAAGATCCATCGCGATCATGGCAGCTTCTATCAGGAGTGTCCCGGAACCGCACATCGGGTCAAGGAAATTGCCTTTTCCGTCCCAGCCTGCGATCTGAAGCATCCCGCTTGCCAATACTTCATTGATCGGAGCCTGTCCCTGCTCCTTTCTGTACCCTCTTTTGAATAAAGGATCTCCCGAAGAATCCAGAGAAATGGTCACCAGTTCCCGGTCAATATGCAGATGGAATTTGATATCCGGGTCTTTGGTTTCCACATCCGGGCGCTTTTTAAACTTAGCCTGAAAATAGTCTACGATTGCATCCTTCATTTTCAATGTGACAAACTGTGAATGCTTAAACGTTTCGGAATTTACGGTGGCATCAATGGCAAAAGACTGATCAACATCCATCAATTCTTCCCAATTAAACTTGAAAAGCCTGTCATAAAACTGATGCTGATTGAAAGCTTTAAATTCATGAATTGGAATCAGGATTTTTAAAGCGGTCCTTGCAGAATAATTGATTTTATAAAGGAATCCCAGATCTCCTTCACAATTTACCGCGCGGTTTTTAATTTCCACTTTTCTTCCGCCCAGTTTTTTAATTTCTTCTGCCAAAAAGGGCTCCAGTCCAAAGAATGTCTTTATCTGAATCTGTAGGTTTTCTGTATCCATAAATAATAATTAAAAGATTGAAGGATTTAAAAATTAAAAAATTAGTGAATGTAAATAGAGTTTATATAAGTTAAGATTTAATTATTCTTTTAGATCAGTTTACCTTAAAAGTGTTTTGATTTTCAATATAATAAAACTGATTCACTAAAAAACTAACAAGCTTATATAACTTTAATTCTAATCTCTTAATTTTTTTAATCTTCAAAGTAGTTTGCTTTTAACCGCACAAATTTAGTTATTTTTGCATTATGGAATGGTTTGAATCTTGGTTTGATACACCTTATTATCATTTGCTTTACAGTAACAGGGACTATACTGAAGCGGAAAACTTTATTACAAAGCTTACGGATGACCTTCAGCTTCCGCCTTCTTCCAAAATCATCGACCTGGCCTGCGGGAAAGGAAGACATTCCGTTTTTCTCAATAAACTGGGGTATGATGTTCTGGGGCTGGATCTTTCAAGACGGAGTATAGAGTTTGACAAACAATTCGAGAACCAGACCCTCATTTTTGACGTTCATGATATGAGAAATCCTATTGATGCAGATCCCATGGATGCCGTGTTCAATCTGTTCACCAGTTTCGGGTATTTTGACCGTGAAAGTGATGATAAAAAGGTTTTCAAGTCTGTTTACAATGTTTTGAAACCCGGAGGATATTTTGTTCTGGATTATTTAAATGAAATCTATGTACGGCATGCCATCACTCCTGAATTATCCGACTCAACGATCCGGCGGGGAGATATAGAATTTAAAATCAACAAGAAAATTGAAGGAAGACATGTCATCAAAGATATCCGTTTTGAAGATAAGGGAGACCTATACCATTTCACCGAAAAAGTAAAACTTCATACCTTAGAAGCTATTAATTCTTATGCGGAAGAATGTGGCTTTGAAAAAATAAAAGTCTGGGGAGATTATCATCTCAATGAATTTTATAAAGATACTTCACCACGCTGCATCAATTTATTTAAGAAAAAAATATGATATCGGTTATTTTACTGATTATAAGTGTTATTGCAGGAGTACTTCTGGGAAAATATTTCGGCAAAAAAGAAAAGCTGGCTAAAAATCTGCTGATCCTGAGTGCCGGTTTCCTCATTACTATCTGCCTGAATGAAGTTTTTCCACAAGTGTATGTTTCGGAAGGAAGTACTAATCTTGGTATTTTTGTGATTTTGGGTGTTCTACTGCAAATGGTCCTGGAAGCACTTACCAAAGGTTTTGAGCATGGGCATTTTCATCATCATAACGAACACAATATACTTCCTGTAGCTTTGATGGCAGGGCTATTTGTTCATGCGTTCATCGAAGGAATTCCTTTGGCAAATGAGCAGGAAGCTTTATCTCCTTATTTATTAGGAATAGTGTTTCATAACATTCCTATCTCCTTTATTCTGGGCGCTTTTCTGTTCAACCGCAATGAGTCGAAAAGCACACCTCCTTATCCTTCAATGCTGATTGTGGCCTTGTTTGCATTGGCATCACCTTTAGGCATGCTGCTGGGCAATTATTTCAATCCTGATCTGCAGCCTTATTTCTTAGCCGTTGTAGGAGGTATTTTCCTGCACATTTCTTCAGTAATTATTTTTGAAAGCAACAAAAACCACAATATCGACTGGGCCAAGATAGGGCTTGTGATCATAGGGGTTTCTTTAGCTTTAGTAATGCATCTTTTCCATTCTCACGAGCATTAATATTTAACTACCCCGTCTTTTTGCTCTGCAAAAATCCACCCCTTCGGTGAAGGGGAATGAAAAACTCCGGATTTAAAATCCGGAGCCTCAATTTAATCACTCATTACACAATCCGGAAATTAGAATTTCCAGCCGAATGTAACAAAGAAATTATTCCTGCTGTTCTTCACATCTGATACAATGTACGCATCACTTGCCACGATATCACTTGGTGAATAGTAAGCTGAGTCTATATTATCTGTAAGAAGCCCTCTCATGAAAGGATTGCTGTACTTTGAAGTTACGTTCTGGTAAGCTGCATCTATATAGAATGATTTAAAGTCATATCCTAATCCAAAGGACAATAAGTTCCGGTCATTCAGAATAAGATTGCTGTATGATTGGTTACCCATTGAACCGTCATTAGTAAATCTGCTGATGGTCAAAGCATCCAGGGGATTCGACATATAAGAATATCCACCTCTCAGTCTGAGCTGCTTAACTCTGTATTCCGCCCCTAATCTTACTTCTGATCCGTTTTTATAATAGTCTTCAAAGAAGTCATTCAGTTCAGTCTCAGCAGGTCCGTATACCTTATATTTAGGTTTCGTTAATCCGAGGCTGTAATCGGCGTTTAGGGAAAAATTCTTGCCGGCTACTAAAGCAGCACTTACGGTAGCTTTAAGCGGTGAAGTGAATCTTCTTCCTTCTATAGCTACATCGTCTCCGTAAGCAGGATCATTGTAGAAATTATAGCTCCTGTCTATATCCCAGAAAGTAGGGGTTTCAAGAGCTGCACCCAATCTGAGATTAGAACCTACCTTTCCAATAACCCCAAGAGAAGCCGAAAATCCATTGGAACTTTCAAAATAAGGGGTATTCTGCTTATCAAAATAATCGACTGCACCATTTTCAAGAGACCTGAAAGCTGCGGTATCATACTGATCGATGGATGCATTAAAGAAATTCAATCCTAAACCCAGATAGAGACTATGATTATAGTTGGCCCCGATCCCAAAACTTGTTTTAGACAAATTACCGTATCTATTATAAGCATGCCCCGCATAAGCGGAACTTCTATCCACATCAAAATCATAAATCAGATTATTGTTTCCCGGTGTCTCTACATAATCCTCAAGGGTTTGATTGGAAAAATTTACCCCTATATTGATAAACTTCCAGGCACTCTCGGTCATTAACTGGAATGTCATAACCCCACCTACATTTCCGATATCTGCTTTATTGATATCATACTTTATTGATGATCCTGCTAAAGATGAGGTATTCTTGTTATTCATAACGGAAAGAGTTCCTGAAATTTCTCCCGAAATGGCAACTCCCAAACCTGCAGGGTTGGTAAGCAATGAATTGGCATCACCACCCAAGGCTCCGTTAGATCCCGCCATTGCATTGAACTTTGAAGATCCCACCATAGGAGAATTTGAATAAACATCTATAGAATTTCTTATCACAGAAACATCCTGAGCCTGCGCAAAGAATGCGGCAGAAATGCTCATTATTACTAAAGATTTTTTTAACATTATTTTTTGAATAGTTATTACGTTTGAAAATTATCTGCCCCCTCTGAAGCCTCCGCCTCCACCGCCGGATCTGGCACCGCCTCCGCCACCGGAACCTCCCGATGACCTGAAGCCACCGCTATTGCTGCTGGAGTTATTAAATCCGCCACTATTATTGCTGTTGGATCTGAATCCTCCTTCATTTCTATAGCCACTGTCATTTCTGTAACCACTATCGCTTCTTCTAGGCGGAGTATAGGTAGGGCTTTGTCTCATACCGCCTCCGCTGGAAGAATTCCTGAAACCACCACTGGTTCCCCCTCCCTGTTGTCTGTAACCTCCGGTACTGTTTCTGAATCCACCGTTACTGTTTCTTAAAGTAGAACCATTGGTGTTTCTGAATCCGGAGCTGTTTCCGTTATATTTATATTTATTCAAACCTCCTGCATTATAGCTGTTGAATCCTCTTCCGTCAGCTCCGCTTCTTCTGTACACAGGTCTGTTATAATATCCGTTACCCCAGTAACCGCCTCCGTTCCAGCCCCAGTAAGGAGATCCATAGCCTCCCCAGTATGGGTCATAGTATCCCCAATAAGGAGAATAACCGTAGTTCCAGCCCCAGTTCCAATATGGGTTGTATCCCCAGGAATTACCCCAGCCCCAGGATAAACCTATACCCCAGCCTCTGTTCCAGCCCCAAGGGTTATAGTTCCAACCCCAATAAGGAGATCCCCAGCCCCACCAGGAATTGTCATAATAATTGGTCACATTCCCTGCAAAATTACCCCAGTCCGAGTCAGTAGCATTGTTGTTCCAATTATTGTCATTCCAAGAGTTATAACGGTTATCCTGTTCTTTGGAATTCATTTCTGCATTCTGGATCACATTAGAGTCCTCATAATAATCATAATATTCTCCCACTCTGTTTCCTCCTTCACTGATAATTACGCCTTCCGGCAGGGTGTCCTTATTGGGATCATAATAAACACCATCTGTCTCGCTGTATCCACCCACCTGGGCTCCGCAGGACATTAGCAATAATCCGCCTGATATTGCCAAGATCCCTTTAGACTTTAGCATATCAAGTAAATTTTTATGTATATTTCTTTTCATGATACTGTAAAAATTTTTAATTTAAATTATATTTGCAATCTGTACCAAAAATGTACCAAATACTGGTAACAAAAATCTATCAAAAATAGATTTTTATTTTTAGATAACAATAATACATAAAAGTTAAAAATATAATGGCAAAATTAACCTCAAGAAGCGAAGATTACAGCAAATGGTATAACGAATTGGTTGTAAAAGCAGATCTGGCTGAAAACTCAGGGGTGCGGGGATGCATGGTTATCAAACCATACGGATATGCGATCTGGGAAAAAATGCGTGATGAAATGGACAAAAAATTTAAAGAAACAGGCCACGTTAATGCTTACTTCCCTCTTTTTGTACCCAAAAGCTTATTTGAGGCTGAAGAAAAAAATGCAGAAGGTTTTGCCAAGGAATGTGCGGTAGTTACTCACTATAGGCTGAAAACTGATCCTAACAATCCTCATAAATTAATTGTAGACCCGGATGCGAAACTTGAAGAAGAACTTATTGTTCGCCCTACCTCAGAAGCCATCATCTGGAATACTTATAAAAACTGGATACAGTCTTACAGAGATTTACCCATCCTTATCAATCAGTGGGCCAATGTTGTACGCTGGGAAATGAGGACCCGTTTATTTTTAAGAACGGCAGAATTCTTATGGCAGGAAGGGCATACCGCACACGCTACAAAAGAAGAGGCCATTGAAGAAACCGAAAAAATGATCGATGTATATGCAGATTTTGCAGAGAATTTCATGGCTATCCCGGTTATTAAAGGGCTGAAAACTCCTTCTGAAAGATTTGCAGGAGCCGATGAAACCTATTGTATTGAAGCATTAATGCAGGATGGAAAGGCCCTTCAGGCCGGTACGTCTCACTTCCTGGGGCAAAACTTCGCCAAAGCTTTTGATGTGAAATTCACCAATAAAGAAGGAAAAATTGAACACGCGTGGGCTACATCCTGGGGAACCTCCACCCGTCTGATGGGAGCTCTTATCATGACCCATTCCGATGATTTCGGACTGGTACTGCCTCCTACCCTGGCCCCGATCCAGGTGGTTATTGTACCTATATTTAAAGGAGAAGAACAACTTAACCAGATCAGCGAGGTGGCCTTGGATATTCAGGCTAAGTTAAGAACAAAAGGAATTTCTGTGAAATTCGACAATGATACCCAGAATAAACCGGGATGGAAATTTGCGGAATATGAATTGAAAGGAGTCCCTGTAAGAATTGCCATCGGCCCTAAAGACCTTGAAAACAAATCTGTAGAGATCGCAAGGAGAGATAACCTTACTAAGGAAATCCATTCGATCGATGGTTTAGACTCTTATATTGAAGAATTACTGAAAACCATTCAGAAAGATATTTATAATAAAGCTGCCGGCTTCAGAAAAGATCATATTACTAAAGTGGATACTTATGAAGAGTTTAAAAAGGTTTTAGAAGAAAAAGGAGGATTTATTTATGCCCATTGGGATGGTACGGAAGAAGAAGAAGAGCAGATCAAGGACGAAACGAAGGCAACCATCCGATGTATTCCTTTGGATGATGATATGGAGGAAGGGGTTTCTTTAATTTCCGGAAAAACATCTAAGAGACGTGTATTATTCGCAAAAGCGTATTAATTTTTTTAATTATTTTCAAAAACTTTATTGAAAAACTAACAAATATTTTAAAAAAAATGATGTTTGGTAGATTTTTTGTTTAAATTTATCTCAACATTAATCTTAAAAATAATTTATTATGTCATTAAACATCATTGATTTAATTAAAGGGCAACTAGGTCCTGCTTTGGTTTCTCAGGCAGCTTCGCAGCTGGGAGAAAGTGAGTCCGGTATTTCAAAAGCAATAGGAGGGTTATTACCTGCTGTTGTGGGAGGATTAGCTAATAATGCGGACAACCCTGGTGTTCTGGATGCTATTTCCAATGCTTCATCCAGTGGAATTTTAGGAAATTTGTTGGGAAATTCTTCCAATAATTCTATCATTTCAAGTTTATTATCTGCAATCTTTGGAGATAAGGTTGGCGGATTGGTGAATACAATAGCTACTTTCGCAGGCATCAGCAATAATTCATCAAGCTCATTACTGAATCTGGTGACCGGTGCTGCTTTAGGGTCTGTCGGAAAATATGCAGCTGATAATAATTTGGGACAATCCGGTATTTCAAGCCTGCTGGGTGATCAAAAAGGAATCATTTCAACCCTATTGCCTGCAGGACTGTCTCTGGCATCTTTAAATTTAGGAAGCTGGTTTGGAAACGATGATGATAAAGTAAAGGTAAGTTCTTATGACGAGCCTAAAGTAGAGGTGACAAGAAGTACTACCCCTACCAACTCTTATAATGATAACAATAATGATGGCAGCGGTGGCGGTTCTATCTGGAAATGGTTGCTTCCTCTTTTATTATTACTTGCTGCAGGGTATTTCCTATGGAAGCAGTGTGAGAAAAAAGATGCGGCTACTACAACTACCACTGCGGATTCTACAGGAGTATCTTCTGATACGGCAGCAGTTTCTGCAGATACTTCAGCAGTAACTACAGCAAAAGTGGATGAAGATATCGACCTGAATGGTATAGCTTTAAAAGGCTACAAAGGAGGAATGGAAGACAAAATGATCGCTTTCTTAAAGTCTGACGATTATAAAAATGCTAAAGATGATGCTGCCCTGAAAGATATCTGGTATGATTTTGATCACGTGAACTTCAAAATCGGAAGTGCTACTGAACTGGAAGCAGGTTCTCAAGGACAATTGGATAACCTTGTAGCTATCTTAAAAGCTTTCCCGGATGCTAAGATCAAGATTGGTGGATATACTGATAAAACAGGTAATGAGGCAGATAACGTAAAACTATCTAAAGGAAGAGCTGAATTTATCAAAGCTGCTTTAACAAAAGCAGGTGTTGGTGCTCAGGTTTTAGAAGCTGAAGGATATGGAAGTAAATTTGCTACTGTAGATGCTTCTGCTTCTAATGAGGCAAGAGCCGTTGACAGAAAAATGGCGGTAAGATTTGCAAAATAATCTTTTAGAATCAATAAAAATTAATCCCGGAAAATAATTTCCGGGATTTTTCTTTCCATAAATTGTTTACATTTTCATTTATTTAATTAAATTTGTTAGTCATTTCTAACATTTATGAATTTTAATATCAAAAGAGGCTGGAGAAAAGACAGGGTCTCACACTCATTGCCGGAAGTATACTCATCAATCAATGTTCCCAAAGGAGGAAGTTTCTGGAGGAAATACCTTGCCTTTGCAGGGCCGGGGCTTATGGTTGCCGTTGGCTATATGGATCCGGGAAACTGGGCCACGGATATTGCCGGCGGGGCGCAATTTGGCTATACCCTGCTCTCCGTGATCCTTATTTCCAATATTTTTGCCATGGTATTGCAGCATCTGTCTGTAAAACTGGGGGTAGTTGCAGAAAGAGATCTTGCTCAGGCATGCAGGGACCACTTTCATCCCACTACAAATTTCATTCTATGGATTCTTTGTGAGATTGCCATTGCCGCATGTGACCTCGCCGAAGTTATAGGTTCTGCCATTGCACTGAATTTACTTTTTCATATTCCCCTGACCTGGGGAATAGTTATTACGACAATAGATGTGCTTTTAATACTTTTGTTGCAAGCCAAAGGCTTCAGATGGATCGAGAGCATCGTTGCGGGGCTGATCTTCATTATCCTGTCCTGTTTCGTTTATGAAATCGTAGTATCAAAACCTGCATTTAACGAAATTTTAGGCGGGCTGGTTCCTCAAAAGGAGATCATTCAAAATCCGGCAATGCTTTACATAGCGATCGGAATTCTGGGTGCCACTGTGATGCCCCATAACCTTTACCTGCACAGCAGCATCGTTCAGACAAGGGACTACTCTCGTGACAGGGAAGGGAAAAAAGAAGCGATCAAATTTGCAACACTGGACAGTACTTTCTCCCTTCTATTGGCTTTCTTTATCAATGCAGCTATCCTGATTCTTGCTGCCGCCACTTTCCATACCACAGGAAACAAGCATGTGGCAGACATTCATGATGCCTATAAGATGCTGACTCCTATTTTAGGGGCTTCAATGGCCAGTATCGCTTTTGCAATAGCCTTATTGGCATCAGGACAAAACTCTACGCTTACCGGAACTCTTGCCGGACAGATCGTAATGGAAGGCTTTCTTAATATCAGACTGAAACCGTGGCTCAGAAGGCTGATCACAAGACTTATTGCAGTAATTCCTGCGCTTATTGTAACGATTATCTACGGTGAAAAAGGAACTACGGATCTATTGGTATTAAGTCAGGTCATATTATCCATGCAGCTGAGTTTTGCCGTTGTTCCGCTGGTAATGTTTACCAGTGATAAGGTAAAAATGGGGGAATTTGTTAACAAGCCATTCCTGAAAGTTTGTGTCTGGATCATTTCCTTTGTGATTATTATACTGAACCTTTACCTGTTGTATCAGACTTTTTTTGGAGAATAATTTATTTGTGAATTGTCAATTTTTTTTAAGCTATTTTAAATTCACAACTTCACTTATTCACCATTCACATTATATGACTTAATGTCCATATTTTTTATTTGGCAGAATCTTTGACAAACAATTCTCTAAAATAGTTATTGAATATGGAAAATCAGGATATCAACGAAGAAAACATGAATAAGCAGGAAGAAACTATCGTTCAGAATGAAAATACCTCTGAAGAAAATGTGACAGTTGAGCCGACAGCAGAGGAACTTTTGGCACAGGAAAAAGACCGTTACATCCGTCTTTATGCCGAATTTGAAAACTATAAAAAAAGATCGACCAAGGAGAGAATGGAATTCTTCCAATATGCCAATCAGGATATGATGATCTCTATGCTGGGAGTTTTGGATGATTTTGAAAGAGCCTTAAAAGAAATCGGCAAAAACGGAAATCCTGCGGATCTGCAAGGAGTGGAGCTTATTTATCAGAAATTCAAAAGCAGGCTTACAGAAAAGGGCCTGAAAGCAATGGAAGTAAATGCAGGTGACAGCTTTAATGTGGATCTCCACGAAGCAATCACCCAAATCCCTGCCCCGTCAGAAGATCTTAAAGGTAAAATTGTAGACGTTATTGAAACCGGTTATACACTGAGTGATAAGGTCATCCGTTTTGCAAAAGTGGTAACAGGAAACTAATATTCATGAATGATAAATGATGAGAAATAATTGATCTAAAAAGCAATAGACATCAATGACCATTTATCAGTAATCAATTATAGAAAACATGTCAAAAAGAGATTATTACGAGGTTCTTGAGATAAGCAAATCTGCAACTGCCGACGAAATAAAAAAAGCCTACCGAAAAATGGCGCTGAAATATCACCCAGATAAAAACCCGGGAGATAAAGAAGCTGAAGATAAATTCAAAGAGGCTGCAGAAGCCTATGAGATCTTGAGCGATGATCAAAAGCGCGCAAGATATGATCAGTTCGGGCACTCAGGAGTGGGTGGAAACGGAGGATTCGGTGGATTTGGCGGCGGAATGAACATGGAGGATATTTTCAGCCAGTTCGGAGACATCTTCGGTGGTCATTTTGGCGGCGGATTCGGTGGATTTGGTGGCGGAGGACATCAGCAGGTAAAAGGTTCCAACTTAAGGATCAGAATCAAGCTCAACCTTGAAGAAATGGTCAACGGAACCCAAAAGACCATCAAGGTAAAAAAAATGAAGACGGCGGAAGGTGCCACTTCAAAAACCTGCCCTACCTGTAATGGTTCGGGTGCCCAGATAAAGGTAATGAATACCATGTTCGGGCAAATGCAGACCCAGACTACCTGCGGAACATGCCAGGGTATTGGAAAAGTTGCGGATAAAATTCCTGCGGGCGCCAATGCACAAGGCCTTATTAAAGACGAAGAGGAAATCACTATCAATATTCCGGCAGGGGCAAGAGACGGCATCCAGCTTAATGTAAGAGGAAAGGGTAATGATGCTCCTTTCGGCGGGATTCCGGGAGATCTTCTTGTCATTATTGAAGAAGAAATAGATAAAACCATCAAAAGAGAGGGCGACAACCTTCATCAGGAATTGTATGTTTCGTTTGCCGAAGCTGCTTTGGGAACTAAAAAAGAAGTCCCTACCGTTGGCGGAAAAGTAAAGATCACTGTTGATCCCGGAACTCAGTCCGGTAAGATCCTGCGACTGGCAGGAAAAGGGCTTCCAAGTATTGACAGCTATGGCAAGGGAGATATGTTCATCCACATCAATGTATGGACTCCTCAAAAGCTTACCAAAGAGCAAAAGGAATTCTTCGAAAAACAGATGTCCAGCGGAGAGATGATCGCAGAACCTTCAGGAAAAGAGAAAACTTTCTTTGACAAGGTAAAAGACCTGTTCAACTAGCAAAAAATATAAAGAGACCCTATAGGTCTCTTTTTTGTTTAATTATATGTTTTCTATTTTTATAGGATATATTTCAGCTTCCTGTTCGCATATACCAACATAAAGCTTCCAACAAGTAATAAGACTGTAAAAACAATGATTTCATTGGTATGAATATTTACAGATTTAAAGACCAGCTTCATCAATAGCGGATGGATCAGGTAAATGGCCGTAGATATACTGGCTAAAATTTTAGAATTGGTAGTCAGAGGAATGTTCTTGCAATAGAGGAACAGCAAAGGACAGGCTAACAACAGGGAGTATAACAAATCTATACTTTCATTTTTGCTCAGATGAATAATTCTGTAATTAATAAATGCTTCGGCCATTACAAGGCTTACAGCAAGGATAACCAATAGTAAGGACGGCTTATATTTTATATCAATCTCAAGTTTTTTGATCAGAAAACCTAAGGTCAAAAAAGGAAAACATACAAACAAAAAATTTCGATATACTGGAAAAAAATTCAGCACTAAATCTGTATTCCCCTGAAAATAATGAAGATTACCCAGAAGCTGCAGGATATAGCCACAACTGAACAGAGGAAATATAGATCTCAACAGGAACCCTGCTCGTTTTTTCTTTACCGCAAAAAGGATCAGCCCGGAAAAAAGTGTCCCAATCAGATACCATAAATGATGATACCCGAATAATATATGGGATAGATGTTTTCCATCTTTCCAAAAAGGAATATAGGCAACCGTCCATATCAGATATAGCAAAAATAACCTTAAAGACCATTTTTTCAGCCTGCCGGGAGTATCAACATCATAAAAATAATAGCCTGTTATGATCAGAAAAACAGGCACAGCTATTCTGAAAAGCCCGTTAACCAATACATAGCTTAATGAGGGATAGGAATTCCTCAACAGGTGCGAATGCAAAAAAACCACAAAAATGGCAAGTACTATTTTTAACAGGTCAATGGATAAATTCCTTGTCATGGTATAAGGGCCATAAAATATTTTATCCTTATACACTTCATAACCTTCAAAAGATTATTTGCGGGTAGCAACCGAATATATTTTCTTACCAACCGTAAAAAGGGCAACAGCAAGCAGCCCGCCGATAATTCCGAGAGTAAATTCCTTCAACATGGAAGGCCATGTAGGAAGCAGATCATGAAGATAATGAATATTGTGAGCAAAAATACCTCCGGAAACCAGGACAAGAGCAAGTGTTCCCACCACTCCCAGTATTTTGATGATAATCGGTAATGCCTTTACCAACAAATGCCCCAATTTAGAGAAAAAGCCTTTATCATTGCTTTTTTTGATCAGTTTAAAACCTGCATCATCCATCCTTACAATAAGTGCTACAATTCCATAAACTCCCACCGTAGCTATAAACGCCACAAAAGTCACCGTAAGAATCTGTGTCAGCAATGGGTGATTTTCCTGAATCACAGTGCCTAAAGCAATGATCACAATTTCTATGGAAAGGATAAAGTCTGTTGTAATAGCAGATTTTATCTTGGATTTTTCAGACTCTTCCTCATCTTCATCGATCTGGCTTTCTTCTATCACCTCATGTCCCTTTTTGGAACGGTGAAACAAAAATTCGATGATCTTTTCAACGCCTTCAAAGGCAAGATAAAGTCCCCCCAGGATGAGAATGATTTCTATAGCCGGTTTATAAAGCCAATTGAGAAGGAAGGCAACCGGAAGAATGATAAGTTTATTGATAAAAGAGCCTTTTGTAATCGCCCATAAAACAGGCAGTTCACGGGAAGAAAGAAAGCCTGTTGCTTTTTCTGCATTTACCGCTAAATCATCGCCTAAAATCCCCGCCGTTTTCTGAGTGGCTAATTTACTTGTCACTGCTACATCGTCCATCAGAGCAGCAATATCATCCAAAATCGCAAAAAAACCAGATGCCATATTATTTTAATGTTTTTTTAATAATTATTAAGTGCAGCAAAAATAATGTTTTAATCTGATTTTTGAACATGATTACACTCTGTTTTAAAATAAATGCTTCATAATTTTTGAAATGAGCGGGTTCTAAAGCACAATATAAATCATAGGTAGATATAAGCTTATCGGACATTGGCTTTTATACCATTATGGTAAAAATCATGTTTCAATCCTTACTTTTACAATCATTTTTATGTACATTTAAATTATGAAAAAGCTGATTCTCAGATATCACTTCTTTGTTTTAGGCTGTATCGGCTTTATATTGAATTCCTGCAATTCCAGATTCAGGGTCTGGGTAGGTGCGGGGAATGAACAGAAGATCTACAATTTAAAGTACGGGGAACACAAGAAACAAAAAATGGATGTTTTTCTTCCTGCAGGTTATGCAGAAGATGCACCCGTAGTTTTGATTGTACATGGCGGTGCATGGAAACATGGGAGAAAGGAGCATATGATACACATCCAGAAAATGCTTTTTAAAAATAATATTCCCAGCATCAACATCAACTACCGGCTCATCACAAAATCTGTCACTTACAAACAGCAGCTGGGGGATATCGACCTGGCTATTGAGAAGTTTAATACACTGGCCCCCAAAGCGAAACTGCTTCCCGACAATTATATTATTCTCGGAGAAAGTGCAGGCGGACATCTGGCATTGCTGTATGGATATAAAAACCCTCAACAGATCAAAAAGATCATTTCTTTAAGCGGACCTACGGATTTTTTTTCCGGAAAATATTTAAACTCATTTTACTCAAAATATAGTTCTCCCACCGTTCAGAAAATGGTAGGAACAAAATTCGACCGGAAGAATTTATCCCCTGAATTTGAAAAAGCAAGCCCAATCGCCAATACAGCGAATGTTCCCACACTGATATTCCAGGGAAACAGGGATCTTTTAGTCAACCAGCATCAGGGACTTTCTTTAGATTCTGTTCTGACATTAAAGAATATTCCTCATAAACTGGTGTTCATGGAAGGGGCGGGCCATACGCCAAGATTTTTCAGCAAAAGAAAAAGAGACAGTATCATTTATCCGAATATTCTCGACTGGATAAAAAAATAACCCGCTTAAAAAGCAGGTTACTGTTCGTTTTATATTTTATATTGAAATATTATTCAAAATTCTGATCTTCATATTTGGAAAAATCCTGTTTTTTACCGAATAAAAACTTGATGACCACAGGAAGAGTTGTTATCAATACGATAACAATGATAATATATTCCAGCTTAGATTTTAATTCGATCCCGAATTCATCCCTGAAAACCTTGTCCAGGTAATGTCCCGCATATATTAAAGAAAACGACCACAAAACGGCTCCTATAATGTTATCCCTAAGGAATTCTTTCTTATCCATCTTCACGATCCCGGCAACAATAGGCGTAAAAGTCCTTACAACTGGTAAAAACCTGGCCATAATTACGGCTAATGCTCCATGCTTTTCAAAAAAATCATGGGCCTGATAAAGGTATTTCTTTTTAAATAAGGTGGTATCTTTTCTTTTATATAAGGCCGGTCCTGTCTTCAATCCGAAATAATATCCTACTTCATTCCCGATAATGGCTGCTAGGGAAACACAGGCGGCTAAAATTGTAGTATCCAGAAAATCACTGCCGGTAGAGCTGAAAGTCTCTCTGATAATATCTACCGCGTAAATCCCCGAAACGAAAAGCAAAGAATCTCCTGGTAAAAAAAATCCTACAAAGAGACCTGTTTCAGCAAAAATAATAAATAAAATTAACCAAAACCCTCCCATTTTAATGTAAAACTCAGGGTTTAATAAATCTTTCCAACTATTGAAATCTTCCATAAGTATTGATGAACAACAAAAATAAGCCTAAAAAACCTGAAAAGGAAATTAATTATGAGTTTTTAACAAATTACGGACATGATATTTACAGCTCAAGATCATCATCAGACACCGCCGTACCATCCGCCATCAGGAATGCTTTCAGGAATGGAGTGATATTTCCGTTCATCACGGAATCCACATCTGAGGTTTCATGAGCCGAACGTACATCTTTTACCAGTTTGTATGGATGCATCACATAATTCCTGATCTGGCTTCCCCATTCTATCTTCATTTTGTTGGCTTCGATCTCGTTGCGGGCCTTCATGCGCTCCTCCAATTCCATTTCGTATAATCTTGAACGGAGCAACTGCATTGCTTTCTCTTTATTCTGAAGCTGGGAACGGGATTCCGAGTTTTCGATGATGATCCCTGTAGGAGCGTGGCGAAGGCGGACGGCTGTTTCCACCTTATTTACATTCTGCCCTCCTGCCCCGGAAGACCTCATGGTCTCAAAACTGATATCGGCCGGGTTAATATTGATCTCGATCGTATCATCCACCAACGGATAAACATATACGGAAACAAAACTTGTATGACGCTTGGCATTACTGTCAAAAGGCGAGATCCTTACCAGCCTGTGAACGCCATTCTCACCTTTCAGATATCCGAAAGCATATTCACCGTCTATTTCCAGCGTCACGGTTTTTACCCCGGCGACATCACCTTCCTGAAAGTTCAGTTCCCTGATCTTATAGCCCTGTTTTTCTGCCCACATCGTGTACATTCTCATCAGCATAGAAGCCCAGTCACAGCTTTCCGTCCCTCCTGCTCCGGCTGTGATCTGCAATACGGCAGAAAGCTCGTCTCCTTCATTGGAAAGCATATTCTTGAATTCTAAATCTTCAATTTTCTCTATCAGCTGAGGGAATGTTTCATCCAGTTCTTTTTCAGAATCGGGGTCTTCTTTGGCAAATTCTGCCAACACCTGAAGGTCTTCAAACTGTCCGTTGATCTCCTCATAATCCTCTACCCATTTCTTCTTGGAACGGAGCTGTTTTAAGAATGCTTCTGCTTCTTTGGGACTGTCCCAAAATTCAGGAGCTGCCGTTTTCTCGTCGTCATTGGATATTTCTATCTTCTTTTTTTCTATCTGAAGATATTTATGTAAATCTTCAATCCTGGATTGAACTTCTCTTATCTGGTCGTTGTTGATCACGAATTTTTATTTTTTGCAAAAATACGGATAAAGTTTTTAAGTAAGTTAAGAGTGATGAGTTATAAGTTGAGCGTTCAGAGTGGTGAGTTGAGAGGATCAATTACGAACAAGTCTCCAATTGATCAGATTACTCATTGCTCATTACTTATTATTTATCATATCTGCCAGCATCTCTCCTATCTTCGGGGCCAGAGCCACCCCCATTCCTGAAAGCCTTACTGCACAGAACTGTCTTTCCGAGAGTTGCTTAATAATAGGCGTTTTTTCTGTTCCCATTGCCATGATCCCCGACCAACGATGAGCAATCCTAAAGTTCTGACCAGGCAGAATCACTTCTTTTAAAAAATTTTCCAGATGATCCTGTAAAAAATTTGTAGTTTCAAAAGATGTAGTTTCTTCGGTCTTAAAATCCTGATTTCTTGCACCGCCCAATAAAACCCGGTTTCCTAAATTCCGGAAGTAGTAGAATCCTTCATCATAGTGAAATGTCCCTTTTAGTTTTAAATTTTCAACAGGTTCAGTCAAAAGAACCTGTCCACGAGCAGGAATGATCTCTTCCTCGCTTAAAAATTCTGAGCTGAAAGCATTGGTGCAGTAAATAAGCTGATCCGACTGTATAGAAAGTGCCTCTGAAAGCCATTCTTCAACGTAATCTGAATTTTCAATAATACTCTTAACTTCTGCTCCGAAAAGGAATTCAACTTTTAATTCATAACATTTTTCCAATAGCTTTTGCAGGAGTTTTCCTGAATGTAAACCACCTTCACAAGGATTTTCAACTAAAAATTCTGATCTTCCCAGTCCGGATTCTTTTAATTTATCCTGATTAAGAGTATATGTTTTGCCAATTCCCGTTATGGATTCTAATTTCTTATTGACTTCCTCTATTTTGTGTAAAGGCTGATCATTATTCAGAATTTCATATCCTCCGCTTAACTCAAAATCAATTTCGTCTTTACTAAAATAATTCCGGATCTTCTTCAGTCCTTCAAACCTCATCGAAACCAAATTCAATGTCTTCTCCCAACCCATCTTTTCTGAATCAGCAATTATTTCCGTAAGGCTTCCAAAGCAGGCAAACCCGGCGTTCCTCGTTGAGGCTCCCAGAGGAATTGAGCTTCTTTCAATAACCAGAACTGATCTTTCAGGATATTTCTCTTTGATAGAAATGGCTGTCCAAAGCCCGGTAAATCCGGCTCCGATAATAATGATATTGCGTTTTCTGTAAAAAGTCTCAAGCTCCCAGATGCTTTGCATGGCTGTATTTGATAAATGATAATTGATGAATGATGATAAATAAGTAATGAGGAAGGTTAATAACTTATAATTTATAACTCATATCTCATAACTTTTAAGGTTTTTCTTTATCCTTCTCCTCTTCTTCATTATGATGGAATCCGATAGCTCTTCTCGGGACTTCTACTACCTTGTAGGCATCAAGCTCATTTTTCAGAGCTTTAATTCTATATTGGAAATCGTCAAAATTATTGATAATGGCATCATTCAGAAATATGGCTATCTGATCCAGATATTCTTCAGTAAGTTTGGCCGCAGCATCCCTTAAGGCACCATTCAGAAGATTCTGATCTATTTTCAGCTTCTCATTCCTCGTTCTTTGATAAAGATTTCTGATCCGTTTTTTCAGGCTTTGTGTAAAATCTATGATCATCGTATTGCTGAAAGCTTTCATCTGTGAAGAAACACCGCGCCAGAAAGATACTTTATCCGCCTTATTGTTTTTGAGAATCTTGTATAGCAGGGAATCATTTTCCAGATTTTTTGTCATGGCATACAGGATAATCTCGGATCTTTCCGAAGCATTGGGTGGGAAAACAGGGATCATCACATCAAATCTTCCCGGAGCCAGGATCTCCTCATCAACTGTTGAAACAGAATTGGCAGATCCTACCATCAGCAGGTCTTCCTGTTCAAATTTTCCGATATAGTGAAGAATGATCTCCTGGGTTTCAAGGTTGCATGAGGCTACATCGGTCTCAGCAGTCCTTTCCATCATGATCTCATCAAAATCTTCCAGGAAAAGAAGCACTTTGTCTTCTTTCATCATGGTAACCAGAAAATCGTTGAAATTTGTTTTGTTTCCATCCACAAAAGAGGTTCCCAGATAGTGTTTTTTCACTTCTTTGAACTGATAGCCTATAATTTCAGCAATTTTATTGGCCCAGAAGATCTTCCCGCTTCCCGGAGGCCCATACAGAATGATTCCGGCCGGTTTATTGATTCCCCAGTCTTTGATCTGCTGGTGATTGATGAAAGGTTCCAGAACCCCTGAAATATAGAAAAACAGATCCCTATATCCGATAAAATCCCTGTGCTGAAGGCTTGTTTTATGGCCGAAATAATCATAGACAAACTGGTAATTTCCCCCAAGCTTATTATCGATACCGTAGCTGGAAATGGAGGACCGGAAAAAACCATTATCAAAAATATTGGGATTATCTTCTTTTATGGCCTTCTCTATCTTATCTTTCGGCTGATTGATGGTCTCAGCAATCTGTTCCAATGTTTTATTTTTATCAAGGTCTTTTTCATAAAGCCTTAAAAAATCTACATTCTCGCGTGCAAATTTTTCAAAATCTTCTTTTACTTCAAAACTGGTCGTGATGCATATTCCAAGTTCAAGATCAAAATCCTGAATAAACTGTTTGATGGCTTCTGCAGAAATATTCAATTCCTTTGCAAGTTCAGCTAGCTTCATAATTCGCAATTAATTCTATCAAATTTAAATATTTTAGTCCGAATCCTGTAACAATTTGTCAATTATATACACTACTACTATGTAAAACAAATTACATGGAAAAAGTTTTATCAGTAAAAAATCTGACAAAAAAATTCAAAAGAGTTGCTGTAAACAATATCTCTTTTGATGTAGAAAGAGGAAACGTTTACGGACTTTTGGGACCAAACGGAAGTGGAAAATCCACCACATTCGGAATGCTGCTTTCCACCATCAACCCTACAGAAGGTGAATGGTACTGGTTTGGGCAGAAAGGGACTGACCCTGATACTTTAAAAAAAATAGGGGCCATCATAGAACAGCCTAACTTCTACCCTTATTTAAGTGCAGAAACGAATCTGAAGATTGTGGCGGAGATCAAAGGAACCCCTTATGTGAGAATTGATGAAGTATTGAAGACCGTAGGCCTTTTTGAAAGGAAAAAAGATGTTTTCAGGACCTTCTCTCTGGGGATGAAACAGCGCCTTGCCATTGCTTCTGCGATGCTGAACAATCCTGAGGTACTAATCCTGGACGAACCTACCAACGGGCTGGATCCGGAAGGGATCATCCAGATCAGGGAGATCATCAGCAATATTGCCAAACAGGGGATCACGATTATTATTGCGAGCCACCTTCTGGATGAAATTGAAAAAATATGCAGCCACGTGATCGTATTAAAGGAAGGCAACTCCATTTACTGCGGAAGAGTGGATGAAATGACAAATAATCATGGTTATTTTGAATTAAAGGCTGAAAATAATTCCCAGCTTTTAAGCATTCTGGAAGAATCGCAATGGTTCTCTTCCGTAACATTGGAAGGAGACTTCATCAAAGCCCAGATCCGTGAAGATGTTTCGCTTTCAGCATCTGCTTTAAATCAGAAGTTAACAGAGAAAGGTATTTTCCTTTCGCACCTGACCAAGAAAAAACAGTCTCTTGAAACTCAATTCCTTGAATTGGTAAAAAACACGAATAACCATGCTTAAACTATTAAAACTAGAATATTACAAAAACCTGAATTACAGACCATTCAAGGTTTTCACGATCATGTACTTTGTAATTTTGATCGCCCTGCTTTTCATCGGGCTTGTGGATCTTAAAATATTTGGGAATCCCATCAATCTGAAAGAACAGGGAATCTACAACTTTCCCGATATCTGGAATTTTACCACATGGATCGTGGCTTTGTTAAAAATCTTCCTGGGTCTCATTATTGTATTTTCCATTTCCCAGGAGTTTACCAACAGGATGTTCAAACAGAATACCATTGACGGATTGAGCAGAAATGAATTTATTGGTTCCAAATTACTGACGATCATTATTTTTACGATTATCTCTACACTTATTGTATTTTTTATCACCATGTTCCTAGGATATAAATATTCTAAGGTGACTGATGCGGAGCTTGTAATAAAAGAAATGTTCTTTATCGGCAATTATTTTGTTAAATTATTCACCTTTTTCTGCTTCCTGATGTTCCTTTCTGTATTATTGAGGAAATCTGTTTTTGTTTTTCTTGCATTTTTTATTTTCTGGATTTTCGAAAACGTTGTACTGGGAATAGAATCATTCACAAAATTGCGAGGTATGACGCCTCAACAGCAGATTGACGCTTCGCAGCATACTTTTTTCATTTCCAAATATTTTCCTTTAGAAAGTATGTCCAGCCTGATCCCCAATCCCATGATGAGGCTGAATATGGCCAAAATGATGGGATTGAAATATGAATTCACCTATCCTACCGAAAATCTGATAGCCTGCTTCATCTGGAGCTTTATCTTTATTTTCGCATCGTATTGGATCCTAAAAAAGAGGGATTGGTAGTCTAAGATTCAAAAATTAAAATATTTAAAGATTAAGTGGTCCTGTTTCGGATCACTTTTTTATTTTTTATCAAAATTGCTAATTTCAGCTCTGTTGAAAACAAAAAAGACTGCTTTTCAGCAGCCTTTTTCATATTTACTTTTTATCCAGTAACGGAAGGTATTCTCCGTATCCTTTTTTCTCCATTTCTTCTTTCGGAACAAACTTTAAAGAGGCGCTGTTGATACAGTAACGCAGTCCTCCCTTATCCTCCGGGCCGTCTGTGAAAACGTGTCCTAAGTGAGCATCTCCTGTTTTGCTTCTTACTTCTACCCTCGTCATTCCGTGGGATCTGTCCATTTTTTCCTCGATCAGCTTTTTGGTGATCGGCTTTGAAAAGCTTGGCCATCCGCAGCCGGATTCAAATTTATCTGTTGAAATAAATAACGGCTCTCCTGTTGTAATATCTACATAGATCCCATCACGGAATTCTTTATCATATTCATTACTAAATGGTCTTTCTGTAGCATTGTTCTGGGTAACATCATACTGAGTTGGAGTCAGTTTTTCCTTCAGTATCTCTTTACTTTGCTTTTGATATTTTGCTTTTGGGAGAGGATTGGCATTTCTGGCCATTTCAAAAAGTCCAGGTTCAATGTGACAATATCCGCCGGGGTTTTTATCCAGATAATCCTGATGGTAATCTTCTGCCTTATAGAAATTCTTCAGAGGAATGGTCTCTACTACTACCGGTTTGCTGTAATGCTTAGCCAGCTTTTGAACTTCATCTTTTACAACAGCTTCATCATTCTTATCTGAAAAGTAGATCCCCGTCCTGTACTGATCTCCCCTGTCATTGCCCTGTTTATTAAGGCTTGTAGGATCAATGGTTTTGAAATACAGGTCGATCAGCAGTTTCAGATCGATCTGATCCGGGTCATACTTTACTTTTACGGTTTCTGCAAAGCCCGTCGTATGGCTTACCACCTCTTCATACGTGGGATTTTCAGTATTCCCGTTGGCATACCCCACTTCAGTAGCTGTAACGCCCCGTACCTGTTGAAAAAAATGTTCTGTTCCCCAAAAGCATCCGCCCGCAAAATAGATCTCTCTAACGTTTGTATTATCCATAATTTCCTGATTTTCTTTTTTTATTTCTTTAGGCTTTGATCTGTTCAAAAAGCCCGACTTCGTAGCAAAAACTGCTATACCCAGAACAATTCCGAGCAATATCAAAATATTTTTCATTGTTAATTTTTTATGCATTTTGTCTATTATTTTTAAATATCATCAATCCGAATCCTAAGAACATCACATCTTTCAGGATGAAAAAATCTGTTACCGGAACCCCGTCCACTATTTTCCAAACGCCGGGAGTTGTGAACAGATAACTTAACGTCATGAGAAAAGTAACGATCACCCCAATCGCTGCATACTTCCGTAAGAATGCAAATTTCACACTAAATACGAGAAGCAATGCAATGATAATTTCTATAACTCCGATAGTATTTGACACTGCCTGCACGCTCATGATATTATACAGGAAAGAGGTAAGAAAATGATTTTCCACCAAAGGTTTTATAGCCGCAGCTTCAGTAGGCGTGAATTTGAAAATCCCTATCCAGAGCAAAATAAGAGCAGCCCCGAAAAGTGAAATATAATATCCTGTTTTGTAAATTAGCGGCTCTTTGCCGGCCTGTTGTATTGTTCCGTTCATGTCTTTCAGATTTTGAATGAATACTTTATTATTTTCAAAAGTATAGTCGGAACAATTTCAAAATCCTGACAGAATTTTGATCAGGAATCTAATTTTTCGAACATTTTATTTTTAAATTCCTGAATATCAGAATCATTAATTTTATCATTTTCTTTCCGGGCAATGTTTTTTTTCAGGATCTCGTCCAGAATTTCCAGCTTTTCTTTGTAAGCCCTGCACCATTTGCAGATCTTTAAATGCAGGGAAAGTTTCCAGCCCTCTTTTGAAGAAATGGTTTCTGCTTTTCTTTTTTCCATCAGTAGCGTGGCTTCACTACAGGGTAAGAATATGATATGAATTAATCTTTTCAGCATTTCAGTTCTTTATAGGTTTGCAAACCAGTTAAGATCCAGGCATTCTCTGAGCTGCATCCGGCTTCTCTGTAAGATCTTCCACAGATTAGTCGTGGAAATATTCAATTCCTGACTTATTTCCGGTGCTTTTTTTTCGTGAAGATAATATAATTTCAAAGGAACCTTCCATTTTACAGGCAGATCTTCCATACAATCTTCCAATGTTGCATTGAAATCCTGATTATCCAGAAGCTCCAATTCTTTATTTAACCCGCCCCAATCATTCAGAACATCATCATTTTTCCATGATCCGCTCTCATCAAAAAAATGATCAAGTCGGATCTGAGGTTCGGATTTATATTTTTTGCGGTAAAAATCGGCCACCTTCCTGTTCAATATGGTGATCAGCCAGGTCAGAGGCTGGCTTTTTCCTTCAAAAGAATCATACGATGAAAAAGCTGACAGAAAAACTTCCTGAACCACATCTTCCACATCCTCTTTATCCGAAAGCAGATAAGCAGCTCTTCTCAAAAGCGGCCCGGAATACTCTTCTACCCAGGTTTTCAGTACTTCGTTTTTCATTGTATCGTTTAAAAAATACTTCTCTTACAGATTTTTTTAATTTATTGCATGCCTAAGCACAACCATCTGCGTAATCTGCTAAATCTGCGAGATCCAAAAATATTAAAACTAATTTACTAATTCATCATAATCTTTATCATTCCGTAGAATCTAACCTTACTTTCAACCATTGAGATTCCTCACTACACTTCGTTCCCTTCGGAATGACCAAAATTCTGTTAATTCACCTAATATCCATAATCGTAACATTACATTATTAGAAGCAGTCTTATCAAAATATCTAATATTTGATATTAAATCACTCAAAAATATTAAATTTGCATCTTATCAAAAAATTGATATTTAAAAGCAAAGCAATACTATGACATCACAAGAGATACGTCAAAAATTTTTAGATTATTTCCAAAGTAAAGGCCATCTTATCGTTCCTTCGGCTCCTATTGTGCTGAAAGACGACCCTACCCTTATGTTTTCGAATTCCGGGATGACACAGTTCAAGGATTTTTTCCTGGGTTATAAAGAACCTACTGCTCCAAGAATTGCAGATACCCAAAAATGTTTAAGGGTTTCGGGAAAGCATAATGACCTTGATGATGTGGGTAGAGATACCTACCACCATACCATGTTCGAAATGTTGGGAAACTGGTCTTTCGGGGATTATTTCAAAAAAGATGCTATTGCTTTTGCCTGGGAACTATTGACAGAGGTTTACGGAATCCCGAAAGAAAACCTGTATGTAACGATCTTTGAAGGAGATGCCACCGAAAACCTTGAAAGGGACCAGGATGCTTATGATTATTGGAAATCCTTTATTTCAGAAGACAGGATCATCAATGGAAACAAAAAAGACAATTTCTGGGAAATGGGAGAAAGCGGGCCGTGCGGGCCATGTTCGGAGATCCATGTAGATCTGAGGACTCCTGAAGAAAAAGCAAAAATCCCGGGAATTGAATTGGTCAATAACGACCATCCGCAAGTGGTAGAGGTCTGGAACCTTGTTTTCATGGAATTCAACAGAAAAGCAGATAAAAGCTTAGAAAAGCTTCCTGCACAGCATGTTGATACGGGAATGGGTTTTGAGCGTCTTTGTATGGCATTACAAGGAAAATCCTCCAACTATGATACAGACGTTTTTACTCCGTTGATCTCTAAGGTGGAAGAACTTTCAGGAAAGAAATATACCGGGGTTTTAGAAGACGAAAAAGATATTGCGATCCGTGTAGTGGTAGACCATATCAGAGCCGTTTCTTTTGCCATTGCCGACGGGCAGCTGCCTTCGAACGGAGGAGCCGGATATGTGATAAGAAGGATCTTAAGAAGAGCCATTTCATATTCTTACCGATTCCTGGGAATGAAAGAGCCTTTCCTTTTCAAACTGGTTCCTGTTCTCCAAAACCAAATGGGAAAATTCTTCCCGGAACTGGAAAAGCAGGGAAAATTGGTTGCTGAAGTGATTAAAAGTGAGGAAGAATCATTCTTAAAAACCATCGAAAGCGGTCTTGTAAGAGTGGAAAAATTAATTCAGCAGACCATTTCCGATAATTCCAAGGTATTACCCAGCGAAGAAGTATTTGAATTGTATGACACCTATGGTTTCCCGGATGATTTGACAAGAATTATTGCCGAGGAAAAAGGCTTAACGATAAATGAAAAAGGTTTTAAGGCTGAAATGGAAAAGCAAAAACAGCGTTCCAAAAAAGATTCTGCTTCTAAAGTGTACGACTGGGTAGTTCTGGAGGAAAAACCTGAAAATTTTGTAGGGTATGACCAGATTGAAGCTGAAACCTATATTACAAAATACCGGAAAGTAGAAAATAAAGACGGGGAATTTTATCAGGTCGTATTAAGCAACTCGCCTTTCTATCCGGAAGGCGGCGGGCAGATCGGGGATAAAGGTGTCCTTGAAAATGCAACGGAAAGCTTTGAGGTTTTAGATACCAAAAAAGAAAACGGACTGATCATTTCTCTAATCAGCGGGCTTCCAAAAGATGCAGGTGCGGTTTTCTATGCCAAAGTAAATGCTGCGGACAGAAAAAACACTCAGGGTAACCACTCTGTAACCCATCTTTTACATGAAGCTTTAAGAGAAATTCTGGGAACCCATGTAGAACAGAAAGGTTCTTATGTAGGGCCCGATTACCTGCGTTTCGACTTCTCTCATTTCAATAAAATGACTGAGGAAGAACTGGCTTCCGTAGAAGAAAAAGTAAATAAAAAGATCAAGGAAAGTATTGCTCTACAGGAATTCAGGAGCATTCCTATTCAGGAAGCTATGGATAAAGGGGCTATGGCTTTATTCGGGGAAAAATATGGAGATAATGTAAGAATGATCCAGTTCGGAAGTTCAATGGAACTTTGCGGGGGAACCCATGTAAAGAACACAAGCGAGATCGGGCATTTCAAGATCACTTCCGAAAGCTCTACTGCCGCAGGGATCAGAAGAATTGAAGCCATTTCAGGAGACAAATCGGATGAATATTTCACGGGGCTGGAAAAGCAGACCACAGAACTTTCCCAATTATTAAAATCTAAAGACGTTGTAAAATCTGTTGAAAAACTAATTGATGAAAATGCCTCTTTAAAAGCTGAAGTCGATGCTTTGAAAAAAGAAAAGGCAAAAGGCGAGATCGGTAACTGGAAAAATGCCTACGAACAAAAAGGAGACAAACAGCTATTGGTAAAGAAAACATCGCTGGATGCAGGTTCTGTAAAAGACATTGTTTTCCAGCTGAAAAAGGAAATTCCGGCTTCGGTTACGATCATCTTTTCAGATGCAGATCATAAACCGATGATCACGGTAGGTGTTTCCGATGATCTGGCAGCCAGCTACCAGGCCGGAACTATCATCAAAGAACTGGCAAAAGAGATCCAGGGCGGCGGCGGCGGAAATCCGGGCTTTGCCACAGCAGGCGGGAAAAACCTTGCAGGCCTGGAAAATGCTTATCAGAAAGCACTGAATATATAACAAAAAAGGAAGTCAGTTGACTTCCTTTTTTTATTTTTCTTTAATATCTACCGTATATCTCAGTTTTTCCAGCTTCACCTGTAGCTTTTTGATCTCTCCTTCGATATTGGCAATCCTATTGTTGCTCTTATCCAGTTCCCTGTTGGCAGATTCTGTCTGCTTTAAAAGTTTTGCCGTTTTTTTAGCATCCTTGGCAGTACTGTCAGGATCAGAAGAGCTGAATTTATCCGTTTTTCTCTCCGACTGGCTGTTAAGGCCTTCTGTCTTGCCTAAAATTTTAGCATTATTCTGCTTCTCTTTTTCAAGGCTGATCTGCCTGTCCATCAGTTCCGTATGAAGTTTCAAAACATCACGCTGCTGAGTCATGGCAGTAACGTCCTGCATCTGTGCTTTAGCATTCAAAGAAAAGAATAACAGAGATACACCGAATATTCCGGCGAAATAATGATTTTTCATCTTGCTGTTGTTTTAATTCAGCGTAAATCTACTAAAAATCATGCCAATAACAACAGATAAAACTTTTGTTGCATCATAAATATTATTATTTTTGATGTAGTTTTTTTCATGAAAAGGGTTTTACTGATACTATTTTTCTGGTCATTTGTTTTTGGTTATTCACAATCAAAGATTAAAGTTGTAGACGAAACTGACAGAACCCCGATTTCCGGTGCCAGGGTCTTCTGCAATAATAAACTTCTGGGACACACAGATATCCGAGGTTTCCTGGAATTTAAGACCAAATGTAAAAAAATTGAGATCCTTGCAGATAAATATCAGAAAGAGACCGTTCCCATAGAAGAAAACATGCAGGTCTCCCTGCTCAGAAATTCGTCAGGAACCAAAGGAATTGAAACTGTGATCATTGAAGATAAAAGTGATCCAAGAGCATTGGAGATCCTGAAGAAGGTCAATCAGCAGTTCAGGGAGAACTCACCCAAAAGCCTTGGCTCCTATTCCTACAAATCTTACGAAAAAGTTTCCCTGGATATAGATGAAGACAGCATTTCCCAGTTTAATCAGTTCTTTGAGAACAGCGAACTTTTTAAAAAGAAAAGGAAAAAAGATTCATTAAATAATATTTCTGCAAGAAATATATTCTCTAAAAGCAAGCTCTTCCTTTGGGAAAGGGCACAGGAATTTTTGTACTCGAAAAAATACGGGGAGAAAGTCAATATTCTCGATAACAGGATCTCGGGCCTTAAACAGCCTATCTATGAGATGATCGCCCTGCAGCAAAGCAACAGAGATAAGATCCCTCATCAGATCAAACAGGAAAACCGGGGATTATACAGGTTTTTCCTTACAGATACTATTGAACTGGACGGAAGAAAAAATTTCGTTATCCGCTTCCGGGAAGTAAATTATAAGAAACCCGACAAAAAAAGAAAATACAATGGAGCCATCTATGTAGATACTGAAACTTATGGCATTAAAAAAATTGAAAATTTCAGCAAAAACAAAAACGACGGGATCATCACCAGTACTTGGATCTTCTATAATAATAAATGGTTTCTTGCCCACGAAAAGGTAAAGCTGGCAATGAGCAAAATGGCCATGGAAGAAGACGATAAAGAACACCCTGAAAATAAAGAGGAGAAAAAAGACAAACGGAGTTTCGGGACATATGCTTTTCTTACGTCAAAATATTTTGATTTCCAGTCCCCGATTGAAGAAAATGCCAAAGATTTCAACGGCTACACATTTTCAGTGAAAAATGCCGACGGAAAAACCTTGGATAGGTACCGCACAGATCCCCTTACAGACAGGGAACGAAATACTTATACAACTATTGACAGCCTTGGAAAGATCTATAATATCGACAGGAAAGCCAAAATATTAACTGGTTTGATCAACGGACAGATTAGGGCCGGAATTGTTGATTTTGCCGTGGATGAAATTGTAAACTACAACTTATATGAAGGCTTCAGAGTAGGTTTAAAAGCTAAGCTGAACGAAACTTTTAACCCTTATTTTTCCCCGGATTATTATTTCGCATACGGCTTCAAAGATGACCGGTGGAAATACGGAGTCGGCTTAGATATGAAGACCACGCTTGACAAGAATTCGTTTTTCAGGGTCGAATATTATAATGATGTTACCGCTTCGGGAGAGTTCTACAGAAGGCTCTGGAACTTCAAAATGAGGATGATGAATTACGGGAACAACCTTAACAATGATAAATATTACCATTTCAGAGGAGCTTCCCTATCCTATCTCAATGATGTAACCAACGGACTCACCTTAGTATTGGCAGCCAAAAGAAATTTCGAAGAGGCTATGTTTGATTATCAGTTCAGGGAAAGAGGCCTTGCATTTGAGAATTTCAACACTTTATTTACCCTGAAGTTTTCTCCCAATTCTACTAATATTATGACCCCACAGGGGAAATCTATCATTGAACAGAAGTTTCCGGAGCTTTACTTCAATTATGAGCAGAGCTTCAGAATGTTCGGCGGGGACTTCAACTATACCCGTTTTGATGCACTGTTCGTTCATAATTTTAAAACCATGCTCGGAACTACGGGTGTAAGACTATATGGAGGCTTAGTTCTGGGTGAAGCGCCCATCTGGAAACATTTCACGATGAACGGGCTTGCCTCTCCCGGAAGAGATATTAATTTCAACCTTACTTCTTATCTCGGCTTTGCTACATTGGAGGGGGGAAAATACTATAATGATAAATTTATCGCCTATTATTTTACCCATAAACTGCCCTGGTATTTTAAAAGCTTCGGGCAGAATATTTCAGGTTTCGATTTCGTTTTACGGGGAACCATCGGGGATATGAAGCATCCGGAATACCATCAGTTCGGATTCAGAAAATTAGATCATTTGTATCAGGAAGTAGGCCTGGAATGGAATAATTTCCTGTCATCCTATTTTAACTTAGGATTATTTTACAGGGTCGGGTATTATACCACATCCAATTTTAAGCAGAATTTTGCCATACAGTTCAAACTAAAGCTGCTGGAATTTTAAAAAATATCCCGCCACATTCCCCTCCTCCGGAGGGGTGGCAAAATTTTCAATTTTGCCGGGGTGGTAAAAAAAAGTAATACTATTGAAATAAACAACTAAAAATGCAAAAAATAGAAATACAGGCAGAACAGTTCTTTGATCTTTTAAAGTTAAAGGACATATCCATGTGGGAGATCTTCTCCCAAATGATTGACGGGCAGGAAAAAGAGATCATTTTCATCGATAATGAAGAAAAGATCCTTTTTAATTATATTTTACCGGACAATCCTGAAAAACTGGAAGAAGACCGGACAGAATTTTCAAAACAGTTTTCTGAGAAGCTGACCAATATGAATTAATACAACAGGCCACCATGAAAAAAAATCATTTATTCTCTGCTTTAAGCCTGCTCCTGTTCTGCTTCGGAATGGCACAGTCTTATAAAAAACCTTTGGTCTCGGCCATCAAAGAATCAGACCTCAGGAAAGATATGTACGAACTTGCTGCAGATCAGTTTTGGGGCCGTGAAGCAGGAACCCTGGATGAGCTCAAGGTCTCCATGTGGCTGGCTGATAAAGCCAAAGCGGCAGGCATGGAACCGGCTGGCGACAATGGAACATTCTTTCAGTTTTTCGATATGTACAGGCATCAGGTTATTCCTCAAAGTAATTTAAAGATTGGAGAAAATAATCTTAAATTGTGGAAAGACTTTCTGGTCGCCGAACCGGTGAATGCCCATCTTGATTCCGAAATTGTGTATGCTGGAAATACGGAGCCGGAAGACCTGCCAAAGCTGAATATTCAGGGGAAAGTTCTTGCCGTGAACGCTTCTGATAAGAATATTGCTAAAGAAATGACCCTTTTCGTGAGAAGGTACCCCGGATTTGTAAGGACAAAATATTACAACAAAGCATTTGAGCTTGGGGCCAAAGCCATTATTTTCATCACAGATGGTACCTCTGAAAAAAGCTGGGTGGAAGTACTTCCTCAAATGACAAGGGGAACTTACGGTGTAGAGGGTTTGAGAGAAAGTGTAGCCAATGGGATTCCCGTACTATGGATCAAAAGGGAAAATACCGGCTGGGTGAAAAACAATCCTAAAATATCTTTGACCCTTATCACGGAAACGTATAAATACCCTTCCGTGAACATCATCGGGAAAATTGAAGGTACAGATCCGAAACTGAAAGACGAATATGTACTCCTAAGCGGCCATCAGGATCATGACGGCATCAGGCATCCCGTAAAAAACGACACCATCTATAACGGGGCTGATGACAATGCAAGCACCTGTGTTGCAATGCTGGCAATGGCAAGAGCTTATAAAAAGCAACCGGGAAAAAGAAGTATCCTTTTTGTATTCCACGGTGCGGAAGAGAGAGGTTTATTGGGTTCCAGATGGCACGCTTCTCATCCTGTAGTTCCTAAAGAAAAGATCGTTGCTGTTTTAAATGGCGATATGATCGGAAGAAACAGCCTGGAGGAAGCCGCATTATTGGGAGGAAATGCTCCGCACAAAAATTCCGAAGAACTCGTAAAAATGGCTGAAGAAGCCAACAATGAAAGTACGAAGTTCAGATACCTCAAAGATTGGGACTCTCCGGATCATGCCGAATATTTCTATTTCAGGAGCGATCACCTTCCCTATGCCAAAGCCGGAATACCCGCCGTATTCTTCACCAGTGTCCTGCATGACCAGTACCATACACCACAGGACGAATCTGAAAATATCAATTACAAGAAACTATATAAAATGACGGAATGGATGTATAGAACCTCCTGGAAAGTGGCCAATGAAGCAGAACGCCCGAAAGTGATCCCGAATTTTACATTGGAAAGATAGCTGCATTCAGTTTGTCATACTGGAGGCATCTTTGTACGATTTAGATTCTTTCAGAATGACAAACTGAATGTTTAATTTAATATAACGTTTAAATAGAATTCTAATAGGTTCTAAAAAGCTTCCAGCCTATTCGATCTGATATTTCGACTTCCTCCTTCCATCCTCTAGCTTCTAATCTTAAAAGCTTCAATCGTTTTCTTCGCTTCCGACACATCATGAACCCTCAAAATTCTTGCTCCCTGCCGTAATACTTTTAAATGCAGCTTCTGGGTCTCTTCATTAATATCCAGAGGAGTTTTGCCCAATGGCTTGTAGATAAATGATTTTCTGGAAATTCCTATCAATAAAGGAAACCGCCCAAAACCCAGATATCCCGCCTCATCGATCATCTTCATCTGGCCTTCCACCGTTTTTCCAAAGCCGAAGCCCGGATCCAGAATAATATCGCATACTCCTTTTTTCAACAGTTCATTCGTTTTTTTTGAGAAATATGTATTGATTTCCAGTATAATATCTTCATACTTGATCTTATCATGCATGGTTTCATAAGAGGGATTCACATGCATCAGAATATAAGGCAGTCCAGTTTCTGCCACCGTATTAAACATTTGATCATCATACTGGCCTCCTGAAATATCATTAATGATATCAATCCCTTCGTTATACCCAAATTTTACTGTTTCTGCATAAAAAGTATCCAATGAAATCAATGCTTCCGGAAACTTTTTTTTGATCTGCGAAATTATATTCCCTATCCTCCTGATCTCTTCACTGCTGCTTAGGAATTCCGCATCCGGACGTGTTGACTGTGGCCCGATATCAATGATCTCTGCCCCTTCTTTCAACAATTTTTCAGCATGTTCCAAAGCAGATCTTTCATCATTAAATTTTCCGCCATCAGAAAAAGAATCCGGGGTAAGATTCAAGATCCCCATGATTTTTGGAGTGCTTAAATCTACCAGCCTGCCGTTACAGTTCAAAGAATACATTTTTAGTTAAGAGTTGTGAGTTAAAAGTTATGAATCTAATGCAATACAAAACTAAGTCCTAAAATTCACATTTTGCAACTTAAATGATAAATCATAAATAATTCCCGTTCATTGATATTCATTCCCAACCTAATAACTCATAACTTTTAACTCACAACTCTTAACTCTAAAACCTATTTCGTATATTTGGAAGATCAAGAGAATTTATGGTAAAAACGTCAGTACAGTTCCAGAAAGTCATTAATGAATGCCGGGATCTTTTCAGTAAAAAATTACAGGATTATGGTGCCGCGTGGCGGGTTTTAAGGCCCAGTTCCATTACGGATCAGATCTATATCAAGGTAAACAGGATCCGTACCCTGCAAATGACTGATAAAAAAATGGTGGATGAAAGTGAAGAAGGCGAATTTATTGCCATTGTTAACTATTCTATTATCGGGCTTATTCAACTGGAGAAAGGTTTTTCTAATGATCTCAACGAAAATAATGAGGAAATTTTAAGCCTGTATGACAAGTATGCCCATGAAGCCAAAGCTTTAATGGAGAAGAAAAACCATGACTATGGTGAAGCCTGGAGGGATATGAGAATTTCTTCCATTACCGATCTGATCTACCAGAAAGTTCTCCGTACAAAACAGATCGAAGACAATCAGGGAAAAACAATTGTTTCCGAAGGCCTGGATGCCAATTATTTCGATATGCTGAATTATGCGGTCTTCTGCCTGATCAAATTTTCTGAAAAACAAAATACTTCCGAACCTAAAACTATTTAATCATGATCAAAAGTTTATTGATTTTCATTAAAGAATTATTACGGATTGCTGTTGCAATACTGTTTATTTTATCAGGCTTCGTAAAAGCAGTGGATCTGGTAGGTTTTTCCTTTAAGATGGAAGAATACTTCTCTCCTGCTGTTTTCAACATGCCGTTCTTTGAAAAATATGCTTTGCTCCTGTCCATTATTGTGGTCGTGTTGGAACTTTTCCTGGGCGCTATGCTTTTATTGAAGATCAGGCTTAAATTCACCCTTTCGGCATTAATTGCCCTTTGCATATTCTTCGGATTCCTTACGTTCTATTCCGCATATTATAATGTGGTAACAGACTGCGGATGTTTCGGGGATGCCATTAAATTCACTCCTTGGCAGAGTTTTATCAAGGATATTGTGCTGTTAGCAGGACTTATTATCCTGTTCATATTATACAGAAAGGAATTCAGCAAAAATGACAAGGATACTCCGGAAAAATCCGAAGGGAAATTCAAATACTGGATCCTCGGAATATTTTCTCTGATCATGATCTACATAATGTCTCAGGGAATTATGCATGAACCCCTGATCGATTTCCGGGATTACAAGATCGGAACCGATTTAGCCGGGGAAAAAGAAAAAATTGCTAAAAATCCTTCAGAATATAAAACTTTTTATTCCCTTAAAAATCAAAAGACCGGAGATACTGTCAAAGTAAACCAGGATGATTATATCAAGCAGACAAAATACTGGGAAGAAGGCTCTCCATGGAAAATCGAGGAGGAAAAAAACGAATCTGTTTTAGTAAAGGAAGGTTATAAATCTGAAATTATCAAATTTAAAATCGAAGACCCTACTGGAATGGAGATCACAGACGAGATCATCAAAGCCCCTAAAGCTATTATAGTGTTTTCCTATCACCCAAAAGACATTCCGTCCTCTCTCCTGCAAAAGCTTGAAGATAAAATTCATCATGAAAAAGGTACTGCGGTTGTTTACGGAGTTTCTACAGATCCCAATACCTTTAAGACCATCAAAAATGCAATGATGGACGGTACTGCCATCAAAACCATTGCAAGAAGCAACCCTTTCGTACTCATCCTGCAAAACGGTAAGATCGTGGACAAGCAGCCTGCCAAGGACTATATTCAACAATAAAAGCATAAAACTAAACTTTAAAAATATTATACTTAATAATGCAAAAATCAAATAAATCTATCGCCGGTTACCATCTCTCAATGATCCTTTCCTCTGTTGACGGAGAATTTGCCCCTGAAGAAGGAATGATGATCCAGCAATACCTGGCAGAGGAATTTCCCTTCAGAATGAATCTGGATAATGAATTGGAAATTCTTGCCCTTCTTCGTCCTGAAGAATGGAAAGACCATTTTGAATTCCATGCCCGTTGCTTTTATGATGACTCTACGGAGGAAGAACGTAAAAAATTCGTACAGTTTTCAAAATCACTGATAAAAGCAGACCATAAAGTGACAGATGAGGAGCATACATTTTATAAGCTTTTGAAGAATATGTGGCATTTGGAATAATGATGGCCAAAAACAAAATTTTACTATGAAAAAATATTATTTAGGTTTATTATTAATGAGTGCTTCCACCTTTCAATCTCAGAAATTCCCCGACTTTAAAGCTCCTGTTGCTGAAAAGCAGGAACACATCAGAGAAATGCACGGGGACAAAGTAAATGATCCATACTACTGGATGATCGACTATTTTAAAAAAGGAAAAGATTCTACCAAAGTAGTTGATTACCTGAAAGCTGAAAATACGTACTGGCAGGGGATGATGAAAGACACGGATTCTTTCAGGGATCATCTTTTTCAGGAAATGAAAGCCCGGATTAAGGAAAAAGATGAGTCTGTACCTGTTTTCAAGAACGGGTATTACTATTATACCAGAACGGAAACAGGAAAGCAGTATTTCAAATACTGCAGGAAAAAAGGAAACCTTAAAGCTCCGGAAGAAATCCTTCTGGATGTAGACCAGCTTGCGGAAGGACATTCTTATTATTCGGCAGCAGGTTTCAGCATCAGTCCCGATAATACCAAAATGATTTATGGAGTGGATGATGTTTCCAGAAGACAATACAAATTATTCTTAAAAGACTTTTTTACAGGTAAGACCACAGATCTGGGAATTAAGAATACCGGAGGAAGTGCAACATGGGCCAACGATAACAAAACCATTTTCTATTCGGAAAATAATCCGGTAACCCTTCTGTCCGAAAAAATCAAAAGACATACGCTTGGCACAGATTCCGCCAAAGATGTTACGGTTTATGAAGAAAAAGATAAAACCAATTATATCGGTGTAGGAAAATCCAAGAACGAAAAGTTCATTATGATCTATTCCGGCGCCACCACTTCTTCCGAGACAAGATACCTAGATGCAGGTGATCCCAACGGAACATTCAAGGTTTTCCAGCCGAGAATGAAAAATGTCTTATATGATGTGACAGCTCTGGAGGATAAATTTTTAATTACGACCAACAAAGACGCCTTAAACTTCAAAGTAATGGAAACCCCTTTGAACAAAACAGGCGTTGAAAACTGGAAAGACTTTATCCCACACAGAAAAGAAGTACTGATGGAGGGAATCAGTGAGTTTAAAAACTACCTTGTTTTCAGTGAAAGGCAGAACGGGCTTTCCCAGTTGGTCATTTATGACCGAAAAACAGGTAAAAAAGAATTCCTGAAATTTGATGAACCGGCTTATACCGTTTATCCTTCAGGAAATCCAGAATACAATACCGATAATTTCCGTTTCGGTTATACTTCCATGATCACGCCCGGTTCTCAATACGAACAGGACCTGAAGACCGGAAAAAGAATATTATTGAAGCAGCAGGAAGTCCTGGGTGGTTATGATAAGGCCAATTATATCACCGAAAGGCTTTTTGCCACAGCAAAAGACGGAACAAAGATCCCGATCTCCATCGTTTATAAAAAAGGATTCAAAAAAGACGGAAACAGCCCGCTCCTGCTTTACGCTTACGGCTCATACGGAAACTCTATGGATGCCACATTCAGCAGTACAAGGCTGAGCCTTCTGGACAGAGGTTTTGCTTTTGCGATTGCTCATATCCGTGGCGGACAGGAAATGGGAAGGCAATGGTATGAAGACGGAAAGATGATGAAAAAGAAAAATACCTTCACCGATTTCATTGATGCCGGAGAATATCTTGTGAAAGAAAAATATACTGCTCCCAAACACTTGTATGCTCAGGGAGGAAGTGCCGGAGGTTTGCTGATGGGTGCAATAGCTAATATGAGCCCGAATTTATGGAACGGAGTGATCTCGCAGGTGCCGTTTGTGGATGTAGTCAATACCATGCTTGATGAAAGTATTCCATTAACGACCAATGAATATGACGAATGGGGAAATCCTAACAATAAAGAAGCCTATTTCTATATGAAATCTTATTCCCCGTACGAAAATATAGAAAAGAAAAGCTATCCTAATCTTTTGGTAACAACCGGTTTACATGATTCCCAGGTACAGTATTTCGAGCCGGCTAAATGGGTGGCAAAGCTAAGGGATATGAAAACCGATAAAAATGTACTTTTATTAAAAACGGATATGGATTATGGACACGGTGGTGCTTCAGGAAGATTTGACTACCTGAAGGATATTGCATTGGTGTATGCGTTCATGTTCAAATTAGAAGGAATTAATCAATAATTTTTTAAAATAAACTATGAGAAGAAAAATAGTTGCAGGAAACTGGAAAATGAACAAAAATGTAATTGATGCCCAGCAGTTAATGATTCAATTACTAAGCTATAAAAATAATAATGCCACCAATTGTGAGGTTTGGATCGCCCCTCCTTCTTTGTACCTGATGATGGCCAAAGACATCTATGAAAAAGAGGAAATCGGTGTTTTCTCTCAGGATATGAGCGAACATGAAAGTGGGGCCTATACCGGAGAAATTTCTGCGGATATGCTGGAGTCCATCGATGCCAACGGATCTTTGATCGGGCATTCCGAAAGAAGACAATATCACGGAGAAACAGATTCGCACTGCAACAGAAAGATCAAATTAGCCCTTGATAAAGGCCTTATTCCTGTTTATTGTAATGGGGAAACCCTTGAGCAGAGAAAAGCCGGGCAACATTTGGAAGTAGTAAAAACCCAGACCGAAACAGCTCTTTTCACTCTTTCTGCTGAGGAAATTAAAAGAGTGGTGATTGCCTATGAACCGGTTTGGGCGATCGGGACAGGAGAAACGGCTACCCCGGAGCAGGCTCAGGAGATCCATGCACATATCAGGAATATCATTGCTGCAAAATACGGAAAAGAAGTCGCTGATGAAGTGTCTATCCTATATGGAGGCTCCGTAAAGCCGGATAATGCTAAAGAAATTTTCTCCCAGCCGGATATTGACGGCGGCCTTATTGGCGGTGCTGCCCTGAAGCTGGAAGATTTTTCAAAAATTATTGAAGCTTTTAATGAACAATAAATGTACTTACAGTAATAAAAAAACGCGCCTGTCGGCGCGTTTTTTTATTGATATCTTCTAAAAGATTATTTCTTCTCTACAGATCTCTGCAAAACCTCATCTACCATTCCGTAGCCTTTAGCTTCCTCAGAAGTCATCCAGTAATCCCTGTCAGAAGACTTCTCCACCCATTCATAGGTCTGCCCTGAATGATGGCCGATGATCTCATAAAGCTCCTGCTTCAATTTCAGCATTTCTCTTAAGTTGATCTCCATATCGGAAGCCACACCCTGTGCACCTCCTGAAGGCTGGTGGATCATTACTCTCGAGTGTTTAAGAGCAGAACGTTTCCCCTTCTCTCCTGCTACCAGTAATACAGCTCCCATAGAAGCGGCCATACCGGTACAGATAGTTGCTACATCCGGCTTAATGATCTGCATCGTGTCATAAATTCCTAGACCTGCATATACACTACCACCCGGAGAATTGATGTAGATCTGAATATCTTTTGAAGGGTCTGCACTTTCCAAGAATAAAAGCTGTGCCGTTACGATATTGGCAACCTGATCATCGATCCCTGTTCCCAGAAAAATAATCCTGTCCATCATCAAACGGGAGAAAACGTCCATCTGGGCTACGTTCAGCCTTCTTTCTTCCATAATGTACGGGGTAAGATTAGTAGGCCCATACATTCCCATATACTGATCGGTAACCAGACCGTTGTTTCCTAAATGTTTTACAGAGAAATCTCTGAATTCTTTTTTAATGTCCATATTTCTTTGTGTATTATTTTTTAAATATTTCAGAATTTTAAATTACAACTTTTATTCCTAAAATTTTATAGGACTTTTTGTCACAGGAGACCAACCTAGTTTTTCTACAATCTTTTTTGAAAACTCTGTCAACATCATAATTTTCTTAATCGTTTCAAGATATTTTTCCGGATCTGTGTCACGATAATTTTCAAATTCAGAAGTCAGCTGCTTAATGATAAAGTGAATATAATAATACTTATGAATTAAAATATCCGCTTCCACTTCTGTTGCCACATGATCTCCAATAGCTGGCGGAAATATGTTCCTGGTTGTCCAGTCACTTAATTCATCAGGAATAATCAAAGCGTCAGCCACTTTTGAAGTAATATCCTCATCCATCAGGGTAAGAAAGAAATTTCCGGCACGCAGTTCATCGTGCTCAATACCTTCCCTGATATTCTGAATGATCTTTTTATTGGTTTCTATCTGGAATTCATACTGTTCCTCTTCAAAATGATGAAGGATCTCTTCAATCACCGTTACTTCATACTTTTCCTGCTTTTCGTTCCTTCTCTGCAGAACAATATCTCCAAACATCAGCATCAGATCGATCAGCTTATTCTCCTGATGAAGGATGTTAAATTGCACCGAATCTATTTCCTGCTCAGGCTTTGGAACAATCTCCAGTTTAGGAGCTTTATGCTCTTTATGCTGCTGAACATTTTGATTCTGGTTTTGGGTGATCTGCTTCTGAACATCCAGTTCATTGAATAAACTCTGCTCAGACAGTCCGAATTTATTCGAAACCTCTTTGAGGTAAACTTCTCTTTTCAGGGCATTCTGAACAAAGGCTACTGATTTGACGATATTCCGGATCGCTTCCGCTTTTTTGATCGGGTCATTTCCAGCTTCCTTTAGAAGGATCTCCGCTTTAAAGTCGATAAAATCCATTGCTTCATTCTCAATGAATTTCTCCACATACTCCTGCGGATGCTTTCTGGCAAAAGAATCGGGATCGTCTCCTTCAGGGAAAAGCATGACACGGATATTCATTCCTTCCGTCAAAAGCATGTCAATACTCCGGAAACTGGCTTTGATCCCCGCATTATCACCGTCAAAAAGAATGGTCACATTCTCCGTAAGTCTTTTGATAAGCTTGATCTGCTCCGTAGTCAAAGAAGTCCCGGAACTGGCCACTACATTCTCTATTCCGGACAGATGAAGTGAGATCACATCCATATATCCCTCTACCAAAAGGCAGACATTTTTTCTTGAAATAGCCTGCTTGCTCTGGTTTAACCCATACAGTACATTGGATTTATGATAAATTTCCGTTTCAGGAGAATTCAGGTATTTCGCAGTCTTGACATTGTTTTTAAGGATCCTGGCTCCAAAACCCAAGACCCTGCCCGAAAAGCTATGAATAGGGAAAATAACCCTTTCACGGAAACGGTCTACCCCTGTAGGTGTATTTTCAGGGAAAATAGATAATCCTGACTTTTCCAAGATCTCTTTAGAATATCCTTTTTCCAAAGCATATTCCGTAAAAGCATTTTTCTTTTCCGGAGAATATCCAAGCTGGAATTTCTTAATGATATCATCCTTAAGCTCACGCTCTTTAAAATAAGCCAGGCCAATGCTTTTTCCTTCCTCCGAATCCCAAAGTATTTCCTGAAAGTAAGTATTGGCCACTTCGTGGATCTTATACATCAGATCCCTCTCAGATTGGGCATTTTTAGCTTCCTCTGAAAATTCCTGCTGGTCTTCCTCAATTTCAATCCCGTATTTCTTAGCAGCGTGTCGAAGTGCTTCAGGATAGGTGAAATTTTCGATCTCCATTAAAAAAGAAATGGCAGTTCCTCCTTTTCCCGTAGAGAAATCTTTCCATATCTGCTTACTGGGCGAAACCACAAAACTGGGCGTTTTTTCGTCATGAAAAGGACTGAGCCCTTTATAATTAGACCCTGCTCTTTTCAGCTGAACATATTCTCCCACTATCTCTTCTACCCTGATCGTCGAGAAAATTTTATCTATGGTCTGTTTGGAAATCATAGTGTAAAAATAAGTAAATTTTGGAGATGTCAGAAGTTAGAGACCAGAAGTTAGAAGCTAAAAAATAACTATTTTTGCAGTAAACCACCTTTATGCAATTTAATATAAAAAGTATGGATGACTGGCAAAAAGTTGTCGATCAGGTTATTCCTCACTTAAAACATCATATTCTCTTATTAAAAGGAAATCTGGGCGCCGGGAAAACAACTTTTACTCAGATCCTACTTAAAAATATGGGAAGTACGGATGAAGTAAGCTCACCCACCTACTCCATTTTGAATGAATACACTACTCCGAAAGGAAAAGTGTATCACTTTGACCTTTACCGCCTGAAAAATATAGAGGAAGCCTACGATATCGGGATCGAGGAATATCTGGACAACGCTTTCCTCTGCATTATAGAATGGCCGGAAGTATATGAAGAAGAACTTTACGGGCTTAACTATCACACAATGAACATCATCAATACCGGCGAAGCAAGAGAGGTCACATTCGGGTAAATATTATGTATCTTTGCCTGATGAATTTGATCGTAAAATAATTACCTGTAAGATATAATTTAAGTAAGAATGAGTACTACAAATATTTTTACTCCTTTCACAGAAGAAGAGCTGATGCCGAAAGAGGAAAAACTGGAGGTTATAAAAAAAGGAAAGCAATTCAGCATTGGAATTCCTAAAGAAACCTGTCTGCACGAAAGAAGAACATGCATCACACCGGATGCAGTACAGGTACTGGCAGATCATGGTCATGAAATCATCATTGAATCAGGAGCAGGGCAAGGTTCATTTTTTACAGATATACAGTACTCCGAATCAGGAGCAAGAATCACGAATGATCCGAAAGAAGCTTTCGGCCAGGATCTGATCCTTAAAGTAAACCCGCCTACGGAAGAGGAAATTGAATATATGAAACCGAATACCTACCTGGTTTCAGCATTGCAGATCAACCTAAGGGATAAAGAATATTTTTTAAAGCTGGCCGAGAAAAAAATCAATGCCATAGCCTTTGAATTTATCGTTGATGAATATAAACAGCTTGCATTGGTACGGCTGATAGGCGAAATTGCCGGAACAGTCTCCATTTTATATGCTTCGGAATTATTGGCTCTTTCTAATGGTTTAATGTTAGGCGGAATTACAGGTGTAAGGCCTACCGAAGTGGTGATTCTGGGCGCCGGGATCGTAGGAGAATTTGCCACCAAGGCAGCCATAGGATTGGGAGCCAGCGTAAGAGTTTTTGATAATTCACTTTCAAAGCTGAGAAGGCTTCATACTCTGGTAGACAGCCGGGTTCCTACATCCATTATAGATCCTAAAGAGCTAAGCAAAGCATTGAGACGTGCAGACGTTGTGATCGGAGCTCTTCCAAGATTGAATATGACGCCTATCGTTACCGAAGAAATGGTAGTAAACATGAAAAAAGGCAGCGTAATTATTGATATTACTATAGATAATGGCAAAGTAATTGAGACTTCCGAGCTTACCACGATGGAAAATCCGTACATCATCAAGCACGGGGTGATCCATTGCGGACTTCCGAACCTTACTTCCAAAATGCCGAGAACCACTACAAAAGCCATTTCCAACTTCTTCCTTTCTTATATCCTGAATTATGATGAAGAAGGCGGATTTGAAAACATGCTCCTCCGTAAAAACGAAATGAAGCAAAGCTTATACATGTATAAAGGAAGGCATACTAAAAAAATAATCTGCGACCGTTTCGGGCTTACCTATCATGATATCAATCTTTTAATTTTCTAAATGAAAAAACTGAAGTTCTATTTAATTGGTCTTGTTCCGGGGCTTATCATCGTATTTTTTATCCTGAACAAAAAAGGAGTAAGCTGCAGCGGCTATTTACCTAACAGCCGGGTGATCGCGGAAACCCTTTCTAAGGATTTCAAATACTCCGAAAATTTCAAAACCGGAATGAATACCTATAAGATCGATGAAAAATTTCTGAAAGACAGTATCATTACCAACGGAAAAATAGATTTTGACAGAAGCCATGCCCAAAAAAAACCATGTCCCGACTATTTACTGACGTATCCCAAAGAAAACCCAGTTTACGAGATCATTTTTGAAAAATGTGAGGAACATGTGACCCTGAACAGCCTGAAAAAGATCAAATAAATCATTATGGAAGGCAAATACTACATGATTCAAGATCATCTGATTTTCATTGGAGTTTTTGCCGTTTTCTTTTTTCTTACTGTTGGCATTTATTTATTCGCTCAAAATAAAAAGCTCCGGCAAAAAAATGAAAAGCTTATAGAAAACTATAAATTAATTGAACAACAATTGAATGAGGTTCAGTTAGAACACATTGGAACAAAGCTTAATCCCCATTTGTTTAAAAACATTCTCAATTCTGTGCAGTCCCATGCCTACCAGACCTATATGTCACTGGATAAACTGGCGAATGTACTGGATTATATCTTATACGAAAGCAACAATAAATTCGTAAGCCCCAAAGAAGAACTGAATTTCGCCTTAAGCCTTATTGAGATCAACAAGATCAAAATAAATCCGCTTTTCGATTTCAGGATCAAATCCAGGATCGATAAATCTGATGCGATATATGAAGAAAAAGTTTTTGCGCCTTTAATTTCCGTAGATCTTATTGAAAATGCTTTCAAACATACCGATTTCCTGGCACAAGACTCTTTTATTTCGATCCAGATAGAATTCGAAGACAGGGTTTTTACCATGAAAGTAAGCAACAAAGCATCTTTGAAGAACGTACTTGAAAAAGAAAAAAGCGGTTTTGGAAGCCAGTCACTGGACCAGAGACTGAAAATGATCTATAACAGTCATTATGAGCTGACCAAGAATTCAAAAAACGGTATCTTCACGGCAGAATTAAAAATCAACTTAGGAGAATTCTATGATAAAATGCGTTATTCTTGATGACGAATTATTGGCGATAAGCTATTTGAAGCTGTTGTGTGAACAGATCGATCATGTGGAAGTGGTAAAAGCATTTAATGATCCCAAGGCATTTTTAAATGAAATTGATACCCTCGATTTCAATGTCTGTATTTTGGATATTGAAATGCCGGGAATGACCGGTCTCCAGGTTGCTGAACTGATCCCTGATTCAAAAAAGATCATATTTACCACAGCTTACAAAGAATATGCAGCTGAAGCCTACGACCTGAACGTTGTGGATTACGTCAGAAAACCCCTCAAAAAGGAAAGGCTGATGCAGGCATTTGAAAAAGCGGCGGAATTAGTGGCCAATATTCGGAGAAAGAATACCATTGAATGGAATACCAATATTGGAAAGACCCTTATATTTACCGAACAGATCGTTTATATCAAAACCTCCGAGATCGACAGCAGGGACAAAGAGATCATCCTCAGTGACGGAACGGCTATTGTTTTAAAAAACCTTAGCTTTAAAACCCTTCTGGAAATGCTTCCGTCCAAAGATTTTGCACAGGTCAATAAGAAAGAGATCATTGCTTTATCATCCATTAAGGCTTTCTCTACCAACGAAATTATTACGACCATCTCTTCAGATACGGAGAACTTCTTAAAACTGCAGGTCGGGGAAACCTACAAAAACTCACTCCTGGAAATGTTCGGGAAATAAGACCTTACCCCTCACAAATCATCTTTTTATTACATTTTTCAGAACATTTGTTACATTTTGGTAAGAATATCATTTATCATACAAATTTTCTCACCAAATTTGCATTTAAATCTCGGAATTATGAATTGGGGAAAGTACAAGAACTTTATTTTTTATGTTACTACCATCATCGTGTTTTCCTGCCTGATGTACTTTTTCATCATGGAGGGACAGACACTGGAAGTAAAAGAAAATATGGTCGTAAAGACCAGCACGGGTTCTACATGGGAAAATTTTGTTGAGTCTTTCAAGACGAATCTTCATCATCCCCTTGCATTGCTGCTGGCACAGATCGTCACCATCATTTTGGTTGCGAGATTATTCGGCTGGATCTGCATGAAGATAAAACAGCCTACCGTAATCGGGGAAATGGTTGCCGGCATTGTTCTGGGGCCTTCCCTTGTGGGAATGTATTTCCCTGAATTTTCCGCTTTTCTCTTTCCTAAAGAATCATTAGGGAATTTACAGTTCCTGAGCCAGATAGGCCTTATCCTGTTCATGTATATCGTAGGAATGGAGCTTGATCTGAGCATTTTACGAAAAAAAGCCCAGGATGCTATTGTAATCAGCCATGCCAGTATCATTATTCCTTTTGCCTTAGGAATAGGCCTTTCTTATTTTATTTATCAGGAATTCGCTCCGGATGGGGTTCAGTTTACTTCATTCGCTTTATTCATTGCCATAGCCATGAGTATTACAGCCTTTCCCGTACTGGCCAGGATCGTTCAGGAGAGAAATCTTCAGAAGACCAAGCTGGGAACCATTGTCATTACCTGTGCTGCAGCTGATGATATCACGGCATGGTGCATTCTGGCTGCCGTAATAGCGATTGTAAAAGCGGGGTCCTTTGCCAGCTCCATCTATGTCATTATCATGGCTATTGCCTATGTGTTCCTGATGATCAAAATCGTAAAACCTTTCCTAAAAAGGATCGGGGATCTGCAGGCAGGAAAAAACACGATCAATAAACCTATGGTTGCCATATTCTTCCTGACCCTCATCCTATCATCATATGCTACTGAAGTAATCGGCATCCATGCTTTGTTCGGGGCTTTTATGGCGGGAGCCATCATGCCGGAAAATGCAAAATTCCGTACCCTTTTTATTGATAAAGTGGAAGATGTGGCATTGGTTCTTTTGCTTCCGCTATTCTTTGTTTTTACAGGACTTCGTACTCAAATAGGCCTGTTAAATGACGGGCATCTGTGGATGACGGCAGGATTCATCATCCTTACAGCAGTGATAGGAAAATTTGTGGGAAGTGCATTAACTGCAAGATTCCTCGGCATCAACTGGAAAGAAAGCCTGACCATCGGAGCTTTAATGAATACCAGGGGCTTAATGGAACTCATCGTCCTGAACATCGGGTATGATCTGGGGGTTTTAAGCCCTGAGATCTTTGCCATGATGGTTATTATGGCATTATTCACTACATTTATGACAGGCCCTGCCCTGGATTTTATCAACTTTATATTTAAATCTAAAAAAGATAATGTAGAAACCCATGATGGAAATGATGCCAAGTATCGTGTCCTATTGTCTTTTGATAATCCGGAAGCGGGAAGTACCCTGTTAAAGCTAGCCCATGATTTCACCAATAAAATGAACGGAAATAAAAGCATCACCGCCATGAACATTGCACCTGTGGATGAAATGCATGCTTATGAAATTGATGAATACGAGAATCAGCAGTTTAAAAATGTTATAGAAACCTCCCATGATCTTAAACTGGAAGTAACCACCCTTTTCAAGGCCTCTACGGATATTGAAAATGACCTGACCCACATCTCCAATAAAGGAAACTACGATCTGCTTCTGATCATGCTGGGAAAATCAATGTATGAAGGGAGTTTACTGGGCAGACTATTGGGTTTTACCACCAAGATCATCAATCCCGAAAAGCTTCTCAATACCGTAAAAGGCAAAAGCTATATTTTTAACAACTCTCCTTTCGACGATTTTACGCTGCAGATATTAGACAAAACACATATTCCCGTGGGTGTTTTGGTTGAAAAGGACTTCCAAACCGCAGACAGGGTATTTGTTCCTATTTTTAACCTGAGCGATTTTTACCTGCTTGAATATGCAAAAAGGCTGATCAATAACAATAATTCCCAGATCATCATCCTGGATGTTGCAGGCCAGATCCGGAACAATATTGAAGTAAAAGAGCTGATCAGAAGCATCGAACAGGTAGCTCCCAATCATATTACCCTGTATAACGAAAAAAAGATAGAGAAAGAATTCCTGAATTCTCAGGACCTGATGCTGATCAGCAGTAAAAGCTGGAGAAACCTGATCGACACAAAAAGCCTTTGGCTATCAGATATTCCGTCAACATTGATCATCTCTAATCCGTAAAGGTATTTTGCAATTGAAAAATATTTTATACCTTCGCTTAGTGATTGCAAATAACGAAACATATTATTACAGAATTTTTAACTCAAAACCGGGATAAGGATTCTTATGTATATAGCTTAAAACCTCGTCCTAGACGGGGTTTTTTATTTTAAAACTGAAAGAAATGAAAATTAGTATCATAGGAGTAGGACTGATCGGCGGTTCGATAGCTTTAAAGCTGAAAGAAAAAGGCGTTGCAGAATTTATTTACGGGATTGATAAAAGTGATAAGCATCTTAATGAAGCACTGGATTTAAAGATCATCGATGCCAAAGTAGATCTTGAATACGGGATAAAAAATTCAGATCTGGTAATTGTGGCCATTCCTGTAGACGGGGCAGGAAGAATCCTTCCGGATGTATTGGATCTGATCTCAGAAAATCAAACGGTAATGGATGCCGGATCCACCAAAGCAGGAATAGTAGAGGCTATAAAAGATCATCCAAAGCGGTCAAGATTTGTGGCCTTCCACCCGATGTGGGGAACGGAAAATAATGGTCCGAAATCTGCCATTGCAGACAGTTTTTCAGGGAAAGCAGGCGTGATCTGCAATAAGGAAGAATCTGCAGAAGATGCCTTACATCTTGTTGAAAAGATCGTTGAAAGCCTTGATATGCACCTGATCTATATGAACGCCGGAGACCATGACCTCCACACCGCTTATATCTCCCATATTTCCCATATCACTTCATATGCTCTGGCCAATACCGTTTTGGAAAAAGAACGTGAAGAAGAGACTATTTTCCAGCTTGCGAGCTCAGGTTTTTCAAGTACCGTACGTCTAGCCAAGTCCCATCCCGAAATGTGGGTCCCTATTTTCAGGCAGAATAAGGAAAATGTGCTGGATGTTTTGAATGAGCATATTTCCCAGCTCAGAAAGTTCAAATCTGCACTGGAAAAAGAGAATTATGAATATCTAGAGGAATTGATTAAAAATGCCAATAAAATAAGAGGAATACTGGATAAGTAATAATAAAATTGGATCAATATAAAAAACAAACATTAAATAATATTTATATATAAGATTAGCACAAATCATTGAGTAGGTAACATATAAGCACAAAATATATATTTGGGTATTAGTGGTAATTCTATTGATGGCTGCTCAACAAAAATGAAAAGATAAAATGATAACTTGGACGACATATACAACAGAAAACCCTTTGGTTAAATTGAATGACTTGACCTCAAAATATATAATAAAAGCACTTGGACAAGCTCTAACTACTTTCTTTAGTTTCGATACCACAAAACGACCACAGAGGACAACTTTAATTAAGGATACGCTTACCGAGCTTGGTGACAAAAAACTTAATGGAAAACCATCTTATAAAGTTTACTCACATGGACTTTCAAATCATTTACGACAAAGTAATGGTGGTAAGTATAAAAATACTGAATGGCTTTATGATCTACATTGGTATACAGAGGCGGACGAGCCTTATATACCAACAAGTTTGCCTTTGGTTGTTGAGTGTGAATGGAACCCGAAACGCAAAGGTGACAATATAGTGCCTTATAGTGGCATAAAATATGACTTTCAAAAACTATTGGTTGCCAATGCTGACTTGCGACTAATGATTTTCATAATCAAAAAAGACAATGACATTTTTGAGTTGGACCAATACTTTGACCGAGCCATTGATAACTATGCACATTTAAAACCTAATTCTAAGTTTCTATTCATAGCATTTGACGAAAGAATAAAGGGGTTTCATTATATAAATAAATTGAAAAACGAAAAACCGCTTAACATTCAGGCACATTCACCGCAATAGCCAGCCCGCCTTCGGAAGTCTCTTTGAACCGGTCGCTCATAGATTGTGCGGTTTCCCACATGGTTTGAATTACCTCATCAAGACTTACCCTGGCTTTATCCGGATCGCTTTCAAGGGCAATATTGGCTGCAGTGATGGCTTTTATAGCTCCCATCGTATTTCTTTCAATACATGGGATCTGCACCAAACCTTTAATCGGATCACAGGTTAAGCCTAAATGATGCTCCATAGCGATTTCGGCAGCCATTAATACCTGCCCCACATTTCCGCCCAGGATCTCGGTTAAACCTGCTGCTGCCATTGCTGACGAAACACCTATCTCAGCCTGACAGCCTCCCATGGCTGCGGAAATAGTCGCATTCTTTTTGAACAGGGTTCCGATCTCTCCTGCCACCAGCAAAAACCTTGCAATATCATCTTCACTTGTGAAAGGAGTAAAGGCCTGTGCATACATCAGAACCGCTGGAATTACACCGCTTGCACCATTGGTAGGTGCCGTGATGATCCTGCCGAAGCTGGCATTTTCCTCATTTACTGCCAAAGCAAAACAGGCGATCCATTTATTGATATTTGTGAAGTTTTCTTCCGCATCTACCACCAACTGGAACCACTCATCGATATTTTTATAGATCTTGTCTCCTAAAAGCTTTCTGTTGATCCCGGCAGCTCTGCGGGACACATTAAGCCCTCCGGGAAGGATGCCTTCTTTATTCACTCCTTTATAAACACATTCCTTGATCTGCTGCCAGATGTATAAAGCTTCTTTTCTGGTCTCCTCCTGAGGCCGCCAGCTTTCTTCATTCACAAAGATGAGATCCGAGAACTTTTTGAACCCAAATTTTTCACAGTATTTTATAACATCCGAGCCATGATGACAGGGATATAGTGTACGGACACAGTCTTTCTGTATGGAATTTTTTTCCTGTGTTGCTATGAAACCGCCACCAACAGAATAATAATCCTGTACAAGCTCCGTTCCGTCCTCAAATACTGCCCTGAAGATCATTCCGTTAGGATGAAACTCCAAAGACTTCTGCATATTAAGAATAAGGTGATACCCGTAAACAAAAGGAATCTCTTTTTCTCCTCCTAAACTAAGGATCTGATCAGTCTTGATCTTTTCTACCTTTTCATCTATTTTTGAGGTATCTATGGTTTTGAAATTTTCGCCGTTCAGTCCGAGCATTCCGGCAATATCGGTTCCGTGTCCGATCCCTGTTTTGGCAAGGGATCCGAAAAACTCCAGAAAAACTTCTTTTACTTCGGCAACCGATCTTTCCCTTTTGAGAAGGTTAATAAATGACGTAGCTGCATTCCAGGGGCCCATGGTATGTGAACTGGACGGGCCTATTCCTACTTTAATGATTTCAAAAACTGATATAGACTCCATAAACTATTCATCCTGTTTCTTCAAAACAAAGATACATGATAAATCTTTATGAAATTTGTTTCGGCACTCATTCAGGCTTATTTAAAAATGGTAAAAATTACCATTTCAGGCTTTCTTCATGCTGTGAGAGATCCAGTCCCATATTTTCAGATTCCCCGGATACCCGCAAGGTTATAATGGAATTGGTCACCTTATACAATAGCAACGATCCGAAAAATGCGAAAGCAGACACCAGCACAAGGGCCATCATATGATGGGCAAATACTTCAATACCGCCGTGAAGGAGGCTTGCATTCTCTCCATGGGCAAAAATCGCTGTTAAGATCATTCCCATGATCCCGCCTACTCCATGACAGGCAAATACATCCAGCGTGTCATCTATTTTCTTTAACGCTTTCCAGTTAAGCATCAGATTGGAAACAATAGCCGAAATAAATCCGATAAAAAGACTTTCAGGGATAGAAACAAAACCGCATCCGGGAGTTATAGCAACCAAACCTACCACAGCTCCTATACAGGCTCCCAAAGCCGATACTTTCCTACGGTTTATCCTGTCAAAGAATATCCAGGTCATCATAGCGGAGGCCGAGGCAATAGTTGTCGTCCCGAAGGCCATTGCTGCTGTAGCATTGGCACTGAGAGCAGACCCTGCATTGAACCCGAACCATCCGAACCAAAGCATCCCTGTTCCCAATAATACATACGGGATATTAGAAGGTTCATGATGCGGATTTTTCCTGTTTCCAAGCACCAACGCTCCCGCCAGAGCGGCAAATCCGGCACTCATATGTACAACCGTTCCTCCCGCAAAGTCTTTTACCCCGAAAAACTTGTTCAAAAGCCCTTCCGGATGCCAGACCATATGGCAAAGCGGCGTATAGATGAATATACTGAAAAGCACCATGAATAAAAGATAGGAAATGAAACGTACCCTTTCTGCAAAAGAACCCGTAATCAAAGCAGGGGTAATTACAGCAAATTTCATCTGAAACAGGGCAAAAAGCACAAAAGGGATCGTAGAAGCCATTGTTTTATGAGGCAAAGCACCCACATGATTAAAGAAAGGATAGCTTAACGGGTTTCCGATAATCCCATAATGTTCTCCATTGAAGGTAAAACCTAAAGAATCCCCAAAAGACAGGGAAAAGCCTACCACTACCCACAAAATAGAAATTACGCCCAATGCGATGAAGCTTTGGAGCATGGTAGAGATCACATTCTTTTTACCTACCATTCCGCCATAGAAGAATGAGAGCCCCGGAGTCATTAGCAGGACCAAGCCTGCTGCAGCCAAGATCCATGCTACATCGGCAGCAATGATTCTATCTTCACTTAAAAACTCTGCTGTATCCGGTATATCGGCTGCAGGGCTCCAGAATAATCCGCCTGTTGCTATGAGAGCAATGATCACAAATGAAATGATCCATTTTAATCCTAATGTCATACTATTTATGCTTTACCCCTTCAAAAGTAAATATAAATTTTGTAAAAACATAAAATTTAAACAATAACCCCTATAAATTTAATATTAAATTTATAAAAATATATCAATTATTCAAATACACCCTTTAATATTTTAGATACTTCGTTATATTTTGTAGCAGGAAATAAATGGGTACCCCCTTTGATCACATGATCGGGTTTTGAGTTTTTTATGGGAAAAACAATGTCCCTGTCTGCTAATATCTGAACTACATCCGGATTTTCTTCAAATTTCCATTCGGAGATCTTTTCTATGGACCATTTCAGGTAATAAGGATCTCTTACCCTGAAATACTGCAGCAATTTCGGATTTTTAGGATCAAAGAATTTCCTTACTACAGAATATATATTGGTTGTCCTTTCGTTAAAAAAACCAACAGGCAGCATTTTGGGAATCCGCGTAATCTCTCCCGCCCTGATCAGCCTGGATTTCTCTTTGTCGGATTTTATGCTTCCCAGGATCACAACTTTCTGAGCAGGCTTTATTTTATTGATCTCCTGCACCATTATCCCTCCGAAAGAATACCCCAGAAGGCAGAATGGCTCCGATCCGTTTATTTTACCTGCCATCCTTTCCACGTAAGTATAAAACGGCTCGTTCTGCTCCGGAATAAGCCAGTCTAAAAATACAATCTCATAATGATCCGGGAACTGCAATCTTTCCAATACCTTAAAGTCTGCCCCGAGTCCGCTTACAATATAAATCTTCATCCCACTAAAATAAAAAAAATGGACATCCTAAAAAAATGTCCATTCTGATTTATTGATTAAGCGGCTATGCTTATTTTTTCTTTGCAGGAACCCTGTTCTCGTTATCCAGCTTTTCAGTGGAAACCCTGAACTGGATATCCATTTCGTTTTTAATGAAATAATCTTTCAGTGAAGACTGGTAGAATACCTTAAAGTCTCTTCTGTTCAGTGAAAACTTGGCAGACTCTATCACTACGGTAAACTGGGTAACGTAAACATTGGCAGGGAAAGAAATTGTTTTCCTCACACCTTTTATCGTTACATCACCATATACTGTAGAATTATACTCACTATTGGCAAGAGGGATGATTTTGGTTAAATGAAACTTAGCTATGGGGAACTTCTTTACTTCAAAGAAATTGGTGCTTTTAAGATCATTCGTCAGTTTTACCTGATCTTCATCGGAAACATCACCTGCCATCAGGCTTCTCATATCTATTACAAATTCTCCGTCTATTAAAACCGTTTTATCAAAGTTGAATTTTCCGCTTTTCAGTTTTACAGTTCCGGAATGTGATGACGCCTGAGTTTTTACAACCTTGTACCCCCACCATCTGATCTCGGACGAGGTCACTTTTGAAACCTTATCAAATTTCTTTTGAGCAAAAACAAATGATATGCCGGCACACATCATCGCAAACAATAGTAATCTTTTCATTCTTTTTTATTTACAATTCAACAAAAATAAAAAAAAGTGTAGAACTTCTACACTTTTACTAATCTTTTTTTGTTTAAATTATTTAGCTGTTACTTTTACAAGCATATCAATGTCATCTTTTATAAATACATCCTGCATGCTGGACTTGTAGGTAACATCAAATTTCTGTCTGTCGAAAGAAAATTTATCGGATACTAAACTTACTGTTCCTTTGCTGTAATTGATCTTGGCAGGGAAAGAAATAGAGCTTGTTTTTCCTTTAACGGTAAGGTCTCCGGTTACAAGGCTGTTATAGATCTTATCATTATTTTTCTTTACTGAAGTAATCTTGAATGTTGCCGTAGGGAATTTTTCAACTTCAAAGAAATCCCCGTTTTTAAGGTGCCCGTTCAATTTTCCCTGATACTCTCCGGAAAGATCTGTTGCGTTAATGGAAGTCATATCCAATACAAAAGTCCCGCCTACCAGCTGATTTCCTTTCATCACCATATTTCCAGACTTCACTTTTACGGTTCCGTCATGAGAGCTAGCTTCAGATTTAGCTACTTTATATCCCCACCAGTGAACATCAGATGCCACTACTTTTTTCGATTGTCCGAATGCTAAACCACCAGCTAAAACTGCCAGTAAAAATATTTTTTTCATTTGAATAAGTTATTTACTTGTTATTTATGACGCAAATGTAGCCATCTTATCTGATAGATCATATTGATGTACATCAATAAAAACAATCATTTTTATGAATAATATCATTCATAAAAAACTCCGAAAAGATTCGGAGTTCTGTTTTATTCCTGATAATAAGCCGTATAGAGAGCTGAGCCGTGTAACCCCGTATGATCATTCTTGATCAGGTAGATCGGGATATTTCTCAACATATTCTCCATCTTATCACTTATTTTAAATTTCTCGTAGAATTTAGCCTTGTCTATATAGTCCTTTATCGCCTGAGGAATATCTCCTGAAATAAGCAGGCCGCCCGTTGCTTTAAGCTTTAAGGTTAAGTTATTGGATTCTCTTGCCAAAAACTCCAGGAACGTATCCAAAGCTATTTTACAGATCATGACATCTTCCTCTACTGCGGCTTTGTAGATTTCTTCAACGAAATTCCCGTTTGTTAAACGCTCTCCCAGCCATTCGGGTTCAGGATGCCTTTTCACATCTCTTAAAAAGCGGTAGACATTAAACAGCCCCGTTTTGGAAAGCACATTTTCCCAGCTTACAATTCCGTAGATATTGTTTAAGAACTGATAAAATTCTACTTCCACATTGGTCCTTGGAGAAAACTCGGAATGCCCTCCTTCCGTTGCAAAAGGCCTCAGGTATTTTCCGTCAAAGAAATATCCTGCTTCCCCCAGCCCGTTTCCGGGTGCTAAAATCGCAACATTCCCTTTTTCTAAATGACCACTCGTATAGATGGCATCCAGGTCACTGTCCTCAAGAAGGCCCATTCCGTATGCAGAAGCTTCCAGGTCATTCAGCATATAAGCACTTTCAAATCCGAAATCTTTTTTATATTCTTCAACATCCAGACTCCATCCCAGTCTTGCAGGGCTGCTCTTTCCATCAAGTACAGGCCCCGGGACCGCCACTCCCAGACGTTTCACATTGTTCAACTGGTTTTCCTGAATAAACTTCCTCAGGATTTCCGAAAAAGATGAATGCTCTTTGGTTGGATAATTATTCTGGATCTTTATTTCAAGGCCTCCGTTACCCGAGATGTAATAGCCTAAAGTAGTAATATCTTCCCTCAGGTTGGCTCCGATAATAGAAACGTTATCATTGTTACTGTTCTTTACTCCCGGTAAATAAAGCGGAAACTTTGGATTCAAATTCATAATCGCAAATTTTATCAAATATAATAATTGTTTTCGTAAATCCTGCTACCACGAAAAAACCTTTTCAAAAAATTTGAAAAGGTTTTGGCTAATAATTGCTTATATAAAAATCTAACTACTTTCCTAATGGAATATTGTAAGAAAATCCGGCACCAATGTTCCCTACATTGTAATCCTGACCTCCTATAGCACCATCATTTCCTGTAAATACCTTCTGATATTGTACAAAGAAATTCCAGTCCTTGTTATGATACCCAATTTCCGGCTTGATGTAAAAACCTCCGTCCGGCCTGTTAACATTACTGTTAGAAGCTACCTTCTCATCTCCAACCAGGAAACCATATCCTAAATCTGTTCCAAAATAAAAACCTGTCTGCTTAGGATATATTCTGATCAATGCAGCAGCAGGAATTACTCCCACATCATTATTGTTCAGATTATTGTTATCTTTTCCGAAATAATGAGTATACCCGGTTGCAATACCTAACCCAAATCCCGGAGTAATCAGGTTCTGATAAGATACATCTACGCCCACGGCAGCAGAAAGGTTATCAGCAGGAACAGCCAATCCCACATTAGCTCCTACTTTAATCATATTATTCATTTGTGAGCTTTGTGCGCCTACAACACCGGCTGTAACAATACCTGCTAATAAAAGCGCCTGTCTAAACATTTTCATAATTCTGATTTTTAAATTTTACTACCGAATAAGATGTAAAAATCATGCCAAAACAGGGTGTTTTTTGTCACTTTAACATTCTTTAAAATCGCAAACAAATGAATATCAATAACTTATTTTGATTAAAATTTAAATAAATGTTTAATTAATTTGGGTTTATGATAAGAACCAGCTTCGTCAGTTCAGGCAATTTTCCGGAATAACGATAAGCTTACAAAAACACTTATCCGGATGCTTTTGTTAAATAATACTTTTCTAATTTTTACATCACAAAAAAGGAGGCTTTTCCTATAAGAAAAGCCTCTTTTTATAATTTTAAATTTTAATTCCTTCAATTTTGAGCAGGAAGCTGCTTTTCCCCATCTTTCTTTTCATTTAACTTTTCTGATACTTTTTTAACGATAAATTCTATGACCAGCGGGGCCAAAATGGTGATCAGGGTTTTTAAAATTCTCGATTTCATACTATGATTTTTATGCCTGAATCACTACAATTTCCGAGCCAATAATTAAACAGCCTGGAATATTTACTCTTCATCCGGAATGATCAGGTTCTGGTAATTCATAATACCTGTCCTGAACTTTTCTTCTATTCTCCGTCTCAGGTTTCTGGGTTTATGAACGATCAGACTGTTCCCGAAACCCAGCAGCAATCTTTCCAGCTCATAATTGATCTGTACACAGATCTTAAAAACAGCTCCTTCTTCCGTTTCGCTGATGATCTCCTGGCTTTTATGAAGAGGTTTTGTTTTTACATAAGGAGTATTGGAAGCATCCACAAAGAAAATCACATTCCTGGGTTTCATCGTTTCCGAGACCGTAACTCCTACAATATCCTTGAAATATTCATCACCATCCAGATCTTTATCAATATATTCATTTTTTTCTTCAACTTCTATCTTTTCCATTCTGTCCAGTGCCAGATTATACATACTGCCTTTATAAAGGCATATCAGGAACCAGCGGTTATTGTATTCCTTTAATAATTGCGGATGAACGGTAAAAACACTAGACTCTCTCGCCGTAAAGCTTTTATAAAGGATCTTCAATACTTTTTTATTCAGGATACTTTCATACAAAACATCAATATGCTCCAGGCCTTTCAGCTGCTCATTTTTATCCAGATGGATGATCGATTTCTGCCCGGTCGAATGAATAGAATCCTCCAGTTTCTGGATAACCCCGTTCATTTCTTTAAACATTGAAAAATCCTTGAACTGCTTTAAGATCTGTACCGCGTTATTCATCGCTTTAAGATCACTTTCATTCACTGAAATATTATGAATGCTGTAATCGGAATCGCTGTACCTGTAATATTTCCTGTCAAAAACCTCTATCGGGGCTTCATACCCGAATTTCTCGCTACGCATATTCTGCAGGTCAAGCTGAACAGTCCGTTTGCTTACATAAGATTCTTTGCCTTCGTATTCGAACAAAGCTTCGGAACAGGCATCAATCAGGTCTTCCAGCGTATACTTCCTGTATTTGTTTTTGAGGCATTTATCCAGTGTTTTATAGCGGATCAGGGCATTTTTATTGGACGACATATGTTTTGTGTTTTTAATCTATTAGACATAGTTTTTGTTACTCATATGAGTAAATGATTTTAATGTTAAGAAGAGATTCTTCGCTTTGCTCAGAATGACAGGCTGCATAATTACTTCTTCTTTAAGGCTTCCCCTACAAAAGAAATCCCTTCCCATCCGGATTTCATAAAATTCCTGATATTCTGATGGTCCGTACCTTCCGGATTTTTCAATACATCCTCCCTGTAAAACTCCCCGAAAAGAGCCAGAACATCTTCTTTAAGAAGACCATTCAATTTTGCAAAACTGAAAACCTTGCATGAACCGTTATTCTGACCCGCTTCATTGACTGTATTTCCATTTCTGAATTTTACGGGAGTGAAATCATAGTGATCGTCTATATAAACAATAACCTCTTTAAACTGAACGGTTTCCGGTGAATTTTTTAATTGATCTAATAACATTTTCTTTAATTTTTTATTTTGCTACAAAAGCCACTTCAGGACTTAAATGAAATCTTTTGTGGCTTCTGCATTTAAAAATTTCAGTAAAAATAAAAAATAATTTCATCTACGCAAAAATATTGCGCACAAGCATCATTACTTTGCATCATCAAAATGAAACAACAAATGGAATTTAACGGAACTCATTTAATCGATCTTGGATACAGACCTGCAAAATGGTTCAAAGAGGCAATTGCATATATCAACGAAAATAATCTGGATGAAAACCAGATCACTGCTTATCTGGACCAGTTCAGACAACCTGAATTGATTCCTCTTCATGAAACCCCGAAAGACTTTATCATCAACATCAGGGCAGAACATGAAAGCGAAACCGATAACGTGGAAAAAGTGATCAGAACCATGCAGGTTTTAATGAAAACCCCTACTCTGGTCAGTGGTGCTTTAATGCCGGATGCCTGTCCTACGGGACCGGAAGGAAATATTCCTGTAGGTGGTGTCGTAGTGGCAAAAAACGCAATTCATCCCGGATTTCATAGTGCAGACATCTGCTGTTCTGTCATGCTGACCGATTTTGGAAAAGCTGATCCGAAAGAAGTACTGGATGCCGCTCATTCTGTCACTCATTTCGGGTACGGAGGAAGGCCAAGAGGGGAACAGATGCCAATGTCCCAGGAACTGATGGATGCTTTCAGTGAAAATTATTTCCTGAATGATGAAAAACTGATCAGCATTGCCCGTTCTCATATGGGAACGCAGGGAGACGGAAACCATTTCCTGTTTGTAGGTATTTCTAAAAATACCGGAAATACGATGATGGTTACTCATCATGGTTCAAGAGCTCCCGGTGCTGCCTTATATGATAAAGGAATGAAGGTGGCGAACCGTTTCAGACAGGAAATCTCTCCTGAAACACTGAGAGAAAACGCGTGGATTCCTTTTGATACTGAAGAAGGTAAATCCTATTGGGAAGCCCTTCAGCTGATAAGAACATGGACCAAAGAAAACCATACCTCTATTCATGATGCTGTCCTTAATAAACTGGAGGTAGAAAAAGAAAACCGATATTGGAATGAGCATAATTTCGTGTTCAGGGATGGAGACCTTTTCTATCATGCCAAAGGGGCTACTCCTCTGGATGATAAATTCATGCCGGATATTACAGGCCCAAGGCTGATCCCTCTGAATATGGCAGAACCGGTACTGATCGTTCAGGGAAAAACCAACGAAAGGAATTTAGGTTTCGCACCTCATGGTGCTGGAAGAAATTTCAGCAGAAGCCAGCATAAGAGATCATTGGCCCATAAAACCATCGAAGAAGTATTTGCAGAAGAAACCAAAGGAATAGACGTTCGTTTCTTCTCCAATGAGATTGATATTTCCGAGCTTCCTACCGCTTATAAAAGTGCTAAAAACGTAAGAGCTCAAATCGAAGAATACGGACTTTGCGAAGTTCTGGACGAAGTGATGCCTTACGGATGTATCATGGCGGGTGATGTAGGTAAAAATGCACCGTGGAAGAAAAAGAAAAAATTCAGGAAAGCGTAATTTTTAAAAACTAATAGCCAAACCTTATGGCATAAAAGCCCTTAAGGTTTATGAAAACTTTTTAATAAAGGCAGGAGCAGTAGCTCAGATGGTCAGAGCAACAATATTACTTTCCGCTGTTGGCAGACAAAGTTCCTATATATCCCAATTGTGGGTCGCAGGTTCGAGTCCTGCCTGCTCCTCAAAATGATGAAAATATTTTTATATTTGATTATTAATTATTTTCATTAGTTAAAAAATTAAGGCAAAGAAAGTTCCTATATTTTCACTATTACTTTCCGCCTTTTATAATTTGAGGCAAAGGGTGTTCCTATAATTTGGAAAATTACTCCCCGCCTCTTTTAAAATATAGGTAAAAGGAGTTCCTATATATTCATTTTACAGAAAACTACTCCTCACTTATTTTTTTAAACTAAAAAACAATGAAAACATTAAAATTATTTAATGCCGTTTTAGCAAGAACATCTGATGAAAAACCATTTATTTCGGATCAGGGATTCATCATTGAGCCTGATGCATTATGGGCAAAGCATGAAATCATTCAATACTATTCAAAAGAAAAACTGAATGGAAACGACCTGAATAAAACGTTCCATAAATCTTGGGAAAAAATCAAGAACAGCTCAAGAATGGAATTACTTTTTGATCAGATCAGGCATTATATTTCTACTTATGGAAGTGATTTTCAGGATGTAATTTATATTCCCGATGAAGTATTGAACGTTCCCGGCATGAAGCTGACCTTTAAAGTTGTAAAAGCCTATTCGCAGGAAGAAATGCAGGAAAAATGCCTTTCATTACTAAGATCCGGTATTGCTTTGAAAGAAGAAACCATTAATGATCTGCTTGATATCTTACATCATGAACTCGACTATGACTTTACGGGAAAAGAAAATATAAGAAACAAAGAAGCGATTATAAAAATTGCGGATCTTTACGATATCTATCCTGAAAATCCGGTTGAATTTTTCCGCTATGTGATCTACAAAACGACTCTTACCACCCTTTTGATCAAGAATGATGATCTGATCAATTTAATTAAACAAAGTAAATTTGATCCAACCTACCTGTTTGCAAACTTCGGACTGGAAAAACTGGCAGAAATTTTCAACAGATTCAAGCCTTTATTTTTAGCCTACAAAAACAGGGCTCCGAAAACGATCAATAAAATCTCAAAACTGTCAAAAGTGTATCACCAGCCTCTCATTTCAAACCCATTGAACGATGCAACCCACACATTACTGGAAAATAGTGATCTGCACTGGCTGGAAAATGCAACCCCGTTTGCTTTGTTCAAAGCTTTATCAGCCTGTTATTCAAGGATGCATGGGCAGGATACTTTTGTCTACAGGATCAGGAACGGAAAGTCATGGACCCAAAAAGGAACAACAACTTCTGTCAATGAACTGAATTATGATTTTATCTTAAACCATTTAAAATCAAAATACAATCTTGCGGGAAAGAAATTCTATTTTCCCGAAAATGTAGAGTTTGCTTTGCCAACATCTGAAAAGATGTTTGTAGGAAATATCCCGACCGGAACGAGATTTTATGGTGAAAAAATGGCGGTTGGAATTTATTGGGAAGACAAGTGGGGTGCTTATGACCTTGACCTTTCAGGACTAAATATCGCCGGAAAAATCGGCTGGAATGCAGCTTATAACCACGGAGAAGGACAGCTGATGTATTCGGGAGATATGACCTCCGCACCCAACGGTGCAGTAGAATATCTGTATGCCAATGCAGGACTGGATGCTCCTACTCTTGTGATGAGCAATGTTTTTAACGGAGACAGCAATTGCGGATATAAAATCATCATTGGAAAAGGAGATGAAGTTTCCTACGATTATATGATGAATCCAAATAATCTTTTTGCTGAAGCTCAGTGTACTTCGGTTCAGAAGCAGACGATCCTGGGAATGCTGTTACCAAAGGAGGGAAAACAGTGTTTTATATTGTTGAACTTTGGTGCAGGGCATGCCCATGTATCCGGAAATTCGGAAGTTTCCATGATGGCGACAAGTGCGCTTTATCAGCAATGGTATGAGTCGGTTTCTTTCAACCATCTTATAAAAGAATTAGGCGCAACTATCACTTCCGATAAAGGAGAAGCAGACTGTGATTTATCATTGGAGACTTTGGAGAAAGATAGTTTTATAAAAATTTTCAGGTTGAAATAATATTCTTTTGGCTGCCATTTCCCGAATTGGCAGCTTTTTTTATAATTGCCTCAAGCCTGAATAAAAAATAAAACAATGAGTTCATTTTCATTCTATATCATTTTAAGAAAACAAAGTTTTGCAGATAAAATCTGTTTTTAGAGCTTACGTTTAATTTTCTGCCTTTGATGGAAAGCTCTTTGTATTTCAAGATTTTCTAAACTATTTAAACTTTTTAATAAACCACAAAAGTCACAAAAGTTTTTTCGACACTTAAGCATGTTTAAGTATCCTTTGCCATAGTGAAATAGGAACACATTAGTTTTTGAAAATCAAAGATTTTCATCTTATGTGAACATTGGTGGTTTTAAAGCGCTTAAGTTTAAGCTCTTTAAAGTGTCGAAAAAGCTTTTGCAACTTTTGTGGTTAGCTTTTTAACAAGTTCTAATGAATACAGGTTATTTAAAACATTCTACGCAAAAATATTGCGCAGAGTATATTTTATTTTGCAGTACAAATTAAAAACAATGACAACAAAAATAATAGATAAGTTAAAGGAAGTAGAAGCAAAACGAGGTATAGAAATACTTCTCGCCGTGGAATCAGGAAGCAGAGCCTGGGGTTTTGCATCCCCGGACAGCGATTATGATATACGCTTCATATACAGACACGAAAAAGAATGGTATCTTTCGCCTTGGGATAAGGATGAAACTATAGAATTTATGACTGAAGACGATCTAGACGGTTCCGGGTGGGATCTCAGGAAGACCTTTCATCTCCTGTTAAAGTCTAATGCTGCTTTATTAAGCTGGTTTTACTCTCCTGTTGTTTATGTGAAAAATGAAAAATTCTATGAGCTTTTTAAACCTTTAGCAGATGAGTGCTTTTCTCCGATAGCGGTTTCTTATCACTATCTGAGTATGAGCAAAAAATATCTGGAAACCTGCAGAAATGATGAAGTAAAATTGAAAAGCTATTTTTACTGCCTCAGAACCGCTTTAACGGGAAAATGGATACTTGAGAAAGGAACAGTACCACCGGTTTTGTTCAGTGAATTATTAGTTTTGGCAGATGATTTCACTAGAAACAAAATAGAAAACCTTGTAGCCTTAAAAGCCACAAAAGGAGAATCCTATTACCATCCTAATGATTGGGAGCTTTTCGGGTTTTTGGAGAATATGATCGCTGAGAATGAGGAAAGATCGAAGAGCCTGACTGGAGGAAAAGCGAATAAAAATGAGATGGAAAAGGTTTTTAGAGAAATATTAATAAATTAGAAAAATGAATAAGCCATATGAAAAATATTATCGCACTATCTCCGATGTATACGGAAGACAGCAATAATCTAAAAAAAGCATCTCTAAATTCACCTTACGAACTGAATCGATTCAATGCTAAATGGAATGTTCCGGAAGAATTTCGCAGGGATGTGATCGCGGTATACGGAGAGGATATCTATGCAGAAATTGTGGCAGATCAGTGCAATTTAACATTGACAAAACCCTCTGATGACTGGCTTGCAAGAGTATCTGAAGAATTCACAAAACGTAAAATATTATACGGGCCACTGAAGAACTTCATCCATCAGGAAAACATTTTCATCAAGTGCTCAGACTTTAAAAGCTTTAAGGCCGGAGTGTATCGAAAGGTAAAGGATATTAAAGGCTTCGACTCTTTAGATATGAACAGCATGGTTTTCACTTCGGAAGTTGTAGAATGGGAACTGGAGGTACGATGCTTTGTTTCCGATAACGAAATAAAGACCTTCTCTTCTTACTGGCGAAATGAAGCCTTTGATACGAATTCACTCTCTGATATAGAAGAAAAGGAAATGTTTGCATTATTTGATGCTTTTATGGAGAAGCATTCTGCAACATTACCTCACGCCATTGTTCTGGATTTTGGGATCATTAAAGGAAAAGGTTGGGCTTTGATAGAGGCTAATCCTGCATGGTGCTCCGGATTGTATGCCTGCGATGCTGTAAAGGCTTTGGAGGTGATTGTGGAAAGTTGTATTAAAAATTAAGGAAATTTATGTGTACATTCAATAATGAAATTAAGTTTTGCACTTGTGTTGAAGAAGATATCTATGAAATAAAAGATATATACATCTGGTCATTAAACAGATATGTAGGAAAAAGAGAAACCAATAGAAGAGGAAAAATAATGATCCCTGTTAATGATTTTGAGAATGGTATTTCAACTGAAAGTATTATACTAAAACTAAATACAGGAAATATTTTCGATTTTGAATATATTCCCGAAGAAAGAGATACACTTTATATTAGCTTCAATGCAAAAAACAATGAGGAGTACAAATATTTTAAACTAATATTTAGGGATAAATGTTGGCAGGAAGGCAGCAATCCTGCCTTTGTAAGTATCAATAAAAATATTGCAAAGGGTGAAATCATTATTGAAAAACAAACTCCATGACCATACAAAACTTAAAGACCCAAAACCTCATCCTCTTTGAAGCCATCTCTGGAAGCCGTGCCTTCGGGCTGGCAACGGAAAACTCGGATACGGATATCCGGGGTGTTTACTATTTGCCAAAAGAAACATTTTACGGATTAAACCATATTCCACAGATCTCTAATGAGACCAATGATATCACTTATTATGAGATCGGAAGGTTTATAGAGTTGTTACAGAAAAACAACCCCAATATCCTTGAGGTTCTGGCAAGCCCGGAAGACTGTATTCTGCAAAAGCATCCGTTGATGGATCTATTGAAACCGAGAGATTTTCTTTCCAAACTCTGCAAAGATACTTTTGCCGGATATGCCGTTTCACAGATCAAGAAGGCAAAAGGGCTCAATAAAAAGATCCTGAATCCGGTGGAAAAAGAAAGAAAATCCATTCTTGATTTCTGTTATATTCTTCAGGATCATGGTTCTGTTCCGTTGAAAAAATGGCTACAGGAATTCCCCTCCTCCGGAGAGGTGTCCAAAGGACAGGGTGGTCTTCCCCAGGAAAAATGTGGCTTGACCAGCATTGATAATACCAAAGGCATGTATGCTCTTTTCTATGATGAAACCGGGAATTTAAACTATAAAGGAATTATTAGTAATGAAGAAGCCAACCAGGTTTCCGTTTCCTCTATTCCAAAAGAAGAAAAACCTCTCGCTTACCTGTTCTGCAACCTTGATGCCTATTCTACCTATTGTAAAGATTACAGAGAATACTGGAAATGGGTCTCCGAACGAAACGAAGACCGTTATAATGTCAATCAACAGCATGGACAGAATTACGATAGCAAGAATATGATGCACACCATCCGTTTATTGCAATCCTGTGAGCATATCTTCAAAACCGGGTCATTGCAGATACGTGTAGATAACCGTGAAGAATTACTGGACATTAAAGCCGGAAACTGGTCCTATGAAGCCGTAATGAAAAAAGCAGAAGACCTAATCCGTTCTATAGAGCATTATCATTCCGTCTCTACCCTTCCTGATCATCCGAACCCGGAAAAAACAGAGAAACTCTTAATCAAGATACGGGAGGAATTGTACCGTTAATTACTTGATAACTAAAAACTAAAACCCTTCACGCTCGGCCCCTGAAAGGCTGTCTTAATATTAAATCATTTTAAGCTTGATAAATTTAAACAGGCTCTTAATCTATCTTAATGACTAATTTTTAAACATTTAACCTCTTAAAATTTAAATTAAGACCACCGTTAATTCAGGATATTTCTCTTTATCTTCAATTCGTGAAAGCATCAAAAAATAAAATTTTATTTAAAATAATTATTGTTTTACGATAATTAATTATAAATTTGCAATACTAATTAATTATTGTAATATGGACCAGACCAAAATTATTTCAAGAATCCTTTATTACATCTGCCTGATATTATCAGCAGGATATCTGCTTACCGGAGTATATGCAATATTCTGCTTGTCAACGGGCATTGGGATCACATCTTACGGGCAGGGTAAATACCTGCACATCAACTACCCCTTCACGGAGCAGCCCTTTTTGAATATCGAGAATAATTACCCATATATTATCTTTTCATTTCTGTTGGTTTTGATCGGTTATGGGATCTTTTTCGGACTGTCTGCAAAAGTATTCAGGGTTTTCTTTCAGACGAAGTTGTTTACGAAAGAAAATATTGTACAGCTTAAGAGATTTTACACTTATAATATCTTCTTTCCTTTACCCATAGTCATTATCGCCAGTTTTTTTGTAGAGGTGGAAAGTATGATCTGGGGATTGGTTTTTATTCACTTCATGCTGGGAATTTTCTGTTTATTTCTTGCGAATATTTTTAAGCAGGGACTACATTTACAAAACGAACAAGATCTATTTATATAACATGCCGATTATAGTCAACTTAGATGTGATGCTTGCCAAGCGTAAAATGCAGAGTAAAGAATTGGCAGAAAAACTGGGGATTACACCAGTCAATCTCTCTATTCTGAAAACAGGAAAAGCCAAAGGAGTCCGTTTCGATACACTGGAAGCGATCTGTAAAATTCTGGAATGCCAGCCGGGAGATATTCTGGAGTATAAGGAATGAAATTTAGTGATGAGTTATAAGTTATAGATGAATAATAAATGATAAATGATACGAAAATCTTCGATTTTCAGCTTATGTGAACTTATAAGAAACAAACTTTAAAACTTATAATAACTAAAGTGTTCCAAAAAAACTTTTGTGACTTTTGTGGTGAAACTAAACACTTGCTCTTATGCGACCTTATAACTTATAAGAAGTAAATTTTAAAACCCATAATAAATAACGTGTTCAAAGAAACTTTTGTGACTTTTGCGGTAAATTAAAATTCAAATTTAAAACATTAAATATCAACACTTTAAAAAAGCAATGAAAGCATTGCCTGTCATTCTATTACCCTAATTTAACCTTATGAATACTTTAACCATCAATCAGCTCAGCCTTACCTATAAAAATGGGTTCCAGGCAATTAAAAACATCTCCCTGGAGATCGGGAACGGCATGTTCGGCCTGCTGGGGCCTAACGGAGCAGGAAAATCCTCTTTAATGAAAACGATCGTAGGGCTTCAGAAACCCACTTCGGGAAGCATTGTCTTCAATGGAACTGATGTTTCCAAAGACCCTGACCACATTAAGAAAAACCTTGGATTTCTGCCTCAGGATTTCGGAGTATATCCCAAAGTTTCCGCGTATGATCTTCTGGAACACATTGCCATTCTGAAAGGGATCATGAACCGATCCGAAAGAAAAAACCAGATCATGAATCTTCTTGAAAAGGTCAACCTTTTGGATTTTAAAAATAAAGAAGTTCATACCTTCTCCGGAGGGATGAAACAGCGTTTTGGAGTTGCCCAGGCACTATTGGGAGATCCGAAGATTATTATTGTCGATGAACCTACTGCCGGTCTGGACCCTGAAGAACGAAACCGTTTCAATTCCTTACTCAATGATATCAGTAAAGACGTTATTGTCATCCTTTCTACCCATCTGGTTGAGGATGTGAGGAATCTCTGCTCGGAAATGGCCATTATGAACAAAGGGCACATCTTAAGAAAAGGAAACCCAAATGAATTGATCGCCGAACTGGAACATAAGATCTGGTCTAAATCTATTGATAAACATGAGCTGGAACATTATCAGTCAGATTACAGGATCATCAGCCGGCAACTGGTTGAAAGGGAGCTTCACATCACCACTTTCTCCGAAGAACAACCGAAAGATTTTATCCCTGTAACTCCCCTCCTGGAACACGTTTACTTTCATACCCTCACCCAAAACCCTTAATCATGAACGCCATATTTTTATCCGAAGCCAAAAGCAGCTCAAAGCATTGGCTTACTTACCTTATTGCCCTGATCCTGATATTTGCAGGTATTTTTTGTGGGAATCAGTTCAACCTTACCGTTGGGGAAGGTATTTATTTAAACTCTCCTTATACCATTGGATTTATGGTCGGAATGCTGAGTTTATCCGTCATATTCTTCGCTACAATATTTGCAGGCCAGCAGCTTTTTAAAGATTACGACTCAAGATTTGATAGTATTATTTTCTCTTTACCTTTCTCAAAACGGGAATATTTAACAGGGAAATTCTGCTCTTATTTTTTACAAACCTTTTCAGCCTTTCTATTACTGATCCTAGGTTTTATGATTGGGCAGAATATGCGGGACGGCAGCGAAATACAGCCTTATTTTAATGTATGGTATTACCTCTACCCTCTTTTGATCTTTGGACTTATCAACTGTTTTCTGGTATGCAGTTTTCTGTTTTTCATTTCGTTTGCCACCAAGAAAAAACTTCTGGTTGTAGTGGGTGGATTACTGCTTTACGTCCTGTATATGGTCATCCTGTTGTTCTCCAATTCCCCATTCATGGCAGGAAGCATCCCCCAGTCACTGGAAACTCAGCAATTATCCGCTTTGATCGATCCGTTCGGGCTGTCCGCTTATTTTTTTGAGGCCCGAAGCTATACGGTTCAACTGAAAAATACCCGGATCGTACCTCTTTCAGGATATACCTTGATCAACAGGGTCATTTTTGGTGTACTATCATTCGTATTTTTAGTATTCACTTACCGCATATTCTCTTTTTCGGATTCTTCAAACAGAAAGAGAAGTAACAAAACAGAAGTATCTTTTAATTCTTTAAAAGTGAATTTAAAAGAGTATATCACGACATCTCTGAATTTTGGAGGCACGGCAGCTTTACGATCCATTCTGTCCTTTGCAAAAATCGATCTGGTCTATCTTTTCAAAAGCATCGCCATTATTGCTGTTTCCATACTCCTTTTATTTTTTGTAGGGATGGAAATGTATGCCGAAATCGAAAAAGGGATCCGCCTTCCGCAGAAATACGCCGATTCCGGATTAATGGCCACTACGATTTCAGAAAACTTCCACCTGCTCGGCATGCTGATCTCTGTGTATTTTATCAACGATCTGTATTGGAGAAGCCATGTTTCAGGGTTTTCGCTTATAGAAAAAAGCACTTATTTCTCAGGAAGTAAATTAAGCGGTCATTTTTTGTCCATCAGTATTTTATTACTATTCTTCACTGCAATTCTGATCATTGAGGGATTGGTTTTCCAACTGATGTATAATTATTTTCACATTGACTGGAAAGCTTACAGTGGAGCTGTTCTCTTCAATACATTTCCCCTGATCCTGTTTTCAGGCTTTATTCTTATTCTCAATGACCGTATCAGGAACAGGTTTATTGCGTTGGGAGTTTCAGTTTTGACTCTTCTGATACTGGCCAGCCCGGTTTCAAAGAAAGTACTTTCCTATCCTTTGTTAAGAATATTTTCAGATTATAAAGGCACCTACAGTGACTTTAATGGATATGGAGTTTATGCCACCTCTTTTGCAGAACGGCTTTTATTCGGAGCTGGGTTGATTGCCTCCTTATGGATGATCAACACTCTGGTCAGAACAAGAAAGTTTAATATAAAAAAGACAGCTTTTGCCGGGGTTTTATTAATCCTGGGAGTTTTTACAGGAAGCCTTTTCATGAAAGGTTATATCCCGAAAGTTGAAAGTGAAGCTATTCTTCAGGCTGTCAATTACGAAAAAAAATTCCGGATATATGAAGATCTTCCGCAACCAGTCATTACTGATGTGACTACCCAAATTGAGCTTCATCCATCCCAAAATTCATACCTGATCTCCGGGAAATATATTCTGAAAAATCAGACCGATAAAACAATTAATACAATCCTGATCAATTTTCATCCTGACTTAGAAATAGGCACGGCGGTTCTTAAAACCTCTTACGAATCAATAGAGATCAGGCATGAGACTACGGAAATTCAATTAAAACACCCTTTAAGACCTTATGAAACAGCAACCCTTGATTTCAGAATTTCCTATCAGTGGTTTGCCGTAAATGGCCATGAATCCTTTAATGCCATCATCGGGAACGGTTCTTTTATGAGGATCAGCAGATATTACCCTGTCATCGGTTATCAGAAAGATCGGGAAATTGAAGATGAAAAAGTACGTACAGAATCCGGACTAAAGAAAAAGATGACACTAAAAAAACCGGAAGCCCCGGAAGTTTTTGAAAAAGATTTTATCAATTTAGACATGACCGTTTCTACTGAAGAAGGCCAGGCCGCCATAGGAACCGGGGATCTCATTCAGCAATATGGAAGAGGAGACAGAAAGTTCTTTCATTATAAAGCGGATAATATCCCGTTCCGTTTTGCCGTTTCTTCTGCGAAATATAAACAGAAAAGTGTTAATTACAAAGGCATTGCCATTCATGTCTTCTATCATGAAAAGCATGCTGAAAATGTGGATCACCTCATCGAAAATATAAAGATCACTCTGGATTACTGCACCCTGAATTTTGGAAAATATCCTTTTAAAACCATCAGCTTTGCAGAAATTTCTTCCTATACTAAAGGTTTTGCCGCAACTGCCTATCCTTCTGCTGTTTTTATGCCTGAAGATATGGTTTTCCATGCCAATATTCATGCAGATAAAAAGCAGGATGTCATCAATGAGCTTGCAGGACATGAGCTTTCCCATCTCTGGTGGGGTAACAGCCAGATCAATCCTGATGACAGAGAAGGTTCCGTAATGCTTACCGAAACTCTTGCCATGTATACCGAAATGATGCTTTATAAAAAAATGCACGGCACAGAAAAAATGATGGAAAGAATAAAAGTTCATCAGCAGATCTACGACAATGAAAAAGGATTATCTGAAAATACGCCCATTTACAGGGTAACCGGAGACAGTCCTCATATTGCCTACTCTAAAGGAGCGGTCGCCATGGTAAAATTAAGCCAACTGATCGGGGAAGCTAAGGTAAATATGGCCCTGAGAAATTTTCTCCGGAACAACCATTATCCTAAAAAACCCACAAGCATGGATCTGCTTCAAGAATTCTACAAAGTAAGCCCGGATGATTCTACAAGAAAGAAGATTGACCGGTTATTTAAAACAATCTAATATATTAAAACCACCTGAAATAGGGTGGTTTTTCTTTAATACAATCTTCACAAGCAAACTTCACAGGTTTTTAAAACCTGTGAGATTTAAAATCCATCGAAAGATCAGGTAAATCTTCATTTACAAAAATTTCAACTTAGGATTGTAACAAAATAAAAATCTCTGCAACTTATTAATTGACATATCAATAATTGATAAATCATTTTAATTAAGAAAGAAAGTTTACACACCATGGAAAAATTAGATTCGATTATATTTTACAATATAGATAAAGCGATCAGGGCTTACAGGAATTATGCTCAGAGGCAATTAAAAGCGAATGGCTATTCTATTACTATCGATCAGTGGCTGATCATCAAAGCTATTCTGGAAAATCCGGGGATCACCCAGAATGAGATCGGGGATCTGGTCTTTAAAGACAATGCTTCCGTAACCAGGATCATTGACCTGATGGTAAAATCCGAATATATTATCCGTCATACACACCCGGAAGACCGCAGAAAAACCCTTCTGGAAGTAACCGAATCAGGAAAGAAGATCATCAAAGAAGTGCAGGCACTGGTTGAAAGCAACAGAAAAACCGCTTTGGAACATGTAACCGGGGAAGAACTGGAAGTCATGAATTCAGCACTGCTCAAAATATCAGAAAACTGTCTTAATACTAAATAATAAACACTATGGCAAGAATATTCTTACTCATCTTTGTCTGGCTGATGTCTTTTTTCAGCAGCACACTTTCAGCACAGACATCACAACAGAGCTTTTCGCTATCGGGAAATATTAATTCCGAACAGGTTAATCAGGTGGAAATTAATTTATTCGATTCTGAAAATAAATTAGTGAAAACAGAGATAGCGGATCAGAAAGGAAATTTCAGTTTCAATGATCTGGTAGCAGGAAATTATCTGGTAAAGATCAATAAAAACGGTGCAGAAGCCTACAAATCAGAACCTATTGCTGTTACAGGCAACACTACGCTTCCACCTGTTCAGCTGAATGAAAAATTGATTGAAGGCGTGGTGATCACAAAATCCAAACCTTATATTGAAAGACAGGACGGCAAGATGATCCTGAACGTAGAAAACAGTATTGCAAGCACCGGAAACTCAGCTTTTGAGGTTCTTGAAAAGGCACCGGGCGTGAATGTGGACAGCAATGATAACATCAGCCTTCGTGGAAGAGGAAATCTTCTGGTACAGATAGACGGTAAAAACACACCAATGACGGGAACAGAGCTTGCCAATTATTTAAGGGGGATTCCTTCTGCAAGTGTCGACAAGATTGAATTCATTACCAATCCGTCTTCCAAGTATGATGCGGCAGGAACCTCCATCATTAACATCAAGCTTAAAAAAGACCAGAGAAAAGGAACCAACGGAAGCATCACTACGGCTTTGGGGACAGGAAGGTATATTAAGAACAACAATAATTTCAGCATCAACCACAGAAATAAAAAGGTAAACGTTTTTGCCAACTATAGCTTTGCCTACAGGGAATTTTTCAACCATCTGGTTTTGGACAGAAACTTCTATAATGAGGGCAATACTTTTGAAAAAGCCTACCTGCAGGACAATTTCCTGAAAATGAACTTTAGAAATCATATCGCCAAAGCAGGAATGGACTATTACATGAATGATAAAAACATACTTGGATTTTCCATAGGGTTTATCAGCAATAAATTTGACCCAAAAGGGGATAATTCAAGCGTAATCCTTGGTAGTGATCATCTTCCTGAAAGAACTTTTACTACGCAGAACCGTTCAAAAGACCATTGGAAAAATGCATCTTTCAACCTGAACCATAAATATACGATCGATTCCCTGGGTTCTGAGATCACGACAGATTTTGATTACATCAACTACTCCAATACTACTTTACAGAATTTTGATACCAGAACATACGACCTTTCAGGAAATCTTGCTACAGGTCTTGAGACGGCAAATCCTTACCTTTTAAAAGGGGATATAGGCGGAAGTTTAAATATTTATTCCCTTAAATCTGACCTTACAAAAGCCTTTAAAAATAACTGGAAAGCGGAAGCCGGCATTAAAACAAGTTTTGTGAAAGCAGACAGTGACCTTCAGTTTTTTGATGTAAGCCTTGGAACCCCGGTAATGGACATGGGCAAGACCAACCATTATATTTATGAAGAAAACATCAATGCTATTTATGGGAATGTGTCTAAAAAATGGGAGAAATTCAGTACCAATTTCGGTCTGAGGATAGAAAATACGAATATTACCGGTACCCAGCTCACGACCAACCAGGTGAATAAGAAGAATTATACCCAGCTTTTCCCAAGCGCAGTATTTTCTTATGACCTTAATGACAAGAATAACCTTGAGGCCAATTTCAGCCGAAGAATCACAAGGCCAAGCTACAACCAGCTGAATCCTTTCAAATACTATCTGGATCCTACTACTTACAGAGCCGGAAATCCGGACCTGAACCCACAAACCACCATGAATTATGAGCTGACCTACAGTTTAAGCAATAAATATTTTGCCACTTTAAGCTACAGCAAAACGTCGGATAATATTACAGATGTGATAAAGCCTGTAGTAGAGGACGGGAAGAATATTACGGTACAAACCATTGAAAACCTGAATTCAGCCTCTTATTTCGGATTGTATCTGATCGCTCCAGTGAAGGTTACAAAATGGTGGGACATGAACAACAGCGCCAATTTTTACTATGGGTCTTACACCGGGAATGTTTCAGGAACACAGATCAATAATAAAGGGAACTTTACGTTCAATATGAACAGCATCAATTCTTTCAAGCTTGGAAACGGATTTACTGCTGAACTTACCGGGAATTACAGAGCCAGAGAAGTATATGCCTATATGGATGTAAAACCGAACTGGTACCTGAATCTGGGCGCACAGAAGAAATTCAAGAACAACAGTACCCTGAAGCTGGCTTTCAACGATATATTCTATACCAGCAATCCAAGAGCGCGGACTACTTTCAACAATTATGTGGAAAATTTCGAAGTAGAAAGGGATACCCGTGTCGTTACTCTTTCCTATACCTATAATTTCGGATCAGGAAAAGCAGGGCAGCCAAGGAAAACCGGTGGTGCCGAAGACCTGAAACAAAGAATCGGGAACGGATAATCCGGAGAAGACAAAAAACAAAATTAAGTCAAACGATAAAAACAACCGCTATGAAAAAAGTTAAAATAAGCCTGCTCGCCATTGCATTATTATCTGCTTTAGGCACAGCAGAGGCACAACAATCAGGCCCTAACGCGGCCATGAGCAGTATTACCAAGGATCCTTCAGAAAAAGGGCTGAATATATCTGCAATGGACGTTACCGTCCGTCCGCAGGATGATTTTTACAGCTTTGTGAACGGAACATGGATGAAAACAACCAAGATACCATCCGACCGCTCCCGATGGGGAAGTTTTGACCAGCTCCGTGAAAGTACGGACAATAATTCCCTGGTGATCTTAAACTCTCTTCTGAAAGATAAGTTTGCTGACGGAAGCGAAGGCAGAAAGATACAGAATCTGTATACCTCCTATATGGATATGGAAAAAAGAAACAAGGACGGCATTAATCCCATCAGAGAAGACCTTTCAAAAATAGACGCCATAAAAACGGTGGCCGATCTTGAAAAATACCTGACCACCTCTACTCTGAAAGGAGATAATCCTTTTTATGCCTGGGGTGCCAGTGCAGATCTTAAGGATTCAAAAATGAATGCGGTATATCTTGGAAGTGCCGGTTTAGGGCTTGGAAGGGATTATTACCAGAAAGTAAATGATAAGAATACGGAAGCTATTAAAGAATATACAAAATATGTAGCTTCCATGCTGAATGTACTGGGATACAAGAACGCCCCGGAATCAGCCTCAAAAATAGTTGATTTCGAAAAATCCATTGCAAAGACCTTGCTCACCAATGAGCAGATTCGTGATATCAACCTTCAGAATAACCCTAAAACAATGTCTGATCTTTCCGGTATGGTGAAAAACATCAATCTGCCGGCTTACCTGAAAAAAGTGGGCGTAAATACGGATAAAGTGATCGTAGGCGAACTGAATTATTACAAAAACCTTGATACCTTCATTACCCAGCAGAATATTCCTATCATTAAAGATTATTTAAAATTCAATCTGCTATCGGGAAGCGCCGGTTTCCTTTCTCAGCAGCTGGATGATATGAAGTTCGGGTTTTACGGAAAATACCTTCGCGGACAAAAAGAGCAAAGGGCTCTTAATAAAAGAGGATATGAGCTTATCAATGGCAGTTTGGGGGAAGCCTTCGGAAAACTGTATGTAGAAAAGTATTTCCCGGCAGAAGCCAAAGCCCAGATGGTTGAGCTGATAGATTACCTGAAAAAAAGCTTCGCACAGCACATCAATGACTTAACATGGATGTCTTCCACCACTAAAGAAAAAGCCCTTACCAAGCTCAATAAATTCAAAGTAAAAGTGGCCTATCCCGACAAATGGAAAGATTATTCCCAGCTCAATATCCTGTCAGAATCCCAAGGCGGTTCATTGTATAAGAATCTTCAGAATATCTCTGAGTGGAAATACAAAGAAAACCTTGACAAAGTGGGGAAACCTGTAGACAAATCCAAATGGACCATGTCTCCGCAAACGGTAAATGCCTACTACAGCCCGCAGAATAATGAGATCGTATTCCCGGCGGCTATCCTTCAGCCTCCATTCTTTAATCCACAGGCTGACCCGGCAGTGAATTTCGGCGGGATTGGTGGAGTGATCGGGCATGAAATGAGCCACGGGTTTGATGATTCAGGAGCCCAGTTTGATGCAGACGGAAACCTGGCAGACTGGTGGACTCCTGAAGATAAAGCCAATTTTGAAAAGGCAACAAAATCGCTAGCTACTCAATTTGATAAATATGAACCGGTAAAAGGAACTTTTGTAAACGGTACTTTCACCAATGGTGAAAATATCGCAGACCTTGGAGGGGTAAATATTGCCTATGATGCATTGCAGATGTATCTGAAAGATAAAGGAAACTTAGGCAAAATAAGTGGGTATACACAGGATCAGAGATTCTTCCTGAGCTGGGGAACAATTTGGAGGACATTATATACGGAAGCTGCTTTGATCAACCAGATCAAAACGGATGAGCATACCCCGGGAATGTTCAGGGCATTCGGGCCGCTTGTAAATACAGATGCTTTTTATAAAGCCTTTGATGTGAAACAGGGAGATAAATTGTATAAGAAACCGGAAGATAGAATTAAGATCTGGTAAACATATTTTTAAACCGTCTAGTAGTAGACGGTTTTTTATTTAACCACAAAAGTCACAAAAGTTTTTCCTTTTCATTTACACTTAAGTAAACTGAGTTAAGATAATTTCTAAAGATAAAGTTCACCTAAGGCTAAAAAAATAATAAGCTTTCTGTTTACTTTTAAGCTACATTTTATTAAGCTTAAGTATTTTTAAATCAAGCTTTGTGGCTTTTGTGGTTAATTAATTCATATAAAAAAACCACCGAAATTTCGGTGGTTTCTATTTTTAAGCTTGTCCTTCCGGGTTTTCACCTTCGGATCTTACCTGCTGTTCCTGTCTTGGCTTAGACTCCGGCTTCGGAGGTCTTGGTAAAAGAACTTTGCGGGAAAGCTTCATTTTCTTACGGTCATCGTAACCCATGAACTTCACTTCCACTTCATCTCCTTCCGCATAAGGAACTTTATCCAGACGCTTCCACTCGATCTCCGAGATATGAAGAAGGCCTTCAGTACCTTTAGCAATCGCTACGAAAGCTCCGAAATCCATTACTTTCACCACTTTTCCATTGTATACTTCTCCTACTACCGGTACGAAAGTAATTTCATTGATCTTGGCAACCGCTGCATTGATCTTCTCTCTGTCTGTTCCTGCAATTTCGATACGTCCGATTTCTCCAACTTCTTCAATGGCAATAACGGTATCCGTATCTTTCTGTAACTGCTGAATGATTTTTCCACCAGGCCCAATTACAGCACCAATGAAGTCTTTGGAGATCTCCATTACTACCATTTTCGGAGCGTGCGGCTTCACGTCCGGTCTTGGCTGGGCAATGGTTTCCGTGATTTTATTTAAGATATGTAATCTTCCGTCTCTTGCCTGCATCAAAGCTTTTTCCATGATATCCATAGAAAGCCCCTGGATTTTGATATCCATCTGGCAAGCTGTAATACCATCTGCAGTACCTGTCACTTTAAAGTCCATGTCTCCAAGATGATCTTCATCTCCCAGGATATCGGAAAGTACGGTAAATTTACCTGATTTTGCATCAGTGATCAGTCCCATTGCAATACCGGAAACAGGTTTTGTGATCTGCACTCCGGCATCCATTAATGCCAATGTTCCTGCACAAACAGTCGCCATGGAAGACGAACCGTTCGATTCTAAAATATCAGAAACAATTCTGATCGTATATGGATTTTCTTCAGGGATAACTGCCTGTAAAGCTCTTTGAGCTAAGTTTCCGTGCCCTACTTCTCTCCTTGAAGTTCCTCTTAAAGGCCTCGCTTCACCGGTTGAGAACGGAGGGAAATTATAATGTAAGAAGAATTTTTCGTCATATTGTGCAATTACGCTGTCCACCATGTTCGCGTCTTTTATAGAGCCTAAAGTCACTGCCGTCAAAGACTGCGTTTCACCTCTTGTAAAAACTGCTGAACCGTGAGATCCCGGAAGGTAATCGATCTCGGACCAGATCGGGCGGATCGTTTGAGGATCACGGCCGTCAAGACGGATATTATCCTCAAGGATCATCTGACGCATAGCTTCCTTCTCTACATCATGATAATATACTTTTGCAAAAGGGGTTACTCTTTCAAGTTCTTCCACATTATCTACATATTGTGCCAGGAACTCATCAAGAACCGCTTTGAATTTTTCGTGTCTCTCTTCTTTAGCTGAAGGGGTTTTTGCCACTTCATATACTTTATCGTAACATTCTTTCCATACTTTTTCACGAATGTCTTCATCGTGAACTTCGTGAGAATATTCTCTTTTAGGGAAAGCTTTTCCTACTTTTTCAGCTAATCTTTCCTGAGCTTCGATCTGTTTTTTAATCTCGGCATGAGCAAAAATAATGGCTTCCAGCATTTCCTGCTCAGAAATTTCCTTCATCTCTCCTTCTACCATTACGATGGAGTCTTTGGTAGCTCCCACCATAATATCAAGCTCTGAATTTTTAAGTGCTTCATAACTCGGATTGATCGCAAGTTGTCCGTCAAATCTTACTACTCTTACTTCAGACATTGGCCCATCGAAAGGAATATCTGTAATCGCGATAGCCGCAGAAGCCGCTAAACCGGCTAAATCATCAGGAATAGACTGGCCGTCATAAGAGATCAGAGAGATCATTACCTGAACTTCAGCATGGAAATCCTCAGGAAAAAGCGGACGAAGGACTCTGTCTACCAAACGCATGGTTAATATTTCCTGATCTGAAGGCCTTGCTTCTCTACGGAAGAAGTTTCCGGGAATTTTCCCGCCTGCATAGAACTTTTCTCTGTAATCTACCGTTAACGGCAAAAAATCTACACCGGGATTGGCTTCTTTATTGGCTACAACCGTTGCTAAAAGCATTGTTCCGCCCATTTTTACAACTACGGATCCATCGGCCTGTTTTGCCAGTTTCCCCGTTTCAATAGTGATCTCTCTGCCGTCTGCAAGAGTGATCGTTTCTGTAAACGCTTGAGGTATACTCATAAATTGTTCGTCTCTAGTACTCCGTATTGAGTACGGTTATTATTTAAACTCTTTAAATTTTCGTTTGCAAAGATAATGTATTATAATGGTTTATTAAATTTTAGGGAGGAAATATCTGCTTTAAACTGCAACTTTATTAAATATCATGTAGCAGTTCAATTGAATCAGCAGGCATAGATCTAAAAATAATGATGATCAATGATTGCGGATTAATTATCTGGGTAATTATTTAAAGTATTTCTGCATTGTTTAGATTCCCTTCCTTTAGATTTGTAGAATAAAAAAATGTAAGATAGAAAATTAAACTGATAGATTCTAGTGAGTACAATTCATATTCCGATTAAGAATTAAATATACCCTTTATTCGGAATGACAAAGACGATGTTAGATGGTTTATGTTATTTTGTAGTGTAATACTTTAGTTTCATATTTAGTTTCACCACAAAAGTCACAAAAGCTTTTATATTAAGAAACTTTAGTTATTTAAGCTTTAAGATTGCTGAAGATTAAAGTTCACATAAGGAGAAAATCAAAGATTTTCAAAAAACATTAAGTGTTCTTTTGTGACTTTTGTGGTAAAAAATGACCGCCAATATTGACAGTCATTTCGCGTATTGCTATACTACTTCTTATTTAAAATACTCTACCCCGTTTTTGAAAATATTGTGGTAATTCGCAGTCGGGATATTTTTCATCAGACCTTCTGCAAAACGTTCAGGGTGCCCCATTCTTCCATAAATTTTTCCGCATGGGCTGGTAACCCCTTCTATCCCGAATAATGAGTTGTTCGGGTTGAATGGCATTCCATGGGCGATATTTCCATCAAAATCGATGTATTGAGTGGCTATCTGCCCGTTCCTGTACAGTTTTTCAATTTCTTCTTCTGAGGCCATGAAACGCCCTTCTCCGTGAGAAATCGGAATGGTGAATACCTGACCTTTCATTCCTTTCAGCCAAGGGCTTTCATCATTGATCACTTTCACAGTTACCATTTGAGAAATATGTCTTCTGATAGCATTATGAGCAAGAGTTGGAGAATTTTCATCCAAATCTTTGATTTGCCCGTATGGTAATAATCCGGATTTAACCAAAGCCTGAAAACCATTACAGATCCCAATGATCATCCCGTCTCTTTCCAACAGATTATGAACTGCATTTCTCATCTTTTCGTTTTTCAGAACATTCACAATGAATTTGGCGGAACCGTCGGGTTCGTCTCCTGCAGAGAAGCCTCCTGAAAATGCTAAAATCTGCGATTGTTTAATTTCTTTCACCCAGGCATCAATGCATTCCTCAAGCAACTGGTGGTTGATATTCTTCAAAGGTAAACTGCTGACCACCGCTCCTTCTTTCTGAAATGCATTCAATGTTTCATATTCGCAGTTTGTTCCCGGGAAAACAGGTGCAAAAACTTTCGGGGCGGCTAGTCCGTGTTTTTTAATGATGATATTTCCTGGGGTAACTGAGTTCAGTTTTTCATCGATCTCAATTGTTATTTTGTCTTTTTCAGTGGTTGGGAAGAGATTTTCAAATGTATCTGTATTTACTTTAAGTAATTTTTCGATTTCAAAACTCAAGTCATTAATATTTAAAACGTTTGAATTTTTAATTTCACCGATTAATTGAAGGTTATTATCATTAAATTCTTCTGTAGATTCAATGATCAGGCTTCCGATATTTTTAGCTAACATGATGCTTTCATCAGCAATATTTACCTGCGCTCCTAACCTGTTTCCGAAACTCATTTTTGCTAAAGCAACAGCAACACCTCCTTCTTTAATGGTCTTAACCGAAACAATTTTTCCAGCCTTGATGTTTTCAAAAATAAATTCAAAAACGGCCTTTAAACTCTCATAGTCGGGCAGTCCGTTTTCCTGTGAAATATGATTGAAAAAATACAATTTATTTCCTGCCTGTTTAAATTCCGGAGAAATGATGTTTTTCTTTTCCCCGTTTGCACAGGCGAATGAAATCAATGTTGGCGGAACGTTCAGATCCTGATAGGTTCCACTCATGGAGTCTTTACCTCCAATGGCTGCCAACCCAAGGTTGATCTGGGCATCATAAGCTCCAAGCAAAGAAGCCAAAGGCTTCCCCCATTTCTCAGGATTCTGGCCTAATTTTTCAAAGTATTCCTGAAAACTCAGCCTGATATTTTTGTAATCGCCGCCCATTGCAACGATCTTAGCCACACTTTCCACTACAGCATAAGCAGCTCCCAGAAGTGAGTTTTGCTTTGAAATTCCGGCATCAAATCCCCAACTTGCCAGGGAAACCGTTTCTACGTCTTTAGCTCCTAAAACCGGCAATACCTGGGCACATCCTTCCATTAAGGTCTGCTGATATTTTCCTCCTAAAGGCATGGTGACCGTTGTTCCTCCTACGGAAGAATCGAACATTTCCAATAATCCTTTTTGAGAAGCCACATTTTTATCCCCTAAAATCTGAAAAAATGCTTCTTCCGTAAATGACTGGTTTTCCTGTTTTACTTCTTCAAGGTGAGTAATTTTTACTTCCTGATTTTTAGAACAGCCGTTCGTATTCAGGAATTCTCTTGAAAGGTCTACGATCTTATCTCCTTTCCAGAACATCTGCATTCTTCCCGAGTCGGTAACTTTTGCCACTTCTACAGCTACAATATTTTCTTCTTCACAGTATCTGATGAAATGTTCTTTATCTTTTGGATCAACCACCACAGCCATTCTTTCCTGAGATTCGGAAATGGCAAGCTCGGTTCCGTTCAATCCTTCATATTTTAGCGGTAAAACGTCTAAGTTTACTTCTAAAGAATCTGCAATCTCTCCGATGGCTACGGAAACACCTCCTGCTCCGAAGTCATTGGATTTTTTGATGAGCTTTGTAACCTCGGGCTTTCTGAATAATCTCTGGATCTTACGTTCTTCAACGGCATTCCCTTTCTGCACTTCCGAACTCATCGTATGGATAGAAGTTTCATCCTGTTCTTTTGAACTTCCGCTTGCACCTCCAACTCCATCGCGGCCTGTTGCCCCTCCTAAAATAATGATAGAATCTCCATTGGCAGGCTTTTCACGTCTTACCCAATCTACAGGAACTGCCCCCGCAACGAAACCAACTTCCATTCTTTTGGCTTTGTAGCCTTCATCATAGATCTCGGAAACCATTGTAGTCGCCAGACCGATCTGATTACCATAAGAAGAGTATCCGTTTGCGGCCTGTTTGGTGATCGTTTTTTGAGGTAATTTTCCCGGTAAGGTCTGATCCACCGGTTCCAATACATCTGCGGCTCCGGTTAACCTCATCGCCTGGAATACAAAAGATCTTCCTGATAATGGATCTCTGATTGCCCCTCCCAAACAGGTGGAGGCCCCTCCAAATGGCTCAATTTCTGTCGGGTGGTTATGGGTTTCATTTTTGAATAACAGATACCACGGTTCTTTTTTACCGTCGTATTCTGCCTCGATCTGAATGGTACAGGCATTGATCTCATCGGAAACGACAAGATTTTCCAGTTTGCCTGTTTTATGGAAATATCTTCCGCAAACGGTTGCCAGATCCATTAAAGAGATCGGTTTCAGTTCGCGGCCTAGGAATTTTCTTTTTTCGATGTAGTCATTGAAAATAATTTCCAATGTATGTTTGAATTTCCCTTCAAACTGAATATCTGACAGTTCCGTTTCAAAGGTGGTGTGACGGCAGTGGTCGCTCCAATAGGTGTCTAAAACTTTCAATTCGGTTTCGGTAGGGTTTCTCTGCTCAGCTTTGAAATATTCCTGAATGAATTTCAAATCGTCCAAGCCTAACGCAAAGCCGTGATTATTAAAGAATTCTTCAAGTTGAGCCTCATCAAAATTGATAAAATTTTCATGAATGATAACTTTTGACGGCGTTTCTTCCGCAGGAATATCTAAAATTGATAAATCTTTTTCCTGAGATTCAACTTTATTGATCAGTAAGTCTTTTATTTTGGCTAAATCAGCTTCAGAAACGCCTTCAAATTCGATTAATTTACCGCTTCTTACTGTAGATCTTTCATTTTCTGTTAATAAAGCGATACACTGCTGTGCAGAGTCTGCACGCTGATCATACTGCCCGGGCAAAAATTCCATGGCAAAGTGAATGGATCCCGCAGGATTTTCTGTGTGCAATATATCGGTAACGGGATCTACAAAAGTATTGTTGACCACTTTTCCGAATTCACCGTCATTCAATCCGAAAATATCATATACATTATATACTTTCACATTTTTTACGGACGGTACCACCGCTTTTACTTCATCAAAAATTTTTGGACTTTCTACATCGAAAATTCCTCTTTTTTCTACGAAAATTCTTTTGTTGTTAGACATTAGATGTCGGATATTAAATATTATTAGATTTATTTATTAAATTTATTGGGATTATCCGTATGCTCTTTCTGGTACTGCCTTGCTGCTTTTATTTCTTTTTTCAGCCATTTTTCAAAAGGAATTTTTTTATCTCCATAATCCATTGCAAAGACAGATTTCCCATTTTCTGAAACCAAAAATTTAAAGTCAGATATTCCTGCTTCCATTTTCTCATAATCATAGGTATTTACCTGATAGTACGGAAAATTATGTTTCGGCCGCTCAACAATCTCAAAGAACAGTTTCTTTTGATCTTTGGAAAGTTCATTATAGAGATTCACATAATGGATATCTGAAAGCAGCCTGTTCTGTTTTTCAAAGAACTGAAGGATATTCTTTTCTTTATCATTGTATTGGAATGGATATGGGTAATATTTTCCGTTCAGTTCTACATCTTTTTCCGAACCCTTGGCTATAGGCCGAACAATTTCACCTTTCCAATTCATGACACCCCATGTTCCTCCAACTATTGCCTTATGTTCGTCTTCGGTTTTCTCCCAGTCGCATCCGTCACAAAAAGCAGCATACCCGAATGTAAAAGGCGATACAAAGTCATGTTGAGGCTCAATAACCACTTTTCCGTCTCTGTCCGCAAACCCTATTTTTCCGTTTTTAACAAATCTCTGCACTCCTTCTTCAAAAAAGTCGGCCCCATTATCATAAAAGTAAGGCCTGTAAAGGAAGTTTCCTCTTCTATCATAGACATATCCCCATACATTCTTTACATCTCCTTCCTCTTTTTTCCAGCCATCAAAGAAAATAGTGTTTCCTTTTACCAGATCTCCATCCTCAAGCACCGAATAGATTATAAACTGCGCAGGAACAATAATCTCTCCTTTCTGATTTTTTACTCCAACCAAAGTGTCCTTTGTAATAAAGTATCTCAATACCTCTTCCTTTTGAGAGAAAGCAGACACGGGCATGAGTGAAATGAGCAAAAGGAACTTTTTCATACTTCTTTTGGTTGGAAATAAAATATGCAGCCGGAAAGACTGCATACTATTTTATACTTTAAGATCAGCCTCCAATCCTATCAGGTCTTTGTTCTGATCCAGAATCGGCTGAACTTCATTTTTAATGAATTCTTCCGTCTGAACAGGAGCAAAACCGATAAAGTTCTTCGGATCCAATACTTCTTTTAATTTTGATTTATCCAGTTTTAATGAATCATCATTTAGAATCCTTTCAATCAGGTCATTTTCTTTTCCTTCTTCTTTTACCTTTTTAGAAGCTTCCATAGAGTGAACCCTGATCACTTCATGGATCTCCTGACGGTCTCCTCCCGCTTTCACTTCTTCCATGATGATGTATTCAGTGGCCATAAAAGGAAGCTCTTCTTCAATATGTTTGTTGATTCTGTTCGGGTAAACCACAATTCCATTCATGATGTTGTTCCAGATCAAAAGGATCGCATCAACAGCTAAAAATGCCTGCGGAATTGTTAATCTTTTGTTGGCAGAGTCATCCAGGGTTCTTTCAAACCATTGGGTAGATGCTACCATTGCAGAACTGGTTGTCAGTGACATTACATATTTTGCCAATGCCCCGATCCTTTCGCTTCTCATCGGGTTACGCTTGTAGGCCATTGCGGATGAGCCGATCTGGTTTTTCTCAAATGGCTCTTCTATTTCCTTAAGGTTCTGAAGCAAACGAAGGTCATTGGTGAATTTGTGGGCAGACTGCGCGATATTTGACAGTAAAGCCACAACTTTAGCATCTATTTTCCTGTCATAGGTCTGTCCTGAAACCCCAAAAACCTTATCGAAACCAAACCTTTTTGAAAGTTCTTTATCCAGATGTTTTACTTTGGAATAGTCTCCGTTGAATAATTCTAAAAAGCTTGCCGCAGTACCTGTAGTTCCTTTTACGCCTCTGAAACGCAAGGTTTCCAGAAAGAAATCGAGTTCTTCAATATCAAGCACTAAGCTTTGCAGCCAAAGTGTCGCTCTTTTTCCCACCGTTGTAAGCTGAGCCGGCTGAAAATGGGTAAATCCTAACGTCGGAAGGTCTTTGTATTGAATAGCAAAATCTGCAAGGCTTTTGATAACGTTAACCAGTTTTTTCTTCAGGATTAGAAGTCCGTCACGGATCTGGATCAGATCTGTATTGTCACCTACAAAAGCCGAGGTAGCCCCCAAATGGATGATTCCTTTCGCTGAAGGCGCCACATCTCCATAGGTATGAACATGAGCCATCACATCATGACGGAATTTTTTCTCATATTCAGCCGCTTTATCATAATCGATGTTTTCAGCATTGGCTTTCAATTCAGCGATCTGCTCATCAGAAATTTCAAGTCCAAGGTCTTTTTCGATTTCAGCAAGAGCGATCCAAAGCTTTCTCCAGGTACGGAACTTGTTGTTATGCGAGAAGTTAAACAACATTTCTTCACTGGAATAGCGCTCTTCCAATGGATTTTTGTAGGAATTCATTTTTTTCTTTTACTTTTTAGATATGCAAAAATAGGGTTTTTCAGTGAGAGATGAAAATTGGGGAAGGTTCTTTTAAATTTTGTTTTTTTGTTTTTCTCTCTCGCAGAGCTTGCAGATAGCGCGGATTTTTTGTTCAATCATATCAAAAAATAAAAGCTGGTTTATATTTCTATAACATTATCCAGCAACATATTTACAAATTGACTTTAAAATTAGAGGATTTAAATTCATCAGGAAAACCAAACTAAAAAACAAAAAAGCTTTTTGGGCACTTAAGCTGATTTTAAAGTCTCTGGGAAAACATTTAAGCATATACAAAAAATGTGTAAATTGGGTACAGATTACAAATTTTTGTATAACCCAAATTGTGATGAAGTATTTAATATTAATAGCTGTTTTATTATTTACAACGATCTTAAAAGCGCAGGAAATCTCTCTTTTTAATTCTGAAGGAGCACCCATTGCCTATATGGATACAGACGATGATGATATGACAATTTATTTATGGAACGGAAATCCTGTTGCCTATCTATCCGGTGACAATATTTATGGATTCAATGGAAAGCACTTAGGCTGGTGGATAAAAGGGATAGTCAGAGATCATAAGGGTGACAGTATTGGTGCATTGAAATCAGCATTCATAGGATATACAGAATATGAACCTTATAAGGAATATAAAAAATATAAGCCATATAAAAGCTTCAAAGAATATCCTCCGTATAGACCGTATTGGAGTAATTATTGGAGCGATAATTCATTTAAAATATTTTTATTACAGGGAATTAATGACTAAGTCTCAATAATGAAATACATAAAAGCCATTCTCGCGAATGGCTTTTATGTATGTATTCAAGGTATATGATTACTGATAAATTACAATATTATCCTTTTTAAGCTGGTAACCTATTTTTTTGTAAGGAACCAGAATATATTTACCGCTTTTCCACGTTTTTCCTTTTCCTGCCCTTGTAAGGATCAGGCTTCCGGAATTCTGATCAGGAAGAAAAATCTCAGCATTTTTCATGTCTTTACTGAAAATAACCGCAGTCATGGAAGTAGAGCTTCCTTTTGGTTTTACTTCGGGAAGTTTGATTTTCTGTTCAAATACTCTTATACAGTCGTTTTTAACCTGAGAATAGGTGTATCCTGCAGATCCTATGCATCCATGAGTGTCTCTGTCACCTCCTACTACACGTTTTGTGTCCTGGGCAAAGGTAAATAACCCTACTAACATCATTCCTAATACAATTGTTTTTTTCATATTTACTTTATTATTAATAGAACAGCATGAGTAAAAACCATACCAAAAAATAAAAAGTCATCCTTTCGAATGACTTTTTGTTAATTTATTTATTCCAGTTGATTTTTGAGCGTTTTACTTCATCGGAATTGGTCCCGATCATGATCTCAAATTCTCCCGGTTCCCAATCATATTTTAATTCTCCGTTGTAGAATTTCAGGTTTTCCGGGGTAATATCGAAGGTAACTTTTTTAGATTCTCCTTTTTTCAGGAAAACCTTCTGGAAGCCTTTCAATTCTTTTACCGGTCTGGTAATGCTTCCTACAAGATCCCTGATATACAGCTGAACTACTTCCGCTCCGTCATAGTTTCCTGAATTGGTTACAGTAACAGAGGCCTGAATGGTTTGGTTCCCTTTAGGATTCTGGTTTGAAACTGCAATATCGGAATAATTGAATTTTGTATAGCTCAAGCCGTATCCGAACGGATATAACGGGGTATTGCATTCATCCATATAATTGGAACGGAATCTTTCGTACACACATTTATCTACTTTATCCTGACTTAGCGGACGGCCCGTATTTTTAGCATTATAATAAATCGGAACCTGTCCAAGGCTTCTTGGGAAGGTCATTGGCAGTTTCCCGGAAGGGTTTACTTTTCCGAACAGAACATCTGAAATGGCATTACCCGCTTCGGAACCAGCAAACCAAACATTCAGTATGGAATCGGGTGCATCTTTTACGTTGGTTAAAGCTAACGGACGGCCTGTGAAAAGTACCATCGCGATAGGTTTTCCGGTCTTCTTTAATTCGTTCAACAGGTCTACCTGGGATTGCGGAATGGTGATCTCGGTTCTTGAGGAGGATTCTCCGCTCATTTCTGCAGACTCCCCGATGGCTAAAACGATCACATCTGCTTTGTTCGCAACGTCTACCGCTTCTTTGAGAAGCACTTCTTTTGAACGGCTATCTCTATCCGTATTCTTTCCGTGTGCTGCATAGATCTCCTCCAATTTTGCATCGTAATCTATGTTGGCTCCTTTGGCAGAAATGAATTTTACTTCTTTCCCAAGGTTATCCTGAAGGCCTTTCATCAGGGACACTGCATTGGCGTGTTTTGCTGCCACACTCCAGGTTCCCGGCATATTCAATGAGTTATTCACCAATGGCCCGATCACGGCTACTGTTCCTGATTTTGTTAATGGAAGCACCTGGTTTTCATTTTTCATTAAGACCATTGATTGAGCTGCCACATTCCTGGCTACGTTACGGTTTTCCATATTGTAGACTTCTTTGGCTGCCAATTTTGCATCTCCATAACGGTAAGGATCATCAAATAAGCCTAAGTCGTATTTTGCTTCAAGAATTCTTTTTGTTGCCGTATCGATATCTGCTTGGGTGACTTTTCCTTCTTCTAAAGATTTTTTCAGGGTTTTCAGGAATCCTTCACCTACCATATCCATATCAATCCCCGCCTTTAATGCCAAAGCAGAAACCTGCTGAAGGTCTCCCATTCCGTGGTCCATCATTTCATTGATCCCGGTATAGTCGGTAACCACAAAGCCTTTGAAGCCCCACATTTTTCTTAAAACATCGGTCTGAAGCCATTTGTTTCCGGTGGCGGGAACTCCGTCAACCTCATTGAAGGAAGCCATCACAGAGGCTACTCCTGCGTCAACGGCCGCTTTGTATGGAGGAAAATATTCGTTGAACATTCTTACGTGGCTCATGTCTACGGTATTATAGTCTCTACCGGCTTCTGCTCCACCGTATAGTGCAAAGTGTTTTACGCAGGCTAAAATAGTGTTCCCTAAGGATAAATCTTTTCCCTGATACCCATATACCATGTTTTTGGCAATTTCGCTTCCCAAATACGGGTCTTCTCCTGATCCTTCGGAAACCCTGCCCCATCTTGGTTCACGGGAAATATCCACCATCGGTGAGAAGGTCCAGTTGATCCCGTCAGAGGAGGCTTCTTTAGCTGCAATTCTGGCGGACTGCTGTACTAAATCCATATCCCACGATGCTGCCAACCCCAATGGTATAGGGAAAGTAGTCTCATAACCGTGTATCACATCCATTCCGAAGATCAATGGAATTTTCAGGCGGCTTTTTTCAACGGCTACTTTCTGAACGGCTTTGATCTTGTCCGCTCCTTTTATATTGAATAACCCACCAACTAAGCCCTGCTCTACTTTTTTCCCGATATCGGAACTCTGGGCCTGTCCCGTAGTAAAATCTCCGGAAGTAGGCAGATTCAGCTGGCCGATCTTTTCATCCAAAGTCATTTTTGACAAAAGGTTGTCTACAAATGCTTTTCTTTTTGCCTGATATTGGGCAGTCTGATAAGACTGTACCGGCTTGGTGACCGTCTCCTGTGCCGAAAATACCGGCGAAAGTGCTAAAGTTGCAATGATTATGATCTTCTTCATATAGTTTTATCCTTTAATTTTACAAATGTATTGTTTTATTTTCTCATTTTGAGAATATAGATTTATTAATCAAAACTAAATCTATCTTTAATTTTTTAATTTCTGGTTAAGCATCCACTTATAAAACTCAGGATCCGAGTAGGTAGAATCCCAGGAGTTGTGGTTATCGTCAGGGAAAATGATCAACTCGGCAGTCGGATTAGTTTTTTTTATGGCCTGATACATATTAATCGAGTTAATGGGTGATACAACATCATCATTCCCGCCATGGAAAATCTTAACGGGTATATTTTTCAATTGTTCCGCATTGGCTTCCATGACACGATCTGCAGGAGCACAAACAGGCGCTACCGCAGCAAACATTTCAGGATGTTCTATAGCCAGCTTCCAGGTTCCCCAGCCTCCCATTGAAAGCCCTGTAATATATATTCTGGAAACATCGATCTTATATGCAGCCTGGATCTCTTTGACCAGCTGGTACAAGGTTTCCGTATTCCACCATGAATTGGCAGGGCATTGCGGTGCCAGAATGGCAACCGGTTCTTTGATCAGATTTTTATAGGTGAAGGGGCTGTGGGCTTTTACCATTTCGAGATCGGTACCTCTTTCTCCTGAACCATGAAGGAATAAAATAAGAGGAACGTTTCCTTTAGCATTCTTAGGATAATCTAATATATAGGAGATTTTCTCGACCTTTCTGACTTCTTTATTGAGTTCTGCTTTTATTTCCTGGGCATTCAGATTCCATGAGAAAGGCAGCAATAAAAGCGGGATGTATTTCAGTTTGAATTTCATATTATCATTTAATTTTGGCAAGCCATTTAAATTTATTTTTTTAACGGGTTAAAGCCCATTCCTATTGATAAAGATATTAAAACTATTTTATGCCATACTTTGCTGACTTAAAACTCAGTTTTTTAAGTCCCTGCTGAATTTCCGGCGTATTCATGAACAGTTTCCACAAAAATCCGGTCCTGTGATTCTCGATCATCGGGGCAATGGTTCCCTGATCAATAGCCAAATATCTTGGCGTAAACCAGTTGCTATAATTGATCGAAGTAGCATCATAGGGACCTGCCGAACCGATAAATTCAGGCTGCTTTGTATAAATGAACCTTAAAAAGTCCATGGATTCTTTCGGAGTGTATGGAAAGCTGCTTAAAGCCGCTGTCGGAGTAACCACTCCATGGTCATTGGATGGCATATGTGCAGTATAACCTACTCCTCCGTCTTTGTTTCTTGTATAGCTTGCCGTCAATCCCCAATAATCTGAACCATAGCCTTTCCATTGCTTAGGATTTTCGACACAGTATTTGTAATCGATAAGAACCTGATTTTTATTCAGATCGAAATAGTTCTTCACCAGTTTATCGGACAATCCGGTAGGGTCTAACCCAATATAGGAATAATGGGCCCAGAATAAGGGACCTCCATATTCTTCTGCTCCATTGTGTTTTACATATAAAGGCAGACCGTATTTGGTCTTGTTTGTAAGATAAGCCCCGTTTCTTGACCAGCCTTTATAATAAGTTTCCGTATCAATGGAATAGGTAGGTGATGATGCAGCCAGAATATACGTGATCAGGCATTCGTTATAGCCTTGCAGCGGGAAGTTCATTTCCCACTGATATTCCGGTGACCAGTGCCAGTATAATACTTTTTCGCCTCCTTTTGTATACCAGTTCCACTGAATTCCACGCCATAATTCATCACATTTTTTTGCCAAGGCTTTTTCTTCTGTATTTCCATTTTTAAAGTATTCCCGCACCATTAAAATTCCAGAGGTTAAAAATGCCGTTTCCACCAGATCACCCCCGTTATCTTTCTTTCCAAAAGGAACTGTTTTCCCAGTTTCACCATTGATCCAGTGGGACCAGGCTCCTTTATGACGGTCTGCCTTAGCCAGGAAGTCCATCATTATGGTCAATCTTTTTACGGCTTCTTTTCTTGGAACAAAACCTCTTTCTACTCCGACAAGAATGGTCGCCAGTCCAAATCCTGACCCACCTGTAGTGATCACATGCTTATCATTATCAGGGTAAATATTGTCTTCATGATAACGTTCTCTTCCCAGCATTGAATTGGGCTCTGCATATTCCCAGAAATATTTTAAAGCGTCTTTCTGCACTTTATCCATAAGCTGCTCATCGGTAATATCGCTTTTCACAATTTCAGACTGAACCCCCTGCTGTTTTGAAGATGGGGAGTTTTTGCAGGAGTAAGCGAAAAATAATGATGCTACACCAAGTGATAATACTATCCTTTTCATTAAATATTCTTTTAAAATCCGTGTTGTGTGGAATGAAATCCTAATTTTATTAAACCTTGTCTTATATCCGGAGCATTCATAAATAATTGCCACAAGAACTGTGATCTATGATTCTCAATCATTGGGCCAATGGTTCCCTGATCGATCGCCAGATATCTTGGAGTAACCCAGTTATAATGCAGTGAATAGGCATCATAAGGACCTGCGGTTCCTACATATTTGTTATAATTTTCATTGTACAGATATCTCAGCATGCTCATACTTTCTGTTGGCGTATAAGGCATATCCGAAAGTGCCGCCGTAGGAGAAATAACTCCTAAATCAGTATTAGGTTGATGTGCAGCATATCCGGTAGAGCCATCTAAGTCTCTTGAATAACTGGACGTAAGCCCCCAGCTTTTCGAGTTATAGCCCTGCCATCCTTTCGGGTTTGTGATGCAATACTGATACATAATCCTGGAATGATTGAGAGTAGCATCGCCATAATTTACATATTCATCGGACAAACCTCTCGGATCTAACCCTAAAAATGAATAATGTGACCAAAACATAGGACCTATCGTACTTCCCGTGACATTGTGGTTCACAATAAGAGGAATTCCATACTGCGAGGCCATACTCTTGATATTACCACTTCTGGCCCACCCTTGTTGGTAAACAGTTTTGTCAATGGTGGAAGTAGGTGAAGCAGCGGCTAAAACATAAGTGATTAATGTTTCATCAAAACCTTGTAATTTATGATTTATCTGGAAATTAAAATCGGGAGACCAATGCCAGTATAAAACATTTTCTCCTTTGGTATACCAGTTCCATTCTATTCCTTTCCATAAGGTGTCTGCCTTTTGTGAGAGGGCAAGTTCGGCTGCATCAGATGAGTTTTTAAAATATTCTCTTACACATATTAATCCCTGGGCAAGAAAAGCTGTCTCTACAAGATCTCCTCCATTATCCGCAGGACTGAAAGGAACCACCTGCCCGTTAGCCCCATTCATCCAATGCGGCCATGCTCCATGAAAACGGTTGGCATTCTGCAGAAAATTAAGGGATGTTGTCAGCCTTGAAACCGCTTCGGCCTTTGAAATATATCCATTTTTAATACCCGTTAAAATAGTCATCAGTCCAAAACCGGATCCTCCTGTAGAAACTACCTGAGCATCCTGTCCCGGATTATCGGTGTGATACCTTTCTCTGGCCAGTTTAGAGTTTGATTCTGCGTAATCCCAAAAATATTTCAATACATCTTTCTGTACCATTTCGATGAGCTGGGCATCGGTATAAGTATTTTGTTGGGGTGTATTGGGTGTAGACGGGGTTTCGTTTACAGCTGTATTATCAGAAGAACAACTGCCACATAAAAATATGGCAGTTGTTGTTAATATAATGATCTTTTTACGCATTAATTATTTTTTCTTAGTATACAAACTGTTTACTTCCGAAGCATTCAATGCAGTTGCATACATTCTAAACTGATCAATACCGCCATTCCAAGAATTTTTAAGCCAATCATCAGCACCCTGGTTAATCTGCTCAGTAGTAAATTCCTGAGGACCAGCCCCAATTTTCAAACCTGTTATTTTAGCCGGCTCCAGATTTACATTACCATGTCCTACCCATTCCGGTACATTAGGGTGAGCAATTCCATCTTTATAAAGAGTCATTTTTGAGGTTATAGCATCATATACAAAAGCCAGATGATGCCAATTCCCATCATAAAACCCTGTAACTGCATTTGCACCTGTCCATTCAAACCATTTTTCACCGGTAGCATCTTTCACAAAAAACTTAAGAATCGGACTAGAGACACTTCCTTCTGTTAATAAAAACATAGAAGCTGCAGACCAGTGATAATCACTTGGTGAGGGCAAACTAAAGATATGGTCTGTTTTAAGTGTTCCTTTTTTAGCCCAAACAGAAATAGTAAAACTTTTAGCCTCTTTAGCAAAATCATTAGCACTGTTATATTTTACATATTTATAGTTTTGTCCTTGTAAACCTTTACCATTGATCCCGTCTATCGATGAAAGCGGGTTACTTGAAGGAAACTTTGCTCTTATACTATCAACAGCATTCATAAGAGGATTATTAGTTTGTCCATCAAAAGCTACATAAAATTTCAATGGTCCTCCTGGGACATTAGTATCTTGTGGATAATCTCCAAGTTCAGGTCTATCTAAATCCTGACAAGAAAATATTAGTAAGCCTATAGAAAGTAAACTTAGGATTTTAATTATATTTTTCATTTTTATTGCTTCATTAATTAATAGTTAGGATTCTGTATCAATACTCCCTGCGCTTTATCGATCGCCTGCTGAGGAATCGGGAAATGCTTGTTTCTATCAGCATATCCCTGTGCAGCTAGTGCTGTAATGGCATCACCCCATCTTACCAGGTCATAGAATCTTTCAAATTCCATTGCAAACTCAACTCTTCTTTCATGTTTAATAGCTACTCTCATAGCTCCCTGATTAGATGCTGTAGTATTTCCAAGAGCAGCTCTGGTTCTGATCATGTTTACATAAGTAGTGGCTTTTGCAATCTGACCTAATTCATTAGCTGCTTCTGCTGCAATTAAAATAGCATCTGCATACCGAAGAATTTTAATATTCTCCCAATGGTTTTTAGTCTGGGCGTATTGTATTCTTTCAGCTGGCAATGTGTATGCTTTTCCATTCCAATACTGTTGAACCAAAACAGGAGACGGGTCGTTCGGACCATCTGGAAGTGTAAGAGAATTATAAATATCCGGTCCTCCAGAAGTAAGTATCGTCGTTTTTTTACGTATATCCGCTGTTTCATAAACTCCAATAAGTCCTGTAGACGGCACGTTAAAGCCCCAACCTAAATCCCAGGTCCCACTACCTCTTACTCCCTGAGATTCATAGAAGTTGTTAGTGTATTTTGTAGGATAATCATATGTTTTTTGAATTTCAAAAATAGATTCTTTAGAATTATTACCTGCCTTTGTAAACTCGGCATCATATGATGGATTTAAGGTATACACACCAGAATTTATAACCAGCTCTGAATGTTCTAAGGCTTTAGACCAATTCCCCTGATATAAATATAATTTGGCTAACAGGGTGTTCACCATTCCTTTAGTAGCTCTTCCCAAATAAGCGCTTGGCCATTGTGAAGGTAATGCTGCTTCAGCATCCGTTAAATCCTGAATGATCTGAGCGTCTACCTCAGCAATAGTTTTCTTAGGCGCAATTTCGTCCTGTGGAATATCTATCGTTTTAAGATTAATAGGTACTTCTCCGAAATCTCTTCTTAGTTCAAAGTAACAAAAAGCCCTGATTGCTTTTGCCTCTGCTATATTGGTAAGCGTACCGGTAGAGGTATCTCCTGAAGCCTGAGCCAGATTAATCAACTCATTACAATCATATATGATTTTATAATGACCGTTCCAGTCACTGGTTATGCTTCCATTAGTTGCTACATATCCAAAATTATTGAAGACATTACCATCTGCCGATGCATCTGATGCTGAACTTCCTTTTTCATTATCATCCGCACGAATACAATGGGTCCACACATAAGAAAAATCACTAACACCTCCCTCGGTTCGTAAACTGGCATAAAGCCCAAAGGCCATAGCTTCATATCCTCCAATTGGAACTTCCTCGCCTACAGGCCTTCCTTCCGGCTTAAGGTCTAACCAGTCATCACCACAGCTATTAAGAGATAATACAGCAGCGGTAACTACCCCTGTTAAAAATATATTTTTTATAAATTTAATTTTCATTTTAATTATTTTTAGAAAGTTGCACTAATACCAAAACTTGTTATTCTTGGATTTGGATAACCACTTGTGTTTACTCCGAACTGTGTTGCAGAGCCACCAAATTCCGGTGTGAATCCGTTCACATGATCCCAGGTTTTTAAGTTCTGTACATTGAAGTAAAGTTTTAATCCCTCTAATCCATAACGGGAAATCAAATCCTTACCAAAATTATAACCTATCTGAACATTTCGAACTCTAAAAAAGCTGCCATCTTCAATCATATAAGTAGAATACTCCCTATTATATGCTGATGCGGAATAGCTTCTCGGTTCCCAATTCGATGTTCCTGGTCCCGTCCATCTATCCATTCTTTCAGTTCTGTAGTTAAACGGTGCAAATGAGCTGCCATTTCCCCAGTCTCTGAATACTTCATTCCCATAAACTCCATAGAAATCTGCATTAACAAAGATTCCTTTATAATCTGCCCCAATGCTAAATCCATAGGTAAAATCAGGAGTTGGATTACCAATCATTGTACGGTCATCCGGTGTAATCTTTCCATCTCCATTAATATCTCTGTATTTAAAATCCCCAGGCGCAACATCTCCAATAGTAGAGGCAGGTGAACCCAATATATCCGCATAAGACTGATACAAACCATCTACAACATATCCATAAAAAGCCCCTACAGGCAACCCTTCTTTATATATAGCAGGGCCATAGAAGGTCTGATAGCCATCTTCTAACGTATTTAATACTTTGGTCTTCGTTGTTGTTAAATTTCCATTAAAGAAGTAAGTAAAGTTCTCTCCTATTTTATCTTTCCATCCTGCGGTAAATTCAAATCCTTTTGCTTCAATAGATCCCGCATTCATAAAAAAGTTAGGATTACCTATTACGTAATTCAATAAGTCTTCCGTTTTCTTATTATAATATGTTGCGTCTAAAGATAATCTCCTGTCTAAGAACATGGACTCAAAACCAAATTCATAGGATTTAAGATGTTCCCATGTTAAATCATCAGCTTCTTCATACTGTTTAATAAAAGCAGGATATAAATTACCATTAAAGACTCCTGTTCCACCCTCAACATATACCGGATAACCAAAATAACTGTATGGTGTGAACTGGTTTCCAAGATCCCCGTACGAACCTTTTACTTTTAAATAGTTAATGATATTATTACTTCTAAGGAAATCTTCCTTAGTAACTTCCCAAGCTGCTCCTACAGACCAGAACCAGTCAAATCTATTACCCGGAGCTAACATGGAAGATCCATCATTACGTAAGGATGCATTTAACATGTATTTGCTATCATAGCTGTATAACATCCTTCCAAAATACGAAACCTGTCTTTGTTTGTATTGGCTGCTGTTAGCCGTTCTTGTGGCAGGATCTACAAAATCTGAATTCAAATACCAAAATCTAGGATTATTAGGCATTTGTCCAAGCGGATTTGATAAGCTGCTTTTTGCATTTCCTGTCATGCTATTATACTCTCTGTTAATAGTTTCAAAACCGGCCATTACGGTAAGATCATGCACTCCAAACTTATTTTTATAAGTCAATAATTGGTTTTGCTGAAAGGAAACATCCCTGTTTTCAAATTGGTTTACCGTACTTAACAGTCTTCCGGAATAAGGTGAAACTGAGTTTGTTTCCGGAATATAAACATTAAATATTGGTTCATACCCTCTGCCTGTACCGTTTCTATAGGTAAGGAAATAGCTGGATCTGAAAGTAAAATGATCAAAGAAATCGAATTCTAAATAGGCATTAGGATTGAACTGGAAGTCTTTATTCAACTGGGTATATCTGTGTCCTTCCACCAATGCCAATGGATTACCAATCTGTGCGGCCCCAATTTGTTGTGGCAAAGAGTTATATAATCCATAATGATCTCCAGGATTCAGATTAACCGGAGCTACTACAGGTGTAGCATTAAGTGAGGAGGTGAAGTTTCTAAGTTGTGGTAATTTACCATAAGAACCTGTCAATCCAAAACCCGCACGTAAAGATTTTGAGATTTTAAGGTCATCATTAAATTTCATAGTAAACCTTTCATAATCTTCATATTTTATGGATCCTTCTTCTTTCTGGTATCCAAATGAAAAACTCACCCTGTTTTTCTCGCTTCCATTTGAAATGGTAACACTGTGCTGTTGTATAATTCCTCCTTTTTGACGGATTTCATCTACCCAGTTTATATCAGCATTAAAGATATTAAACATATTATAAGCAGGTAGTCCCTGATTCACCAGATCCTCATTATAAAGAGTCCTGAACTGTTCCGCATTCGTAATATCAGGTCTATTATCTAATGACTTTATACCTATTGAAGAGCTCAGATTGATTGTTGTTCTACCTGTTTTTCCTCTCTTTGTAGTCACAATGATTGCTCCGTTTGCTCCTCTACTACCGAAAATTGCCAGAGAAGAAGGGTCTTTCAGGATCTCCATTGACTCTATATCTGCAGGATTCAAGAAGTCAATATTGTTTGCAAAAACACCATCCACAATGTAAACCGGATTAACTCCATTAATAGTTACAGTACCTCTAATCCTGACATCAGCCTGCGATCCCGGCTGCCCTGAATTGACAACTGAAAGACCAGCTACTTTACCTTGCAGAGAGTTTACCGGATTGGCAGCAGGTTTATCTGCAACTTCACTTCCATCCACCTTAGCAATAGAGCCCGTAAGGTCCCTTTTCTTAGCCGTACCATATCCGATCATCACGACCTCTTCAATTTTCTTCTCCTTAACCGTGCTGTCCTGAGGGGTAACCTGTGCATTGACGTTCATACCAAAGTATAAAACAGCAATGAGACATGAATACTTTAAATCACGTTGTTTCATATAGTTAATTTTTATTTTGTACAATCAAAACTGAAAAGCCATAAACGGGCTTATTGCTTAATAATCTTCTTATTCTCAAAAAAAGACATTAGTCAAAATTATAAAAATATCCTTAACATTGTTAAATTATCTTAAAAATTTTGAAACTATTATATTATGTTAGATTAATTCTTAAAGAACGGGGCATTTTTTTACTATCTTAATCAATAGCATTTATTATTTAAAGCTATCGTTATTAATAACTTACCGAAATTTTGCCCAACCCGTTTCAGTTCTTTAAATTTGGCGTAAAATTTGAGAATAATAAAAAAACAGAAAAATTTATACATGAAAAAATATATTATCGCCGCAGCTTTGGTCATAGGAACAGGTGCTGTTATTAATACTGCAATGCAGTCCTGCTCTACCCTTGCAACCACTGATCTGGGATTATCTGTTATAAAAAGGCTTTTGCTGAACGGTATAGATAAAGGGATGGGAATTTATGGCAATAAAGAAGCCTTCCTTCAAAATAACCTCGTTGATAAAGCATTACCTAAGCAGCTAAGGGACATTAATTCTGCACTGGAAAAAATTGCTCCCTCACTGGTAGCCAAAGAAAGGGACTATATTGCCCAGGCTGCATCCTATACCGTGAACATCTCAAGACCGATCCTGGAAGGCGCCGTCAACAATCTGAATGCACAGGATGTAACGAGGATCATCCAGGGAACTACGGCTACACAGATCCTGAAAGAAAAAACTTCCCAGCAACTGGTAGCTGCTATTGCCCCGAAAGTAGATGAAAAGCTCAACCAGTTTGGGATTGTAAAGACCATTAATACGGCTTTATCCGGAAGCAATCTGCTGGGCAGCCTGTTGGGAGGAGGTAAAAATACGGTGAATGCAGGCGGATTAAGCCAATTGGCATCCGAACAGATGGTGAACGGGCTGTTCAATATCATTGAAGATTATGAGCATCAGAATTCAAAATCCATTTTAGGGCCACTTGGAAAATAGAGAAATTTTCACTATATTTATATATAATTAATATTGGCAGATGGATATATTACAAGGAAACCAACATGCAACTCCTGAGGATTTTTATAATTCTTTGAAGGAGAAACTGGAAGATCATCATGATTTTCCGGAAGACTATTTATTTAAATTCATTATTCCGACAGACCAGTCCAAGCTTACGGAGATTTACCGTGTTTTTGACGGTATCAAGTTCACACTGGGAAACCGTGAAAGCAAAAACGGAAAATATACTGCCTGCAACATTAATGCATTTGTACTCGATGCGGATCAGGTGGTGAATATTTATAAAGAAGTAGCAAAAATAGAAGGCGTGATCCTTCTTTAAAGTAAAAAGTCAGCTTGAAGCTGACTTTTTTGTTTATGTTTTCAATGTTGTTTCCAAATTATTTTTCAATAAAAAACTTTACATTTTCAATAGGCCTTCCCAGCATTGCTACGGAACCTTTTATTAAGATCGGCCTTTGAATTAATGATGGATTTTCAGACAGGATCCTGATCCATTCTTCCTCAGAATAATTCTTACTTGCAAATTGATCCATATACAGTTTCTCCGTTTTCCGGATGATATGAAAAACGCTCTGATTAAGTTTCTTCAGTACCGTTCTGATCTCTAATATACTCAGCGGGTCTTCCATCATATTAATGATCTCAAACGGTACTCCGTTCTCATCCAGATACTCCAGAACGGCATTGGATTTTGAACAATTTCCATTATGTAATACCTTCACTAACATTTTGATTAATTTATAAACTTGTTCTTAACAAATTTAGTAATAAGCCGGATTACGGATGTCTTAATTTATAATAAATAATTGTTAAAAGAGACCGTTAAGCTCTGCTTCTATCTTTTCCAGAATAAATCCGAAATCTTCAGGCTTTTCCACAAAATCAAGGTCGTCCACTTCAATGATCAGCAGTTTTCCTTCCGTATAACCTGAGATCCATTTTTCATATTTCTGGTTAAGTTTTGAAAGGTATTCGATACTGATGGATGCCTCATATTCCCTTCCTCTTTTATAGATCTTTTTAACCAGGTTGGGAACATCGGATTTCAGATAGATCAGCAGGTCAGGAGCTGAAACAAAAGATTTCATCAGGCTGAATACGGATGCATAATTATTGAAATCCCTGTCCGAAAGCAGTCCCATATCATTAAGGTTTTCGGCAAAAATATGTGCATCTTCATAGATCGTACGATCCTGGATGATATTTTTACCGCTTTCCCGGATTTCCTTTACCTGACGGAACCTACTTCCGAGGAAATAGATTTGGAGTGCAAAACTCCACTTACTCATATCTGCGTAGAAGTCTTCCAGATAAGGATTATGATCTACATCCTCAAACTGTGCACTCCATCCGTAATGCTTGGCAAGCATAGTCGTTAAAGTAGTTTTTCCCGCTCCGATATTTCCTGTAACCGCAATGTGCATATTTTCCCTTACTGTTTTTACTGATGATTATATAACTCAATTCCCGCAGCCTGAACTTCTGAAGTATCTTCAATAAGCTTTTCCAGAGTATTTTCCACCTTTTTTTCCTCCGGTACCTCAGTCGTTTCGGCAGGCTTTTCAGCCTCCTTTTCAACAGGCTCTTTTACTGATGGCTCTGAAGGCTGTCCTATAGTTTCTTCAGTGGGTTCCTGTTTTGTCTGTTCTTTAGCTGTTCTTTTTTCGAGGCTGTAAAGATAAAGTTTGTTGGCTTTGATTTCAAAAAAAGAAAGGGTGTTTTTATCCACAATCTGTGCATCGGTATCCTCAAAAACTTTCACCAGTTCTTTTTCAGGAATGTATTTTAGTATTGAATTTTTAGTAATTACCAGAACGGACTCATTTTCTCTTCTGAAACGTTTTCCGTTTTCTACAGGAACTTCAAAAAGTTTTTCAAATTTAAGGGTATAGACGATCAGAGATTTCCGGGTCAGGATATAAACCTTATTTTCAAACACCAGAAGGTCCGTCAGGTCATCAAAACCGGCATCAAAAGGATAAGAATTGATGGTCGTCTCGTTTCTGAAGTTATACTGGATCAGGCGCTTTGCACTGTCATCCAAAAGCCAAAGCTGCTGAAGATCTTCTGCATAAGCCATTTTTATAAACCCGAATTTCTGCTTGAAATCTACTTTTTGAATTTCGTTAAGGTTCTGGTCTACCAATTTCAGTTCCTGGGCATTTTCCGAAAACAATGGAACGGTAAGTGGATTTTGTACGCTCTGCACTTTATAGGGAACGGTAAGCATCATTTTCCCGATCTGCTTTCCCAGTGAGTCATATTTGGTAAGACTGAAGTCCTTATTCTTATAGATATACAGGTTTCCGTAATCATCCGCAAACATATCTCCTGCTTCCTTAAGCTTTAAAGTATCTAAAGGAAGACTCTTCTGTGCAGATAATGAACAGAAAATAAGGATCAGTATGAGGTGTATTAATTTCAATATTTTTTTCTAATGCAATGCTCATAAAGAGTACTGCCAATTTACATACTTTATTCTATTCCAATAAAAATTCCTGAAAATTTTTCATTCTTTTATGGCAATCTGATAAATTTTCGGCCAGTTTTTCCCGGTGATCAGCATATGGTCTCCCTTAAAGGCAATTCCGTTCAGTACATCATTCTCTCCTTCGCCATTTTCATCAGCAATTTTTGTAAAGTCAAATTTCCCGACTACTTCACCGGTTACCGGATTGATCTTCAAAATAAAAGGCTTTTGCCATACATTGGCATATACAAAACCTTTATGGTATTCCAGTTCATTCAACTGATCATATTTCTGAGCGCTTCCCGCCACGGCAATACGCCCGATCAATTCCGATGGATTTTCAGGATCGAGGAAATATAAAAACTTACTCCCGTCAGATGCGATAAGTTTCTTTCCGTCATATGTCAGCCCCCAGCCTTCTCCTAATAAATTAGGATAAGCAAATTCAGATAATAGTTTTAAGGAATTCTTATCATAAATATACCCTTTCTTACTCTGCCAGGTCAGCTGATATACTTTGTCCCCTACAATGGTACATCCTTCTGAAAAATCTTTACGGGATTGTTTGGTGGAGGCAATAGGAACTGTAGTTCCCAATATGTATTTTATCATCTGTGAAGACCCTTTTTCCCCGTCACTTTCATACACCGTATTTCCTTCCAACTGGAAGCCCTGCACAAAGTTCTTGGGATTATGAGGATATTCGACTATCACCTGATAGGAAATATTCTGTTCGGTTTTTTTTGCAAAAACATTAATGGTTGCGTCCTGGGTTAAAGCCTTACCATCTTTTGTCTTGATATTAAACGTAATTTCATTGTCGCCCAATGTATAAAATCCGGGATCTATGCTCATGTCCGAAGTTTCTTTATCTTCAAAACTTATGGAGATACTCTCTGCGTTATCCGTTACATCTTTAGGAATCTTCAGCTGGTCTCCAAAGTGGTACCCTTTTCCTTCCATTGAGTTATTATAATAGCTTAAAGTATTCAGGATCATCCTATTTTTATCACACGACACCAACAGTAAGACTGCTGCGAAACCTGTTATTATATTTTCTTTCACCGGTTTTTATAATATTTTATCAAAAATAACAAAAATTTATTCTGATCATTGATTTCATTGCGACGGAATCGGGAAATCTCTTTTTAATAAAAACAGCGTTCCTTAAGAACGCCGTTTATTATATTTTCACTTGGAAACTGTTTAATGATAGTTATTTAACAGCAACTTCATAAATTTTCGACCAGTTTTTCCCGGTAATCAGCATATTGTCCCCTTTAAAAGCAATTCCGTTCAGTACATCGTCAGTTCCCTTGGTATTTTGCTTGGTGATCTCAGTAAAATCGAATTTCCCTACCACTTCACCGTTTATCGGATTAATTTTCAGGATAACCGGTTTTTGCCATACGTTGGCATAGATAAATCCGTTATGGTATTCCAACTCATTCAGCTGGTCATATGCCTGGGCACTTCCGGCCACAGCAATATGCTTAACTAACTTTGAAGGGTCTTTCACATCCAGGAAGTATAATAATTTGCTGCCATCGGAAGCTATAAGGCTTTTACCATCATATGTTAACCCCCAACCTTCTCCCAATACATTAGGATAGGCAAACTCGGATACCAATTTTAATGAATTTTTGTCATAGATATATCCTTTTTTGCTTTGCCATGTCAGCTGATAGACTTTGTCCCCCACAATAGTGCTTCCTTCGGAAAAGTCTTCCTGTGCCTGTTTAGTTGACGCAAGAGGGGTTGTAGTTCCCAGTGTGTATTTTAAAATCTGAGAAGCTCCGTTCTGACCATCACTTTCGTAAACTGTATTCCCTTCCAGCTGGAAACCCTGTACAAAATTTTTAGGTTCATGCGGATATTCGGCTACGATCTGATAGGACATGTTTTTTTCAGGATTTTTTGCAAAAACATTGATGGTTGCATCCTGATTTAGCGTTTCACCTCCTTTTGTTTTGATATTGAATGTAACAGCGTTATCTCCTAAGGTATAGAATTTAGAATCTACTGTAAGATCTGAGGTTTCCTTATCTCCAAAGCTTATGGTAATGCTTTCTGCATTGTCCGTAACCTCTTTCGGAAGCTGCAGCTTATCCCCGAAATGATATCCTTTACCTTCCATAGAGTTGTTATAGTCACTGAGACTATTCAGTATCTTTTCATCTTTATTACATGATGCCAGCAACAAAATGGCAGCAAAACCCGCTATTATATTTTTTTTCATTGAATTTCTAAATATTTCCCCAAAAATAGCAAATTTTATTCCGCTTTGCTAATTTCATTTACAGGCTGTCCGAATTGTAATATATAACCATTATTGTCGTAGATAGCAAATTCCCTCATCTCCCATTCAAAGGTCTCGATCTCATAACAAACTTTTGTTTTCATTTTCAGGTCTTCCCAAAGTTCATCCACATGATCCACATTAAAATAAAAGGATCCGGTAAAGCCTATTCTTTCCAATTTTTCATGCTCATTAGGCTTAGAAAGCATGATCTGAACATCATCTTTACGAAGGGAAGCCCATTGCCAGTCCTCATTCTTTCCCAAAAGGGAAAACCCTAAAGTATGGGTATAGAATCCTATTGTTTCATCTAAATTTTCTGTCCAGAGTATCAGACGGAGAAAGCTGTATTTTGCCATATGTTCTCTGTAAAAAAAAATCAAACCACAAAAAGCGCAAAAGTTTTTGAGACACTTAAGTTTCTTTGGAAGATCTCTGAAAAGTATATTTAAGTATACATTAACTCTTGAAAATATCTGATTTTCTTCTTATGTACTTTTTAAAGTTCATTTAAAAGCTTTTTATGTCTTTTGTAGTTATCAATTAAAATTTACCTGGTTACTGATTTATAAGATCAAACGCAAAGAAAATTATTCTCTGCGTTTATGCTGTTATTTTTCCAGATAGGATTTCATGCTTTGCCCGATAATTCCGTTCCAGCCTCCTGTAAAACTTTCTCTTGAAAAATCCTTACCCAGATCTGTGAAGCTATCGGTACCCTCATGGATGAGTTTTAGCAAGGTTCCATCGTCTTCAGGCTGCAACTCCCATGTTACAATGGTTTTTTCTTTAGAAAATTCCGGATAAGCCCAGGTATGCTTCAGCTTCCGGCCTGAAATGATCTCTAAGATCTCACATTGATGGTAGTATTTTTTCGCATCACCGGGTTCGTAAAAATTGAACTGCTTTCCCACTTCCGGTTCGAAATCGGGTATATCGAAATACCAGGATTTCATTTCACTTTTATCGGTAAGTGCTTTCCATGCTTTTTCAATGGGAGCATTTATTTTATACTGTACAAGGATCGGAGTACTCATATTAATATTTTCAGTATTATGGTTCTATCCATGTGAAAAACCGGTGATCTTGGCTTCTTCAAAATCAAGCTGCATTTCTATGGTTCTCATCACATGGTCATCAAATATTTTTTCTTTCTTCATTCTGTGAAGCTCGTTTCTCTGTGCCTGAATGATCTGGCGAAGGGCATCTTTGGTCTCATTAACAGCTGCTATATAATCTCCCGTAGAAGCCATGCATTCGGCTTTATCCGCCATCATCATCATTTCATTTTCCAATTTATGTTTTTGGTGGCGTATCAGGCTGTTTTTTTCGGCCAGTTCGGAAAAGTCAGAATCCAGCTTTTGCAAAGCGGTTTCTTTCAATTTTTTCATCAGGATAATTTCCTGTTTCTCCGCCGGTAGTTCGCTTCCTGCATCATTTACTTTTAACAACTTTAGAATCGGGGTTAAAAGTAGTCCCTGCCCTACTAAAGTAATCAAAATAATGACAAAAGTCACGAATAAAATAATATTACGGTGCGGAAATGCTTCTCCATTGGGTAAGAATGCAGGAATAGATAATGCTGCTGCCAGAGAAACCACCCCTCTCATGGCTGCAAAACTGATGATAAAGGGTTCCCGCCAGTCCGGTTTAGGGACTTTCATCCTTAATTCCTTGGAACAAATCCTTGGGAAATACATCAGGGCATAGCTGTATAGAATCCTGGTCAGGATAATCGCTCCGCCAATTACAATACTGTATAAAATCCCTTCGGAAATGGTGTAGTCCTTCATGGCGGCTACTACAACCGGCAACTCAAGCCCGATAAGGATGAAGATCAGGGTATTCATCAGGAATATGAGTACACTCCATACATTCCCGGACTGTATCCTTGAGGTATGACTCAGATAACAGTGTGAATTGTATGACATTAATAATCCTCCTGTAACAACCGACAATACTCCTGAAAAATGAAAGTGTTCGGCACCGATGTACATGATGTATGGAACGATCAGGGTAATGATAGTATCTATATTGGAATTGGACGGAATGATCTTTAACAAAGCTCCGAAAAGTAAGCCGGATCCCACTCCTACTGCTATTCCTCCGACAGCCATGCTAAAAAAGTCTTTGACTGCTTCTCCAAAGATAAACTGCCCGGAGACTACCGCTGCCAAAGCAAATTTAAATACAATTAAACTCGAAGCATCATTGATAAGGCTTTCACCTTCAAGTATGCTTGTGATCTTTCTTGGGATCTTCATGTGCTTCAGTACGGATGTTGCAGCCACCGCATCGGGTGGAGAATTCACTCCTCCCAACAGGAATCCCATGGCTACGGTAAGCCCCGGAATAATGGAGGAAGAAAGGTAAGCCACGACTACGGAAGTAAGGAAAACCAACCCGAAAGCCATTGAAAAAATCTGCTTTCTCCATTTATGAAAATCCTGCCAGGAGGTAAACCATGCAGCCTCGAAAAGAATCGGAGGCAGGAAAATAAGGAAAACCAAGTCAGGCTCTATCTCTATATGCGGCATTCCCGGGATCAGGCTGATCAATAATCCTGCAATAACCAGGAAAATGGGATAAGCTACTTTCAGTTTCTGCCCTATCATTACCAATATCATCACAGAGAGTAAAACTGCAATCGATATTATGACATAATTGTGAATCATCGTTTATTTCTCTTTATTTTATTAGAATCTGAATTTCAAGGCAGATAAAAAGAAATTTATCTTTCCTCTTTACAATACAATGTTATTTTTCGGGGTGATGGCAGGTGGAAGATTGTCTTCATCCAGCATATCCCTCATATCAATTTCTATGGTACGGCTGATCTGGGTGATCGGAACATCATTCGCGCTTCCCTCAAACGGGTTTACGGAAGCCTCCCCCACATTATCCAGCGTATGAAAACACCATGTTACCAATAGTGAAAACGGAATATTGAACCACACGGTCAAACCCTCAAAAGCAGTTCCTTCGCCCAGCTTATCAAATTCTTTCAACAACCCGAAAGGCACAAAAAGAATGAAAAGCAAAAGAAGATAAGTCGTAATGGACGAGAAATTCCTTGGATAGGGAAAGTTTTTGATCCTTTCCGCTTTCCCTTGATTATCGGTGAACTTTACCAACTGCTGATTAATCTGCGTCCACTGGAAATCATTAATTTCTCCTCTTGCATAAACTCCGGACAAATCCCTACTCTGGCTTGCCATTAATTGTGTTGCCCTGTTCTTCTTGCTTAAGATATATTGAAGTTCCTGCTCTGAGAGATAGTTCTTCAGCTCATCATCCAGCTTGGAAAGCTTTTCAGGGATCTCATAATACTTTGCATATTCTTCAAACTGCACCGTATTCATATTTTCCCAGGCTCTTGGCTCACGAAGCTGAAAACGAAGTGCAGTTAACCATGCATAATGACGTTTGAATATCTCTTTTACTTTATCTGAGTTTTTTTCAGAAAGTGCGTCTCTTACAATATATCCAAAACTTCGGCTGTCATTGATGATGGCTCCGTAGATCTGCCTGGCTTCCCAAAGCCGGCTGTAGCTTGCATTATTTTTGAACCCGACAATAAACGCAACAGCTGTTCCCATAATGGCAATGGGCTGCCACGGAAAGGAAAGGAACTTCCATCCGAAGAAATATAATACTGTGGGGATCGCCGCCAAAATCGTCAGAACATAAATACTTCTCCTCGTCCACATCACGAACTCCCGAAAGCCAAATCTTTTTCCTGAATGCATAGTGTTTTTTAATTTTTGTTAAACGGAATATTATTATAAAAACCGATCTGGACCTGTCCGCGGTTTTTATTCTCCTGAATCTGGTTCATATATCCAGCCTCGATCCTCAAATTCTTACTGATAACATATCCCAAAGCTCCATACACTCTATTCCTGTCGAAGACCGGACTGTTGAAATGCAGGAATATCTCATTATATACCGAAGCATATAATGTTTTGGGGAGCATTTCCTTTCTGTTGATCGGAATATTCAGTCCCAGGAGATAACGGAATCTCATTCTGAAATCATCTTCCAAAAAGCGCTCTTCCAGCCGGTAACGATGCTGAAGACTGAAACGCCCGAACTTTTGCTTTGTAATATACTGCTGAAAAATACGGTGTTCAATATTTTCTTTCTTTTCTCCGTTTACATAAGGCTGGCTCAGGATAAAACCATACCCTAACAATACGTTGTTATTATTCTCCGTAAGGTCGTATCCTATCCCGGTACGGATCAGAAGCTGTTCCAGATCTCCACCCGCATCGAAGTTACGGTACTGTATCTCATTATGCCAGTTCCATTTTTTACTGATCTTATTATTTCCAAAATACATATACCAGGCTCCCAGGTCATTATCCTGAGCATGGAATAACGCAGTACCCAGGCTGAAAATAATCAAAGCCAGTGACTTTACAATCTTCATAATTGATTTCAACTTTATTATTATCATCTATCATATTAAACATTATTAATATGAATTATCAATAATAAGGAAAAAAATTTTGATATGGAAATTTTGGTATGATTAAACAGAAATAGTTTGGATCCAAACCTCACAGGTTTAATAAAATAGAAAAGCTAATCAATAGCTTAAAGTTATTGTACTTTATAATGATGGAATCTGTTCTACCAAAATATTATTTCCGGCGGTATCGAAATAAGTACATGTCATTTCGTTCAGGTCCATCCTCCAGCCTTCAACACCATTTTCTGCACAGTCCTTACAGAATGTAAGATAATCTGTTCCGCCCTGTTGATGCAATTTCAGTCTGGATTTGAAATTATCCGGGTTTAAGTTTTCTGAAATCGTTAAGGCTTCGTATTTGCTTCCTGTAGAAGCGGATTGGTTTTCCTCGTCAAAATATTCCGTATTGCCGTCCGATACATAACTTGTATAGTGAGAAACTCCTAAATTCTTAATAGCCTGAATATATTTTGGAAAGTCTGCACCGCTTTTTACTTTTTGATGCTCCGTTTTAATTTCGTCAATTGTAAATTTCATCTTTTATTTTTTTAATTGTCTGTTTTTATTGTCCTCCTTCTAAACCTGATATCACCGCACCATACATCAGATCATCATTGTATACAGATTTTCTTATACCAGTTTTATCAATATCCTGAAATCCTGCTTTTGAGAAAAGAAGTTTTAATTTCCCGAAACTGACAGGATAAGGAACCCATTGGTTTGCATTCTCCGTATCATACTCGATTATGATGAATTTTCCGCCCGGTTTCAGGTTGTGCAGCAGGTTTTGAATCAGTTTTTCCTTTTCCCTTATGTAATGGAGAGAATTGGCCATTAAAATCCCATCAAGATCCTGAATATCTGAAACTCCATCTTCAAAATTATCCTGAATGAATTCTATTTCAACTTCTCTGTTAACAGACTGTATAGTCTGAAAGTTCCTGTCTATGGCATAAATTTTACTTCCGTCGGATAAAAGTGTGGCCAGTGCATTGGTAAATAACCCGCTTCCACATCCCAGATCTGCCCATTTTTCTGCAGATCCGGAATAGGAAAATGCGGGAATAATCAATTCTTTTGCTTCTGAAAGGTTCAACTTTTTATAAATGTATCCCTCCTGAAACCTCAATCCTTTGTCCGTTCACCCATTTGGCACTGTCGGAACAAAGAAATGCAACCACAGATCCAATATCATCAGGAAGCCCTACTCTGCCCAGCGCAGTAGCCGCCGCAATGGTTTTGTTGATCTCATCATTATCCCGAACCATACCTCCGCCAAAGTCTGTCTCAATAGCTCCCGGAGCAACAGCGTTTACCCTGATCTGTCTTTTGCCCAGTTCCAGCGCCCAGTATCTCGTCATGGTCTCCATAGCTGCTTTAAGGCTGCCATATACAGAGTATCCTGCCATGGAAAACCTCGTTAAGCCAGTTCCTATGTTAACAATTGCTCCACCGTCATTCATGACTTTCAGCGCGTTCTGAACAAGGAAATAAGGGCTTTTCATGTGGATGTTCATTAAGGTGTCAAAAGAGCTTTCATCAGTTGCTCCTAAAACAGTCGGAAGGCCTATTCCTGCATTATTGACCCAGTAATCTATTTTGGCTCCATTGAATTTTTCATTCAAAACCCGGGACAGCTCATTGAAAAATGCATCAAAGCCTTCCTGACGATCTACGCTTAACTGAATAGCTGCGGATCTTCTTCCCAGGTTTTCCACTTCCTTTACTACATCTCCTGCCTCTGATTCTTTACTGTTGTAGGTAAAAATGACATCTTTACCTTCTTTGGCAAGTGCCAGTACCATATCTTTTCCCAGACCGCGGTTTCCACCGGTAACGACTGCTATTTTATTCATAATTGTATTGATTTAAAATTTGAGATATCAAAGGTATTACAAAATAAAAACCGATGGATGATCCACCGGTTATTTTTAACTATATTTCGTATATAAAATATTAATTATTATTGCTGCATTTTCGCAGGATCATCATAGTTAACCATCCAGTTGATCCCGAATTTATCTGTAAACATTCCGAAATAAGCGCCCCAGAAGGTATCTGCCATAGGCATTGTAACCTGACCTCCCGCAGAAAGACCTCCGAACAATTTATCTGCCTCTTCTTTGGATTCTGCACCTACGGAAACAGAGAAATTATTTCCCGCTTTATAATGAGATGCCCATTCACCTCCGGTATCACTCCCCATCAATACCGTTTCTTTGGAAATAGGAAGTGAAACGTGCATGATCTTGTCTTTATCTGTTTCAGGAGTCTCCTGCCCTCCCATAGCAGGCATTTCCCCAAAAGTTCCGATATAAGGATATTCTCCTCCAAAAACAGATTTATAAAAATCGAATGCTTCTCTGCAATTCCCGTCAAATGTTAAGTAAACGTTTACTGTTGCCATAATGTTTTTAATGTTTAGTTTTAATTTGTATTTTTTAATTAAGGTTTTTCAGACAGTGCTTTTAATCTCGAAAGTCCTTTCTGGTAATCATCTCCTATCTGATCTTCCATATTCATAAACAGTTTCATTACGGTAAACGGATAAGGGATCTGCGAGGTAAATCCCCATGTTGCCTTACTTCCGTTTCCTTCCGGAACGATAGTCACATAAGCATTTGCTTCACTTTCATAAGGGGTCAGGAACCGGATTGATGTGTCTATCCTTTTGTTTGCCGCATCTATTTTTTTTACTTCCTGGCATCCTTTTCCTGCCTCTTCTTTTTTACTGTCCCAGCATACTTTTTCACCGGATTGGCCTGCTACTCCCATCCAGTCTTTTTTCATGTTGGGATCCAGATCATTCCATGGACTCCACTGGTCCATTGCCTTTAAGGTATTGGTATTCTTCCATACTTTTTCTGCCGGCGCGTTGATGGATATGGATTTTTCATATTTACAATCACCTGGAATAAAAGCGGCTATGATGAGCCAGATGATAAGCAGTCCTGCCAGAAATAATATAATTCTTTTTAATATTTTCATAATTATATGTTTTTAATGTTATCTGTGCTGATCGATCAGGATCATATTCCCGTCCGGGTCTTTTAAAAAGATATGTTCAGGTCCTGAAGTCGCTTCGTCCGCTGTTTTATCAAGCTGGATATTGTTTTTGTTCAGATGTCTCTGAATATCACGAACGTCATCAAAAGATTCCAGATTCTGGGCGTTCTCGTCCCACCCGGGATTGAATGTAAGCATATTGCCATCAAACATTCCCTGAAATAACCCGATCAAAGTGCTTCCGTTTTTCATGATCAGGTAGTTGTGTTCCATGTTTCCTCCCATGGAACTGAAACCCAGTTTTTCGTAAAATTCTTTAGATTTCTGAAGGTCCTTAACGCTTAAGCTAATTGAAAATGCTCCTAGTTTCATGCTCTGTTTTTATTTAATGCTAATTTATATCCTGCTAATACGAGTACCCAGACCAGAATCCCAAGAACCCAGAACCACGCCGGGGTAGGCAGCATAGCCAGGTTAATGATGGTAATTATGACAAAGATGATCCCGCAAATAATGGCATATATGTTCTTTCCGTCTCTGGCAATTTTTGTAGAAACAAAACCTGCAGCCAAGGCTCCCAAGGCATATGCAATAATCACAAAAAACAAGGCCATAAAAGGTGCATTGGGAATATATTCCTTCATTGCTTCCATATCGTTGCTTTTCATTCCTGCCGGCAGCGGGTACAGATAATGTCCCAGCCATTCAACGAGGCCTACAATTACAGAACCTGCAATGATGCCTGCTACCACTGATAATATTTTTCTTAACATGATGTATAAGTTTTTTATTGGTTTTTCAAGCGTGTCTTAAAATCAAGGGTTTTATCGTAGCTTTCCCAGTTTCCGATGAATTCTATGTACTGGCCCTCGATCTTCTCAGTTTTCCTGTTCCATTTGAAGGTGTAAATGAATTTGCCTTTGAAAATCCCGGAGTGCTTCCCCTTATTTTCTTCTGCCAGTTCATATTCCCCAAATACGGTTCCTTTCTTTTTAAAGTCCTTGTATTTGGTGACCGTAATTTTTCCTTCAAATTTTGAGTAGTTTGTATCTACCACTGAATACCCTGAAACGAAATACTCCTGATTATTTTTCTTGTTCTGCTCAGAAATATTGATCTTAAGCTTAATTTCCTGTGTCCCGTTACCTATTGTACCGACATAAGGTTTACTGTTATTCAGCCATACGCTGGAAATATCCGGCATCTGTTGTTGCTGTGCCAAGACAAGGTTAGAAATAAAAAGGAGGAATAATAAAAATTTTTTCATATTGTTTTTTGAATTTTAAACTCCGAATTGAGACAGATGATGGTTCAGATGTTTTGCAAACATATTATTCCATTCCTGCGCATTGAGCTTTCCGAAGGAGAAAGATTCTTTACCATCAAAAGCCGAAGACCCCATCTGCTGTGTTTTCTGGATAAAGCCGATAAGCCTTTTCTTTTCATCGTCAAAGTTTCTCCTTCCTGTAATGATAAACTGCGGTGCGGTAGGTCCTCCTTTGGAATACGCCTTTTCACCTACCACCTTGGATTTTACAAAAGTTTTTAAAATAAACTTGGCAATAGATCCCGGTTTTTTATGTTTTTCAGGCTCATAAACCATTTCATAGGAAACATTGCAGTGAGCCAGCATCTGATCAACGGTCATCTTCCCCCACAGTCCGTGAGTGTCCGGAATAAGCTTATTTATCCTGTCAATATAGTTCTGAGCATCTTTAGCATCAAATACATTTTCCATAGTTTGTTTAATTCTTTCGAAAACAAATATATCAGTTTTTTTCAATGATTTTATATACTTTTTGAAAAACCGTAAAAACCCTGAAAAAGTGGGCAGGTGATAAGTTATGAATGATGAGTGATAGGTTATCTAAGATCTTTATGAGAAACCTGCTTTATTTTAGTGTTTGATTTTTTTGTCATATATAAAAAATAAAAAGCTTCCCGCAATTTGCCGGAAGCTTTTCTATAATTAAAATTAAATCTAAATTATTTTTGAACCGCTTTTTTCATAGCAGCATCAGGGCGCAATACCCTGTAACGGACTTCCAAGTCTTTAGGAATATAAAATACCAAAGGTAATTTGCTGTTATACCTTACGATTTCCGGCTGAAGGGTAACAAATTTCTTTGTCAGCTTCTGATCCGGGCAGGCCATAAGGGTACCGCCGGTTTCTCCTTTAGACTCCACTTCATAATAATTGTATCCCCAGCCCTGCAGATCCTGAGTTTTTACGTTCCCCATCAGAAAATGTTTGTTGCAGTCCAGCATTTTTTCCGTTCCCACAAAAAATTCAACTTTCAGGTCATTTTCGTTTTTCGCAACAGGAAGCTGAATATACACCTGCTTATAACCTTCTTTTGCTTTAGGAAACATTTCTATCTCCAGTTTTTCAAATTTCTCTGCTTTTTTCTTTTGGGCAAAAGTATTTACACCCACCAACATAATCAATCCTGTAATTAAGGTTTTCGAAAATTTCATTTTATTTTATTTTTAAAATTTCACTCCTACCCTATAGCCAAAAATCATTCCAAAATCTGAATATTGGTGCCTTTTGTATGGGCATTCATCTGCGGTGCATAGTAATTCTGCATCGTCGTGATCCCGTTTGAGAATTTCCCTGATGCATTAGCTGTAAAATCATATTCGAAAACATATTTTCCTTTCGGCATATACTCGATATAGAAGTTGGTAGAAGCGTCTTTTGTTGACTGATAGTATCCTAAATTATTCTTCCACTGGTAGCCTGACAACACATCCACAGGCTCAAATCCTGCGGCACGCATATCCTTAATATGGATAAACTCCATCGGACGATCGGTATTCAAAATCATTCTTACGGTTACTTTATCTCCTACCTTCAACGGTGTTTCGGATGAGATCTTCTGCAATTCTTCTCCGTTTACCGTTTTTACTTTTCGGTATAGTTCTTTGGTAATGGAGATGTAGCTTTCCGATGATCTGATCTTGTCCAGATCTTCATAATACTGCCAGAACAATCCTCCCTGAACAATTCCGGGACCTGGTTTTGTTATGGTCACTGTACCTAAGTTTTTATCCACTACATCGGTTTTCACTGCTGATTTTACATATCCTGTCGCCTGAGTCTTAGGGTTTAATTCTTTTCCGCCCCAAACGATCGTGGCTTTATCGCTTTCAGCACTGGTCCATGATTTCCCTGAATTCAGAATTGTAAAGATCACTTCGGAAGTACTTCTTGAGCTGCCCCATGAATTGACTTCTTTTTGGGTAACCAGCCAGATCTTCATGTCCTCAATGAATTTCTGATCGTTTGGCTTCAGTTTGCTGAACACTTCCAACGCTCCGGCATGGTTTACCACTTTTGAGCTGAACCAGCCCCAGTCATTAAGATTCTGCTTCCAGTACACGCCTTGTGTTTTGGTATCTGTAGACGTTTCTTTAAGGTAATTCATCAGCTTATCGGAAGTATCTTTTAATCCGTAATCACTCATTAATAATGCAGCACGATGCAGCACGAAGAAAGTGAAATCGGTAAGTTTAGCTGTTTTTGCTTTTTGCTTTACCAATGACTTCAATGTTGCTCCTTTTCCTTTCAACGGATATTGTTTTTCCCAATAGTTTCGGGTATCCAGGTAATCCAATGTCCAGTTGTTCCATACATTTTCCTTTTTCGGCTCCCAGTATTTATCGATCTCATTATCCACATACTGAACCAGTCTGGCAACCATTTCATTTTGAGCAGAACTCTGATAGTCTTTCACATTGTCTTTCAGCCATACATTGATCTTTCCTAAGTTTTTAAGAATGTACATGGACACTCCGTAAGAACTCGGATATCCTGAATACCAAGAGAAGCCGCCATCCGGATTCTGCGTTTTTACCAGATCGCTCCAGTCCTGATTAATGGAATTTCTCATGGTATTAGTATCAAACAGTAATGCAAGTTTCTGCATCTGCTCTTCTTCGTTCCTGCTTTCCAGTACCCAAGGGGTTTCTTCCAGCAGCAATTGTTTCAGTTCCTGATTTTTTTCAAGGTTTGAATTCAGTAATCCTTTGCTCTGGTATTCTTCAAAAACGGTTTTCATTTTAGGATTCGCTTTGAAGATCTCCGAAGCCAGCACATCTGCAAACCATTTGTTGAAGACCACATCTGCCGAATTATTCTGGTCATTTTTCAGGCTTGGCAGTGCAAACATGATCTCCCAGATCGGGTTTGTCGTAAGCTCCAGTGTATTGGAAACATTGGAAACCGTTGTAGAGTTTGTATTTTTAAGGTTATCCAGTTCAAACGTTTTTGTTTCTCCTTCTTTTACGAATACCGGAACGGCATCAGTAACCAGCATCCTGTTTGGCAATACTGCAATAGCCTGCTGCTCGCCGTCGGAATAAGCACCTGCTTTGGCTATCACTTTTACGATGATGGAAGAAACATTGTTCGGAACTTTCAGTTTCCAGGTTAAAGCCGTATTTCCGTTTTCATTCAGGTCAAAATTCTGAGTTCCTGCGTTCAATCCAAATTTAGAGGAAATATCTTCATTGGTAAATGCATCCAATATTTGTAAAACGGCTGAACCGCTTAATCGCTTATCAGATAAATTAGACAGTTTTGACTGTAGATTCAGTTCGTCACCTTCTCTTAAAAATCTCGGATAATTAGGGGTTACTGAAAATTCTTTCTGGGTCACCACTACTTTTTCCAGTGTTGCCGCTCTTGCATCTTTGGTATGGGCAAGGAACATCAGCTTCCATTTTGTAAGGGCTTCCGGTGAAGTAAATTCAAAATTTACGTTTCCTTCCGCATCGGTTTTCAGGTCGGGATAGAAGAATGCTGTTTCGTTCAGGTTTTGACGAACAGGAATTTTCTCTAAGGATTCTTTTGTATCTTCTTTGTCTATAGCACCATCTCCATCACGTTCAACCTCCTGAACATTTGAGCCGGTTACTGCCTTTTTTGATACTGTACGATATCCCGTAACTACTACTTCTTCTATATTTTTTTCTTTAGCTATGGCTGCAGGAGCCGGAGCTGCATTCTGAACCGCTAAACCAGCAAAGTCGCCTCTCAATCCTCCATAAAATAAATTGCCATCAAACCAGTTAAAATTAGGCACTTCCACATACGCTCCATTGACATATTCTATTCTTTTCTGATAATACTTCTGAAGCAGATATTGTCGGACGTCATAAGATGTCACAACAGAATAAGGAACATATAATTTATACCAGTTGAAACTATTGGCTGCGAACTGATCCAATGACATATCGTACATATTGGCCAATACCTCAGCATTGATCTTTTCTTTATCATTTCCTGAGATCTTCACTGACCATTTTTCTTTGGAATTCGGCTCCAATTTATCCCTGAAAGTAACCGTTTCTATTTTCAAAGGCTGCTCGGTATCTTTTATTTTCAGATTGACAGATTGCGTCTGTACATCATTAAAGGCCACCACTTGGAACTGGATATTCAGAACAGACACACTTTTATCTTTCGGGATCTCAGCAACATATTCCAAAATACCGTTTTTAAAACGATGCACTTCCGAAACTGTTTTCCCGGAACCATCCTGTACAAAAACATAGGCCCATGCATCAGGAACGCTAGAATATGCATATACTTTTGCTTTTTCTCCTCTTAAAAATTCTTCTTTAGGTTCCAAAACCGTTAAGAAGGTCTTTTGATTAGGCTTTAATGAGTTCTTATCCCATACACTAAAGTTTTGGGAAGATTTTATGGTGTCTTTTCCTTCAATATTATATAATTCCAGCTGATAATCGCCAGCTTCTAATTTCCCTAAGTCCAGATGAGTTGAGAGTTGAGAGTTGTCAGCTGATGGCTCCTGTGTCTTACTGAAAAGAACTTTTTCAACTTTCCAGTTTTTCAGTTCATCATTTTTATCATACAGATCGTGTGGGAATTTGCTGATGAATTCATCTTTTGAGAATTTCGGCAGATTCTGAACCTCGGATCTGAAGTTTTCCCTGAAGATCCTGTCCGGGGCTTCTAATCTGGATAATTTTACCTGATATGGTTTTTTCAGGTTTTGTTCATTATAATTTTTTGTTTCGACTTTCAGCTTTATATTTTCGTTGGCAAATACATTTTTAATTTGATCTGCCTGAATGTAATGAGACACTGATGCAACCTTCAATTGGGTATCCGCAGATTGGGTTTCCCCGTTAATATCCGTTACCGAAGCATTGATCTCATAATTGTCGATCTGGATCCCTTCAAGTTTTTCATCTTTTTTAAGATCCAAACGGATCACAAATTCACCTTTCTCATTTGTTTTTGCTTCTCCCAGGATCGAATTTTCATTATCATCTTCCTGAGGATACCACCAGAAATACCTCCAGCGGATGTTGCGTTTTTTAATTTCGTAATTTACAGTAGTATTGCTTAATGCAACACCAGAAAACATCATGGCTTTTCCTTTCAGCTCAATGGTCTGTCCATATTTATACTCCTCTTTTACCGGATCAAAAGTCACTTCAAATTTTGGCCTTTTGTACTCTTCAACCCTAAAGTCTTTATAGCCTTCTTCACTATCTGTTCTCAGGTAAAACACTCCGTTCAGTTTTCCTTTGGGAAGGATAAAGCTTCCATGATAAGAGCCAAATTCATTAGTTGTAAAGCTTTGTGAAGAAACTTCCTCTCCATTGGCATCAATCAGGGTTATTTTTTGTTTTAAACCTGAAGCTACGGATTCAATTTCTTTATCAATTCTTGTATTGATCGTTTTAAAATATACGGTCTGCCCCGGCCTGTAAATACCCCGGTCGGTAAAGATCTGGGCTTTGGTACGGGACTGCTTATTCGGATTATAGCCTTCTGCATAACCATCATTCCCATACACCTGCATGATCTGGTAGTCATTGGTCTTAGGCTGCCGTATCAGGAATGTTCTGTAATAATCCTTGCTTGCTGTTGACGGAAATTTGAAAATACCTTTATCATCCGTTTTACCTTCTATTTTATTTAAAGTTTTATTGGCTACAAATTCATAAAAAGCCAGGTTTTCATTTGCAATGGGTTTCCCGTTCTCACTGTTCACCAATTTTAATTCGTTGGAAAGCTGGTTTCTATCTGTTTTAGACTGATAAATGATCCTGTTATTGGAAACCAGGAAATAAAAATTTTGCCCGTTTCCGTTGTTTCGGGCATCTGAATCCGCCACAGAATATTCTGCAACATAGATCCCGGACGGAAGTGGTTTGATCTCCAGAGAAGTTTTATGAGATTGGTAATCTTTGAGATCCGGCAACTGGAAAACTTCTTTTCTTACCAGATTCTTATTCACTTTTCCGAACATATTCCCGTAAGAATTCTGCGCATATTGCAAGAAGATTGCAAATTCTTCTTTCACCTCATAAATGGCCAATGAAAATTCAGAAACATTTTTATGTTCTGCTACCAGATGAATCGGCAGATTGCTTTGGGCCTGCTGCTCATACTTAATATTCAGGGACGGATTAATGATCTGTTTTTCCCTGTTTTTAATATTTTCTATGAAAGGAGATTTCGGATATTGTTTTTTAGCCTGATCTGCAACAGCAAGCGCCTCCTTTTCTTTCTTTTTAGCCGTAAGTTCGTTCATGATTTCTTCCATGATCAGAACTTTATAGTCTCCTTCTATGTCAGATTTTATAAGGCTCTGAAGCTGTTCAAGCCGATCTTTGCATGGGGTGAAATTACAGTTCTCCGCTACTTTCTGATGCATAAAGTACAATCTGGAGTTCCCGCTATTCTGAGTGATCAGTTCATCAAAAACAGCATTGATCTTTGTTCGGTTTTCCGTAAGCTCATTCTTTGTAAAAAGCCCGTTATTGGAAAAGAAATCTACTTTTTTCAGGGAATACCAATCCAATAAGGTGGGAAAATAAGCCATATCCTTCGTATTGGAAAAAACATCTTTGTATCTTCCCAAAGAGATGGTTTTCATTGCCTGTTTCTGCTGGTCAAGCTCCTGATAACTCTTATCCAAGTAATTCTTAAAATCAAGCTTACTCCAGGTTTCAATCTGTGAGATGTCCTGAGAATTCAGATTGGTCCTGCTGTTGATCTTCCAGGAGTTTCGATTATAATAATCCATGAAAAACTCATTCAGTAATACTTTATACACCAGATATTCTTCGCCTTTCAATTGCTTTTCTGCATTCTGAAGCTTACTGAAAAATTGAGAAGAAGCATCGTTCTGATCATCATCTCTAGTCTGATTCACAATACTGAATTCCGCTTTCAGGGAGCGGATAAGCTGAAGGGCATTGTTTTCTTTCATGGCTTGCTTTTGTATGTCTAAAACGATGGGAAGATTAGATTTATAGGCTCCTTTCTTACTGTTATCTTCTATTTTTTTCCATTGGTCATCGTAATATTTCTGACCGGAAACTGCCGATAGATTCAGCATGAGAAGCAAAAGCATAAAAATCTTGGAAATTCTTTTCATAAATATTATTTTTGATCGATGAACCTTTTAAAAATACTGAAAAAATCCGTCATAGAAAGCCAGTTTTATGTCTCTATAACAGGAACCCTTTTTGCAGTGTTTTTCATGGAAGAGCAAAACACGTTCCGTTTCCCTTCTGTTTTCCTTATTTTCATCACTTATTTCAGCGGTTATCTGTATACAAAATACCAGCATACCCAGCATTTCTCGAAAATATTGATCTTAAATGCCCTGGCAGGGATCGTATGTGCCCTTCTGATCATTAATAATCACAATGAATCGAGGCTGATAAAATGGTTCATCATTGTCATTCTGGGGCTTCTGTACAACAGCTTTTTCCTTGAGGTATATATCCGGAAGATCCCTTTCTTAAAGGTTTTTTATGTAGGGTTGGTCTGGGCACTTGTCAATTGCTGGCTTACTTTACCGGAATTCAATTTACCAGTATTTTTCATAAGTTTCTTTTTCGTTACGGCTCTCGTACTTCCTTTTGATATCAGGGATATGAAAAAAGACACGGTGCGTACCTTTCCACAATTAATGGGGATTCAAAATACAAAGTATCTTGCTTATTTACTGATTTTTGTAAGTAATATCCTGGCTATTTTTTATCTGGATTTTGTGTATTCTCCGGCATTTTTTATGGCCTGTATCATTACCTGTATTCTTATTTATTACGCCGAGAACGAAAGGGATGATGCTTATTTTTCTTTCGGAGTGGAAAGCTGCGCTGCACTTCCCTTTTTATTTCTGGTAATAATGAAGTATTTTTGACAAATGATTATTAAGAGACTTTCCCTTTACAATTTCAAGAACCATTCTGAGAAAAAGTTCGAGTTTTCACCGCAGATCAATTGCTTTGTGGGAAACAACGGTGTGGGAAAAACCAATATCCTGGATGCTTTGCATTACTTATCCGTAGGAAAAAGCTTTTTAGGAAATACAGATCTTAATAACATTAAAAATGATGAAAATTTTTTCACCATCGATGCGGAGATCCTGAATGAAGAAAGCGAAGACATCATTAAAATTTCCCAGCCAAAAGAAGCCAAAAAGATCATTAAAAAGAATGATAAGAGCTATGACAGGCTCGCAGACCATATCGGTTATCTGCCCAGTGTAATGATCTCTCCTTATGACTCTAACCTGATCTCGGATTCCGGGGAAAGCAGAAGAAAATTTCTGGATTCCATGATCTCCCAGACGGATCCGGAATATCTTTTTGACCTGATCCAGTATCAGAAGACGATCCAGCAGAGAAATGCCTTGTTAAAATACTTTGCCAAGAACCGGGTTTTTGACAGGGATTCACTGGAAATTTATGATGATCCGATCACCAGATTCGGTTCTAAAATTTTTGAAAAAAGAAAAGAATTTGCTTCCCGGCTGAATCCGATCGTCCGAAATTTTTATCACATTATTTCCGGGGGGAAAGAGGCTGTTTCCGTTTATTATCAATCGGATCTAAGTGAAGGCTTCGGCTCTGCTCAGCCTGACAAAGTGTTTAAAGAGCTTTTAAATCAGCATATTGAAAGGGACAGGATGCTCACTTATACTTCCAAAGGGATTCATAAGGATGATCTTCTTTTTGAGATGGATGATGTTTTAATAAAGAAAACCGGCTCCCAGGGGCAGCAAAAATCTTTCCTGATCTCTCTGAAATTAGCCCAGATGAGCCTCGTGAAAGAGCTGACGGGAAAAAGCCCAATTCTTTTACTGGATGATATTTTTGATAAACTTGATGACCAGAGGGTTTCGCACCTGATAGAGCTCGTCAATAAGGAAAATTTCGGACAAATGTTTATTACGGATACGCATAAAGAACGTACGGAAAGCGTAGTAAAAAGAATTAATGAAAAAAGTGTGATCTTTGAGGTTTGAAAAATGTAAAAGTTTTTTATATACGACCAACTTCACTGCTTATAAACTGAATACGATGAAGAAGAAAAAACGCGAATATCAATCCTCAGAGCTTGTACTGTCCTTTGCCAGAATATATGGTTTCGAGGATAAGCTGATTGCATTTGAAATTAAAGACTTTCTTGAAGAATATCTTGATGAAAGCCTGTTTAAAGAGGTCATAAGTGTGGATCTTAAAGAAAAGAACGTTATCATCAGGATCAATTCTCCTTTATTGAAGAATGATTTTAAAATGCGCCGAAGCTTCTATCTCAAAAAATTCCAGGATAGATTCGGGGCTGAAAAGTTTAATGACCTTCAGATTTTGTAGGCAGGGTATTGCTCATGAGGTTATCTGCCTTTTTATCCAGCCTTGAACGTATCGGAAGGAAAAACTTCAACGGATTCCTGAAAAAATACCTGAATATTTCTTTATAAATTTCGCTTACCTGCCCGAAATTCAGTTTTCTGGACCTGAACGCCAGGAACATAGATAATCCGAAACTTACCAGAAAATTAAAGAAACCTATTAAGAAAACAGTAACAAAAGATATCCAGAAAGTATAGGAATCCACAGAGAAATCTTTCCCATATAATCCTATGGCAAAATTTCCTGCAGCAAAGGTGATGTGGCGGATATCCAGATCCAGCCCAAGGAACAGCCCTACAGGAGCCGTAGCCCCAAGAAAGATCCCGAACCAGAAGTTGGAAACTATCCCCGGCCAGTTCCTGGCATAATATCCTGAGAGGCTTTTGGCAAATCCGGCTCCGAAAAGCTTCCGTATGGAAAGGTTTTTGGCAATCCTTTCAGGGATCTGGTAGAAAACAGAATTATTACCTATGTTTCCCGAGATTATTCCTGAAATAAAAAGATAAAACCCAGCGATACTGGCATGTAAAATAGCTTTCGATTCGAACGGATCGAGGTCTTTAAGAAGCTTATCTGATTTTTCAACGGCCAGATTCTGTGAGAAAAAGACATCCAGTCCATAGATGATTGCCAAAGCTATCGGAAAGGACAGCAGCACATTCCCTACAAATGCAATGAACTGGCTTCTGAAAAGCTTGGAAACGAGATGGGCGAATTCCGTATTGTTCCTCTTGCTGTTCTCTTCTTCTGCTAATACTTTGGTCATGGTAGCTGCCGTCATCGCAGGCTGTTTTGTCGCTAGGGTAAAGCCCATCAGGTAGATCATGATGAATCCCATTGCGTAATTCATGGAATATAAGAATGCATGGGAAAAATCACTTCCGGGAATATACCCGTAAAGCATTTTCAGAATACATAATGCGCCTACAATGATCCCGCCGCCGCTTGCCTTATAGAACATTTCCATATATTCTTTCCGGGTGGAAGTAATGTAATGGGTCCCTGTTTCGGCAGTGTGGTTGGTGATCAGGTGGGAAATCAGCCTTGTGCTGTCATTAATGAGTTCAGAAATATTATTTTTATGGGATTTATAGCTTAATACATTAAATATCAACTGTTTGGATTTAATTAAAACATCTTCTTCATTATTAATAACCAGCAGCTTTACAATTTCATAGATCCTTTGGATCTGCTGCCTGATCTTAAGAAGGGATTGGTTGATCTTCCCTGAGATCCCATATTTTGATGAATTTTTAAAAGCAATATTAACGAATTCCAGACATTGATGAATGTATATTTTGATCTGTTTATACCGGTCGTCTTTGGAATGCAGCTGAAGTCCGGGATCATTTTCCAAGGCTTCTGCCAACACCTCTAATTCGTTCTGTAATGCGATAAAAGGGTTATCAAAGTTCCTGTACTCCGGTGCCATCCTTACGACCTCCACTTCCATGGCCATTCCTGTAACCCTCCATGAAAGAATGCTGACGGCAAAAAGCATTTCCTTTTTTACTTCCGGTTTTATGATAAAATCCGAAGCTTCCAGCATCTTTAAAAGCTCATCAAGCTCATTTTCCGGAAGATTATGCAGGTATTTCAGATCCTTTTTAGGCCTCAGGCTGATGTTATCGATCATATACCAGACCGTTTTCTCATTCTCTACAGGCGGTAAAAGGGTATTAAGAATCCTTTTTTTAAATTCCGGAAAAAAAGCATTTTCGGAAAGGATATTGGCTTCCGTCAAAGACAGGTTGAAAGGCCTTCCCGCAAAGATATTATGGATGTAGTATCTGAAATTTTCCGTGTAATCAGGATGATCTTTAAGAAAGCGGAGAACATCGGCAAAATTTGCTTTTTTTACCGTTTCCAAAAACTCTGCCAACGGCTCTAGGGAGAGGGTTTCATTCTTAAAAGAAAAATATTTTTTAAGAACATTCTGAACAGTTTTCGTACCGGTATTTAAAAATATCATCAGTACAAAGATACTATTTCAAACTTACATTCCTCATCTGCCTCATGATCCAGCTGTGCTTCTTTCTAAGGTAAGGCGATGGATTTTTAGGGTCATATTTTTTAGGATTGGGAAGTACAGCCGCTATCCACGCCGCTTCTGATGCCGTAAGGTCTTTGGATGGTTTCCCAAAGTAATATTCTGCCGCAGCTTCCACTCCGAAGACTCCCTGCCCCATTTCGATGGAATTCAGATATCTTTCAAGGATAATATCTTTGCCCCAGAATTTCTCTATAATGAATGTATAAACGGCCTCAAGACCTTTTCTCACCCAGCTTCTTCCCTGCCATAAGAAAATGTTTTTTGCGGTCTGTTGGGAAATTGTACTTCCGCCACGCAGTTTTTTACCTTTTTCATTATGCTTCATGGCTTTTTCTATCGCCGTATAATCGAAACCGTTATGGGTGAAGAACTTCTGGTCCTCGGAAGCAATGACTGCTTTTTTCACATTATTTCCCATCTCTTCAGAGGAAATATAATCCCGCTGCAGCTTTCCATATTCGAACAGCCCGCCGATCTGCGTTATCGTAATAGGTGGATTGAGGAATCTTCCCCAAATGATAAATACTACGTTCAGTATTAGAATGATAAACAGAATTTGTTTAATTTTTTTCCACATAACTTTCTAAAAGGAAGTACAAAAGTAAATAAAATACTCTGATCTATTGTAATTCTTTCATATAAGTGAGTTGATATTCCGGTAAAAGTTCCGGATGGAAAATTTTGATATAATCTTTAAGAACAAGATCTGACCTTACCACCCCGCTTTCAAAGAAATCATTGGCCTTCTGCTTCTCTTTTCCGTTGATCCCATATACTTTTCCTTTGCTAAAAACCTCCAGTTTACCGTAAAAAGGATTTCCTTTCAGCATTTCCTGTTTGGAAGTATGATTTCCTGCATTTACCCAATACTGCACTGTGCCGGATTTTGCAAAAACTTCTTCAAAGCTCATCGTCACGGCTTTTTCATCCTGATTATTTTTCAGGATGTATTCGGCATTGGCGTCTGAGATGTAGTTGGCCGTATAGGTTTTTCCGCCCGGAAGATACCAGACATCTCCATACATTTCGTTGGCCAGTACAATGGGCTTTGTTTTAGCTTTTAAAGCCATCTGCTTCAACTTAGTATAATTTTTTTGAATTTCCTGATATTTGACCCCGGCTTCCCTGTCTTTCCCTAAAAGCTTTCCGAAAAGTTTAATATAAGCTGTTTTTTCAAGGGGCTTCTGTTCCATAAATTCATCCAGAAAAATTACCTGAATGCCATTATTTTTCAAAAGCTGGTAGGTATTGTCGAAACTGGCAATGTAATTGGTGAAAACAGCATCAGGTTTTAGGGAAATGATCTTTTCCACTTCATATTTCTGTTCGCTTCCTATGTTCTGAATTCTGCCCTGTTTAAGAAGGCTGTGAATTTTCTCAGAATAAATATATTCCGGGCTTGAGACTCCTATGATCAGGTTTTCAGCCTCCAATTCGGTAATATAGCCGGCCATACTCGCATTGAGCAGGACAATTCTTTTAAACGGAACTTTCCCGGCTTTAAAATCATAGGTGAAATTTCCTGATTTCAGTTGCAGCACACCATTGTGTTCCTTGTACTGAAGCCTGTCTGAAATGGAAACCCAGTCTGCAGCTGATATTTTTTGTTCTCTTTTACAGGAAATTAGAATCCAAAACGTAAATAATAGTAAAATTCTCAGTTTCATCTTTCAAAGAAAGCAAAAAAGTGCTATATTTGCAAACCTAAAAACGGGTGCGTAGCTCAATTGGATAGAGCGTTAGATTACGGCTCTAAAGGTTGGGGGTTCGACTCCTCCCGCGCTCACAAAGCTCTGAGATTTACTCAGAGCTTTTTTCATATCATATACTTTTATTATTTCTTTTTTTGATCTTTAACAAGGAGGCAAGATTTAATTAAAAAGATCAAAATAAATTTTAATTTACGAATTAGAAAACTTATTTTTCTGTATTTTAACAAATTAAGAAACAAAATAATTTATTATTACAAAAAATTCATTTACGTATCCTATAATGGCATGTTTCTGGATAATCTTTTAAACAGACAGTTTTCAGCATATCCCGGATAAAACGAAATGCATAACATCAATATATTGCTATTCACAAATATTAAAAAAAAATGCTACTTTTGCTTAAAGAAACAGAGATGGTTCTTAGCGTTTTCATGTATAGTTTAAACACACCAATTTTATAAAACATTAAAATTCAGCAAAATGAGGAAAATAATTCTACTACTTACCTGCTTATTCGGTATTTCTGTTTTCTCACAAATCAAAGTGTTAAAAAATGAAACTTTAGTGGAAATTGGTAAAGATAACTCAGTGGGTCTCTATAAAAAGCAAGATAAATTTACCATTAATTACCAGGATCTGAATACGGCTAATCTGAATACTTTCAGGTCTTTTTCGTTCTTAAACTTAAACGGCGATGTCGAAGGCCTGTATAAACTGATCACCGACGGCTTTATTGATACCCCTATTGGAAATATTACCCTTGAGCTTCCCAATGATATCATTGAGCTTCACTATGAAAAGAACTACGGGCAGCCTACCGTACAGTTTATCCAATTCATCAATAAAAACAGAAAATACGTGGGAAAATCACAGTTTCTGAACAAGAAGCAGATCGATAAGATCTTCGGAAAATCCACCGGGAAATCCAGCCTGTATGATAGGCCGGCAACCGTAAATAACGTTCATACCGTAAAACCGGCTACCACGAGTACCGCTACTACCACTGCAGCCGCAGCTCCGGCTCCCGCTTCAGGTACTAAAACAAAGAAATCAAAGAAATAACAATATTTTTTTAAGATAACCTAACTCATTCTACCCGGATGAGTTTTTTATTTTATTTTTGCAAAAAGATCATCAACCTATTATGCCTCTTCAAATAAATAATCTAACCAAAAGATTTGGTGAACAAACCGCCCTCAATGCCATCAATATCTCCATTGACAAAAATGAGATCATCGGTCTTCTTGGTCCCAACGGGGCTGGGAAATCCACATTAATGAAATCTATTGTAGGAGCATTGAAGATAGATGAAGGAGAGATCATCTTTAATGGGAAAAACATTTCTGAATATCCGATCGAAAGCAAAAAAAATATAGGTTTCTTACCGGAAAACAATCCGCTTTATCTGGAAATGTATGTAAAGGAATATCTGCAGTTTGTAGCTAATATCCACAAGATCCCTGCATCAAGGATAGATGAAGTGATAGAGCTGGTGGGAATCACTCCCGAAAAGTCCAAAAAGATCAGCCAGCTTTCCAAAGGGTATAAACAAAGGGTAGGCCTTGCCCAGGCGATCATTCATCAGCCGGATTTATTGATCCTGGATGAGCCCACCAATGGCCTTGACCCTAACCAGATCATTGAGATCCGGAATGTGGTAAAGGAAATAGGAAAAGAGAAAACCGTATTACTTTCCACCCATATCATGCAGGAAGTGGAAGCCCTTTGTTCGCGGGTCATCCTTATTCACAAAGGAAATATTCTGCAGGACTGCCCGATTGAAGAGTTTAAAGGAAAATTCGGAAGCCTGGAAGAAGCTTTTGCGAGTTACATCCAGACGGAAGATATATCCATAGAAAAGTATAACTAAAAGGAGACTGTTTCAAAAGTCGAAAAATTGACCATCATCTTTCTGTGCTTGCCAAAGAAGTCCTGGAAATTAATTGTTTGAGATGCTTCACTGCATTGATGAACTTTGTTCGCAAAACTTCTGTCTGTGTTTAGAATAACATTTTTGAAAACGGCCGTTTTATCTTAAAATTAAGTCCCCGAGCGTTTGAGCTTTGTAAAGAAATTACTTTCCGGAAAACTTTCCTGAGCGGCTTTATATCCGATATTAAAAATCTCCTCCATGCGGTCTTTCCTTCTTTCAAAAGTACCGTAATTGGAAAGTTCCTGTGAAGAAATAAACCAGTCACAATAATCAAACTTTATTTTTTCGATCCTGTAGGACAGCAGATCATAAGAACGGGAAACAATGGCTTTGATAGACTTCAGTTCATTGATACTGATCTCGTTAGGTGGGGAAACAAAAACCCCTATAAGCTGGTCACAGTCATCCCTGATGATATCGGCAGGAAAATTATTCAGAACGCCGCCATCACAATACATTTCCTCATCCAGAATATACGGTGTCGTGATACCGGGAATGGAACAGGAAGCTATAATGGCATCCATCACTTTGAAATCATCATCAAATATCTTCTCGGTTCCCGAAACAAGTTCCGTAGCCACTATTTTCACTTTTTTATCCAGATCTCCCAGTTTCATATCCTGAAAAATAGGCTTCAGGTAATTCCTGAAAATAATGGAAGAGACCAATCCCGGCTGATTGAATGTAAAGTGTTTCCAGTTAAAAAAGTATATGGAATTGAAGAACTCCAGGATCTCTTCGGGTGTTTTGCCCACGGCATAAAGGCAGCCTACTATTGATCCTGCACTACAGCATGAGAGAACATCAATGTTTATATTTTTTTCATTCAGAAACTTTAAAACTCCTGCATGTGCAATGCCTTTGGTACCACCTCCTGATAAAACAAGCCCTACTTTCTCAAAATTCATAGAATAAAATTAAGAAAACAGAGCGGAAAAATCAGGTTAATTTTTCTAAATATGCCAATTTTAAACTTATTTTAACAATTACTTCGTTTTTTATTTTGGTGATTATACAGTTTTACACTTGCTGTCATTCCGAATACAGAATGGAAATTAGCAAATGGTATTCAAAGATTTGAGGTCTTTTCAAATTTTATTCAATAGTTTTTTATTTAATTTGCTTTATTCAGATAAACTTTGCTTATGCTTAACTTTAACATTAAGGCATTAAGTTAATTGAGTTAAAAAAAATAAGAAATCAATACATTGATTTTAAATTAAGAGAGATATCCTTAATTTCTTAATGGTAGACCCGTTTAAACTTTTATTTTTAACCACAAAAGCTATTATAAACACTTAAGTTTAATGAAAAACTCCTTACAAAGTATATTGAAGAGCACATAAGTTTTTGAAAATCTTTGATTTTCTTCTTTAATGGGCTTTTTAAGGCCTTATTTTTTACATTCATCTAAAACTTTTGCTTCTTTTATGGTTAAAAATAAAAGTTTAAACAAGTTCGGTAAAAAGATATTCAAAACTTAAAAGGCTCTCAGATTCCTGATTTCACTTCTGAACTACGTTCGTAAGTCTTCAACTTATATCCAGAATGACAATGCTTAGTGATTTTCATAAAAAAACCACAGACAGAATCTGTGGTTTAATATTGTATCAATAGATCTTTATCTTAGATATGGATCACTTCTCCGTAAGCTGCTGCTGCGGCTTCCATAATGGCTTCGGAAACCGTCGGGTGCGGATGGATGGACTTGATGATCTCATGCCCTGTAGTCTCCAGCTTTCTGGCTACTACAGCTTCAGCTACCATATCGGTAACGCCTTCCCCAATCATGTGGCATCCCAGCCATTCGCCATATTTGGCATCGAAAATAACTTTGATGAAACCATCCGTATTTCCGTTGGCCGTTGCTTTACCACTTGCAGAAAGCGGGAATTTACCTACCTTGATCTCGTAACCTTTTTCTTTAGCCTGCTTTTCGGTAAGACCAACCGATGCTACTTCAGGATGACAATAGGTACATCCCGGGATGTTGCCGTAGTCGATCTTCTCCACATGCATTCCTTTGATCTTCTCCACACAGGTGATCCCTTCTGCTGAAGCCACGTGAGCCAAAGCCTGGGTAGGAATGATATCCCCGATCGCATAATATCCCGGAACAGAGGTTTCATACCACTCATTGACCAAAACTCTTCCTTTATCTGTCTGGATCCCCACTTCTTCTAAACCGATATTCTCAATATTGGCAGCAATACCTACCGCAGACAATAAGATATCAGCTTCAAGGGTAATGTTTCCGTTCGCTGTCTTCACGCTGGCTTTTACGCCTTCTACGCTTGTATCCACGCTTTCTACGGAAGCATTGGTCATGATATCGATTCCTGATTTTTTCAGGGATTTTTCTAAGTGCTTGGAGATTTCTTCATCTTCTACAGGAACAATGTTCGGCATGAATTCTACAATGGTTACTTTGGTTCCCATCGTGTTATAGAAATCTGCGAATTCCACTCCTATCGCTCCGGAACCAACAACGATCATAGATTTTGGCTGCTCAGGAAGTGATAATGCCTGCCTGTACCCTATTACTTTTTTACCATCCTGTGGAAGGTTCGGCAATTCTCTTGAGCGGGCTCCTGTTGCAATGATAATATGGCTGGCCGAATATTCGGTTGTTTTACCGTCTGTATCCGTAACGGAAACTTTTTTATCTTTCTGAACTTTTGCCGTACCCAGAATAACGTCGATCTTGTTCTTTTTCATCAGGAATTCGATCCCTTTGCTCATTTTACCGGCAACACCGCGGCTTCTCTGAATCACGTTCGGAAATTCAAAGCTTGCCTCTACTTTATTCAGTCCATAATCTTCCGCATGGTTGATGTAATGAAAAACCTGAGCGGACTTCAATAATGCCTTGGTCGGGATACATCCCCAGTTAAGACAAATTCCTCCTAAATTTTCTTTTTCGATAATGGCCGTTTTGAAACCTAACTGTGATGCTCTGATCGCGGTAACATATCCTCCGGGACCGCTTCCAATGACAATAATATCGTAGTTCATTAGCTTAAAAATTTTTATGCGAATTTAAGGAAAAATATTGGATGTATCATGCTCCATAAGGTCATGTTTCGATGTATAAATACCTGTAGACGGTATGCTATATCACTGAATTGGCCTGCGAAGCCCTAAAGGATATTTATATCATGGGTTACGGAGGCTTTCATAAGCGTCAGCACCCCCTTGCACAAGGGGGTGCTGACGCTTCATTACTGCCTGCCGATGCTTTATGAACGGAGGTTTTACCGTTATACAACACGCTATCAGTCCTTCTCCTGGTCCTCCGGCACCGTTCCGGAAGGGGGTATGGCTGTAGACGGACCGGCTGCACTCACAAAAAACTGTTTCATCTCATCATATACGACATTGGTTCCCGGAACATTTTCTCCTGAAAGGAACTTCACATTCCGGTAAAAGGTAATGGAGTTATGATAATTATCATGATCCAGCAGAACCTTCGTATCGGATAACTGCTCTACTATGGAGGCAAGCCTCTGCAGCCTTCCTTCTACCTGTTCTCTTGCCGTATAATCCCTGTCAAATTCTGCCTTATCCAGAAAGCCCGGTACATGCTGGGGGTACTGCTCCATATAGCTTTTCGCTTTATTCACAAACAGCTTATTCTGTTCGGCAATTCTGCCATACTGCTGCCTTTGGTCAGGGGTAAGATTAATGGTCTTGCCTGACAGTATATTTTCAATGCTCTGTATAGACTGATCTAAGGCAGCCAGATCTTCGTTTGAAAAACTCACACTTATTAAATTGTCAAATGCCATAATATATCTTATTTAGTTATTATATCAAATATAACAAATACCTGCCTTAAAAATCAACAACACACAATATTTACCAATTATCACTAATCATTTTGCACTAATTAAATGATAAAATCATGCATATATAAAATACACCCATAAAAATTAAAGCAAATGATAAAAATATATTAAAATACCCCCGTTTGAAATATTTCAGGCATATGTTGTATTGAAAATATTTATATATTAGCATCCTGATTTTAACGAAATAAAAAAGCGTAAGCTATCATTTAGGTATTAGAAAACTGCGAATCTTCTTAATATCCCCTTAAAATGATAGACTTACGCCCGTGTATTCCTATATGGGCACGGGCGGGGTCTTTCTGGGATAAGGGTTCTTCGCAGTACCTCTAATACGGATTGATTTCTGCTCCGTGCCTTTCTTATTTTTTACAATCTGTTTCCAACCCAAAGGATAAAAAATGCATCTATAATAGTATAAGATAATAATGCGACGTGTTTTGTCGTAGTGAGAAGGTAATTTTACCTGAATAAATAATATAAAAACCAAATAATGGAAGCCTATGAAAAGACCTTACAGAAACGGTTCAGGAGGTGATAAACCTCCCTGATCAAAAAAATAATCACCATTGAAAGAGTTAAAATTTCAATAAAGTTTTACTCTTTAAAAAAAAGAATTAATTTTATAACGAAAAACCAAATCAAAAAGATGAAAAGAAATATAATCTCGAGGCTGCTTATAGCAGCAGCCTTATTAACGATTATTGGTTCCTGCCGGAATGACCAGTTTCCCGAACAGGAAACGTACAATAACAGCAGCCAATTTCAACTTACCTCTAAAAGGATTTCCCTTAACGAAAGCAAACACAAAGCCAGACTTCTCCCTGAACTAGAAAAGGCAGAGGCTGAGTTTAAAGCTAAGACAAAAACCAATGTTTTTGGGAAAGTAGTTAACTATGGGAATGGCATTTCTATCAATACCGATGATGTGATCTATATTGAGAACGGACCGGATTTTTATACCTATACCTTCAAAATAGAAAGAGAAAATGCTCCTGAAAATGCACCTGTAGAGAATTTGGTACTAAGCCCTCTTTCGGATGGAAGCTGGAGAGAAATGCTCATCACTTATCATCTTACCGATCAGGAAAAACAAACCATGAATGCCGGAGGAATTGTAGACCTTACCGGAAAGGTAGAATACACCCCACTGGAAAGCGGAACCTATTCCTCTGCCATGAAGCAGGATTTAGTATGCTACTATAAAACAAGCTCCTATTATACTTCTTGTAGTGAAAACGCTCATCATCACGGGGAAGCTTCTGATGAAGACGGTGGACCTTGTCAGGCTGATGTACAATCTGTACTGGTGATCACCGTAACCCGTGTATGTGACATGGTGGGAACAGAAACAGGAAGTGGTACAGAGCCGGGAGTGAGCCATCCACAGACAGGTGGTGGAGAGAATACCAATAATGGTATCAATAATCCAAACAATCCTTGTGGAGGTAATGGTGTACCTACCCAACCACAAGATCCAAATTCTACATTGGGAACCCAGGAAGGATGTAATACAGGAGTACCTACATTGCCTAATTTAAGCTCATTTAGCTTATTTGTCAGCAATCTCCCGCCAGATTTAAAAAACCTTTTGATGACCCCTGCAAATATTGAATTTTACAATGGTTTGCAACATTTCTATGATACTAATAACGCAAGTCTAGAAGCAAAGAATTTTATCACGTGGGCTCTTAATTTTCTTTCTCAAAACCCGAATATTTCTTGGGAAGAGTTTGAAAATTGGTTTATGGGAACTTCAGAAGGGCAAGATGGAGAATATGTAAATCCGGATTTAATCGAGTATGAAACCCCAATTATTCAACAGTCTTTGCCGACACTTTCTCAATGGTATGCAAATTTTCCCAAAAAAGAAGAAAACGGTTATTGGAAAGAAATGAAAGCACCACAAGTATATCAATTGGCAGGAGGTTCATTATATACAAGTCATTCAAATGATACGACAGGTGCATATCAAAATGCATGTGCAATAAGAGGATCAAGAGCATTATTATATTCAGGTATAATAATTCCTGTCATAAAAAAAGGAAATCTACAGTTAACTCAAAAAGGAGGAGACGGGAAAAATTATATATTAGCAGCTACAAGTTTTTTGAAATTTATGAAAGATAAATTTGGTGATACACCTCATAAATTGGAAGGTGCAGAAGCAAATAATCCTCAAAAAGTGATGAATTTTCTGAATGGTAAAAATGGAATATATGTTATAGAAAATGCAGATCCCAGACCTTCAAATCAAGGGGGAGCTGGTTATTCCGGCCATGTAGATGCTATTGTAAATGGAATTTGTATTTCCGGATCATATACACAGCCTAAAGGTGGAGTGAAATCTATAAGAATATGGGTGCTACATTAAACATTATGATTAAAGTTAAATTTTTATTATGCGTATTTATTCTATCTTCATGCTCAATTTCTAAAGAATTGAGAGATGAAAGAAAGAGCTGGAATTTTAACCGTTGGGAAAAAGAGTATAAAGACAGAGCTTTTTGTTTATGTGTCTTGAAAGGATATGAAAATAAAGAGATTGAAAAAATCTTATGGGAAAAAGACCGTTCATTCTATAACCCTTTAGGAAGAGCAATATTTGACAAATCATTAAAACCAGTTATTGATAATGAAATTGAAAAAATAAGATTAGACTCAATTAATTCTACATATCCTGAAGATTTAAAAGGCATATACCAAAAGAAACAGGTATTTAATCATTGTCTAAAATTTTATAACAGTAAAGAGTTAGATAAACTTGCAAAGAAAGAAAGGGAAAATTGGAAGAAAATTCCTAATATTCTTGATGAAGTACATAAAGAAATTCCAACATATTAATGGAATTTAAATTAGAATATGAAAAATATAATCATCTTAATATTCAGTATAGCTTATACAGGCTTTTTCGCACAAAATATAAAGTGTGAATCTGTTGATTATTTAAAGAAGACAGACAATAAAGAATATTCAACATATCAGTATATAAATGCAAGCTACAGCTATTCCAGACCCCTACTAATTGTAATTGCAGATGAGAAAGTTTTTACTAAAATCCACTTGAAAGTTCCAAACTTATTTTCAACAAAACAAGAATATACTGACATCAATTTATTGGGAATAAAAAATTTTGATAAGGACCATATTTCTGATATAGACAGTAAAATCATAGATGATTTTGTAGAGAATATTATAAAATACCGAAGTGTAAATAACCTTCCTCCATATACTAAGGAACAACTAAAGTCACAATTAAAGTTTATACAAAAGGACAACGATATATGTAGATTTTTAGTTTGTAAAAAGTAACAAACATAATTTATTAAATGATTATATTTAAAGTGCAATGGTAATTCCTGATAGATAGAGAAAGAAAAAAATACATGGAAAAATTTAAATTATGGAAGCAAATGAAATTAGTAATGTAGGTATTGGATTAATTTATGGCAAATTTTATTAGTCCTATTTGTACTATCAATCTCTTTTTTACTATTCAAATTTTATAGATTATTTAAAACTTATCTGGATTTAAAAATCCGTTATTTGAAAAAAAAGTTAGATAAAGACCAATAAGAGCACCTAATATTAAGCTGGTTATATACAATCATATTTATAAAAACCTCATCAATTGTTGATGAGGTTTATATATTCAGAGTGCCTCACAAAGTTTGAAGATATTTCTGCTAAAATAGTTCCAGATAATAAGCTATTACTGAACCACTTGTATCACTGTTGAATAATTCAGTTTTTTTCTTTCATCCGGAAGCCTGACCTCAATGGTATTCCCTGATTTTTTCCATTGAATTTTCGAAGAAATCCCCAAAACTTTTACCGATTTCGGTTTAACATTTTCAGGAATTGAGAAGGTTAAAGTTTCCGGAGACTGATAGTTTAATTTTTCATCCGTATGGAAAACATTAACTATTTTCCCGTCTTTACTTTGGGTGTAATAGAAGTTACCTTCATGATAGGGAGCCATACTTCTGGTTGCAAAAACTGCCGATTGGTTTTTATCCATCCAGCCGGAGATCTCTTTTAGCCTTTCATACACTACCTCGTCATAATCCCCGTTTGGTCCCGGGGCAATATTCATCAGGTAGTTCCCGCCTCTTGAAATAATTTTAATTAAAGTCTCTATAATCTTCTGAGACGATTTATAGTTATCATTCGGGACATAAGAAAATGAGTTCCCCATTGTTATACAGCTCTCCCACGGAATGGATAACGGATGCTCAGGAACAGCCTGTTCCGGGGTTACATAATTCTCCCATTTTCCGGGAACTGTGCGATCTACTATAATGATCCCGGGCTGATTTTTCCGAGCCATCGCCCCGATCTTATCCATATCGATATCCTGCTCCACTTTAATGGTTCTCTGCCATTCTATATTCGGGTCGATGGTATGAAACGGACGGACCCATCCCCCATCCAGCCACAGAATATCAATCTTACCATAATTGGAGGTGATCTCATTAAGCTGGTTGTAGGTGAACTTTTTAAAACTTTCCCATCTTTCAGGGTATTTTTTAGGGTCATAGTTCACATTCCGGTCTTTGGGCGGGAAATACGGCCACCAGTAATCATCGGAATGCCAGTCGGGTTTCGAGAAATATGCCCCGATCTTAAAACCTTCTTTCCTGAATGTACTGAAAATTTCTTTGGTTACATCTGCCTTCGGATTTTTCGAAAAAAGGGTTTTGGGAGAAGTAATCTTATAATCGGATTGTTTTGTATCGAACATGGCAAACCCGTCATGATGCTTGGTGGTAAAGACCACGTATTTCATTCCTGCTTTCCTCGCGGCATCTGCCCATTTTTGAGGATCAAAATGAGTAGGATTGAAAGTAGCCTGTAGATTTTCATAATTTTTCACATATTCATCATAGGATCTTCCGTGTTCAGGCTTACGCTTCGTCCATGATTCGTCCTCGGGGCATAAGCTCCAGCTTTCCACAATTCCCCATTGGCTGTAAGTGCCCCAATGCATAAAAAGCCCGAATTTCAGGTCCTGCCATTCTTCCAGATTCTGAACGACCAGAGGATCTGTAGGTTTTTCATAGCCCTTGGATACATTATGAGCCTGCGTAAACATTGTTGCAGGGATAAGAAATGATACCAGAAGTGCGGTTTTGGTTTTCTGTCTGATGAACATAAAGGAAGCTTTCTGCTAATTTAATCATCATCTGATAAATCTGCAATATTTTGATTTTCTGAAACTTTTTTCTGATAGGGCTGTATTCTATCTTTCGTTACGCCGCCACTTCGTGGCTCCCGAAATCCGTAATGCTATATATTATGTAGATACTATTGATTTCTTTCTGCGGCTTCTTTGATCGCTGCGTTTCTTTCCAGCAGGAAGTTTCTGAGATAGGCAGTAAGGAAAACCGAGTTAAAGAACCTTCCCAGAACTCCGTAAGGGGATTCAAACTCAAAAATATCCGTCATGATGGTATTTCCGTCTTTTTCTTCGAATATATGCTGATGGCGTAAGGATTTAAAAGTTCCCTCCAGCATAATATCTGTAAACCGATAAGGCTTTTCCATATCCATAATTTTAGAAGTGTGCGTCTGATATATTCCCAGATGCTTTGCCCGCCAGGTAACAGTCTCATTATTTTCTATCAAACCGCTTGTACGCCCTGCAATGGCTTTTTCTTTTGTCTTCGAAGTGGACTGCTGATGCAGGTCTATATCGCGTGCCAGATCGAAAACGGTATGGATATCTGCTTTGATGGCAGTCTGTAAATAAATCTTAGCCATAATACTGTAATACTGAAAGTAATCTAACCTAAAACAGGCAAACAACCTGTTTTTCAATCTTAAATTTTCTCAGGATTTTCAAAAATAGGAGGAAAATGCCACAATTCCAAAGTAATACCAGATTAAAGGTTAAGAAAGTCTCCTCTGGTTCTTTTTTTCTGCAATCTGAAGGTAAAATACATCCAGATCTTAAAGATGAATGTTTTCATTTTTGATTTGGTTTTCTTTATTCAATGCGTGTTTACGGCCTTTTAAGAAGAGTAGTAAATTCAAAAGCATCATTACCCCAAGATAAATGGAAAAACCACCAATCTTTTTGCTTAAAGCTACTACAAGCCTTTCTACTGTTTCTATCTGGAAAAATTCTATAATACACAGGGCAAAACCAAGATTTAAAAGGTAAAAACCTATTTTGAAGAGTGAATTGGTTGCCATTGCAATATCTTTTTTCTGATGAAAGATATCGATCATGAAGGTTTTTGAATTTTTGAAGAGAAATTGTGAAACCAAAACTGTAAGTGCAATTACAATGGGTAAATAAATCATATACGCTGAAAAGTTGTACGTGGTGGTTAAAACTGTTGTTGTCATAAGGTTTTATTTTAATGTTAGTTTTTTTCTTAAGAAATAAAGGGTGAAAATATTGATATAGTGCAGTACGCAAAGAATCAGAATAATGCTGCCTGTACGAACAGCTGCTACAGCTACTATTTCTTCCATACTGTCCACTTTTTCCCAGAAGGCAATGTTAATAGCAATATATCCGAGGTTAACCAGATAATAGCATCCTAAAAGAATCCTGTTGATTGTCAAACAAAGGTGCTTGTCATTGAGAAGGTATTCCAGGTAAGATTCTCCTGCATTATAGCATCTTCTTCCAACATCAATAGTAATGTAAAAACTGATGGAAAGGAATAGTATATAGGAAATAATATTAAACATTTTATAAATATTATATTTTCAATAATTTTTGAAATTAAAGGTCAAATAAAAAGATCTTTGTATACCTCCACTCCTGAACCATCGGTCATGAAAATACTTTCAGGCTTCTTGTCAAGTAATACATTCTGAATATCACTGCTGATGTGTCTTATTTTTTTGATGGTAAAATTAAAATTACTGCTTTCCACCAGATTCCATTTTTGATGTTTTACTTCATACATTCTGGCATTTTGGCTTGCTTTACCACAGAATGCCAGACTTCTTTCAATGACAAATTCTTCTTCTTCCGTAAGTTCCCGATCACTATGCATATTCTTTTTCCCTGCTTCAATTTCCATTTCACACCCAGAGTCTTTAATGAAATATTTCAGATCTTTTTCTGTTTTTGAGATTTTCAGTTTTCGCAGTGAAAAGGGTTCTCCATAAATAAATTTACCGGTAAAATAGGTCATGAATTTCGGTACCATTTCGGAAAGAAAATAAATTCCTTTTATATTTCCGTTATCCTTCTTTTTCACATAAGTCCTTATATTAATTTCAGGAAAATACTGATGAAAAGGAATTTTAAACCCGAATAATCTTGCATTGGAAAATTCAAAACAGACAATACTGATCACTGCCTTTCCATTCAGAAGATCCGGTTCTGTGTCTTTAGGTAAAAATGGTGCAAGCAGTTCAGGATCCATATGAAAGTTCAGATAGATTAAGTTTTCCCAGTTACAGGTCATGAATTTGTATTTCTTTTTCATCATTTAATAGTTTTTATATTTTCAATAATTTTTGAAAGATAAATTGAAATAAAAAAGGACTATTATCCTTTTTTACTTTAATAAATTAGTGATCTTCCCTACCAGCCAGTGATCATCACTTTTAATAGCCAGATCCATAATGTTATTGATCTTTCCGGTTACAGAACTGAAGTCTTCCATTAATTTAATAAACTCTTTTGCTTCCTGGGAGTCTTTGTCTTCAATATTTTTTAAATCATCAAGGAAAGCGATCACAGGTTCAATTTCTCTTTTCCTGCGCTCTTTTGTGATCTGCTTGAACAGGAACCAGACATCTTTTTCTGCTACAAAATACTCCTTACGATCTCCTTTTACCAGTTCCTTTCTTATGATACCCCAATCCATCAGACTGCGGAGATTCATATTGGCATTTCCTCTTGAGATCTCAAGCTGCTCCATCACATCATCAGTGGAAAGCGGCTTACCATTAGCCAGAAGCAAAGCATGCACCTGTGCCATAGTACGGTTGATCCCCCAATTGGTAGCAAATGTTCCCCAGGTCTGAATATATTTTTCTTTGGCTTCTGTAAGTTTCATTTTTGTCAACTTTTATTCTATGACACAAATGTAATTATATTTTTTGAATTTTCAATAATTTTTGAAAATTAATTTCAAAGAAAACAGCCATTTAAATTAAACACCTGTTGATCAATTACTTTTGAATTGTTTTATAGCTTTCTATTAACTTTATAAATTCTGACCTATAGCTTTCCTCATTTTTCTTTTGTTTTCTTTAATACCCAAAAACATTTTTCTTTTTAATTAGCCAGACTCCATCATTATCATTACTGAACTATGTAACAAAAGTTGCAAACTTAAAATCTGTCCACAAAAAAACTAATTCAATAGCAGATTGATTATTTCTAATTTGATTCATCCTCCGAGGAGGCTTCTTCCAACAATTCTTCCAGTTTTTCCTTTTGTGTATTTGAAATATTTTTGGTTTCGATAACCACAACTCCGTTTTCGGCCTTGCTTCCATAGATAGATATCACCTTAGGATTTTTAAAGATCGTAATGCTCTTAATACGGGTGGGTTCCAGGTTTTTAAACCGAACCGCATCAGAAATTTCTCCATTGATAATATACAAAGGTTCGGACTGCTCTTCTTTTACGGACGTTCCGGTAATGATAACTGCCCCATAATTAGTTTTTTCCTGTTGTTTATTCTCTTTATTCCCTACTCCAATGTTAAGCTCTTTCAACTGTTCCTGAATAATGCTTTTTAGTTCGACATCCCGGCTGTTTCCTTCTCTTTTCGCTATTAATGAGGTAGTGTTAATGATGCTTCTTCTTGTTTTATATTTTTCTTTACCGTACGCAGAAATAATAAGATCCGGGATATCATCAGGCGCGATCTGTTCTGCTTCGGGAGTTTCTCTCAGTATGTTTGCTAAAGAATTATTTGGTTTGCCCTGAGGCTGTGCCGAAGAGATAGCTTGGGTAGAATACGATGCAGACTGTTTTGCTCTCTTAGTTCCAAGCGAGGCAATAACCACTTCCTCCATTCCTTTTTCTGTCCTAGTATGCTTATTTTCCGGAATTACTGTTCCGGAATTTTCAGGATCAACTTTTGCCGCAAGGTATCCATCTGCAGATGGACTCACAGGAACATACGCTAATTCTATGTTTTTCTCAACAACAGGTATTTTCCCACTATAAGCGATCACAGGCTGTGGTGGCAAAGTTGCGGGAGCTTCAGGTGCTTTCTCCAGATCAGGTGTTACTGTACTCTCCGTCTTTATATTATCGGTCTGGACTTTAGGAGAGACAGGGCTTTCTGCAATAACAGGATGTATGGGTTCCGGTAAACTTTCTTTTTTGTCAAGAAAATAAAATATTCCGGATCCTATAATAAGGCTTGCAGCAATTCCGTAGGGGATCTTAAGAAAAAAGATTCTTTTTTTCTCTTCCTTTCTCTCTAACCGGTCTTCTATTCTGTCCCAAACTTTTTCAAACCTAGGAAAGGTTTCAGGCTCATCTGAAGACTTTGAGGCTTCACTGAATTTTTGATCGATGTCGTGATTGTTTTCCATTTCTAAAAAAGTTTAAATGTTTTGGTTGATCAGTAGTTCCTGCAATTTTTTTCTTGCAAAATTCAATTGGGATTTGGAGGTTCCTTCACTTATGGAAAGCATTGTTGCAATCTCTTTATGCGGGTAGCCTTCAATGGCAAAGAGATTGAAAATGGCTCTGCAGCCTTCGGGAAGAAAGTTCAGTAAGCTCAAAATGTCCTTTTCAAAAGAAAGACTTTCTTCTGCTTCATGGAAAGAAGGCACATGATAATCTTCCAGCGAAACAGATAGTGTTTTATTACTTCTTAATTTCTGCAGGCATTCATTCACCGTAATCTTTTTAGCCCATGCCTCGAAAATATCCGGATTTTCCAACTGACTGATCTTTGTAAATATCTTATAAAAAGTATCTGCCATTACTTCTTCAATATCTTCATCGCTCTTCAAATAGCGTTTACAGACCAGGTAAAGCTTACCGGCCATCTTTTCGTAGACTTTCCGCTGTGCCTTGCGGTCATTACGTTGACATTCTAATAATAGTTCTCTTTCCATAATCAAACTGCTTTACATTATTATAGATGCAGAAACTTTAGAAAAGGTTGGAAACATAAAAAACTTTTTTTAAAAATACATGAAAAAAGCAAAATCGCAAAAGGGTAAAATGGTCAATTTGCTTTTTTACCTTTCTGCCTTTTCAAAAAGCATATTTAAATTCCCACATCATATCTGTAACAATTTCGTAATGCTTTCGACTATTCCTAATATAATCTTTATCAGTAATGAAAAATAAAAAAATTGCATCACTACTTTTGGTTTTGTCTGCGGGAAGTATGGTATTTGCTCAGGATGACCTGATCAATAAATTGAAAAACAATCAGTCCCAAAATGCTAATTTTCAGTTCACAACTTTAAAAGATATAGGTGTTACTTCTGTAAAAAACCAGGGTTCATCAGGAACATGCTGGAGCTATTCCGGAAATTCCTTCCTTGAGTCCGAAATGCAGCGTATGGGTAAAAAACCTGTGGATCTGGCAGAAATCTTCACTGCAAGAAACTCTTATCATGACAAAGCAAAGTTATATGTATTAAATAATGGCGCGATCAACTGGGGAGACGGTGGAGAGCTTCATGATGTGATCAATATGTACAGAAAATATGGTGCGGTTCCTCAGGATGCTTACACTGGATTAAAATCCGGACAGACCATCAATAATTTCAAGGAAATGCAGGATAAACTGAAGCCTGTACTGGACAGTCTGGTTCAGGCCTCTCAAAAAGGGAAACTTTCTGATAACTGGATGGATGCCGTAGATGCTATTTTAGATGAATATCTTGGAAAAGTTCCTTCTAATTTCACCTATGAGGGAAAATCCTATACCCCGAAAACTTTTGCCAAAGATGTGGTAGGCATTAACCCTGAAGATTATGTAGAATTATCTTCCTATAAGGATTATCCGTATTATCAGAAATTTGTAGTGCCTATTCCTGATAACTGGAGTCATGATTCGGACTGGAATGTACCTATGAAAGATATGACCGCAATCATTGACCATGCTATTAATAAAGGGTATTCTATTGGCTGGGCAACAGATGTTTCCGAGCCTTATTTCTCCTACAAAAACGGGGTGGCCTATGTTCCGGAACTGGATCTGGACCAAACGATGGCTGCGGAAACCAAGCAAAACCTGTTCACAGAGCCTAAAAAGGACAAAACGATCACTGAAGACATGCGTCAGAAAGCTCTCAACAACCTTTCTACGACTGATGATCACGGAATGCATATCGTAGGACTCGCCAAGGATCAGACCGGAAAGGAATATTATATGGTTAAAAATTCCTGGGGAGTTACCAATGATTTCCAAGGCTATATTTATGTCACAAGGCCCTATGTTGAATATAAATCAACAGCAATCCTGGTTCATAAAAATGCGATCCCAAAAAATATTTTAAAGCAGCTAAAGCCTACTAAAAATATTGGCCTGTAAAATCACTTTTGCCATCAATGGCAATTTTAGATATTTAAATCTGTTAAAAAATCCGCTTCCAGAAGTTCTGAAAGCGGATTTGTTTAAGAAAATTTAAATAGGCAATTTATATGTGAATGACGAATAGTGAATTTTGCAATTGTTAATAAATTGACAGCGCAACAAATTCACCATTCACGTTTTCAGTACAAAACTCCCATACTGGATGCTGAGAAGTTTAAGAGTTCTTCTGTCTTTCCGTCTTTTATTTTCTTCACCCACTCATGATCCTGTAAAAGGGCACGCCCAACAGCAACCAAGTCAAAATCCTGTCTTTCAAGCCTTCTTAATAATTCAGACAGGTCTGTTTTTTCAGAGCCTTCACCGGCAAAAGATCCCATAAAGTCTCCTTTAAGCCCTACTGATCCTACCGTAATTGTAGGCTGTCCGGTTATTTTCTTTGCCCAGCCTGCAAAATTAAGATCAGAACCTTCAAATTCAGGTTCCCAGAAACGGCGCTGGGAGCAATGGAAGATATCTGCTCCGGCTTCTTTCATAGGTAAAAGCCAGTCTTCCATTTCGGAAGGAGTGGCAGCCAGCCTGCTATTGTAATCCTGCTGTTTCCATTGCGAAAGGCGGATAATAATGGTAAAATCTTCTCCTACTGCTGCTCTCATTGCTTTAATCACATCAACGGCAAAACGGGTCCTTTCTTTCAGTGTTTTACCCCCATATTCATCAGTCCGTGTATTGGTTACATTCCAAAAGAACTGATCGATAAGATAGCCGTGCGCCCCGTGGATCTCAAAACAATCAAATCCAAGGTCTTTGGCAACTTTTGCGGAAGCTGCAAACTGGGCAATGGTATCCTGAATATCTTCCAGGGTCATTTCCGATACTTTTTCCATTGGAAATAACGGATATTCTTCAGACATCCTCGTATCTCCTACATGCCAGATCTGCGGCCCCATTTTCCCGCCGTTATGATGAACTGCATCAATGACTTCTTTCCATCCCTGCAATGCCTTATCTCCATAGAAATCCGGGATATTCTGCATATTTTTTGAAGCAGGCCTGTTAATCACCGTACCTTCCGAAAGGATCAGGCCTACTTCTGAGGCAGCCCTTCTTGCATAATAGTCTACTATTTCCGGAGTAGGTACTCCATTGTCTGATTTTGCCCTCGTCATCGGAGCCATTACCACTCTGTTCTTAAGTTCTAGATTTTTGTATCTGAATGGGTTGAATAATGCGTCTATACTCATTTTTGAAATTAATTTATATTGATTGTTTTCAAATTGTTACACAAAGTAACTAATAATAGTTTATATTTGTATCTGTAAAAGAGAAAAAACTGGTAACTTTGCCGTAACCAACATTAGTAACCTATTTGTAACAGATGAAAAAAAACGAACTGATGAAGCATAATTGCCCTTTAGGCAAGGCCATGTCTGCTTTAGGAAGTAAATGGAAACCCATCATTGCCCTGGTCATCAAGGACCGGAAGCTTCGTTTTGGAGAGCTTGCTGTCCGTATTAATGTAATTTCCAGGAAGGTGCTTACGGATCAGCTGAGAGAAATGGAAACCGACGGGCTGATCATCCGTGAAGAATTCAAAGAGATCCCTCCAAGGGTGGAATACTCACTTACGGAAAAGGGATTGGCACTTTTGCCTATTCTTTATTTATTAGAGGAATGGGAAGCAAAATATCAGAATAAGGAAGAATTTGCAGAATATGCAAAGTGCACCAAATAAGAATCGGGTTTCAACTTCGTTGAAACCCGATTCTGTATCTTTTATCCTCAATTAAAATATCGCAGGGTATTTCTGAGGATTTGCTTCATTAAACATTGCATAAATTCTTTCTACCATATCATCTGCAGACGGTTTACTGAAATAATCCCCGTCACTTGCATAGGCAGGTCTGTGATCATTGGCTGCAATCGTTAACGGATCAGAATCCAGATATCTGAATGCTTTCTGCTTTTCTAAGATCTGCTGAAGGATAAATGCTGAAGTTCCTCCTTCCACATCTTCGTCAATGACAACCAGCCTGTTTGTTTTCTTAACGCTGTCCGCAATTTCATGAGATAAATCGAAAGGAATTAAAGACTGGATATCGATCACTTCTGCAGAAATTCCGAGTTTTTCCAATTCTCCGGCTGCTTCCATTACAATTCTCCATGTAGATCCATAAGTTACAAGGGTAACATCTTTACCTTCTTTTGTCACTTCAATTTTACCTACAGGAACCGTGAATTCACCCAGGTTATCCGGCTGCTTTTCTTTTAACCTGTATCCGTTCAGGCATTCCACGATCACGGCAGGCTCATCAGCCTGAAGCATCGTATTATAGAATCCTGCTGCTTTGGTAAGGTTTCTCGGAACCAGAACCAGAATACCTTTTGAAAGGTTAAGGATCCCAGCCATCGGAGAACCTGAATGCCAGATCCCCTCTAACCTGTGCCCTCTGGTTCTGATGGTCACAGGAGCTTTCTGACCTCCTTTTGTTCTGTACTGCACCGTAGCCAGATCATCGCTCATTCCCTGCAAACAGTATAAGATGTAATCCAGATACTGGATTTCGGCAATAGGCCTTAGCCCTCTCATCGCCATCCCGATACCCTGCCCAAGAATGGTAGCTTCACGGATTCCGGTATCTGCAACACGAACTTCACCGTATTTTTCCTGCATTCCTTCCAAGCCCTGGTTTACGTCACCGATATTTCCGGCATCTTCACCGAATACTAAGGTTTCAGGATATTTTTCAAATATTTTATCAAAATTATTTCTTACCACTACTCTTCCGTCCACATCTTCAGAACTGTCAGAATAAACAGGTTTGATCTCTTTTACATTTTCAGCTTTCCATTGTGACTGGGAGTATAAATGGGAAGAATAGTTATCTTTTTCTATTTCGAAAACTTCATTGTACTTCTGCATCAATTGGGTTCTTTCGACAGAACTGATCCCTCTGGTTGCCAATAAAGTTTTTCTTGCCAGATGGAAGACATCTTTTTTGGCTTTGGAAACCAGTTTGTTGAACTGTTCGATATAAGTCCCGATCTCGGCATCCTGCCCTTTAAGGTTTTCAACGAAAGGTAAAACAGCCTGAATCAGATGCGTAATTGTAGTCTGATAGTTTTCCCAAGCGGTTTTCTGCCCTGCCTTTACCGTTTTCTTAGCTTCACTATCGATAGCATCCAATTCCTCTGCTGTGGCTATAATTTCTTCTTTACCATCAATTTCGATCGAATAGTTCAGGATCCACTCTCTGAATTTTACCAATCCGTCAAATTCTGCTTCCCAGGAAAGACGCTCTTCATTTTTGTATCTTTCATGAGAACCCGATGTAGAATGCCCCTGAGGCTGGGTAACTTCTATAACATGAACAACCACGGGAACACTTTCTGTTCTGGCAAAGTGTTCTGCTTTGGCATAAGCGTCCAATAATGCCGGGTAATCCCAAGCTTTCACCTGGATGATCTCACAACCCTGATTCTCGCCTTCTTTTCTCTGGAAACCGCTAAGCATTTCAGCAATATCCGCCTTTGCTCTCTGGTTGGTTGTAGGAACCGAAATCCCATAACCGTCATCCCAGATGGAAACCACCATAGGAACCTGAAGGGCACAGGCAGCGTTTAAGGTTTCCCAGAAATGGCCTTCCGCAGTAGAGGCATCTCCAATTGTTCCGAAAGCAATTTCATTTCCATTTTTTGAGAATTTTTCTGAGCCTTCGAATTTTACACTTTTATATATTTTGGACGCCTGGGCCAATCCTAATAATCTGGGCATCTGACCTGCCGTAGGGGAAATATCCGAAGAAATATTTTTCTGGGCAGTAAGGTCTTTCCAGCTTCCATCTTCATTCAAACTTCTGGTTGCAAAATGCCCGTTCATCTGTCTTCCGGCGGATGCAGGCTCTCTTTCCACACTGGTATCTGCATACAGCTGGGCAAAAAAGCTTTCCACCGTAAGAGCATCTACAGCCAACGCAAAGGTCTGATCCCTGTAATAACCTGAACGGAAGTCCCCGTTTTTGAAAACTTTTGCCATGGCAAGCTGGGGAAGTTCTTTACCATCCCCGAAAATTCCGAATTTAGCTTTTCCCGTAAGGACTTCTCTTCTTCCTAAATAAGACATCTCACGAGATACCCTGCCTAATGTATAGTCTCCAAGTATCTGGTTTTTAAAATCCTGAAAAGAAATCTGCTGTGTTTCAATATAGGTTGTCTGCATAGCCCAATATAAAATTTTTATGTTCTCGAAGTATTTCGCTAATATACACTTTTTAAATTAATTTTAATTTTTAATAATCTTTTTTAAAAATTTGATAATAAAAAAAATTGTGTTTTAATTTGAAATAAATTTATAATAATGGAAAAAAAATCACCTCATATCCTTAATGCATCCAGTAATCTTTTAGGATTTTCGTTACTTATCATCACTTCATTGAAGATCACTAAAATAAGTAATAATACTCATTTGGATGAATTTGCCGGCGCAGCATGCCTGCTTTTTGCCTGCAGCTGTTTTTTCTCGTTTCTTGCAATAAGATCCAGGAATGAAAAGCGGGAAAACAAATTTGAGACTATTGCAGATTATTTATTTTTAATCGCTTTATTTTGCATAGTTCTGGCGGTTGTTATTGTAACAGTAAAAATAATTGATTAGGTCTATTACTTTAAATTTATATTTTCCTGTAAAAGTTTACCGCACTCAAAATAACTCACGCTGCTGTTCTTCAAAAACATGCTGTTTATCATCAATAATTCACTATTGCTTACTTATATAAACGAAAAATATTTCACAAAACACAAACTAAAATAAAGGCATTTATACATCAAGTTATCAAATAGTTAATCACTATTTCTATAATGGCACAAAAGTTGCGAACAAAGAGCGTAAAGTTCTTTAACTTTAATAAAAAATAAATACAATGAGAAAAAAATTATTATCAACCCTTGGTGTTGTTGCAACATCATTATTTACGTATGCACAGGTAGGAATAAATACAAATAACCCTCAAACAATCCTTCATGTGGACGGAGCTAAAGATAACTCTGCTACAGGTGTGCCTTCCGTTGCACAACAAACCAATGATTTTGTTGTCACCGCGACTGGTAATACAGGTATAGGGACCAATGCCCCCACTCAAAAGATTGATGTAGCTACCGGAAACGTGCGGATCCGTGATATTACTACCAATATAGGTGTTGGGGGAACAGACAGAGTGGTGGTCGCTGATGCTACCGGAATTTTAAAAACAGTGAATTTTGCCGATTATTCGTTATTCCATGCACGTTTAGCCAATAGCCAGAGTCATATAGCCGGAAGCGGCACAGGTAATATTACCACTCTGCTGTTTGCTGCTCCTTTGGCGACTTCCCCATATTATAATTATAATACAAGCACGGGTACATTAACTTTTACTCAGCCGGGAAATTATCTTGTAACGTTACAAGCAGGTTTTGCCAGTGCTCCTGCAGGAACCCAGTTGCTTATCGGCATAAGACCTGTTCCCGATGCTGATTATTTAGGAAGGGGAAGCCATTACAATGCTGTATCTACCAGCAGTACTATTGGCGAACTAATGAATTATACAACCATGATCATAGTACCCTCAATAGGTTATCGGATCCGTTTTACAGCTGCTCCCAATGCAAACTGTACAATCTTATCTACAGAAACCGGCTCTACGGGTAGTGGAAATGTGACTAACGTAACGGTACAAAAAATATAATATGATAAAAAAGCGGAACAAATAAATTGTTCCGCTTTTTTATTTATGTACTTTATTATCTAAAACTTTCTTTCAATTACATAATCCAGCATGCTGTGTAAGGATCTTTTCGCATCAGATTCCGGGAACTCATTAAGGATATCTTTTGCTTTCTGCTGGAAATCTTTCATTATACCAATAGCATAATCCAGGCCACCGGAACTTTTCACGAAAGCAATAAGCTCTTTCACGCGCTTTTGGTCATTATTATAACGTTTTATCGTATTGAAATAATACTTCCTGTCTTTTTCACCGGCAGTTTTTAAAGTATGGATGAGAGGCAGGGTCATTTTCTGCTCTTTGATATCAATTCCAACGGGTTTACCGATAACATTAGAGCTTAAATAGTCAAACAGATCATCTTTGATCTGGAATGCCATTCCGGTAAAGGTCCCGAAATCCTGCATCTTTTTAGCCAGAACTTCATCTGCATCATTCGATAAAACACCGATCTCACAACAGGCAGCAATTAAGGTTGCTGTTTTCTGACGGATAATTTCATAATAAACATCCTCAGTAATATCCAGTTTTCTGGCTTTTTCCAACTGAAGAAGCTCTCCTTCAGACATTTCCCGGATGGTTCTGGAAATCACGCTGAGAAGATCGTAATCTTTATGATCTGTAGACAGCAAAACGGATTTGGACAAAAGATAATCTCCTACCAAAACTGCAATTTTATTTTTCCATAAGGCGTTGATCGAGAAGAAATTCCGTCTCTTGAAGCTTTCATCCACCACATCGTCGTGCACCAGAGTAGCCGTATGGATCAGTTCGATCATGGATGCTCCACGATAGGTCTTTTCGTTAACATTCCCGATAAGTCTTGCACAGAGAAATACAAACATAGGACGCATCTGCTTTCCCTTTGTAGTAACAATAAAACGGGTTACTTTATCCAATAAAGGGACTTTGCTCTGCATTGATTCATAAAACTTCTGCTCGAAAAGCTTCATTTCCTCATTGATCGGTTGCTTGATTTCTTCTACGATATTCGCCACAGTCTGTGAATGAAAGATAATTAATTATTAATTCTCACAAAGATAATTTTTTTCGTAAAATATCTCTTTATTTTTTATTTTTATCTTTCTAAATTAACCTGTAAACACAAATCATCATGAATTTAAAGTTCGTTTTTTTATCTGTATTGGCTTCCTCTTTCATTAATGCCCAGCATGGTGGCGGAGAATTTTCTCCCAAACGAACGGAATGCCTTTCCGAAAGTGACAGAGTACAGATCAACAGCATGCTTACTGCTAATAAAGCACGTCTTACTCAAGAGAAAAAATTATCTACTCACAAGGCTCTGGCTCATCCTTTATTCATCTGGCCGGTACAGAAAAGCCCAGGCTCCCCGTATAACGAAGTATGGAGCATTTCAAATCATGTAGATCATAACCTGAACTATCCCAACCAATTGCAGGACTGGAACTGCGGAACCCGAACCTATGATACCAGCTCCGGAAATCATAGGGGTATCGATATTTTTACGTGGCCTTTCGGATGGTACCAGATGGATAATAACCAGGCACAGGTAGTCGCTGCAGCTCCCGGAATAATCGTTGGAAAGAGTAATGGCAATTATGACCGGAACTGTGCTTTTAACAGTGATAACTGGAATGCCATATATGTACAGCATAGTGACGGGAGTACGGCCTGGTACGGACATATGAAAAACAATTCCCTGACCGCAAAAGGTATTGGAGAAAGTGTTTCTGCCGGTGAATACCTGGGTATCATAGGAAGTTCGGGAAATTCCACCGGACCTCATCTCCATTTTGAGGTTTACAACAGCAGCAATGAATTGGTGGATCCTTATCAGGGAGCCTGCAATACATGGCCCTCTTCTACAGATACATGGTGGCAATCCCAAAAACCTTATCTGGATCCTAAGATCAATGGAATATTTACCCACAGCAGCTCTGTAATCTTCAATAATGGCTGTGGAGTTCAGGAGACTACAAATTTTAAAAACGCCTTCAATATGGGTGAGGGTCTTTATGTATATATCTACCTGGCCGATATTCCGGTAGGGACTCCCGCTAATATGAAACTGACCAGGCCGGATAATACGATTGCCTATAACAGTAATTTTAATATCAACACATTTTATGCAGCCTCTTATTGGTATTGGTCAATCCCTTCATCTACTTTTAACCAAAACGGCAACTGGAAAGCTTCCGTGACGATAAACGGGCAAACAGTGACTCATAATTTCACCTTCGGCACCCTAAGTACTCTGGACATTATCCAAAAGGAAGCTTTAGAGATCTCAAATCCGGTAATGAATCAAACAATGGATATTCTTTACAAAAGTTCAAAAGCAGAAGATGATTTTGTTCTTGAGATCATCAGCATGGATGGAAAACTTCTCAAAAAATCAAAGGTAAAACTTAAGGAAGGGGTAAATACATTCCCCTTTACCTATGAAAAAGGAAATTATATTGTCACGATCACCAACGGACAACTTAAAAAAAGTTTTAAAATAATTAATCAATAGATTTTCTCAAGCCCGGTATTCATTTGCCGGGTTTATTTTTATCTGAGGGAATAAAGTATAACCCCTGTTTTGTACTACCCAGCGGAGAATTGAATTTTTCCCCAGAAATATAAATCCCATCTTCATTTACCGCAATCCCCTCGATTTGTCCTATTGACAATGAGCTTCCCAAATAATAGTGCTTTGGAGAGCTATTAAAGAATATTCCGGGTTCGGTTTCATCAAAAATATCTAAAAAGACCTCTGTTTTTTTTGTATATCCTATCAGATAAAGCTTTTGAGCAAAATAAGCAGCGTCCGTCACCACAAAACCGGTTTTATACGTTTCCGCTTTTTGTGCTTTCTGATTTTCTGAAATCTCAGGATCAATGATATAATGAGTGGTTGCCTTTGAAGCCCACTCTTTTGTAAACAGGTGCAGTTTCCCGTTCAGCCAGATCATGGCTTCAACATCGAAATCCGTATCTGTATTTTTAGGTGTAAAATCTGTCTGCTCAGGATAATAAAAAGAAATAGTAGCAGCAGGATCAATCGTCAGGTTTTCTTTTTGAAAGGGAATTTTAAATATTTTCAGGTCTTTCCTGGTTCCCAAATTATTCCCAAAATCCCCGATATAGAAATGCTCCCCGTCATTGGCCAATGCTTCCCAGTCTGTGTTAGAAGCATTAATTTTCATCACCGAGATAATATTTCCGGAACCTTTGTCAATTTCAAAAAGTTCCGGTGTATTTCCACTGTCATTGAACGTGTAGAGCCTGTTTTTGAAAAGATTCAGTCCTGAGGTTTCCCGGATCTTATCATCAAGGTAACTGACCTTATATTTTTTTATTTTCAGAAAATCTGTCTCCTGGGAAAATACAGACTGGGAGATAATGACGGCAAAAAACAGAAGTTTTTTCATCTGATAAAAATAAAATTTTATTATCAATAATTTCCTTTCCAGCGCAAGAGTTGCAAGAGTTTTTTAAGTGCTTACGTTAAGGTAACCTCTGATGTGCTTTTTAAACGCCAAGGTAAACAAAGATTCTTTTTTTCCTTTATACTGTATTATTTTTAAGTTCGCAAAGGCTGAACTACATTCGTAAACCTTCAGATTATATTCACGTTAAGTTAAAAGGAACCGATCAGTTGTATAAGAAATTTAGTCTGTAGTTTTATTAGCCAGCTGGCCGCATGCTGCATCAATATCCCCGCCACGGCTTCTCCGGATCATTACGGTAACACCAGCATTTTCAAGCTGACGGACATAGTTTTCTTCGGCCTGCTTGTTACATTGGTCATATTTCCCGTCACCGATCGGATTATACTGAATGAGATTAACTTTGGAAGGAACCTGTTTGCAATACCTGATCAATGCTTTGATGTCTTCATCCTTATCATTGATATTCTTCCATACACAATATTCAAAGGTAATGACCGAGCCTGTTTTCTGATACCAGTACTGTAAAGCTTCCATAATTTCGGTTAACGGAAACTTATCGGAAAACGGCATGATCTCATTACGCTTGGACTCTATAGCTGAATGAAGCGATAATGCCAGTTTAACACGCAGATCTTCATCCGCAAGCATTTTGATCATTTTCGGAATTCCTGATGTAGAAACGGTGATCCTTCTTGGAGACATTCCCAAACCTTCGGGCTGAGTAATTTTCCGGATGGATTCGACTACATTCTTATAATTCATCATGGGTTCTCCCATTCCCATAAAAACGATATTGGAAAGGGGTCTGTCAAAATACAGTCTGCTTTGTTTATCAATCAGGGCAACCTGATCCACAATTTCCGCAACTTCCAGATTTCTCATCCTTTTCAGTCTGGCGGTAGCGCAGAATTCGCAGTTCAATGAACATCCTACCTGAGAAGAAACACAGGCTGTCGTCCTGGTCTCCGTAGGAATAAGAACAGATTCTACCAGCAAGCCGTCATGAAGCTTCACCCCATTTTTTATGGTGCCATCCGTACTTTTTTGAAGCTGGTCTACAGAAACAGGATTGATGGTATATTCTTCGGAAATTTTTTCCCGAAGCGGTTTTGAAAGATTCGTCATTTCATCAATCGAATGGAGGTTTTTACTCCACAACCAATCATAGACCTGTTTCGCCCGAAACGGTTTTTCTCCCAAAGACACAAAGTAATCTTTAAGCTGGTCCAGTGATAAAGTTCTGATATCTTTCATTATAAGGTGGCAGATGTCAGGATAAAGGTACAGGTAATAGCTTACCTGCAACCTTTTACCTTATATCTTTTCTATAAAATTAACATGGCATCTCCATAAGAGTAGAATTTATATTTCTCTTTTACGGCTTCTTCATAGGCATGCATTACAAAATCCCTCCCGGCAAACGCAGCGATCATCATAATAAGGGTAGATTTCGGCGTGTGGAAGTTAGTGATCATTGTGTTGGCTACTCCAAAATCATGAGGCGGATAAATGAACTTGTTGGTCCATCCATGGAAAGCAGAGATTTTCTTGTTTGAAGAAACTGAAGTTTCCAATGCTCTCATTGTTGTTGTCCCTACTGCACAAACTCTTCTGTTTGCATCTACTGCTTTATTAATGATCTCGGCATTTTTATCATCGATAAAAACTTCTTCGGACTCCATTTTGTGCTTGGAAAGGTCTTCTACTTCAATAGGATTAAAGGTCCCTAATCCCACATGAAGGGTGATCTCTGCAAAATCAATTCCTTTGATCTCCAGCCTTTTCATAAGGTGTTTAGAGAAATGCAGACCGGCTGTAGGAGCTGCTACTGCTCCTTCTATTTTTGCATAGATGGTCTGATATCTTTCCGCATCTTCCGGCTCTACTGCTCTTTTGATGTATTTTGGAAGCGGGGTTTCTCCCAGCTCTTTTAATTTGGCTCTGAATTCTTCATAAGAACCATCAAATAAGAATCTCAATGTTCTTCCTCTGGAAGTTGTATTATCAATTACTTCGGCCACTAAAGATTCATCTTCAGTGAAAAATAACTTGTTACCAATTCTTATTTTTCTGGCAGGATCTACTAATACGTCCCAAACACGGGTTTCCTTATCAAGCTCCCTTAAAAGGAATACTTCAATTTTAGCTCCTGTTTTTTCCTTATTTCCGTAAAGACGTGCAGGAAAAACTTTAGTATTGTTGAAAATAAACAGATCTTTCTCATCAAAATAATCTACCACATCTTTAAACAATTTGTGCTCAATGGTTTCTGTTTTTCTGTTCAAAACCATTAGTCTTGCTTCGTCTCTGTGCTCTGATGGATGTTCTGCCAATAATTCCGCAGGAAGATCAAAATTAAAATCGGATGTTTTCATTTTTTAAATTACGGTTTAAAAATTATGAAAGTTACATGGTGTAATTTTCGAGGTGCAAATATACGACATTCGATACCCCTTTGTCAAGTTTTATTTTATATAGCTTCAAAAACATAATATCGTAGTAGTTCTAAAACGAAAAAAGAACTATTTTTGAAACTAAAATTGATATATATGAGCAAATATTCATTAGAAGCATTCGTTAATGAAACAAAAGAAAACCCGCAGGAGAGAGATTATTTCGAGCTTGAGAAACCCCAGCTTTTAGAGATCAACCTTAATAACCAGGCAGTATGGACCAAAGCCGGAAGTATGGTGGGATATGTAGGAAGCATTAATTTCGAAAGGCAGGGAATGCTTTCAGGAGGTTTAGGGAATTTATTAAAAAAAGTAGTCAGCGGAGAAGGTTCCAAACTGATGAAAGCCGAAGGAACGGGAAGATTATATGTAGCAGATTCCGGAAAGAAGGTGCGTATCCTGTATCTGAACAATGAAGCGGTATGCGTCAATGGAAATGATGTTCTGGCCCATGAACAAAGCATAAAAAGTGATATCACCATGCTGAAAAGTATTGCGGGGATGATGTCGGGCGGATTATTCCAGGTAAGACTTTCCGGGACAGGGCATATTGCCATTACCACCCACGGTGATCCTCTGACATTAATGGTAACCCCGGACAACCCTGTTTTTACAGACCCTAATGCCACGGTTGCCTGGTCAGGAAATTTAAGCCCTGAACTGAAAACCAATGTATCTCTAAAAAGCCTTATCGGAAGAGGAAGCGGAGAGGAATTCCAGATGAAATTCTCGGGAAGCGGATGGGTGCTTATTCAGCCTTATGAGGAGGTGTATGTAGTGGAAAAATAATTGATATAAAATAAAAAGCAAAGACATTCTATTCTGTCTTTGCTTTTTAATATTCAAAGAACTCCAGGAGCTTTTTCCATTCTTCTAATTTCTTTTCTAATGAAACAGTATGCAGCGGACTTGTAGAGGGTAATAGAAATATGGGAATTCTGAAGTTCTTTCCTAAAATTTTCTGCAGGTTTTTATAGGATTTCCCTCCGTTACAGAAGATAGCTCCAATGTTCGGATGTTCTTCCAGAAGTTCTGCGATCTGGTTGGCTTCTTCATTCCTGATTTCAGTATCCAGGCTTCCTTTTCTTTCACAGGAGTCAATAACATCCCAAAGTGCGATATGATACTTCTTTAAAATGCTAACTCTTCCGGCATAATCTTCTGTAAATTCTTCATTCAATAAGGTAAAGATGATTTTCCAGAATGCATTCTGCGGATGGGCATAATACTGTTGTTTTTCTAAAGACCTCACACCGGGAATTGAGCCTAAGATCAAGATCCTGGAATGATGGTCTATAATTGGAGGAAAAGAATAAATCCTGTTTTGCATTGTTCAAATGTAAGAATTTGGCTGAAGTCTTGAAAATGAGGTATGAAAAACGGGCTAAAGCCCGTTATTATTTTGTTTTTCTGTAAATTATAAAACCACCCCGTCAAAAATTTTTAAATTTTTGACACCCCTCCAAAGGAGGGGAATTTTTATAGTGTTTCCTTTAACCATTCGAAAAATTCTCTCTGCCATACCAACCCGTTCTGCGGATGAAGCACCCAATGGTTTTCGTTCGGGAAGTACAGGAATTTTGTTTTCAACCCCTTCAGTTTTGCTGCCTGGAAAGCTTCCTGCCCCTGCTCATAAGGAACCCTGAAGTCTATTCCACCCTGGATGATCATAATGGGCTTATTCCATTGATCTACGAAATTACTTGGATTGAAATCCGTATATGCTTTTGGTAATGGTTTATCCCAAGGGGAACCCAGATCCCAGTTGGCAAACCAGAGCTCCTCTGTGGTCAGATACCATGATTTCATATCAAATAACCCGTCGTGTGCAATAAAAGTTTTAAATCTATTATTATGCATCCCTGCGAGCATAAATACACTGTATCCTCCATAACTTGCGCCAACCGCCGCCATTCTGTCTCCGTCAACATAGGATAAAGTTTTTGCGTAGTCTGCGGCAGCCAGATAATCTTTCATGGATTGCCCGCCCCAGTCTTTGGAAATGTCTTCATTCCATTTTGTTCCCCAGCCCGGCATTCCTCTACGATTCGGAGCTACTACGATGTAACCGTTGGCTGCCATTAAGGCAAAGTTCCATCTTGTGCTGAAATACTGTGTCAATCCGGATTGAGGACCTCCCTGGCAATATAATAAAGTTGGGTATTTTTTATTCGGGTCAAAATTCGGTGGATAATGGAACCATACACCCATTTCTTTTCCATCCGTAGTTTTTACCAATTTAAGTTCGGTTTTTCCCTGACTCAGCTTTCCATAGGTATCTTTATTAGCTTCCGTAACCTGACTCATTTCTCCGTTTTTAAGATTTACCGAGAACAGATCTGTTGCGTGGTTAATGTCTGTTCTGCCTACTATAAGGGAGTTTTTGTTATCTGCAAAAATTTCATTCACGTCAAAATCTCCTTTGGTGATCTGCTGAACTTTTGAGTTCTTCGGATCCACGGAGAAAAGCTGTTTTGTTCCTCTGAAAGCAGCTGTAAAATAGATGATCTTAGAGTCGCCACTCCAGAAGACATCTCCGGTAACGCTTTCATCCCATCCTTTGGTAAGGTTGGTTGTTTTTCCTGATTTCCAGTCCATCAGCTTTACATCATTTTTATCCGCTTCGTACCCATCTCTTTCCATACTTTGCCAAACAAGGGATTTCCCGTCCGGACTGAATTTAGGGTTTACATCATACCCCTGATTGGATTCCGTTAAATTTTTAACAGAGCCGGAAGCTGTATCATAGGCGAAGATATCCGTATTGGTACTTGCTGCATATTCTTTACCGCTTTTGGGTTTTGTGACATATAAGAGCTGGGAAGAATCCGGACTCCAGACAAAGTCTTCCGCCCCACCGAAAGGCCTTTGGGGAGAATCCCATGTTTTTCCTTCCAGCAGATCTTTTGCAGACTCTACTTTATCCGAAACATTAACCACAAAAACATGGTTATACTTCCCTTCGTTGAAATAGTCCCAGTGCCTGTGATTAAGGTCTGTATAGATCTGGGCTGTGGTTTTTGGGGTATCTGCATATTTATCCTTTCCCATCAGTTTTTCTACTAAAACCTGTTTACTAAAGGCGATCTTTTTTCCGTCCGGTGAGATCACGATGTTATCAGCCTCTGCTATGGTATAGAATTCTGTCCAGGTTTTTCCATTGTCCTTAGACTGATAAATTTTATCTCCTTCCTGAGCATAGATCCCGTTTTTATCCCACTGAATGAGAGCTTTTTTTCCAAGATCTATTTTAGAAGACTGGTTATTAAGGATATTAAGAAAATAGTTCTCGTTTTTTGTTTTTTCTGTTTTCAGGTCTACCTGTCCCACTTTATAGATCAGTGAAGACTGATCCGGTGAAACTGCCTGTACTCCTACTTTTTTCAAAGTCCAGAGAATTTCGGGTGTCATTAGCTGTTGTGCATTCATTAAAAGTGGAGCTGCCAAAGCAAGCAGGCTGTACTTAAGTTTCATATATTGATGTTCATTTTTTATGGATCTATGCAATCAATTATGATTTCATAAATTCCCGTTCAATTCAAAGATTTCCAAAGTTAATATTTAAAATACAATGATTGAAAAAATTAACATTATAAGTTTCTTTGGATTAATTTAACCATAAAAGTCACAAAAGTTTTTGAAGCATACAGATTTTGTAAACACTTTAGCTACTTAAGTTTTTTTAATAATGCTTTTTAAAGTTCACATAAGCTGAAAATCTAATGTGTTCTTAATTTATGCAGTAATATTTAACTTTAGAATAAACTAAAGTGTTTAGAAACTTTTGTGACTTTTATGGTTATTAAAATTCGCAAAAAAAATCGCCAGTTTTTAAGTGACGATCTTTAAAGTTATCATTGATTTTATTTTAATCTTCATCCGAAATAAAGGAATTTGCCAAAGAGGTAATGATCGAAAGTGCGATACTAAAGATCAGTGCCCACCAGAAGCCATCTACCACCATACTGTCAATGAAGTAATCTGCAATAAGGATAATGATAGCATTAATCACCAAAGCAAACAGCCCCAATGTAATAATCGTCAGCGGAAGCCCTAAAATACTCAGTATCGGTCTAACGATCAGATTTAAGACCCCTAATACAATAGCAAAAATAATGGCCGAGGTAAATCCTTCAAAATGTACTCCCGGTAATATTTTAGTTAAAAGATAAGCAACGATTGAAGTTATTAGTAATCGAATAATTAAGTTCATGATATTGATTTTTAATGTTGATGTGAACTATGTTACAAAACCTGTTCCATTCACATGAAACCGGTTTTTAACGAATATCTAATTTACGCAATATTTTACTCAGTTTTCATTATCAGGATTATTATTTTATTTTCATCATAGTAACCAGTGAAGTAGCAACATGACTTTCCGAAGTCTGGCCTTCATTCACCGTATAAATCTCTGTTCTGACTACGCTGATCTTTGCCCCGCCTTTCAAAACATACGATTTGGAAACCAGCGCATCTCCTATCGCGGGCCGCAGATAATTCACCTTCAGCTCTACGGTTACTACATAGCAGTCTTCTTCATAATGGCTTACGGCTGCATATCCTGAAGAGACGTCTACCAAAGAAGCGATCATAGCACCGTTAAACATTCCCGCTCTCCTGGTCATCAGCTCCATTTTCGGGATCTTCATGGAAATGAAGTCCGTTTCTGCTTCAAGAAGTTCCGCTTTATAGAACTGTAAGGTTTCCGAGCGATTAAAGCTGTCGGTAATGAGTTTCTTTTTTTCCGGGGTCATTGGGCTGTTATTTTAAGCAAAGATAATGAATGTAGTTATGATGAGATGCTTCGACTATGCCTAGCATGACATGACTAATACTAATTTTTTTAATTTTTTAGAACATAGTCATGCTGAAGAATTATCATGAACCACAAAAGTCACAAAAGTTTTTTTTAACACTTTAGTTTATTTTAAAGTTAAATATTACTGCATAAATAAGAACACATAAGTTTTTCCGGAAACCTGATATTGAGCACAAGTTGAAGGTCTGTGAATGCAGCCCATGAAATATTCAGCTTATGTCTACTTTAAAACAGCCTTTTCTTAAACTTAAGCAACTAAAGTATTAAAAAAAACTTTTGTGACTTTTGTGGTTGACAATAAATTAATTAAGCTGAACGATAAAGTCATCAGACAATAGCAAAACTCCTTCCGTTAAGGCATCCGGATGCGTGCTGAAGCCTTTAAGCTTTGATGATTTTCCCTTTAATATAAGATCCAAAAGCTGTTTATCTGATAGTTTCTTCCCGAATATCTCAAACGGAATTTTAAAACTGCAGTTTTTAAAGTCGGAACATCCTACAGCCGTTTTTCCTTTGATCAAATGATGTCCTTTACATTTTGGGCATTTTGTCTCTTCCCAGGACTGAAGCTCTTTTTTCGGAGCGGGTTCCCTTTTTTTCTTCTCTTTTACTTCGCTTTCTTCCTGCAGTATGATCATTTTTCCTTTTCCGTCAACCACTTTCCGGGTCAGTTCTGTAACCATCCGGATCAGCTCTTCTTTAAACTGGTTGGCTTCATACTCCCCTTTTTCTATCTTACGGAGTTTTAATTCCCATTCTCCTGTTAATTCGGGGCTTTTCAGAAGTTCATCTTCAATGGTATCTATCAATTGAATTCCTGTCTGGGTAGCATACAGATTCTTTCTTTTCTTCTCGATATATTTTCGTTTGAAAAGTGTTTCTATGATATTGGCACGCGTGGAAGGCCTTCCGATACCGTTATTTTTCAGTAGTTCACGGAGTTCCTCATCCTCTACTTGCTTTCCGGCGGTTTCCATCGCCCTCAGAAGGGTTGCTTCGGTATAGGGCTTTGGCGGGGACGTTTTTCCCTGATGGATCATTGGTTCGTGAGGCCCCGTTTCGCCTACCGTAAATTCGGGAATGCTTTGCTCTTCTTCTTTGTCTTTTTCGGAGGGTTCTTTTGCTTCTTTATCATAAACGATCCTCCAACCGGGCTCCAGAATCTGCTTTCCGCTCGTTTTGAAAGGGATAGTTCCTACTTTGGCTTCTACGAGTGTATTTGAAATCTTACATTCCGGATAGAAAACGGAAATGAAACGTTTGGCCACAAGGTCATAGATCAGTTTTTCTTCTTTGCTCAGATTTCTTGACGGCGGAACTTCCGTGGGAATAATCGCGTGATGGTCCGTTACTTTGGTATCATCAAAGACAGCTTTGGATTTCGGGACCGGCTGTTCCAGTAAGGGAGCAACAAGTTCCTGATAAAAGGCCATGCTTTGGAGGATCCCTCCTACTTTCGGATATAAGCTTTCTGATAAATAAGTGGTATCTACACGCGGATAGGTTACATGTTTCTTTTCATAAAGACTCTGGATGTAATTCAACGTGCTTTCTGCAGAATAGCCATACTTTTTATTGGCTTCCACCTGAAGCCCGGTAAGATCGAACAGCCTCGGATTTCTTTCTTTTCCTTCCTTAATTTCAAAGGAAACAATTTCAAAAGGATTCTGCTTAAGGTATTCCAAGCCTTTTTCTGCACGATCTAAGGTTTTCAGTCTGTCAATAGCTGCATTGAAGATCACTTCACGGTATTTGGTTTTGAGCTCCCAATATTCTTCTACGGTAAAGACGTCAATTTCTTTCTGGCGCTGAACCAGCATAGCCAAAGTAGGCGTCTGTACCCTTCCGATGGAAAGGACGGCTTTATTTCCTCCAAATTTCTTGGTAAACAGCCTGGTCGCATTGATTCCCAACAGCCAGTCCCCGATTGCTCTTGCATTTCCTGCCAGATAAAGGTTTTTGTAATCTTCAGCCGGCTTTAAGCTTGCAAAGCCTTCTTTGATGGCTTCTTCAGTAAGGGATGAGATCCATAAACGATGAACCGGTTTATTACACTTTGCCTTCTGCAATACCCATCTTTGTATGAGCTCCCCTTCCTGCCCGGCATCCCCGCAATTGATGACCTCATCACATTCTTCTATCAATCTTTCGATCACTTTAAACTGGTTTTCCACACCTTTGTTCGGGATCAGTTTTATTCCGAAGTTTTTAGGGATGATAGGAAGAAAAATAAGGTTCCACGATTTGAGTTCCGGACCATAATCGTGAGGTTCTTTCAGGGTACAAAGATGCCCGAAGGTCCAGGTCACACAATATCCGTTTCCTTCCATATAGCCCTGCTTCGGCGTGGTAGCACCCAACACTTTGGCTATATCTCTGGCAACACTGGGTTTTTCGGCAATACAAAGTTTCATGAATATCCTCAATTATGGAAAGGGATGCAAATTTCAGGATTTTTTTTGACTTTTTCCAGAAGGAATTTTTAAAAGAATTTGATATAGGGAAACAGGACAAGGAAGTTTAAATTTTTATCTATCACCATAAAAGTCACAAAAGTTTTTTAGAATATATAGATTTTATAAACACTTTAGTTAATTAAGTTTACGATGATACCGTTTTAAAGTTCACATAAGCGGAAATCAAAGATCCGGGGAAACTAAGGCATCGAAACTTTTGTGACTTTCGTGATTTAGTTTGAAGTTTAAACAGACTTAGTATTTTTTATCTGCTATAAATCAAATATTTAGATATTAATTTTACATTAATTTTCAAAAAGTCTACATTTTTAGTAGACTAATAAAAATATATGTCCTATATTTGCAACCGTATTCAGGAAAGAAAACAATGAAAGCAGTATCTACAAACAATTCTGTTAGAGAATATATCATCAAAATGATGATGCATTGCTGCATGCCTGTACTTAGACATTATTGTGGTTGACCTTATTTTTTTATGACATATTTCAAGGCCCTACCACGTTGTAGGGCCTTTTTTTTAACAACATTAAAGAATACAAAAATGAACACTTCTAAAAACAAATGGCTGATCCCGATAGCATTCACCAATATTTATGTGATATGGGGAATTACATTTCTGGCAATTTCGTTCGGATTACAGGGCTTCCCTCCTTTTATTCTTTCCGGGTTCAGGTTTTTTATTGCGGGAATACTGATCCTGGTTTATTTACTGATCAAAGGAGAAAAAGCAGATTCTATAGCTAATTGGAAGAAAAACGGTATTACAGGAATCCTGATCCTTACCGGCGGAACCGGGCTTGTAGCCTGGGGTGAGCAGTATGTAACGGCTTCCGAAGCGGCTATTGCCATTGCCACAGGGCCATTCTGGTTCATTGCCATCGATAAAAAGAACTGGAAATATTATTTTTCAGATAAGTTTATCCCCATAGGGATTGTCATGGGTTTTATCGGGCTCATCCTGTTCCTTAACGGGAGCATCAGCTCAGAGTCAAACCATGCTGTAGCCAACGGTTCCCTTAGAATAACGGCTTTTATTGTATTGGCATTAAGTTCCGTGGCATGGGTCTTAGGTTCTTTATATTCCAAGAAAAATCCTGCCAGCCACTCTACTTTTATGAATATCGCCCAGCAGCTTATTATTGCAGGAATAATATCTTTCGTTATTGCGTTCTTCAGAAATGAATGGAGCTCTTTTTCCATCATTAGGGTTCCTTTATCGGCATGGCTCGGATTATTGTTCCTGGTTCTATTCGGATCTATTATAGCCTATTTGTCCTATATATGGCTTTTATCGGTAAAACCTGCCGCTTTGGTAAGTACCCATACCTATATCAATCCTATCGTAACAGTTATTGCAGGATGGATGATTACCAATCAGGCTATTAACGGGAATCAGCTATACGGATTATCGATCATCCTGATCGGGGTGCTTCTTACCAATATTACGAAGTATTTCAAACTTTCCAAACGGTCAAAAGTAAAGGTAAGACGGGTGATCAGATATTTTAACCGTATCAACAGGCCTTATCAACCTATATAATTGTAATAAAAGATTAAAATGATAGATATCAGGAATATTTCAAAAACATTTCATCAGAAAAAGCAGTCTTTTAAGGCTCTTGACAATATAAGCTTAGAGGTAATGCAGGGTGACATTGTAGGGATCATCGGGTTTTCCGGCGCAGGGAAAAGTACCCTGATCCGGACTGTAAACTTATTGGAAAGGCCTGACCAGGGAAAAATTGTGATCAATGGGAAGGATTTTACGGCCCTGAACTCAAAACAACTGGCTAAAGAACGTAAAAAGATCGGGATGATCTTCCAGCATTTTAACTTACTTTCTTCCAGAACGGTTTTTGAAAATGTGGCGCTTCCTTTGGAACTGGATCATGTGAATAAGGATAAGATCAGGGAAAAAGTGAATGAACTGCTGAAGATCGTAGGGCTGGAAGATAAAGCCCATGATTATCCTAAAAGCCTTTCAGGTGGCCAGAAGCAAAGGGTTGCCATTGCAAGGGCACTGGCCAACGACCCTTATCTCCTGCTCTGTGATGAGGCAACAAGCGCGCTGGATCCTGCAACCACGCAATCTATTCTGCAATTATTGAGAGACATCAACCAGCGTTTAGGAATCACTATTCTCTTAATTACTCATGAAATGGAGGTCATTAAAGCCATCTGCCATCATGTTGCAGTGATTGATAAGGGAAAACTATTAACCAAAGGAACGTTGAGCGAGATCATTTCGGATAAGGAAAATCCGGTCATCCGACAATTTATAAATACAGACATCATGACTATACCTCAGGAATTGAATAAAAAAATAGAGAAAGAGCCGCGGGAAGGCCTGTTTCCACTTGTTGAAATAGAGCTTAATGAAAATATCTCCGTTGAAAAGCTGCTTTCAAAGATCTACGATGAATATAAGATTCCCTACAAGCTTCTGAAAGCAGATGTGGAATATCTCGGCAGCTCCAGTTTCGGAAAACTGCTGCTTCAGCTGCAGGGTGAAGCTGATGAGAATCAGAAAGCAATTTATTTTTTCAACCAGAACAATATTCAAAATACGGTAAGAGGCTATGCTTAACGATACTGTGATTTCGCTTTTGTCGAAAGGGGTTTGGGAAACGGTTTTTATGACTTTTGTTTCGGGATTTTTTGGTTTTGTTCTGGGACTGCCTATAGGAATTCTACTATTCCTCACAAGAAAAGGCCAGCTTTTGGAAAATATTTTTTATAATAGGGTCTTATCGGTTCTGGTAAGTATCTTCCGCTCTATCCCCTTCATCATTCTCATCGTATGGATGATCCCATTCACCCGGGCATTGGTGGGTACTTCCATTGGCGTGAATGCTGCACTGGTTCCATTAAGCATCGGAGCTGCACCTTTTATCGCAAGACTGGTTGAAAACAGCCTGCTGGAAGTTCCTCACGGATTAATTGAAACGGCAAGAGCTTTGGGAGCTTCTCCATTTCAGATCATCAAGAAAGTCCTGCTTCCGGAAGCACTTCCGTCACTGATCAATAATGCCACAATAACACTGATCACATTGGTAGGATATTCTGCAATGGGCGGTGCCGTAGGTGCGGGCGGGCTGGGGCAAATTGGGTACCAATACGGGTATATCGGATATGATGTTGTGATCATGAATCTTGTACTGGGATTATTGGTGGTTTTGGTGTTTATGATCCAGTTTACGGGTGACCGATTGGCAAAGAGATTTGATCATAGATAGGTGAAATTGTAAAAGGGTGGAATCGCAAAATCGCGAAACTGTAAAATCGTTTTTTAGCCTTTTCTCTTCAATAATATCTTCTAAAAATTTAAGTATAATGATTTTGAGGGTGTGAGAGTTTGAAAGAAGAATTAGCACAATTCTGCAATTTTACGATTTTGCAATTCCGCCCTTTTACCCTTTTACTTTTTCGCCATTCAACAAAAAATAATTAAACAATTTACAATGAAAAAAATAAAGATTTTAGGTTTATTGACCGTGGGTTTATTCTTGTCCAATGCATGTAATTCTTCAAAGAAGGATGATCCCCATTATATTAAAGTAGGAATTACTTCAGGGCCTGAACAGCAGATCGCCGAGACTGCAAAAAAAGTTGCTAAGGAAAAATATAATCTTGATGTAGAGCTGGTTACCTTTAATGATTATGTAGTTCCCAATGAAGCTTTAAATAACGGAGATATCGACGCCAATGCTTTTCAGCACGTCCCATACCTGAACGAACAATCTAAACAGAGAGGATATAAACTGGCTGTTGCAGGTAATACTTTCGTTTATCCTATTATCGCATATTCGAAAAAGATCAAGAGCATCAGCCAGCTGCAAAACGGAAGCACGGTGGCTATTCCCAATGATCCTACCAACGGTGGGCGTTCATTATTACTGCTTCAGAAAAACGGTTTACTCAAATTAAAAGACGGTGTCGGGTTATTACCGAAAGTCACAGATATTGCCTCTAATCCGAAACAGCTGAAGATCCTGGAAATTGAAGCCCCACAGCTTCCCCGGGTTTTAGATGATAAAGAAGTGATCGTTGCTGTGATCAACAATAATTTTGCTGCACAGGCAGGCCTGGATACTGCTCAATACGGAATTTTGAAGGAAGACAAAGATTCTCCTTATGTGAATGTTGTGGTATCAAGGGAAGATAATAAGAATACTGAAAAAAGTGAAAAATTTTGTGAAAGCTTACCAGTCTGATGAGGTGGTCAGGAAGGCGGAAGAGATATTTAAAGGAGGTGCGGTGAAGGGATGGTAGGAGTTATGAGTTTAAAGTTATAAGTTTTGAGTTGCGTACTATGGATAAGGAGGTTTAGGAGAATGAATGATGAATGATGAATGATGAATGATGAATGATCATTGGTTATTGCAATGGAAAAGCATATTTTGAATAAATTATACCATTTTACCTTTGAAATTACTTTTATGAAAAATTTGCTTGTTGAGGATTTCGGCGCGGCGGCTTTGCCGCCGCGCCGAAATCCTTTATGGTATTTTCAATGCAAAAATGGTATTAGTTTAATTATCCGGAAAGAAGTGATCTCAAAAGTATCATTCTGAATACAGACTGAAGGTCTGCAAACAAAATTCATACATACAGTGAAGAATCTTGAACGATTGATTTTCATAGATTCTTCGACAGGCTCAGAATAACAATGGTCATTTTTCTGACTTTCGAGGCAGCTTTTGTGTTCTAAACTTCGATGATCAGTTCTTTTTCGTAACCGTTATATTTTTCGATAATGTAGCCGTGAGGGTTGCAGATGACTTCCGTATTGCCTATTTCATATCTGCAGGGAGTATGAATATGCCCGTGGATCCAGTATAATGGCTGATGTTCCCGGATGAAGTCCTCAAGATCGGATGCATAAGCAGAAGTCACCGGATCATTTTTATACTGCTCCGGGACGGATCTTATACTGGGTGCATGATGTGTGACCACAATATTTTTGAGCCCCTTTGAGTTTTGAAGGCTTTCCTGCAGCCATAATTTAGAAAACTGATGGATTTTGAATGTATCGATCGTCCTCATTTTGGAATAGGACGGATCGCGTCTTATCTTCCTGTAATCGTTCATTACCGGCTGGCAGATCATTCCATGATATTTCGGGTCTCCAAATATGGAGAAATCCGTCCATAGAGTTGCTCCGTGAAATCTTACGTCTCCTACATCCACGAAGGAATCTTCAAGCACAAAAACATCAGAGTTTCTGGCCGCATCTTTTATTTTATTCAGTGTTTTCGGATAGGAACCTTTATAATATTCATGATTGCCCAGGACATAGATCACAGGTTTGTTCGGTATTGCACCCTTTATCCATTCTATTCCTTTTGTTCCCAGATTTACGTCTCCTGCCAATACCACTACATCCGAATGATCAAAACATAAATCGGTATAACCAAATTCCTGATGCAAATCACTGATGATCTGTATTTTCATTATAATAAATTATTTTTTTTCTGATCCATCAATATACTCACAGATAATATAATGCTTATTATTCCCGGATCCAATACCTGATTTCCGGTAGAAATAAATACTGTTTTCCGGGGATTGTTATTTCTCTTCCCAGAGAATAAATTTGTAGTATCCAATTACAAAATATGATCTTAAAGGGTGGAAAGGTTAAGGTAAAGTAATAAGCAGTAATAATTTTGGTTTTTGAACGGGAAGTGCTGTCCTTATTAAGGGCAGCGCTTTGTTTTTGCAACTTCATTTATTCTAAGTGATAACAGGATCATATTTTTATGTTGTCCGTTTTATGAATAGAATTTTATTTTTTAAATACCAGCACATTCCATTTTCAGTTCCAAAAACAAAATCAGGACGGGCAGTTTTTTCAGGGCCGGAATTTTCCAACTCGGTAAGTATCTCTTTATCCAGCCAATTGAATTTAAAATCTTTTTTTTGAAAACCCGTATTTGGAAAGTCTGCATTTTTATCAAAACTTTTTATCTTTTCCATCGTTGCATCGTCAAAATATAAAACCGCTTCCAAAAAAGAATCAGAAGGTCCCGGGACTCTTCCTTTTGAATTGTCTATAAATGTATACTTAAACTTTACTTTTTCAGGTCTAACCTCGGATAAGTTGATCAATTTTTCAAGTTGATTTATATCCGTTGAGATTTCAGTTGTTACATTGCTTTTCTGTTTTATTTCAGCTTTTGAATTGTTTTTTGTATTAACGTTTTCATCCGTTTTTTTACCCGAACAGCAAGCTAAAATTATTGAGAAAAAAATTATTTTTGAATTCATAGTTTTATTTTGTGTTTACAAATTTATAATTAAAAATACTCAAGAAAAATTCACCCTACATAAAGAAAATGATTCTATTAAAATTGGGGGATATTATATAAATCCTAATTAATAAAGCCGCCACTCGAAAGAGTAGCGGTTTCTATTATGGTTTACTTTTTAATGTTTTGTAAAATTGGTAGTTTCCTGAACTGTCTTTTCGGTAAATCTGATAATCCTCGGAATTTTTCGATTTATAAATGGAATCGCTTATTTTTAAATCGTTCTTATCAGGAGCATAAATCCAAAAAGTATAATTAAAATTACTATCTCTAACAAATTTAGCTACTTTAGAGTTTTCAAATTTTCTATTAGATTTTATCTCTTGAATTACACCTGTTAGTTCTGAACTATAAAATTTATTGTATTTATTTAAATTCCAAAAAAATACAAATAATACACCTGTACAAATAATTATTATAACGATAATAATATTTCTTTTGTTTAGCTCCATATTAATATGATCCTTTTCCAGTTACGGCACCTGTATAATCAGCTACTCTTATTTTTCCATCAAAACCAACACCAACTCTTGTATTAGTAAGAGTTACACCAACTCCGACATAGCCTTTAGCTCCTGCGGCAACTCCAACAGAGCGTGTAACCCATCTTCCTGATACTGGACCATTGTTAGGATTTGGATCAAAAGAAACTGCAACTTTACCAACAACCCCCACTATATCAACAAGAGATCCACTTACATATGCTTCTGTTCCTACAACCGTATTTAAGTTCATATCAGAAACTTTACCCGTAAAAGTACTACTAAAGAAAGATAAATCACCTTCACCTCCCGCTCCGAAAGCTAAACCAAGACTTAAAGTGTTTCCTGGGTCAAAATAAATTCCTGTATCTTTTCCTCTTGTAATTACTTCAAGTCCCATACTAGTCCCAACTTCTCCCCCCTCCTGCGGATGTACTAGTAGTAACTCCAAATCTGCCAGGCACTAAAAAACTTTGCTAAAGGGCTGTTCCACCAATTGATTTTAGTAATCGTAACTCCCTCAATATTATTTATTCTCCCATTTTCAACAGGTTTTCCTCCTCCATCTTCAGAGTCATCATATATATACCCATCTGCTGCATAGTTCATAGTTCCCATTGTATTACTTGCAAAAGCATATTGGACACCTTCTATATTATTATCTATAAAGAATTGAGCAACATTATTGCTGTTTAAATCCTTATTGTAAAGATACCCGTATAATACCAGTCTCTTCCATCTGGATCAATTCTCATAATTGGGTTATTCCCAACATAATTATATGAAGAATCATTAGTATACGATTCTTGGTTGGGGTCTTGAACACCCCATCTACCTAAATCAGACATATACATTCGCGCTCCATAATCATACATCCCCATCTGTTGGAGTTCTTTCCCGTTGTACTTGTACTGATAAGCATTCTGGGTATTCTTCGTATAACCATGTAACGAGCCAAAAGGATAGTAATTATTTGTCTCTACAATTCCTCCCAGTTTCCAGACATTATTATACAATATTGGAAGAAATCTAAAGATAAGAAAAAGTTACTTTTTTATAATGTTAAAAAAAGTAAATCAATATATCAAATTAAGCTATATTCCCAGTATAGGTTTAATTTTTTCCTTTCTTAGAAAAACCCACTTTTCTTAATCCATTTTGAGAATAAAATTCTCTCTCTTTGATCTCCGGATTAGAAATTAAATTAGGTAACAATATTGTTACCTAATTTTTTATAGAAATCAAACAGATAATTTTCTTGTTTCTAACTAAGAATTGTTTTAATGATACTACAACTTGGTTTGTATTTTAAATTTTGAATACTTTTGAAAAAACATAACCACATATAATAATTTTAATGAAAAAGGTAAAGGTCTTATATATTTTTTTTATCTGTATAAAAGTATTTTCTCAAAATACATCGGATCAAAAAGCTTCATTAGAAATAGACAGCTTATTAAAAAAAGGCCAAAAAGAATTAGCGTATTTTAAATTGAATCAGGAAAATATAAAATTTAAAAGACTCTCTAAATATGACCTGAGTGATCATTTATATATTAAGTTTGATTCCGCTACCACATTATATAGAAATAGAGAATACCTGAATGCAGAAAAAGCTGTTTTATCTACATTAAGGGAGGTTGAAAATAATAAAGATAAACTCACACTGGCATATTATGAAAGTCTAAAGCATATTGGGATATCAAGATTATTCTATATTGAAAAAAGGATGGGAAATGTTTCACAGGGATTAAAATATTTGAAGTTTTTCTCTCAGGGATTAAGCCCGATATATCAGAAAAAGCAAAGAATATTTTTTGCCGTTGCGTATATAGAATTAGGGAATTATAAAAAAGGTATTCAGGTATTGGATCTCCGAATAAATGATATTTATCAGGATAAAGAAAATGTTCTTTACAATAGCTTCCTGAAATCAGAAGAAATTGCCACAACTTATAACACAAAAGGAGATGCATTTATTAAGTGGTATAAAGATACCGGTCAAAAGCAATTTCTGGATTCTTCTAAACTTAATTATGAAAGAGCTTATCAGATAATGAAACACTCTTCTATCCATGCTCAACATTCTAAAACACTACTCACCCACAGGCTGGCCCATATCGCTTTACTGAAAAAACAGTATAATTATTCGTTATCACTTTACAACAAGTGTGAAAAAAATTCTGTACTCATGGAAAAAAACTTTTCCCGTGAGACAGTCTGGCTGGGAAAAGCCGAAATATATACATTTCTCAAAAAAACTGATTCCGCTTTTTATTATATTAATAAAGTATATAACAAAAAGACTGAGGCAAAATGTGCCTATGACACTAAGCTGAAAATATATCACCTGTTAAGCATTAATTATGAAAACACGGGAGAAAGTAAAAGTGCATATAGATATGCGAAACTCAGCCTGTCTGAAATGGAAAAGAAAAGAGTCCGGGATACTTCGGGAAATGCTTTTTTAGGAATGTATGAGCAGCAGGAAATAAAATCTGTGTCTAAAGAAATGATAAAGAAAAATAGAAGATTTACTTTCTTGTTAATAGTTTTGCTTGTACTAACATTTTCCGTAATTATTTTTTTCATTGTTTATAGGAATAATAAAAGAAAAAAGAAGACATTCCTGGAATTTCAAAAAAAGATTGATGAAATTCATAATTTCAATATTTATCCTGTAACTACCGAAAAGATCGAAAATCCTATAATAATAGAAGATGAATTAGTTAATCAGATCCTCAAAAAAATAGACTTAATGGAGTCGGATAAGAAATTCTTATCCAATAATTTCAAACTTGCACAAATTGCAAAACAGCTTAACACCAATACAACCTACCTATCCCAAATCATAAATCAGCATAAAGGCATGACATTTTCAGAATATGTAAATAATCTGAGAATAAATTATGTATTAAAAGAATTAAATAGCAATGCTAAATTTCGAAAATATACTATTCAGGCAATGTCTGAAGAGCTGGGTTATAAAAGTCCCACTACATTTACCAATGCCTTTAAGAGCAGGGTAAAAATGACACCATTATATTACATTCAGCAATTGGAAAAGAATAATCATTAATGAAATAAATAAGATTGTGTTGTACTTAAATGCAGCAAGCAGCAAAAAACATTAAAACATTACCCGCTCTTAATTCTTCACTCCTAAAACTTCGTTTTATATTACTATCGGTCTGCAAGAATATGCGTACAGGCTGATTTCCCATTGTTTATAATTTTCCGAGATATACAAGTTTGTTATACTTTTCAAACCTTTCTCTCCGCGTTCTTATTCATGAGAGAGCCTGGTTAGAAACAAATATAAAAATAAGCTGCCTTATATGAGACAGCTTGGCGACCCCTACTTACATAATCTCGAACCACTTAATCACACTAATTCACAGAACCTTACGGGACCCGAACCGTTTCCTTTTCTATGCTTGTTTGACGAAAATCCGTCTCAGATATTTTTATAGGACTTTAAAATAGGTTTTGGTTTCACCATTTCTGTCCTATAAACAAATACAAAAGGTATCATTATTATGCTATTACTCCTTGTTGTAAAGTCACATAGTATTTTACAAGAAACTACCGTTCCAACAACTTTTTCCATATCTCCATTTTATTTAAAAGTCAAAGAACGATTTTCTTTTTTGATGGTACAAAAATATACCTTTTCTGATTTTTTATAATCCCGGAATTGTATTTTTTATTACCATCAGCATGTATGAATATTCGTACATACTGATGAATAAATTATATTCTTAATGCCTGCTAATAAATGCTTTCATCATTTTTCAGAGATTTTTTTTCTCTCAACACCTATTTCTTGGGACGGAGCCGGGCGTGGTAGTATTGGCAATCTATTTTTGGAATAAGCAATAATATAAGATCAGCGAAGAACATAAAGAAAGAATGAATCCTTATCATGCTCACCTTGGCATTTGATCAAAACTTGACTTAAAAATACAATATTCATCTACAATAGCGGCAAACATTTTGGAAGCATGATTTTCGGTTTTATTAGTTTTAAGAAATGTGAGTAATTATCTAATTATCAATATTATATTTTTATAAAAATCAGATTGGCATATAGAATGATTTCCGAAATTATGGTTAGGAATCATTGGCAAAGTTGTACGGTCCTGCTAGCTTTGCATCAAAAAATAATATATCTGGATTATATGTGGTTGTCATATCTGATAGAATATTCTAATATAATTAAATATAAAATTAAGATGAAAAAAAATGTAATTAAGATGAAAAAATGTACAGTTTTAATCACTGTTCTCTTCACAAGTGTAGCAGTTTATGGACAAGTGGGGATTAATACTTCCTCTCCTAAAGCTACATTGGATATTGTAGGGGAACCATCAAACGTATCATCATTGGATGGTATCATTCCACCCCGGCTGACAGGGGATGAACTGGCTGCAAAAATGTATACAGCAGATCAGAAAGGAGCTATTGTCTATGCGACCGCAGCAGCTGTCGCGCCGTCAGGGCAGGTGGTTAATGTAACAGGCGAAGGGATATATTATTTTGATGGAAATGTCTGGATAAAGAATTCTTCAGGGGGTACATTTACAGAAACAGACGGGGTTATTGGTAATGAAATACTGAATGCAACTGCAAATGGCGGATTAATAAGAACAGGATCAGGGACCAGTGCAGCCCCTTACTCATTAGGACTGATAAGCGGGACTGCAAGTGGGCAAGTAATGGCATGGAATGGAACATCTTGGGTTCCAACTGCTCCTGCTGCCAGCAGCAACATCTACAATACCAACGGATCTCTTACTAGTGATCGTACATTGACCAATAACGGTTTTGGCCTTACCTTCCGGGGAATGACACAATCCTCAACTTTTTCATCCGGGGGAGATTTCACCCAGAGAGGTCTGGCATCAAGTAAAAGGGCAAGTGTGACCTTGCAATCAGATGACAATGATAGCAATGGTATCATTTCGACTATATTCTTATACCAGGATCCGGAGAATTTCGGACAGATAAAAGCCGCTAATGATTCCCGTGGCTTGATTATAGGTACATCAGCCACTACACAGGCCGCACCGCTAGTGTTCCATACAAGTGCAGGAAGCAATACACTTGGGACCGAAAAAGCGCGCATTACTCCAATAGGGAATATGGGTATTAACACCAGCTCTCCTACTGAAAAACTTCAGGTAACGGGTAATGTCAGGTTTAACAGTTTACCATTGAACGGTTCTACAAATGCTATTTACACAACAGGGGCGGGAACAGAATCCGCTACCCAAGATCAAACTTTTACAGCAACAAGAACGGTAGTGGCTGATGCTAACGGAGTATTGGGATATATACCGGGAGTACCCGTATCAAATAGCACAGATGCAACACGATTTTTGGGAGGAACAGCATATGTGAGATTCGATACTACATCCGGCGGCACATTGGCCAATGCAAAAGTGATTGGTGGTACACCAGGAACAAGCTACGCAGTAGGAGGTGTTTCTGCTACCTCTTCTAAAGGAGGAATTAATTCAGTGATCGGGAATGGTTATACAATCTCCAATCCTTCTCCCGGGATATTTGATATAAGGTTCGATACCCCTCTGACCCAAATATACGGTATATCCACCAATATCGTAGATGCATATGGCACAGGTAGTGGCACCATCACCAACCCTGACCCTTCGAACCCGGGTAATCCGCTTTTCACAAATGATAACACCCAGGTAGCATTTATCTCTAATACGGTAATAAGAGTAAAGACAGGGAACAGCGCAGGAGAGCTTGCTAACAGATCCTTCACGTTCATGGTAACGGGAAGATAAAAAACAATGACAGTTTAACTTCTCTATATAACCGCAGAAACTTCTTCCATCACTTTATTCATGGAATTATTACAATAATTTATGATCTGTGGTCAGAGGTAAAAGTTTCAAAAATTATACTCCATGAACTTTAAAGATATTCATATCGGATTTTTGATCAACCAGAGAGTTACAGAAAGCGGGATAGACATATCCCGCATCTGTAACTTTATGAAATGTACAGAGAAAGAGGTCAACGAAATGTATTCACAGAAGAGCCTTTGCACATATCTTCTCTTACGATGGTGCAAGCTTTTGCACTATGATTTCTTCAGGTTATATTCTCAACATTTAATATTATATGCTCCGCCCGCAGCTTATAACAAGGATACAAAAACATCAATACTTCCCCGATTCAGAAAAAATATTTATACAAAAGAGGTCATAGATTTTATTCTGGAATTAGTCGGATCCGGAGAAAAAACCATATATCAGATTATTGATGAATATGGAATCCCTAAAACTACCTTGTATAAATGGATTAAAAAATATAAAGAAACAGATCGGTAACTAAGATTCATTTTTGTCCAGACTGATCTGTAAGGGACACCCCCTCTCCTGAAATAGATATTGATAGAAAACAGCATTGAAAATGATGAAAATAACGATTTTATATTTCTTTTTCTAAGATTTCAACGATCACTTTCCTTTCATAGAAGATAAATTTCCTTACAATATTTGCCCAGGCTTTTGCTTGAAGTTTAAATCAAAAAAAATAGCAGAAGAAGTATTTTTTATCTTCACAGACGTAATTCAAAGCACTTTAGTTAATAAATAGCACACAGTAGTTAAGTTATGAATTACAATGATATATCACCGAAAAAACATATGAATTAATTCATAATTCGTTCTTTCATATACTTATTTTTTAATATGCAAAGTTTCATATTTGTACCGTAATTTATTGATTTTACATTTAAATATAAAATTCGAAAAATTTTGATCCTTCAATTCCTTCCAAGTAATACATTATAAATAAACAGGCATTTCTAAAAACACTAATGGAAACTGAAAAAATAAAAAACAGATTAGGCAGCCTAGTCCTAACCCCTTTTCTTTTTAAGAAGATGACTTTAATTTTTATTCAACACTATTATTAAAGGTTCTGAATATAAGGTCAAAATTAATGTTTCAAATAAATTTAACATTAACAGATGAAAAAAAATCTTATTACACATAGTACGTTATTTATTTCAGTGCTATCTTTAGTACAAGTAGGCATAAACACTTCCAGCCCGCAAGGTATTTTCCATGCTGATGGAGGAAAAGACAATGCCACAACAGGAGTGCCTGCAGTAGCACAGCAAGCAAATGATTTTATAGTTACCTCAATCGGAAATATCGGGATAGGAACTACAGCACCTGACCAGAAACCGGAAATACAGACCGGTGGGACCCCTGCATCACTCGTATCGGGCTTCGAATTGGCAGATGAAACACAGGCCTCAGGAAAAGTATTAACCTCCGATACAAATGATACAGGAAGCTGGAATACTGTAAGACTACTATTTACAAGACTGGCCTTTTCAGGTTCTTATATTCTGCCCACCAATACCACTGTAGCAAAATATGCCGGTCAGTATATTGATCTGCCTCTGGAAAAATGGGTCATTAATCTTGTAATAGAAATGAATTTAACAGCTAATCCGATTTCTACAGTAGGAAGTGATTTTGTGAGACTTAGACTTGGAGACAACACAAGAGATCTTAATCCTATAACTAATACATTTTCCGCTGATGCAATAGCCCCAAAATTAGCCTCTACAGGCCTTTCTCTGTCGGAACAAATAGGAACTCTGAATGGTATTTTAGTCATTAATAATCCTTCCGATTACCGATTTGCAGATACTGTCTCAGGGATAAGCAACCAGACCATAGTGCAGTCTGGCTGGATCTTTCAGTAATTTTATTGATAGCGTCAAATCAAAATATTTATTTGTAAACATTATTTCATCTATATCCGCAGATTGAAGATTTGTAATATTTAATGATTTCAGAAATCATTAATAATAAGCATATAAGATGATACTAAATAATATTGCAAAATGAAATGAGATCAAGAGGAAATTCAGATTATCGGGAGAAGATTAAAGAGACACGGGAAGTTACCTGCGATATCAAAATACAATAATTTAACAGTGAATAAATTAACCGGTATATAGTAAATATGCTGCTTTATCTAATAAGGCCGGCAGAATTTGTAAGAAAACTAAAATATTATATAATGGTTAACAATGGTAACAAAATATTAACAAACATATTAATGCCTATTTATGGAAAAGTCTAAAAGTCCAGATTATAGAGTTATATACACGGATATTATCAATAAGAAATATCCTCATAAAAAAGAGCTTTGTTCCTCTATTCTTGAGAAAAAACAACTCTCAAATCTGGATATAATAAATCTTAATACAAAAATTTTCGGTCTACAGGCCAAAGAAAATCAAAAACTCCGTTCTTATAATAAGTCTACTATTTTATACATCTTAGATTATCAAAGAAAATACAAATTAAACAATTCCCAATTGGCCAAACATTTTAAATTGAGCCGCAATACCATAGCAAAATGGAAAAAATATTTTTATTAACCGGCTTGTTTATCATAAAGTTGTTTGGGAGTTTATCTATGCTACAAAACTCAATTATTGATCATAATGATCTATTATCTGAAAGACTATAAAAACAATTCTTTCAATTCAGAGTTTTAGGAGCTGCTAACATTTATATATAACCCAAGATCCATGTTACCTCTATTCAGGTTTGCTGCTGAATGGGGATATGAAAGCAGCTAAATTATACTTTGAATGCATGAGTGTTTTTTTAAATACCTCATCCGGAAATATTGTCAATAAAAATACTCTGATCCAGAATCAGAATAATTATATCCTGATCATAAGAATGATATTGTAAGAGAAACATCAGACACATAAATGGTACTCGACACCGTTACTTTCTTCTACGCACTTCTATCAAAATTATGACATTCATATTTTTTTATGATTGACAACATTTGTATTTGTAAACATTGTTTAAGTTAATATTTAGTAAATTTACAACAAAATAATTTTATCATTATTTTGTTACTAATAAAATAATCCACAATGATGAATTTAAAAACAATATAAATTTATTATGTATCAAAAAATATATTTCTTATATCTTATTTTATTTTCTTTTTATTGTGCTTTTGCCCAGAGCTTAAAGAATTCTGCTTCTACAATGCAAACGAAAGCCATTGATAAAAAATTAGAAGATATAGATGTAAGTTTTAATTCTGAAATTTCTGATACAGAAAAAGCTTTATTCAATCTGAAATCTGAATCTGAAAAAATAGGATATAAATGGGGGATTTTAAAAAGTGGACGTCGTATAATAGAAATATATGAAAAACAAAATAAAAATAATGAAATTATTAAACTAGCCACCGAATTAAAAAAAATTAATGCTGGACCGCAAGCAGATAGAATCATGGCAAATCTTTACCGGTCTAATGCTTTGGCTTTGGGATATTTGGGTTTTGATGAAGCCAGTTTAAAAGATTTCAAAACGGCAATCATATATGCAAAGAAAATTGATGACCCTGACATCAGAAATTATACTTTGGCACTTTCTTACGGACAACTCACCCTTTACTTTTTCAACAAAAGACTTGAGAATAAGAGCTATAAAGATTCAGTTTTTAATTATCAAAATAAAAGTATTGAAGCAGCCAAACTTATTAAGGACGAGCATCAAGAAATCACAGCTGAGATAAAATACGGTTTAATTTCCTTTAATTATGTCCGTTTAGCAATTCTTTATCTGGAAGAGGCTGATAAGCCAGGAAATATTAAATTAGCTGAGAAATATCTTGTAGAAGGTTTAGACATTTACAAAAAATATAATTTAGATAATGAGGATAAAGTAGTGTTGATGAATCAGCTTAGTTGGCTGTATTTAGAAAAAAAAGAGTATAGAAAGGTAATAGAATATGCCAATCAGGCTCGGGATCTTGAAAAAAAATATCCCGATCCGTTTAATAGAGTTGAATCTTTTGAATTTCTTGCCAGTGCATATTCTGCATTAGGTGATACTGAGAATTCAAAGTTATATATGGATAAATACTCTTACCTTAAAGACAGTATCAGAATTACAGAAAAAAATAATGCTGATCAATCTTTTAACGTGTTACTCTCCGATTCAGAAAAAAAACAGAAAAAAAATCATTGATAAAAATTATTATAATATCAATAATATTTCTTATACTTTTATCATGTCTGATGCTTTACTGGAGAATGAAAAACAAAATACTTTACGAAAAAAGCAAGGAACTAATTACTAAATTAAAGAAAGAGCAAGAAAATAACACTTCGGTAAAATCCTCGGACAGTCTGGAAAACTTTAAAGGCATATCATCTCCTAGTATACCGGATGAAACCCTAAAAATTTTGTTCCAGAAATTGGAAAAATTTGAAAAGTCAGAAAAATACCTCTCGAAAGAGATTACTCTGACCTGGTTAGCAAATAAACTCAATACAAACACTAAATATCTATCAGAACTTATTAAAATCTATAGAGATAAAAACTTCTCAAATTACATCAACGAATTGCGGATAAACTATATTGTTCATAAGCTATATAATGAACCCATATACAGAGAATATAAAGTAAGCTATCTGGCTGAAGAATGCGGATTTGCTTCACCTCAAGTATTCGTAATTGCTTTTAAAAAAATAAATGAAGTAACTCCTTCATATTTTATCAAAACTCTTCAAACTGAAAAAGATTGTTGAGAGGTTAATAATATTCAAAATATAGTTGAATTCATTAATTCTTATGGATTAATTCAAATCTTCTTTGATTTTGCTAAGGCAACCCTACTGACATAATCCCGAACCACTTAGCATTGAAAATCAACACATTATTCTAATTTACACAACCTTACGAGACCCGAACCTATTTTGTATAATTGACTGACGAAAATTCGTCACAAGTATTTTTAATTTCTATTTGACTTTGTTTGATGTTTTGACTTTTAAAATGGAACTTGTTTTTTAATAATTTTGTACCTGATGAAAAAGATATAGCCGATACCATTCTACTATTAAAACTTCTTATGCCTTAGGGATTCATGAGCAAGTACTTCCCCACTCTTTTACTTCTTCTATTCCTCGTTCTATTTCACAAAACTGGAAAGAACCTGATCCTGAAAAATTTGTGGGTAATGAATTTGCTTCCGGAGTGGAAACTGACTTGGAACAAGTCAAACTCATTCTTGATGAACGTCTTTGTAAAATTAGAGTAGCCATTTATGCTTTCTGCCGTTTATATATAACTATTATTGAATTCACCGGCAAAAAGAATTTCGAGAAAATTATTCTACAAAACAAAGAATTAGTCATTGATCTTGTTTCTAATCTTCCCATGGAGTTCATCAAAATCTCGTTTGCAAGTTTTTGCAAATTACTCCCCATCAATTCAATATCTGGAAAAACAATCGTTTGTATAAATGTCCATTTTCTATCATTGAGTATTGTAAAAAACGATTTCCTAATCAAATCTCTCAAAAAGAAATTAATACGTTGAAGAGTCTAATGTCAAGAAAAGGGTTTTCCTTCTGGGGTATTGCTTCCATTTGGGGATATGCCATTAAGAAAGGTGTCTAGGACTTCATGGTACAGGTATTGTCTTAGGCTAGATATTTCTCAAACGAGAAAAACCGGTAAAAAACCAAAGAAACGGGGTTCTGTAAAAGCATCACATCACAATGAAATCTGGCATGCAGATGTTACAGAGTTTGTAACTTCTGACAATGTTAAATTTTATATTCACACAGTGTTGGATAATTTTTCAAGGAAAGTTATTGCTTATACGATCTCTCGTGATAAAACTGCCAAAACAAGACTCATCAGTTTGAAAGAAGCAATACTTTTTCAATTCGGAAAAATTCTTTCTCCTACTGATTTGAATCTTATTGTAGATGGTAGTTCTGAAAATAATAATTTCAGAATACGAAATTTTATCCAACATTGCCAGGTAACCATTCACAAGAAAATTGCACTCAAAGATGTTCACTTTTCTAATTCCATAATTGAAGGGCATTTTCAAATCTTGAAAAAATTTCTTCGATATCAGGGTGAAATACATTCACGGGACTTTCACAAAATAATTGAGTTCTTTGTGAAAGATTATAACCTCAAGACCTCATTATTAACAATGGACTTACACTCCTGATGAAATTCATTTGAGTCCGGAATTGGCGAACATAAAACCAACATTAGAACGAATCAATAAACAACGATTACAAAATAATCGTAACTCTTGTTGTAAAACAGCATAGGACTTTCATGAGAAAAATGCCGGTTCAGGGATGGTTTCTATTTCTCTTTTCTAAATTTCCATGTTTAGTCTGTACTGAGCTTGCCGAAGTGTCAAAATCAAAGAACGTTTTTCTTTTTGAATTGAATAAAAATACAAAATTTCAACTTTCATTCAATCCTGAAACTCCATTTTTTATTACCATCATGTATATAAATTCGTACAGATTGATGGTAAGTAAATTATATTATCAAAGCCTATTAATAAAGACTTTAATCATTTATAAATGTTTTTTTATCTACAACAGCTATTTCCTGAGAGGGAGTCATTAGCAAAACAACTGAAATTTACACACAAAAGTATCCAACAGATTAAAAGTCTATTTGATAATTTGTAGGAAAAAAATAATATATTTGAATTAATTAAAAATTCGAAACAAACCTTCGCTAATCTACCCAAAATTTACTGTATATACGAAAGTTTGTATCGTATATAATTAAGTTAGCAGAAATTTTAAAACAAAGCACTTTAATAAATTACAGAATGAAAAAAATCTTTCTCAGAGTTTTATTGGTCATTACAATAATCAGCTTCAATAATGTAGTATACAGCCAGGCAAACGAAATTAAAATAAAATTTATCGGAAATTGCGGACTTTATATGACTGATGGAGCAACCAATTTTTATATTGACTTTCCATATAAATCTGGTGCACATAATTATATGGAATACGATAAATCTGAAATTGATGCTGTGAAAGATAATTCAATTTTCATTTTCACACATCGACACGCTGACCATTATTCTGAAAAGTTGTTGAAGAAAATGAGTGGGCAAAAATTTGATCCTTTCAATGTTACTGAATTAGGAACGATAGAAAAAGTTGTTCCGAATTTCCAAATTAAATCCTTTGAAACACAACATAAAGTATTTGGAATTTCTTTTAAACATTTCTCCTATTTAATTACTTGGCACGGGAAAAACATTTACATTTCCGGCGACACAGAAAACTCTGACACAATTGCTTCTCAAAAAGATATTGATTGGGCTTTTGTTCCCGTTTGGATTTTAACAGACGCAAAAGCTAAGGGAACGGATTTGACAAAAATCAGTAAAATGTTTGCAATTTATCATATTGGACAAAAAGATAAAATCACGATTAATGACAATAATCCTCAACTAAAATTATTGAATAAGCAAGGAGAAGTAATTACAATTCCGTATTAAAAAACTTCTGCTAACATCGGTTTTGCAATAGCAGGACTGATGTCCTAAATTAAGCTTGCGTACAACTATCAACTTTATACTACTTCTCGTGATAAAACTGCTAAAACAAGACTCATAAGTTTGAAACAAGCAATCCTTTTTCAATTCGGTAAAATTCCTTCTCCTGCTGAACTCGATCTCATTGTAGAGGGGGTCCGGAAAATAATAACTTTCGAATCAGAAATTTTATCCAACATTGTCAAGTAACTATTCATAAGAAAATTGCTCTCAAAGATGTTCATTTCTCTAATTCTGTCATTGAAGGACATTTCCAAATCCTCAAGAAATTTCTTCGATATCAGGGTGAAATACATTCACGGGACTTTCACAAAATCATTGAGTTCTTTGTGAAAGATTATAACTCCATAAGACCTCATTACTGGCACTGGACTTACACTCCTGATGAAATTCATTTGATTCCACATTAAACCAAAATTAGAACGAATAAACAAACAACGATTACAAAATAATCGTAACTCTTGTTGTAAAACAGCATAGGACTTTCATGAGAAAAATACCGGTTCAGGGATGGTTTATATTTCTCTTTTCTAAATTTCCATTTTTAGTCTGTACTGAGCTTGCCGAAGTGTCAAAGTCAAAGAGCTTTTTTCTTTTTGAATTGAATAAAAATACAAAATTTCAACTTTTATTCAATCCTGAAACTCTATTTTTTATTACCATTATGTACATAAATTCGTACAGACTGATGGTAATAACTTATATTATCAAAGCTTATTAATAAAGGCCTTCCCAATTTGTGGAGGTTTTTTATCGCAACATCTATTTCGTGGGAAGGAGCCCCCCAGGAATATATAGAAAAAGAGATGTCCTGATCCTTATATAAATATTGGTAAAATCGGATAGTTTACATTAAAGAATTATACGCTTTTTCTTCTTTCATGTATTCAGCCTCTACTCCTTTCAGCAGAAATGCATTTCTAAGTACTCTCACATCTTCCTCTATGGCCTGCAGACAGGCATAAGCCATTGCAGAAACAATCTGGGCTCCGGTCAGCTCATAATGCAATGCCAGTTTATGTAGGATATCAGGATCTTCCAGGGTAATATTTGCCGGAACTATTTTTTGCCACAGCAGCAGCCTTTCTCCGGAATTGGGTTTACTATACCCGATCAGGCAATTGAAACGCCGCAGAAAGGCATCATCAATATTATTTTTAAAGTTGGTGGTGAGAATAATCAATCCGTTAAAATTTTCTACCCTCTGCAATAAATAGCTTACTTCCTGATTGGCATACCGGTCGTTGGATGACTTGGTTTGGGTTCTTTTTCCGAATAAGGCATCGGCCTCGTCAAAGATCAGGATCCAGTTTTTGTTTTCTGCCTGGGTAAATATTTTTTCCAGGTTTTTTTCTGTCTCCCCAATGTATTTGGACACCACCTGCGACAAATCTATACGGTAAACCTCCCGTTTGAATTCTTTGCCCAGTAAGGTGGCCGTAAGGGTTTTTCCTGTACCTGAGGGCCCATAAAATAACGCCCTGTATCCGGGGAGAATATGTTTTCCCATCCCCCAATTTTCCCGTAAGGCCTCGTGATGCTTTACCCAAAGTTTTATCTGGCTGATCTGATCCTGAACAACAAAACTTACCACCAGGTCTTCCCACTCCAACTGGGTAAAAACTTCTTTGGCAGGGAAATCAGGACTGAATTTCGGTTTTAATTTTTCGCCATAGAGCAGCAGATGGATGGTTTCCGGCTTCAGGATAAGCCGCCCGCTCATCAAAGGCTCTCCTTCTTTTACAGAGTCTATTGTAATGATCTGTTCTTTGAAAAACCAGTGTGAGGCTTCAAATAATTGCTGAATTTTCAAACGGGCTTCAATATTTTCCCGGGCAAGGACATACTGTGTCGTTTCCCCGGTAGGCAGCATACCTCTGTGATTTTCCAGCCGTACTCCGCCCAGTTCGGGGAATTCTCCTCCTTCAGGATGAAGCTCTTTTATAATGTCATCGAAAAAATGAGGCAAAACATGGGGAACCAAAGCCAGTAACAGAATTACAGCTTCTTCATGTGTGGTCTCTCTTTTCAGGACTTCGGAGAAAAAATTATGAAAAGAAACCTCCGGTTTTATCCCTTCGCCGGGAGCCAAAGCATTGATTATATATTTTTTCAGATTGACAAAAAGCATATATTTTATATTTTTAGTGGCTTTCAGATAGGTATATAAATTCTTTATTCTTCTGCTAAATGAATAGCTTCAATGGTAACAAAACAGGGGATATTAACCGTTAAAGGCGGATCTTCCAGAGAAGGTTTTGAAAAAGCGGTACTTTCCGTAATAATACCTGTAACTGTTACTTTTTTTCCTTCAAATTCCCGGGCTTCCTGTTTGGGACGAACCGCTTCTTTAAGGTAGGGGGGCAAAAGATTCACTTCCAGGGAATCATTTACAATAATTTTATAATGCCCTAAATGGTCTCCTTCTCCTTTTTTTGACATGATACTTTTAGTGTATATGCCCGTAAGAGTTACCTTTTCATTAAACTGAAAATCGGTGTTATTATTTTGCATATCGGCAGGTGGTTGTTTTGTATTGCATGCTATCAGAAGCATGACAAGATATATTATTTTTTGTCTCATCTCTTTTCGATCCTCATAGTTGTAGGCCGGTCTCCGTGTTGCTGGGTATCATGGTGCTGCTCGTGGAAAGTCTGTCCTTTTTTAGCTGCAGTTCCGTACATGGCAAAATCCCATCTTGTATTTTCCTCATCTCCCGGTACGGCGTAATTCTCCAGAGTGATGGTATCCTGCTGGTCATTGCTTTTCATCACTACCCCTCCCCAGTGAAAGTTCCAGGTACTTTTTCCTGCATAGTTGGCCCCTCCTGAAGACATCGTATATCCCTGGCCTACTGAAGGGGCTGCAAATTTATTTATTTTCAGGTATTTATCTACTTCTTCCCGTTTTGCTTCGGACATTTTGTTGTAGAACTCCATCATAATATTCCCGTACTGATCTACTTTTGCCCAGTAAGTATCTCCTTTTATCTTTCTTTCTGCATCTGTAGTGGCGGCATTATAAGCGGTTTCAGCGGCATTTATCTCCAGCTGTTTGGCAGTGGCTCTGGCAAGTACCGCATTTATTTCTGTTTTTTGCGCTGCCGAGGTTGATGGCATGGTAAGCCATTTGTTAAGCATTTTCTTCATTATTTCAGCTTTCATCAATGATGGTGTGGTTTCTATAGTCCGGGCATCGGCTCCCGTCATGGCATCACGGTGCAGGGCACCTCTCCTGTTCCCGCCTACCACCACGGCACAGCTGTTTCCGCAGTCATCTGATATTTTCATAGAGTTCCCGGATGTGCTGTTCCGTATATTTTCAGGGACTACTTTTTTAAGTGTTTTGCTTTTACCGGCGTGTGATACGACAAAATTGGTGGTTTCTTCCACAAGCCTTATCCCTGAACCTACATTGGCCAGCAGGGTATTGGAAGCTGCTGCTTTACCGGCCTCTGCATATAAGTCATGATTGGGATACCCTACTTTAACGGCTGCACTCAAATCATCTGCTATCCTGTAAGCGTTTCCTATTGCTGAGCCTGCGGTGCCGTTTCCTTCCAGGTACCTTTGGATCCTGTGCTCTGATTTTGCCTGTATTCTGTTTCCCTGCTGAATGGTATGGGTAAGCTCATGGGCTAATAAATGTTTGCCATGATCTGAATTGGGATCATATTTTCCTTCATTGAAGTAAATATCATTTCCCACAGTAAAGGCCTGTGCACTGAGCTCCCTGCTCATCTGTACAGCTTCGTTTCCTGTATGGATCTTTACATTGGAAAAATCTGCACTGAAGCGGCTTTCCATAAAGCTTTCCGTTTCCGCATCCATACGGTTTCCACCTCCTTTACCGGAATTGATCTGACTTTCCATAGGGTCTGGAGCTACTCCCCCGCTTTCTGAAGAGGAACGCTGGATCAATGGGGTGATACTTTCTGTAAGTGGTTTCATCTGAAGCTTTTCTTCCTGTTCACAGGCTGCACATTTCCTTTGAAGCAATGCTCCGGTATGGGCAGGCTGGGAAGAAGACCCTTGCATTTTCATTACCTGATCTGCCACCCGGTCTGCTTCTGCTTCATAGGAATCATCTGCTGAACCTACACTTAGTTTTTTTTGAATGGCAGGCTTGAAAAATGAAGCATGGGTTGTTCCTGATTTTTTGACGCACTTATGGCTTCTTGTTGTTTCCATGATCAATTAGTTTAAATCAAAATATACTTTATAGCATTGGGGTGAGATTTTCCTTTTAATATAGAGTTCTTCAAAAATCCCGGTTCCATTGATGCTGAAGTATTCTTTGCTATTAACGATTTTAATACTATTTTCATCAAATGTGCTGTAACAGATCCCTTCAAAATTGCCTTTATATTTCTGTAATGTTTTTATTAAGATAATGAATTTTTCTGTATTATATTTATAAAAAGTGATTTCTACCGGTTTATTCTCAATGGTTATTACTTTTTGAATGGTTTGTTTTTCAGGTGAATTGATAAACTCTGTTGATTTTATAATATAACCGAAAACAGTACAATCCTCCTTCCGGGAACGGACAAGGTAATTAATGACAAACAGGATAAGGACTACCAGTATTATGATGACGATGATTGTTCTCATTTCAAAATGGTTTATTTTTTTATCTTGAAGGTGACGGACATACACCTGAAGGATCAATATGAGGGCAGATCCGTGTATGGAATGTAGGGCCGGCAAATGGTACAGAACACGTAGGGGTACAATTGTTCCTGTCTCCTGTAGGTGTATTGCTTCCCGGAGTCCAGCCGTCATATCCTACATTGGCCCATTCGCTGGATTTGGTATAGTTTGCGGAGGAGCTTTTGTACAGCCATATCAGAGTATTCATGGTACTCTTCCACATACCGCACTCTTTACACATTACCCCGAAGATCACATAATTTACTGAACCTGCATAGAAGCACTGATTATCCACCTGAACCGTTGAACCGCATGGCGGTTGTGCTCCCGCAGTGGCACATTGCGGACGATAATTTTGATAGATCCATGCATTGTTATGCAGTTCTTCAATATCCCAGGTAACCTCACCCAAATCATAGCTGCTTAAGCTGTCACATACCTCAGTTTTCTGTGTTGCACTCAAAGCAGAATAAGCTGATCTGTAGCGGGAAATCTCACTGCTTAATTCTGTTGTAATATCAGGACCGCATACTCCGGCTACTGTAGTTTCGGGTTCAGGTTCCGATTCTATTGCCCGGAAATAGAGGTCTTCATCGGTTATTCTTTGTACTTTCCTTTCAATACCTCCGCCTTGCTGTATAGTATGGGTAAGCTCATGAGCCAGCAAATGCTTTCCATGATGGGAACCGGGACTGTATTTCCCTTCATTGAAGTAGATATCATTCCCTACGGTGAAAGCCTGTGCGCCAAGCTCCCTGCTCATGTGTACCGCCTCGCTTCCCGTATGTATTTTTACCTGGGAAAAATCCGCTCCGAAACGGTTTTCCATGAAGTTTTTGGTTCCTGTATCCATACTGTTTCCACTTCCTCTGCCCGAATTGATACCGCTTTCCACATGATCCGGGGCAATTCCCCCACTTTCTGAAGAGGAACGCTGGATGAATGGAGTGATACTTTCCGAAAGAGGCTTCATCTGAACTTTTTCTTCTTCTTCACAGGCCGCACATTTACGTTGAAGCAATGCTCCTGTATGGGTCACCTGTGAGGAAGACTCAGGCATTTTCATCACCTGATCTGCCACGCGGTCTGCTTCTACCTCATAAGAGTCACTGGCTGAACCTACACTTAGCTTCTTCTGGATAACCGGTTTGAAAAACATGGCGGTATTTTTATGTTCAGAAGAGCTGTTCCTATATTGGGATTGGTGTAACATAAGATTCAAGTATTTTTATTGGGTATATACATAATTAGGAGGTACATCTCCTTCATCACTGCCCCTGGCAGTTGGCGAATGGGCATCGGCCCTGGTCTGATCAGAAGGGGTCCAGCGATTATCTTCATAAAAGTAATCATCTTCTCCCGGTGTTCTGCATGTACCCGGGGCTACCAGTGTTGTCCAGCCCTGTACGGTATAAAAGCCTCCTCCACAGGTCATTCCCTCACAGTCAGTATCGTAAAAATTTCCTACACAATTTCCTACAGGCAATCTTTGCCATACGGTAGGATCTGAGGCGTTGCTTGTGGAGACCAATGCCCATTCATCATTTCCTGTTACGGATTCATTACAGCATCTTCCGGGATTGAAGGCCCTTTGTATCTTTCTTCCGATGGTTCCGTTTTGTTGTATTGTGTGGGTCAGTTCATGAGCTAACAAATGTTTTCCATGATCGGAACCGGGACTGTATTTTCCTTCGTTAAAATAGATATCATTGCCTACGGTGAAAGCCTGTGCGCTGAGTTCCCTGCTCATTTGTACCGCTTCGCTTCCTGTATGGATCTTAACATGGGAAAAATCTGTTCCGAAACGGCTTTCCATGAAGCTTTTGGTTCCTGTATCCATACTGCTTCCACTTCCTCTGCCCGAATTGATACCGCTTTCCACATGATGCGGGGCAACTCCCCCGCTTTCTGAAGAGGAACGCTGGATCAACGGGGTTATGTTTTCTGCCAAAGGCTTCATCTGAAGTTCATCTTCTCCACAGTCCGCACATTTTCTTTGAAGCAATGCTCCTGTATGGGTAACCTGTGGAGTCGGTTCCGGCATTTTCATTACTTTATCTGCAGCCCTGTCTGCTTCTGTTTCATAGGAGTCGTCAGCTGAACCTACACTTAGTTTTTTTTGAACAGCCGGCTTGAAAAATGAAGTGTTTTTATTTTTCAATGGTGTTTTCGGTTCTTTTTGAAGGGCTGCTGTTTCCATTTTAATTTTAAAAAAATAATAGAGCGGTTATTTCAGAAATCTTATTTCCTATTTTGAATATAATGTGACATATATGCTGAGTCCTTATGCAACCCTAACCACCTGTCTGTCAATTGATAAATTGATAAATTATTATTCTCTGAAGAAGTGCCAACCAGAAAAGCAATATATTCTTCTCCAGGGAGACTATTCGTTTCTTCCACCATAGCTTCACCATTATTATTACTTAAAAACGTATATCTATCTATCGTCAAACTTATTTCTGCTTTAGGACTCAAATTACCTTTAAGCGAGCTCTGAATTTCCGCTTTATAAATATATTGTATTACACCTTTTTCTAAAGAAAATGATGATTCTTCAAGTATGATACGAAGTACAACAATTTCTTCAGACTGTTCTATTAATTTATCAAACAACATATTTCTATAGATTTAAATTATTAAAATCTGCCTTTATTATGTAACAGCTTTTTATATTATTATATTAAGGATCCAAAGATGATAAATGCCCCGTACCAATTACACTTCTACCAGCATTTACATCCCAAGTTCCAGATGCATTTTTAACTATCCATATCATTGAATGCCAGTTAAAGGTTCTTGTATCATCATAAGTTGTATTATCAGGCTTTGTAATACGTACAAACTCAATAAAATTTCCACTTAGTATTGCTTCTGTGACAGAAGCAGAAGCTATTGGATTTGCACGATTACTGAAACCCGGTGCATCCATCGAATAAATATAAGGAAGATAAGGAACTGTAATCTGAGATGTAAGGAATTCATCGGTATTATGGGAATCATCATCATTGCCCGGACCAAGGTTTATGGGATTAGCCCAGGTACCGGAACTTTTTATCCATACTTTACCATGTTTGGTTCTTTTTATATCATATGAATAGGAAGGATCATCATTAAGGATAAATGCCTTTAGCTCAATTCCATTATGAAATCCGCTGGCGACTGAATCTACTCCCAAATTTATAGGACAAAGCCCGCAAAGGTTATCCGCAGATGTAGAGCCTGAAAGTTTCTCTTGCCAGGCATTTATACTAGGCGGAGTGCCCGGAGTTCTCTGAATCTCCATCTTCCCGATTGTTCCGGTTTGCTGAATCGTATGGGTAAGCTCGTGAGCCAGCAAATGCTTCCCTGAACTGGTACCCGGATTGTATTTCCCTTCATTGAAATAAATATCGTTTCCTATAGCAAAAGCCTGTGCATTAAGTTCCCTGCTCATTTGCACAGCCTCGCTTCCTGTATGTATCTTCACCTGGGAAAAATCGGTTCCGAAACGGCTTTCCATGAAGCTTTTAGTTCCTGCATCCATATGACTTCCGCCTCCTTTGCTGGAATTGATACTGCTTTCGACATGATCCGGGGCAACTCCCCCGCTTTCTGAAGAGGAACGCTGGATCAATGGAGTGATGCTTTCCGCAAGAGGTTTCATCTGAAGCTTTTCTTCTTCTTCACAGGCTGCACATTTTCTTTGAAGCAATGCACCGGTATGGGTGACCTGTGGGGAAGGTTCAGGCATTTTCATCACTTTATCTGCCATCTGGTCTGCTTCTATCTCATAAGAATCATTAGCTGAACCTACACTCAGTTTCTTCTGAATATTCGGTCTGAAAAAAGATGATTTATGTTTTTTAGCTGAAGCAGGCTCTTTTTGATCTTTTATTGTTTCCATACTCCTTTACTTTATTTTTACACCATTGGCTACAATTTCTTTGGACAGGTCCCAGTTACCGTCAGTAATCTGATTTTTAAAACATTTTGTCCTGTAAATGGTTTTCCGCAATATCTGCCTGGAATGATTCTCCAGCCAATGATGTCTTGTATTCACATACTGAGTGATCCATTTTTTTTCGTTTCCTCCGTTTAAAGGGGTGTTTTCAGGGAATCTTTCTCTTAAAAAAGCGGGAACACTTCCGGAATGAATGTAACTGTCATAGATCACCAGCATACTTAATGCATGGGTAAACTTGTTTTTCTGAAAGAAATGCAATGCCGGCTGGTAATACAAAATATCAAAAAATTCATCCTGGCATTTTCTCATGATACTATCTTCACGAGCTGATCTTCTTAATAAGTTTTTAAATACTGTATTATCAACCAGGCTCTGTTTTCCTATTAAACTTACGAAAGTCCTGAACTGGTCAGAGAAAAGACCGTTTTTTGAAATATACATTTCTATCAGGGCTTTCAGATTTCCCTGCTCGGTGGTCTGGCTTCTGCCATATGTGATCTGACGGCTTCCATTTTTACCGTCAGCATAGATAACCAGGGTATCATACTTTCCTTCTTTACTTCCTGTTTCGAAAACATTGATAACCTGTAGTATTTTTGATTTTTGCGGTGCTGTTATCATTTTACTTGTTTTTATTTTAGTTTGTCTATAAAAATACCGTATGCTTTTTGTTATCGTAAAGAAAGCCAGTTATTTTTACTATAAGCCTGCTTTTAAATGAGCAAAGGTATTCGTCTTAGCAAAAATACAAAGTGCTGGTCGACAGATAACTATTTTTATTTTAATAGGTCCAATAAACATTCATATAATTTTCCATCCAGGGTGTCTGGATCATTCCTATTCCCCACGGTAAGCCCGATAACAAAACATCCACTCCTTTTTCTTCAACCCATAATTCAGGGAAATGAGATTCTGATCCGGCTGACAGCTTTCCCGCCCTTTGTAAAAAAGTCTCCCGGAGGGCACTTACGGAGCTGCCTTTCAACATGGCCCAATGCTCTATTACGGCTAGTAATAAGTCATTACAGGTTTCTTTTTCTTTTCTACTTATTTTCTGCCTGGTATTCACTACCTCATCAATCGGGAAACCACAAAGAAGCTTATTTAAAACCAATTCATTTTCAAAGAAAATTTCCTGACCGGTAATTAAATATTGAGTTAACAAAATAGCTTTATGCTGGCTTTTTTTATCTGTCCAAGCTTCATCATGGCACATATCCAGTTTTTTAAAAAGGGTTGAAAGGAACGGATGCAGAATCACCAATCCTGCATTTTCTACATAAAGAGGTGAAGCCATCAATATGGAGCTGCTCATTTCCTGTTTTTCAGTCGTGGAATTATTCTCCACATCCTTATTATTCCCGTTTTTTTGATTGCTTTTTTTCTCTGTTTTCTTATTTTGTGTATTTTCCTCATTTCCACCGTCATTATTACCTTTGTGTGTCTCCTGACTGCCGGTTTTTCTATTGTTTTTATTGAGTTCCAGATGCTCGCCTTCTTCATTCTGTATGTCCCGTTCATTTTCCCTACTGAATTCCTGATTTTCTATATTGTATTTTTTGCCTGACAATGTATCATCATCTTCTTCTGTTCTTTCAGAATACAGTCCTGAATTTTCTACCCAATGTTCCATTTCTTCCACAGAAGAGAACTCAATTTCGGCTTTGAAGAAATTAATGAACCCGCTCAATGGGCCAGAAGCATCCGGATAACCGATCATTTCGACCTTTATTTTTTCCCGGAAAAAATCAGGAATATTGAAATAATAACGTATAAAAGCTTTTTTATGGCTATGAAATACTTTAAGGAGCTTTTCGATAAAAGCCCCGGAAATTTCTATTGCTTTTACTATTTCATTGATGTTACCGGAGAATGAGTTCTCCGCAATTATCCCTGTTTTTAAATATCCGATCAATAAATTCACAGAGTGGAAAGCTACTGTTTCAAAGCCCAGCTTTTCTAAAATTTCTTCATTGCCATTGTGGCTTACCTCCCGGAAATGATTCTTCAGATAGTCTTCTATCCGGGTCAATGACTGGTTGACCAATTCTTTTTTCCATTCTTTAGGAGAAACAGCAGGCAGTTCAACTGTTAACTGATCTATTGTCCATGTATAATTTTCTACAGAATATTTGTCAAGTAAGATCTCCAGCTTAGGATAAAATTCTTTCTCCAACACATCAGATAATGTGTTCTGTATCTCTTTTCCCAAAGGTTGGGATGAGCACTGAACATTCATGATATGCTGCTGAAGAAGATGCATCTCAATTATTTTTCAAACTCAAATTCCGGACAATGGAAATGGATGGATGTGAATACTTCATCGCCGGCTTTTATACCATCCTGAAGCATTTTCTCTTTTGCCAGCATCATATTAAGGGTATTCTCTTTAAGGAACAGATACATGGTCCAGGTTCTCGGGTTGGCTGCTCCTCCTGTAGACGGATTGGCGTTATTTAAAGATACCGTAAAAGACATAGGATTGACCATATTTTTCGGTGTCAGAAAAATTGAGCGCAACTCTTTCGCCAGTTTTTCATTAAGCGGGAAATTAAAATTGTTTGAATTGGATTCTTTTATCAAAAGCCTGAAGGTAAAGTTAACCGTCTGCTTGCTGATCCCCTTGAACGAGTACCAAAGCTGGGCTCCTTTCGGATCACTTATGGAAGTGGGCTCCCAATAATGATAAAAATCAACATCGGAACCTGAACCAGGGACAGGTACCGTTTCTGTATACTCAAGTAAACCTGTAAGTACATCGCGTACTTCTCTTGCAGTATTATTTCCGCTATCGTTAATTGCTGCTATTTTTGTGACTACGTCAGCTCTTGTTGCCATGATATTTTTATTTTAGATGGTTATTATTTCTGAGTGTAAAAATCTTTTTCATCAAAATCGGGATTGTTAAAATCTCCTACCGCGTTTACCGTAATTTTCTGGCTGTTTTCGCATATTTCCCCAAGTTGTTTGATGATTACCGTGAATGCTTTCACTCTTTCATTGAAAGGGAAGGTATGGCTGATCACTTTTTTATCAGTAGTTATTTTTTCAGATTTATCTCCGAAATCTATCTCATACTGATGAGTATCTTCCTGGGCAGCATTGGTAAAATCAAAACTTCTGATATCCTGAAGGGTTCTGGCCCCACTCCAGTTTGAGATCTGTTGTGGTTTGGATATTTCAATTTCCAAAGTATTGCTCAGCTCTCCTTCACTTTCATACTGTAAAGTATATTTTGCAGGTGTTGCTATAGATGCATGACCAGGCTGAAGGAAAAATTTATCACTTCTTTTAATCACCGCATCTTTTGCTGTTCCCAAGAAAGTTCCGCCGGATTTTCCTTTGATGACCACTTCATATTCTTTATCATCGGTATTGCAGTATTTTAAGGTATTGAGGGAAATGGCCAAAGGCTCTTTTTTCTCAATTTTTATTTCGACCGTATTTCCGTCTCCACAGCATAAATAAGGAAGGAAAAAGTCGGCGATCACCAATTGCTGATTAGGAATTTCCTGAGGCTGCTGATTCGGATTATAATACTGCATGGCATAAGACAGGTTTCCTAATAAATAGGTTTTCATTTCTTTTGTATAGGCCGGTGACATATTATAATCTGCCAGTTTCAGGATGTTGGCCTTTATGTTTTCTGTTTCCTGCTTGCATTTATCCAGCTCTTCTATGGGTGGATTTACAATCTGGGAGGTATAATCCTTGAATTTAATGCTTGATGTGATATCCTGCATCACACTTTCTTCCAGATTAAAGCCCTGCTTATAAATCTTTATGGATTCTAGCAGCTGGAAGTATTTCACAGGTGCTTTGGGCTTAAATACTGAGCTGTCAACATATACCAATATGAAAGTCCCTCCTTTTGTAACTCCGGCTTTATGTTCCATTCCCGGATGTTTCTGGATAAAGGTTGAAAGGAAAAGATCTTTGAAGATGGTTTTCCACCTGATCTGTGATTCTTCAAAAATAACGGCAAAAGGATCTTCCAGAAACAGCTCGTTAATATCATCAAAACGGTCTATCAGGTCTTCTGCAATCATCGATAATTTGTCATTATTAAGGAATTGGATACAGAACCTGTGCATCAGGAAGATCTGGTTAAGCTCTTTGAAAACTTCATTGAAGCTTATGAAATTCGGCAGAAAATCCTTTAGATCATTGGTTAATAAATTCTTGATCTGCTGAAGGATATTTTTAAAGCTGTCTATGCTTGAATTGGTCAGCAGGTTTTGCTGAACCAAAGTCGTTCTGCGTTGATTGATCCAGTTGATGACAAACTCCGTAATGTTATACAGCCTTTTCCTCGCCAGGTCATAATCTGTTTCCAGATCATCCCAACGGCCCTGAAATTTGGATATATCCAGTTCTTTTCCGATATAATCCACTGCATTCAGGGCTGTAATTTTAAAGGGAAGATTATAGCTGTTTTTAATGATAGTAAGTTCTTCAACCACATCTGCGTATTTTTTACCTAAATGCCCTTCGATCCTAAAGAAATTATAGGGTTCGATGTCATACAGCAAAGGTTTTTTTACACAATCCAAAGAAGTGTAATTGGCAACTTCGGAGTGATACGAGAGTATTTCGTTATTTCTATTCCTGATCGTTTTTTTAGGACTCCATTTTTTATTTAATTCTAAAATATGATCGTAATAGAATGGTATTGATTTTCCGGAAAGCGGAATGTTCCCGTATAGGGATGGCGTCACTTTAATGCCGTTATTCTGTATTTTCCAGGATTTTATGATGTGAACCAACCTTTCAAACAATAAGGTCAGCTCCTGTTTTTTCTTATTATTCTTGCCTGAACTGTTCTGCGTCGAGAAAAAAGGTGTCCTGTATTCAGTTCCTGAATCGTCAGCTTCTCCTAATACAACATGAAAAGGGAATAAACTTTCATCTACACAGCATAAGGACGGGTTTTGGGCACTAAATTCCACAATTTCATTGTAAGCAAAGGATATATCGAAGATCCAGTCCCATAGGTATTGCACATTGATGCTGTTCTTATTGGCATTAATGACGGCTTCCAGACTGGTTTTCACACTGCTTAATACATTGAGGCCGGCATTGTTATTAATGATCGGCTTATAATTGTTGTAAGCACTGCCTATCTTATTTGATAAATCTTCAATGATGGGATTGGCTATGATTTTTTTAAATTCATTCAGTACCTGTGATCCGGTCACCAGCTGAGTATTCGGCACATTATACCTTGGCAGGCAAATCTTTTCCAGTGAAACGACTTCCGGATATTCAGGAAACAGGAAAGCATTCGATTTATCTACCGAAACCAGCAAAGGCCTTATTTTAAACTCCAGTCTTTTGCCTTTGTCGTCGCAATTGGTTGTGACACAGTTTTTCTCATCTATGAGCGAAGTTTCCAGTAAAAGAACAACAATTTTATTCTCAAAAAACTGGTCCGGAATGGCAATCCTGTCCCCTTCCAGCGTATTCGTCGGGAGCAATTCTATAGAATTCTTCAACGGCTCATATATTTTGGTATGAGGCAAAACCTTATCCAAATACTCGCCGTCTATATACACGGGAGCCAGAAAATCGGGAGACAATTCTACCGGATGATAATAACTGAAGGTCTGCTCTTCCCACTGGATCTGATACCCCAAAGAAGTAATTGCGGTTCCGCAGCTTATAGTGATCTGGTTGGCTTTCGGATGTGAGATCTCCAGGCCGCAAAGAATTCCGATTCCGATACCTCCCACACGGGTAAGCCTGTCCTGTTCTTCCAGGTAACTTATGGCACGATTCAAATGTTTTTGACTGAGCACCTGGTCTGCTTCAAAAACGGGATATTTGGATGGGGTATATGCTTTCATGGTAATGTATTTTAAAGGGTTCCTAATGAAGTGCTTCCTAATATGATGGGGTTATTGGTTTCGCTGAGCTGGCAGTCATATAAATTTCCTTCAGGATAGATGGTGTTGAGCTGTTTAAGCTTGGCAAGCAGAATTTTGTGATATTTGGTAAAGTTGATATAGTCTTTTTTAATAAGGGTCTTGCTGCAATATCTGAGTCTGAAAATCCTGTAACTCTCCAGCCAGTTTTTATAGGCTATCTGGAATTCCTCCATATCTTTTGAGTTTACCCAGCAGATTTTCAGCAGTACATGAGCCGGTGCTTCCTGCCTGAAGATCTGTTCTGCATACCTTCTGAAGGTAATATTCTTAAATCTTGACAGATATCCCGGCAAAACAATGGTTGCTTTGAATGAGTATGGATCATTATTAGCTTCATCCTTACAGTCGTCTTTCAGGCAGACGGTCAGCAGATCTTCGGTATCATTGTCCAAATGAGGGAAAGGCCTTAATAAGATATGCTCCAGGCAATAAAAGTTTTCATACGCCTCATTGAGCGCCTGCATCAGCTTATAAAGAAATTCTGATGCCTGCCGGCTGCTCGTAAATGTCTTATCTATAGTGGCTATTTTTTTAGGCTTTATTCCTAAATAGATATAAAACTTACTGCCCTGCTTATGGCTGAAATAAACGGTTGGGTTAAGCAGATTCTGCTGTGCCCATTTCCATTTTTCTTCCAGGTCTGTAGCCGGCTGTACGATCTTGCAGACCACACTTTCATTATCTATTGTTAGTGGTAATGTCCATTGGGCCTGTACTTCAGTTTCGGTGACGATATCTCTGAGTCCGATATTATTAATACCTAATAATCTTGCGGCTCTTCTTTCGTATCCGCCTCTGTGGTCGGTATCCCAGAAATCCTGAAAATCAAATGCATTCTGGGTAATCTCCGCATACAGGTAGTCTATTCCCAATCCTCTTTTATAACTGGTTTCTGCATAGTCTTTTATGAATGCTTCTTTATCGTTAATGAGATCCTGCGGCTGAAAGGATAACTCCCCCAACCCGCCTGCATCCTGGCTTACACGATACATCATAAAGACATAATCATTAAAGCTCTCACTGAAACGGGCCATTAAATGATCCAAAACCCGGTTTCTCCTGTCATAAAAAACAGATCGTGTTTCTTCTAAAGAAATATCAAATTCCGTTTCTCCGAGTAACAGCTTATTCTGAAAATCATCACCGTATATTTCTTTTCCGTAGAAATCTTCTCCGGTTTTCGGGTCTATACTCAGGTAATTAGGATAATAGGTCTGCTGAATTGGTTTTAGGTCAAATATATTTTTAGCATGGTACAGCTGGCTGAAAAAATCTGCCAATACCTGATCATAAAAATGAAGATAGGCTTTAAGCTGTTTTACCTGGGCTTTTCTTTTTTCCGGAACTTTATCGGAAAGCTGGTTTTTGCCCAAGCCGTAGGTTATAGGAAATTCTTCCTGAATGCTGTAATACTCATCCAATTGGTAAAATTGTCCTGATGGAACAGGCAAATCATCCTGGGTTGAGTACAGCTTGTAATTCTGTATCTGTGCTTTAAGCTGCTGTACCTTCTGATCTACCAGCATCTGATTGTTTTCAGACAAAAGGAAGGGAATATTTTTCTGGAATAACAATATTTTTGATCTTTCACCGGAAAAAATTGGTTTTTCTTCCCCGGATAGCTGTAAGCACCATTTTTGGTTGGTACTTCCTGCAATAGGCTGTCCCAGATCATTGTAGGCTGTCATCAGAAGGTTTTCCACTGAAACCACTCCTTTAATTTCCATAAGGGCAGCAATAATATCCGAAGCATGGATGCATTTAGGCAGCTGTGCTTTTTTAAGCTCTTCGTCTTTTAAAAAGCCGTGTTCCAGTTTCGGGCCCAGAAAAATTTCTGTAGAATTCAGTCCCTGCTCCATCAATTGTGACAGGGTGTAAAAACGTACAGGAGGATTCAGTACTTTTTCAATGGCCATCTGTATCTGGGCCATCACTTCCACCGAATCGGTTTCCGAAGCCAGTTCCACATCTACACAAAAGCTTACCTCAACAGTTCCAATGGTTTCCAAACATAGGAAATCTTCCGTAAGATTCCTGTTCTGATGCAGCCTTTGCTGAACCGTTCTGAAAATACGGTCCGATTTTTCTTTTTTATTTTTTAATAAGGTGATGATCTCACAAATAGGCTTTTCGGTACTGAAGTGTTCTTTTACTTCGTTAATTTCTCCTGGATTAAAAGGCTGTACGGTAAATTTCAGGATGTCATTGACCTGGGTAGTCCGTACAACCGTGATGGTAACGGCATTGTCTTTTATTTCTACTTTTTTGTTTTTGATCTTTGTTGGCTTGTCCATTTTGCTCAGGAGAAGCGCTTTCGGATCATTCCATGAAGAAAAATCAGGGGTTATTTTTACCTGCACCCATTTTTCGCCGTTTAAAAAGGCAAATTCCAGTTCCGTGGTGTTCAGATCTCCAAGAACGGGATCTTCCTCCAGTTCTATTTTTATTTTGCTTAAGCCTCTTACGGATAATGGTTCCAGAAGCTTATTGTGCTTATCTTTTGAGGTAAAGCTCAGCTTATCTTCCAAGACATTGATGTATATATTTTTCTCTGCTTTATGAGGCAGATTGTAGCCGTAAAGATCAGTTTCTTTTCTTGTTGCCAGATACCATGCATTGGAAACGCCTTCAATATCAATTAAAAGCTTCCGGTAATCCAGTTCTGTCAGCGGCGCATTGGTCATGATGTCCCTGGCTGTGAAAAACGACTGGTTCCGGATCTGTCCTTTTTTGTCAGCCAAAAGATCCTTAATATCGAAATCTGTTCTGTAGCCCAATTCTGTGATCATAAAAGACAATGCTTCCAGGATCGTGATCCCTGGATCGTGGGCGTTATAATCTGTCCACAGCTTATTTCCGAGTTTTTCGACATACTTTAGTCCTTCTTTGCGCAACAATTCATAATCCTGCGAGGGTTTCAGTATTCTTTCTGATGGTATGTAATATGTAGGATTCATGGTTAGCAGTTGTTTTTAAGTTCTTCTATTTCATGTACATCATTAGGAATAAATAAAGTATAATCGGTTTGCGGAACGATCTCTTTTACGTCTGATATGGTTCTTTTCACGATGTTCTCCGTATCATCAAGGATCAGCTGATTCACCTGAAAATCGACCACATAATCCACAAAACTCTGATTATCGATCAACTGGATGAGTGCGGAAAGCTCTATTTTTTTTGCAAAATCAATATCAAGACCGCTGTACGCCCACGGGCTGATAAATTTATTGAGAGTTTCTTTCAAAATATCTGCATACAACCTCGTATCTGCGCCGGGAATTTCCCTGTATTTTACTTTACATCTGATCTGTATTTTTTCTAAAACCGGCGGTTTCACGCATAAGCGTACATGGGGTGAACACAGCTCCGTTACTCTGTTTCTGATACGCTGCAATGTACTCAGGCTCAGTAGAGGCTTCCATTCCCAGACTGCTGATGAGCTGAGGGATCTTGCAATGGGGATAAGGGTTACATATCCGGCAGACACATTGGAAACGTTTCCTGTATCATATCTGTAGTGGTTTAAGCATTTGATCCGGTACACTTCCGGGAACTCCTGTAAGATAATCCTTTCGTGATCCCATGAAGTGATGGCTCTCTGCTTGTGACGCAGCCTTTCGCTGCTTCTTTGGTACAGTAAACTATCATCTTCCTGTTTTTTACCCCCGAAAGAGGAATAAGGCTGCTTTACCTTTTTAACGGACGGATGAGGCTGGTACAGCTTGGAAACGGTTCCCTGCGGGGTCATTTCAAGAAAATAGCTTCCGTTATTTTCAAAATCAAATAAAACCGCTTTTAAAGCCTGCTCATGAATGCCTACGAAATGACAGATCCTGTCTAATCCTTCTACGGAAATCTTTATCCAGAAAAGTGATGCCGGCAGTACTGTTGTTTGTGAATTGTCAAATTCGGGCAGGGTAAGCTTTACGATCCCGGATTGCAATAGCCCCAAGGTTTCATCTCCAATATCATGGGAATCTATGGTTTTCCATTCGTTATTGCTTAGATATTTCCATGAGATTTTCGCCGGTTCTTTTCTGGGATTGGCCGTTCCTTCTGCCATCTGAAAAAGAATGCTTAATCCGTTTCCTGCCTGTGCATTTTCAAGTCCTATATAAATTTCGCCCTGCTGTGGCAAAGATGGAATGAGTGATAGAGAGGACTTCGGAGTAAATTTTTGATGCCCAAAAGGTAATAAGTGATAATATTCTATAGGGTTAAGGGCATTATCCGAGTCTTTGAACGTATAGGTATGAGCCACTGAATAATTCATCATAATCGACTGGATAACAGGGACGGTAGGTAAAACCGGACTTGCTGTTTTAGCAGCTGCAATATAATCCTGCAGGAACTTTTCTTTTTCATAGGCAGGATCATCCAGCTGAATTCTTATATAGCCTGAAATGCTTTTTTTATCAGGTATTACATCTTCCAGATATTCTTTTACGGGATAGCTATTGGTATAAGTAGAGCTGAAATTATCTGCAGCCTTAGTAAAATGCCCGTCTTTCATTTCAAATAATGTGGAAGCGTCCACAGCACTTATAAAAGTTCCCGATAATATGGTAAGTTCCTGGGATACAATATGATTAATTGATGCTGTCATTTCTTCCATCTCAAGCAACTGTGCTTTTGCGGTGGTTTTGGCAACAGATAAGTTATCATTTAAAGCTGAAATCTGTTGGTTGACATTGCTGTGAAATGTAGAAACATTGGTATCGATCGAAAATTGGGCAACCGCTCCTTTTTTAACGAAAAACTCATTACAGCCTATGGTAAAACCATTACCGTTTTTAGGAAAGTCCCCGAAAGGTTTAAACGGCTTATTGATATCCACTACTCCCGTATCTGTAGAAACCATGAAATTTTTCAGTCCTGTCACATTTATTTTTACCGACAGGCTGCTGCATTTTACAGCTGATGTATTGTTTTTAGGAATTATTTTAAGGATCGGATGCGATGTATTGATGATATCTCCGTCATGGATTTTTTGATCAAACGGAACTATAGCTTTTTCAGTGGCAGGAATGGTAAGCTGAATGCTTTTATCTTGAGTCAGTTCTTTCAGACCGATCTCGATCCATTTTTTTTCTCCTGTGATCCAGAATTCAAACACATCCGGGCTCAGGTTTTGGGTATCCAGTTTAAGTGTGATGGTTCTTGTTCCGCCTCTAAGATAGAATAACGGGCTGGCCAAAAGCAATCCTGTTCTTGTATTTTCAGCGGAAACAGGAAAGGCAGAAAAGGGTGTATTGGTTCCGTTAAGAGGAAACAGATCTGTTTTTCTCCAAACATCATTATCTGTATGATGGCTCAGAAAAGATTTGATCTTTATGGAATTGACCACCTGATCTGAGGTGGAAGCATAAAATTTATTTTTTCCCAACGAGTTTTTCCCGGCAGGAAAAATGGTTTTTTCCGGAAGTAAGAAAGTGCCTGCCTGAGCAAACGGTTCTATGAGCAAATGGACATAGTCAGGATTTGCTTTTTCGGGAAGCAGCTGTAAAATTTCTTTATAATAGAAGTCCAGATGTCTTTTGGTAAACTCATTCAGGTGGTTTTTTGCAATGCCCAGCAGCTTTAGAAAAGCCAGAAACAGGGCATAATGGGGTGAATGGGCAGGATAATTTTCCAATTGCTGTCTTAGAGGTTCTTCGGTAGTATTTTTCCAATGCAAAAGCAACCCGAAAAGCTGCTGAACACTTTTATTGAATTGATAGCTGCTTATTAAGGTAATGATGGAATTTTCATTATTTATTTTTAACAGTAGGGCATTAAACTGGTTTTCAATGGTGATCCGGGAACCTGTTAAAAATTCTTTTACGTTTATTGCATTATCTAAGGTGGTTACTTTTTCGGCCAGCCTGGTAAAATCCTTTTGAAGACCTTCAAAAATTTTCTTTAGTATTTCTTTTTGTCCTTCATTGTCACTGATCAGCGGAATCAGTTTTCTGCCATTTTCATATCTCTTCCCATATTCCTGAATATTCCATGTAAAAATTTTTGCTAAAACTGCAGTAGATTCCCATGCAAAAAATAAGGACCAGTTACCTTGTTCTAAATTAAATTCATTAAAATACCTAAGATAATCGGACATTTTCTGAGCCAGCACAATATGGTCTACCTCCTTCCTCTCTTCCAATAAAAAGTAATCGGTTTCGAGGGCAGGCAAAAACCTGTTGCTTTGGGTGGTTCCCATGCCTTGGTGAATTGATATTTTTGAAGAACAATTTTCCATGATGCTAAGTTTTTATATAGGTTCCCTCTTCCAGGTAATAAGGAAATACATAGTTGTGCCTTGAATTGGTCGCGCGAATGGTATATTCAATCTGAATCCTGATCACTCCCTGTGTTTCATTATTTTCCGAAGCAAAATAAATATCATTCAGGTCTATCCTGGGTTCATACATTAAAATAGAATGTTCTATGATCCCTTTGATTTTTGTAAGCAGGGTAACGGTAATATTTTCAAACAAAAGCGGAGTAAGGTCACAGCCAAAATCTGAACGCATCACTCTTTCTGTTAATTGAGTGCTTAAGAGTATCTGCAGGCTTTGGTATATATCCTGTTCATCCGAAACCGTTTCAACCGTTCTTGCAATAGGGTCAAACGTCGGGGGAAACCCCCATCCTGTTCCTAAAAAATCATCTGTTTTCATGGTATTTTATTTTAAACCTGTTTAAACTTTTATTTTTTTGATATGTTTAAACAAACTCTTTCTTATCCTCCGATAATTACTGTCGGACATCCTGCTACAATACTGCCTCCGTGGGCGGTAGAGTCTCCCATCCTTGCGGCAGGCATCCCTCCTATCAGTACAGTGGATGAGCCTTTTACGATGGTATCGGGAGGGCCTGTACACACGCAACTGTCACCTACTACTGACGCAGGCATTCCGCCTATCAGTACGGTAGAGTTTCCTCCGGGTAATATCGGACCTCCTACATGAGGTACTGTTCCTGTGGTCATGGGACACACATGCATATCACTTGTTCTTGCTGCTGCGGGCATATTAGTTGAGTTTTATGATTGCACCTTTTATATCCAAGGTGGCATTGGCAGAAATTTCGCCTTTTGCCCCTTTGATGTTAAAATCTTTCGTTGCTTTCAGAATGATGTCTTTGCTGCTGTCTAAAGTAATTCCGTCAGCATTCATCATAAGCTTGTTGCCGTTTTCATCTTCGAGGACAAAGCCTTTTTCATCATCGCTTATGAGGAGTTTGTTTCCTTTTTTCGTGCTCAGCTCAATGGATTTTTTTTCATCATCAAGCTCTATTTTTGTCCCTTCTTTGGTGACCAGCCCTTTTACATAGTTTTCTTTCTCTATAGAAGGAATAGGCATGACACGCTGTGAACTGTACAGGCTTCCGAGGATAACGGGCGTATCGGGATTGTTTCCCAAACAGCCGACAATGACCTCATCATTTACATCGGGGATGAAATAGCTTCCCATGTCATTTCCTGCAAAAAGAGTGGCCAGCCTTGCCCAGATTCCTTCCCCGCTTTCGGAAAGGGTGGGTATCCTTACTTTTATCCTGAATTCGTTGTCCGGGTCTTCTTCTATCTGGGTAACAATCCCGATCTGCAATCCGCTTACAAAGTTGGTCTGCCCGGTCTGTGCCTGCTGGGCAGGTATTGCCGGTGAGGCGTTCTCAGCAAATGACTGTTCAACTTCTATCCCTAAGGTATATTCTGTTTTCCAACAGCCGCTTTCAAAGGTGTGCAGCTCTTTACTGATCAGCAATTTTTTATGGTCTATTTCCCTGTTTACTTTATTGCAAATGAGAAAGTCCCCTATTTTAGCTTTCAGGTTTCCGAAGGTGGATACCTGAGCCTGTATCACGGCATGGCTGCTTCTCTGAAGGGATGTTTTTGCCATTCTTGTCATGGTGGAGGTCAGAAGGCGGCTTTCATTGAGCGTAACTGTTTTGACATTTTTTTCAGCGTCCTGTTCTGCTTCGATTTTTTCCATGGCCTGTGAGGAGGCATCCCAGTATTCTATGGAAGCTTTGCTCAGTTTTTTGGACTGGTCTTCTCTTCCTGAAAAGCTGAATACATTAATTCCGTTCTCTGCGGCATACTTTTCTTCAGGAACTGAGCCCAGTACATCTATCCCGCCAAATTCACCATTCCGTACAGCTACCCATATTCCGATGGAGTCTAAAAAACCTACGAGGTAATCCCACGGGATCGTATGAAGATTACGGGTTATCATTTCTTCTTCCCAGCCTTTTTCTTTTACATCCAGCTTATTGGCAACCTTTGCCTTGCTTAGAAATGCATCTAGTTTTGTTTTGAAGGTCTCGCTGCTGTTATCCGGGGTCTCTGAAGGAGTGGTAAGCTGATAGGCATCGTCTTTGCATTCTATTTTTACCGTAACACACTCACCGCTTATATTTTTCTCTATAGATTTGATAAATCCTTTAAAAAGGGTCTGGTTTTTTTTATCAACGGTTACTTTCAGTTCTATTTTCTGCCCCTTTTTAAGTTCGTCGGCGGGAAGGGTTGTTTCAGGATCCACATTGGGATCAGATGCTGTAAAGGTAAATTTTGCAAAGGGTATCTTATTCAGCTCAAAAGCCACCTGTCCTTCTTTCAGCAGAGCATCCAGACCATTACTCTTCCCGTCGACTAAAAATTCCAGGGTTAAAAGATCTTCAGCAGGTATGTAAGGTTGAACAGGCATAGTTTTGTTATTTAATAGGCGGAAACGATATGTTCTGCCCGGTTTCTGTTTTTCTAAAGCTTAATAGTCGGTTGTTTTGAGCCACATCCATATAGTACGATGGGTTTTCATAGATATTTTCGGCCATCAATGCCAGTTTATCGTTCATTCCCAACGTTCTTATATGGGTAAGGTCCGGAGAACTTTTATTCTGCCTGGCAGCCATTACTTCATAGGTAGCGGTTCCTTTAAAGACGCATTTCACCTTTGCCCTGATCGGCCGGCCGTCTTTTCTGAAAAGCATATAGTCTATATCCATGCTTTTTAACCGGCACTGCAGTTTATAACCTCCCCAAAGAAGTTGAAGATAGGCGGTCTGGTGGGTGCTTCCATTATACCCCATAACGAGCTTTTTAAACTCTTCCACATCTTCTTCTACAGATTTTACTTCGGCAAAGGGGTTAACGATGGCCGGGGATAATGCTCCCAAAACATCCCCTGCTTTGTCCAGTAAAGACAATTCGCCTTTTCCGTCTTTTATTTTTCCGGGCGGCACAACGCCTGAGCTGTCAAAAACAAAATCAAAGGTTACTTCCTCTCCTTCTATCCTGTTAAAACTTAAATTATTGGAAGAGGCTCCCATCGGTTGTCCTTCGCAAAACATTACGTTGTGCTTGAGGGTATATTTTTCAGGGTTCAGCTGAACAAAAATTGTTTTTTTGGGGGTAGTATATTTGCTGTTCTCATATACTTCTATCCTCATTTTGTCTATGATCCCCAGGGCTGCCTGTATCATCTCTCGTTTCTTTCTTTAAGTTTCTCTAATACTTCTTTGGTACACTCTTTCACGAGCTGCGATTTCAATTCCTGTATTTTTACAGGATCCACCTGGTGGGAACGGGCAGGATTTGCCTGCTCTTCTTCTATCTTTACCTTGATATGTAATTCTTTGATCTGAATAGCCATTGCGTACATTATTTAAAAGTTAGGTACCGGAAGTTCTTTGAAAAAATTGTATTTCAAGGTGATGGTTTCAATGACGATTTTATTTTCTTCGGCATTGAAATCACTGAATTCATAGCTCAACGGAATAGCATGGGATACATACCAGACTTTCAGGGGATTTCCTTTTTCATTCAGCAAGGAAATGACCAGATTGGCCGGATAGAAAACAAAATTTTCCAATGCCTGATTGCACCACATGGATAAGCCGGACATATCTGAGGTCAACCCTCTTTTCAGAACCAGGTCCTGATATCCTGACCGCAGGGGTAAATTATGCTTGAATTTATTCTGCCCTCCTTCGGTATAAGGTTCCGTTTCCATTGTAACTTTTAATCCGTTGACGATCTGAAATTTTGTATCAATACTGAATTGCGGCAATAGTTCAAAGATCACGGAAAAGTAAAAACCGGGTATAGGATTGCTATCAGGCATGGCATTCAGTTTATACGTGTTCTACTGTAAACCCGTGATTGGCAATTTCCACACTGTCAATGGCTGCTTCGTTGGCGTCAGATTTCAAATCTGTACATTTTAAAGAAACAATAAAGCAGTCTTTTACTTTCCACACCACTTTAGGTTCGTGATTTTCATCCAGTAATGAGATCGTGATATTCCTTCGTTCTACGGTATTGAGCGCTACGGTATTGTACCAGTCATAGAATTCATTATCTCCGGCAAATACTCCTCTTTTCAGGGTAATATTGCTGAGTTTGAGCATTCCCGGCATTTTCTTTTTAAAGAATTCGGGGCTTGACCCTACACGATGTTCGATGACATCCATCTCTTTATTTAATCCGGATACTTCCGTAAAGGCTATTTTACTACCGCCCCATTCTACACTGAAATGAAACTTTGGTAGCGGAAAATCTGTATTAGGCATGATGTATAGTTTTAGAGTTAAAAAAAATAATTAAGATTTCTGTTGCATTTGTTTGAATTCAAGTATGATGAATTCTGCAGGCCTTGAAGGGGCATATCCTATTTTCACGATCATTCTACCTTCCAGGATATCCTGTGCAGACATGGTCTGGTTAAGTCCCACCGCTACAAAGAAAGCATGTTCCGGTTTGGCTCCTGCGAGAGCACCGTCATTCCAAAGTGTGGTCAGGTAGTTTTCAATCATTCCTTTTACGTTCACCCATGTCTGTGCAACATTAGGCTCAAATACAAACTGCATACAGGCTTTTTTCACAGACTCTTCGATCATATTGGCCAGTCGTCTTACGTTCACATATTTCCAGTCGTTGTTGTTTCCTGCCAATGTTCTGGCACCCCAGACAAGGTTTCCTCTGCCTGTAAATTTCCGAATGGCATTGATGGATTTTCCTGTTTCATGGATGTTCATATCTTCCTGATCTTTGTCATTGATGTCATCCATTAATCCGATTATTCCGTTCACGCTTACATTCGCCGGGGCTTTCCATACGCCTCTGGTGGCATCGGTCTGGGCATAAATTCCGGCAATAGCTCCTGAAGGAGGCACGGTATTCATGGATTGGGAAAGTTTTGAAATAATAGAAGCGTAGATCGGGATATTGGAAGTCAGGTTATTTTCTTCTGTAGACACATAGTTTTCCAATGCACTGATCGCAGAATTCATTGCGGCTATGATCTGGGCATGCAGCTTATCTAAAGCAGCCTGAATTTTCGCTTTGTCTGCAAAGCCTCCGGTAATCAATGCTCCGGTATAAGGGTTTGGATTTGAAGCAGCAAAAGCACCATTTCTCCATACAAGATCTTCAAAAGCAGTATTGGGATCTGTTGTAAGAACAATATCTGCCAGATCATCCGGGTCAGTGCCTGCATCTGCTCCGTCAGCAGTCTGTAAGCCGTCATAAACTGCTTTAAAATCTACGAGTTTTTGTGCATACTGCTTAAGGGATACGGAAATAAGACCCTGAACATATGTTTTGAAAGGATTAGCCAAAGAAGTGGTTTGCCCAAGAACTTCAAGGAATCCCTGCAATTTATTTACATAATTTGCCGTATTGCTGAAATCATTGGCTATGACCACTTTGTCTTTGTTTTTTTCACCCCATTTCACACTGTACCCATTGCCCGCATCATTAGGAGCTACATTCTGATATACTTTTTTATAGGTTACATCAAATCCGGCTAATAATGGTGCTACCTTTAGATCGGTTGCATAAATAGAATTGAAATCGACTTTTCCCGGTGCTGTTCCGTTGATATCATTAAATCTGAACTGATACGGGAAATTAGCCTGCAGATATGGATAATAGGCAGCTCCGTATTTAAGGTTCTGGTTTCCTACCTCATCTCTGAAGTCGGCACTGTCATCATCCAGGTTGGCCGTTTGTTTTACATCCATAATGGTAAACCTATCCATAAGCTTATTACACTGCATTAATGAATGAACCTGCACTGCTCCTAAATCGGCTGCAGATAAATTAACGGCATCCGGAAATAAGATGAGAGTAGGTTCGTCATATTTTTCCAATGTGGTGACCCCATCGGTAAATTTAGTTTTTGTTGCAGCATCAAATGCCGGATTATCTGTGTAAAGCCCAATAGAAACAATATAACATTCTCCACCACCATTGGCATAAAATAACCGCATGCTGTTGTAGAGCTTGAAGTCACTTTCCGTAACAGCACTGTCATCAGTAGGTAATAGATTACTGTCAAGGTCTACAGTAATACTTTCAGGAGACGGAGCTCCGCCAAAAATCTGTTCATATTCCAGCAATGAAGAAATTCTGGTAGGAACATTCTGGGAAACTGCTTTCTGTGTATATCCTACAAATGCAGGAATTGCAGTGGCTACTTGGGCGATGGAAGGAGGAAATGCATCAATTTCGTTGACGTAAACTCCCGGAGTTTTGATTGCACTAATATTCATGATAATTAATTTTAATTAGTTGTTATAATTTGGTCATTGGCGTCTTTTGTGAAGGTACCTGATTCAAGATGCCCGGTGGGATCGTTAGGATTGTTTTCCCAAAGTTGTATCTTAGCTTTTTTAATGATCTCATTCGGAGAGGTTTCTTCTGCCTGGATAGGGATCATCTGTACCTGATACAGGACGGAAGGCATATATTTGGCTCCCAGGTAAGACCACATCTGATTGAGCTGGTCTGTCTTTAAGCTTACCATTTCAAATATAAGTTTGTCATAAGAACCGCTACCCGGCTCATCTTCCAATAAATTGGGGGCCTGCCAGTAAAAAACACGTCTGTTTTGAAAGTACCGGATCACCACCTCCAGCTTATCTATTCCTTCTGCATATTTGGACTGATCTATATTATAAGAGGCAAATAAGAGAGACAGAATTAAGTTTTGAGTAGGGTTTTTATATTTTTCTATGGTATCACTTGGTTTAACATAGTTTTTGTACAGGGTCTGATTTTTGAGTATCTTATCTTCTTCTATATTGACGATGGATAAGATGATGGATGATTTGGATGACAGGAATTCATCCCCATCATTAAGCGTAGCGATGTTTGCCAGTTCAACAACAGGCGTTCCTGTTATCTCAGCATTCACTGCAATAACAAGCTTCGAAAGGAACTCTGTAACTTTCATGGTAATTAGTTTCTGCTATCAAAGGTGCTTATTAAATATTATTTAAAGCACAGGAAAAAACCCCTTTTTGGGATGGGAAAAACCCCATATTTTTCTTTGAAACTATTAAAATGGTTGATATTTTTAAGCTTAAATATTAGAAATGAACGGCTCGGGATGCTTTACAGGAATGGATTTTGACGAAAGGATGCAGCCCGAAGCAGTAATTTCCTAACCCTATATCAAACCATCCTTATCAATGAACAAAAAGCCGCTAAAAAGCGGCTTTGTCTGAGTTTGTATCTTTGGTACAAAATATTGCAGGTCATATTTCGGGGCTATGAATTCAGGCTGCCTTGGCACAAAATCTTTATTGTAGAGCATTTTTTTTCGCTGTCAGTATTGTGTGTATCTCAGATTCCGTTTCTGATCTTTTATAATTGACCTTAAAGGTTTCTATCTCGGCGACCCCCACTGACTTAATCTCGAACCGCTTGGTATTGTAAATCAACACATTAAGCTAATTCATAGAACCTTACGGGACTCGAACCATTTGGATTGTTGTTAGAGACTGCCCAATATTGGGCACTGGTATTTTTTAGTTTTCTTTGACTTGTCTTGATGTTTTGACTTTTAAAATGGATTTCTTTTTTTAGTAGTTTTGTACTTGATGAAAAAATACAACAGGTACCATTCAACTATTAAGACTTCTTATGCTTTAGGAATTCAACAGCAGGTTCTACCCCACTCTTTCACTTCTTCTATTCCCAGATCTACTTCCCAAAACTGGAAAGAACTTAATCCCCAGAAATTTGTTGGAAATGAATTTGCTTCCCAAGTGGAAACTGACTTGGAACAAGTCAAACTCATTCTTGATAAACGGCTTCGTAAAATTAGAGTAGCTATTTATGCTTTCTGCCGTTTGTATATAACTATTATTGAATTCATCGGGAAAAAGAATTTCGAGAAAATTATCCTTCAGAATAGGGAAGCTGTTATTGATCTTGTTTCTAATCTCCCTGTAGAGTTTGATCGGAATTTAGTTTGTAAGTTCTTGCAAATTACTCCGCATCAGTTCAACATTTGGAAAAGCAACCGATTATTTAGATGTTCTTTGTCTATCATTGGATATTGCAAGAAGCGTTTTCCTAATCAGATTTCTCAAAAAGAAATCAATGTTTTAAAAAGCCTCAGTCCAGAAAAAGGTTTTCTGCCTGGAGCACCGCTTCCGTTTGGGGATATGCTATTAAAAAAGGACATATCTCAATGTCCAGAACTTCTTGGTATAGGTATTGTCTTCGATTGGATATCTCTAAAAAAAGAAAATCCGGTAAAAAACCAAAGAAACGAGGTTCGGTGAAAGCTTCCAGTCCCAATGAAATCTGGCATGCTGACGTTACAGAGTTTGTGACTTCTGATAATGTCAAATTCTACATTCATACGGTCTTGGATAACTTTTCAAGAAAAGTGATTGCTTATACTATATCTCGTGATAAAACTGCCAAAACAAGACTTATCAGTCTGAAAGATGCAATACTTTTACAATTCAGCAAAATCCTCTCTCCTGCTGATTTGGATCTCATTGTAGATGGTGGCTCAGAAAACAATAACTTCAGAATCCGAAACTTTATCCGACATTGCCAGGTGAATATTCACAAGAAAGTTGCCCTCAAAGATGTACTGTTCTCTAATTCTATGATTGAAGGGCATTTTCAAATTCTCAAGAAATTTCTCCGTTGCCACGGTGAAATTCATTCACGGGATTTTCACAAAATCATTGGGTTCTTTGTGAAAGATTACAATTCTATAAGACCTCATTATCAGCACTGGACTTACACTCCTGATGAGATTCATTTAAATCCTGAACTCATCAACATAAAACCAACATTAGAACGAATCAACAAACAACGATTACAAAATAATCGCAACTCTTGTTGTAAAGCAGCATAGGACTTTCATGAGAAAATACTGTTTCTGCAATGGGTTCTATTTCTATTTTCTATATTTCCATATTTAATCATCAAAGTCAAAGAACATTTTTCTTTTTGAAGGGAACAAAAATACAAAATTTCTGTTTTTTTACAATCTGCAAACTTCTTTTTGTATTACCATCAGTGTGTACCAATATTCGTACACACTGATGGTAAGTAACTTACATTTTCAACACCCTTCAATAAAGACTTTCTTCATTTTCAGATGTTTTTTATCTCAACACCTGTTTCATGAGAGGGAGCCTAAACACAAAGTCAAAGATCGATTTTCTTTTTTGATCGAACAAAAATATAAAATTTCTAATTTTTATACAATCCTGAACCTGCTTTTATTATTACCATCAGTCTGTACGTAAATTCGTACAGACTGATGGTGAACAACTTACATTTTCAATACCCTTTAATAAAGGATTTACTTCTTTACAGAGGTTTTTTATCTCAATTCCTGTTCGTGAGAGGGAGCCGAGGTGCAGGAAGTGAAGGAGGAAGTTCTGGTGTCGTAAATAGTTCCTGCCACTTCGGGCAGGAATTGAAATCAAAAGAAAAGATGATTATCTTCATATTAAATAGTGTCACTATTGACGTTTTCAAAACCATAAATCCATATTTTATCTCCCTCCATATATTTTAATATTGAGACATTACTTTAATTGTATTATTTTTTTTTTGCTTTTAATAGTAGGTTGCTCATCTTCAAAGTCATAAGTTAACGTCAAATCAATAAAACGGTCTGATTTTATGAGTTTATCATACTGTTTTTTTAATGTCATATACTCTTTGTCTTCATTTTTCAAAGTGCTTCTTTGAATTTGATAATGCCTTAAAAACTCTCTAATTACAGGATTAATTGTCCTTTCTTCAATATTTGAAAAATCATTTGATTCAATTATTCCTTTTGCTTCTTGCCAATCCTTACTTTTCTTAATAGATTGATATTCTTGTTTCCAAATATCGGTATAACCTAATGTTTTTTCGAAAACACTTCTGTAAACAATATAAGTTTCTGGCATATATAGAATTTCAAAATATTCTTCAATATTATTACCAAATGCTTTATGAAAAAACGAAGTTTGTTCTTTTTTGCTTGCTGGTGCAACAATACCTTTTGTAACATTTAAGACAGATTGCACTGCGCGGATAAACTTTTTATTCCAATGCTTTCCTGTGTATTCTCTATGCTTAGCATCTTCGCCAAATAATGGAATATATTTCATAGGAAATGAAAAAATATCAATATTATGTTCATGACATAAATTGATATTTATTTCCAATCGGTTGTACAAATCTTCTGGTTTGTCATTAAAGTTATATAGAATGTAGTTTGATAGTTCGCGAATACCATACTTTGCAGCTAATTTAACTGCATTTTCATATTGTTTTCTAATTCCAATATAATCAAAAGCAATTCGCAAAGGTCGGATTGGAATTTCGCTCATTAGCTTCATAAACTCATCGGTAACATATCTTGCATCAGTCCCTTGATTGAAATCTACATAGCGAAGTTTTTTTGATTTTATTCTATATTTTTCATTTAAATCTTTTAACTCATTATACGCCTTAATTAGATTTTCTTTTGTCGTTGTTTCAAAATTCAACAACTGACAGTCATCCAGTACATTATATGCGAACTGTTGATTTTCTCCTTTCAAACGTTTTATAAGTTCGTGAAATAATCTGAAGCTTCGCTTAGTATATGCTCTTGTATTTGGATGGTTTTGTAGATTTCTAATTGCAATTTCAAGCTGATTTGGTTCTTCCCAAGTTGTTCCTTTCACAAAGCCCATATCTTTAATTTCCTGAATAATTTCTGCAAAGTTTGGTGAAGCCAATACATTGTTGTCCATCAGCAATAAATTTTGCTGTTCTCCATACAGTTCCTTTATTTCGTCAAATTTTCCTTTAGTTTCAATTTTTGGTTTGTAAGTTGGTTCTAATATAGGAACCGAACAAAACGCACATTTTCTTGTGCAACCTTTTGTCATAAAGGTAAAATAAGCACTTTCAGTTGGGTATTGATAATCAATTTCGTCAAGAATTGAATAGTCAAGGGGAAGATTATCAATGATAATTTTCTTTGCTTCTTTAATGTTTGGATCTAACATCCCGGGACGGTCAAGTAATCCTTGGTGTGGTTTTATTCCCGTAGCCTCTTCTAATTCTTTATGAAGCAGAGATGCTAAAACACCTCCAACAAAAATTTGTGAAGAATCGTTTACTAATGGTTTTACAAAATTGATTGTATCTACTGTTATTTTCCAATAGAAAGTAAAAAGAGTAGTAACATAAATTCTATCCCAAAAAGGCTCATAATTTTTTTTGCGAAATGTTTTTGAAAATTCGTCAATAACTTCAATAGCAAGTGAAGCATACCTAGTTTCTTTAAGCTCTAAAAGTTCAATAAAGTGCTTTTTCCCTGATTTAATAAACTGTTTGATGAAGAATGCTTTTTGTATCCAATTGATTGAAGAGTCTATTTTAGCTAGTTTCACCAAACATTCTTCAAACAATTCATCAACTACAAGATCTTTTAAATCACCTTTATAAAATTTTACATCATCACCTAACAGACGATGGTAAGATGCAATTTTCATTAATCCAATAGGTGGATATTTGTTTTTATAGTTTGGCTCTATTAGAAGTATTTTCCGTTTTTTATTATTCATCACTGTTGTATTTCTCAACGATTCTTTTTTTTATTAACTCGGATATATCGAAATCAAGTTCTTCTTCAAGAATTTCAAAAATTTCTAAAACAACTAATTTTTGTTCTTCTCTTAATTTTTCAAAAGTTGGTGGAGTGTATTTACTAATTTGCAGATCTTGACCCGTCAAGTAATTTATTGACAAATCTTTATCTCCAACGATACTATTAAATAATTTTTTCACATTTTCAGAAACGGTAGCTTTAGCATTAATTTTTTCAATTTCAATTTTTGCTTTTCTTGCTTTTTCTTCTAACTCCTTTAATCTGTTTAAATGGAAACTTTCAGTTGCTGCATTTTCAAAAAAACCTTTTTTTTCCATAAATTCTCCATATTTTTCTTGATACTTTTCAATTTCTTTTAGTCTATTATGTAATTTAGAAGCCGTTTGAGCCAATCTGTTTTCAAGGTTTTCTGCTTTTAGAATTTCTCTTAGGTTTTTCTCAAACTGTTCATAGGTTATATTTTCCGTAAAATAATCACGTCTGGCGTTGGGAATAAAACCATCATTTAAAGTATGAATTTCTCCTATAAATCGAAGATTTGTTCTCTCTTGGTCAAAAAATCTATTACAAGTGAACTCGTTTCCAATTGCAATATTTTTTGTTCTTATCCTTAATCCTCTCTCTAAATTTAATTCATCAAGGACAATATTCGAGTGTTCCCGATAACCGTACCAACAGGTAGCTAACAATTCTTGATTGTCATTTCTGATATCTACAAAATCAACACCAATTAAATTGGACACATTTTTACCTTTATCGTCAGTAAAAGTATTTTTATATCTTTTGAAAAGCGTATTGTTATTTATTTCAATATTGTATTCATCTAGTACTAAATTTCTGCTTTTGAGATATGTCTTTATTTCGTCGGTAAATGTGAATGATGAAGAAAAAGGCACTGGTGCAACCATTGATAGATATTCTGTTACAAAGTCTACATCAAGCAAATTATCATTATGAACATTTTCAAGTATTACACGGAAATAATGTTTGTCTAAATCTTCTTCTTTTGGAGGGTCTTCCACCGTAATTACGCTCATAGCAGCCATAGCATCACTATTGTCTTTACGGTTTTCAATTATCTTTTTTAACAATTTAGCATCAAGTATCATTTTGCTTTTAACACTTTCGTCTCGATAACTTGTTTCAAAAATTAATTTATCACAATAACCTAGACCTCCTAAACGTCCAATTCCTCTAAATCCTTTTCTTTTTGCTGTGTCCTTTTGAGAATTTGCAACATCACCTAAAAGACGAACAACATCTTTTTGGCGTACACCTGTTGCATTATCTGTAATAGTTATTTTTTTATTTTCTGTGTCTATAAAAATTTTTATTTCGCCATCACTTTTATCTCCTAAAATGCTTAATTCTACAGCTTCGTCAATCTGGTCGGCAGCATTTTGAATATATTCACGGAAAACAAACCTTGCATCATCATACATTCCAGATGTTAGAGTTTCCAAAACTGTTTTACCTATTGTCGGTTTGATCTCTTTTTCCATTACTTACTCAATTTCTTTTTTACCACGTTTGGAATATGATTTCCTTCATCTAATAAATCATGTCCGTGATATATTAGATTACTTGTTTTGATAAAACGAACAAAGACGTTGTTATCCAAATCAAAATTATAGTAAACCCCATTGTATAAAATTGCATTATCCAATAATTCTTGAGCTTTGTTCTCGCCTTGATTATGGTAACAACTAAATGGTGATACATCTTCATTACGATCATAATCGTAATATGCCTCACGTCTGTGTTTAGGGTTATGCTCAAATTTTATTTTAAACTTATTGAAGAAATTTTCTATTTCTTTTTCGGTGCTATACCTAAGTGTTTCAACATTTACATTGTAGTCTTGTTTGCTCAGAACAAGATTATTTTCACTTTCAAAAAAATAATCATAAGCAATGTATTTAGGCTCAGGATTTTGACTATTATGAAATAGGTGACATACTTGACTATGTAATTCTACTTGAATATTATCACTAAAATGGGGCTTTGAAATTTCTGGGGTAGAGGTTATTGACTTATCATTATCATTCGTATATAATACCCAATTAGAAAAAGTATCAGTTAAAAACTCTAATGTTAATTTCTGAAAATCGTATCCTATTTCCATTACCATATTGTAAGGAAATTCATTCATTATTGATTGATAAAGTTCATTTCTCAATAATATTGGCAATTTCAACTCTTTTATTTGGGAGTAGATATTAGGTGCCAAAGTCTTTAGAACTATATAGTGATTTTTGTTCTTATTAAAATCTTCTTCACACCAAATAAAAGTAGATATATCTATGGCAGCAATTAAACTCATCTTTGTTGATTTAAGCGTTTATTCATTTGAGCCCTCAAAATAGCTTTTAATTCTGCATCGGTTTTCTCGATAAATCCTTCAGGATATGGTAATTCAATTACGCCAAAATCATCAATCGTGATATTTCTGAATAAAATATCATATTTTCCTACTTCTACAAACGTCAATTGTATTTTACCATCTAATTGATTAGTTTGGTCTTCTGCAATTCTTCTCCTCAATCGTGTAATTAAATGGTCACTATGTGTTTCTATGATAACTTTTTTGCCTTGCTCTATTAATGAAATTAAAAAATCAGTCAGACCACTTTGAACTTTGGGGTGTAAGTGTATTTCAGGTTGTTCCAAAATAAATGTTTCATTATTGGCAATACGTAAGCCTTCTACTATAATTGGTAAAACTTGACTAATTCCAAAACCAACGTGTTTTATGGTAGACGTAATTCCCGATAAGCTCTCCACATAAATAATATATGAATCAGCTTCTTTTCGAGAATAAATATTTGCACATAAATTAAATCTCTCACAAAGCCAATATTTTACGGCATTTATGAATGTATCTTCTATTTTTACAAAGTTTACATTACTTTCTGATTCTTCGATTTTAAAAAAGATTGTTGGTCTTTCAGCTAATTCACAAAATATATCTGCAACATTTTCCCCTTGTTTCCCAACAGAGTTGCTTTTTCCATTTGCTGGATAAATATCTTTTGGTTCATTACGAAGCGGACCAACATAATTCAGATTCGTAAAAAAATCTTTTAAAATAGCTTTTATGCCATCTAACTTGGGAACTTCGTTAGCTATTATCCCATCACTAAATGCAATTTCATAATTGGTTGGGATGAATGAAGAATAGTTTATTTTCGTAATTGAGTAATTTTTGCCATATAATTTTTCACTAAAAACCGCTACATTAGTTTCCACATTAAATAAAGTTCCGTTGTTTTCAAATTTTATATAGTCTGGTTTAATTTCAGTTTCTATTTTGACGCTAAAGGAACTCACTATAATCAGTTTTTCGTCAAAATCAAATTTAATTTCTATATGTAAGTTATAATCTAGTGCTTCATAGATTCTTAACTCTGGAAAGTCTTTATATTTACTGAGTTCTGATTTATTAAAAGTAAATTCAACTTTGAGTTTATTATCTTTTTTTTTATCTTTTAATATATCCAAATAATTACGAACCTTAAATAGATCTCCACCTAAATCCAAAGGCCGTTGGGCAGAATCATCTTCCAAAGTTTGCTTTAACAATAACAATAACTGAATGAAAGAAGACTTCCCCGAACTATTTGTTCCTGACAAAATAGTTAGCGGTTGCATCTCATAGTTAACTAATGAGCCTATTGACTTAAAATTATTTATTGATATTTTCATTTATAATCTTCTTCAATCTTCAAAATTAGCAATTCTGCCGTTTCTTTAGGCAATACATTCCTGATTGTTGTAAAAATATTTCCCAAAAACTTACGTTCTTGCTTGTTAAGCCTTATAAGTTTATCTGTTCTAAAAACAGGTTCTTCTGCCACTTCTGTTTCTACATTATTCTTTACTGTCAATGTATGGTTTAAGGTAGCACGTTCAATAATTTTGGTTATTGGCGTTAGCGTGTCGGTTTCTGCCGATTTTGTTTTTATGCTTTCTAGTTTTCTTTCTGCCTTTTCTGCTTCCTCTTTTTTCTTTTTTAAATTTTCCAAAAAAGATTGTTGTTCTTCCTTATCAACAAAACCTTCTTCTTTTTTCTTTTCAAACTCTTCAGCAACTTCATTGTAACTATTGATAGTTCTTACGGCACTGTTTACATCTGAAGCAGTATAGCAAAGTTTATGTATGGTCGTATGAAAAAAGGATTTTAGTTTGTTCTCAAAGTCGTAAAAAGTTTCTGTTTCAGAAAAATAATCACGCCTTGCGTTTGGAATTAAATCTTGGTGCAATCCATAAACTTCACCAAAAAAATAAAACTGAAAGCGTTTGTCTCTGTGTAGTTTGGTTAATGTACTTTCATTTCCAATTTGGATATTTGCCTTTCTTAAACGGAGACCTCTTGCAAAATTGACTTGATTTAGCGATTGATTTTTTTCCGTAATCCCGTACCACCCCCAAAATAATTTATTGCTTTCAGGATCATAATCTTTGAAAAACAACACATCAATTACTTCTCCGATTTTTTTTTTGTTGTTGACATCGCCTTCGTAGATATATGAATTGTAACCCTTAAAAAGCTGTTCGGTATTGATAAATGTTTTGTATTCATCAACAGTAATCTCTTCTTTTTTTAGTTCATCATATATTTTCTTAGCGTACACAAATGATTTATTGAAAGCAACTGGTGCAACCATTGAGAGATAAGTTCTTATCTCTTTTACATCCAAAAGATCTTTATTACTAACACCAATCAATGAAACTTTAAAATAATGCTTATTGGCATCTTCTTTTTTTGTTTCAAGTGTTGTAACAGCATCAATTACGTCTGATGCTTCTTCCTTTTGTTCACGGTCATTGATAATTGCCTTTAGCTTCTTTGCGTCCCATGTCATTATTGATTTTACAGCCTCACCTTTAAATGATGTTTCAAAAACCAATTTTTCGCAATATCCCAAACCGCCTAATCGCCCAATTCCTCTAAATCCTTTATTAATTCCTCGTTTTTTAGTTGATTGTGCAATGTTTTTTAGTATTTCAACAACCTTGTTTTCCTCAATTCCTGTTGCATCATCTTCAATGGAAATAAGTTTTTTTTCAGCGTCAATTACAATATGAATTTCGCCTTCTTCTATCAAACCTTGCTGTCTTGCTTTATCTATTTGGTCTGCTGCATTTTGTATATATTCACGGTAAATAAATCGTGAATCGTCATACATTCCGATTGTAAGCGATTCGATAACATCTTTACCAATAATAGTTTTGAAATTATTATCCATTCTTGAACTGTTTATAAAGTGGTCTTGGAAATTTGATATTCAACAATGAGCGGAATACAGGATTTTGCAAAATGTATTCGCCTTGTTTCAATCTTGTAAGCATAGATTTATAAACAGGCGGTACAAACTGATAATCAGGTTTTGAAATTTCAATGGCGTTTGTTCTTCCATAGGCGTGTGTTGCACAATTTCCTTTTACCCGGTCGTGTATATCACTCTTAAATTGTTCAGCTGCAAATAAGATAATCCCTAAAGAGCGACCACGCTCGGTTATATCTAACAACTGACGAAGTATTGGCGAATTTTTAGGAACATCTTTACTTCCGTATTTATTTAGCTCATCAATAAATATGACAATTTTTGACGGTATCTCAGATTCTTCTCTGCCTGTAATTTGTCCTAATTTCAAATCATAAATAGCTCTCATTACATCTCCAAATACAAAGCCTTGCGATTCTTCATCTAGTTTGGCGATGTCGATAACGTGTATGTCGTTTTTTTTAATTCCTTTTATAGATTCCTGTAAGCGAACTTCTGAATTTTCTTCTTTTATTGTATTGGCAAACAAATCTTTGTTTCTTTCTAATGTCTTTCTGAAAAGACGGTAAAACTTACGCCAGCTCAATACAGAAATTGTCTTGTCTTTTCCGTTATCACCTTTTTCTTGATGCTTTTTGATTTCGTCCTTGAGTTCTTCCCAATTTCTTACACCATTAAAAACACCTTCACCAGAAATGATGTAATTAACGATCGATTCCATTGATTGTGTTGGGTCATCAATGTTTGAGAAAAGTAAATCTAAACTCTCTTTATCGTCTTCAAAAAGATATTTATACTGAAAAGCCTTTTTAAGCTTCTTCTGACTTTCTACGTCTTTTACATCTGCATAAGTTGTAGTTCTTACATCTTTTGAGTACGGGTAATAATACTTTACATTTTTGAAAGGTGAAACCTCAATACCTAAATCTTTGTAAACTTTTATGTCCTCATCAAGTAATTCATCATTAGCTTCGTCAATAGCCAACAAATCTCTTCCTTTTACATTCAGTAAAACAAAAGCTACACTTTCGTTTGTTTTATTTTTGATATACTGCTCTTGAATTGCTTTCATCAGAAACATTGCATACGATGTTTTTGATGCCAAACCTGAAATTCCTGAAATATTTAAGTGAGCTCCTTCTGGACCAATTAAAAAGTGTGAGTTGAAATGAACAGGCACGGTTATTTTATCTTCATCTTCATACATTTCAATTACACCACAAGCTAGAGGATTTTTTACATTATCCAATCCTAATGCTTTTTTTACATCTTTTTCATCGGCAAGAGAAACGGTGCAACCGTCCAAAACTGGCGTATAGATATTTTTTGAATTTGCAACAACTTTTGCTTTCACATAATTCATTCCAATTCTTTGTGAATTGCTTTTTGCTTCTACTTCTCCAAAGTCGCTGGAAATATAACCTGCCAAGAAACTTGCACCGTCTGTTAAATGTGAAATTTCTTCTACAACACCAAATGTTACAGAGTTTTTGATGTGTTCAACTTTTACCACATCAAAAGGTTTCAATACAAGATGTTTGTCTGTCCAAAAGAAAAATTCATCAATCGTTGTAGGTACTTTTTCTGTGGCTATTATTTTTCCTATTTTTTTCATCAAAATAAATTCAAAAAGTTAATGTCGCTCAAATATTTGCTTTTAATAAAGCTTTCTGTCAAATAAACAGGATACAGATGATTTGCCCAACGTGAATCTTTACCATAACAAACAGGATTTCTTTCGTTAATTATGTTGGCTGTTATTAAATCCACTTCTTCACTATTCAATCCGTTTTCGTTTTCGTCATCTGTAATCAGAATTTTTTCAATCTTCAAAACTCCAGCGAAGGGACTTTCTGTGCGGTCGGCTTCTCTTATTCGTACATACCAAATTGCAAAAAATATATTTCCTACAATTTCACTTTTATATTTGAAAGCAGGTGTTCTGTGATACAATGGTAATTTTGCAATTTTATCGGCGTTGCTTTTGCCGCTTCTGTCTTGGCACAATTCGGGATTGAACATTTTAGAAACACCAATCGCACATTTATAATGATTTTTTATTTTTGTTAGTTCTTTGAAATCGCCAGTTTTCATCGGCTTGTATTGCAATGAACCATCTTTAATCAAATATCTATCAGGATTGATTAAGTTTTTTGTACTTAAATGTGCTACTATTTTCTTTTCAGTTTCAATCATTTCATCTTGAATAGTTGCAATACCTAAATTCTCATATTTTGTTCCGTCCTCTTGCTTTTTAGAATCATAAGATAAGACTTTAGAAAAACTGATACCTGCTCTTTCGATTCTTCTATTCTTATTAATTTTTGATTTAAGGGCATTGAAAAACAATGAAGCATCACCAGCATTTGGATTTGCTGCTTTTGGTAATGATAGAACTAAATTATGTTCAAATCCATCTTTAACACTCTTGAATTGACTTGCGTTTATTCTTTGGCAACAAGCAACACCAATTTGTCCAGCAATAATTGGATAAACATTTCGATTTATTTCAATGTCATCAACTTTATATGTACGTCTTGAACCATCAAGAAAAAACTGAAATAAAGGTTCATCGTCAATGATTCTGTCAGCAAGTGTTTTCAAGCTTTTTGATGTATTTAAGTGTGTATCTGTTTCACCATACTCCTTTATAACTACTGAAATTTCCTTTAGTTTAGTATCAAAATCAAGTGTTGGCACACGAATTTCATCATCCGCACAATATCGGAATGATCTATAACATTTGCAGGTTGTTTCATTTGAAACTATATCTAAAACTTTATCCACTAAAACAGTCAGATTAAAAAACCCCTAAACTTACAAAAATTGTTAGACAAATTAAATTTTATTCAAATATTTTTATATGTATAATTATCAAGCGTTTTTTAATTTGTAGGAATTTAATGAATTATGTGAAAATCATCTCAGATTAAAAATAAACTGCCTAAAACGAAATTACAAAAAACACCAAATTGAAAAAGTAGTGGACACAGAAAAAGCAGATGATTTTCAAACCCTATTCAAGTAATCACTAACTATTTGATTATTTGAAGTTTACATCAAATACAAAGGAGCGGTTCGAGAATTGCCCCAAAAATCCCATAATTTTATTATGGACTTCTCGAACCCGTTTGTAATCGGGTATAACTTTGTCTATCAAACAGTTACAAACAAAAAAAGTCGCCAATTTGGCGACTTTTCACTCGGGCGACCCGACTGGATATCGAAACCCATTATTTTCAAACAGCTGATAATCAACTTAATACATAAAATATTTTCTTAAAAAATGAAATTGTTTAAATTTTCAATTGTTTGATTATCAATAATATATATTGTATAAAATTGTTTTTATACCAATTATTGACAGTTTTGCTAAAATCGTATATTTGCTGTATGCCATATTCCTTAAATGAGACAATTAAAAACTTGAATATCAGTGATTTTAAAGATAATTTCATAAAATACCCTGAATTTAGTTTAAGCGATATTTTGAAATTTTATCAATTGCAAACTCCAGCCATAAAAAAATCAACTGTTCAGTGGAGAGTTACCAGACTTTTAGAATTGGGAGTCATACAAAGAATTGGAAGGGGAAAATACACAATAGGAAATTATAGAAAGTTTATCCCCTATCCTACTTCTCAAATAAAGAAAGCCCATCATCATTTAATCAGTAAATTTCCTGATTCAAAATACTGCGTTTGGTCAACCGAATGGCTGAAAACATATCTTACTAAACTGGATGTGCAAATTATTTTTGTTGAGGGAATTGGAAATGAGCCGATCAATTTTTATTTTCATCTTTGGGAACAAAGATATTGTTCAGTATATTATAGATTACTAGACAAGGTTTCAAAAATGTTTTACAAAAATAGCATTGTCGTAAGGAAAATGATTAGTGGATCTCCTTTAACAGAGTCAGAGGGAATCTTCTATGCTCATCTGGAAAAGATAATTGTTGATTTATATTGTGATTGGAATTTGATATATCCTCATGAAAAACCTACTTTTCAACAGCTATTGAAAAAATTGCACAAAGATTTTTCTATCAATGAAAGTAAACTTTTGCGTTATGCAGACAGAAGAAAGAAAAAGGAAATTTTTATTCGACTTTTAAAGAAGTTGAATAAATAATACTTCTAAAATAGAAAAGATTAAACAATTCAAATTATTACAACATATAATAGTCATAATTTGATCCGATAACTAGAGGTTAAAATTAATTTCCAGCTATCCCATTAACGAAAGTATCTACGAATCCTAAAATTTTATTTAGAATACGGTCTCCAATTTCCTTAGATTTTAAAACACTCGGTCTTCCTTCTTTTCGTAAATCTAAAATCTCTTTTCGCAAAGGTTCACGTTCTGTAAATAAATAATTCTCTATCAGTCTTTCCGTTTTTTCTTCAGAAAGATTTTCTGTCTTGACTAGTTCTTGGAGTGCCTTTTCCTGCTCTACATTCCAGAATTTTTCAAATTCTTCGGGAATGGTATCCGTATCTTCAATATGTGGTAAGCTTTCTTGAATAAATTTTTCAATCAATTCTCTTTTACTTCTTAACGAGACTTCGGTGTTCAATAAATTGAAAATATCTTTTTCAATACTTTCTTTGTCTTTTGTACTATGTTTCGACTTGAATTTAATTAATAACTGGAGTATGTAAGTTACATTGATCGTATCACGTCTTATCAATTCCAATTCAAAATCTATATCATTGAGAATAGATGTTTTTTTAGAAGGATCAGTAGGATCAAGTCTTTCCTTTAAATCCAAATACTTACTGGTGTAATCTGCAAAAAGCTGTTCCTCCATCTGTAAATCATCCCAAGTAAATTCGGTATAATGACTCATTTTTTTGTGTAAACGCATCATAGCACGGAAAGCCAAAATAAACTGTAGCTGATCTTCTTCCGAATATAGCCCGTCAACAGATACTACTTCTGGAACGATTTCTAATAATTTCTGTGTGGCTTCATTAAACTTTTCTACATACGCTTCGTAGGGTTCCACTATGATTTCATCAATTGCTTCTTTGTTACTGAATAAAGCAATGGCTTCGTCTGTCTTGTCTTTCAGGTTTCGAAAGCACACTATATTTCCCTGTGTTTTATTCTTATCCAGAATACGATTGGTACGGCTAAATGCTTGTATCAATCCATGGTATTTCAAATTTTTATCAACATATAAGGTGTTTAAATACTTACTGTCAAATCCTGTCAAAAACATATTGGCAACCAACAAAATATCTGTCTCATTTTGCTTTGACTTCTTTGCTACTGCATTGTAATAATTGTAAAATCCTTCGGTATCTTTTACGTTCTGTTTCTCTCCAAATAATTCATTAAAGTCTTGCACATACGTTTCTAATAATTCTCTACGATGAGGCTTGTAGCCGTATGCTGCTTGTGGTTCGGCAACCATTCCCAATTGGGAATAAACCGAATCTTCCATTTCCTCTTCGTTCTGAGCAAAGCTAAAAATAGTTGCTATTTTTAAATCGTGTTGTTCATCTTGTTTTTTACGCTTGAAAATTTCATAGTATTGAATGACCGAATCAATGTCCTGTATACACATCATTGCACAAAATTTTCTGTTTTGCGTTTTCTGATTGTGGTATTGAATGATGTAATCCACAATTGCCTCCTTTCGTTCAGGAGCTTCAAAAACTTCTGTTTCGTTAATTTGCTCTACTTTTAAGTCAACAATATGTTCTTTCTGCTTAAAGGTTTGAATGTACTCAACCGAGAATTTCAATACATTCTCATCACGTATAGCATCTGTAATCACATATTTATGTAGACATTTCCCAAACAAACTCGCTGTTGTTTTTTCTCCATCCGCATTCTCTGCCAAAATAGGAGTACCTGTAAAGCCAAATAGTTGAATATTGGTAAAATAATTGACAATATTTTTGTGGGTATCACCAAATTGAGAACGATGGCATTCATCAAAGATAAAAACCATTCTTTCATGCTGAATGGATTTCATTTTCGATAAATTTCTACCTGAAATTGCATTATTCAGCTTTTGAATAGTGGTAACGATGATGCGAACATTTGGGTCGTTAAATTTTCTTATCAAATCGTCTGTATTGGTTGCAGAACTTACTGACCCCTTACTGAACTTATCATACTCTTGATTGGTTTGATAGTCCAAATCTTTTCTATCTACCACAAAAACCACTTTTTTGATAGCTGGAATTTTGGATAGAATCTGACTGGCTTTAAAACTGGTTAAGGTTTTACCACTTCCCGTTGTATGCCAGATGTAGCCATTTTTTTCGATGTTATAGCCGTTCAGTATTTCGTTTTCTTTTACCTTTTTGATAATACTTTCTACCGCATAATATTGGTATGGCCGAAGTACCATCAGACGTTTATCGGTTTCATTCAGCACGATGTATTTACAGATCATTTTACTGATATGACAAGGTTCTAAAAAAGAATCGGTAAAGCCGTTTAAAATATTATTCAATGGATTATTTTGTTCGTCTGTCCAGTGAAAAGTTTGAAGATATTCCTGTTTGTGTGTTCCGAAATTGCTGAAATATTTGGTGTTTACACCGTTACTGATAACGAATAATTGCACAAAATGAAACAAACCTTTTCCAGCACCAAAGCTATGTTTTTGATAACGGTTGATTTGGTTGAATGCTTCTTTCATTTCCAAGCCTCTTCGTTTCAGCTCGATTTGCACCAAAGGCAACCCATTCACCAATAAGGTAACATCATAACGGTTTTCATATTTCCCTTCTTGTGTAATTTGATTAGTCACTTGATATTCGTTCTGACACCAATGTTCTACATTGAGAAATTCAAAATACAGGTTATCACCATTATCCCTTATAATATGATGTTTTTTTTCACGCAATACTTTGGCTTTTTCAAATATAGAACCTTTGTTAAGTATATTCAATACTTTTTCAAATTCACTGTTGCTGAATTGTAGATGGTTGTGCTTTTCTAACTGTGTTTTCAGGTTCGCCAATAAAGCTTTTTCATCAGCAATAAAAGCGTATTTATATCCCAATTTTTGTAATTGGGCAACGAGTTGCTCTTCTAAAATTTGTTCGGACTGTTTGCTCAAAATAATTATGAATTAGGAGTTTATCTTATTCGTTCCATCTATGCACAAATTTAACAAAATAAAGTTCTCCCAATCCATAATTTAAACCTTATCTAAGAGCCTTAAACATCTGCTCAATAGCTTTTTTCTTTTGCTCCATATTGGGATGAACATAAAGATTCAGTGTTGTACTGATATTAGAGTGTCCTAATAATACACTTACCGTTTTATAATCACAATTACTTTCAATACATCGGGTAGCAAAGCTATGCCTTAATCCGTGAAATTTAAGCTCCGGCATTTTTAATGCTGCCATTAAGTTCTTGTAATAGCTTCTGTAGGTTCTGGGTTCTGTTGGTTTAGCATCGTTTGTCAGTACAAAAAAGGTTGGATTCACTATCTTTTTAAAAGGTTTCAATATTCTTAATAAATCCTTACTTATCGGAATTTCACGAATAGAATTTTTAGTTTTCGGGGTGTCCAGAATCAATTCCGTTCTACGAATTCCACCCTCTATCACATAAATGCGTTGGATGGTTCTGTTAACACTAATAATCCCATTATCTGTATCAACATCTTCCCAGGTTAATGCACATATTTCGCCAATACGCATCCCTGCACTTAAACATATATATACACCTAAATTCCTAAATGTAAAATGCTCCTGTATGTAGTTCATTATTTTTTTCTGATCGGTTTTGGTAAGCACTTCAATATTATGCTTTTCTCGTTCAGTAGGAAACTGAATATCAAAAGGGGTATACTGTAACCATTTGTTTTTAGCTCCGAATTTTAAAATCATTTTCAGAACAATTAAAATATCTTTAATTGTTTTATGACTTAAACCCGTTTCCAATTTTTGAAAAACAAAGCTTTGGACATCAGCTTCTTCAATCGCAATTTTGTTACCGAAATTAGGTAAGAGATGATTTTCAATCAATAACGTATAAGCTGAGAAACTTGACTTTTTCACATACTGCTTTTTGTCTATTTTCCATAGATCGATAACTTCTGAGAGTTGTTTTTTGTTCATTTTATTTGAATTAAATATTTAAAATGACAAAGGAAGCAGAAAGGAATTAAATGCGTTAGTATTTCAATCGGAGGATAAAGCTCTCCTCAATCTGCATTAAAGAGATTTGTAATCCCGATGTTCCTAATTTGAGATTTCCGGGGTTTGAGAGTGAGTGGGAAGTGACTGAATTGAATGAATTGGGAGAGTTTTTGGGAGGAGGAACCCCCTCATCATCAAATGAAGATTTTTGGAGAGGAAATATCCCTTGGGTTTCTTCTTCTGACTTGTCAGAAGGCGATATACATTCTGTGAATATTTCAAGATTCATAACAGAAGATGCCATTAGTAATTCAGCAACAAAACTATGTTCAGCTCCCATTATCTTAATAGTTTCAAGAGTCGGTGTAGGGAAAGTTGCATATTCAGAAAAAAGTTTATGTACAAGTCAGGATTTTTTAAACATCATAAACTTTAAATGTAACGGAGTTTTTCTTTCTTATTTACTTTCTGTTGAAATGAAAAAGGCTGCATCAGCCGTACAAGGAACGTCAATTAAAGGGATTTCTTCAATCGAAATAAAATCGAAGAAATTATTTACTCCTAAAGAGAATGAGCAACAAAAAATAGCATTTTTTCTATCGTTGGTAGATGAGAGGATAACAACCCAAAACAAAATAATTGAGGAGCTAAGTGTATTAAAAAATACACTTGCTAAAAGGATATTTTCACAAGATTTAAGATTTAAAGATGATAAGGGGAATGAATTTCAGAAATGGCAAATTAAGAAACTACAAGATATCTGTGAAATAATTGGAGGAGGTACACCAGAAACTAATAAAACTGAATATTGGAATGGAAATATACAATGGTTCACACCGACTGAAATAAAATCAAATTACGTTTCTAAAAGTGAAAGAACTATTTCCGAATTAGGGTTAAAAAACTCTTCTGCAAAACTTTTACCTAAAGGAACAATATTATTAACGACAAGAGCCACGATAGGCGAAGCATCAATAGCACTTGAAGAATGTACGACCAATCAAGGATTTCAATCTTTAATCACAAAAGAAGACTGTAATAACATATTTCTTTTCAATTGGCTGAAAATGAATAAATATGAATTGGCAAAACGAGCAAATGGATCTACATTCGCAGAAATTAGTAAGTCAGAAATTGAAAAAATTGAGATTAATTTTCCAAGCATTGATGAACAGATGAAAATAGCTGACTTTCTTTTGTCTATCGACTCAAAAGTTGATATTGAAACCCAACTTTTAAAAAAGCTAGAAGAACAGAAAAAGTTTTTACTGCAAGAAATGTTTATATAAATTCTATACAAACATTTGCTGTAACATGTATTTCTTTTGCATTTCCAATTGCTCTAAAATTGCTTTTTCAATTTGAATTTTTTGGTCAACTTTGGATAGAAAAGATGCTATTCTTTCTTGTTCTTCTATTGAAGGAATTTGCAAACCGATTTTTTCTATAGTTGTTTTGGATAAACTTGGTACTCCTGATGCTTCATTATATTCCAACCAATTAATTGTTTGAAAAAGGTGAAATATGAATTTTGGAATGCAAGATTGAAATGAGTGTGTATAGAATAATGTATCTACAGTCCAAAGTTTACCCTTATGGTACATAGGTTTGTCAATTGTACCTTTGCGTCCAATACAAACGGTTTCACCGTCATAAAGATAATCATTAACCAAAGTCATAAAACCACCAGTACCAAATACGGGAATATTACCAGATTGCAAATGTTTGTAATCTTTACCACTTCCTATTTTCAATATATCTCCAATTTTTACTTTTTTCCAATCAGAAGAATCTCTCCCGTCTGTATCTGTAAATCTTCTTTTTCGTTTGAATATTTGATTTCGGAGTGCTTGGATTAAGGTTTCTAATTGTTGAATTATTTTGTTTTGGGTTTGAACTCTTTCGTCAAGTAAGGCTAAAAATGAAGAAATTTTACTCTGCTCATTGAGTTTTGGTAAACTTAAAGAAAGAGAAGCTAATTGACTTGAATATAAATGCACTACGGAAATACCCTGTGCCAAATTAGCTATTTCCATTTTCTTTTTACTGTTCAGATAATAAGATAAAAAGATTCCATTATTCTCGGTCTTGATGATATTCAAATCACCTCCTAATGCAATCCCAGACTTCAAAATGCAGGAAGCTGTTGCAATATCGATTGTTGTTTCTCCAGATGCCGGAATGACGACATCATTTTCTTCACTTAAAACTAAAGTAGATGTATTTACATTGGTTTTGGATTTTATTTCGGTGATGATTTCTCTGTAATGTGTATAAAGTTCGCCATATCTTATACATTCAGTAATTCCATTTTCTTCAATATCACTTTTAGAAATTCCTTTTCCTTTTGAAAACGTGGCAATCTCCCCCAACTTTTTCGTTTCCCACTCACTCTCAAACCCCGGAAATCTCAAATTAGGAACCTTACCTATGTTTAATTTTTTATTCGCCATCTCAATAATTCAATTTTCGTTAGTAAAAACATTAAGGATATAAAAAAATTAAAAAACAAGCCCTAATTCCTTAAAATAAACATCAATCTCTTTATCGAGTTCAGCTCGTTTTACTTCTAAAGATTTGATTTCTTGCATTACGGATTGGATATCGATTTCTTCTTCGGCTTCAAACGTATCTACGTAGCGAGGAATATTGAGGTTATAGTCATTCTCTTCAACTTCTTTTAAAGTAGCTAAGTGACTGTATTTTTCAATAGTCGTTCTGTTACGGTAGGTTTCTATAATCTTATCGATATGTTCATCCCGTAACATATTTTGGTTCTTTACCTTTTCAAATTCTTTGCTGGCATCGATAAATAAGATATGTTCAGGATCTTCCTTACACTTTTTAAATACCAGAATACAGGTTGGAATACTTGTTCCGTAGAAAATATTGGCAGGCAAGCCGATGACCGCATCCAAATAATTTTTCTGTTCAATCAAGTATTTACGGATGTGTAGTTCTGTTGCTCCACGGAACAACACACCGTGAGGCAGAACAATAGCCATTGTTCCATTCTCTGCCAAATGATAGATCATGTGTTGCACAAATGCAAAGTCAGCTTTGCTTGAAGGAGCTAATTTTCCATATTGGCTAAAACGGTCATCATTCAAAAATAATGGATTGGCACTCCATTTCGCTGAAAAAGGAGGGTTTGCTACAATCGCTTCAAATGGCATATCGTTTAAATGCTGTGGATGTTCTAGTGTATCCTCTTGTTTTATATCGAACTGACGATAATGCACTCCATGCAAAATCATATTCATTCGAGCAAGATTGTACGTTGTACGGTTCATTTCTTGTCCGTAGAAATTATTGACATCCTTTACTTCTCTTGCCACACGTAATAATAATGATCCTGAACCACAAGTTGGATCATATACTGATTTTAAACGATTTTTACCTGTTGTAACAATCTTTGCGAGAATCTTAGAAACTTCTTGAGGGGTATAAAACTCCCCAGCTTTTTTTCCTGCACCGCTCGCAAACTGACCTATCAAATATTCATAAGCATCACCTAATACATCAAGTTCTGTATCATTCAATTTGAAGTCAATTTCATCAAGATGCTTCAAAACTTTTACGATAAGTGAATTTCTAGCATCAGCCGTTCTACCCAGATTATTACTGTTCAAATCCATATCAGAGAACAAGTCCTCAAAGTCTTCTTCACTTTGCGTTCCCATTGTACTAAGTTGGATATTGGTTAGAATTTTTTGTAAATCTTCAAGAATGAAATTGTTATCACCTCTTTTAGTAATTTCGCTAAATAGTTCAGAAGGCTTTAAAAAATAACCCAATGTTTCCAGAGCTTCTTCTCGAATAGCTTCAATATATTCTAAACCTTTAGGTGTATCTTCTTTGATGTCTCTGAACTGGATTTGATCTTCTTCCAAAATGGAATTCGCATAGATTTCCATTTTTTCAGCTAAATATTTATAAAAAATAAATCCCAAAATATAATCTCGGAATTCATCTGCATTCATTTTTCCACGTAATGTATTTGCTATATTCCAGAGCTGTTGCTCTAATATTTTCTTTTGTTCTTCTGACATCGAAATAAGCGTTATTTGATTAGGGATTTTTAATCCTTAAGAATCCACTAAAATAGCAAACTTTTATCTTGTAGAGCTTATGTTCGTAGAAAAAATCTATGATCCTTTTTAAGAAATTAAAATTTGATAAAGAAAAAAATACACAAGCATATGTTTATTAGAGGACAATTCCGATAATTTTAAGAAAACTGCTCAAACGAATGGAGTGGGATTATCATGGTTATTTTTCTGTATAAGTAAAGACTAAAAAACAAAGGAAAGTTAGTAATTTTTTCAATAGACCCGACTGACATTTATCGAACCACATATCTCTCTAATTATCAAATATTTAAAGACAATTTCTAAGAAGCGGTTCGAGAATTGCCCCGAAAATCCCATAATTTTATTGTGGACTTCTCGAACCCGTTTGTAAGCGGATATAACTCTGTTTATCAAACAGTTATAAATGAAAAAAGTCGCCAAATTGGCGACTTGTCAGTTCTGCGATCCGGACGGGACTCGAACCCGCGACCTCCGCCGTGACAGGGCGGCATTCTAACCAGCTGAACTACCGGATCAATTTTTTTGAAGTAAACTGATAAAACTTATGCGATCCGGACGGGACTCGAACCCGCGACCTCCGCCGTGACAGGGCGGCATTCTAACCAACTGAACTACCGGATCTGATTTTTTATAAGAACTCTTTTTCTTTTGTGCTTGCAAAAATACATCTTTTTTATTTTCCTGCAAATTATTTTATAAAAAAATACCTCCCATAACCGGAAGGCATTCATTATCAAAGCTATTTTTTTATAAGTGTGCACTTAACTTTTCAGCGATAACGTCCTTAGGAGCAACTCCCACCAATTTGTCAACAACTTCACCATTCTTAAAAATCAGAACCGTAGGAATATTCCTGATCCCATATTGCATAGAGATCTCCTGATTATTGTCTACATCCACCTTTCCTACGATTGCTTTTCCTTCAAAGTCTGCAGCAACTTCTTCAATGATCGGTCCTAAAGTTCTGCAGGGTCCACACCATACCGCCCAAAAGTCTACTAATACCGGCTTATCTGATTTTAAAACCGTTTCCTGAAATGAGCTGTCTGTAATTTCTAAAGCCATTTTATTTTTATTTAAATTAATATTCTACTTTATCACAATTCAAAATTAATACTTTTCAGTAATATGGTTATCTATGCTCAGCATTTGTTTTTTCTATAACCAGGTCATCTGAGATTTCTTTCAGAGCATTTACTAAAGCATCAATATCCTCTTTTGTGGTCAAATGACTGAATGAGATACGCAATGGGGTACAGCTGTCCATTTCATCTTCTGATAATACCATCATCATGACCATAGAAGGTTTTGAGGCTCCCGAAGAACAGGCACTTCCCTGAGATATTGCTATTCCTTTCATGTCTAACTGAAGCCCGATCAAAGGGTTTTTATAAGGTAATAAGGCACTTAAAACAGTATAAAGACTATTTTTCTGTGCACTTCTGCCATTGAATTTAATACCCGGAATATCCATAGACAACCTTTCAATAGCATAATCTTTGATTTCCTGAATATGACCGGCATATACCTCCATATTATCAAGGGAAAGCTCCAGTGCCTTTCCTAAACCTGCAATACCGGCAACGTTCTCAGTACCGGCTCTCAGACTTCTTTCCTGCGGTCCTCCGGTGATGATCCCCTTTAAACCTGTTGATTTCCTGATGAAGGCAAACCCTACTCCTTTTGGTCCATGGAATTTATGGGCACTGCATGAAGCAAAATCTACAGCAACATCGGAAAAATCCAGATCCATATGTGCCATGGTCTGCACCGTATCAGAATGGAAAAGAGCGTTATGAGCTTTACATATCTCAGCAGCCTTTTTGATATCCATGATATTTCCTATCTCGTTGTTGGCATGCATTAAGCTCACCAAAGTTTTTTTATCAGAAGCTTTTAACAGCTCCTCCAGTTTACTAAGGTCAATATCACCTTTCTCATCCGGGCGGATATAATTCACTTCCACTCCCTTTCTGTTCTTCATCTCCAGGATACTCTCTGAAACACATTTATGCTCCAAAGGAGAACTAATAATCCTCTCTATGCCAAGATGCTCCACACAGGATTTAATGATCATATTATTGGATTCTGTCCCACAGGAAGTAAAGATAATTTCAGCGGGAGTAACGTGAAGATAATCTGCGATCTGTCTTCTCACATTTTCAAGAAGGATCTTGGCTTCCTGCCCAAAACTGTGGGTAGAAGAAGGATTTCCGAAATTCGTTTTCATGATCCCAACCATAGCATCAATAACTTCTTCTGAAAGAGGGGTTGTTGCAGCGTTATCTAAATATATTTTATCCATTTTACTTTGAATATTTTAATTCTACGGAGTTGAACTGATAGTCTGAAGGCACTGTAAAGATCATCCACGGATTGGAAAGCACCTGTATTTCCATACCACCCGAGACGTATTGCGGGACCTCTACATATAAAATATTCTCTTTCACGTATGTGTTTTTTATTTCAGTGATCCGGTGGTCTCCTGATCTGAAGCTTCCGAGATTATATAGGATTACTTTTTTGCTCTTAGGGAGCTGAGGATAGTTGATGGCCGGTTCCTGACCTGCTTCTACAATAATAGTGGAGTTTCCTTGGAAAGCTTTCCGGAGATCCTGTTCGTTTTTAATGATTGTAAAACCTGCCTGCCCGGTCCCACCCTGAGATTCCGAAACAAGAATTTCTGCTTTGGTCTGCATATCACCGGATTTTTGAGATTGGGATGGTGTACTTGTGCAATTCATAAAGACTGCAAAACACCAAATCAGCAGTTTATTCATTTTTTCATTTTTACTACCCAAAATTAGTGAAAAAATTGGTAATGACCTTCATTTGCCCACTTAAGCATATGCTTATCCCCGGAGGTATCTCCGAAAGCAACTATTTTATCGTATTTGGATTTATCTATCTGTTCTTTTATTCTCACCAGCTTTTCTTTTCCGTTGCAATTCTTACCGATAAAATTCCCGGTGAAAATACCGTTTTTAAATTCCGCCCGGGTGGAAATAAGCTGCATCTGTAAAGCATCTGCAAAAGGTTTTGTCCATATATCAAGAGAGGCCGTAACCAATAAGCTTTGGGTGTTATTCCGGTCTATATTCTTAACAAAGTCCAAAGCATTTTCCCTAACGATCCTGGGATAGTTCTGTTCAAAAAATTCCCGGGCTTTTCGCTCAATTTTTTCCTGGGTCTGCCCTTTCAGGATGGAGCCAATGAAACTTTTTTTTACCTTTTCGGTGTCTGCAAGTTTTAATTTTAATAAAATGAAAAGCGGTACATGCCTGATAAATTGCATCCGGAATTTTGCAACATCATAGAATTTAAGGTACATGAACATAGTGTCCTTATACGTTAAAGTCCCGTCAAAATCAAAACAATACAGTTTCTTCATTTTTATTTAAAGCTTTAATTTCTTGAATATAAATTCAGGGATATTCCTGATAATCACCATTATAATACCCCAAACCGGTAAAACGTATGCCACATTCTTTTGCTTTTTATAGGCTTTATAGATACAGGCTGCGGCCTGTGCCGGAGTGGCGGTCAGCTTAGGATTCAACGGCAGGCCTTGGGTCATCTTTGTGGCCATAAATCCCGGTTTTACTGTAAGCACGTGCACTTTTTTATCAAAAAGGTAGTTTCTTAAGCCACTCAGGTAAGCCGTAAAGGCAGCTTTGGCACTTCCGTAAATAAAATTACTCTGTCTTCCCCGGTCTCCGGCTACTGATGATAAACCAATGATGGTTCCTGATCTTCTGCTTTCGAACTTCCGGGCAAAATAATTCATTACGGGAACCAGTTTTGAATAATTAATATCAATGATCTTCTCCGTATTCTTATGATCATACAGCCCTTCTTCCGTTCCTTCGCCCAAATAGCCTATGGCACAAAATAACATATGAGAATTAATATTTTCAAACTGAGCATAATCAACCTCTTTCAGGAGATCTAGTTCTATGACTTCGGACTGCTGTAGAAATTTCACATCTATATGCCTCGCAAATCTTTCGGTGGTCTCTTTACTGGAGGTGAATAAGTATATTTTCTCGAATTTCTCTCCTTCTTCCAAAGCTTTTTCTACAAAAGCCTGCGCCACTTCAGACGTACTTCCCAAAACTATCATCGCTTAATTATTATTTATGATTCTTTTGTGCTGTAAGGACACAAATTTAGGATTTTGAATATTTTTAAGATAATTGGTCAAAGACGATCTGCTCATACTGTCTTTGGTAAGATAGATCCTTCCTCCGAATTCCTGAACGATATCATCCAGCTGGTCAATAAGTTTTTTAAGTTTTGAATTGACTTTAAAATCCAATGCCAAGGTATAGCCTTCAAAAGGAAAAGAATTATATGCTTCAGGGTTATTTTTCCCGAAAAGTTTCAATACGGCAAGGAAAGACCCGTTTCCGCTGTTGGCAATGGTTTCAAGGATCTTTTTCATTCCTTCTTTCCCGGTTTCTTTAGGGATCACCATCTGGTACTGGATAAAGCCTGATTTTCCATAGATCTTATTCCATTCATTGATGGCATCCAGAGGATAGAAGAATGTTTCGTAATCAATGAAGTTTTTAATCTCTTTTTTAGCCTGCTTTTTATAGTAGAGCAGATTAAAGATCTTTACGGTAAGCGCATTCAAAACAAAATCAGGAAAGTAGAAAGGAACTGTAGGCTGCAATTTTGCTTTCAACCTTAAAGGGTTTCTGGAAAGGTTTGGAGGCAGCTCATGCTGAAAAGCATGTTCTCCTCTCATCAAAATACTTCTTCCTATATTTTTGCCCTTCTGCAGACAATCGATCCAGGCCACCGTATAGGTCCAGCTTTCACTTTCATCAAACAGCCTGAAGATTTCATCCAGATTTTCAGCTTTTATGCTTTCCTGTCGAATATAGGCCGATTCTATATTTTTAAGTTTAAATTTTGCTGTAAGAATGATTCCCGTAAGTCCCATTCCTCCGATAGTTGCCCAGAATTTATCCGGATTTTCCTCCCGGGAACATGTGATGATTTCTCCATGCTCATTCATCAGGGTAAACTCCATTACATACTCGGAAAAGCAACCTTCCGAATGGTGATTCTTTCCATGAACATCCGATGCGATGGCTCCGCCCACGGAAACAAATTTTGTTCCCGGAGTTACATACAGGAAATATCCCTGCGGAACAGCCACTTCCAATACCTCTGAAAGCAACACACCGGACTCGCATTCAATAACCCCGTTCAGACGGTCGAAACTGATCAATTTATTGAGTCTTTTTGTAGAAAATATATGCTCTCCCAATGAAGCATCTCCGTAACATCTTCCGTTTCCTCTTGCGATAACTTCATTATGGCTTAATACAAATTCTTTTATTTTTTTGAAGCTGTCTTCAGCCTTCATTTCTTTTTCCACTATGGGAAAATTGCCCCAGTTGGTCACTTTCTGTATAAAATTCGGCTTCATTTTTTAAAATAAATTTGAATGAGAAACGCGGCAACCCACAATAGCAGGGTTGCCTGTATATACCTGTCTCTGTAAACTATCTTTGTAGGAGACTCCGTCCTGTTGTAAACAAGAGTCTGCTGCAGGTATCTTAAAAATGCAAATACAACAAAGATAACCGTGTAAAAAACTCTTTCATGGAACCTTCCCTGAACTTCGGGAGATAGGGTAAACATCAGGTAACATACGATAGCCAGTGTTACTGAAATAGATACAGCAATATCTGCAAACTGGACATTATACCCGTCCAAAGCTCTTCTCGTTTTTCCTGAAACCTGCGCATTGATAAGCTCTCCCCTTCTTTTTCCTATTGCCAGCACCAAAGCGAGGACAAAGGTCAGCAGTATAGCCCATTGTGAAATAGAAATTCCCGTAATGTATCCTCCTGCAAGTACCCTTAATACAAAACCGGTGGCAATGATAAAAATATCGATGATGGCAACATGCTTAAGTTTAAAGGTATAGGCAAGATTCATTACGAAATATATCCCTATGATCGTTGCAAACTTCCAAAGGCTTTCATGGAAATAGGCCTGTGCCAAGAATACAAGAGCAATATCCATAATGATCAGCCCCACCAGGATCCCTATTGCTTTGGATTTTGAAATGGCTCCGCTTGCCAGTGGCCTTCTTCTTTTTTCCGGATGCTTTTTATCCGCTTCAATATCGTTGTAATCATTCAGAATGTAAACGACACTGGCCGCAACCGAAAAAATAAGAAAGGCAAAAATACTCTTGGTAAGTAGATCCAGATTGGTAATATTGCCTGAAAAGAAAAGGGGAACAAAAACAAAAAGGTTCTTCACCCATTGCTCTACACGGAGTAGTTTAAGATATTTCTTCATTTATGCTATTTCAATTGCAAAAATAGTGATTTTAAAATTTACCTGTATAAAAATACAAAAAAACCGCCGAAGCGGTCTTTTAAGAAAATATTTATATGTTAAATTAATTATTGTCCCTGCTGGGCCTCATTAATCATTTTTTCATTGGCTGTAATAGCAAACTCCACTCTTCTGTTTTTTGCTCTTCCTTCTTCCGTATCATTAGTAGCCACAGGCTTGCTTTCCCCTTCACCCATAGCAAACAATCTGGCAGATGTAATTCCTTTAGCCATCAGATAAGATTTTACAGAGTTGGCTCTTCTTTCGGAAAGCCCCATATTATATTCATCAGTACCTTTGCTGTCCGTATGTCCATAGATATTGATGTTGGTATCCGGATTATTGATAAGAACCTGAGTAAGTTTGTCTAAGTTGGCTTTTGCCACTGGTGTAAGATCTGAAGAGTTAAATGCAAAGTTGACAATGCTTTCGCTCATGGTAATTTTAATACCGTCTCCCACTCTTTCCACCTCAGCTCCCGGTAAAGTTTCTTTAATTTCTTTAGCCTGCTTATCCATCTTAGAACCGATCACATTTCCTGCAACACCTCCTATAATTCCACCTAATACGGCACCTAGTGCGGCATTCTTACCTTTCCCTACATTATTTCCTAAAATACCTCCGATCACTGCTCCTGAAGCAGCTCCTACTGCTGTACCTCTTTGCTGGTGATTTGAGTTTTGAACTGCCTCACAACTGGTTAACAATAAAGCTGATGACAAAAAAAGAGCTCCTATATATGTTTTGTTAAATTTCATTTTGTAATATTTATTAGTTTTAATTATTTCATTCCTGTTCTCTGAAAGTTATAAACAACTCTCACCGTGCTTCCATCGAACGGAACATTCTGTTCAAGCGAAAACTGGTCTGTAGTCTGGTCAATCACATTCAGAGAGTATCCTACTGTATTTTGCTTGGCTTTTGTATCAGCCATTATTTTTTTGAACATGAAAGTGTTTCCACTTTTTATTTCAAATTTAATTGGCTGTGTAAGTGCCGGACATGCTCCACCGCCTTTTAAGGTATATGCCCCTGAATAGTTATTAGGGATCAGTCTCCAATGACTGCCCACAAAGCACTGAGCGTCAGCACCCTCATCAAATGGTTTGATTTTGTACTGTTTATCATAATCGATGCTTACGATCTCCCAGTCTCCTTTTAGCTTTAGGAATTCCGATCTCTGATTCTGAGATGTTTCTGCTTTCTTAACTGTGGAACAAGACACTGCAAAGAGCGAAGTCCCCAACATTCCTGCAAGTAGTAACTTTTTCATATCTGTTTATTATTAATACAATAAAGTTACAAAAAACCGTGCCAAAATCATAAAAAAACGGAAAAAGTCCCGAAAATCGGGACTTTTTCCGTTTTAAATTCAGTATCTGTTTACTATTTTATAACTTTATTGCTTTTCCTGCAGGCTTCTGTGCTTTTTTTACGGGTTTTACCGCTTTTTTAGGAGCTGAAGATTTTACAGATTTTGCATTGTAAAAATTAGCATATGCATATTCTGCCGCTTTTTTCAGATCGATAACACCTCCCGACTGGGAAAAATCGCCAAACTGATTTTCCGTATTCGGATTGCTTGATTTTACAAGAGATTCAATGATCTGATCCGGTTTCAAGCCCGGCATATAGGATAATAAAACCGCTGCTGCCCCTGCTACGACCGGAGATGCCATAGAAGTTCCCTGAAGGTATTTGTATTCATTCTTCGGAACTGTGGAGTAGATTTCTTCACCCGGTGCAAATACGTTCACCATTTTTTTGTTGAAATTGGAGAAGCCTGCTCTCAGCTCGTTATTTCTGTTGGTACTTGCTCCTACTACAATTACGTTGTTCACAAACGGTTTTTCATCCGTTACGTTCTTAAAGTTGGTAGGATAAGCCAAGTGTTCCGAAACATCTTCATTCTCATTTCCTGCTGCTTTCACCAAAAGGACTCCTTTATCCTGGGCATATTTGAAAGCATCCCATACTACATTTTTACCCGGAGAAACCGGCTTGCCAAAACTCATATTTAAAATTTTAGCTCCGTTGTCTACAGCATATCTGATGGCGTTGGCCACATCTTTATCTCTTTCATCACCATTCGGAACTGTTCTTACAGACATGATCTTTGCCACTTTTGAGGCCACCCCGTACTGGATCTCTTTTCCCTGAGGAAGTCCTGCAATGATCCCGGCAACATGGGTCCCGTGTTCTGCGTCCGGCCCTTCATAATGATTGTTTCCATACCCTTTTTCCGAATAATCATCATAGTTATCTCCTACGATTTCTTTTCTAGGATCATAGTTCAGATCGTACTGCTTAGCCTGAGGTTCGTAATGATCGATTGCTTCTTTCATCTGCTCTTTCATACTTTTTTCAAACTCAGCAGCAGATTTTCCTTTAAATTCCGGGCTTTGGGACACCTGGCCCAAAATCTGGTAAGCGATAGCATCCTTTTGATCGGTAGGAGCTTTTATAGCAGCAATATTTTCAGCGGTTACGGATTTGCCTCCCAATAGCTTTACCATATTAGGAATGATCTCATTGATCATGGTATAGGTTTTCAGAGCCTGTTTGCCTTCAATACTTTTTTTGCTATAAAGCTCTTTAGACTTCATATACATGGCAAACTCTTCCGGCATTTTAGCCTGATTGGCTTTGTTCTTTGTAGAATCATCTCCTTCGAAAACAGGTTTATACTTGGCCACCACTCTGGTGATCTCCATATTATCGACACTAATATCCCCATTTTTACCTCCTATGAAATTCCATCCATGTACATCATCAATATATCCGTTTCCGTCATCATCCTTCCCATTATTAGGTACTTCGTTTGGATTCGTCCAGATATTCTTTACCAATCCCGGGTGATCTACCTGAACTCCGCTATCCAAAACCCCTACTACAACAGTAGATGGTTTTAAACCTTTGGATTCCAGAAATTTATATGCATTTTCTGTATTTACTCCATATACTTTTGCCGTGGCAAAATCTTTATGGTACCACGTCATAAGGTCTTTATCCTTGCCAGGATCAACATTCTTTGTTTGTGCTTCCTGGGCGAAAGAAAAATTAAATCCTGCTAAAAAAACAGCTGCTAATAATACCTTTTTCATGTTAGTATAATTGTTTAATATTTTTAATATAAGTCAAAGATTCCGGGCCTTTGTTACATATTAAATCCAAAATTGATAAATCACTTAAAAACCCCAATTTATCTGAGAAGGTCTGGTAATACTCTTCCATTTCAAATTCTGAAGGAGCTTTAGCCGAGAATTTTTCTCTGTAATTTACGGCTTCCGGATTTTTGATATATTCTTCATTCAAAGAGTATGCCTTTTCTGTTTTCAGGATCTGCTGAATAATTTCCAGCCCTTTGAGATTAAAATCTAAAAGATATTTTTCATTGACATCAAAAATCTTCCTGAATTTATCTTCATAATACTCAAAATAAGGTGAACTCTGATAAGCGGTCTGAATGGATTTCCAGTGAAGCTTTCTCCAATCCTCCGAATGGGAGATCTCAATATCCTTCAATTTTCTTTTCCCGTTATGACTGATAGGAAGGATCAGTGACAGCTTTCCGTTTGCCCCGTAAATATTGGCTCTGTTTCTGTACGTCTGCTTCGGAAAGCTTTCGAACTGCTCCAATACAATTTCATTTTCAGCATGCAGGAATACTGAAAACCATGAAACGGGCGGTAAATAAAATACCGGTAATAGTACATTCTTCATATTCATTATACAAAAATGAAGTATTTTTTCAAATACTTCATTTTATTTTTATTTTAGTTATTAATCGTCTTCTGTTTTTTTCTTTCTGAACAATTTCATAAAGTAATCCCATCCGAAGAATAAGACCAAGATCATAGCTGCGATCCACCAGTACGAGGTTTTGTTGGCTTCCCCGGTATTAGTTGCTTTGAACATCCTTTCCCAACGGATTTTGAACGGAGCCTGATAAGAAGAACTGGCATCCGAGAATGCACCCTGTAAGCTCATCCATGTAAACATAGGTTTTCCTACGATATTCTCTTCAGGAACGAAACCAAAGAATCTGGCATCTAATGAGGCATCCCTGTTGTCTCCCACCATCATATAATAATCCTGCTGGATGGTATATTGATTAGCTTCTTTTCCGTTGATGAAGATCTTCCCGTTTTTATTTTCCAGGCTGTTATGCTCGTATTCGGAAATGATCCATTGATACATTGGAAGTGTTTCTTTATTGATTGCTACAACATCTCCCTTTTTAGGAATTCTTAAAGGGCCATACCAATCCTGGTTCCATGGTTTGTTGATCGGGAATATAGACTGGGTGGTATCTACACTTTTTGTGAAAGCCGTCTTATCGGCATTTAATTTATATGAAATGGTAGCGGAGTCCTTCGGATAGATATTTTCGCTCATATCGATCACATTAGGTAAAGTTTTGATCTCTTTCGCCGTCTGGTCTGTCAATCCCTGGAAAACATATGTAAAGCCTTTATCTGTCTGGTATTCTCTTACCGGCAGGAAGCCATACGTATTATAAAGTCCCGGAATATCCAGCTGAGCTCCTGTATTGACGGTATAAGAATGCTGTAATTCCTGATCTCCCAAAATGGTTTCCGGTTTATTGTTCACGAAAAGCCTTCCGGCTCTCATTTCAAAGGTATCTCCGGCTACCGCCACACATCTTTTAACATAAGGGTCTTTTCTGTCAATCGCTACATGCACTGAATCCTGAGGATAGTTGAAGACCACCACATCATGCCTCTGGGGCTTATTGAACTGAAGGAGTCTTGTATAGGGTAATTTTATACCTTCAACATATGATTTGGGGTCATTTTTAGGGTTTCCATCTTTTTGGGTATCATAAATTGTACCCTGTAAGAATGGTATGGCTAAAGGACGCATAGGCAGCCTATACCCATAGCTCCATTTGTTAACGAAAAGGAAATCACCTACTAGCAAAGTCCTTTCCATAGATCCTGTAGGAATACCAAAAGGCTGGGTGATGAAAACATGGATGATAGTAGCAAAAACTACGGCAAAGGTAATAGACCCCATAAAAGAGTCTTTCTTTTTGGCGTTTTTCTCTTCGTCTGTTAAAAACAATTCATTTTCGTCTTCTATTTCCACATCTTTGGAATAGTTGACCGTTGCCATATAAATAAACGGAAGGATAACCGTAAGCAGCTGATGCTGGAAAAGGCCTCTCCCGAATTTTTTCATCAGATAAATATGAAAAACAGACATCATGATAGGCCCCACAATCGGAAGATATGATAAAATGGCCCACCACTTCGGATGTTTGGTTTCTTTTAAAATAATGAAATAGTTATAAAAGGGGATAAAAGCAAACGATGGGCTATATCCCATTTTTTTGAACAGTTTCCAGGTAGAAATCCCCATCAATAAAGATAGAATGAGAACGTATACCGTATAAGTTAAAAAGTAATTCATAAATTTTTTGTGCCTATTCTGTTTTAATTTGTGTTTAACAACTTACTATTAGTTTATGGTTTTGATATTTTGTTACAGTATTACAGCCCCAAAACATCTTTCATGGTAAAGTTTCCTTTTTTATCCTTGATCCATTCTGCAGCTACTACAGCGCCTAATGCAAATCCGCTTCTATTGAAGGCGGTATGCTTTATTTCAATTTCATCAACCTCGCTTTTGTAGAAAACGCTGTGAGTTCCTGGAACTTCATCTTCACGGATTGCAAAGATCCCTAATTGGTTCCCTTGGGTTTCGTCCAGTTTCCATGCATCAAATCTAGGATTGTTTTTAAAGATACCCTCTGCAATGGAAATGGCTGTTCCGCTGGGAGCGTCTTTTTTGTGAACATGATGGATTTCCTCCAACTGGCAGGAATATTCGTCAACATTCTTCATTAAATCAGCCAGCTTTTCGTTAAGTGCAAAAAACAGGTTCACTCCTAAACTGAAGTTGGAACCATATAAGAATGCAGCAGCATTTTCAACAGCTATCTTTTCTATTTCCTCTTTTTTCTCCAGCCATCCTGTGGTTCCGCATATCACAGGAATTTTATTCTCCAGGCAGACTTTAATGTTATCAAAGGCCACTTCCGGCAAGGAAAATTCGATGACAACATCCGGACGATTAAGGTTTTCAGCAGTTGGGGTTTCTTTCAGGCGGGCCACTATTTCATGTCCTCTTTTTGCGGCAATCTCATCAATGATTTTGCCCATTTTGCCATAACCAACTAATGCTATTTTCATACTTATTTTATTTAACTATACGTTTTTATTTATTTTTCAACGCAAAGATCGCAAAGAAAAGTTAAAATGCTTCATGTTTTTAAGCTCACAAAGGCATTTCATTTAGCAAAGTGTAATACATTAAACGTACTCAATATAATTATTAAAATCTGTAACTTAAACTTAATCCTGTTTTCGGAGGAGCAATCCTATACTGATCCTGAATAACAGCAGGGCTGAAAGAAAGGTCCGGGTCATGGCGGCTTTCATAGAGGTGTGCATCCACTACTGCATCTACGATATTCAGTATATATATCAGGCCTGTAATGGCAATGGCATAGTCTCTCTGTCTTTTTGCTCTGTCCTGGGCATTCCCCAATGCCACTTTATCCAGCCACGGATGACTGTCTACAAATTCATTAGGAGTGCCATTTAATTTAGCAATATAATACTCCCTGTATTTTTTATACTGATTATCGTTCCATACTGCAATACCTACTCCTGCTCCCACAGCACCCCAAACGATAGGAATTTTCCAGTATTTTTTGTTGTAATACTGTCCTAATCCCGGTAAAACAGCAGAATATAATCCTGCTTTGGTAGGATTCAGTTTGATTGTTTTCTTGGTAGGCCCGTTAGCGTTTTCAAGATCAGCGATGATCTGAGCTTCGGATTTTGCAGGTTTGGCCGCAGAAATACTGTCTTTCGGATGATATTCCACCCGAATGGTATCATTGGGACTGACCTGCGAATATGCCATAAAAAACAGGCACAGGAAAAATGTGAAAAGTATTTTTTTCATTGTTTAATATGGGACAAAATATATTCCAGCTCATCTTCATTTTTAAAGTCCAGAACTATTTTACCTTTTTTACCGTTTCCAGAGGTTTTAATTTCCACTTTTACGTCTAAAATATCAGAAAGTGTTTTCTGCGCCTTTTTATAATTATTGGAAAGCTCCGGTTTTGCTTTTTTGGCGGCAGATGATTTCGGATTCTTTAAAGCGGCAGAGGCCTGTTCGGTCTGGCGGACATTCAGCTGTTCTTTAATAATCTTGTCAAATAATATCTGCTGTAATTCATCATTTTCCAGACTGATAATCGCTCTTCCGTGCCCTGCGGAGATCTCCCCGCTTCTGATGGCATTCTGAATATCCGGACTCAGCCTTAAAAGACGGATAGAATTAGTGATCGTACTTCTGTCCTTTCCTACTCTCTGGCTCAGATTTTCCTGGGTCATTCCTATTTCATCCAACAGTCTTTGATAGGTCAAGGCAATTTCGATCGAATCAAGGTCTTCTCTCTGGATGTTCTCAACAAGAGCCATTTCCAGAAGCTCCTGATCATTTACCAGACGGATATAAGCCGGAATAGAGGTAAGGCCGGCAAGTTTACTTGCCCTATACCGTCTTTCTCCGGATATGATCTCAAACTTTTCGCCGTCTTTTCTCAGGGTAACCGGCTGGATCACGCCTAAGTTTTTGATGGACTGTGCAAGTTCGCTTAATGCTTTTTCATCAAAATAAGTTCTTGGCTGGGTAGGATTCGGATAAATATCCTCAATGGCCACTTCTACGATGTTCCCTACAAACTTATCCGCTCCTTCATCGGTAGCCGAGTTGATCGTTGCTTTGGATTCGGCACTTAAAATGGCACCCAAACCACGTCCCATAGCTCTTTTTTTGTCCTTCATATTATGCTTTAAGCTTTAAGCTTATGGCTTTAAGCTATTTTAATTCTTTACTAATTTTTCGTTCTTCAGCAAAACTTCTTCTGCCAACTGAATATACTGGATCGCTCCTTTGCTTTCCGCATCATAATTCAGGATGCTTTCTCCAAAACTTGGCGCTTCGCTCAATCTTACGTTCCTGCTGATAATGGTTTCAAAGACCATTTCCGGGAAATGGGCATTCACTTCTTCCACCACTTGGTTTGATAATCTCAACCTACTGTCGTACATGGTAAGAAGCAAACCTTCAATATCCAGATCTTTATTATGGATCTTCTGAACGTTTTTAATGGTATTCAAAAGCTTACCTAATCCTTCCAGGGCAAAATATTCGCATTGAATAGGAATAATTACAGAATCCGCAGCTGTAAGTGCATTAACCGTAATAAGCCCTAAACTTGGCGCGCAATCGATGATAATGAAGTCATAATCATCTCTCACGCCTTGCAGTGCCTGCTTAAGCATATATTCACGGTCATCTTTATCTACCAGCTCGATTTCTGCTGCTACCAGATCAATATGAGACGGAACAATATCAAGATTAGGTGTACTGGTTTTCTGAATACAGCTTTTTGTATCTACACTGTGCTCCAATAGATTATATGTAGAATACTGAACTTCTTCAACCCCTAAACCAGATGTTGCGTTTGCCTGCGGATCAGCATCAATGATTAATATCTTTTTTTCCAATACCCCTAATGCTGCAGCTAAATTGACGGCTGTTGTCGTTTTCCCGACTCCTCCTTTCTGATTAGCGATACCTATGATTTTTGCCATTACTAGAACTTTAAGCTTCAAAAATACACTTTTTTTCTTTGCTCTTCGAAAGCAGCGAAAGCTAAATTGAGTTAAAATATTGTTAATAAAGGATTTAGCCAACAAAAAAATTATCCACAAAAAATAGCTCTTTGTGGATAAGTGTCAAGATTTGTTTTTGATATTGATTATTCAAATTTCATTGAGATCGGAAATTTGAAATAACTTCTTACGGCCTGGCCTTTTATTTTAGCAGGAATCCATTTTCCTTTAATCGATTTGATCGTTCTAAGTGCTTCACTATTGAAATTTGCATCCTGACCATCAGCTTTCAATCCGGAAATTGTGCCATCTTTTTCTACTACAAAAGTAATCATTGTTTTCATCACTCCTTCTCCTTCAAAGCCGGAAGTATCAAACTTACTCATTACTTTATTTCTGAAAGTGTTGATTCCTTCATCATAACCCGCTTCCTCATCAACAGCTGTTTTAATGGTATTGTCTTCTTTTGGAGTCTCAATTACAGGAGGTTTTATTGAAATCACCGGTCCTGTACCAATTGTTGGAGTTGACGGCACATACTCTGTTTTAGCAGGTTCTGCTTTAAAATTATTTTTAAAACCGGCTACTGCATTTTCAGGCACATCTTCTCTATCATTTTCATTTGCGTCACTTGATGGTGTTGGAACCGTACTATCAAAGGTTTTTACCTCAGGACGGGTTTGCTGAACAGGCTGTGCTGCTGGAGGTTTCACCTCAGGCGTTTCAACATCCACAGGCGGAGGCAAAACGTAAACAGGGCCTGTAGGAGCAACGTCATTAGTTCTAAATGCCGAAATTACCATCGGGGTAATTGATATCGCAGCCAATAAACCCACACCCACAAAAAGTGCTTTTGTTAATAGCCTGTCTGATTCATTTCTTAATGCATAGGCACCATATTCCTTATTACGGTGCTCAAAAAGAATTTCATTAAAGCGAAATTCCTGGTTCTGGTGTAGGTGTTTCATCACTAGTAAATATTTAAACTGTTAATACTTGGTGATTATTAGTTTTATAAGACCTATCGATAAGTATTATACCAATATCAAAATATTTGCCAAAATTTTACTAAAACATCATCATTTTATAAAAAATTATACTAATCTGTTAAATTTAACTATGTATGAAATAATAATCCTTTATAAACAAGAAATTCACATTTATCATTATTCAATAATATTCATTTAAAATTCACAAAAATTCAACATAAATTAAAAAATAGTAAAAACCACACCTGTGCAATCGGAAATACACTGATATATTTTTTCCAAAGCCGAAATACATTTGTACCATACAAAAAAGGGGAACGCTGAAAACCTAAAAGAGTAAGCACTATTTTAAAACTAATAATTATGCCAACTATTACCCAAGAAGCAAAATCGAACTCGTTAATGAGCATGCTTTTAAAACAAGTTTATGACACTGTAACCAATGGAGGAAACCCTGATTCTTTAGGACCTGATGATTTCATCGCCTTTGATCCCGTGGGAGTCACTCTTTCTGAAGACACTTTTGATTATGCACTTAACGGACTTTTCGGAGATGCACCGTCTCCAAAACCAATGCTTGACGGAACCGGAAAGCCAATCCTGGACGCCAACGGAAATCCTAAAATAGACATGGAAGCGTATCAAAATGCTTTATCAAGCAGCAAATTCAGAAAATATCTTCAAATGGAACAGTTTGCGGCAATGGTAGACGTAATTCCTTCTCAATTACCCCCTCTTACTGCGGATGGAAACGGAAGATCTATGACGATCATGAGCATTATGAACGATTCTCAGAAAAGAGTTTCAAAAGTGTACGAAGATCTTTTACAATGGTCGGTAGTAGTAGATACTCAATTCGATGAAAAAGTAGAAAAGAAATTAGACACTTTAAGAAATAAGTTATTCAAAATCAAAAAGCTAAAAAATCCTGATTTTGATGAAAATGCACCGATAGATGATATGAACAAACCTGAAATTTTCCACACTTTCGTATCTCCTACGTATGCAAAATACATCGAATACCAGATGAAATACTACGATATCGTAGATGCCAACAACGAGATCAGGACCGCTGCCGACAACGGAGATCCTGAGGCTATGGCAAAGCTTTCCATCGATGGTAAAAACATGAAAAAACGTGAAGATGCAGCATTAAAAGCATGGCAGTCTTTAGGATACAAGGAAGCGGTAGAAAGAATTCAGAATTACCTGAGCGAGATCGAAGAAAAGCACATGCTGGTGATCAAGAAAAGAATTCAGTCTGAATTCAGAAACAGCCAGAGAACGAGGATACTGGATTATACCAACTATTCCCCTTCCATTCCGGTAGCAGCCAACGCATTAAAAGAATCCAAAGGATGGCCTACGATCACTATTACAGAAGGCGAATCCAACTATGATTACTCAAAGACCGTTCATAACTGGGGTGCTGCCGGAGGATTCAGCATGGGTATTTTCTCTATCGGAGCCAGAGGTGGAGGAAAACATGAAAAAACCAAAATCAATACAGACTATACCAACATGAAAATTTCCTTCAAAGTAGGAAAAGTAAGGGTGGAAAGAGGATGGTTCAACCAGCAATTTGTAGAATCCAAATTCTGGAAGCTGCACGAGCAGTCCCCACAAGCTCTAAATGGAGATATGATAAGCGATGGTAAAGGTAAAGGGCTTATGCCTTCTATTATTACGGAACTTATCATTGCAAAGGATGTTTCTCTGGATTTCGCCAATAACAGCACTGCCTTTACCGATGTTAAGAATTCTGTAAGCTCGGGCGCCGCAGTAGGTATCGGGCCTTTCATGTTCGGCGGAACTTACAGCTATGACAACCAGGATGTAAAATCCAATTCTAAATGGAACGGCAAAAAATTAACATCAGACGGAATTTACATCATCGGCTATAAATGCCACGTAGTTCCAAAATCTCCAAATCCAAATCCGGAGATCAAAAAATGGACAGACGGAAAATCATAAACCATTCTTCTCAATACGAGTAACCGGCAGACGCTTTTGCCCTGTCGGTTATTTCCAATAACCAAAACCAATAACCATGAAATACTTTGTTGCCGTTTACCAGAAGCTTAAGAACATCTATATGTCCCAAAGCTCTATGGAGAATGATCTGCCGATGATCTGCCCATCCCTGAGAGTGTATGAAAATGAAGAACTGGAACTGCTAAAACCTCAGAGCCTGCTTAATGATGAGCAGAAAAAGGCTCTTTCCATCATCAAAAAGCAGAATGTGGCCTATGAACTGAATTCCGTTCCTATTTCTTCTAATTTCTGGGACCTTAACCCCAACAATTCTTTATTTGATATTTACAGGGATATCCTTGATAAAAACAACCTGAAAGACATTGAAGAGCATCTGGATAAAGTATTGGAGAACAAAAGCACGGTTATTTTTGATGCTAAAAACAATGATACGAAGGAATTCAAAGCTTATAAAAAATACCGGACGGCTCACGAAACAGCTGTTAACAATATCACTTCTCACTTGGAATTGTTTGACGGACTGGACACTGATGAAGAAAAAAACAACTGGAACGACCAACTGGTCAACCTCAACAATATAAAAGACCTTACTTTTTCCGAATGGAAGGTAAAAGGCAATAAAGATATTATAGAAAAAGAACTGGAAAAGATCAATAAAGCCTCTGAAGCTGATCTGTATCTTGCCATGGCCCAAAATGCCAAAAATACCTTTGAAGCAGCTGAAAAAACGGATGTGATCAGCAATTCTTCCATTCATGACATCAATTTCATTCCCTACGATTTTATGGAAAACGAATCGGGTTGGAATAGTATGAGAATCGAAAGATCCGAGCTGGAAGGATTGCATTCGGAGGCCAAAAATGCGAATGAGAATCTCCCTTCCGAGATCCTTTCGATAGATTATGATGAAAGCATGATCCAGGCAGTGGAATTTGACTTTTCTTTCGTTCACCTTAAAAGAAACTGGTTCAATAAGAATTTCATGCTTTCCGGAATGTTTGAATGGAATGAGTCTAAAAAGATCTCAGACGGTCAAACCATTTCCAGTGATTATAAATTACCGGCATTCCCCAAAACAATGATCCTGATCAAAAACCTGAAGATCATTTTAGACCCATCCATTAATAATGATGCAGTCAACAATCCTAATCAACTGGTATATTTCGGGCCGTTGGTAATGAAACAGCAGGTTTTCGTCAATAAAAACAACAATCAGAAGTTTTTAAAGGCTATCACCAATGTGAAAACCATTAAATCTGACCAGCTAAATCATATGGCCAGAAAAACAACTTCCCTTGAAACCGCCAGAATAACTGCTGTAAATGATTTTGCCACTCAACCCGCCACAGAACCGTCACAGCCGGAAGCTGTAAAAATGACGGCTAATGTTGCTTATGCCAACAAAGTCAGTATTGGGAATATATTAGGAGGGATCAAGAACACAAGGCCTGCCACCCCTGCGCCTCATGGTGCAAGCCCTGTACAACCCACTCCAAAACCGGCAACCCCTTCTCCTACTCCGATAAGAGCACCCTGGGGAACATGGGGACCGAAATACCCCACCACTCCGGTTCCGCCACCTCCACCGGGCACCAATGTACAGTTCAGGGTACTTGACAAAATGAATAACGAACCCATCTATAAATGTTCTCTTTCCATTAAAGGAATAAATAACAACAGGATCTTTGAAATAGAAAGCAATGAAGCAGGAATCATTAATCAACTCATTCCCACAGGAGAATACAGCATTGAATTAAGGATTGATGATTATGCCGTTTTAAATCAAAATTTCAGTGTGACGAATATCTCTCCCATAAATCTGGAATACAAGCTGCAGAGGGAAGAAGTAAAATTCAAATCATTCTTCCTGATCGGGATGATCTGCGAAAAGATGCCTAAGATACCGATGAATTGATAATTTGTATAATGTATGACGTATAATGTATTAATGATCAATAAATAAAGGATCAGCTCACAATTCATAACTCATAATTCATAACTAAAAACCAATCGCTATGAAACTTTTAAGATATTACACAAAAGCCCCGGAAGTACTCACCCTTTGTGAAATACTCCACAAACTGGGGTACAGTATCAGGATCTCAGACTCTTTCACCCTGGAAGTAGATACTGCCGTAAAAGATTTTCAAAGGAAAAACGCTTTGGTAGTGGACGGAATTGTTGGTGTAAAAACATGGCAGGTCTTGCTTGAAAAAAACACCCGGCCTGCCAACCAGACGGACAAATTCCTTAAAGAAAGTGACCTGGTCGGTTTTGCCGATCAATACGGGCTGGAACTGGCCGCTGTAAAGGCTGTTAACGAGATCGAAAGCAGTGGAAAAGGCTTTCTGATCAATAACAAACCGAAGATTTTATTTGAAGGCCATATTTTCTGGAACGAACTCAAAAAAAGAGGCATCGACCCAAATTCATATTATAGTGCGTCCCACAAAGATGTTCTATATCCAAAATGGACGAAAATATATTATCAGGGCGGTGTAAAGGAATATGACAGGCTCAATGAAGCGATTACCCTGAGTAGCGATCCTAAATTTAAAGATGCCGCCCTGTCTTCCGCATCATGGGGATGCTTCCAGATCATGGGATTCCATGCTAAAAACATCGGATATCCCAATGTGAGTGACTTTGTGGCCAGAATGGAGATCAGCGAAGGAGAGCATCTGAATGCTTTCGGGAAGTTCCTGGAAGTAAACAATATATTGATCCATTTGAGAAACAAAAACTGGGCAGGCTTTTCTAAAGCATACAATGGAGCAGGCTATAAGCAGAACAAATATGACGAAAAGCTCGCCAAAGCCTATTTAAAATATTCTAAAAACTAAAAAAACCAATAACCATGGCACTCACTAAACAATATGAATGGCTCACTAAAGAAAACGGGCCTATCATGATCAAGCAGGCTCTGAATCTTTATGATACTTCTGAAGTTCTGGGAGCCAAAAACAATCCTACTATTCTTTCCTGGGCTAAAGAAGTAGGGCAAGATCCAATGTATAAAGGAGTAAAAGATTTTTACATTGCAGATTCCATCCCCTGGTGCGGGCTTTTTATGGCCGTAGTTGCTAAAAGGAGCTCAAAACAGATCGTTAAAGATCCTTTATGGGCACTGAACTGGGGTAATTTCGGGAAACACACTCCGGTCCCGATGCTGGGCGATGTTCTGGTTTTCATCCGGAAAGGCGGCGGACACGTAGGTTTATATGTAGGTGAAGACGCTACCTGCTATCATGTTCTGGGAGGAAATCAAAGTGACAAAGTATGCATTACCCGGATTGAAAAAAACCGGCTATATACTTCCAGAAGACCTAAATATATCAACCAGCCCGTTAACGTAAGAAAAATTTCACTTTCTTCTTCAGGCACCGTTTCACAGAACGAAGCCTAAACAAAAATCCTGCGAGAGCAGGATTTTTGTTTGTATTTTAGAATAATTCTTTTCTGATAATGTTCTGGCTTCTTTCAGGGCCTACCGAAACTAAATAAACATTAATTCCCAAATACTTCTCAATAAATTCGATGTATTTCTGGGCGTTTGCAGGAAGCTCATCGTAGCTCCTTACTTTGGTAAGATCGTCATTCCAGCCTGGAAGCTCTTCGTAGATTGCTTCGTAGTCATATAATTTTGTTGTTGAAGAAGTGAAATAATCAATGATCTTTCCGTCTTCGGTTTTGTATTTTGTAGCAATTTTCAGAGTATCTATTCCTGTAAGAACGTCTAATTTTGTAATGACCAGGTTATTGATACCATTGATCATACAGGCATGTTTCAAAGAAACAAGGTCCAGCCAGCCTGTTCTTCTTGGCCTGCCGGTCGTAGCCCCGAACTCATGACCGATCTGTCTGATCTTTTCTCCTAATTCATTATCTAATTCGGACGGAAAAGGCCCGTTTCCTACTCTTGTGCAGTATGCTTTGGCAACCCCGATCAGGTTTTGAAGCGACGTCGGCGGAACTCCTGCCCCCGTACAAACCCCTCCTGTAGAAGGAGAAGATGAAGTTACGTAAGGATAGGTTCCGAAATCGATATCCAGCATCAATGCCTGAGCCCCTTCAAATAAAACATTCTTACCTTCATGGATAGCTTCATTCAGTTCCAGTTCCGTATCAACAATTCTATCTTGCAGCTGTTTTCCGATCTCTAAAAATTCGTTATAAATCTCTTCAACGTCTAAAGCCGGCTTTCCGTAATATTTTTCGAAAAGAGAATTCTTAACTCTCAGGTTTTTCTCAATTTTCTCTCTTAAGATCTCAGGATTTAAAAGATCTACCATTCTGATCCCCACTCTTGCGATCTTATCTTCATAACAAGGCCCGATTCCTTTTTTGGTCGTCCCGATCTGGGTTCCTCCCTGCTCTTCTTCACGGTAAGTATCCAAAAGAATGTGGTAAGGCATGATGACATGCGCTCTTCTGCTGATAAAAATGTGGTCGGTTCTAAGGCCTTTGCTTTCGATCTGGGAAACTTCTTTAATGAAAGACTTAGGATTTACCACTACTCCGTTGGCAATGATACACTTCCCTTTACACTGAAGAACTCCCGAAGGAAGAAGGTGCAGCACAAATTTTTCATCACCTACATATACGGTATGACCTGCATTGTCCCCTCCCTGGAAACGTACAACATAGTCCGATTTTGCCGATAAAACATCCGTGATTTTCCCTTTGCCTTCATCTCCGTACTGAAGACCTACAACTACGTAAGTTGACATATTTTACTTTTGTTTTTTAGATTCATGCAAAATTACTTTTAAAAAATAGGGTGGGCAAATTATGGGTGGATTTTATTTTTGGGTGGGGTGGAAATTGTGTGGTTGATTTTTTTTCTTTTACTATATTTGGATATCATAAATTTAGTTTAACCATGATTAAAACAATAATTGATTTTATAAAAGAAAGTAAAGAAGCAAGTCAGGAAAGATTAAAACTACCAATTGTTACATTTTACATATTTCTTTTAGTAATTTCTTATTGGAAACCACTTTCAATTTATTTCTTATCTGAAAAAAAAATTGAAGAAAAAATTAAAGAAATTGATTTTATTTATAAAAACCATACTCATTGGGATCATATTTTAAACCTCTTAATATTATTACTTTTAAGTACAATATCATCTATTTTATTTCCTTCAATAATGTTCATAATCGAATATCTATTAAAAAAGCCTAATAAAGAAAGAAAAATAATAAAAAATAGTACAAAAGACATTGATAGAAATGAAGAACTTAAAATTACTAAACATAAATATGATATGAATAAAATTCTGTCTGGTAACAAAGAGGTAGAAGACTATAATCAGTCTATTGAAGATTTAAAGAAATCTTATGAAGACAGGATACAAAATATGGAGAATATTAACAATCAAAAAGATAAAAACTTAGAAAGTCAAATTGATATGATTACAAAAGAAAATATATCCTTGACTTCAAAATTAGGAGAAATCAACCAATTAAATAAGTATTTAAATGACCAAATTAATCAATACCGATTAAATGAATTTGAGTACACAAATTATTCTAAATTTAATATTATTTTTGAAAATAAGGATATTTTTAAAGACTACGTAAATTCAATAGAGCCAGTTTCTGATAAAGTACTTTTTATAAAGCATATCTTAGAGGAAATTATAGATTATAATTTACATTCTCTTTTAAATAGATTGGCTTTATCTGTATATAATGACAGTGAATATTTAAATTTAAACACGAGAACAAGAAAGTATGATGTTGAAAAACATTTCATCGAACAAAATAATTTAGGTGAATTAGTACAAACAGAAGGATTAATTGAAACATATTTTATAGGTAAAAGTATTAATTGGATTCAAGAAGTTGTCAAATATGCTGAAGACTTTGAATTATAGAAATATAAATATCATTTTCTATTTCGAAATGCTTTAAAAGGAACTTTAAAAATTTTGAAAATATACCAATTCTTGGTATATTTGAAATAAATTAAAGATAATGCCAAAAAACACATCCATATTATTAGGTGATTATTTCGATAACTTTATCAATCAGCAGATTAAATCTGGAAAATTTTCTTCAGCCAGTGAGGTTGTGAGAGCTGCTTTAAGAATGTTTGAGTATGAAGAATCCAAGAAATCAGAATTGATCAACGAATTGAAAAAAGGAGAAAAGTTCGGATTTGTTGAGAATTTTGATCGTAAAGAATTTCTAAAAAATCTTCATCAAAAACATACTGCTGGCTCATGAAATATAAAATCAGCAAAGAAGCTTTACATGATTTAGAAAAAATTTGGCTTTACACTTTTGAAGTCTGGTCAAAAGAACAGGCAGATCATTATTTTGATCTGATTATGGATGAAATTGAATATTTATCAGATAATCCAAAATCAGGAAAAGATTATAATGAAATCAGAAAAGGATATTTTCGTTCAAGAGTGAAATTTCACTTTATATTTTACAAAATCAACTTTAAAAATGAAGAAATTGAAATTATCAGAGTTCTTCATCAGCAAATGGATATTTCATCAAGATTAGACGAATAAAAATCCATACTAGCTTCAGATTTGTTAATCACTAACAAATCACAAAATATTTTCCCAAAAATCCGTACCTTTGCCACCTACTAAAAATTTTTATGGAAAGCATTCAAGTACACGACAAAACTTTTGTTCCTTACCTAAAGGACGCCGAAATTCAGGAGATTGTAAAAGCAACAGCTTTAAAGATTTATGAAGATTACAAGGATGAAGTTCCTGTTTTCATTGGAGTTTTGAATGGGGTGATTATGTTCTTCTCAGACCTTTTGAAATATTATCCGGGAAAATGTGAGATTGCCTTCATCCAGATGAGTTCTTATGCAGGAACCGAATCTACCGGGATCGTTTACCAGAAAATGGAGCTTACCAAAGACGTAAAAGACCGTCACATCATCCTTGTAGAAGATATTGTGGATACTGGGAATACTGTGGAAAGCCTTTTCAAATATTTCAAGGAAACCCAGCGTCCGAAATCGGTGAAGCTGGCTTCTTTCTTATTAAAGCCTGAGGTCTATAAAAAAGATTTCAAGCTGGATTATATTGGAAAAGAAATTCCAAACAAATTTGTTCTTGGTTACGGGTTAGATTATGATGAATTGGGTAGAAACTTACCTAATTTATATCAGCTGCAGGACGGAAAGATCAACGAATAATTTCAAATCTAAATTTAATTTTCAAAATAAACTAATTAAGTAAAATGATAAATATTGTTCTGTTCGGCCCTCCAGGAAGCGGGAAAGGAACACAAGCACAGAATCTGATCGAAAAATTTAATTTAAAGCAGGTCTCAACCGGTGATCTTTTCAGATATAATATGAAGAATGATACCGAGCTTGGGAAACTGGCAAAATCATATATCGATAAAGGAGAATTGGTTCCGGATCAGGTAACAACGGATATGCTGATCGACGAGATCAGAAAACCGACCGATACCAACGGGTTTATTTTCGATGGCTACCCAAGAACAGTGGCACAGACCGAAGCTTTGGAGAAGATCGTTAAAGAAGAACTGAACGATGAGATTGATATCTGCCTTTCATTGATCGTAGAAGATCAGATCTTAACTGAAAGACTTCTGAAAAGAGGAGAAACCAGCGGAAGATCTGATGACAGCAATGCAGAGATCATCGAGAACAGAATTAAAGAATATTACACCAAAACAGCAGAAGTTGCGGAACTGTACAAACAGCAGGGAAAATATGTTGAAGTAAACGGCGTAGGGGAAATTGATGAAATTGCCCAGAAACTTTTCGCTGAAGTAGAAAAAATAAAATAGTTAAAAGTGATGAGTAATGGGTTATAAGTTTCACAATTCATAACTCATAATTCATAACTCATAACTCATAATTATAAGAAATGTCAAATTTTGTAGATTACGTAAAGATCCATTGTAAAAGCGGACATGGCGGTGCAGGTTCTGCACACCTTCGCCGTGAAAAATATATTCCCAAGGGCGGGCCCGACGGCGGAGACGGCGGACGGGGCGGACACGTTATCATGAAAGGAAATGCCCACGAATGGACTTTACTTCCCCTTCGCTATACCCGCCATATCAAGGCTGATCGTGGTGAGAACGGAGGAAAAAACCAGCTTACAGGAGCTTTCGGGGCGGATGTTTATATAGAAGTTCCCATTGGTACGATCGCAAAAAATGAAGAGGGTGAGATCATTGGTGAGATCATGGAAGACGGGCAGGAAATTATCCTGATGGAAGGCGGAAAAGGAGGTTTAGGAAACGAACATTTCAAATCTTCCACCAATCAGACCCCGAGGTATGCACAGCCGGGGCTTCCGGGCGAGGAAGGCTATATTACCTTTGAGCTTAAAATTTTAGCTGATGTGGGCCTGGTAGGCTTCCCGAATGCCGGAAAATCTACTCTTCTGGCCTCTGTTTCTGCAGCGAAACCTAAAATTGCCAACTATGCCTTTACCACTTTGACCCCCAACCTGGGAATTGTGGATTACAGGAATTACAAATCTTTTGTGATGGCAGATATTCCGGGGATCATTGAGGGAGCAGCAGAAGGAAAAGGTCTTGGACACAGGTTTTTAAGGCATATTGAACGAAATGCGATTTTATTATTTCTGATCCCTTCAGACTCCGAAGATCATTTTCAGGAGTTTAAGATCCTTGAGAATGAACTGAAAGAATATAATCCTGAACTGCTGGATAAGGATTTCATTATTTCTGTCTCGAAATCCGATCTTCTGGATGATGAGCTGAAAAAAGAAATTGCCGCAGAATTTCCTGAGAACAGACAGCCTTTGTTTTTTTCAGGAGTAACGGGAGAAGGCCTTACAGAGCTGAAGGATGCCATCTGGAAGAAACTTCACGGATAAAATATAATAAGGGAAACTTTTTAGTTTCTCTTTTTTATTGGTATTTGGAACAATTCTTGAAAGACATCAGTCAAATTTAAGTTATGAAATATTTACTAAGCCTTTTTGCTTTTCTATTTTTATTTTCATGCCATTCGCAAAATACCCAATCCAAATATTCTACCATTGAATATGAGGCTGGTGCCTGTTTCGGATTCTGCCCTATCTATAAGATGACCATCAATTCAGACAGAGCGGCTGTTCTTGAGGCAGAGCATTTCAATTTCACCAAAAATCCTTCAAAAGCTGAATTTTCGAAAGAACGTGAAGGAACTTTCAAGGCAACCATCAAAGATGCAGACTATAAAAAACTGGTTACTCTGCTGGATGAGCTGAATGTAAAAAATTTGAAAGACAAATATGGCGATCACAATATCACCGACCTTTCCACATCACATCTGAGAATTAAATTTGCAGACGGAACCTCTAAAAATGTGGAAGATTACGGAAAGAACGGCAGCGATGAACTGGCAAAAGTGTATCAGGCATTTGAAGATCTGAAACATAATCAGCAGTGGACCAAGATAAAATAATCCACTTAAAAATATTTAAACTACCTTTGCAAAAGTATATTCCTTCATAATTTGAAGGAATTTTTATTTAATTAAAACTATTCATTTGAATTTTACAGACCTTAACATTATAGAACCCATTGCAAGAGCAATTCAGGGTGAAGGGTACACCAATCCCACCCCTATTCAGGAAAAAGCAATTCCTGAAATTATAAAAGGGAAAGATTTTTTAGGATGCGCACAGACAGGAACCGGAAAAACCGCCGCTTTCGCCATCCCTATTTTGCAAAACCTGACCAATAATAAGACGCCCAATAATCATATAAAAGCTCTTATCCTTACTCCCACAAGGGAACTGGCGATACAGATCGAAGAAAGCTTTAAAGCGTATGGAAAGTATCTGCCTTTGAAAAAACTTGTAATTTTTGGCGGGGTAAAACAGGGAAGCCAGGAAGCAGCCTTGAAAAAAGGTGTTGACATTCTTGTAGCTACTCCCGGAAGATTATTGGATTTTATTTCACAGGGAATTATCAGTTTAAAGGACCTTGAGATCTTTGTACTTGATGAAGCCGACAGGATGCTGGATATGGGATTTGTGCATGATGTGAAAAGGATCATTAAGCTTTTACCTCAAAAAAGGCAATCTCTTTTCTTTTCAGCCACAATGCCTGCTGAAATCCAAAAACTGGCAGACTCCATTTTAGTAAATCCTGTAAAAGTAGAGGTTACTCCGGTTTCTTCCACGGCAAAAACCATTCAGCAGTCTGTGTATTTTGTGGAAAGGGAGGACAAACTGAATCTTCTTACCCATATTCTTCAGAATGATATTGCAGAATCGGTCTTGGTGTTTGCAAGAACCAAACACGGGGCAGACAGGATCACCCGGAAACTGGTTAAAAGCAATATTTCGGCACAGGCCATTCACGGAGACAAATCCCAGAATGCCCGCCAGAATGCCTTAAGTAATTTCAAATCCGGGAAAACCAGGGTCTTGATTGCCACCGATATTGCTGCCAGAGGAATTGACATCGATGAGCTGAAATACGTTATTAATTTTGAACTTTCGGATGTTTCCGAAACCTATGTTCACCGGATCGGACGGACAGGAAGAGCGGGTGCGGAAGGAACTTCCATTTCTTTTGTGGACGGGCTTGACCTTTTAAACTTAAAGAATACAGAAAAGCTGATCGGAATGAAAATTCCTGTTATTAAGGATCACCCGTTCCATACGGATAATCTGGTTGCACAGAAAAGGGACTCCAATAACAAGCCTGTCCAGGCAAATTCCCAAAAACCTAATCCGGCTAAAAAGGAGGATATAGGGTATAAAAAACCTAAGAATAAAAGCTTTTTCAGAAAGAAATAATAGTAAATTTTCACCGCAAATTGCAAAAGTTTTTATTTAACACGTAAGCTTATCAGGATGCTGTTTAAAAGGGAATAAAGAACCCATTAGTTTTTTAAATAAGCTTATGTGAGCTTTATCTTCAAGCTCAATATTAACTTATGGTACTCAAGTGTTAAATAAAAACTTTTGCGACTTTAGTGGTTTAGAGATTAAACGAATTAAGTCTCACTTTTTATTAATTTATACGCTATTTTGTCATTTCACGAATATCTTATTCGCATTTTCTGTAGTGATCCTGTCAATCTCAGCGAAGTCCTTTTGGTAGATATTCACAAGCTTCCCGGCTACCAGATCCAGATAGGAGCTTTCGTTCCTTTTCCCTCTGTACGGAACGGGAGCCAGATAAGGAGAATCTGTTTCCAGCACTATTTTTTCCAACGGGATCTCATGCAGGAACTGATCGATCTTTCCGTTTTTGAAAGTGACTACTCCACCTATTCCTAAGATAAAGTTTAAATCTATGGCACGATTTGCCTGTTCAAGATCACCTGAAAAACAGTGAAAGATCCCCCGAAGCTTCGGATGTTTTTTCCCTTCCAGCACTTCAAATACTTCGTCAAAGCTTTCCCTGGTATGAAGAACGATAGGCAGGTCTTTTTCAATCGCCCAGTCGATCTGCTGCTCAAAAGCTTTCACTTGGATGTCTAATGTGGTTTTATCCCAATACAGATCGATCCCGATCTCGCCAATAGCCGGAAAAGCCCGCTGATCAAGATAATCCTTTACAATTTTCAATTCTTTTTCCCAGGTTTCAGGTTTTACATAACAAGGGTGCAGCCCCATCATTGAGAAAATGTGCTCCGGATATTCTGCTTCCAACTGAAGCATTTTTTCATGAGACTCAGAATCTATAGCAGGAAGATAAAACTCTGTAATTCCTTTATCTAAAGCTTTTTGAATAGCTTCTTTTCTGTTTTCATCAAATTCTTCTGCGTATAAATGGGTATGGGTATCGATCATTTGAGTTATAAGTTTTGAGTTATAAGTTATAAGTTTTTAGCAGTCATCCCATAACTCAAAACTTATAACTCATAACTATTAAAATATTTTATGCTTTACTTTTTTCCGCTGGGCTTCTATCCTTTCGTTAAGTTTTTTCTTAAATTCAAGATATTTCGGATCTTTCTCATCCTCTGTTTTATGCTCCAGTGCTTTATGGATCTTAAAGTTCTCTTTGATAAAATCTTTGGTTTCTTCAGAAAAATAGGCTTTCCCGAATTTCTCAAAAATATAGTTCACCGCCTGTGCATTCGGATGGATCATATCTTCCTTATAAAAACGGTAATCCCTGAGATCATCCATGAGTATTTCATATACAGGCAGATAATGGCAATTTTCCAGCCCGGAAATGGCTTCATGGACAGTTGTGATCAGTTTTGATTTGCTCAGCTGGTTCTCAACCATCCCATCCTTAGTGTGGCGAACAGGAGAAACCGTAAAGAGTATTTGCATCTCATCTTTACAGATATCTTTCAGACTGAGAATAGTATTGTATATGGCGTCTGTAATTTCATGATGGGTCAAAAGCCTTTTCTCAAAGTATCTCTGAGGGATCTTATGACAATTGGCCACCAGCTTTTTCTTAGGAAGAAACTCATAAATAAATGAAGTTCCGTAAGTAATGATCACCCAATCGGTATCCTGGAGAAATGCATTGCCTTCTTCTAGTTTAGCATTGATCTTTTCCAGGGTCTGATGAATGTACCGTGTATCAAAACCCGTATGATGATCCAGTGAGATGAACTCGTCATTAAAGGTGATAAGATCCTCTTCCGTATAAAATTCCGAATCATGGAGCCTCTTTACCGCAGTATTAATGGAAAACGGGTTAAAAATGGTCCCAAACGGATTATTAACGGTCTGAAGCTGTCCCTGACCGAACAGGTCTGACATTTCCGAAGCAAAACAGGATCCTATTGAAAATATTTTATCCTCAACATCTATTTTCTGCCCCGATTCTCTGATGTCAACTTCAGTCCTGAATTTCATTGTATAGGTATAAAGCTGCAGGCATAAGGTACAGGTAACTATTACCTGTCGTCTAAAACCTGCAACCTGAATTTAACTCTCTCTTCTCAAAAGATAATTAGCCAGCTCTATGAAAGGTTTTTTCTTTTCTTCGGAAATATCGATCTTTTGAAGGTAGTTCTGGCCGATCTCATTATGCTTTTCAATTAAACGCAAAGCTTTTTCATCCACTTTGGTCCTTCTGAAAATCTTTTCAACGCCATATACTTTGTCGATATTATCGGTTTTTTTGGAGTACCAGTAATCCAGCTCTTTTCTTTCTTCCTCTGTACCATGTTCCCTTGCCAATAGATAAAGAACTGTTTTTTTATTTTCATAAATATCTCCCGCATGCTTTTTACCAAAGCTCGCCTGATCCCCGAATACATCCAGATAATCATCCATGATCTGGAAAGCGATCCCGATATGTTTCCCGAAATTGAAAATGGCTTTGGCATCCTTAAAGTTAGCTCTTGCGATCAAAGCACCGATCTCAAAAGAAGAAGCACTTAAAACTCCGGTCTTATAGGTGATCATCCGGATATAATCATCATAGGTTACATTTTCCTGTGTCTCGAAATTGATATCATACTGCTGGCCCTCACATAATAAAAGGCCGGTATGGGTGAATATCCTGATACATGCCTTAAAGATTTCCGGCTCAAGATCTTCAAAAAACTTATAAGCTTTTAACATCAATCCGTCCCCCGAAAGGATTCCTACGTTGAGGCCGTGTAAGGTATGAATGGTAGGCTTATTTCGTCTCAGAGGAGCTTCATCCATAATATCATCATGGATCAGGGTAAAATTATGGAAAAATTCAATAGCCAGTGCAGGCTTTACAGCCTGGTTGAGATCACCACCGAATAAATCACATGCCATCAGAACCATGATCGGGCGAAGACGTTTTCCTCCATGGGAAATAATGTAATTCATTGGCTCATATAATTCTGTAGGCTTATCTTTAAAGGTATATTTATCAATGGCTTCTGCAACGATCTGCTGGTATCTGTCTAAAAATTCCATAAAGTGTTATAATTTCAACAAAAATACAATTTTTCAGGGCTTTATAAAACAAAAACATCATTCAAAGCTTTTAAAAAACATTAAAAAAGAAGCAATAATTTGCTTCTTTTTTATATAGGATAGAAAAACTAATCTAAAAAATTGTTACGTTTTCGTACGTTTCTATTAACACGCTCTTCATCTTCTTTTGGTATATTGAAGCGTGCCCGAATAAAAGAAACGGGATCTGCTAATACCTGTTTCCGCTTTTCGTTGTATCGTTCGTAGCTTGTCTCAACTGAATTTACAATAAGTTTAATTGGAGTTTTTACTCTTTGTAAAGATTGCAATATAAAATGATTATGCTTTTGTTTATCTTCCAACTCTATAATCAACCCCGGCAAACCTTTAAAATTATAAGGTCCTTCAGGAATTGGAACTTCGTCTGTGTACCATGCGTCAATACTTCGTTTTCCATATTTCCCTATAGCTTTATAACATTTATAGCCACTTATCACTTTCATTTCTTTTGTCAAAGTCCATGTACATATGCTTTGTGGAACATAACTATAATAATCCTGCAGTAGTTTGTCATAAATTAACACCTTATCTTTATTAACATAAACTTCGGATATAAATAAAGCCTTCGGTATTGAACCTGTATTTAATTTTACGACTCCATTTGTCGCATTTTGAAATCCTTTTTCTACTATTGCATATGACAATGAATCACTGATATACTTTTGAATACTTTTGAAATGGGAAACATTATCTCCTATTTGTAAAGAAGCCAATTCCTCATATTTTGAATAACTATCTAATGTATCTACATATGAGATAATCTTATATTTGCATACAATATATGAGCTATCAACAGTAAGTTTTTGACTGCAAAAAAGAAGAGGAAATAAAATCAGAAATGTTAAAAGATTTTTTCTTTTCATTATCACTTACAAATTACCAAACACCCTCTATATCTTTACCTAAGCCATTATTATAACCTGTTCCACAATAATATGCTTCCATAGCTTGCATATCTGATTGAACACAATGCCACGCTGCTTGTGCTGAAGCCAGGTTTCCTGGCTCATAACAATATCCACTATTATTTAGTTCCACACCACAAGAAGTCATTTGATATGTTTGATAACAAACCATTTCAATCTTTTCCTCTTTTAAGGTTTCCTGTTTAGCAATTCTTTCTTTTTCTATTTCTTTAGAAGGCTCCACAGTGTTTTTTGCGCTAATAAATCCTGCAACTCCTAAAGTTGCTAAAAAAATAATTCTTTTCATCTTAAACTGAAATTTGAAGTTAATAAAAAAATTTAAGTCAAAAGTGTTTCGCGAAAACTTTTATCAAAAATGTGAAACGATCTTTTACTGAACAATTCCAAAAAGAATAAAATACTATTCCATTTAGAATAAAGAATTTCTTACAAAAAAGTTATCTTTACATTTCAATACCAGAATTATGAATAGCAGTATAGGTTTCAAAATAAGAAAACTAAGAGAACAGAAGAATATTTCTCAAGAAGATTTAGCATATCATTTAGACATATCTCAGAGCAACCTTAGTAAAATAGAAAATGGTGCAATCGAAAAAATAGACTTTCTTTTTATGCAGAAAGTATCAGATTTTTTCAAGGTTGAGCCACAGTATTTTTTAGAGGGAGATACCATTATTAATGATATTGAAACAAGTAATAATTCTGCGGTAGGATACATCAGTACCTTGACAATAAATAATAATATTGATGGGGATCTATTTAAAAACTTCGTTCAAAATCAGGAGCAGATAACCCACCTCATAGAAATACAGAATAAGCTGATAGAAAAATTATTTAACAAATAATTTTTTTATACAAAAAAAACTTTGCCTTATCAGACAAAGTTTTTATCATTATTTGAATTTCTGTTTTAAGAAATAAATCTCACTAAAAGATAGGTGACTCCCGCCACAATTGCAGAAATCGGGATCGTTAATATCCATGCCCAAAGAAGGCTCACCGTAATCCCCCATCTTACCGCGGAAACTCTTTTCGTTAACCCGACCCCGATAATGGAACCGGTAATGGTGTGGGTAGTGGATACAGGAATACCAAAATGATCTGTGATAAACAGAGTGATTGCCCCCGCTGTTTCAGCACTTACCCCTTCCAGGGAAGTAACTTTAGTAATCTTAGTCCCCATTGTCTTAATGATTTTCCAACCTCCGCTCATGGTTCCTAAACCGATGGCAAGGAAGGAAACTAACGGCACCCAAAGATAGTGTTCTGCAAAATAATCAAAACGGGCTCCGGATTCAAGATTTACATATATCGGGTCGTTCAGCATCTCAACATGATAATAGATCAATGCAGCCCCAATAATCCCCATTACTTTCTGTGCATCATTCAAACCGTGCCCTAAGCTGAATAAGGCAGACGAAGCCAGCTGCAATCTCTTGAAAGATTTATCCGCCTTATATGGGTTCGATTTTTTATAAAGGTGTACAATGATCAGGGTGATGATAATGGAAATAATCATTCCTATGATTGGTGCCATAAAGATGAACAGGAAAATTGGGATCACTTTATTGAATTTCACAACATCCTGTGAAGTCACCTGATGAAAGGCATGCTTCAAGGTATCAAAGAAACCTAATTCTGGCTGAGCGGCAGCAACACTATGATAATCCATCATAAAAGCATGCATCAATGCAGCTCCCAAAAAGCCTCCGATAAGGGTATGTGATGATGAGGAAGGGATCCCGAACCACCATGTTAAGAGGTTCCAGGCAATAGCTGCTACAAGTCCTGAGAATATAACCTCAAGGGTGATAAAGTTTTCATTAACAGTTTTGGCAATTGTATTACCAATTTTAAACTCTCCAATGACATATGCGGCTAAAAAGAAGGCTGCAAAGTTCCAGAGCGCCGCCCAAAGTACAGCCTGGAATGGAGTTAAAACTTTTGTAGAAACTATAGTGGCAATTGAATTGGCCGCATCATGAAAACCATTAATGTAATCAAAGATCAGAGCCAAAGCAATGATAACTATAAGTAAAATAGGAAATTCCATTTTCTGTTAGATTGTTTAGGCGTATTTAATCATGATGTTCTCAATGGTATTGGCAACATCTTCTGCTTTGTCCGTTACTATTTCAAGATAATTAAGTACGGATGAAACTTTGATAATGTTGATCGCATCATTGGTCTCAAATAACTCAACCATTGAGTTGGAAAGCAGGTCATCAGCAATATTTTCGATAGAATTTACTTTGATGCAGGCTTCTTTCACCTGCTCCATGTTTTTGAAACCTTTCAGGTTTTTCATGGCATTCTGGATCTCCAGGCATGCTTTATGGATCAATAGAGAGAAATCTGCATAAGCCCTCATTAAAGGCGATTTGTATAAGAAAATATATTTCGTGGAAGCGTAGATATAGTCTGCAATATCATCCAATCCTGTAGCCAGTGTATGAATATCTTCACGGTCGAACGGAGTGATGAAGTTCTTTCCAAGTTCTACAAAAATTTCGTGTGTTAATTCATCGTTTTTGTGTTCATAGTCGCTCATTTTTTTCAACATGGAGTCGTCGTTAAGGTCGAAGTCCTTTACTCCGTTGTTGAATTCTTCAGACATAGCAACCAGGTTATCAGTTACTTTTTCAAAAAGTACAAAGAAGATTTTATCTTTGGGCTGAAAAGCGTGGAAAATATTACCAATTCCCATTTTTAAGTATTTATAATTCGTGTGCAAATTTCTTAAAAAAGCGTCTTACCTGAAACAATCTTGTATTAAGTTTTATTAACATTAGGTTAACATCTGGTTATCAATAAAAAAACCGGCAGCAATGCCGGTTCTGGTATATTTTTTAAGAGTTTTAGTTAGCCACTTCCGCCCTCATTTCCTTTCCTTTGAATTTCATTGATGAAATATTGCTTAAAAGGTTATCCTTGAAAGATTTTTCCACCTCAAAAAAAGAAAATTTCTCCAGGATCTCAATGTCTCCTATTTCTGCTCTTTTTTTGCTTTTCCCAGAGGTTGCTTTATTGATGATATCCAGCACATCCAGTTTCTTCAGCTGATCTTTTTTACCCAGATTGAAGAAAAATCTTACCATATTCTCATTTCTTCTTCTGGGTTTTCCGCTACGTTCTCTGTCTCCCCTTTCGCCTCTGTCACGATCTCTTCCTCTGTCACGGTCCCTTCTGTCTCTTCTAGAATCATCATCCCTGTTACTCAATTTCTGCTCTATAAGATCATGCCTGTCCTTGTAATACAATGCAAGATCCTTAAGCTGGAACTGAAGCAGCTTATGTACTAATTCTTCTTTTGTAAATGCTGATAAATCAGGGATTAGAGAATCATCAAATTCAAAAAAATCTTCATGAACTTCGAAAAGGCTTTCAAAAACACCTCCTACCTGAGCTTTTATAACTTCTTCCCCGGTTGGGATCTTCTTCTCGTTGATATCGATCTTTGTTGCAGATTTGATCTGTTTCAGTTTTCTGCTTTCTTCCGGCTTGATCAGCGCCATTGAAATACCATCTTTCCCTGCTCTACCTGTTCTTCCGCTTCTGTGAACGAATACTTCAGGATCATCCGGTAAAGAATAATGGATAACGTGGGTAAGGGAATTTACATCCAGTCCTCTTGCTGCCACATCAGTTGCCACCAGGATATCAATGTTCTTCAGCCTGAACTTCTTCATTACGGTATCTCTCTGCGCCTGAGAAAGATCACCATGTAATGCATCTGCCGCATAGCCGTTCTGCATTAAGAAATCTGCCACTTCCTGGGTTTCCATTCTTGTTCTGCAGAAGATAATGGAATACTGGTTAGGGTTGGCGTCAATAAGCCTTTTAAGGGCTTCCTTTTTCTGACGGTATCCTACCACATAATATTCGTGGGTGATGTTCTTTTTAACTTCGTTAATAGATCCTACTGAAATACGGTGAGGCTTTGTAAGATAGTTCTTGGAAATTCTCTCCACTTCCTTGTTCATTGTTGCAGAGAATAAGAAAGTCTGCTTGGTTTCAGGAGTTTCGCTTAAAATGGTTTCCAATTCGTCTTTGAAACCCATAGATAGCATCTCATCTGCTTCATCCAATACCAGCCAGTGGATCTCTGAAAAATCAAGGGCTTTCCTGTTGATAAGGTCGATCACTCTTCCCGGAGTTCCCACAATAATCTGGGGTTTATCCCTTAAAGATCGTATCTGTTCTGTAATACTGCTTCCACCATACACTGCTGTGGTTTTGATGTTCTGCATGTATTTAGAGTAATTTTTTATGTCTTTAGCAATCTGAAGACATAATTCTCGTGTCGGACAAAGCACCAATAATTGGATTTTGCGACTCGTATCGTCAATCATATCCAAAATCGGAAGCGAAAACGCTGCAGTTTTGCCTGTCCCAGTCTGCGCAAGTGCGATCAAGTCGCGAATATCTGAAAGAATAAAAGGGATAGTCTGTTTTTGGATTTCTGTCGGGCTTTCGTAGCCCATTTCGCCAATTGCCTTAAGAATATCAGGACTTAAATTGGTCTCCGTAAATAAATTCATTAAATATTTTAAAATTTTTGCAAAGATACAATTATTATTTGAAATTGATTCGAGATAATATTACGGATTCAATAATTTTATTTTATAAAACTTTGTTCATTTTAAAATTTCCTCAAAAAAAAGTATGTTTTTTTATTTTTTAATTAACCAAACCAGAAGCAATATTTTAATTATCAAATCATTGTAATCTTTACCAAACGGCAGACCCTGTTTAAATTTATTACTCATATTTTTTGCAGTGGAATTCAGTTTGTCATTCCGAAGAATTTACATGGTGTAGAGATGATTCCAGCATGACAGATTGTGTGTTTAATTTAACAGTAAAAAATAACACTAGGAAATTAAAGGTAGGAATAAAATTTAAACAGGTTCTGATCCCGAAACATCTAATTTTGGTGAATAAACAGATTTAATTACATTTGATAAAAATTACAAAATATGCCAGCAATCCTTTCTCCGAAAACTTTTGACTTCTTAAAAAAGCTTACGAAAAATAATAACCGCGAGTGGTTCAATGAAAATAAGGGTCTTTTTACGGAATCCCAGCAAAATGTAATTGCTTTTCTGGAAGACCTGATCAAAGAGATGGGCGGATTTGATGAAGAACTTTCTAAAATAGATGCAAAAAAATCTCTCTTCAGAATTTACAGGGATACCCGGTTCTCGAAAGACAAGTCTCCTTATAAAACCAATTTCGGGGCTTCTCTGGGAATGGGGAAAGGCAGCCAGAAAGGAGGATACTATCTTCATCTGGAGCCTGGCAAATCTTTTCTTGCCGGAGGAATTTATATGCCTGAATCTTCCGTCCTGAAAGAAGTAAGAAAGGAGATTTCTTTATATGGAGAGGATTTCCTGAAAATTTTGAACAGCAAAGATTTCAAAAAGTATTTCCCGGAACTGGATCAGGACGATAAACTGGTAAAAGTTCCGCAGGGATTTGAAAAGGATGATCCGATGGCAGAATATTTAAAGCTGAAGAACTTCATTGTAGTCTATAACTTAAAGGATGAGGAGGCTTTGGATAAGAATGCGGTGAAAAACATTGGGAAGGTCTTTAAGCTGATGAAGCCTTTAAATGACTTCCTGAATACACCGTTCTTGTAAGATTAATTTTCAATTTTATAATTTCTCTTTGTCACTCCATAAAAATCCACGCTATTATTTTTTTGCGGCTTAGATTTGGGATGACATAACTCTGTTTTGATTCTTAGCATTTATTGTCTCAATCAGAAACAATAATTAAAACTTAGTATTAACAGAAAACAGGAATAAATTATTATTGATTGGCTATCAAAGCGTTATAATACAAACATTTTAACATTAGTTTAACATTTTTGCGTATCTTTGCTGTTCGTCAAAAAACTAAGGATGTCTTTATATCAGAGAATTGCAGAAAAACTACAGTATATAAGTCCGGATTTTTATAAAAAAAGATATTTTAAAAATTTAAATAATCTTGACCGAAATAATTTTTCGAAACGAAATGTAGAGCCGGAACTGATCTGGATTAAAGAATACTTATCTAAAAATGCGGTCATTCTTGATATAGGCGCCAATGTGGGAACATTTCTGTACCAGATCGAAAACAGGCTGAATCCCGAAAACATTTATGCTTTTGAGCCGAACAAAAAACTGTACCGCCGTTTGAAAAGATTATTTCCTTCGATGAGGGTGCTTCCTCTCGCTTTATCTGACGAAAATGCAACCGCAAAGTTCAAAGTTCCTATTGTTAACGGGAAGGCTACTGCTTCAAAAAGCGTCCTACATATATCCTATAAAGAGAATGACGAGGAAATATACCATACGGAAAAAGTAAAGGTAATCAAGCTGGATGACTGGGCTGCCCTGGAGCATTTCAACAGACTGGACTTCATCAAAATAGACGTACAGGGCAATGAAATGAAAACGCTTTCAGGAGCCAGGAAAACGATCAGGCAGTTTTTGCCCACTTTAATGATTGAAATAGAGCAAGGACCTCATCATCCGCCCGTATGGAATGATATTTCCGAAATTGAGACCTGGGGATATGAAGCAAGATATCTGGACCGAAGGAATTTTAAGCTTGAAAAGCTTACAGAAGAGATCATAACACAAAATACCATCAATGAAAAAAATAAAACCGAATATATCAATAATATAATTTTCATCCCTAAAAATTTTTAAAACAGCGTTATGAGTGTAGTGGCAAGGCAAGGGTTCAAATATTCCATTATCGGGTATATTGGTTTTTTGTTGGGTACGGTTTCAGCCATCTTCATTTTCCCGAATGATTTTGAATTTTATGGAAAGCTGCGCTACATCCTTCCAAGCGCGGAATTTTTGGTTCCTTTTGTGGTAATGGGGATCTCTTATTCCAATGTCAAGTTTTTCCATACGGTCGAAAAGGACGGAAAAAAGCAGAATATGCTTTCTTTATCCTTACTCACTGTTTTTATCAATTTTTTGGTGTTTTCCCTGATCTTTTTCCTTCTGCCTTATGTGTATCCCAAATTCAGGGAAACGGAAGCATGGAAAATCAAAGAGATTATTCTCCCCTTGGTCTTAATACTTTCTTTCTGTGCTATTTTCAATAAGTATATTTCCAATTTTAAAAGAATTGTAGTATCCAACGTTTTTGACAATCTTTTTCCTAAAATTGCCAATTTAGGGGCATTTTGCATTTTCTTTTATTTTGCATTGTCACAGAGGATTGCTCTGGCCTTCTTTTTCGGGATGTTTGCCCTCATGTTTTTAGGGTATATTTTTTATATGAATAAACTGGAGAAAATAGAGCTTGATTTTAATACGGATTATTTCAGAAAAAATAATTTCTGGAAAGAGTTTTTCAACTACAGCTTTTTCGGGTTTCTGGGAACATTCGGGAATTATATGGCTATCAACAGCCTTATGATCGGTGAATTTATGGGAATGGAAGAAAATGGGATCTATGCCGTATTGTACGCCCTGATCTCTCTTATATCGATCCCCCAATTGGGTTTGTTCAATGTTTCTGCTCCTATTATCAGTAAAAATCTTGCTGACGGGGATATGGAAGAGCTGGACAGGTTTCATAAAAAAACTTCTTTATCTCTATATTTTTTGGGATCAGTACTGTTTTCCTGCATTATGGTAGGTTTTCCTTATTTGACGCAGTTTATGCCTGAAAACGGCACAGTGCTGAGGGAATACGAGCCCGTGGTATGGATCTGGGGCTCTGCCGTTCTGGTAGACCGGGCAACAGGATTTAACGGAAATATTATTTCCCTTTCCAAGTATTACCGGTTTAATATTCTGGTGATGCTTTTGCTGGCAGGGCTTACTATCGGCCTTAATTATTATTTCATTAAACATACAGAACTGAAACTGATCGGGATCGCTTTATCTACAGCAATATCCCTGACCACATACAATATCATCAAGATCGTCTTCAATTATTTTATGTTCAAAGTATCTCCGCTAAGCATTGAGATGATCTTTGTCTCAATAATTTGTACATTAGCTATCACTGTAGCTATCGTTCTGCCGAATTTTGATAATCATTTTATAAACCTGATCTATAAACCGGCAGTAGTACTGGTGCTGATCTATATAGGAAATTATTTCACAAAGATATTCCCGATTGAGGATTATCTGAATGTGAAATTTTTAAAAAGTATTTTTAAATTTAAATAATATTTCCCTATCAATTAATTACCTGAATATTTTTTTAGAATACATTAATTTAACCTTGTTTTTAAACTCCATTGCATGCAGGTTATTTACATTTTAGTTGCCACAACAGACAGAAAAATTCTGCAGAATGACTTCTTTAAGTACCTGCAAACTTCTGAATATTTACAGCTTGTAGTCTCAAATCAAATTATACACGAAGATATTGCCTTAGATTGGGATAAACCTTTTACAAAGATCATTAATCAGAAAAACAAAGGGATTTCTTTAAACAGAAATTCCTGTTTACATGCAGTTGAAAAGGGAGTAGGAATTATTGCTGATGACGATGTTTCCTATAATGAAGATTTTGAGCAGATTATCAGAAAAAGTTTTGAACAAAACCCGGACTTTGATATTTTCACATATAAAATAGACACACAAACAGAAAAGCCTTATAAAGGGTACAGCAAAAATTCTTATGAATTGAATTCCAATTCGGTATTAAACAGACAGAAAATTTTAAAAATATCGAGTATTGAGGTTGCTTTTCGGATCGAAAAAATAAAAGAAAAGCAGATTTGGTTCAATACCGATTTTGGAATAGGCTCAAAAAAAATGACTGGTGGAGAAGAAGTTATTTTTTTATTGGATTGCCTGAGGGCAGGCCTGCGATTGAAATATATTCCTGAATTTCTTGTAAATCATCCGTTTATAAGTTCAGGAAAACAATATTCCAATAAGCTACTGTACTCATTCGGACAAGTCTTTCACAGAGCCTACGGATTATTATATTATCCTTTCTGTGTCTATTTTTTATTAAAAAAACTTCCTAAGCTTAAACAAGAAAAAATTCCGTATTTTTCAGCACTTAAAACTATGTGGTTTGGACAATAGTACACCTTTTTTTTCTGTTTTAATGGCCAATTTTAATAGAAGCGACTTTATTGAAGAAGCTATACAAAGTGTTTTAGATCAATCTTATAAAAATTTTGAACTGTTAATATGGGATGACAGTTCTTCTGATGATTCTATAAAAATCATTAAAAATTTTTCGGATAACAGGATCAGACTTTTCCAAAACCAGAGTAATAAGGGAGCCGGTTTTACTAAAGCACAGTTGGCAAAGAATGCTAGTGGAAAAATTTCCGGTTTTTTTGATTCTGATGATGTTTTAGATCAATCAGCATTAGAAAAAATGGTGCAGATGCATCAGCTAAATCCTGATGCTGTTCTGATATATTCCAATCATTTTGTATGTGACGAAGCACTAAAAATTATAAAAGAAGGAAGTTCAAGAAAAATTCTGAAAGGCGAGAACCATCTCACCTATTTTGGTATTTCTCATTTTGCAAGTTATAAAACAGCTAATTATTTTCTTACTGAAGGTATTGATGAAACACTTACCAAAGCCGTAGATCAGGACTTATATTACAAGTTAGAAGAAACCGGCCCGTCTGTATTTTTTAATGAATGCCTGTATTATTACCGTCACAATTTCTCTTCAATCTCTTTAAATAAATATCAAAAATCTGCTTTTGAAATAAAGCTTGCTGTAATGGAAAAAGCTTCGGAAAGAAGGGAAAACACCTCAATAAAATATCCAAGCAAATCATTTCTGAAATGGTTAAGGATGAAAAATATAGAGCAAAAGAAATGGTATATGATCCCTCCTTTCGTTTCATTGAATTACATCCTATACCTGATAAAGATGAGGCTGAAAAGACTATAACATTATCTGATGTAAAAATATACACAAACCTCTGACTGAATTATAGTTGCAGGATTAATATTAAAATTGATAATTTTCTATATGTTTTATATAGATTTACTATTTTTTAAACCCTCTTCTTATTATACATCTATTTTTCCTACTTTTATACCCCGAAAAGAATAGATCAATAAAAAAATGAAAAAAATATTCATTGTAATTCTCCCACTCTTTTTGAGCGGATTTTTATTTTCTCAAAAAAAACCTCAGAAAAAGCCGGCTAAAAAATCAATCGGAGCAAAATTCAATTACACTGATGAATTCAAGAAAATCTCGAATGAGATTCTAATCAATGGCATTGCCTATGAAAACCTGGAAGAACTTACAAAAGGCATAGGACCACGTTTTAGTGCCACGCCGGGCTATGATAAAGCAACAGAATGGGCAGAAAAAAAGCTTAAAGAAGCCGGAGCCGAAAATATATGGAAACAGGAAGCAAGTGTCCCTATCTGGGTAAGAGGCAAGGAATCATTTCAAATAAAAACCTCAACTGGTGACTGGAAAAACATCAGAATGCTGTCTTTTGGGAATTCTGAAGGAACAGGGGGAAAGGATCTTGTTGCAGATATCCTTCTTCTAAAAGATTTTTCAGAATTTAACAGTCTGACTTCAGCCCAGGTAAAAGATAAAATTATTTTCGTTAACCTTCCTATTGACCAGAAGATTGTGAATACTCTGGATTCTTATCTGTCTACTATCAAATCCAAATTATTTTCTCCTTCTATTATTGCAAAAAAAGGAGCAAAAGGATTAATTATCAGATCATTATCCACTGCTTCCGATGACATCCCACATGCTAAAAAAGCTTATTATGAACCGGAAGATAAAATAAAAATACCAGCCTTAACAATTGGGGCAAAGTCGGCTGATGAGCTTGAAAAATTATTAAAAAAGCAACCTGTAAAGGCAAAGCTCAATATATCTGCCGAAACAAAAGGTGAAACGAAAAACTATAATGTCATTGGTGAGATTCCCGGAAAAAAAGACAATAAAGTAATTCTTCTCGGAGCCCAGTTAGATTCCTGGGATTTTACTGAAGGAGCTCATGATGACGGAAGCGGAGTCGTACAATGCATCGAAGTTTTAAGAGCATTCAAGACTTTAGGGATAAATAATAATCATACGATAAGAGTGGTATTATTTGCAAATAGTGAAAATGGCGGCGGCGGAAGCAACACTTATGCGGATTACGTAAAAAAGAAAGAAGAAAAGCACATTTTTGCATTAGAATCAGATTCCGGGGGCTATTCTCCCAGAGGTTTTTCTCTGCAAATGCCACCTCAAAGAAGAAGGCAGATCTTTGAATGGGAAAAATATTTCCTGCCTTACGGGGTTTATAATTTTGATCGTACTGATGTAATACCACAGGATATTTCTCCTTTAATGAAGTTAGACATCCCATTATCAGAATTAGTAGTAGATACACAAAGATACTTTGACTACAATCACACTGTAGAAGATACTTTTGACAAGGTAAACAGACGTGAACTCCTGTTAGGCGCAGTGGTAATGACACAAATGATCTTTATGATCGATAAAAACTGGTAAAAAAAGAGAAAGAATATTTATTTTCCTATGAGTAGTGTTTTCAGATTTCCTTTTCTTAACTGACTAATAGGGAAAAAATTAAATAAAAAATTAAACATCAAGAAAACTGTTAAAACAACTGATGGTTTATAGATCAGGTTAATATATTTATTCTCAAATTCAGGAATATAGTAACTTATAAAAAAAGCTATTACAGAGGTCAAAATAATCCAGACATAGTTTTTAGAAAAAGGATGAACTTTGAATTTTGAATAGATGTACAGTAGTTTTATTATATTGTATGATAGCAGCGAGATGCCTGTAGCCAATGCAATACCTAACAATTCTAAATGGAAATATTTTATAAAAATTATATTTAGTACAACCGTTATGATCGCCAAAAACAGCATTGTGTAAACACTAAACCTATAATATTTTGACATTGCAATGATTTGTGAATTAAACCCTGTCGCTATATCAAATAATGTAGCCACACCCACTATCACAAATACTTGATAATTTGCTTTTAGCTCGTGTCCGTTTTTTATAATCTCAAACAGATATTCTAATCCGGAAAGCATTCCCACAAACAGAAAGCATCCTACTAAAAATAAAAACATTGATGATTTTTGAAAAATCTTATTCAGATCTGAAAAATTTTCTTCATCTATAAGCTTAGCAATCATTGGTGTAAAAATTGAAAAAACACCTGCCATAGGAATACTCAAAACTCCTATAATTGAAATAATGGTAGAGTAAATCCCATTGGGCTTTTCCCCCAATAATTCTGTGATCATAAAATTATCTATCCGCAATGCAAGCATACTTCCAAAAGCTCCCAAAAGAACAAAGAAACTATATGTAAAAATTTCTTTCCTAAGACTCGTGTCTTTTATAAAGATCAGATTTAGTTTCTTCGGAATTTTAGAAAATTTTAGAAAATAAAAAAAAATACCTGCCAGAGATAATCCAAAAAAAGAGGCAAATACAAATAAGGAAATCTCTTTTGTCAATCCTAAATAAACAAAACAAACAAAAGCTGTCAGTCCGGCTATTTTAGGAAACAGGTTATCAAAAATAGACGCCACGGTAATTCTTTGATAAATAGACAAATAACGAGAAAACAATTGAAAAAAAGACAAAAAACCTACAGATAAAAAGATCTCATATTTAAATTCCCATATCTTGGTTTCCCTGATGTTGGGAAATAACTGTCCCAAAAGTAAAAAGAGAAAAAATATGAATAAAAAGTTCGCCAATATAAAAACAAGCGAAAATTTAAAAAAATCATTAGATAAGCCTTTTGATTTAAGCTTATGATAAAATTTAATATTTGCGGAAGATATGCCAAAGACAACAAAAGGAAGTATCAGCTCTGCAGTAGGTTGTATATATCTTAATGTTCCGTAAAACTGAAAATTGCTTGTGTAAATAAAAATTGTCGATAAAATACCAAACAGGAAACTGAAATATCCTACCATACTGTATTTTATACTTTGTCTTACTATAACACTCATCTATACAATTTATCAGTACATTATTTTTTCATTAAAACTGCCGTGCCTTTTTCTGTATAAAGCTTTTCTACAAAAACCAGATCAGGATATTCTGCTAACCATTTTTTTACCATTTCTGTTTCACCTTTCCTGTCATAATCATCTACCAAAATTATAGCTCCTGAATCCAAATACTTATAAAACATAGGAATTGCAGGATATCTTGCATTATAAACTTCATTTGTCGGAGGTCCGTCAATAATCAAAAAATCAATTTCATTCAGTTTTATATTATCAATATCATACCATGTCCAGCTGTGGTCATTAATATTTTGTCTGACCAAAGGACAATGTAAAACCTCTACAAAATCATTCAACTGATGATCTTTTACGAGGTTGATTGCTTTTTTTGTATAATCTATTTCGTGATCAACAGAATATAATTTGCCTTCTATATGATGCTGTTTTAATAAATAACCTCCGTATAAGGATGAAACTCCCGAACCAAGCTCAACAATTACCTTAGGCCTTTTAAGAAGAACATTCTTTACAATAACTGCCAAAAAATCCGGAGAAGAAACCCAGTTTCTAGTATTGGGAAAAGGAAGGATAGGTTTTACAAAATTATTCAACTGTATTGAGGATTCTATTTGATGAAAAATTGCATCTGATTGTTTTCCTTTCATCTGGATTTCTCTCAATATCTTCATGGTAGAAGCAAATATCCAAAAAGCTAAAACCATAGTAACAAGCATAATAAATACCATAAAATTCAAATCCAAATCTTCGATTCTCTTGAGTGATATATATACTATACTCCCTATTATAAGTAATAAAACAAAAAAAATAGCAGACAGATATTCGTATTTTATTTTACCAAATTTCATTTTTAAATTATTTTTTATTTTACTTTATCTACACATCAACAAATTACAAATCAGTGAAATAAAATAAAAATTAAGTAAAAGTCAGATAACCTGATGAGTTTAAATTTTAATCGTTTTAAGAATTGAATTTTTCAAATTATCAGGCATCAAAAGTATCATATTATCTTCTCTTTTGCAAGTGAAAAAATATCAGTGGATAAAAATGAAGGATTTTTGGATTTTCTATATAGAGGATATTTTTAAGAAATTCTTTTTTATTACTTCTCTGTAATAAAGTAAAAAGATTAAGCAGGTCTGGCGTTGGTCCTATTCTAACAATACACTGACATTTTTTTGTTCACAAAACTACTTATTATGAGGTTTCAGCATATTTTTAGGGTCAAGGATCTCATCCAGTTTTTCCTGGGAAAGTATCCCTTTTTCCAATACAAGGTTATAGACGCTTTTTCCTGTTTGCAGAGCTTCTTTTGCAATTTGTGTAGACTGTTTGTACCCGATGTAAGGATTGAGTGCGGTAACGATCCCAATGCTGTGCTTCACCATATTCAGGCAGATTTCCTTATTAGCCGTGATTCCTGTCACGCATTTTTCACGAAGGGTATCCAATGCATTGCAAAGGAAGTTGATACTCTCCATAATGGCATGGGAAAGTACAGGTTCCATTACATTAAGCTGCAATTGTCCTGCTTCGGCAGCAAAAGTGACGGTAAGATCATTCCCGATCACTTTAAAGCACACCTGATTGACCACTTCCGGGATCACCGGATTTACTTTTCCGGGCATGATGGATGACCCGGGCTGCATAGGGGGCAGATTGATCTCAAAAAGCCCTGCCCTTGGCCCTGATGAAAGTAGCCGAAGATCATTACATATTTTCGAAAGTTTCACGGCAAGGCGCTTCATCGCTGATGAGTAGATCACATAAGAACCTGTGTCCGGAGTTGCTTCTACCAAATCCGGAGCTGAAATGACCGGATAACCGGTGATCTGGGCTAAGTTTTTGGCACAAAGTACAGCATAACCTACCGGGGCATTCAATCCTGTCCCGATTGCCGTAGCACCCATATTGACTTCTACAAAAAGATTGGCATTGTTGTTCAACTTGGAAATATCTTCTTCCAGATTGGCAGCAAATGCTTCAAACTCCTGCCCCAATGTCATGGGAACGGCATCCTGAAGCTGTGTCCTCCCCATTTTTATTACATCCTGAAATTCTTTTCCTTTTGCACGAAAAGCCTCCACTATTTTTTGAAGCTTTTCTACCAAATTCACATTCATCTGTAACAATCCCATCTTAATTGCAGTAGGGTATGCATCGTTGGTCGATTGTGAAAGATTGATATGGTCGTTTGGCGAACAGAATTCATATTCTCCTTTATTTTTCCCCAGTTTTTCCAGCACTCTGTTGGCAATTACTTCATTGGCATTCATATTGATGGAAGTTCCGGCGCCTCCCTGGATCATATCCACCGGAAACTGGTCATGAAGTTTACCTTCAATAAGCTCATCACATGTTTCAGCTATTCTGAAATATAAATTCTCATCTAATAAACCCAGCTCATAATTGGTTTTGGCTGCTGCTTTTTTTACGAAAGCCAATCCTTTGATGAATTCCGGATATGAAGACAGAAGCTGGCCTGAAATTTTAAAATTATTGATCGCCCTCTGCGTCTGCACTCCATAATAAGCATTTACCGGCACATTAAGCTCTCCTAATAAATCACTTTCTTTTCTGAAATTTTCCATTAAAAGTATTATTAATTTTACAGGGTTTAAATATAGCAAAAACGCATCTTTAGCCGATGCGTTTTAAAATTATTTTGCCGGATATTTCTGATTCAGGGCCTGTAGTATCGCCCATGTTTCCGCATCCATAATTCCGTCATAGTTCTGTGGGCGGAAATGATACTGAAATGCTTCTATGGTCTTTTTAGTGGCATCATCCCACTTCCCGCTCAGATCCAATCCATATCCGAATTTCTGCAGCTGGGTCTGAATATTGAAAATAAATGACGCTTCATTGTATTTTGTGGCAAAGTCAGCCATTGCCAGATCATAGTAGCTCTGTTTTGCAGCTTCATCATACCACATTCCTATCTGGTATTCGTCATATAATTTTTTCCACGGAAACAATGGCCCGGGATCCTGCTTTCTGGTGGGAGCAATATCCGAATGCGCCAATACATTTGTTGCAGGGATCTGATATCTGTTAATTATATCTTTTGCCAAAGCAGCCACTTTTTTCATCTGCTCGTAACTGAACGTTACAAAGATCTTTTTTCCGGCACTGTCCGGAGTATATCCTGCATTCACAATCTCTATTCCTATGGAAGTGTCATTAAGGTTTTTATCGCTCCTCCATGAACTTACTCCGGCATGGTAGGAACGCTTGTTTTCATCCACTAACTGATAAATTTCATTATCTCCCGTATTATTTACAAGATAGTGTGCACTTACGGCCTGCTGTGTAAGAACAGTAATGGATTTATCGTCCGGCAAAGCCGTATAATGCAATATCAGATATTTTTGCCTGAAATTCTGTGCTAATGCCGGGAAATAAGTTTTTACCACTTTATATCCTGCCGGTTTTGCTGAAACAATGGAACCATAGCTAACGGTATTATCATTTTTTGCAGGATCTGCGATATTGGTTGTAAAAAATTCCACTCCTCTGTCGTTGGTGATCTGTGGTTTCGGCTTTTCCTGAGCCTGTGGTGTTTTGGCAACAGTTTTAGGCTGTATAGAGGTTGTTTTAGGGCTATAATTGCTTTTCTTAACGTTTTTTTGCGGGGTACATGAAAAAATGAGAGTTCCTAATCCAATGAAATATAATATCTTACGCATGCAGTCTATTTTTTAATGTTTATTCCCTCAAAAATACACAAAAAATTTCTTGTAAAATATTTGGTAAATAAAGAAATCTGCTCTATATTTGCACTCGCAATATCGGAGTAACGATCATTAAAAAACAAGGATAAAAGGAGGGTTGCCGGAGTGGTTAACGGAGCAGTTTGCTAAACTGTCGACGCGAAAGTGTCGCAAGGGTTCGAATCCCTTACCCTCCGCTTCATACAATATATTTCGGGGCGTAGCGTAGTCCGGTCATCGCGCCTGGTTTGGGACCAGGAGGTCGCAGGTTCGAATCCTGCCGCCCCGACTTTAACGCAGCTTATTTTACTAAGCGAGAATCAATCTAAGGGTGCGTAGCTCAGCTGGATAGAGCATCTGCCTTCTAAGCAGACGGTCAAAGGTTCGAATCCTTTCGCGCTCACTTGATGAGTAAAGAGTCATAGTTTTTGAAACTGTGACTCTTTTTTATTTGTATACTCCTCTACTAAATAAAACGCCAGGATCCGGAATTTATTCCGGATCCTGGCGTTTTATGATATTATTTTATTAAAAACTTGCCCTTAATAAATGATCTCTCTGCTGAGGTCTTGGCAGGCAAATAAAGCCGGAATTCCATCCTCCGACCCTGCAGAACCGGTCTGCATATTTTCTAAGCTCTTCTGCGTTACCGGGGTCATTCTTTATTCTATCCGTAAGCCTGATCATTTCCAGAACATCATTTGTTGAAAGAACGCTTACCGTCAGCATATTCCCTCCATGCTTCGTCCATTCTTCGATAAGGTTTCTGAAATAGGATACCGGCTGGTTAATTCCATCTACCCGTATATCTGTTACCACAGCACCTCCGAATCTTTCCAGTTGAAGCTTTTCCAGGGTTTTGAAAATCCCCGTCAGCCCGTTAATTGCGGTACCGGCCATAGGTGAGCAGTTAGGAACCAAAGCATCATTGGCAGCCCGCCCGTCACCTGAAGCATTAACCCCTTTCCCCATGGATGAGTATTGCCCGAAAGTTCCGGCTCCCGAAGTGAAATGAATGCTGAGATCATTTCTCATCGTTGCCTTAAAGGAATCTGCCGGGTAATTGGCCATCATTCTGAGTTTATCTGCTTCGGCATCTCCCGCATTTGCTAAAAATGCCTTTCGGGCAAGAGCTTCCGATTCTTTACATGCCCAATACCAATAATCCATTAATTCTGCTGCAATCTTATCAACATACTCATTATCATTTCCAAACTTGATATCGCTTTCCAGAAAGGTTCTCCTCATCTGGTAATATTTGTCCTTTAAACTTTCATCATCAATTTCCTGTTGTTCATATTCATTACGGACTACGGACATTCCCCAATTGGCACGAAGCGCATCTGCAAGCTCTTTAAGATCCCATTTCTTAGTTTTTTCATCAAAAATATATTTCTTAATGTTTGCTAAGGCATTCGCCGTATTAGGAACTGCAAAGGCCAGATTTGAAATGATATTATAATCTGCACCTCCCATACTCTGATCAGTACCTCTTTCCAAGCACCCGTCTAACAGTACGGACATAAACGGCGTAGGCGTTACAGCTGATGGAAACTGGAAAAAGGAGCAGGTTCCCAATGCTATTTTGTCTGCAAAAAACCGCATATGTTTTTTTACTTCCGCCATCAGATCGTCAAAAGATCTGTAATCATTGGGCGCAGGGCTTTTCCAGCTTTGCTTCTGCCCTACCAGAAACTGTGGGTCACTTGAAAAAAATGTTCCTTCGTTGAGTGCACATTCCGGCACCTGCAGCATATTGACCATCCCGAAAATAAAGGAATTCTTACCATGCAGCATAGGCTCCCAACAACCTGCAACGGCAAAGTCCCGGGCTTCGGCCTCCGGCAGGCCGGCATCCTTCAATCCTGCGATGACATTATCTTCATTATAAAGGATCGGATGCCCGTTACCTGCATTTCTAAATGTTGAATCTATAGCATTTAACAGTTTTTCGGGCGAATTTTTGCCGACACGGACATTCATAGTGGGTGTAGCCAGTCCGATATTTCCATGTGCTTTTAAAAATAAAAGTGTGGCTTCGTTGGTACCATCGGTTCCGTCCGGTTTTACACCTGCTAAAATAATATTCTGAATAAAATTATTACAGCTTGCAATCTGGTCAAGATAGATGGCTCTGGTGCCAATGCCTGTGCCAAAGGTTAAAAAATCCTGATCTTTGAGCGTTGTAGGGTTTAAGTTTAATCTTTGTGCGCATTTTATCAGAAAACATTCAACTAATTCAAGAGCATGGTCATTGGTTATGGTTCCTTTTTGCAAATCGTTTTCAAGGTATTCATTTAACACCTGATCCAGACGCCCCAATGAGTTGAAGATACAAAATGCAGTTTCTGCCAAATGGATGAACCATACGCTCTGTAATGCTTCCTGGAGGGTTTCTGCAGGGTAGGCAGGGACTTTTCTGCAAACTGATGCGATCTGTAAAAGTTCATTTTTCCTTTTTTCATTTGAAGTTTTCTGAGATTCCTCAACAGCAAGATCGGCAAAGGAATTTGCATAATCAATAACAGCTTTGCATGAGATAACTACAGCTTTATAGAAATCATTTTGCTCATTGGTAATTGATTGGGAAGCTATTTTTTCTTCAGAAAATTCAATTACATGGTTCAGCCCTCTTTGGAGGATCCGTTTAAAATTCGGAACGGTATGGGCGAAAACAGATCCTTCATCACGGTTGCTTAAAGAAGCCGCTCTTGCTTCGTCATCTGTAAGATACCCCGGAAAGGTCTTTCCTAGACCGACTGACCCCATAGGCATTGTCCCAACAATCAGCTCTTCTTCAAGGATCTCATAGGTATGCGTATGAACAGAATTGGCAGAATTGGCCATTGCTTTCAACATTTCTTCTGAGGCAAAGGCCTGGCGGACAATCACCGATTCTCTGGCAAGTTGCGGCTTTGCAGATAATATATTTGGTAGCATTTCTTTTGTGAACCATTCGTTTTTCCTGTTGGAGAAAGACCGTTCAACCAGTTTTTTTCTTAATGATGCGGTTCTGTCCGAGGAAGGTTTTCCCAGCCTGTGTGACGCTTCATTATTTGAATTGGCCAGGGATTTTAAAAAAGGAACTGACGGAGCAAAAAAGTACTCCCCTCCTTTTAAAGTAATGAATGAATCTAACTGAACATTCACGGATTTTGTATCATGGGAAAATTTATAATCTGCTTCCGCACCGTTTCTGGATCCCAGTAAGGCATCATTACCGGTATGGGGTTTGAAATAATCCACATTGTTAATATTGGTGACCATCAATTTTTCAAACTGGTCTGCAATACTGCTCTGAAAAGCAACGAATATGGTGCCGGTGCCATTTTCAGGATAGTCCACAGATTTGCCAGCAAACTGAAGATTGACAAAATTTCTGTCTTCATCAGCAACATAGGTAAATCCTCTTCGTACGATCCTTTTATACCTTTCATCTCCAAAGCCGACACCTGTTCTTAGGCTTTCTCCCCTATCGTTTGCTTTTCTTATATGGGCATGAAACGGGCATTTAGAGCCTGATGAGTCGGCAGAAAAATCCCAGTTATTACTCTTTATCTTATCTCTGTCAGCTACTGATGAATCCGGATCAATGATCGGATTTCCATTTCTGAGGCGGCCAATAATAAGGGCACCGATCTTTTCCGGATCGGACATTCCCAGGCTCTCACTGATCTTTCGTTCTGCTTCGTGGAATGCCTTAACATTTTGCTCGAGTTTTCTGAATACTACATAGGAACCAAAAGAACCACGATCATTAGGATCCTGGGTCAGGACAACTTCTTTTGTAGCCCTCATGTCAAATTTTTTATCAGGATCCGAAGAGAATTTCTGAATGTCTTCTTCCAGGAATATGGGATTACTTATTCCGTCCCGGAAGCCAAACGGCTCTCTTGAAAACCCATCTTCATCTCTGACCGTGGAGCCAAACTCAGATCCCAGAATATTCACAAAGCTTTGTATTTCTTCTGTAATTTTATTACGCTTACCGATCAGAATTTCCTTATCGTCATGAGCCAGCATCAGAACCGCATCAACAGTATGTTGATAAGCAGGATCCCAATCATTTGCTGAGCTGTCATTAAGTTTTTTCCCGGAAACCTTCATTCCCTGCATGAATGCCGGATCATTGGGGATATCATCTTCTGTAAATCCTAATTTCCCGTACCCGGAAGCGGATAAGTAAAAGGATGTGAATACATCAGATGTATCAGAAATTTGTTTTGATATTGATAAGGTATGAAATACTCTTGTTCCTTCAAGCTGCTCTTTGAAGGTAGTAATGTTCAGGTTGCTGATCCAATGTTTCAGCTTTTCAATTTCACTCGGATCGAATGATAAGATAATGGTGGCGTGGTAATTTCTGCCATGTGGTTTTAAGATATTTCCCTGAATGGAATTAAACCATGGTTCAGAATTCTTAAGTCCGGAATGTATGCTCATGTTTATTAATATTAAATGGTTAGTTTTTTAGTTTTTTAGTTTTTGAATATTTCTTTTATTGTTTCAGAAGATATCTGATCAAGATCATAAAAGTCGTAGGTATCTGCTATGAAAATATTAAATTTCAAACCTGATTTTTCGGCATCAAAGTTTAGCAAAACAATGCAGTCCCGCCAATAATCATCAAAACCGTATTCCCTGAGTCTCAAAATCAAATACTCGCTTTCTACGAATTTATATTCTTCAATCGTCCTGTTTCCCCCTATTCTATCCAGATGAACAAGACCCAGCATTTCTGATCCATTCAATACATACATATCCCTGTTGAGGAAATTCCATATAAGGAAATAGTCTTTGCCGGGAGGCACCAAAGGATACGGTGAATATTTCCAAGAATCATTATGATTATCCAGTATTCTGTCATACTCCATTCTTTCTAAAAGAAAGGAATCGGGAAGATTGATATTGAGTATGGTGTTTTCACTGTTGTCATGCTGGCTAATTGCATCAACTTTAAAGCTGCCGGTAACGTTTGTCCATTGTTTAGGAGGCTCCAAATCTCCTCCTGTTAAGCTAAAACAGCTTCTGAATTTTTGATTTTCTATTTCAAAATCCCTTATAACGTTCATCTCTAATGCCATTCTGAATTATTTTACGGGTTAAAACAAACTCTGAATCCAAGATTACAAGCCGTTCTGCCGGGTGGCAAACGTCTTCTTTTGGCTATCCTGAGGTAGGACAATTCCCAGTCGAAGCCGCCACCACGAATGGTATGCTCTTCTCCTGTGTTGGGGCCTGAGGGGTCTTCGGTTTCGGATTTTGAATAATAATCGGGCTGATAAAAATCGGAGGTCCACTCCCAAACATTGCCCGTCATGTCGTATAGCCCGTTATGATTATCCGGAAATGATTTTACCGGCGAAGGATAGATATACCCGTCATTATAGTCTTCCATAACGGGGTAGCGCCAATCCGGGAATGTATTTTTAAAGCTTATATCAGCAATATTGCCTCCGTTCTCCTGAGTTGGCAAGCCGTTTCCCCATGAATATACAGACTGCCGGTCACCCCCTGCACAATATTCCCACTCTGCTTCTGTGAGCAGCCTGATGCCTTTTCCTGTCTTTTTACTCAGCCATTTACAATACTCGTTGGCATCGTTCCAGCTGATATGAACCACAGGCTGGGAATCGGACACGGGAAATCCGGGATTTTTCCAATTCAGCCCTGCACCCATCTCCCATGATCCTGATTTTTTACCTGCAGGATCTGTGACAATTACATATTTTCCTAAACTTTCCCCTGCCTTCTCAGCATCTGTCATATAATTTGTTTCGGAAACAAAGGAACTGAACTGTCCGACACTGATCTCACTTTCTGACACCCACAAATCTCTGGTAATGGTTACCTGATGAATGGGTGACTCGTCTATAAAATATTTTCTTTCTTCTTCGCTTACCTCTTTATAAAAATCACTTCCCATCTGAAAGCTTCCCGATTTTATCTTTCTGAAAATAGTTTTAGAATTACCTGCATCAATTTCTGTAACAGAATTCTCCGGGTCTGAACAGCCACCGTCCGGACCACAAGCTAAAAGCATGGACAAATATTTCATCTGTAAAATTGTTTGGTTTATTCTTTCCAGTTTTCAAAACTTAATTTCCAGTCTTCATCATGGAAATAAATTTCGGTTACCCCTTTCTCCTGTAAGGTACCTACAAATTGTGCGTCTACACCTCCTGCAAGATTTACCAAAAGGTTTCTGTCAAATCCGTCAAATCGGTTTTTAAGAATAAATTCTACGATGTCTTCTCCTCTGTATACCGGAAAAAAAGATCTGATAGCCTGTCCTAAAGTCTGGTCCTGATTGACATTTCTTCTCAGGATGAGGTCATATCTTCCTTTGTTAATAGAGACTTCTCTTTTATCATCCACCAGCCTGCCGGCCAGATGCTCAAAGTAGGCAATGGTACCCATGGCAAAGTCGCACTCAGGACTTGTCCCTACAAAAAAGCCACCTCTGGATTTAAATAAAGTAGCTATTTTATTGCCATTCAGGTCAAAAAGATCCCACATCATTTTCAGTGTGATTATATTAGGCTGGGAAGGCCCGTCATAGTCTGAGCCTCCATTAATTCCATAATTGTATCCCTGGTAATTGACCCGTCCTGTTTTTTCATCCAGCAGGAATTTTATCCAGTTATGATATCCGTCTATGATAGGATTTTTTTCTAATTTACCTTCTCCTACAAACACATGTTCAAAGCCGGAACAGTAATCTATCCTGTTATTATTATACCAGTTTGTATAAAGGTTGCACCAGATATTGAAAAGGGTTTCCTGCAGCTTGTCTTTAATGGAATATTTTAATTCACTTTCAATATAATAGATCGCTTCTTCCCAGACTTTTGTAGGCCGTATGGCTTCAATAAACTCGTTGATCTCTGTTATTTCTTCCGGAAGGTATTCTTCACGGTCTTTAAAGTTGACAATATAATTATTCAGTAATTTGATAAATTTCAAATTGATATCAGTCTGAAGCTTTTCCTTATTGACGCTTTTAAATAAAGGGTTTTTAGCCAGATCCGTATCAGGTTTTCCATTAGCTCTTATCTGCTCATCAAGCAGGATATCTGCGTCCGGATTGTCAAACTCTCTGTTGTCTAATCTTCTTGAGACTGAAAATTTGTTTTCATCTTTGTCCCAAAGGGTTTGGTAAATGTTCATTTTCTTTGTTTTTAGGTTATTAGTTTAATTATATCATATTAATTTGCCATATAACTTTATTTTTTTCAATTATGATCTTTTCTTAAAGTTAGCTATTTTTTCAATAGTTAAATAAAGAATTCTAAAATTATTTATCATTTATTCAACATAAAATAATTTAAACTCTTTGATCTGATAAATAATTGGGTTTAAATCCGAATCTAAATTATACTTTTATTTCAAGGCTATCAATCACCTGTTTGTGTAATTGCCGGCATAGGTCATCATCTTCTTTATTTCGGCAGGAGAAAACAGGTTGCTCCTGCAGATTGGACACTTCTTTTAATTTTCTAATGTCATGGTTAAGTTTCTTGTCAGCACTCTAGATTAAGGATTTCTTAGAGCATTCCCTATTTTGTTAAAACCGTAAGGAATTACCCCTATACCTAATGATAGAAGAACAGTTAGCAGCTTGTCAAGGTCTGGATACTGAATGCTTGGTACTCCAGTTCCTGTACTTGTATTTGAAACAATAATATCAGGTTCAAAATAGCTCCACATATAAAACGTTGTGATTGCACAAGCAAGTCCTACAGATACTAAACCACTGATAAATGCCAACAGCCTGCTGATACTGCTTTTCTGGCTGGTTTCTGCTGAACCATTTTCAAGTCGGGTTCGCTCTAAATAAGTCTGCGCGGAAACCGGATTTAATTTTGCTATTTCCAGTTCCTGTTTGTTTTTTTGCGCTTCCAGTTCTACGATCATATCTTTATCGAGAAGTAACTCTTTGAGGGTTACCCGATCTTTACGCAATTTCCATAATATCAATATTGAGATCAGCAGGTAAAGGATAACCGGTATTAAAGCCATAAATCTCTCCCAATCTTCTATTTCATCTTTTGTATCAATATTATTTGCAAAGGATAGAATCGGAATCATACAAAAAATCATGGTTAAAATTATAGTCTGTGTTTTCATAAAATTGTATTTAAGGTTTTTGAAAAAATCAAAGGTCATCATAACTCATTAGTAATCAAATTAATTTGCGAAAAAGTCACATCATAAGGGTTATTATCGCCATACCTCCTTACAGGAACTGTAAACCATTTCTGGATCAGATCTCCTTCAAGAATTAAATCACAGGCGATACTGCCCTCCATTCCACACCCTGTATCTGAACCGTGGGGCGTTTTGTACATTCTTATTTTCATGGACGACAGTAAAGACGGGTCCGTAGGGGCAATATTAACTGTGCAGGGATAGGTTCCCGGATCACTCCATTTGATTCCTTTACCAAATCTTCCCTCTCCTATTACCTGTCCGGATTGGGTAACCGTGAGTTGGATTTCTTCTTCTTTATCCTTGTCATCCGATGTTAAGTTAAATACCATTCTGGCCCCGGTTATTTTAGGAACGTTTAATGAATTCTGGACGGAAGCAAAAGCATTTATTCGTCCGCCGACAGGCCTGTCCGTTGTAACAGGGTCACCATAGGCCTGTATGAAATGTCTGACCTTCTCAAAGGTGTATTGCCTGTTTTTCATTAAGATTAAGGCTGCCAATGCTGAAACATGCGGACACGCCATGGAAGTTCCCGACATAGAAACGGCATCTGAAGAGTTCATTCTCAGAGAAACAATATCGACTCCGGGTGCTGCAACAGTTATTGTATTGCCATAGTTGGAAAAGTCAGCTCTGTTATCATTTATATCTGTAGCTGCTACGCTGATTACTTTGGAGTAGTTAGCCGGAGAATAAAATCTAACATCATCATTTGAATTCCCTGCAGCAAATACCACAATACATCCTTTATTATATGCATAATCGATTGCATCTTCCACTGAAGGATTGGAAGGCTTTCTACCTACCGGCCCCCAGCTATTGCTGATAATCCGCGCGCCATTATCCGCCGCATACTTTATAGCTCTGACACAAACACTATCATAGGCATTTGGAAAAATTTTCACTGCCATGATCTTTGCTTTGGGGGCTATCCCGGCAACCAAAAGCGAATTATCCATTACAGCGGCAATCGTCCCTGCACAATGCGTACCATGTCCCTGATAGTCTTTAGGATCATCATCTTGATCAGAAAAATCATATCCGAACTTTCCCTGAGCATTTTTCCACATATTTGCTGAAATATCAGGGTGATTATAATCTACCCCGGTATCAACCACAGCAACGATAATATCATCACCTTTAGAAATATCCCAGGCCTGTTCACAATTAATTTTTTGTACAGCCCATTGCCTCGATAAAAGAGGATCATTGGGATGATGGTACAGCTCATTCAATTCGTCTTTTTGCACAAATTCTACTCCTTCCTGCTGCTCCAGATAATTTTTTAACTGCTGCAGTTCTTCATTAGAATTCAAATTCACAGCATATGTCCTGTAAAGCTTCTTTTCTGAATCAATCATCGATGGATAAATCTCTTTGGTAAATAATTCTTCATCTGAGGCATAAGGAGCGGCTATGTTATCGCTTCTATCCTTAAATTCTGCTATATGATCCTGCGGATCATATAATCTGTAAAAATTGGGAGATGATCCCATAACTTGGTTGGGTAAGATCTCAGAAGGATCAACATTCTCTTTTAAAGCTAAAATTAATCTGTAATTTTCCATAATAATCAAATTTTGAATGGGTCTACTCTATACCGTTTTCGACTGCCCGGTTGAATTTCTGTTTCAAAATTATTATTGCAGGCTCCTATCAATCAATACGAAAAAGCATATATTTATATAGGAGTTTTCCTAAATTGGAATTGCAATAGCAGGACAGATACTTTTTGGAAAATAGTTTATTTATCAAAAGATTTGAACACTAGGATAAAAAACCTGATAATTTAGGATTTCCCCTAATGATTCTTTTAAAATGAAGCTGGAGATTTGTACTAGAACTTTAAAAACAGTTAAAATATGGAACCAAATCAATTTCAAATTCCCTCAATATTTCAAGAAGAAGGCTATCTTATTATAGTGGATCTTACAACAGTCGAAAATATTGATGAATGGGAAAGAAAAAGCATTGAATTAGGAGTAGCACCTACTATTGATCATGCAAAAAAAGAAGCCTATATCAAGGTTTTCAGAGAAGGCTCATCTGATTTTGGGAAATTAGCCGAATGGCTCAAAGCTAATGGTGAAATCATCAAGTATGAGGGCATTAACGGAGCCAAAGGATCAGATGATTCGATTGTTGCTCTTCATGAATTATTTACTCTTACCAAAATGTTTCAATTTGGATGGAAAGAATTTAAACTTCTTTTTGTCAAGGATACACACAAAAAATATAAAAAATATTTAAAACTCTCTCTCAATGGTATTGAGATTGTTGATAAGCATGAGCCTAAGCATACATTTTCGAGTCAATTGTTTGACAGTATCGGAAGAGTGAAAAAAATCCAGGATACTGATACCATTACTTTCTACTATAATTCATCATCCAGAGAATTTATGTTCTATGTAGGGGGTGCTTTATTTGATATTTCTACTCCCCCGCCATTAATAGCTATGTAAATGAACCCCATTAATACATACATATTAATCACTTTCATTCACATGTTATTCCTCAAAAAAAAGAGGAATAACATTTTGCTTATAGTGAATCTGTTAATTTCTTTAGCCAATGAGATTTGCCTCCTTTTGATTAAAGGTAATTCTCTAAGCACAAATATTTATGTATTTCTTCTGTTTATTATATGGCTTTCTACCCTTTTGTCCGGAGACTCCATTTTCAAAAAATACAAGCCCCATGCTATAGGAGTTTTTATATTTTTCTGTGGAATCAATTTATTAATCTACCATAATTGGTGGAAACCCAATTTTTACAATTTTATCATAGGTTCCCTGTTATACTGTACTTTTTTCCTGTTCCAAAGCTACGCTCAACTAAAGCGGGAAAATTTCAATTTCTTTACTACCAATCATTACCTTTTGATCTCCTCTCCCGTCCTGTTTTTCATGGGAATGAGCTTCTTATTTGCCTTTGACTCATCTGATCTTTTCTATACAAAAATTTTTAAGGAGATTACCGTCTACGCATTTATAAGTCATTTTGTCAATTTCATCTATTACTCTCTTATAAACTGGTATATTTACAAAGAAAACAAAAGCCATGTATAAAATCGCACTGGGTATCATTATCGTTATGCTGCTGGTATGTTTGCTGGTAATGTTTTGTGTGATCCTTGTACGGCTCCATATCTATAAAGTCACCAATTACCAGAAAGATATCCACCAGAAAGATCTGGACTTTCAGAAAACCCTTACCCAAAGTATTATGGAAAGCCAGGAAGAACTTCGTACCCAAATAGCCGGCGACCTGCATGATGATATCGGACAGCAGATCACGGTACTTAACTTCCAGATAGAAAATATGAAGCTGGACTTTCCGGAAGTAAACCCGTCTTTGAGGCATTTATCTTCTTCTTTGGGCAAACTTTCCGAATCCGTACGTTCCACAAGCCATCGTATTCATCCTTCATTTTCAGAAAATAAATCCATCGAAAAACGAATTCGGAAGGACCTGGAATACCTTGGGCAAAACCATACCATAGAATTTTCTTTCAGTTGTCCGGAAAATGAGTCCTCCGAAATTCTTCCCGAATATTCTCACATCCTGTTCCGCATGTATCAGGAGATCATCAATAATATTTTGAAACATTCGGGAGCGGACAGGGTTTTCATAAAGTTACAATTTCAGCCTTATTTTCTGCTGGAAATTTCTGACAATGGAAAAGGATTTATCCCAAAACATGATAATGCTAAATTAGGATTGAATACCCTTAGAAAAAGAGCAGAAATCATTAACTTTGAATTAAAGGTTGTAAGTGAGCTTCAAAAAGGGACAGCCATACAAATCTTCGAAAAAAACCCAAATTAAAAAAATTATTCCATTGAAAAAATCTACTATTGCTCTTATTGATGACCATAAGATCGTCAGGGAGGGATTGAGACAGCTTATTGAAAAGTTAGGCAATTACAGCATTACCCATGAATTTGAGAATGGGCAGATTTTCCTCGATACATTACCCTTTGCCAAAGAAAAGCCGGATCTTTTCATTCTCGATTATTCCATGCCGTTACTCAGCGGAATAGAAGTTTTACAGCAGCTTGAGCAAAGGCAGGATGAAGAATATAAAGTTCTTTTGCTCACCCAGCACCTGGAAGAAGACATTATTGAAAGTGCCTATCAGTATGGAGCCAGAGGTTTTTTGCACAAAAACTGCAGTGCAGCAGAACTCAAATTCTGCCTCGATAACATTCTATCTTTCGGATACAGTAATGTGACCGAAATTCTAAAAAGGATCAGGAACTATAAAACCCGGGAGGAGAATAAGCCGCAGAATATCAGGTTATCAGACAGGGAACTGCATTTTCTTACTTTGGTATGTGATGAAAGAGAGCTTACTTATGAACAGATCGCTGAGGAAATGAATGTTTCGGTAAAGTCTGTAGATGTATACCGTAATGCCCTGTTTGAGAAATTTCAGATAAAATCCAAAGTAGGCCTTGTACTTTTTTCTTTCCGTAATAAACTGACCGCCCCTTTTTGCTGAGGATCTGCTTGTACTCTTCATTTATAAAATAAAAAGCAGTCACAAACTTTCGTTTGCAACTGCTTTATTCATTGTGTTTAGAGGAATTAAACCGGCAGTCTTCAGCCCATTGAGATTTCCACAAAGGATTTATAAATGACCGTTGAACAAATTGATGTCTTCTATAAGGCTTCATATCCGTTATTATATAATAGAAAACAACCCTGATAATGCCTATAGCTGTCTAATAAAAGCTAATACCCTGAATAAAGAATTGCAATATTCTATAAACAATTTTTTATCAATTATAATCTGGGTGGATATTACTGGCGGATAAAAGATACTGATAAGGCTTTATCACTTTTGAATGTTATTGTTGAAGGTTCACTAATTTATCTTTCCCCGGTATGGGGATAAGATACTATCTGCCGCTATCCTTTATATTGATCATTATAAACGTCCTGAATATTATTTAATATCAGATTTTTATTGATTTTATTTTTTTAATCACAAAACTATCTTATATTTGCACCCGCAAAAACGAAGTAAAAATCATTAAGATCATACTTCCCCGGGGCGTAGCGTAGTCCGGTCATCGCGCCTGGTTTGGGACCAGGAGGTCGCAGGTTCGAATCCTGCCGCCCCGACTTTAACACAGCTTATTTTACTAAGCAAGAATCATTTTAAGGGTGCGTAGCTCAGCTGGATAGAGCATCTGCCTTCTAAGCAGACGGTCAAAGGTTCGAATCCTTTCGCGCTCACTTGATTAAAAAAGAGTTACATATGAAAATTATGTAACTCTTTTTTATATGCCTGTATCTTGTCCATATCCCGAAATTTAGTATGATGATACTAGCCGTTTATTGTATTGTATGAACTTATAAATAGAATCCGGATGAAATAAATAAGAATGATGATTGATTTTTAGAATGAAATCTCTCCCCAATTAATAAAATAATAATGAACAATTCCGATTGCCAGAAATAGTATAACATATAAAGGAATATTGCTCCTGAATGTCTTGACCAGCGAAACAAAAAAAGCAATGACAGAAAGTAACAGTGACGCTCTATATATCAGAAACGCAAAACTCCACTTTGACGGCAGCCCGAAAGCCAGTAAGTAAAGATTGTCATTGAGTGTAGTATTGATCCCTAATCCCAAAGAGATAATAAATGTCAGGATCAGTAATGAAGTTAAAAATAATAAAAGAACAACTGCACCTGATTTTGTTCCTTTAGAAAAAATAATGGCCAGACTTCCTATAAATACCACAAGAATCACCACTAAAGATATGATCAGAGGAATAAAATAATACCACTGCTTCGAGTTCATATCTCCGGTCATTTTAACAACGCCTTTATTTAAAGTAATATCAGTTTTAAAAGCAATATCCTTTTTATTAAAATATTGCTTTAAAGAATCTGTAATCGGCTTATTTTCCATAAAGTTTCCAATTATATTGGCTCCTGATTGGGTATATCCTAAACCGTGGCCATAGGTATACCCGTTAACAATCTGAACATTTTTATTAAAATTCCGGGATGTTTCATCGGCAAAATAAGCAGGTGTAATCGGATCAAATCCTCCTGAAAGGATCAATACTTTAAACGGATTGTCATTTTTTAATGACGGACTCTCTGGCATGGAAGAAACCTGATTCCGATTCCATTGGTCGCATACATTAAAATCTGACCGGTAAAAGGATAATCCGCCGTTCAGCTTTTTGTATTTTGATGAAATTGAATCGTACTTCTGCAGATTATTGTAAGGAATAACCTCGTTACAGGTAAAACAGAAATAGTTCCCGTAATTCAGGGACAATGCCCCTGAAAATGCCTGAACCAATCCCGCTAAGGCAGCTGTATTTCTTTCTTTGAACTGATAAATCAGTAAGGGTAATACCTCAACCAGTTTTTTTTCGTATAATGACTGCTGGATTGCAATTTTATAGTCTTCAGCATTATAGGTAAACTTTCCGGACGGAACAACTGAATGATCTACTTCTACGGTAATAGGTTTCTTTTCTAATTCAGCAATAGTGTTGTAGTAAACTTTTTCCAGATTAGGATACTCTTTATTACACTTAGGATCATCTTTACAGCTTTTAAAGAGCTTGTTTAAGCTGAGCATATAGTTTTGAGTATTATTGGTATAATATTCTGAAATATCAGATATTGAAGAGTCCAATGTTAGAGTATGAATATCATTGGGGAAAATTTTAGCATAATTCTGGCTTATATAGGTTCCGTAAGAGACTCCGTACACATTCCATTTCTGAATCTTCAGTGCATTTTTCAAAGCATGCAGATCACGTGCAACAGATATGCTATTGTATGAACCTAAATCTATCCCCTGATTGATCATATCCTGCCTGCATTCTAATGAAACCTGTACTTTATCTTTTACATCCTGTTCTTCAGGCTGGTTTTTAGCTAATATTTCAAAGAACTTTTTACCCAGATCAGGACATAATCGGGGTTCTGAGAATCCTGTTCCTCTTAAATCTACCAATACAATATCATGATTCTTTCTCAAAGGATGATCTACCCAAAATGTGGTCTCTGCAACCGTATTTCCACCGGGACCTCCCTGGATGAAAACAACAGGTTCCTGTTTGGATGCCGTTTTGGATTTTAATACCGCAACCGCAAGAGAAATTTTTCTTTCATTCACTTTTTCCCAATTTTCGGGCACTGAAAAACGATACCATTCAATAGGGTCTTTTCTTAATTCTTTTGAATCCGGAAAGTATGACTTTACTTTCTCCAGCTTTGTCTGGGCATTTAACGAAACAGTAATAAAAAGGGTAATAAGGAAAAAAAAACGAAACAGTCTCATTTATAATTTATTCAGATTTATATGTTCTATATGGTTTTTTTGCTGCCTGATGTCTTCATTGGAAGCAACATAGCATTGATATTCTTTATCTATAAAAATTTCTTTCAGGAAGAATTTTTCATTTTCAATTACGGCCTGATCCTGAAAAACTTCAAAAGACCGTAACGGGATTAATAACCCTCTTCCGTGGGCTTTAATAATAGCTTCTTTTTCCGTCCAGTAAGTAAAAAAGCTTTTGATCTTATCCTCTGAATGGTACACTTTGCTAAATTCGCCCGAGGTCATCTGAGATTTAAAATCTTCATAATTTATTTTGTGGTCTATATATTCCACATCAATTCCTATAGGAGACCTACTGATGCAGCAAGCCACTAAATTTCCTGCGTGCGATATATTAAAGTGTATTGCATGATCTGTTATAAAAGGTTTATGGTCTGATGTACGGCTCATTTCAAAATCTTTTATATCAAAATAATGGTTTAAGCCATATCTTAAAAGTACTCTTCCGAGCAAAGACAGCTGGGCATCCTGCCATCTCCTGTATTTCAGGATCTTTGCATTGAATTCTTTGGAGCAGATCTCAGCATACTTATCCAATAAGTATTGGTGCTTCCCTTCTTCTATAAAAGTATATAAAATGATCATCAAAAATCAAAATCAATGTCTACGGAATCCCTCACCTGTTTTTCCAGAGCTGTTGAAAGATCGGCTTCCTTAATGGTTTTGCCGGGATTTCCATACACCCAATCAATCAACAACGATAGCTTTTCCAGAATGATTTCCACTAAGTTATAATTGATGTTTTCACTGTATTCTACTTCACATTTCAATCCATCCGTTTCAAAGAAATTAAATACCACCGGAAATCTGGATTGGGTAGAATGCATCTTTTGCTTTTTCAACACAAATGTTCCAAAATCTATATTGTCTTTTGACAATGTATCGGAATTTTGATAGATAACCAGGAAATCGGTCAGCTCACTAAGGTTACCTGCAAAAGAGCGATCCATATTCTCTTCCATATCCATCAGTGAGTTTTGATTTATTTTGGTTAAAGACTCAAAATTTGAAATTTCATCCACCGGTAAATGAATGGGTAAGGTCTTAATAAACATTCCGATTGTATCTTCCAGCTGAGCGGCGTTCCTTCCGCTAAAAACAGTTCCCAGACAAATTGTGTTTTGCTGATATATCTTATTCAGGACAATGCTCAATAAGGTAAGAACGGAGGAAAATACCGTTGTTTTATTTTCATTTGAAATCTCCCTTAACTGATCATAGCGGTCTGTGGACAAGTGAAAGGTTCCGTTTTTGACTGTTCCCCGCATTTGATCGCTATTTAAAACTTTTGTTTTCGCATGGCTTTTATGAGTATTCGGCATTGTCTGATTAATCCTGATCTGCTGCCATTCGGAATAATCTTTAAACTGAATATCGCCTGTAGTTTTTAAAGTTTCATTATTATAAACCCCGATAAGCTTATTCAGAATAATTTCTAAAGACATGCCGTCAACAATAATATGGTGGGTAAGGAAAACCAAATATTTCCTGCCATTACTATTATTAACAACAGCCGTTCTGAGAAGGGTATCTGCTGCTAAATTAAAATTCTGAGAAGTCAGGTTTTTAATAGAGGATAAAAAATTCTCTTCTGTTACATGAATAGTCTCTATTTTAAAGTTAATTTCCTGCCTGACCGTTTGAAATATACCTCCGTCTTTTTCTATGAAATTTGTTCTTAGTATTTCATTTTCTCTAATAACCGTATGGATTGACTGCTCCAGTAAAAGATCATTAAAACTCCCTTCTATTTCAAAAACAGAATACATATTATAGGCATTGGAAAGGTCTTCTTTCTGAGAAGCCAGCCATATATTCATCTGATCGGAAGTTAAGGCATAAAAATCCTTTTCTTCTGCTTTGGGAATAACAGTTTCTGCTTTGGGAATAACAGTTTTTGCTTTAGAATTGCTGTCAAGTACCTTCGCCAGATTTTCAATCGTTTGGTTCTCAAAAATATATTTTAATGATACTTCTTTATTTAATTTTCTGGAAATACTATTCAGTATTTTCCCGGCTGCCAGACTGTGTCCTCCCAGTTCAAAGAAATTATCCGTGACTCCTACTTTTTCTATACCAAGGGTTTGCTGCCAGATCTCCACAAGCTTCTCCTCCGTCTCATTCCCCGGTGCTGTATATTCTCTCCGGATCAGATCTTCCCCGCTCACTCCGGGTAAGCTCTTCCTATCGATCTTACCATTGGGCGTTAATGGTATTGCCTCCAACTCTACATAGAAACCCGGTACCATATACTCCGG